>NZ_MDVW01000007.1:0-83125 GCF_001742765.1 Enterobacter sp. ku-bf2
CGTTATGCGGTATTAGCTACCGTTTCCAGTAGTTATCCCCCTCCATCAGGCAGTTTCCCAGACATTACTCACCCGTCCGCCGCTCGCCGGCAAAGTAGCAAGCTACTTTCCGCTGCCGCTCGACTTGCATGTGTTAGGCCTGCCGCCAGCGTTCAATCTGAGCCATGATCAAACTCTTCAATTTAAGTTTGATGCTCGTGAATTAAACTTCGTAATGAATTACGTATGTTCACTCAGAGACTTGGTATTCATTTTTCGTCCGAGGACGTTAAGAATCCATGTCACTTTGAGTGCCCACACAGATTGTCTGATAAATTGTTAAAGAGCAGTGCCGCTTCGTTTTCGCTGCGGCGCGGGGTGTGCATGTTACGCTTTCCCGCTTCAGAGTCAAGCGTTTATTTTCGCTTTTCTCTGCTGACCCGGCGGCGTGTGTGCCGTTGTTCCGTGTCAGTGGAGGCGCATTATAGGGAGTTATTCTGAAGTGACAAGCACAAAATACAAAAAACTTTTCGTTCGCTCACTTTTCAAACTTAACGCTTATTTATGTCGCGAATCGCCCGTTAAATGTGCGATTTCTCGCGCAAAACTGGCTACCTGCGACCAGTCGGTATAAACCACTTCTTTACGCGTATCGGTTTCGCCCCCGGTCATCTTCATAATCAGGCGGATCATAAAGCGGTCATACCAGCGGTAGCGAGGGTAGCGCAGCGCGCCAGCAAAGACGGCGCACAGTTCTGGCTGCCACGGCGAGTTGAGTAAAAACTTGCGCGTGTAGCTGTTGGTCTGCGGCGTGCGCTTCTCGGGTTTACGCGCGACCAGATTGACCGAGTAGAACGCGCCGGGCAACGTATTGAGCTTCGCCGTATGCTTTTTCACAAAGCGATCCAGCGCCGGATGGAAATGCCCGTAACGAATAGATGCACCAATCACCACGCGATCGTAATCCTGCCAGGTAATCTGATCCGCACGGTTCAGGTTAACCACATCCGAGTAAATCCCCAGCTCTTTGAGTTCAGATGCCAGATAGGCGGCAATCTCACGCGTTTGCCCGTCTCGCGTAGAGAAAAGAATCAGTGTTTTCATCAACGGCTCCTTACTCGCGCCAGAATGTAGGGGTAAACAGCACCAGCAGCGTAAAGACCTCAAGACGACCAAACAGCATATTGGCAATGAGGATCCATTTCGCGACAGGGTTCATACTGGCAAAGTTATCCGCCACCACGCCCAGGCCAGGCCCGAGGTTATTCAATGTTGCGACGACGGACGCAAAGGCGGAGAAATCATCCACTCCCGTCGCGATAATCGCCAGCATACTGACGATAAAGACCAGCGCATACGCCGAGAAGAATCCCCACACCGCTTCGAGGATACGTTCCGGCAGCGCGCGGTTCCCCAGCTTGATGCTGTAGACCGCGTTCGGGTGGACCAGACGCTTCAGCTCACGGTTGCCCTGCTTGAACAGCAGCAGAATACGGATCACCTTCAGACCACCGCCCGTCGACCCCGCACAGCCGCCGATAAACGCGGAACAGAGCAAAAGCACCGGCAGGAACAGCGGCCAGCGCGCGATGCTGTCCGTGGTAAACCCGGCGGTCGTCGCCATCGACACCACCTGGAAGAAAGCCTGGTTTAGCGTGGTCAACGCGGAGTTATAGACATCATGGAACCAGAGCACCAGGGTACAGATGATCACCAGCGTCAGCTGGACGCCAATAAACATGCGGAACTCAGGGTCACGCCAGTACACCTTCAGGCTGCGCCCGCTCAGTAAAGAGAAGTGCAGACCGTAGTTACAGCCAGAGATCAGCAGGAAAATGGCAATGATAGTGTTAATCGTTGGGCTGTCGAAGTAGCCGACGCTGGCATCGTGGGTAGAGAACCCGCCAATCGCAATCGTCGCAAAACTGTGCCCGATAGCATCAAACGCGGGCATCCCGGCAAACCATAGCGCCAGCGCACAGGCGACAGTCAGCAAGACATAAATCAGCCACAGGGTTTTCGCCGTCTCGGCAATACGCGGCCGCATCTTATTGTCTTTCAGCGGCCCGGGCATTTCCGCGCGATAAAGCTGCATCCCGCCGACGCCCAGTATAGGCAGGATAGCTACCGCCAGGACGATGATCCCCATACCGCCGAACCACTGCAGCATCTGACGATAAAAGAGAATCGCATGCGGCAGCGAATCCAGTCCTACTAGCGTCGTCGCCCCGGTCGTCGTTAAGCCGGAGAAAGATTCAAAGAAGGCATCCGTGATGCTCAGGTTAGGCTGTTCAGAGAAGATAAAGGGCAGCGAACCGACGCTCCCCAGCACCGTCCAGAACAGCACGACGATCAGAAACCCTTCGCGAGATTTCAGTTCACCTTTCTGACGACGGTTCGGCCACCACAGCAGGGAGCCGATCGCCAGCGCGACAAAGAAGGTCTGGGTAAATGCCCGCCCCGCGCCGTCCCGGTAGATAAGCGCCACCAGTCCAGGGAGAATCATCGTCCCGGAAAAGAGTATGACCAGCAGTCCAACGATTCGGGTTATGGCACGAAAATGCATCTCTGCCGCTTCCTTTGGTATTCAAAAGTGAGGTGGGGATTATTCTTCAATCGGCAGCAATTGCAACGAACCACGACTAAAATCAGCGAGTTTTGCTGAAAAAGCAGCCAGTTCCGCCTGAGGAAGCGCCACGCGTAATTGCACCATTGCCTGATATTCACTGTGTGCGATGACACCGTTAAACTGCCGCAGCAGCGCTTCAATACCCGATAGCTGGGCGTAATCGCATAATAAAGTATATTCGGTAAGCGGCGTTTTGCGGGTAGTGACCAGCATATTAAGCGCCTGCTGCACGCCCCCGCCATAGGCTTTAACCAGCCCACCGGTGCCTAACAAAATGCCGCCGTAGTAGCGCACCACTACGGCGGTTATTTCGCCCACGCCGCTGCCCATTAGCTGGGAGAGCATGGGTTTACCGGCCGTGCCCGCCGGTTCACCGTCATCGGAAAACCCCAGCTGCTGCGAATCGTCCGGCGGCCCTGCTACCCACGCCACGCAGTGGTGACGGGCGTCAGGATGCTCAGCCCGGACGGATTCGACAAACGCTTTTGCCGCCTCTACGCCGTCGGTATGCGCCAGCAGCGTAATAAAGCGGCTTTTCTTGATTTCCTCAACAAAGGTGACCGGTTCAGCCGGTATTAGCCAGCTTTCCATCAGGCCAGCTTCAGGTCTCGCGTCATATTCTCGATACCGTTTTCGTGAATCACCACGTTATCTTCGATACGAATACCGCCAAACGGCTTCAGCGCGTCAATTTTTTCCCAGTTGAAGTGCTTGCTGAACTGGCCATCACGCCACGGCGCCAGCAGGGATTCGATAAAGTAGATCCCCGGTTCAATCGTCAGCACCATGCGCGGTTCCAGAATGCGGGTGCAGCGCAGGTAAGGATATTTAGACGGTGCCGCCAGGTGTGTACCGGTATCATCCTGCATAAAGCCCGCAACGTCGTGCACCTGCAGGCCCAGCGGGTGACCAATGCCGTGCGGCATGAAGGGCCCGGTCAGATCGTTCTCGACCATCGCCTCTTCGCTCATGTCTTTCACAATCTGGTGCTTACGCAGCAGTTTGGCGATGCGCTGATGGAACTGGATGTGGTAATCCACATAGCTGGTGCCCGCCTTCATGGTGGCAATCAGCGCCAGCTGTTCATCGTTCACGTCTTTGATCAGCTGCGCGAACTCGGTGTCCGCATTCGCCGCCCAGGTGCGGGTCAGGTCGGCCGCGTAGCCGTTGTACTCTGCCCCTGCGTCCAGCAGGAAGCTGCGCATTTCCGACGGAACCTGGTGATCCAGTTTGGTGTAGTGCAGGACGGACGCGTGCTCGTTGAGCGCGACAATGTTGCTGTACGGCACGTCGGTATCGCGATGACCGGTGGCGGTCAGGTACGCCTGGTTGATATCGAACTCGCTCATGCCGGACTGGAAGGCTTCATGCGCCGCACGGTGACCGTTCACCGCGGTCTTTTGCGCTTCACGCATGCAGTAAAGTTCGTAGTCGGTTTTATACGCGCGGTAATAGTGGAGGTAATCCAGCACCCCTTTCGGGTTGAGTTTGTCTGCCGCAATATCCAGGCCCAATGCACGCTCCGGAACAGGGCCAATATAGGCGATGTTGCCACGTGCGGCAGGCAGCTGGCCGCCAATACCGTCCGCTTTTGGCAGCGCAATGACCTCAATCTCTTCCGTCCAGAAAGAGGTCGGCAGCGGCTCAACGTTGTGCCAGTAATCGACCGGCAGGTAGAACCACAGTTTCGGCTTGTTCACGCCATCCACCAGCAGCCAGCAGTTGGGCACCTGCGTCACCGGCACCCACGCCTTAAACTGTGGGTTCACCTTGAACGGATAAGCGTGGTCATCCAGAAAGGTATTCATCAGCTCGCCGGAGTGGAGCAGCAGCGCATCCAGCTTAAAGCGGGCCAGTACATCGCGGGTACGTTCCTGTAGGGTAACGATATGATTTTTATAAAGCGAAGCCAGTGAGTCCATCATTATTCCTTTCGTTTTTTGACCTCAAGTCATCGCATCTTAGCACACCTCACTCCGCCTGCGTGATTTCCACCGACCGTGATCAATGCAGCAATTTCTTAATGAGTAATTTGCATTTTATTAACATAAATCCCACACTCCGATTCATCTGGTATGACCAGATCCAATTGCTGGATTCAGGAGACTGACATGCTCTACAAAGGCGACACCCTGTACCTCAACTGGCTGGAAGATGGCATTGCCGAACTGGTGTTCGATGCCCCCGGCTCAGTGAACAAGCTTGATACCGCGACGGTGGCCAGTCTTGGCCAGGCGCTGGATGTTCTTGAAAAACAACCTGAATTAAAAGGGCTGCTGCTGCGTTCGAACAAAGCGGCCTTTATCGTCGGTGCCGATATCACCGAGTTCCTTTCGCTGTTCCTGGTCCCGGAAGAACAGCTGAGCCAGTGGCTGCACTTTGCCAACAGCGTCTTTAATCGTCTGGAAGATCTGCCTGTCCCGACTATTTCCGCCGTTAACGGCTATGCGCTGGGAGGTGGCTGCGAGTGCGTGCTGGCGACCGACTATCGCCTGGCGACGCCGGACCTGCGCATCGGCCTGCCGGAAACCAAGCTGGGCATTATGCCGGGCTTTGGCGGCTCCGTTCGTATGCCGCGCATGCTCGGTGCCGACAGCGCGCTGGAGATCATTGCCGCGGGTAAAGATGTCGGCGCAGAACAGGCGCAGAAAATTGGCCTGGTCGACGGCGTTGTAAAACCTGAGAAGCTTGTTGAAGGCGCACTCGCCATTCTGCGTCAGGCGATTAACGGCGATCTCGACTGGAAAGCCAAACGCCAGCCGAAGCTGGAACCGTTAAAACTCAGCAAGATTGAAGCCACCATGAGCTTCACCATCGCCAAAGGCATGGTGATGCAGACGGCGGGTAAACACTACCCGGCGCCGATCACGGCGGTGAAAACCATTGAAGCGGCTGCCCGTCTCGGACGCGATGAAGCGCTGAAGCTCGAAAATCAGAGCTTTGTCCCGCTGGCGCACACCAATGAGGCTCGTGCGCTGGTCGGTATCTTCCTCAACGATCAGTTCGTGAAAGGCAAAGCCAAACAGCTGACCAAAAACGTTGAGACGCCAAAACATGCGGCGGTACTCGGCGCGGGCATTATGGGTGGCGGCATCGCTTACCAGTCAGCCTGGAAAGGCGTGCCGGTGGTGATGAAAGACATCAACGAGAAATCCCTGACGCTGGGCATGACCGAAGCGGCCAAGCTGCTGAATAAACAGCTTGAGCGCGGGAAAATTGACGGTCTGAAGCTTGCAGGCGTGATTTCCACCATTCAGCCCGTGCTGGAATACAGCGGTTTTGATCGTGTCGACGTGGTGGTCGAAGCCGTCGTCGAGAACCCGAAGGTTAAAAAAGCGGTGCTGGCGGAAACGGAAGACAAGGTTCGCCCGGATACCGTGCTGGCCTCTAACACCTCCACCATTCCAATCAGCGAACTGGCGAGCGTGCTGAAGCGTCCGGAAAACTTCTGCGGTATGCACTTCTTCAACCCGGTACACCGTATGCCGCTGGTCGAAGTGATCCGTGGGGAAAAAACCTCTGACGACACCATCGCCAAAGTGGTGGCCTGGGCCAGCAAGATGGGCAAAACGCCGATCGTCGTTAACGATTGTCCGGGCTTCTTCGTCAACCGCGTGCTGTTCCCTTATTTCGCCGGTTTTAGCCAGCTGCTGCGCGACGGCGCGGACTTCCGCAAAATCGACAAAGTGATGGAAAAACAGTTCGGCTGGCCGATGGGACCGGCGTATCTGCTGGACGTTGTGGGCATTGATACCGCCCACCACGCCCAGGCGGTAATGGCGGCAGGCTTCCCGCAGCGCATGCAGAAAGACTATCGCGACGCGATTGACGCGCTGTTCGACGCTAACCGCTTCGGTCAGAAAAACGGTCTGGGCTTCTGGCGCTATAAAGAAGACAGCAAGGGCAAACCGAAGAAAGAAGAAGACGCGGCGGTGGATAGCCTGCTGGCCGATGTCAGTCAGACGAAACGCGACTTCACCGACGATGAAATCATCGCCCGCATGATGATTCCAATGATCAACGAAGTGGTGCGTTGCCTCGAAGAAGGCATTATCGCCAGCCCGGCGGAAGCGGATATGGCGCTGGTATACGGCCTGGGCTTCCCTCCGTTCCACGGCGGCGCGTTCCGCTGGCTGGACACACTCGGCAGCGCCCGCTATCTCGATATGGCTCAGCAGTATCAGCACCTCGGCCCGCTGTATGAAGTGCCGGAAGGGCTGCGTAACAAAGCGCGCCATAACGAACCCTACTATCCCGCAGTTGAGCCAGCCCGTCCGGTTGGCGAGCTGAAAACGGCTTAAGGAGTCACAATGGAAAAGGTTGTCATTGTTGATGCGATTCGCACCCCGATGGGCCGTTCAAAAGGCGGCGCGTTCCGTAACGTGCGTGCGGAAGACCTCTCCGCGCACCTGATGCGTAGCCTGCTGGCGCGTAACCCGGCGCTGGATCCGGCTGCGCTCGACGATATCTACTGGGGCTGCGTGCAGCAGACCCTGGAGCAGGGCTTCAACATCGCCCGCAACGCGTCGCTGCTGGCGGAGATCCCACATTCGGTTCCCGCGGTCACCGTGAACCGCCTGTGCGGTTCGTCAATGCAGGCGCTGCACGACGCGGCCCGCATGATCATGACCGGCGATGCTCAGGCTTGCCTGGTCGGTGGCGTCGAGCATATGGGTCACGTCCCGATGAGTCACGGGGTCGATTTCCACCCGGGCATGAGCCGCAACGTGGCGAAAGCTGCGGGGATGATGGGTCTGACCGCCGAGATGCTCTCCCGCCTGCACGGCATCAGCCGCGAAATGCAGGATGCCTTTGCCGCGCGCTCTCACGCTCGCGCATGGGCCGCCACGCAGTCTGGTGCCTTTAAGAACGAGATCATCCCTACCGGCGGCCACGATGCAGACGGCGTACTGAAGCAGTTCAGCCACGACGAAGTCATTCGTCCGGAAACCACCGTCGAAGCGCTATCCACGCTGCGTCCGGCGTTTGACCCCGTCACCGGTACGGTCACGGCAGGGACCTCGTCGGCGTTGTCCGACGGCGCCGCCGCGATGCTGGTAATGAGCGAAAGCCGCGCCCGCGAGCTGGGATTAACGCCTCGCGCTCGGGTACGCTCGATGGCGGTCGTGGGCTGCGATCCGTCGATCATGGGCTACGGCCCGGTTCCGGCTTCAAAGCTGGCGCTGAAAAAAGCGGGCTTAACCGCCAGCGACATCGATCTCTTTGAGATGAACGAAGCGTTCGCCGCGCAGATCCTGCCGTGCATTAAAGATCTGGGGCTGATGGAGCAGATCGACGAGAAGATTAACCTCAACGGCGGCGCGATCGCCCTCGGTCACCCGCTGGGCTGCTCCGGGGCGCGTATCAGCACGACGCTGATCAACCTGATGGAACGCAAAGATGCCCAGTTTGGTCTGGCAACGATGTGTATCGGGCTGGGTCAGGGTATCGCGACGGTGTTTGAGAGAGTGTAAGGCTATAACGTAGGCCCGATAAGCATCGCGCCATCGGGCTTTTGCCGGGAGGCGCTGCGCTTTCCCGGCCTACGAGAGGTACCTCACCGCCAGTCGTGTCACTGGCGAAGAGAAACAGTTTAGTTGCCGTTCTTCCCGCCTGTCAGGGGCGGGTTTTTTATTTAAATGAAGGCAAACGCATCGCCAAACAGGCGGTCTTCACGCGCATCACGTTCGTTACAGAACAGATCGCGGGCTATTTTCGCCATCTCGAAACGCCCTGCAATGTAGATATCATGCCCCGCCAGCGTACCGTGATCCTGCAGCACTGCCGTCAGCACCGTCCCGCTACGCCCGCGCCAGCCCTCTTCCGGCTGCTCAACCACCGGCTCAATGCGCAGGTTAGGATGGGTAACGCTCAGCGCTTCCAGTTCAGACAGGTCATACAGGTGTTTCTCTTCACGGCCACCCCAGTAGATCGTGATATCACGGTCGGGATTACGCGCCAGGGCGGTCAACAGAATGGAGCGCACGTAGGAGAAGCCTGTACCACCGGCAATCAGGATCAGCGGACGGTCTTCGTCATCGCGCAGCCACGCATCACCGTGCGGAATATCCACTACGATCTCGCGCTCTTTCAGAATGCGGTCCATGACGGCCATCGCATACAGGTTAAGCTCTGACGCACCGATATGAAGCTCAATAAATTCCTGCTCCGCTGGCGTTGAGGCCATGGAGAAAGGACGCTTATCACGCTCATCCATCACGACCATCAGATACTGACCCGCGCGGAAAGAGAATGGCGCTTCTGGCACTAAACGGACGCGATATACGGTGTCGGTGATGGCATCTACCGAGGTCACTTTACAGCTTAAGGTTGTCATTCGCTCTCTCTGTCGGGAAGTCTATAGGGCTTAACGGTCAGCTCAGGGTTTACCGTTATTCATTATGGCCAGCTCGTCCCAGATCGCGTCAATGCGCGCGGTCACAGCAGGATCTTTTTTGATCGGGCGACCCCATTCACGGTCGGTTTCGCCAGGCCATTTATTTGTGGCATCCAGTCCCATCTTTGAGCCAAGACCGGAAACCGGCGAGGCAAAATCCAGATAATCAATCGGCGTGTTTTCGACTAACACCGTATCGCGCGCCGGGTCCATTCGCGTGGTAATGGCCCAGATTACGTCATTCCAGTCGCGGGCGTTAACGTCATCATCGCAGACAATAACAAATTTGGTATACATAAACTGGCGCAGGAAAGACCACACGCCCATCATCACGCGTTTAGCATGACCTGGATACTGCTTCTTCATCGTGACCACCGCCATGCGATACGAGCATCCTTCAGGCGGCAGATAAAAATCAACAATTTCCGGGAACTGCTTTTGCAGGATCGGCACAAACACTTCGTTCAGCGCCACGCCCAGTACCGCCGGTTCATCCGGTGGACGCCCGGTATACGTGGAGTGATAAATCGCATCTTCACGCTGCGTAATGTGCGTCACGGTAAACACCGGGAAGTTATCCACTTCGTTGTAATAGCCGGTGTGGTCGCCGTAAGGGCCTTCCGGCGCCATTTCACCCGGTTCAATGTAACCTTCCAGCACAATTTCTGCACTGGCCGGGACTTCAAGATCGTTAGAGATACACTTCACGACTTCGGTTTTCGTTCCGCGCAGCAGGCCAGCAAAGGCATACTCCGAGAGCGTATCCGGTACGGGCGTGACGGCCCCGAGAATGGTGGCCGGATCGGCGCCCAGCGCAACGGACACAGGGAAACGTTCACCCGGATGCGCAGCACACCACTCCTGGAAATCCAGCGCGCCGCCGCGATGCGACAGCCAGCGCATAATGAGCTTATTCTTGCCAATCAACTGCTGGCGGTAAATACCGAGATTCTGGCGTTCTTTGTGCGGGCCGCGCGTGACGGTCAGTCCCCAGGTGATCAGCGGCGCGGCATCTTCCGGCCAGCACTGCATGATAGGGATTTTAGTCAAATCAACTGCATCGCCTTCCAGCACCTTCTGCTGGCACGGCGCGCCGCGCAGGCGTTTAGTGGGCATGTTCAGCACCTGCTTAAACTGCGGCAGCTTGTCGAAGAGATCGCGGAAGCCTTTCGGCGGCTCCGGCTCTTTCAGGAAGGCCAGCAGCTTACCGACTTCGCGCAGGGCCGTGACGTCTTCCTGCCCCATCCCCAGTGCGACGCGACGCGGTGTACCAAACAGGTTGCACAGCACCGGCATGGCGTACCCTTTCGGATTTTCAAACAGTAACGCGGGGCCACCGGCACGCAGGGTGCGGTCAGCAATTTCTGTCATCTCCAGATAAGGATCAACAGGAAGTGTAATACGTTTGAGTTCACCCTGCTTTTCCAGCAGCGTCAGGAAGTCGCGGAGATCGTGGTATTTCATGCAGTTAATCATGGCCTCTCTGTAAGCGCTTCATTATACGGCGTAAGCCTGCTTGATGCTGTAATTTTGTTAAATTAGCGTGAAGTTATGCGTTCTGTCCCATTTTCGCCCATTATAATCAACTTAGCGATCCCGCCAGGGTTTTGATATGCTTGCGCCCCGAACTAAGGGAAAGAGTGATTATGCAGGCCTGGTATTTACTGTATTGCAAACGCGGGCAACTTCAGCGCGCGCAGGAACATCTTGAACGTCAGTCTGTCAATTGCCTGACGCCCGTGATCACGCTTGAAAAAATGCAGCGCGGGAAGCGCACAACCGTGAGCGAGCCGTTGTTCCCGAACTACCTGTTCGTGGAGTTCGACCCTGAGGTGATCCACACCACCACCATCAGCGCCACGCGCGGCGTCAGCCATTTTGTTCGCTTTGGCGCTCACCCTGCGACGGTTCCCTCATCGGTGATCCACCAGCTGTCGATTTATCAGCAGCCCGAAGGCCTTACCGACCCGGAAACGCCCTACACGGGCGATAGCGTCGTGATTACTGAAGGGGCTTTCGAAGGCCTGCAGGCGATTTTTGCCGAGCCGGACGGGGAAGCGCGCTCCATGCTGTTGCTTAATCTGCTGAACAAACAGGTGCTGCAGAGCGTTAAAAACACCGACTTCCGTAAACTTTAAACGTTTATCCCGAACAGCTTACGCACGTTGTCATCCGTCTGTACGGAAAGCCAGTGCGGATCCTCTCCGCGCCACGACGCGACGCGCTCAACAATGTGCCCCAGATAAGCGGGTTCATTGCGTCGCGATGCCGGTTTGGGTTTCATATCGCGCGGCAGCAGATAAGGCGCATCCGTTTCTAGGAGCAACCGGTCAGCCGGGATCGCCGGCAACAGCTCCCGAAGCTCAAGCCCGCGGCGCTCATCGCAAACCCAGCCGGTAATCCCCAGATAAAGCCCGCGCTCCAGGCACTCCAGCGCCTCCTGCCGTGAGCCGGTAAAACAGTGCAGCACTGCGCCCGGCAGTTTCTCAAGCCACGGCTCCAGCAGAGTCAGGAAACGCTCATGCGCGTCGCGACAATGCATAAATACGGGCATTTCAAGCTCTGCCGCCAGCGCAAGCTGGGCAGTGAACGCCTTTTCCTGCTCTTCAGGCGTGGAAAAGTTACGGTTGAAATCGAGGCCGCATTCGCCAATCGCCACCACTTCCGGTGTCTTCGCCAGCCTGCGCAGGATTTCACTGCTTTCCGGGGTCCACTGGCTGCTGTCATGTGGGTGTACGCCCGCGGTAGACCAACAGCGTTCGTAGCGTTGCGCCAGCTGCTGCGCCTGCTCGCTCTCATGCAGGTTGGTGCCCGTCAGCAGCAGTCCTTTCACCCCTGCGGCAAACGCGCGCGCAACCACCTCATCGCGATCTTTCGCAAACTGCGAGCTGGTCAGGTTAAGTCCGATATCAAACATGCGAATCCCCATATAACAACCGCCCTGACGGGCGGCTGGTTTTACTCTTCAGTGGTCTTGTCGGACGTCGCGTCTTCGTCATCCGACCGACGTCCTTTACCCACGTAGAACCGTGAGAAGAAGACGCCGACCTCAAACAGGCAGTACATCGGTATGGCCAGCAGCGTCTGGGAGAACACATCCGGCGGTGTCAGCAGCATGCCGACCACAAATGCGCCGACCAGGATATACGGACGCTTCTTACGCAGGTCATCCGGCGTGGTGACCCCTACCCAGCAGAGCAGCACAATGGCCACCGGTACTTCAAAGGCCACGCCGAACGCCATAAACAGCGCCATCACAAAGCTGAGGTAGCTGGCGATATCCGTCGACACCTGGACGCCTTCCGGCGCGGTATGCGTCAGGAAGCCGAAGGCCAGCGGGAAGACAACGAAATAGGCAAACGCCATGCCGATATAGAACAGCAGCGAACTGGACACCAGCAGCGGGATGACCAGCTTACGTTCGTGCTTATACAGTGCTGGCGCCACAAAGGCCCACACCTGGTACAGAATCACGGGCGCAGAGGCAATCAACGACACCCAAAAGGTCAGCTTGATGGGGGTAAAGAACGGAGAAGCAACGTCTGTTGCAATCATCGTTGCGCCCAGCGGCATCTGCTTGATCAGCGGCGCAGAAACCACCTGGTAGATATCGTTGGCGAAATAGACCAGGCATAGAAAAATAACGAGAACCGCAATGATGCAGTTTAACAGGCGCTTACGCAGCTCTATGAGGTGCGTAATCAGCGGTTGAGTATCATCTACAGCCATGTTTACGCTTTATCACTCGACGAGGGGGATTCGGAAACGGGCGCGGCGGGTTTTGCCTCGGCAGCATTAACCACGGGCTTTTCCGGCTGCACCTGCTTTTTCACTTCGGTTTCCTGCGGCGTCTGTTCAGGCGCAGCAGCCTGATGTTCAGCGCTGGCAGGCGTTACGCCCTCACGCTGCTCTTCGCTGCCCTTCACCACCGGGTTATGGATGGTGTTCGCTTCATCGCTCGCTTTTTCAGGATCGTTAATGCTGTAGGAGCGCTTCATGGATTCCGCCGCTTCGCGCAGCTCATCCATTGACGCTTTCAGTTCCGGCGTCAGGTTATCCATGCTCGCCTTCTCAACCTTTTTCAGGCTTTCCTGAAATTCCTGCAGCTTAAGCTCCTGAGCCAGTTCATTCTGAACGGTCGATGCCAGCGATCTCAGCGCACGAACCCAGCCCGCAACGGTTTTCACCGCCACCGGCAGACGCTGAGGCCCCAGCACGATCAGGCCAATCACAAAGACCAGCAGGAGCTCACTAAAACCAATGTCGAACACGACTTACACCTGCTCTTTATCGTGGCGTTTAGCGTCTTCCTTTTTGGCTTCTTCTTGCTTGTCGGAGATGGATTTAGCAGTAAAGTCAGCGTCCTGGCTGGTTTTATCCTGCTTGCTCTCATCATCGCTCATCGCTTTCTTGAAGCCTTTGATAGACGCGCCCAGATCGGAACCAATAGAACCGAGCTTTTTGGTGCCAAACAACAGCACGACGATGACGGCAATGATCAACAATTGCCAGATACTGATACCACCCATACACGTTCCTCAGGGATAGATGATTAATGAGTCAGGTCGCATTATACGTATGCGACCCGTCGATAGCGACGCAAACTCAGCGCGTTTTTCGCCATCCGGCAAGCCAGACAACCACCCCGGCGGCCATCAGCCAGGCGGGCATCATCTGCCACTCCGGGCGGTTGATTAGCAGCAGCGTACCGCTCAGCAGCAGCGTTGCGCCAATCCCAAAGAGATAGCGTGACTGCCCCTGACGAACACGGCTGGACTGAAGTTCGCGAGCGATTTTATCCATGCTGTGCTGAAGGTTCTTGCTCTGACGCAAACTGTCATAAACCAGTTCAGGAATTTCAGGCATTTTTTCTATCCAGAACGGGCCTTTCTCTTTCAGCGAGCGAACCAGCGCCGGAATACCCACCTGATCCTTAATCCAGGATTCAAGGAAAGGTTTCGCGGTCTTCCACAAGTCTAACTGAGGATAGAGCTGTCGGCCTACACCCTCAACGTAAAGTAATGTTTTCTGAAGTAAAACTAGCTGTGGCTGAACTTCCATATTAAAGCGGCGAGCCGTGTTGAACAGATTCAACAGCACATGTCCGAAGGAGATTTCCGCCAGCGGTTTTTCAAAAATCGGTTCGCAAACGGTCCGGATCGCAAACTCGAACTCTTCGACGTTGGTGTCCGGCGGCACCCAGCCGGAATCGACGTGGAGCTCGGCCACCTTACGGTAGTCGCGGTTGAAGAACGCGATGAAATTCTCGGCCAGATAGCGTTTATCTTCTTTATTCAGCGACCCCACAATCCCACAGTCGATACCGATATACTTCGGATCCTCAGGGTGCTCGTAGCTCACGAAGATATTGCCCGGGTGCATGTCCGCATGGAAAAAGCTGTCGCGGAACACCTGGGTGAAGAAGACCTGAACGCCACGCTCGGCCAACAGCTTCATGTTCGTTCCCTGCTTCTCCAGGGCCACCACATCCGAAACCGGAATACCGTAGATACGCTCCATCACCATCATGTTCTGGCTGCAGTAGTCAGAATAGACTTCAGGGACATAGAGCATCGGGCTGTTTTCAAAGTTGCGACGCAGCTGAATGGCGTTTGCCGATTCACGCAGCAGGTTAAGCTCATCAATCAGCGTTTTTTCATATTCCCGCACCACTTCCATTGGACGCAAACGACGTCCGTCCGGAAGCAGACGCGGCACCCAGCGCGCCAGACGATAAATCAGCTTCATGTCTGCTTTGATGATGGGCAGGATGTCCGGACGAATGACCTTAATAACCACTTCCTTGCCATTTTCTTTCAGGCGCGCGGTGTGTACCTGAGCGATAGAGGCCGATGCCAGTGGCTGAATATCGAAATCGTCAAACCAGGTCTCAATGGGAATGTTGCCCATCGCCTCTTCAATTTGCTTTTTCGCGCGCGCACCGTCAAACGGTGCGACGCGGTCCTGCAGCATCGCGAGTTCATCAGCAATCAGCGGCGGGAAGAGATCGCGGCGGGTCGAGAGCATCTGCCCGAACTTAATCCATACCGGACCGAGCTCCTGCAGCGCCAGGCGAAGACGCTCACCCAGCGGTTGACCTTTATGGCGATTAGGCATCCAGAAGAGCATCCGCCGCCAGATGCGAAGCGGCAGCGTGATACGCATTTTGGGGATAAGCTCGTCGAGCCCGTAGCTCAAAAAGGTGCGAATAATGAAATAGAGGCGCCGAATTTCACCAGGCGTCATTTGCCCTCCAGTTTTTCCAGCCGTTTGGTTAAGGCATCAACCGCACGTTCAACAGCCGCGGTCTCTTCCGCAAACCATGCCACTTCCAGTGGACCGGGCGCCATTCGCCACTCTTCCGTCAGCACTTCCGCCGCATAGCGTTGCTGACGTTGCAGGCTTTTACGCGCAAAGGAGGTGCCACCCTGAAGGACTTTTCCGATACCTTCAGCGGCAATGTCGCCGATAAAGGGCGCGAGCAGTTCTGCCGGGTCGAACTCCGCCAGATCGGTGAGCGCAACGAAGTTCTGCACGACCTGAATGTCGCCTTCCACTTCCAGCTCACCACTGCGGATAAGCGCCGTTAATTGCTGGCGATCGCGCAGTTTTGGCAGCACACTCATGTGCGTGATGACCGAGCAGTCGGCGTCACCTTCCCACGCCCCCAGAACGTCAAGCTGGCGTTCGCTGAAGACCAGCACAAGCGGCGTCGAGAACTCTTTTAAAACAATACGTAATACCTTCCCGTTTAGCCGCTGACGCGCTGCTTTAAGCGCCGGAGCACGATAGAGAAAAGCATTCAGTACGTTTTCGATACCTGCGGTGACTAAGGGTTTAAAGGGCACGGGACACCTCCACTCAGAACTTGTAACCGCGATGCAGCGCGACGACACCCGCCGTCAGGTTGAAATATTCAACGTTCTCAAATTCTGCATCCTGCATCATGGCTTTTAATGTGTCCTGATCCGGGTGCATACGGATAGATTCCGCCAGATAGCGGTAGCTTTCCGCATCGTTGGCCACCAACTCACCGATGCGCGGCAGGACGTGGAAGGAATAGGCGTCGTAAGCTTTGCTCAGCGGCTCAATAATCGGTTTGGAGAATTCGAGCACCAGCAGGCGTCCACCCGGCTTCAGCACGCGATACATGGAGCGCAGCGCTTTTTCTTTGTCGGTCACGTTACGCAGACCGAAGGAGATCGTGATGCAGTCAAAGGTATTGTCCGGGAACGGCAGCGCTTCGGCATTTGCCTGCACATATTCCACATTCCCCACCACGCCGATGTTACGCAGCTTTTCGCGGCCCATTTTCAGCATGGAGTCATTAATATCGGCGAGGACAACGCGCCCGGTTTCGCCCACCAGACGAGAGAATTTCGCGGTTAAATCGCCCGTACCACCGGCTAAATCCAGCACCGTTTGTCCGCGACGCACGCCGCTACAGTCAATGGTGAAGCGCTTCCACAAGCGATGAATGCCGAACGACATCAGGTCATTCATCACATCGTACTTCGCCGCCACGGAATGAAATACGTGGGCCACCATGTCAGCTTTCTGCGCTTTGGCGACAGTCTGAAAGCCAAAGTGCGTTGTGTCTTGTGAATCGTCAGCCATCTTAGAGCCTGCTTATCAGTAAAATGTTCGTGAAGTGTAACAGATTGGGCGCGTTTGCCCTACGTTTCAACCACCGCGAAAGAAACGCGCCGGAGTCTCGCCTGGTGATAAATCCACCGCTAACGTGTTGTCTTCACTGTTTGTCTTTTGTTCGTCCGCCCCTTCACGCAGGCGAAACTCGTCGTCCTGGGCGGTGGCCTGTTCCACCAATTCCGGATTAATCTCGCGTTTAACCTCTACCCCCAGGCTGCGGAATGATTCGGCCTGCGCCAGCAGATTGCCACGTCCCGAGGCGAGTTTTTTCATCGCCTGACGGTAGTTATCCTGCGCACGGTCCAGGCTCTGCCCGACGGAGGACATGTCGTCCACGAAGAGGCGCATTTTGTCGTACAGCTTGCTGGCGCGGTCAGCAATCTGCTGCGCGTTGCGGCTCTGGTGCTCATAGCGCCACAGGTTCGCAATGGTGCGTAAGGCCACCAGCAGCGTGGTGGGGCTGACCAGCATAATGTTATTTTTGAGCGCTTCGGTGATGAGTTCAGGCTGCCTGTCGAGTGCCAGCAGAAACGCGGGCTCTACCGGGATAAACATCAGGACATAGTCTAGCGATCGCAGGCCAGGCAGCTGCTGATAGTCTTTTCTGCCAAGCAGGCGAATATGATTGCGCACGGAGGCAATGTGCTCCTGCAGCGCCGATTCGCGGGTGTAGTCGTCCTCCGCATTGAAGTAACGCTCATACGCCACCAAAGTCATCTTGGCGTCAATCACCACATCTTTACCCTGGGGCAGCCGCACGATCACATCCGGCTGCATTCGCGAGCGGGCATCATTTTCAATACTCACCTGCGTTTCGTATTCGTACCCTTCCCGAAGGCCTGAAGCTTCCAGGACGCGGGTCAGCACCACTTCTCCCCAGTTGCCCTGGGTTTTGTTATCCCCTTTCAGCGCGCGGGTGAGGTTGACCGCCTCCTGCGCCATCTGGGCATTCAGCTGCTGGAGATTGCGAATTTCATGCGCCAGGGTATGCCGCTCGCGGGCTTCCTGACCAAAGCTGTCCTGTACCTGACGGCGGAAGCCGTCCAGCTGTTCACGCAGGGGCGTCAGCAGGCTGTTCAGGCTCTGGCGGTTCTGCTCGTCAACGCGGCGGTTGCTGTGCTCAAAAATGCGGTTCGCGAGGTTTTCAAACTGTTCGCTGAGGCGCTGCTCGCTGTTGATCATCTGGCGGATTTTATCTTCCGCATGCAGCTGAGTGGATTCCAGGCGGGTGGTCACTTCACGGAGATCGGCCTCCAGCGAGGTGTTGATATCGCGGAGATTGCGCAGCTCGTTGTTGAGCAGTTCACACTCGTCGCGCCAGTGTTCACTCAGGGCAAGCTGCTGCCTGGCCGCGCTTAAATCGGCGACGATCTCTTCGCGTTCAGCCAGCTGATCGGCCTTCTGCTGCGCATGCTGATAGCTGGACATCAGCCAGCCTATCGCCACGCCCGCCAGCGCAATCACCGCATAAATCAGGATTGAGATATCCACAATGCCCCCTGCATCAACGTATTACCCGCACAAAATAGAATTGTGCTGTATAAACGTCCAGTTTGAAAGGGTTTTCCTGCGAGGCGCTACGCAAAAAATAAAGGCCGAACGTGTCGGCCTTTGATTTCGAAGGGAGGGGACTAGATCAGACGACGCGCCGCTTCTACCACGATTTTCACCGCATGACTTTCGGTCTGCTTCATGGTTTCGGCGTTCGGGATCTCCTGCTGGGTACGGTTGACGATGACGCCCGCCACCATACCGGCACGCAGACCCTGGCTTGCGCACATGGTCAGCAGCGTGGCGGATTCCATTTCGTAGTTCATCACGCCCATCGACTGCCACTCTTCCATGGAGCCTTTGAAGCGGCTTACCACGCGGCCAGAGAAGGTGTCGTAACGCTCCTGGCCCGGGTAGAAGGTATCGGACGAAGCGGTCACGCCCACGTGGGTGGTTGCGCCCACGGATTTCGCGGCTTCAACCAGCGCGGTGGTGCACTCGAAATCTGCCACCGCCGGGAACTCCATCGGTGCAAAGTGGAGGCTTGCGCCATCCAGACGCACAGACGCGGTCGTCACCAGCACGTCGCCGACGTTGATATGCGGCTGAATAGCGCCAGTGGTACCGATACGCAGGAAAGTACGAATGCCCAGCTGTGCCAGCTCTTCAACAGCAATCGAAGTAGACGGGCCACCGATACCGGTAGAACACACAATCACGGCTTTACCATCCAGCTCTGCGCGCCAGGTGGTAAATTCACGATGGGCTGCCAGCTTAACCGGCTTATCCATCAGCGCGGCGATCTTTTCCACACGCTCCGGATCGCCAGGGACGATAGCGAGCGTAGCCCCTTGTAAATCGTTTTTAGTGAGGCCGAGATGAAAAACATCAGACTTAGACATAGGTGACTCCTCTGTGGGTCGGTTAGTCAGAAGAAGTAAAACGGTACTTTACAGAAGCAGTAAGCATAATTTCGTGACGCATCTCACCATGAATGAAAATGATTGCATCGAATTTCCATCAAAAAGTGATTTACATCACATTAACAAGTTATATCGTCAGGTGCTGCACAAAAGATAGACCGTTTAAGGCACTGTGAGTTGTTAACCTGGTGTCTATATTTACCTTTGCGCTAACTGATTGGTACGGAGAATGCCATGACTGAAAAAACCGGTTTTGCACCTGCTGCGGCCCCGCATGCCTCAACCATCGTCTCAACGTCTGAAGATGCCATCACCGCGGGTGAGACCTCTATTCCCACGCAGGGAGAGAACATGCCTGCTTACCACGCACGACCAAAATCGGCAGACGGCCCGCTGCCCATCGTGATCGTGGTTCAGGAAATTTTTGGTGTTCACGAACACATTCGCGACCTCTGCCGCCGGCTGGCGCTGGAAGGCTATCTGGCCGTTGCGCCAGAGCTCTACTTCCGTCAGGGCGATCCGAACGACTACAGCGATATCCCCACCTTGCTCAGCAACCTGGTCAGCAAAGTCCCGGACGCGCAGGTTCTGGCCGACCTCGACCACGTCGCCAGCTGGGCGGCGCGCAACGGGGGCGATCCCCATCGTTTGCTGGTCACCGGTTTCTGCTGGGGCGGACGCATTAGCTGGCTGTATGCCGCGCATAACCCGCAGCTCAAAGCCGCTGTCGCCTGGTACGGCAAACTGGTGGGTGAAAAAACGCTGAATTCACCAAAACATCCGGTTGATATCGCCACCGAGTTAAATGCCCCCGTGTTAGGGCTTTACGGCGGTCAGGACACCGGTATTTCGCTGGATTCGGTAGAAACCATGCGCCATGCGCTCCGCGCGGCAAATGCGAAGGCGGAGATCGTGGTATACCCGGATGCCGGGCATGCGTTTAACGCCGACTATCGTCCGAGCTATCACGCTGAATCGGCTAAAGATGGATGGCAGCGGATGCTTACGTGGTTCCGTCAGTACGGTGGTAAAAAAGGGTAAGCCTTTCCCATCATCATGACGCATAAGGAGTGCGTGTTATGGACAATTCCCTCGCGTTTCCACACGGTTTTTTATGGGGCGGCGCGATTGCCGCCAACCAGGCCGAAGGCGCCTGGAACGTGGACGGCAAAGGGCCGTCCGTTGCCGACGCTGTCGCCTGGAAACCCAACCTCTCCGTGAAAGATTACAGCGGCCACATGGCCCTGACGAACGAGAATATTCGCGACGCGTTTGAAGGTAAAAATGATGCGCTGTATCCGAAACGCCGCGGCATCGATTTTTATCACCACTATAAAGACGACATCGCGCTGTTTGCTGAGATGGGTTTTAAGGTGCTGCGCGTATCTATTGCCTGGTCACGTATTTTCCCGACCGGAGAGGACGCCGAGCCAAACGAGGCCGGGCTGCAGTTTTATGAAGAACTGTTTCGCGAGCTGCGTCGTCATAACATCGAGCCGCTGGTCACACTTTCCCACTACGAAATGCCGCTGGCGCTGAGCGAAAAATATAACGGCTGGGTGCACCGCAATGTGGTCGATGCTTTCGTTCGCTTCAGCAATGTTTGTTTCGACCGCTACAAAGAGCTGGTGCGTTACTGGCTAACCTTCAATGAAATAGACAGTATTCACCGCCATCCCTTTACGACCGCGGGCATTCGCGAAGAGAAAAGCGCGCCGGGCAACGCGAAACAGGATATCTATCAGGGTCTGCACCATCAGTTTGTCGCGTCTGCACTGGTCACGCGCGACTGCCATGCCAAAATTCCGGGCAGCCAGGTCGGGTGCATGCTGACCAAACTGACGACCTATCCGCACAGCTGCCGTCCGGAAGACGTTGAAGCCACGCTCAAGAAAAACCTGGAAAACTATTTTTATGCCGACGTGCAGGTATTTGGCGACTATCCCCCGCTGATCCTGCGCGATCTGGAACGACGAAATATCCATATTGAAATGCACCCTGACGATCGGCGTATTTTAAAGGCGCATACCGTCGATTTCGTCTCCTTCAGCTATTACATGTCGATGACCGAATCCACGCAGCCTGACGCCGAACGCATTCCCGGGAATACCGTTCTCGGTGTGAAAAACCCGTATCTGCCTGCGTCCGAATGGGGATGGCAGATTGATCCGCTTGGGTTGAAAATCTCGCTGCTGGAGCTGTATGACCGTTACCGGAAGCCGCTGTTTATCGTTGAAAACGGTCTGGGCGCGAAGGATGTGGTCGAAAACGGCAAGATCCACGATAGCTATCGAATCGACTACTTCCGCGCACACTTCGCGCAAACGCTGGCCGCGATTAATGAAGGCGTGGAGGTGATGGGGTTCACCACGTGGGGCTGTATCGACATCATCAGCGCGGGCACCTCGCAGATGTCCAAACGCTACGGTTTTATCTATGTCGATCAGGACGATGAAGGCAACGGTACGTTGAAACGGCTGAAAAAAGACTCCTTCTGGTGGTACCAAAAAGTGATTGCCAGCAACGGCGCAGATCTGCGCTAAGCATGCGCATTCCAGGCCGGGCAGACGCCCGGCCATCGCGCGTCACAATTATGCCTGACGCAAATTCTGTGCTGCCTTCACCATGTTCGCCAGCGCGGCGCGGGTTTCCGGCCAGCCGCGGGTTTTCAGGCCGCAGTCCGGGTTCACCCACAGGCGCTCAGCCGGAATGCGCTGGGCCGCTTTTTTCAGCAAGGCTTCAATCCACTCCACGCTCGGCACGTTCGGGGAGTGAATGTCATACACGCCCGGCCCGATTTCGTTCGGGTACTCGAACTCTTCGAACGACTCCAGCAGCTCCATGTCTGAGCGCGACGTCTCAATGGTGATCACGTCAGCGTCCAGCGCGGCAATCGAATCCATGATGTCGTTAAATTCGCAGTAACACATGTGGGTGTGGATCTGCGTGTCGTCCTTCGCCACCGCGGCGTTGATGCGGAATGCCTCCACGCCCCACTTCAGGTAGGCATCCCAGTCGCTGCGGCGCAGCGGCAGACCTTCGCGCAGGGCCGGTTCGTCAATCTGGATGATGCCTATGCCTGCAGCTTCCAGATCTGCCACTTCATCACGCAGCGCCAGCGCGATTTGCTTCGCGATGGTTTCACGGGTGACGTCTTCGCGCGGGAAGGACCAGCAAAGAATGGTCACCGGACCGGTGAGCATACCTTTCACCGGCTTGTCGGTCAGAGACTGCGCGTATTTCGCCCACTCCACGGTGATCGCTTCCGGACGGCTGACGTCGCCGATCACCACCGGCGGCTTCACGCAGCGGGAGCCGTAGCTCTGCACCCAGCCATTCTGGGTAAACACAAAGCCGTCGAGATGCTCACCGAAGTACTCCACCATGTCGTTACGCTCGGCCTCACCGTGCACCAGCACGTCCAGCCCCAGCCGCTCCTGCTCGATAATCGCCTGCTTGATGTGTTCGGCGATACCGGTGCGGTAGTGATTCGCATCCAGGTTGCCCTTTTTGAAGTCCAGACGCAGGCCACGGATTTCGGTGGTTTGTGGGAAGGAACCGATGGTGGTGGTCGGCCACGCAGGCAGGTTGAAGCGGGCACGCTGCGCTTCGGCGCGCACCTCATATGGGCTCTGACGCTGGCTGTCCTGGGCGGTGATGGCCGCCAGGCGTTTTTCCACCGCCGGGTTATGCACACGCGCCGAGTGACGACGTGCCTGAATCGGCGCGCTCCATGCACTGATTGCCGCCGTGTCGCCGCTGTTCAGCGCATCGCGCAGCAGCGCCAGCTCTTCACATTTTTGCAGGGCGAAGGCAAACCAGCTTTTGACCTCAGCATCAAGACGGGTTTCCACGCTCAAATCGATCGGGCTGTGCAGCAGGGAGCAGGACGAGGCCACCCACAGCTCACGTTTGCCGACGATGTCCTTAATCTGCGCGTATTTCTCGGTCAGATCGGCGCGCCAGACGTTACGACCGTTAACCAGACCCGCGGAGAGCAGCCAGTCTGCGGGCAGTCGCTTGTGCAGTTCCGCGACATCGTCTTTGCCGTGAACCAGGTCAACGTGCAGGCCCTGCACCGGCAGCGCGGTAATGGTGTTCAGGTTCGGCGTGACGCCCTCAAAATAGGTGGTCAGCAGCAGCTTCACCTGCCCCGCCAGCGCGTCATACGCCGGTTTGAAGGCATCGAGCCAAACCTTGGGCAGTTCGAGCACCAGCGCCGGCTCGTCGATTTGCACCCACTGAATGCCGCGCTTGCCCAGCTCAATCAGCACCTGTTTATAGACCGGCAGAATATCCTTCAGCAGGCTGAGCCGGTCAAACGGCTCGCCTTTTACTTTGCCCAGCCACAGGTACGTTACCGGCCCAAGCAGCACGGGTTTCACCTGGTGGCCCAGCGCCAGCGCTTCGTCCACTTCATCCAGAAGCTGCGTCCAGGTCAGCCTGAACTGCTGACCTTTTACGAACTCCGGCACCATATAGTGATAGTTAGTGTTAAACCATTTAGTCATTTCCGCCGCTGCCGCTGGCTCACCCGTTGGCGCACGGCCACGGCCGATGCGGAACAGAGTATCGATATCTACCGATCCATCTTTGTTCTGATGACGAGCCGGCACGTTGCCAAGCAGCAAGCTGGTCGTCAGAACATGGTCGTACCAGGCGAAATCGCCCACCGGCAGCAGGTCAATCCCCGCCTGTTTTTGCTGCTCCCAGTGACGGGCGCGCAGCTCGCGTCCCACCGCCAGCAGTTCTTCACGGGTGGCGTTACCCGCCCAGTAGCTTTCTTGCGCTTTTTTCAGCTCGCGACGCAGGCCAACGCGAGGGAAACCGAGTGTGTGATTGCGGATTGTCATGGTGTGCCCCTTGTGAAATTCGTTATTTAGACGTCCAGATGTTTACACATCTATAATTGGCAGGTACTGTATATTCCTCAAGCGCAAAATGTTCATGGCGAAGTGAAGGACTTTCATGATCGAGATAAAACACCTGAAAACGCTACAAGCGTTGCGGAACTGCGGCTCGCTCGCGGCGGCGGCGGCCACGCTGCACCAGACCCAGTCCGCCCTTTCTCACCAGTTCAGCGATCTGGAACAACGCCTCGGCTTCCGTCTTTTTGTGCGCAAGAGCCAGCCGCTGCGCTTTACGCCCCAGGGCGAGATCCTGTTGCAGCTGGCGAATCAGGTCCTGCCGCAGATCGCCAGCGCGCTCCAGGCGTGCAACGAACCGCAGCAGACCACGCTGCGTATCGCCATTGAGTGCCATAGCTGTATTCAGTGGCTGACCCCCGCGCTTGAGAACTTCCGCCAGAAGTGGCCGCAGGTGGAGATGGACTTTAAATCCGGCGTGACGTTCGACCCGCAGCCCTCGCTGCAGCAGGGCGAGCTGGATCTGGTGATGACGTCCGATATTCTGCCGCGCAGCGGCCTGCACTATTCGCCGATGTTTGATTATGAAGTACGCCTGGTACTGGCGCCGGATCATCCGCTGGCGGCCAAAACGCGCATCACGCCGGAAGACCTGGCGACGGAAACGCTGCTGATTTACCCGGTTCAGCGCAGTCGTCTGGATATCTGGCGACACTTCCTGCAGCCCGCGGGCATCAGTCCGCAGCTAAAAAGCGTGGATAACACCCTGCTGTTGATTCAGATGGTGGCGGCCAGAATGGGTATCGCGGCGCTGCCGCACTGGGTGGTAGAGAGCTTTGAACGCCAGGGTCTGGTGGTGACCAAAACCCTGGGTGAAGGACTGTGGAGCCGACTGTACGCCGCCGTGCGCGATGGCGAGCAGCGTCAGCCGATTACGGAGGCGTTTATTCGCTCAGCGCGGAACCACGCGTGCGACCATCTTCCGTTTGTGCGGAGCGCGGAGCGACCCAGCGGCGATGGACCCACAGCGAAGCCAGGATCACCGCTCCCCCAATAAGGAAGCTCGGCCAGTGCGGCTGTTGCTGCCAGATGGCAAGGTTGACCAACAACCCAGCCGGGACATGCACGTTGTTCATGATCCCCAGCGTACCGGCGTCGACCTGCGTCGCGCCGTAATTCCACATGAAGTACCCCAACCCGGAAGCTACGACGCCCAGCCAGATCAGCACGCCCCACTGCACGGGGGTAGTCGGCAGCTTTTGTGGGTTACCGAGCATAAACCACGCCGCCACCGCGACCATCGCGGCCCCCATGTAGAACCAGGCGAACGCGTTATGCTGCGGCATCGGACGGGTTTCCATCAGGCGTTTGTAGCCCACCATGCCAATGGCGAAACTGATATTGGCGAGCTGGACGAACATCAGCCCGGTCCAGAAGTGATCGCTCACTTTGTCGTAGCGAATAATCGCCGCGCCGATCACCGCCAGCGCCGCGCTCAGCAGGTATCCCCAGCGCAGACGGCGTTTACTCAGCAGATCGTAAATCAGCGTGATGTAGAGCGGCGTCAGCACGGTAAAGAGCAGGAATTCCGAGACGGACAGATAGACGTAAGCCCGGAAGCTGAACAGGTACATGATGCCGAGCTGCATCGCCCCCACCAGCATGTACAGCACAATCGTTTTCAGCGACTGTCCGCGCGTGCGCAGAAACGGCAGGAACACCAGCGCCGCCAGCCCTACGCGCATCAGCACCGAGAAGTAGCTGTCGACTGAACCGGCAAGGTATTCGCCAATCAGGCTAAAGGAGAAGGCCCACAGGATAGTGGTGATAATGAGTAGCGCCACAATGCTTGTCTCTCAGAAAGAAGGACAGGCATTGTAGCGAACTCTTTAGTTGACATCTGAGCAATAAACAATCAAATGAAGATTATTCAAGGAACAGCTTGCGCAGGTATTTCGGTACCGCGTTGTCAGCGTTAGAACCAATCACCTCCAGCTCCGGGTGCAGATCTTTCAGACGCTGATGCGCGTTCTGCATGATGCAGCCCTTGCCCGCCATCGACAGCATTTCGGCATCGTTCATGCCGTCACCAAAGGCGATACAGTCTTTCAGCTCGAAGCCCAGACGTTTCGCGACCGCTTCCAGGGCGTGGCCTTTGGAGACACCTCCCGCCATCACTTCCAGACAGGTGAGCGTTGAGAAGCTGACGTTAACGCGATCGCCCCAGCGGGCGTTGATCGCCTGTTCCAGCGGGAGCAGTTCTTCGTGGCTGTCGCAGGTGAAGAACACCTTACTGATCCCCTCTGGCTCAAGAAGGCCCGGCTCGTACAGGGAGTAGTTAAATACCGCTTCTTTGAAGAAACGCATTTCATCCGGACGGTGGCGGTTCATGAACCAGTCGTCGTCACGGTAAACGTTCGTGACGATAGCCGGGTTGTTGTGCACCACGCCGAACAGATCGGCGGCAATATCGCGATCCAGGTTGTGGGTGAAGATCAGGTTGCCGTCGGTATCATGTACGCGCGCACCGTTGGAGGTGATCATGTACGATTTGATCTCAAGATTATCGCGGATCTGCCCCACGTCGACGTGGTGGCGGCCGGTGGCAAACACAAAGTTCACGCCCCGTGCCGTCAGCAGCTTTAGGGTCTCTTTCGCGTAAGGCGACAGGGTGTGGTCAGGGGAAAGCAGCGTGCCATCTAAATCAGATGCAACAACCTGGTACATAGGGATTTCAACCTCTGGTGGAAAACGATAATCAATTATGCCTGTTGAAAAATTCAACAATGGCGTTGAGCGCGACTGAGCGCATAGCGTCCTTTTCAAAAAGGATCTCATGGTACGCGCCGTTGATGACCAGCGGTTTACCCCCTTCACAAGGGTGACCGGCGGCCGCGCGCAGTTCACAATAGCGGTCATGCATGCGGTTATCCACCACACGCTCTTCTTCCGCCTGGATCAGAAGCGTCGGCGTGTCATCATCGCCCACGCCTGCCAGCACCTGCTCACCGGCCAGAATACCTTCCCGCACCCAGTGCCAGGTCGGGCCGCCGACGCGTAAGCGTGGTTCATCGGCATAAAAGCGCAGGTTACGGCGATAACGCTGCCGACTGTGGGTTAAGACGTTGATGGCGAACGGCAGCGCGCGCCAGCGTCCGGTTCCGATGGCATAGCCTTCACGAATGCGCTGATGGCCCTCAGCCCAGTCGAGAAGATGGCGCACCATCCAGTCCGGGAAACGTATGACGATACCGTACATCGGCGCGGTCAGCGCAATGGCATCGCACTGGTGTTCATAACGCTGCAAAAACAGCGTCGATATCGCGCCCCCCATGGAGTGCGCAAGGATGTATCGCTTACGCCAGGGACCGGGCTGAACTTCCTGCTGCCAGAACGCGGCAAAATCGTCGACGTAATCGCTGAAGCGATCGACGTGCCCACGGTGCGTGTCCGGAAGCATGCGCCCGGACAGCCCCTGTCCTCGATGGTCGATGATCAGCACATCGAACCCCATATGGACCAGGTCGTAGGCCAGTTCGGCGTATTTAACGTAGCTTTCAATACGCCCCGGGCAGACCACGATGACCCGATCATTTTTTTCATTACGGAAACGAACGAAGCGCACCGGGATGCCCCCGACGCCCGTAAACGCATCTTCCTCACGCTGGCGCCAGAAATCGGTCAGCGGCCCCATGGAGAAAGCAGCAAATGCGTTTTCTCGTGTTTCCCAGTCCTTTTTCTGCTGAAACATCGGGTTTCTACTCACCTAAGCCAAGGAATATCGTTTTTTCGTAACCGGTCACAAAATGACTCAACAATAGCGTATTGTGGCATAAAAACAGACGTTTCGGGAGTTTCAAATGACCTTCGAGTGGTGGTTCGCTTACCTGCTGACATCCATCATCCTTAGCCTTTCACCGGGCTCGGGCGCCATTAACACCATGACCACCTCCATCAACCACGGCTATCGCGGTGCGGCGGCATCCATTGCCGGTTTGCAGACCGGGCTGGGCATTCATATCGTGCTGGTCGGGATTGGTCTGGGGACCCTGTTCTCCCGCTCCGTGCTGGCCTTTGAAGTGCTGAAATGGGCCGGGGCGGCGTATCTGATTTGGCTCGGCATCCAGCAGTGGCGCGCGGCAGGCTCCATCAACCTCAACACGCTCGCGCAGACGCAAAACCGCGGTCATCTGTTTAAGCGCGCGGTGTTCGTCAACCTGACCAACCCGAAGAGCATTGTGTTCCTCGCCGCGCTGTTCCCGCAGTTTATCGTGCCGCATCAGCCCCAGGTGATGCAGTACGTGGTGCTGGGCGCGACCACCATTATTGTCGATATCATCGTAATGATTGGTTACGCGACGCTGGCGCAGCGGATTGCGGCGTGGATTAAAGGGCCTAAGCAGATGAAGGCCCTGAATAAAGTCTTTGGTTCGCTGTTCATGCTGGTTGGCGCGCTGCTTGCGTCAGCGCGTCATGCTTAGCGAGAAATAATAAGATGAATGCCGAAGCCGGCGAACAGCGCGCCGGCGAAGCCGTCAATCCACTTCGCGATACGCTGGTAGCCACGGCGCATCGCCGGTAAGGCAAACAGGCTGGCCACGATGGTAAACCAGGCAAAGGTTTCCACAACGATCAGCAGGAAGATGCCCCAGCGTGCGCCCGCACCGACGCTATCACCCACAAACAGCGAGAACACGGAGCCGAAATAAATAATCGCTTTCGGGTTCGCCAGGTTGGTCAGCAGCCCTTTTACAAAGCTGCGGCCGCCCGTTGCCAGCTCTACCTTTGGCTCTTTCGGTTTTTTCTCTTCTTTCTTCAGCGCCCCGCGCAGCATCTGGTAGCCCATCCAGCACAGGTACAGCCCGCCGCCGACCATAATGATGTTATGCAGCCAGGCCATCTTCGCCAGGATCAGGTTCAGACCAAGCAGCGCAACGGCCGCCCAGACCATAACGCCCATGGTGATACCGAGCACGCCCATCATCGCCTCTTTGCGGGAGCGGCTGACGGCCGTTTGTGACACGAAGAAAAAGTCAGGTCCCGGGCTCATCAGCGCAACAATGTGCACTAACGCCACGGTGAGAAATAGCATCAACATAATTAACTCGCGGGGAAATAATTCAGTGAGTCATCATCCTGGCACTTTTTCGCCCGGCTGACTACTCCTCATCATCACCGTCGGCGTGAGAACGGATGAGCGCCATAAACTCTTTACCGAAGCGCTCCAGCTTGCGCGTGCCGACGCCGTTGACGCTGAGCATTTCGCTGGCGCTGAGCGGCATCTGCTCGGCCATCTCAATCAGGGTCGCGTCGTTGAACACCACGTAAGGCGGGATATTCTCTTCATCGGCGATGGCTTTACGCAGCTTGCGCAGTTTGGCGAACAGCTTGCGGTCGTAGTTGCCGCCGTACGATTTTTGCATCACCCGCGGCTTGAGGGCGACCACGCGCGGCACGGCGAGCTTCAGTTCAACGTCACCGCGCAGGACCGGACGCGCCGCTTCAGTCAGCTGTAGCGCGGAGTGCTGAGCAATGTTCTGTGTGGCAAAGCCGAGGTGGATCAGCTGACGAATAATGCTGACCCAGTGCTCGTGGCTCTGGTCCTTGCCAATACCGTAGACAGGCAGCTTGTCGTGGCCCATGTCGCGGATACGCTGGTTGTTGGCACCGCGAAGCACCTCCACCACGTAGCCCATCCCGAAGCGCTGGTTCACGCGGTAAATGGTCGAGAGTGCCTTACGTGCGTCCATCAGACCATCGTACTGTTTCGGCGGATCCAGGCAGATATCGCAGTTACCGCACGGCTCCTGTCGCCCTTCGCCAAAGTAGTTGAGCAGCACCAGACGACGGCAGGTTTGCGCTTCGGCAAACGCGCCCATCGCGTTGAGCTTGTGGCGTTCGATATCCTGCAACTGCCCCTGCGGTTTTTCCTCCAGACAGCGGCGCAGCCACGCCATATCGGCCGGATCGTAAAACAGCATCGCTTCCGCAGGCAGGCCGTCACGCCCGGCGCGGCCAGTTTCCTGATAGTAGGATTCGATATTGCGAGGAATGTCGAAGTGCACCACAAAGCGCACGTTCGGCTTGTTGATGCCCATCCCGAACGCCACCGTCGCAACCACGATCTGCAGATCATCGCGCTGGAATTTCTCCTGCACGTCAGCGCGGATGTGGTTCTCTAACCCGGCATGATACGCGGCGGCGCTAAAGCCGCGGTTTTGCAGCCGCGCGGCGGTGTCTTCCACCTTCGCCCGACTGTTGCAGTAGATGATGCCGGACTTGCCGCGCTGCTCCTGGACGTAGCGCAGGAGCTGATCCAGCGGCTTGAATTTTTCCATCAGCATGTAGCGGATGTTGGGGCGGTCGAAGCTGCTGACCTGAATATAGGGGTCGTTCAGCCCCAGCAGACGAACGATGTCCAGACGGGTGGTATCATCTGCCGTGGCGGTAAGCGCCATAAACGGCAGCTCGGGGAAGCGCTGACGCAGCTGGCCGAGGGCGGCGTATTCCGGGCGGAAATCGTGTCCCCACTGGGAAATACAGTGCGCTTCATCCACCGCCAACAGGACCGGATTCCAGTGCGCGAGATGGTCGAGGAAGTTATCCAGCATCAGGCGTTCCGGCGCGATATACAGCAGGCGGATCTGCCCGGTGCGGCACCCGGCCATCACCTCTTGCTGCTGCTCCCGGGTTTGGGTCGAGTTAAGGCAGGCCGCCGCCACGCCGTTGGCGAGCAGCTGGTCAACCTGGTCTTTCATTAGCGAAATGAGCGGGGATACCACGACCGTCAGGCCGTTAAGCACCAGCGCGGGCACCTGATAACAGAGGGATTTACCGCCGCCGGTCGGCATCACCACCAGGCAGTCACGGCCTTCCAGCACCGTTTCAATAATGGTTTCCTGGCCAGGGCGGAACTGCTGGTAGCCAAAGGTTTCATGCAAAACCTGTTTAGCCAGCGACTCCTGATTCAATACTTCCGCCTGCGCCACATTAACCCCATATGCCTGAAATGAAACAGGCGCTATTTTCAGCGCCTGAGAGAGAAACTTCAACGTTTAACGCAAAAACATTCGAGCAACCTAGAGAATATCGTTCAGCATCACGCCCACCCCGACGCGGGTCTGGTTGAAGTTGTAATCGATAAGCGACTCGCCGTAGCCGCTGTAGACTTGCGTATAAAGGCGAACATGCTTGCTTACCGGATAGCTTAAGCCCACTTCCGCACCGCCGTAGCCGGTGTTCCAGTTGTACTGGCCTTTCGCACTCAGCACGGCATCACCTAGCTGGTAGCCGACTTTAAGCTGGTAGTAGCCCATATATTTGGTGATGTCCGGGTTGTCATCCGTGCTGCCGACCACATACCACGGCTTCACTTCCACCATCCAGTTACCGTTCTGCGCCATCAGGCGCGTATAGGCGCGGTTCCAGCTACGGGATGTCGGATCGGAACGGCCGTTAGAATCATGGTTAAAGCCCACTTCGACGTCGCGCAGCGTCCAGCCGGCAAATTCATAATCCGTTGCGAAGCCGAGGAACAGCTGCGGCTCATAGTTGGTTTCGCGGAACGGCGAGGATTCCCCGCTGTTAGAGAGCTGCCACCAGGACTTCTGCGTATAAGAGGCACCAAACACCGAGTTCGGCCCCAGAATGCCGCGCCAGAACGGGAAGGCGAGGCTGAGCTGGAACTTCACCTCATCTTTACGCGCATTATCAGACCAGTTATAGGAGCTTATCGCCTCTTTGTTGAGATCGCTGGTCTGGGTATAAATCACGTAGTTGGTGTCATACGGATAGAGCGTGAACGGATTGTCATGCTCCTGAAGAAGGTTCGCGATAATGCTACCGTGAACGGCAGGCTTATCGTGCACCTCTTTGATTGTCGCTTCCTGCGCATAGGCTGTGAGGGGCAGCGAAACCGCCGCCAGTAACCAGGCCAGATACGTCCGCATCGGTGGTGTTCTCCTGCAAAAGAGTAAAATTGATTGAATAGTTATGTGGCGAACATTCTACAGACTTCTGCGACAACTGCTGCATCCTCGTTTCTGAAAGTGGCATTCCTCGTTGCTGAGGCATAAAATCAACATTTCGTTAACAATAAGGATGTGATGCCTCATGTCAGCCATGCTTACCGCCGAAGAAGTGTTAAAACTCGTGGGCGAGATTTTTGTTTACCATATGCCGTTTAACCGCGCGCTGGGACTGGAGCTGGAGCGTTACGAGAAGGACTTTGCCCAACTGAGCTTCAACAACCAGCCGATGATGGTAGGGAACTGGGCGCAAAGTATTTTGCACGGCGGGGTGATTGCCTCCGCGCTGGACGTGGCGGCAGGACTGGTCTGCGTGGGCAGTACGCTGACGCGCCATGACACCATTAATGAAGACGAACTTCGCCAGCGTCTGGCGCGCATGGGCACCATTGATTTGCGCGTCGACTATCTTCGTCCGGGGCGCGGAAATCGCTTTACCTGTACCAGCAGCCTGCTGCGCGCGGGGAATAAAGTTGCCGTGGCGCGCGTTGAGTTACACAACGAAGAACAGGTTTATATTGCCAGCGCAACCGCCACTTATATGGTGGGTTGAGGCGGCAAAATCGGGTAAAATTGATTCACTTTTTTGTAACGGATTTTCCCGATGGATGCTAAACAGACGCGGCAGGGCGTTTTACTCGCCCTTGCCGCTTATTTTATTTGGGGTATCGCCCCGGCGTACTTCAAGCTTATCGCCTACGTTCCGGCTGACGAGATCCTCACTCACCGCGTCATCTGGTCGTTCTTCTTTATGATTGCGCTGATGAGCCTCAGCCGTCAGTGGTCGGGCGTCAAAACGCTGCTGCAGACCCCGAAGAAGATCTTCCTGCTGGCACTCTCTGCCGTGCTGATTGGTGGTAACTGGCTGCTGTTTATCTGGGCAGTGAATAACCATCACATGCTCGAGGCGAGCCTGGGGTACTTTATTAACCCGCTGGTGAATATTGTGCTGGGGATGATTTTCCTCGGCGAACGCTTCCGTCGTATGCAGTGGTTAGCGGTGATTCTGGCCTTCTGCGGCGTGCTGGTGCAGCTGTGGACATTCGGCTCGCTGCCGATTATCGCCCTCGGCCTGGCGTTCAGCTTTGCCTTCTACGGCCTGGTACGCAAGAAGATTGCGGTGGAAGCGCAGACGGGGATGCTGTTTGAAACCCTCTGGCTGCTGCCGGTGGCGGCGATTTACCTCTTCGGCATCGCCGACAGCCCAACCAGCCACATGGGCAGCAACCCGTGGTCGCTGAACCTGATGCTGATGGCGGCGGGCGTGGTAACTACCATTCCACTGCTGTGCTTCACCGGTGCAGCGACGCGCCTGCGTCTCTCCACGCTGGGCTTCTTCCAGTACATTGGCCCGACGCTGATGTTCCTGCTGGCAGTGGTGTTCTACGGCGAAGTGCCGGGGGCAGATAAGATGGTGACGTTCGCCTTTATCTGGGTGGCGCTGGCGATTTTCGTTGCGGATGCGATTTATACCCAACGCAGAGTGCGTAAAGGGCTGTAGTGCCTTTTTGCCGGATGGCGGCTGCGCCTTATCCGGCCTACAGGATCTGTAGGCCCGGTAAGCGTAGCGCCACCGGGCGGATTCTCAAAGCCAGTTACGACGCTTAAAGTACAGATACGGCGCCAGGCCCGCGAGGATCATAAAGATAATCGCCCCCGGGTAACCAAAGCTCCACTTCAGCTCCGGCATAAACTCGAAGTTCATCCCGTAGCTGGAGGCCACCAGCGTCGGCGGCAGGAACACCACGGACACCACCGAGAAGATCTTGATGATGCGGTTCTGCTCGATGTTGATAAAGCCCATCGCCGCCTGCATCAGGAAGTTGACCTTCTGGAACAGAGATTCGTTGTGCGGCAGCAGGGACTCGATATCTCGTAAGATCTCACGCGCCTGCTCCAGCTGACCGCCCGGCAGACGCGCCTTGCGCACCAGGAAGTTCAGCGCGCGCTGGGTATCCATCAGACACAAACGCACCTTCCAGCCGATATCTTCCAGCTCTGCCAGCGTGGACAACGCTTCGTCATATTCGTCGCCCTGATGGCCTTCCATGATCACCCGGCTCAGCTTTTCCAGATCGCTGTAGATGTTTTCAATTTCATCCGCCAGCTGTTCAATTTTGGTCTCGAACAGATCGAGCAGCAGTTCGTACGCGTTGCCGTCTACCATCGCCTGGCTGCGGGCGCGCATGCGGTAGAGACGGAATGCCGGCAGCTCACGTTCGCGCAGGGTAAACAGACGACCGTCGCGAATGGTAAACGCCACGGTGGAGTTACCCGCGTGGTCTTCGGCATCTTCAAAGAAGAAGAAGGAGTGAATGTGCAGACCGTCTTCGTCTTCAAAAAAACGCGCGGATGCTTCGATGTCTTCCAGTTCCGGGCGCGTTGCCAGGCTTTGCCCTAGCTCAGATTGTACGCGAAGGCGCTCATCGTCGTCCGGCTCGACCAGATCCACCCATACGGCATCAATGAGGGGCTGTGACTCTTCGGCTTCAAGCCGAGTCAGTCGGTTATTTTCGAGTTGAAATGCGCTCAACATGACCGGGACTCCCAATGCAAAAAATATCGGACAGTTCGGTGGGCACACAGAAACAAATTGGGTTTCAGACCATTAAACAGCCTGACTCAGCGCGACGGGAATAGAGCAGTCGCTGACAACCACTAAGGCCATCAGCAAGAGGAGATAGCCTTAGGAGTTGTTCCTGGATGACAGGGAATTGAGCCAGTATCTACTGGGTGTGTCCAAGGCGAATGTCCTCTTAGCGTAATCGTGCGCGCATGTTACGCCAGCTATAACTGTGGCGTCAACACGCAACGGAACGCTGAAGGGCATTAATTGACCTTCACTGTATAAGGCTAGCAGATTATTGCAAAATAATGATATTTTTCTGAATGTTAGACTGTTTCCAGCTTCGCGTAGGCTGCCACCAGCCATTTGATCCCCTGCCCCTGGAACGCCACCTGCAGGCGGCTGTGCTCGCCGCTGCCTTCCAGATTCACAATGGTACCTTCGCCAAACTTCGAATGGCGCACGCGCTGGCCCAGCTTGTAGCCGGTGTCGGTTTCCGCAATCGGCGAGCCCATGCGCTGATGGCTGACCGGACGACTGATGCTCGCCCGCAGACGTACCTCCTCCACGCACTCTTCCGGCAGTTCACCGATAAAGCGCGACGGACGGTGATAGACCTCTTTACCGTACAGACGGCGGGTTTCGGCGTAGGTTAGCGTTAGCTTTTGCATCGCACGCGTCACACCCACGTAGGCCAGACGACGCTCCTCTTCCAGACGCCCGCCTTCATCCAGCGACATCTGGCTCGGGAACATCCCCTCTTCCATGCCGACGATAAACACCTGCGGGAATTCGAGGCCTTTGGCAGAGTGCAGGGTCATGAGCTGAACCGCATCCTGCCAGGTATCCGCCTGCCCTTCCCCCGCTTCCAGCGCGGCGTGAGAGAGGAACGCCTGCAGCGGCATCAGGTCTTCGTCTTCTTCGTTGTAGCTGAACTGGCGCGTTGCCGTGACCAGTTCCTCTAAGTTCTCAATACGGGTCTGGCCCTTCTCGCCTTTTTCCTGCTCGTACATGGTGCGCAGGCCCGAGTCTTTAATCACCCGGTCGGTCTGCACGTGCAGCGGCATGTCGGCGGTTTCCTGCGCCAGGGCGTCAATCAGCTCAAGGAAGCGCTGCAGGGCGCTGGCCGCGCGTCCGGCAAGGGCCTTTTCCTGCAGCAGCTCGCGGCACGCCTGCCACAGCGTCAGCTGGCGGTCGCGCGAGGCCTGACGCACCACGTCCAGCGTACGGTCGCCAATCCCGCGGGTTGGGGTGTTCACCACGCGTTCAAACGCCGCGTCGTCGTTACGGTTGGCAATCAGACGCAGATACGAGAGCGCATCTTTGATTTCCTGACGTTCGAAGAAGCGCATGCCGCCGTAAATGCGGTACGGCATGCTCACCTGCAGCAGCGCCTCTTCCAGCACGCGCGACTGGGCGTTGCTGCGATAGAGAATGGCGCACTGCTCCAGCGCGCCGCCGTTGTCCTGCCAGGTTTTGATGCGGTTGACCACGAAGCGCGCTTCGTCGAGTTCGTTAAACGCGCAGTAAATCGAAATCGGTTCGCCATCGACGCCGTCGGTCCACAGCTTTTTACCCAAACGCCCGTTGTTGTTCTCAATCAGGGCGTTGGCCGCGCTCAGAATGTTGCTGGTTGAGCGGTAGTTCTGCTCCAGACGGATGGTTTGCGCGCCGGGGAAATCGTTGAGGAAGCGCTGGATGTTCTCCACCTGCGCCCCGCGCCAGCCGTAGATCGACTGGTCGTCATCGCCCACGATCATCACCTTGCCGGTATCACCGGCCAGCAGACGGATCCATGCGTACTGGATATTGTTGGTATCCTGGAATTCGTCCACCAGGATATTGGTAAAGCGTTCACGGTAGTGCTGCAGAATGTGCGGCTTGTTGAGCCACAGCTCGTGGGCGCGCAGCAGCAGCTCGGCAAAATCCACCAGACCGGCGCGATCGCACGCTTCCTGATAGGCCTTGTAGACGTTCTGCCAGGTCTGCTCGACCGGGTTGCCGAAGCTCTGAATGTGGTGCGGACGCAGCCCTTCGTCTTTCTGGCCGTTGATGTACCACATCGCCTGACGCGGCGGCCACTGCTTCTCATCGAGGTTCATCGCCTTGATCAGGCGCTTCAGCAGACGGAGCTGGTCTTCGCTGTCGAGGATCTGGAAATCCTGCGGCAGGTTGGCGTCCATGTGGTGCGCACGCAGCAGGCGATGCGCCAGACCGTGGAAGGTACCGACCCACATGCCGCCCTGGCTGGTGCCCATCAGCTGCGCGATGCGGTGGCGCATCTCCGCCGCCGCCTTGTTAGTGAACGTGACCGCCATGATGGAGTACGGCGAGCAGTTTTCCACGCTCTGCAGCCAGGCGATACGGTGAACCAGCACGCGCGTCTTACCACTGCCCGCTCCAGCCAGCACCAGCAGGTTGGTGCGCGAGGCGGCAACCGCGTCACGCTGTTTGTCATTAAGGCTGTCGAGCAGGTAAGAAACGTCCATTGGCACCGTCACATAGTATTCAGGAACAGAGCAAAACGCCCGGTGGCGCTTCGCTTACCGGGCCTACAACAGCAAAACCCTGGTAATTTATACAATATTACTGGTGATTATATCAGCGTCGTGAGGGATGCCAACCGCGAAATTTCCACGTGCGGCAGAAGACGGCTATCGGAGGCGATCATCAGGTCAGCGTTTTCCGGCTTGATCCAGCAGGCCTGCATGCCGCAGCGGATAGCGCCCGCCACGTCTGTGGTCAGGTCATCCCCCACGTGCAGGATCTCACCCAGCGGCAGGTTAAGCTTATCTGCCGCCAGATGGTACATGTCACTGAATGGCTTCGCGCGCCCGTGAGGACCCGCACGCAGCACGAATTCAAAGTAATCGCTCAGGCCAAACAGCTCCGGCTGGGCATTGCCGTTGGTGATGGCCACCAGCGGCCACTTTTCGGCAAGCTTCGCCAGCGTGTCGTGGGTTTCCTGCGGCACGTCGATACGGCTGCGCCATTTGGCGAAGTTTTCCATGGCCGCTTCTGCCCCAATGGCGGCATCCTGCGCGCTCAGGCCCACATTCAGCATCGCCTGCTCAACCGCGCGACGACGCCATTCGGTCACGTCGTGGTAAATGTCCGGCTCGGTCTCCCGCAGGGACTGGCGCAGCTTCTGGAAATCCTTGTTCTGTATCGCCTTCAGCGCGGGATGGTAGTTCTGCACAAACGCCAGAGACTCCTGCTCGGTACGCAGGATCACCTCGCGGTTGTCATAAAGAGTGTCATCAAGGTCAAACGTCAGGGCTGAGATCTGACCGAGTGGGCGGTAAAAACGCATTATTTCCCCCGTTTGGCGCGTGGATGCGCCGCGTCATACACCGAGGCAAGGTGTTGGAAGTCTAAGTGGGTATAAATTTGTGTGGTCGACAGGTTCGCATGGCCAAGCAGTTCCTGCACGCCGCGCAGATCGCCGCTCGACTCAAGCATGTGTGTTGCAAAGGAGTGGCGCAGCTTGTGCGGATGCACGTGGCTGTTTAGACCCTGCTTAATGCCCCACTCCGCAAAGCGCTTCTGCACGTTACGCGCCGAGATCCGCTTGCCGAGTTTCGTCAGGAACAGCGCATCTTCGTCGGAGCCAAACAGCCCGCGCAGGTCAAGCCAGTGCTCAATCCAGGAGACCGCATTGCGGCCAATCGGCAGGCGGCGCTCTTTGCTGCCCTTACCCATTACCCACACTTCGCCCGATTCCAGATCGAGATGCTTGAGATCAAGATTAACGAGTTCAGACAGACGCAGCCCGGCTCCGTACATCACCTCCAGCATCGCGCGGTCGCGCACGGCCAGCGGATCGTTCAGATCGATATCCAGCAGGCGGTTTACGTCGTCAACGTCAATATTTTTAGGCAGATGGCGCGGCGCCTTCGGCGTGGCGATCCCTTTTGCCGGGTTGGCTTTTAAGCCCCCCTGGCTGACCAGCCAGTCGAAGAAGCTGCGCAGCGCTGAGAGCCTGAGCGCCAGGCTCGCCGGGCTGAGGTTTTTTTTACGGCTACGCACAACAAACCCGCGTACCGTCGCAGCATCACATTGTTGCCAGCTTTTCAGGCCAATTTCGTCGGCGATCTGTATGATGGCATCAAGCTGACGCTGATAGTTAAGCAGCGTAATGGGGCTAAGCTGACGCTCCACGCCGAGATAGCGCAGAAAACGCGAGACGTCAGTGGCGAGCAGTCCGTCCGTCATACGCGCTCAATCCAGCGCTCCAGCAGCTCAGGCAGCATCAGGGCGATCTCCTGCAGCAGGTGCGTGGCTTGCCCTTGCTCATAGTGATGCGCGTCGCGGCTGGTAAATAAGATGACGCCCAGATCGCCATCGCGCCCCATCAGCGACATCGCCACCGATCCAATCGCTTTGGCCTCTGGCAACACCACCAGCAGCTCAGGCCCGTTAAGCGGCCCCAGATAGTGGTGCTCATGGCCCAGACGCTGTATGCGCAGCGGCTCAAACGCCTGACGGCTCAGTGCCAGATGGGTAAATCCCGACGGCGCGCCGATGCGCCAGCGGTCAGGGAAAAGACGAATCGTTGCGCCCGCCAGCCCCAGCTCGCGCGCCCAGCGATGGAAGCGGCTGAGGAACTCGTCAAGGCTGTGCGCCGACGCCAGACGCGCCTGCAGATGCAGCAGACGATAGAACAGGCTTTCGTTGGTGCTGGCCTGCTCCATCAGCAGCGTCATGTTCTCTTCGAGCTGGTTGATATGGTTGCGCGCGCGCGCCATGTGCCATTCCACCAGCGACACGGTCCCGCGAACCGGATGCGGCACGCGCATCTCTTCGACGACGCGTGCATTGCGAATAAAAAACTCAGGATTGCGCAGCAGATAATCAACAACAGCTCTGTCGTCCAGTTCCGTCACTGTTTCCTGCAGTTCTTCCCCTGGTTGTTTCATAGATGGATAAACCCGTCATAGACATGTGCCGCCGGGCCAGTCATATACAGTGGATGACCCGGTCCTTTCCAGGCGATATCAAGCCGACCGCCCGGTAATTCCACGCGAACCTCTTCTGCCAGTAACCCCTGGGAGATGCCCACGGCCACTGCCGCACAGGCTCCGCTTCCGCAGGCCTGCGTCTCGCCCGCGCCGCGCTCATAAACCCGCAGACGAATGTGCTCGCGCTTCACTACCTGCATAAAACCGATGTTCGCGCGCTCCGGGAAACGTTCGTGGCTTTCCAGCACCGGGCCGAGCGTTTCGACCGCCGCGGTTTCCACATCATCAACCTGAATCACGCAGTGTGGGTTACCCATTGAGACGACGCCGCACAATACTGTCTGCTCGGCCGCCCGCATAATATAGGTCTTTTCCGCTTTGTTTGCGCGAAACGGCACGACGGAGGGCTCGAAGTTAGGTTCGCCCATGTTCACGCGCACCAGTTCATCATCGGTGACGCTAAGCACCATGCGACCATTGGCCGTGCTGACGCGAATATCACGTTTGTTGGTCAGCCCTTTCAGACGGACAAAGCGGGCGAAACAGCGCGCGCCATTGCCGCACTGGTTCACTTCGCTGCCGTCTGCGTTAAAAATACGGTAGTGGAAATCGAGGTCGGGATCGTACGGCGGCTCAACCACCAGCAGCTGATCGAACCCCACGCCCAGATGCCGATCCGCCAGACGACGGATCAGTTCCGGGGAGAAAAACACATTCTGCGTTACCGCGTCGACGACCATAAAATCGTTGCCAAGGCCATGCATTTTAGAGAACTGCATCATTTGCTCCATTGCGCGGGTACAGAACGTTGTCGTCAGAGATTAACCTGAGTCGGGCCGCCGTTGTCGCCACGGTCGTTAGTGTTTGGCGTGGAAGACTCAATGCCGCTGTTAACCGGTTTCGTCGGCGGCGGTGCGGTTTTATCCGCAGGCGGAAAGTACAGTGGTCCCTTCAGTCCGCAGCCAGTCAGGCTAAACAGCGTGATGAGAACGGCAAGCGTTCGGAAAGCGTTTTTCATTATAAAGTTGCCCGTAAGTTCAAATCTGTTTCTATCATCGCAGGAGAAGACACAAAAGCAAGAGTTTGCCGCTTTCCTGCAACGGGAATTATTTAGGGTTATACTGCCGGCATCACGAAAAACAGGAACAAAACCATGAACGACAGTGAATTCCATCGCCTTGCCGACAACCTGTGGATGACCATCGAAGAGCGTATTGATGACTGGGACGGCGACAGCGATATCGATTGTGAAATCAACGGCGGTATTCTGACCCTGAGCTTCGAAAATGGCAGCAAAATTATTATTAACCGCCAGGAGCCACTTCACCAGGTCTGGCTGGCCGCTAAACAGGGCGGCTATCATTTCGATCTGAAAGACGGGGAATGGGTTTGCGACCGCAGCGGCGTGCCGTTCTGGGATCTGCTGGAACAGGCCGCGACTGCACAGGCGGGTGAGGCGGTGAGTTTCAGGTAGTTTTGTCGCCCGGCAACAGCGACTCGAACCGTAGGCCGGGTAAGCGTAAGCGCCACCCGGCGAAAAGGCTCAGGAGAAATACTGCTGCAACAGCGGCGCGGTGTCCTGATTGGCAGGCGCGGCAGGCGTGACGGCCTGGGTGCGGAACGGAATCACCTGCGTACGACCGTCGACGTTCACAATCTGGTAGAACTGCGGCAGGTTAAAGTTGATAAAGCTTGAGCCGTAGGTAAAGCGGTCATGCGAAGAGGAGTAGAAGCGGCTGACGTCGCGCACCAGCTCCTCTTTACTGCCTTCACAGTGGTGATACACCTCGGCGCGGTTGGTCTCATCCAGAATGTAGATGTTAAACCCGGCGTTATCACCCGACTCTTCAAAGAAGAACTGAATAATCCCTTCACTGGCAAAGCCGTCCACCACCTGCGGAAGCTTAACGTGGTTGGTTTCCACCTGCACCGACAGGCCATGCAGCTTGTTATGCGAAATCGCGCCGTAGAATTCGATGGCGTTTTCCAGCTTCTGTACCGACACGTTGAGGCGTTCAAAGAACAGGCCCCAGGTCTGACCGGAGACGCGCAGCGCCTTAAAGCGCCCGGTTTCCTGACGGGTACTGGAGAGACGCAGTTCGATACATTCCGAGACCAGCTGCTGCACGCGGGTACGAATCAATCCACGCAGGTGCTGGCTGTAGCAGAACACTTCCACGCTGTCCGGCGGCGCGGCATCCTGGTGCATCTTGCCGAGAATGGTTTTCAGCGCCTCGATCATCGCCTGCTCGCCGTTGAAGTGCAGGGTACGCACTTCGTTCCACGAGTTGCGGTAGAGCAGGTCCACGCTGCCGACCAGGCAGTTTTGCTGCTCGCCAAAGCTAAAGACGTCCAGCTTGCGGAAGTCAAAATGGACCACCTGATTGCGGAAGGCCGCCGTCGGGTCATATTCCAGGTTGACGATGATCGCCAGATGGCGAATCTCGCACGGGCTGTAGAGGGCTTTTGGCGTCGGCGCAGGCAAACGCAGCGGGAAGTGGTGCGACACATCCGCGACCATCTCCTGCAACTTAGCGAGATCGACCACCTCATTGCCTTTGATAAACAGGCGCGTGCGCGAGGTCAGCAGGCCGTTAAACCAGGCCCAGGCCACCAGCTTGTTCAGATAGCGGTTATATTCCAGCGGCTGATGGCTGATGATGGAATCCATGCTTGGCGCACGGTTATACAGATACCACCCGGTGCGGTTCGCACGGCCCGGCGGCACGTAGATAAAGGTCAGGTTCGGTTCTGACAGGTCAGGCGAAATCTGCGGGTTAACCAGCGTGACTTTACCCGGCAGCGCTTCAAACGCGGCGTACAGCTTACGGGTCAACACCCCGATGTCCTGCGGACTGGCGGAAACGCTGAGGTTGTTACGGCGCGCAAAGCGGATCAGGTTACGGTAGCTTTGCATCATCGCATCGAGCAGTTCGTTGTGTGCTTCACGCACCTGATCGATTTTCCAGTTGGCCCGGTTGTCGAGCATGGACAGACGCGCTTCGTCCCATCCCCACTCTTTGACTAACTGACTGACCACTTCACGACGCCAGCCCACGCAGGCGCGCTCGCGGCTCAACTTCTCACAGACTTTGAGATAGAAACATCGACGCACCAGGTCAAGACGCGTGGTGTCATCAATGGCTTTCAGGTATTCGGTCACGCGTTCCAGCATCATGCAGTAGGCGTCGAGCCCGAAGGAGACGATTTCCCCGTCGTGCAGGCGCTGCTTGATGTCTTTCGCCAGCAGGCGCGGCGTCGGGTATTCCCAGGAATAGGCTTCAAGCAGCAGCGTTTTGAGCACCGCTTTGTACGGCGAGTCGATACTCTTATAGAGCTGCCAGAGGCTTGCGCCGAAGTACTCTTCCGCAGACAGAGAGCTGAGACCGCCGAGGTCCAGCCATTCGTTTGGCGTCAGTACGCCCTGCGCATAAAGCGACATGACGTAGTCATCGTAATGCTCTTCCTCTTCACACGGGACCATATTCCACAGAATACGCTTCCCGGCCAGACGCACAGCAGTACGGTAGAATTCATCCAGCAACAGGATGTGCTGGGTCGAGCCGCAGTCCTCACCACCCAAACTGCCGCTTTCGTTATGGCGGAAACGGTTTTCATCAATCAGGAAGAAGCTCACTTCCACACCGAGCGATGCCGCCCAGCTCTCCAGCAGGCTGCATTTACGCTGCAGCAGCTGACGCTCTTCGTTATCGAGCCAGGACTGATGGCAGACCCAGATGTCCAGGTCCGAAGAACAGCTTTGCCCTACCGATGAGGTGCTCCCCATTGAGTAAACACCTGTAATCGGCAGTTCACCTTTTGGGGACTCCTGCGGCGGCATGCCACGGTAGAGTTCCAGCTCGTTCAAATAATGCTGTTGGGTTTCATCAGGCGTGAAAAGGCAAATGCCCTGGGGAACGTTACCATCAAGGTAGCCAGGCATCAGCGGGTGGTGATAGTGCAATAATGTCGGCAGCAGACTGTATACCTGCTGGAAAGCAGGGCCCATAGCAGCAAGCGCGCGATCCACACGCAGTTGATTTATGGCATCCAGTCTCTGTTTCAGAGTCTCAATATAGAGGTACAAGACGTATCGCCTGATGTTTCCGGGTGTCGCAGCTATTCAAAACACGAGTAACAGCGGACCCGCAGTATTTCAAAAAGATAACCGTTACCCTTTTTCGCCCTTATCATTTTTAGTGGTACCGACGAAAAAATGGTCTAAAACGTGATCAATTTAACACCTTGCCGATTGACCGTAAAGAAAGATGCGCTACATACAAGTGTAGCACCGTTCTGTACGTGTAAATTCCTGAATACGGCTATGGCTGACGAATACGCCGCCTTGTCCCTCTCGCGCTTCATCAACCGTAAAACTGCCATCCCAGAGTCAACAATGTTAGGATGGTTAGCGATTGATAATGACGGTAACAAGCATGTTAGACAATGTTTTGAGAATTGCCACACGCCAAAGCCCTCTCGCGCTCTGGCAGGCACATTATGTGAAGCAGCGCCTGGAAGCCTGCCACAGCGGATTGCGCGTCGAGCTGGTGCCGATGGTCACGCGCGGTGACGTGATCCTCGATACGCCGCTGGCGAAAGTGGGCGGTAAGGGCCTGTTCGTCAAAGAACTGGAACTGGCATTGCTTGAGAACCGCGCCGATATCGCCGTACATTCGATGAAAGACGTGCCCGTCGAGTTCCCGGAGGGGCTGGGGCTGGTGACCATCTGCGAGCGCGAAGATCCGCGCGATGCGTTTGTCTCTAACCGCTATGACTCGCTCGACGCTCTGCCAGCGGGTAGCGTGGTTGGCACGTCCAGTTTACGCCGTCAGTGTCAGCTGGCGGAGCGTCGTCCCGATCTGATCATTCGCTCGCTGCGCGGTAACGTCGGCACGCGTCTGGGCAAGCTGGATAACGGCGATTACGATGCCATTATTCTCGCCGTTGCCGGCCTGAAGCGTCTGGGGCTGGAGGAACGTATTCGCGTGGCGCTGCCGCCAGAGCTGTCGCTGCCGGCTGTTGGTCAGGGTGCTGTCGGCATCGAGTGCCGTCTGGACGATGCACGTACCCGCGCGCTGCTTGCTCCACTGAATCATGACGAAACCGCTATCCGCGTAAAAGCGGAGCGGGCGATGAATACCCGCCTCGAAGGCGGGTGCCAGGTTCCGATTGGCAGCTATGCTGAATTGACGAATGGCGAACTGTGGCTGCGCGCGCTGGTAGGCGCCCCGGACGGTTCGCAGATGGTGCGCGGCGAACGTCGCGGAAAAGCGCAAGATGCCGAGCAGCTTGGCGTGTCGCTGGCGGAAGAATTGCTGGATAACGGCGCCCGCGAGATTCTGGCTGACGTTTACAATGGAGAACCCCCTGCATGAGTATTCTCGTCACCCGCCCTTCTCCCGCAGGAGAGCAGTTAGTGAGCCGTCTGCGCACACTGGGGCAGGTGGCCTGGAGTTTTCCGCTCATTGAATTCTCCCCCGGTCGCGAGCTCTCTGCGCTCGCCGACCAGATGAATACCCTTCAGGACGGTGACCTGCTGTTTGCGCTGTCGCAGCATGCCGTGGAATTTGCCCACGCACAGCTGCAGCAGCAGGGACAGGCCTGGCCAACCGCCCCCCGCTATTTCGCGATTGGCCGTACCACGGCACTGGCACTGCATACCGTAAGCAGCGCGGACGTTCGTTACCCGTTAGATCGGGAAATCAGTGAAGTCTTGCTACAATTACCTGAATTACAAACTGTTGCCGACAAGCGTGCGCTCATTTTGCGCGGCAATGGGGGCCGCGAGCTGCTGGGCGAAACGCTGCGTGAACGTGGTGCGAACGTGACGTTCGTTGAGTGCTATCAGCGCTGTGCAAAACACTATGATGGTGCGGAAGAGGCGATGCGCTGGCACGCGCGAGGCATCAATACGCTGGTGGTCACCAGCGGTGAAATGTTACAACAGCTTTGGACGCTGATACCGCTTTGGTATCGCGAAAACTGGTTACTCCGCTGTCGGCTTCTGGTCGTCAGTGAGCGTCTGGCGAACCAGGCCCGGGAACTGGGCTGGCAGGATATTCGGATCGCTGATAACGCCGACAACGATGCGCTGCTGCGCGCATTACAATAACTCTCAAATGGGAAGCCATAATGACGGAACACGACAAATCCTCCGCCGTGGTTGAAGAGACCAGGGAGACTGTGGAGACGACGCCACAGCCAGAGACGACTGAGAAAACCGCTGAGAAGAAAAACGGCAGCAACAAAACAAGCCTCACGCTGAGCGCGATTGCCATCGCCATTGCGCTGGCAGCGGGGGTTGGCCTGTACGGGCTGGTGAAGCAACAGAGCGCTAACCAGACGTCTACCAGCGACGCGCTGGTGAATCAGCTCACTGCCCTGCAAAAAGAGCAGGAGACGCAGAAAACCGAGCTGGAAGCCGTGATTAAGCAGCAGGCCGCGGCGCTCGCCGAAGCGAACAGCAAACAGGAAGAGTTGACCAAACAGCTGGGTGAAGTACAGCAGAAAGTCGCCACCATTTCCGGTACCGATGCCAAAACCTGGCTGCTCTCGCAGGCTGACTTCCTGGTGAAGCTCGCCGGACGTAAGCTCTGGAGCGATCAGGACGTCACCACCGCTGCCGCGCTGCTGAAAAGCGCCGATGCAAGCCTGGCGGACATGAACGACCCAAGCCTTATTACCGCCCGTCGCGCGATTACCGAAGACATCGCCAGCCTCTCCGCCGTTTCGCAGGTGGATTACGACGGCATTATCCTTAAAGTGAATCAGCTGTCGAATCAGATTGATAACCTTCAGCTGGCGGATAATAACGACGACGACTCCCCGATGGATTCCGACGGTACCGAGCTTTCGAGCTCCCTGAGCGAATGGCGCATTAACCTGCAAAAAAGCTGGCAGAACTTTATGGACAGCTTTATCACTGTCCGCCGTCGCGACGAAACTGCCGTACCGCTGCTCGCCCCGAACCAGGACATCTATCTGCGCGAGAACATTCGTTCCCGCCTGCTGGTCGCTGCCCAGGCCGTGCCGCGTCATCAGGAAGAGACCTACAAACAGGCGCTGGATAACGTCTCAACGTGGGTACGCGCCTACTACAACACCGATGATGCGACGACCACCGCCTTCCTCGAAGACATTGATAAGCTCAGCCAGCAGAACATCACCATGAACGTGCCGGATAAGCTGGCCAGCCAGCCGATTCTGGAGAAACTGATGCAGACGCGCGTACGTAACCTGCTGGCACAGCCGGGCGTACCGGCTGAGCAGACGAGCGGAGCAGCACCTGCTCCGGCTCCTGCGCCTGAAAGCGCACCGCAGGGAGAGTAATGATGCTAAAAGTCCTCTTACTCTTCATCCTGCTGATCGCCGGGATCGTCCTGGGGCCTATGCTTGCGGGTCATCAGGGTTACGTCCTGATCCAGACCGATAACTACAACATTGAAACCAGCGTAACGGGTCTGACGATCATTCTGATCCTCGGCATGGTGGTGCTGTTTGCGATCGAGTGGATCCTGCGCCGTATTTTCCGTACCGGTGCGCATACCCGCGGCTGGTTCGTTGGCCGTAAGCGCCGCCGCGCCCGTAAACAGACCGAGCAGGCGCTGCTTAAGCTCGCAGAGGGTGATTATCAGCAGGTAGAAAAGCTGATGTCGAAAAACGCCGACCACGCCGAACAGCCGGTGGTGAACTATCTGCTGGCGGCCGAAGCAGCGCAGCAGCGCGGTGACGAAGCCCGCGCTAATCAGCACCTGGAGCGAGCGGCTGAGCTGGCTCACGGCGACCCGATTCCAGTGGAAATCACGCGCGTTCGTCTGCAGCTGGCACGCAATGAGAATCACGCGGCTCGCCACGGCATCGACCGTCTGCTGGAAGTCGCGCCGCGTCATCCGGAAGTGCTGCGTCTTGCCGAGCAGGCCTATATTCGTACCGGCGCCTGGGGCTCACTGCTGGACATCATTCCATCGATGGCGAAGGCCGAGGTGGGCGACGATGAACATCGTGACGAGCTTCAGCGTCTGGCGTGGATAGGCCTGATGGATCAGGCGCGCGCTGACCTGGGCAGCGACGGTCTGAAAACATGGTGGAAGAATCAGAGCCGTAAAACACGCCAACAGGTTCCTCTGCAGGTGGCGATGGCGGAACATCTCATCGAGTGTGACGATCACGACACGGCTCAAGAGATCCTCCTCGACGGTCTGAAGCGCCAGTACGACGATCGTCTGGTGATGGTGATCCCGCGCCTGAAAACCAACAATCCTGAGCAAATCGAAAAAGTGCTGCGCCAGCAGATTAAAACCGTTGGCGATCGCCCGCTGCTATGGAGCACGCTCGGTCAGTCGTTGATGAAGCACGGCGAATGGCAGGAGGCGAGCCTCGCCTTCCGCGCCGCACTCAAGCAGCGTCCGGATGCCTTCGACTACGCATGGCTTGCCGATACGCTGGACAAGCAGCATAAGCCGGAAGAGGCGGCCGCCATGCGCCGTGATGGGCTGTTGCTGACGCTGCAAAATAACGGTACGCAGCAGTAATTCATCAGGAGGCCAGATGGCCTCCTTTTTTTATCGCCTTTCTCCTGCTACATTCTTTACACCCGCATCTGCAAACGAACCCGCCAATGTAACGATGTCTTTTCATTAACTTTTTTTCACACATGCGCACTTGCTGCAGCGTGGACTAAATCGTTTTTGAAAGGAAATCGTCATGAACTCACTTTTATATGCGCTTATTGAAGCGCTGCGCCGCCACCGCTGGCTGCGCCTGCTTGCCTGTGCTTTTATCTTTTCTTCGCTGGGGAATGGCTTAACCCAGGTTGTGGTCTTCGGCTTGCTGTTAGCGTGGTCAGCTCCGCCCGCTCTGCTTACCCTTGCTTTTCTTTTCGCGACGGTACCAGGATTTATCGGCAGTACGATCGGCGAAAAGCTATGCTCACGCTGGTCTCCGATATCCCTGCTGATACTGACCGAAGGGCTGGGCCTGCTCGCCCTGCTCTTTCCCCTGCTTGGTGTGGGTTATCACAGCGTTGCCGCATTACTCGCCGTACAATCCACAGAAGCGCTGCTCAGCGGGATGAGCTGGCCCGCGCTGACGTTGCTCTTTAAGCGCGGACTTAGCGAAGCAGAGCTGCCTGCTGCGACCTGTCTGGAAAATGTGATTTTTGCTTCGCAGGTATTGTTAGGGACTGGCCTGGGCGTGGTGCTGTTCCAGAAGACGTCCGTGTTTACCCTGCTGGCCATTGATGCCGCCAGCTTTCTCGGGTCACTGCTCATGCTATGGCTGGCTGGACGCCGGTTTTCTGCGCCATCACTCCCGTCCTCCGGGGAAGAGGAAGCCCCTGCGGCATTACGCTGGCGGACGTTGACCGTTCGGCAGAAACGCAGTCTGCTCCTGCTGCCGTCGCTGGCGGCCGTCGGCTCACCGGCTATGGCGCTGCTTCCGGCGCTGGCACAGCAAATCCATCCTCAGGATGCCGCGGGCCTTGCTCTGCCGCTGCTTTTCGCAAGAAGCATGGGTCAGCTTTGCGGTCCTATGCTGCTAAAGAAAGAGAGCCTGACGCGTTTTGCCGCTCACACGCCGCGCATCATCGTTTGTCTCGGCATCTTTCTGGCCGCTTATGGAACGCTACCGTTGTTGTCCGGATGGATGGCATGTGCACTGGGGGCGATTTTTATCGCACATCTGGCCTCGAATATTCTCTTCGCTGCCGGGACGTTTGGCGTACTCAGTAGTTTTCATCTCACGCAAACCGCTTCAGCCAGTGGGAAAGCCTGGCGCTGGCAAACGCTCAGCGCCTCTCTTTTCACCGGCATCGCTGCGGCAGTGGCTGCCGGGTTTGGCTCAGTAACGGCACTCTATGCCGTCTCGTCAGCGGCCCTGGTGCTGGTTGCCCTGATCGTACGTCGGTATCAGGAATAAGGCATAAAAAAACGCCTGCTATAAAAGCAGGCGTTAAAACAGGTCTGTAAGACAACATATTTGGTGCTTCACTCAACGTTATGTCCATGGTGTCTGATGAGGCCGAAGCGACATCTGTCAGTGGACGATAAGCACCGTAAATGGCTCTGCGTCATTCCTGAGTTTATGAGGCACGAAGGCGAACATAAGAGATGGAATGAGCATCTACACGCATATTATTGCACGTAACGTGCCAGGTTCGCACCCAAAACGTTTACATGACGCAACATTTTAAGATAAAAGGAAATTATGCTGTTAAGCGCCGTCTTAAGCCCCACAATGTATCGGTAAGGACAGAATTCTGTCGCCAGGAGGAGACAGCAAAATGGAAGTATGAGTAATTCTTTTATTTTCAATGCATTGTATGTCGCTGAATCGCGACAATGAAACCGGACGCTGTCGGGGAATCACTACAGGGATGAAAATGGCAGAAAACAAAAAACCCCGCCGAAGCGGGGTTCAAAATTGGTCGGCGAGAGAGGATTCGAACCTCCGACCCACTGGTCCCAAACCAGTTGCGCTACCAAGCTGCGCTACTCGCCGATGTACTGCTTTTTTGAATTTTTAGTTCAATTCATTTAAAAAGTCGTGGTGCGAGGGGGGGGACTCGAACCCCCACATCCTAAGGACACTAACACCTGAAGCTAGCGCGTCTACCAATTCCGCCACCTTCGCAATTCACAACTCTTTCAATAATGGGGTGGCTAATGGGATTCGAACCCACGACAACTGGAATCACAATCCAGGGCTCTACCAACTGAGCTATAGCCACCACTGTATTCTTTCACGCGGTACTGACTACTTCTCAGACCACCGCAGCTCTAGCGCCGGGACTAAAATGGCGCGCCCGACAGGATTCGAACCTGAGACCTCTGCCTCCGGAGGGCAGCGCTCTATCCAGCTGAGCTACGGGCGCTTAGCGCCGTTGCGGGGCTGGATATTACGTACCTCCGTCCCCGCTGTCTAGTGCTTTTTTGAAAAAAATGCGCGTTTGGTTATGGTTTGCACATTTTGCCGCTTATTCCTCCACTTTCTGCGTGGTGGCACGGCGACCCAGGCCAAAAAGCTTATAGGCAGCCGTCACGGCGGCCAGGAAGATCACCCCGACAAACAGCGACATGCGGGTATCTTCATTAAAGTACATTCCGATTAATACGCAAATCAGGAACGCCATCGTCAAATAGTTCGCATAGGGGAACAGAATTGAACGGAACGGATGGCTTTCAATCGCCTTTTTATGCGCATGACGGAAACGCAGCTGGCTGATGAGAATAACAAACCACGGCACCATGCCCGGCAGGACGCTGGCGCTGTAGACGTAAACGAACACCCGCTGCGGATTAGGAATGATGTAATTCAGGCAAGACCCAATCAGCAGGATTGCAATGGAGACCGCCACGCCCGCCACCGGCACCCCGGCACGTGAAACTTTACTCATTGCCGCAGGCAGCTGGTTATTCTTCGAGAGCGCATAGAGCATACGCCCACAGCTGTACATCCCGCTGTTACAGCCTGACAACGCGGCCGTCAGGACCACAAAGTTGATGATACCCGCCGCCGCCGTGATACCAATTTTGGCGAAGGTTAAAACAAACGGGCTGCCCGTCGAGCCTATTTCGTTCCACGGGAAGATGGTCACGATAACGAAGATGGCGCCCACATAGAAAATCAGGATGCGCCACAGCACTTTGCCCACCGCGCTACGCAGCGTGACCTGTGGATTTTTCGCTTCACCGGCGGTAATACCGATCAGCTCTACGCCCTGGTACGACGCTACAACGATACACAGCGCCGTCAGGAAGCCCTTCCAGCCGCCGGCAAAGAAGCCGCCGTTTTCGGTCAGGTTACCAAAGCCGATAGCATGTCCACCGTTGCCAAAGCCGAAGAAAATCACGCCCAGGCCGACGACAATCATCACGATGATGGTGGTGACTTTGATCATCGCAAACCAGAACTCGATCTCACCGTAAAGACGCACGGCGGCCAGGTTTGCCAGCGCCACCAGCCCCACGGCAATGAGCGCGGGTATCCACTGAGCCATATCCGGGAACCAGAACTGGACGTAGACCCCTATCGCGGTGATTTCTGAGATGCCCACCGCCATCCACATAAACCAGTATGACCAGGCCGTCAGGTAGCCGAAGAACGGGCTCATATAACGATGCGCGTAAACGGCGAAAGAGCCGGTTACCGGCTCCAGGAAGAGCATTTCGCCCATGGAACGCATGATGAAGAAAACAAACAGCCCGGCGATAATGTACGCCAGTAATACGGAAGGGCCTGCCCACTTGAGCGTGCTTGCGGAGCCCATAAACAGGCCCACGCCGATAGTGCCGCCCAGCGCTATCAGTTCAATATGACGAGCTTCCAGCCCACGCTGCAGCTCCGGTTTTTTCTCTGCCATAGATCCTCGATTGTGTTTGCTGTTTCCCGGCTTAAGACCGGGTATTGTTTTTTAGGGGGACTAAAATACGGAGCGAATGGTTTCTTAAAATCTGCCAAATGGCAAACGATGCATTAAAAAAATGAATGCATTGCACAGATTATCAGCAGTTTTGCAGGCGAGTTGCAGCGCGAATAGCATATCGCGCTACATTTTGATTACATTTTTCCGGTGTAATGCCAGACGAGGTAGCGAAGCAGACGGATCTGTCGTTTAATGCGTGTCGGTTGCGATAGCAGACGATACAACCACTCCAACCCAAGATATTGCCAGACCGTTGGCGCACGCTTAACGTGGCCGGTAAAGACGTCGTACGTGCCGCCGACGCCCATGTAGAGGGCATCCGGGCAGACCAGGCGGCAGTCACGCATCAGGATCTCCTGGCGCGGGGACCCCATCGCCACGGTGACAATCTTTGCCCCACTGTCACGAACGCGCTCAAACAGCGTCTGCCGATCTTCCGGTTTGAAGTAACCATCCTGGCTGCCGACAATATTAACATTCCATTGACGACGCAGTTTCTCCTCCGTCTGGGCCAGTATCTCCGGCTTCCCGCCAATCAGGAACACGGGCGTACCCTGCGCGCCTGCGCGGGCCATAAGCTGCTCCCAGAGATCGGCCCCCGCCACGCGGGAAACATTAGCGTCAGGATACTTTTTACGGATAGAGCGGACCACGCTGATCCCGTCCGCGTATTTAAATTCGGCCGCTTCAATCAGGCTTTTGACTTCCGCGTTATCCTCAACCGCCAGCATTTTTTCCGCGTTGATGGCCACCAGCGTACCGGATTTCATCTGGCCGTCGGCGAACAGAAAGTCCAGCGCGTGCTGCATGTCGCGCCAGCCAATAAGCTGCAGGCCACGTAGCGCATAGCGCGGTGCAGAAATTCTATCAGTCATTACTATCCTTACTCAGACTTGCGACAGCGTTGTGCTGCCCTGCCGCTCGCGCTTGTGCACAAGCCCGGCGCTGTCAAACAGCCAGTACAACAGTTTGGCCAGTAACAGGCAGACTCCGAAAACAACCATGAAGAACACTACGCGCGAAACGAACGAGTCCAGCCCTTCGCGCGCCAGAACGATCATATTGAAAATGGCACCAAAGCAGAAACTGTGCAAAATGGCCGCTTTATAGCGGTTGGTCTCTTCGTTGCCACGCACGTAAAGCCAGTCGAACCACTTGATAATAAGCCCCACGGCAACCGCCCCGGGCAGAATGAACCACGCCCCGCCCATCACCACCAGGGAACCGATCAGCGTGGGTGAAATTGCCAGACCGGAATGGTTGTTCAGCACTTCCCAGGTAAAATAGTTCGCGGTATTGAGCACCACACCAGGGCGATCCGGCCATAGCCAGGAAGGGATAAAGACGTAGAAGTCGCGAACAATCGGCGCCAGCCCCTGGAAATCAATCTTGTCGTAGTTTTGCAGCAGTAATGCCAGGTTTTCCCACGGCGAGAACGTATCGCGCGTGAGGTAGAGGAACGTATAAAACGCCTCATCACCCGCCACGTTCATTCCGTACCGCTTCAGCGCCAGCCAGAACATCCCCACAATGCCAAACACGCCTGCCGCAACCAGCATCCACAGCGAGATCCAGCCGCGGATGATGCCGATAAACAGGAAGATGGCGAAGGCGATGATAATGTTCGCGCGCGTGCCGCCCACAATCATGTAGGTCAGGATGCCAAACGCGACGGTACTGACCAGGAAGAACAGCCACGCTTTGCTGTCCTGGCGCAGGAAGAAGATCACCAGCATCGCCGGGATGAAGAAGTAGAAGAAACGCTTAAGCGCCACGCCCGAAACCTCGGCCGAAAAAATCTGGCTGTAGGAGTGGAGCTTAAACAGCAGGAAGCCGTTATGCATGAAGAAGATGCCGACGCTGACCAGGGCGATGGTCATCAGCATCACCCATGTCAGGTGGGTTTCCACCCTATTCATGTTAAAGAGCGCCCGACGCGGGGCAGCTGTCTGCGCTGAACGCAGACGCGTTTTATAGGTGACGTAGTAGACCGCATAGAAGCAGGTCGCCGCCAGAAGCGCCTGGAGCAGAATATCCGGCGGCGCGACGCTCACGTCAAAACGGAAGACCAGAATGCTGGTGAGCGGGAAGCCGAAAAAGAACGTCAGCAGGAACAGTAACGAGAAGAAGACGTTAAAGTTGAAGCGCACCCGGCGGAATTCAAACCAGGTGAGCGTGGCGATAAACAGGGCGCTCAGAAGCCAGACAACCAGTAAGCCGCTGAATTGCAACTGACTCATGCTTTGTCTCCTGAAGCGATACGCAGCGCGCGGTGCCACGGCGTGAGATAATTCGGGCTGAAAAAATCGATGCTGTTTTTATCCACCAGCGTGAGCTGACGTTGAGCTTCACGTACCACCTCGACGTTCAGCGTGTCTGAGGTAAACAGCACCGGAATATGCTGCTCGGCCATGTCCTGCCAGAACGGGTTGTCGCGGTTGAGCACGCACGGTACCCCCGCCTGAATCAGCAGACACAGTGTGCCAATTCCCTGCTGTCGGGCAAAGATGAAATAGCCGAGATCGCATTTTCTCAGCAGTGCGAGATATTCCTCAAATTCCAGCTTATCGCTGAGGATGTGCAGATTTTCTGCGCTAAACAGCGCCAGTCCCTGCTGGCGAACCTCGTCAATGTAGGCGTTATTGTTGGCGGGATAGCCCATCGGCACCACCACGTTCACCGTGTCGCCAAACTGCTGATGCACCGCCCTGAGCGCCGCGACATGTTCGTTACTGCGATCGCCGGAATTCCCCACCAGGATCGTCAGCTTGCCTTCACGCACCGCGTCATTGGCCATGGCGTTCAGCGCCGGATCCATGCGGGTGGGGAAATAAAGCAACTCGCCGCGCACGTTGGGGTGCTGTTTAGCAAAATAGTTGAGATCGCCGCGGGTAGCAAAAACGCAGCCCACGCGCCCCTGCGCCATGCGGCGCAATGGATAGAAAAGACGGAATTTCCAGCCGCGGGAGACTTCATAAAGATCGGCTCCCCAGATATGCCAGCTGCACTGGGAGGGTTTAATCCCTCCGCTGAGAAGCGCCAGCCACAGGCCGGTGTTAAACTGCCCGTGGAAGAAGAATCGTTGCTCGCGGTCGGCTTTCGCCCTGGCAACGACCGCCTTTGCCAGCGTTGCCTTATCTGGCCAGAAGCGAATCGTCAGCGCCGGAAATGCCTCGCTCAGGCCCTTATCCTGACCTGCAACCATAAACTCACGCGCATCAGGATCCCCCGATGCCAGCTCGTCGTTGAAGAACCGCAAAACGGTCTGGTTATGGTGTGGGATATCCGATCCCAGGATGTGAATCAGTGCAGTCATGCGCGTTTACGCCACAATAAAAATACACCGCAACAGGCGGCGAAATGAACGATATAGGTTGCCATGTAGGCCTGAGCCGCCCCCAGCGCGCCGTGCGCGGGTATCAGCCAGTGCGAGAACGAGGTCAGTAATGCAAACTGGCTAATTTCCGCCAGGATATACAGCCGCAGGGAGGCTTTTGCTATCACCAGATAGCCGAAAACGTAAGCCCCCACTTTCAGTACATCACCCACCAGCTGCCAGGCAAAGAGATCGCGCATGGCGATGAACTTCGCCGAAAACAGCAGCCAGATGGCGACATCGCGCAATAGCCAGACGGTAAAGCTGGCAGCCGCAACAGCCGGCAATACAAAGCGCAGCGACCGGAAAATCTCACGCGTAATATCCTGTCTGGAGGTCAAACGCGATAAGGTTGGCAGCAAATAAACGCTAAAGGAAGCCGTAATAAACTGGAGATAGGCGTCGGAAATACTGCTTACGCCCTGCCAGATCCCCACTTCATCCCAGCTATAATGCGCCGCCAGCAGGTTACGCATCATCACGTAGGCCACCGGCAGCGTGACGGAGGTGATGAGCGCCATCAGGGTAAATTTACCCAGCTGGCTGGCAAGCACTTTATCCCATTGCGGCTTGAGGTAGCTCAGGGGGATGACGCCCCGACGCATCAGCATAAAAGCCGCAGGCACAACCACCAGCGCCGGAACCAGCGCCAGCCCCAGCAGTGCGCCTTCGTAGCCCCCCAGGCGATAGCAGAAATAATAGGCAATCACGCCGATAACGCTGCCCAGGATTAACGCAATCGCGTTTCCGGCCGCATCACGAAACCCTTTCATCAGCGCCAGCAGCAGGTTAGCCCAGGCAATCCCCATCTGAACCAATGCGACCAGACGCACCAGCCCCTGATAGTGGGTGTGACCGAATAATCCCTGGCTGATGGACGCCGCCGCCAGCAGAAAGATAATCGCCATCAGGGTCGAAAAACCCGTGACCATCGCCGAGGAGGTGCCCACGACCCTGCGAAGCTGGGTCGCATCATCATGATACTGCGCAACGTATTTGGTCACGCCGTTGAAGATACCGGCACCGGCCAGCACCCCAAGGACGGTGACAAGCTGGCGGAAATTACCCGCTAGCCCCACGCCAGAGGGGCCAAATGAGACAGCCAGCAGCTTGACGACCAGCAGCCCGGCGCCAATTTTTACAAGCGTGGACGCGGCGGTCCACACCGATGCTTTTGCCAGAGACATATCAGCCGAAATAGCTCAGAAGGGTATTAATCACCGTACGCTGGTTAACTGGCGCGAGGTTGTAGAACAGAGGCAGACGAAGCAACCGCTCACTTTCTTTGGTGGTGTAACGGTCTTCACCCGCGAAGGTTCCAAACGCTTCGCCCGCCGGGCTGGAGTGCAGCGGAATATAGTGGAACACCGCCATAATTTCGGCTTCTTTCAGCCAGGCGATAAGCTCGCTCCGGTCGTCGTTATCGCGCAGCTTGATGTAGAACATGTGCGCGTTGTGGACGCAATCTGCCGGGATAGTCGGCAGCTCAATACGCCCGGCTTTGGCCAGAGGCTCAAGCGCATCGTAATAGGTTTGCCACAGGGAGAGGCGCTGCAGGTTGATGCGATCCGCGGCTTCCAGCTGCGCCCACAGGTACGCGGCCTGCAGATCCGCCATCAGATAGCTGGAGCCAATATCGCGCCAGGTGTATTTGTCTACCTGGCCGCGGAAGAACTGACTGCGGTTGGTGCCTTTTTCGCGGATCACCTCCGCACGCTCCACGAGCGCCCGGTCGTTAATCAGCGTCGCGCCACCTTCTCCGCCAGCCGTGTAGTTTTTGGTTTCGTGGAAGCTAAAGCAGCCGATATGGCCGATGGTACCCAGCGCGCGTCCCTTGTAGGTCGACATCACGCCCTGGGCGGCATCTTCCACCACAAACAGGTTATGTTTTTTGGCGATGGCCATGATGGTGTCCATTTCACAGGCCACGCCCGCGTAGTGAACCGGCACGATCGCGCGCGTTTTGTCGGTGATCGCCGCTTCAATCAGCGTCTCATCAATATTCATGGTATCCGGGCGGATATCCACAAAGACGATTTTCGCCCCGCGCAGGACAAACGCGTTCGCCGTGGAAACGAAGGTGTAGCTCGGCATGATCACTTCATCGCCGGGCTGGATATCCAGCAGCAGCGCGGCCATTTCCAGCGATGCCGTACAGGACGGGGTCAGCAGCACTTTGGCGCTGCGAAAACGCTGTTCCATCCACTGCTGACAGCGACGGGTAAAACCGCCGTCACCGCAGAGTTTGCCGCTGCCCATGGCAGACTGCATATAGTCGAGTTCCGTTCCGACGACGGGTGGTGCGTTAAATGGAATCATCTTGTCACCTGTATAACCAGTAGGCGGTGGCGTCGATGTTGGCACCACTCGCAATATAACGTTTAAGCGCGGCGGTGTTGCCCACCTGGGTCGCCACCCGCAGCGTCTCAACCTGCTGCTGCTGCGCCCAGTGCAGCGCCGCCTGCATGAGCTTCTCACCCATGCCGCGCCCGGCTAATAAGCCAATACGCGCCTCGCACGCGTTGAGCTTGCGAAGCGAGACGAACCCCTGGAGTTGACCGTCCCCTGCGCGGAAAACCAGGCAGACGTGATCAAAGGTGCCTTTAACCGCATTCTCTATCCACTGGGCATAGAAACGTCCGCTATCGTCAGGAGCATACCAGGGCGTACGAAAGCGACTCTGCGCAAACGCCTGAGCCGCCATCTGACGCAGCACGGGAATATCCTGTTCGGTTGCCATTTCCACACCGGGCGCATCGTGCCGGGTGAGGGTTATGGAAAGGTCTGCCTCACCTTCAACCAGCTGAAAGCCGCGTTGCTGGAGCGCGTCAAGCAGGTCGGTACGGTCCGCCGGGATCTTCGCCTGAATCCGTTGCCAGGCGTTCAAATCTGATTCAGCCAGTACCGGCGCATCATCGCGCAGGCGCACAATGGCCGACGGCAGGCCGAAAAAGGCACTCTCCCACTGCAGGGGCTCGAGTACCCCGTTCAGGCTGTTCAACGCCAGACGCCTTTGGTATCAATCACATATTGCTGACGCACCGCATCACCAGGCGTCGCTTTAAACGCTTTATGATCCACCAGCAGCACCAGTACGTCCGCCGTCGCCAGCGCCTCATCCAGCGCTGTCAGCGTGCAGTGCCCCGCCAGTTTTGCCGGCAGTTCATGAATATTCGGCTCAACCACCAGCGTTTCACCCTTGTGCCATTCGGCAATCATCTGAGCAATTTCCATCGCCGGGCTTTCACGCAGGTCGTCAATATTCGGTTTGAAGGCCAGACCAAAGCAGGCAATTTTCAGCTCGCTGGCGCGCTTGCCGCTCTCTGCCAGACAATCCGCTACCGTGGTTTTGACCTGATTGAGCACCCAGTGAGGTTTGCTGTCATTGACTTCACGCGCGGTGCGAATCAGGCGCGCCTGCGCTGGGTTCTGCGCCACAATAAACCACGGATCGACGGCGATACAGTGTCCACCCACGCCCGGGCCTGGCTGGAGAATGTTGACGCGCGGATGGCGGTTCGCCAGGCTAATCAACTCCCAGACGTTAATCCCCTGATCGGCGCAGATCAGCGACAGTTCGTTCGCAAAGGCGATATTGACGTCGCGGAAGCTGTTTTCCGTCAGCTTACACATCTCGGCGGTACGGGAGTTGGTCACCACGCATTCGCCTTCCAGGAAAATCTTGTACAGCGCGCTGGCGCGTTCGGAACAGACGGGCGTCATACCGCCAATGACGCGGTCGTTTTTAATCAGTTCGACCATAACCTGGCCCGGGAGTACGCGCTCCGGGCAGTAGGCGATATTGATATCTGCCTGCTCCCCCGCCTGTTGCGGGAAGCTTAAATCAGGGCGAGCGTCGGCCAGCCACTGCGCCATCTGCTCGGTAGCGCCGACGGGAGAGGTCGATTCCAGAATCACCAGCGCCCCTTTCTTCAGCACCGGGGCAATGGACTTCGCCGCCGCCTCGACGTAGACCATGTCGGGCTCATGGTCGCCTTTAAAGGGCGTTGGAACGGCAATCAGGTAGGCATCCGCTTCAACGGGCGTCGTGCTGGCACGCAGGAAGCCGCCCTCCACCGCCTCTTTCACTACACGATCCAGATCGGGCTCGACAATATGAATTTCGCCACGGTTAATGGTTTCCACCGCGCGGGCGTTGATATCCACACCGACAACCTGTTTCTGACGAGAGGCAAACGCCGCCGCGGTGGGCAAGCCAATGTAGCCAAGACCAATGACAGAGATGGTAGTAAAACTCATAGCGATACCCGATTGTTTTTAAGTGCATGCAAAATACGGCCACAAGCCTGCCCGTCTCCATACGGATTATGGGCCCGGCTCATCGCCTGATACGTTTCATCGTCATGCAGAAGGCGCGTGACCTCTTCGACGATGAGCTGCGCGTTGGTGCCAACCAGACGCACCGTCCCGGCTTTCACCGCTTCCGGACGTTCGGTGGTTTCACGCATCACCAGCACCGGCTTGCCAAGAGAAGGCGCTTCTTCCTGAATGCCGCCGGAATCGGTAAGGATCAGCCAGGCATGGTTCATCAGCCAGACAAACGGCAGGTAGTCCTGAGGTTCAATCAGAAGGACATTTTCAACATGACCCAGGATGCGGTTAACCGGCTCGCTGACGTTAGGATTGAGATGGACCGGATAGACAATCTGCACATCGTCGTTCTGCGCGGCGATTTCAGCCAGCGCGTGACAGATTTGCTCAAAGCCCCGGCCAAAGCTTTCGCGTCGGTGGCCCGTCACCAGTATGGTTTTTTTACCGTTGTGCAGGAAGGGATAGCGGGCAGCGAGTTCTTTCTTAAGATCGTCGTTTGCGAGGACGCGGTCACGTACCCAAATTAACGCATCGATGACCGTATTGCCGGTCACAAAGATTTTGTTATCGGCGATATTTTCACGCAGCAGGTTCTGACGCGAGTTTTCCGTTGGCGCAAAGTGGTACATCGCCAGGTGGCCCGTTAGCGTGCGGTTGGCTTCCTCCGGCCACGGCGAATACAGATTGCCGGTACGCAGACCCGCCTCGACATGCCCCACGGGAATACGTTGATAAAACGCGGCCAGGCTGGTCGCCACGGTCGTGGTGGTATCTCCGTGTACCAGCACCACGTCAGGCTTGAATGACTCCAGGATCGGCTTGAGATCTTGCAGTATGCGACAGGTTATCTCCGTCAACCCTTGCCCCGGTTTCATAATATTAAGGTCGTAATCCGGGACGATGGAAAAGAGCGTTAAGACCTGGTCAAGCATCTCACGGTGCTGGGCCGTGACGCAGACTTTCGCTTCAATATCAGGATCGCTGGCCAGGGCATGAACCAGAGGTGCCATCTTAATGGCCTCCGGCCTGGTGCCAAATACGGTTAGTACTTTCACATCGATTCTCTTCGATTAGGCGATGAAGGCCGCAGCCTTCATCGTAGACGGCATTCTTAGTTTGTGCGACGACGCGTTAACGCCACGCCAGCGCCCGCCAGTGCACCGACAATCCCCCACATGATCATCAGGAATGCACGACGCGGACTGTCGCGTTTTACAGGTTCTTCAGGCGTTCGCAAATAACGATAGGTCTGAAAACGCGGGTCCAGAGAGGGACCGACATTAAGCGTATTGAGCATCGCGCGATTTTGATCGTAATCGAGGTCAACATCAGGACCGACGGCCTGGAGATTTTCCAGGCGTGCCTGCAGCATAGGGCGACCAAGAAGGAACATTTCAGAGTCAGGCAGTTCATCAGCCGGCACGTCCGTCTCACTACGAGAAATATTGTGCTGTTCCGCAATTTTCAGCGCCTGCTCAATGTTGTGTACACGGCGAGTAAAAATCGCTTTAGCCACCTCTTCCTGACGTTTCACCTGGGCTTTCATCTGGATGGTACGGGCCGCCCAGGCGCCTTTAAGCTCTTCGTTAAGATGGCTTGCGGCACGCTGGCTGGCAAACGCGACGTATTGACGCAGCAGGTTGTTGGCATCCGGCGCGGTTTCTGCAATCAGCTTGACGCTGTCATTCACGTTACGCAGCGCGTCGCCCGGCATAAACTGAATATTGTTAATCAGATCGTCCAGCAGGGCGGCATCGGCTTTGGTGTTATCAACCCGACGCTGCTTGTAGTAATCCGTCTGGGACCAGAAGTCGCGACGCGTATCCCACGAAGCCAGTTGCATCACAAACTCTTTGTAGGCCTCATCCATAACGGAAACCTGATCTGGCGTGGCAAGGTTGGCTTTGATATCCAGGTTTCGCAGGAATTGCTGCTGGGAATAGTATCCCCCAAGCATGTTAACCGTTGGTTTGTCCGTGATTGCCGTGGCGCTCCATTCCTGTTTTGCAAAGAACGTATAGGCCAGCGCTAACAGTGCAAATCCCAGCGCGATCCCCGCAATCCAAAGTTTGCCTGCCCATAACACGCGAAACAAACCCCGAATATCCAGTTCATTCTCTGTTACCACTGATTTCGCTCCCGCCAACGGTTGAGTCATCATAGTCCCGGTTTTACTTAGTTAATGTTGTGTTTTTGCCACTGTTACGACGCATCCTGCGTTTAATACGTTTAATGAACCGCGCCACTTTCCATGCGCGCTTAATGCAGTAGCCGTACAGGAAAAATGCTAGCAAGAATAATACCAACATGACCCATTCTGGCACAAAATGAGCATACTCCGCGGCAACACCCACTCCCGCAAGGATAGCAGCCGCTACGGTTATCAAAACAAATGCCTGTCTGGAGGTGAATCCAGCTCGCATGATCAAATGATGAATATGCTGTCGGTCGGCTGAGAAGGGACTCATCCCTTTGCGCAAGCGGCGATACATTATCGCAACCATATCCATTAACGGGATAGCGATAATCCACAACGCGGTAACAGGGCTGATAGGATGGACTTGTCCCTGAGTCGTTTCCAGTAAAATCCAGATGACGGTAAACCCAATGAGTGTACTGCCCGCATCACCCATAAAGACTTTATAGCGGCGCCCCAGCGCACCGAGGTTTAACAGGATATAAGGCAGGATGGCGGCAATCATGGCGAAGCACCACATAGCAAGACTATATTGTCCGTCAAACCACAAAATAAAACCGATCGCGGCAAATGAGACGCAGGAGAGTCCCCCCAGCAAGCCATCAATACCATCGACCATGTTGAATGCGTTTATAGCCACCCATACGGCGAAAAGCGTCAGAAAATAGCCGAACGGGCCGAGCACCATCTCCCACGAGCCAAAAATATAGCCCAGGCTACTCAAGTAGAGTTTTGCTGAGACCATCATGGCAATGCCAACTGCCGCCTGCACAAAGGCGCGAATTTTAACGCTGATGTCATAACGATCGTCAAGCGCGCCGACGATAACCAGTACCGTTGAACACATCAGGTATAATTTGACATGTGGGACATAGTAGTTAGCAATTGCGAAGGCATAGCAAATACCCGCAAATACTGAGATACCACCCACCAGGGGGATCATACCCTGATGACGTTTCCGGAAGTTGGGTTTATCCACTAACCCCACGTATTTCGCCACCTTACGCGCAATAAACAGAAAACAGGTGGTGAATAAAAAAATACTGGTTAGATCAGTAAACGTATCGAATAGGTTCACAATGGATTCTCAACAAATGTTAGTCTCGGAAGTATAACCATGAAGGCTCATAGCCCGAAGGTAAAAGTAAACCTCTTGTGACCTCATTTGTATATTATTCAAGCTATTAATGTTTTTACTCTACGAATCGTCTTATTGTTACACCTACACGTCAAAATTGGGAGTAGGTGGTACTAGCGTATAGTCCATAAAAGAAAAACGCCACGTAAAAACGTGGCGTTCGCTGGCTTTATTTGCGTTACGAGCGTTTCATCATGTCGAAGAAATCGTCGTTGGTTTTGGTCATCGCCAGTTTGTTAATGAGGAACTCCATCGCGTCGATTTCACCCATTGGATGGATGATTTTGCGCAGGATCCACATTTTCTGCAGCTCTTCCTGAGTGGTGAGCAGCTCTTCTTTACGGGTACCGGAACGGTTGTAGTCGATAGCCGGGAAGACGCGTTTTTCAGCGATCTTACGAGAGAGGTGCAGTTCCATGTTGCCTGTACCTTTAAACTCTTCGTAAATCACTTCGTCCATTTTGGAACCGGTATCGATCAGCGCCGTCGCGATGATGGTCAGGCTGCCGCCCTCTTCCACGTTACGTGCAGCACCGAAGAAGCGTTTCGGACGATGCAGGGCGTTAGCATCCACACCACCGGTCAGCACTTTACCAGACGCTGGCACCACGGTGTTGTAGGCACGCGCGAGACGGGTGATGGAGTCGAGCAGGATGATCACGTCTTTCTTGTGCTCAACCAGGCGTTTTGCCTTCTCGATAACCATTTCCGCAACCTGAACGTGGCGAGATGCTGGCTCATCGAAGGTTGAAGCAACCACTTCACCTTTAACCAGACGCTGCATCTCGGTCACTTCTTCCGGACGTTCGTCAATCAGCAGCACCATCAGCACACAGTCTGGGTGGTTATAGGCGATGCTCTGCGCGATGTTCTGCAGCAGCATGGTTTTACCCGCTTTTGGCGGCGCCACAATCAGACCACGCTGGCCGCGACCAATAGGTGATGCCAGATCCAGAACACGCGCGGTTAAGTCTTCGGTCGAACCGTTACCACGTTCCATACGCAGGCGAGAGTTCGCGTGCAGCGGCGTTAAGTTCTCAAAGAGGATCTTATTACGCGAGTTTTCAGGTTTGTCGAAGTTAACTTCATTGACTTTCAACAGCGCAAAGTAGCGTTCACCCTCTTTAGGAGGACGAATCTTACCTGAAATGGTGTCACCAGTGCGGAGGTTGAAACGGCGGATTTGGCTGGGGGATACGTAGATGTCGTCAGGGCCGGCGAGGTAGGAGCTGTCTGCAGAGCGGAGGAAACCAAATCCGTCTTGCAATATCTCCAGCACACCGTCGCCAAAGATATCTTCGCCACTCTTAGCGTGCTGCTTCAGGATGGCGAAAATGATGTCCTGCTTGCGCATACGAGCCTGGTTTTCCAGCCCCATATTTTCGCCGAGAGTGATCAGCTCAGAAACCGGCGTATTCTTTAATTCGGTAAGATTCATAATGGTGTGGGTTCTTAAACTCGGGGTGATTCTCGAACTTAATGTTGTGAATGGTATGGCAGGGTCATCCATGCCTGTTTAGCGGCCATCAACTCATGTCTGTTCGCTGTCTGGTCACAGGGAAAGAACGCAGAACTGAAACGACAAGACGGATTGAGTGACAAGCCCGGAATTTAGCCACTTCACGCACTGGATATGTCAACAGCGGGAAGTATCGGGTAAAACAAGATTCAAACAACAAGATATGTTTAAAACGAAGTCATAGCTAACTTAGCACGACTTCAGCCGGGCGTCCAGAGTTCCAGATCATTTAGCCGGGAGCTCTGAACGCGCAGCGGAGAAACCTTACGCCAGGTTAGCGTCCAGGAACTCTTTCAGTTGACCTTTGGACAGCGCGCCCACTTTGGTCGCCGCCACTTCGCCGTTTTTGAACAGCAGCAGGGTCGGAATGCCACGGATACCGTATTTTGGTGCGGTGCCCGGGTTCTGGTCGATGTTCAGCTTGGCAACGGTCAGTTTGCCCTGATATTCGTCGGCGATCTCATCCAGAATCGGGGCGATCATTTTGCAAGGACCACACCATTCAGCCCAGAAATCGACGAGGATCAGCCCGTCAGCCTTAAGTACGTCCGTGTCAAAACTGTCGTCAGTCAGGTGAATAATTTTATCGCTCATATATAACTCCACAGGAATAAGCCTGGTACGTTGGTTTTGTCTCCACCAACGACGTGTTGATGTCGCATTAACCAACTAAAGGTTGACTTTATTTCACCGGATACGCTTTCGTAAAGCAATAGTAAGCTGATATTCTACCACACTATGAGCAAAACACATTTAACAGAACAGAAGTTTTCCGACTTCGCGCTGCACCCGAAGGTGATTGAAGCCCTTGAAAATAAAGGGTTTCATAACTGCACGCCCATTCAGGCCCTCGCGCTGCCGCTGACGCTGGCCGGTCGCGATGTTGCCGGGCAGGCGCAAACCGGTACCGGCAAAACGATGGCGTTTTTAACGTCAACGTTTCATTATTTACTTTCTCACCCAGCGATTGCAGACCGCAAAGTTAACCAGCCGCGCGCGCTAATTATGGCCCCGACGCGAGAACTGGCGGTACAGATCCACGCAGACGCTGAACCCCTGGCGCAGGCTACCGGCCTGAAGCTGGGCCTGGCCTATGGCGGCGACGGCTACGATAAACAGCTGAAAGTGCTGGAAAGCGGTGTGGATATCCTGATCGGTACCACCGGCCGTCTTATCGATTACGCCAAACAGAACCACATTAACCTCGGTGCCATCCAGGTTGTGGTGCTCGATGAAGCTGACCGCATGTACGATCTGGGCTTCATTAAAGACATCCGCTGGCTGTTCCGCCGTATGCCTCCGGCTAACCAGCGCCTGAATATGCTGTTCTCTGCAACCCTCTCCTACCGTGTGCGCGAACTGGCGTTCGAACAGATGAACAACGCCGAGTACGTGGAAGTGGAACCGGAGCAGAAAACGGGTCACCGCATTAAAGAAGAGCTCTTCTATCCTTCGAATGAAGAGAAGATGCGCCTGCTGCAAACGCTGATTGAAGAAGAGTGGCCAGATCGCGCCATTATCTTCGCGAACACCAAACACCGCTGTGAAGACATCTGGGGCCATCTGGCTGCAGACGGCCACCGTGTTGGCCTGTTGACCGGTGACGTCGCGCAGAAAAAACGCCTGCGAATTCTCGAAGAGTTCACCCGTGGCGATCTCGATATTCTGGTCGCCACCGACGTGGCTGCACGTGGTTTACACATTCCAGCCGTAACGCACGTCTTTAACTACGATCTGCCAGACGACTGTGAAGACTACGTACACCGTATCGGTCGTACCGGTCGTGCGGGCGCAAGCGGTCATTCGATTAGCCTTGCGTGTGAAGAGTATGCGCTGAATCTTCCGGCCATTGAGACCTACATCGGTCACTCTATTCCGCAGAGCAAATACAATCCGGAAGCGCTGTTAAGCGAACTGCCGCCGCCTAAGCGTCTAACCCGCCCACGCTCCGGCAATGGACCGCGTCGTTCAGGCGGCGCACCGCGTAATCGTCGTCGTTCAGGTTAAGAAAATATGCTCAGCTCCACCTCGCTTTATGCAGCAATCGATCTCGGTTCGAATAGTTTTCATATGCTGGTTGTGCGCGAGGTGGCAGGAAGCATACAAACGCTGACGCGCATTAAGCGCAAGGTCCGCCTCGCGGCGGGCCTGAGCAGCGACAATCACCTCTCACCTGAAGCCATGGAACGTGGCTGGCAGTGTCTGCGACTCTTTGCCGAGCGTCTGCAGGATATCCCGCATGCCCAAATCACCGTCGTCGCCACCGCGACACTCCGCCTGGCGGTTAACGCCGTGGATTTTATTGCCAGAGCGCAGGAAATTCTCGGTTGCCCGGTTCAGGTTATCAGCGGTGAAGAAGAAGCTCGCCTGATTTATCAGGGGGTTGCACATACCACAGGGGGTGACGATCGCCGCCTGGTGGTGGATATCGGCGGTGCCAGTACCGAGCTGGTGACCGGCACCGGCGCGCAGGCAACCTCGCTGTTCAGCCTGTCGATGGGCTGCGTGACCTGGCTTGAGCGCTACTTTACCGATCGTAATCTGGGTAAAGAGAACTTCGACGAGGCAGAAAATGCGGCGCGCGAGGTGTTACGTCCGGTGATGGACGAGCTGCGCTATCACGGCTGGAAAGTGTGCGTGGGTGCGTCGGGTACCGTGCAGGCCCTGCAGGAAATCATGATGGCGCAGGGAATGGACGAGCGGATTACGCTTGCCAAGCTTCAGCAGCTAAAACAGCGCGCCATTCAGTGCGGACGCCTTGAAGAGCTGGAAATTGAAGGCCTGACGCTCGAACGCGCGCTGGTTTTCCCGAGCGGGCTGGCTATTCTGATCGCTATTTTTACCGAACTGAACATCCAGTGTATGACCCTGGCTGGCGGCGCGCTGCGTGAAGGTCTGGTCTACGGGATGCTGCATCTGTCGGTCGATCAGGACATCCGCAGCCGTACCCTGCGCAACGTGCAGCGTCGTTTTCTGGTTGATATCGATCAGGCAGGACGCGTATCGCAGCTGGCGTCACGCTTCGCCGATCAGGTCGCTAACGTCTGGGATCTTGAACCACTGAGCCGCGATTTACTGCTGAGCGCCTGTGCGCTCCATGAAGTGGGGCTGAGTATTGATTTTAAGCAGGCTCCTGCTCATGCTGCGTATCTGGTGCGCAACCTGGATTTACCGGGCTATACACCCGCACAGAAAAAATTGCTGGCAACGCTGCTGCTGAACCAGACCAATGCCGTTGATCTCTCGTCTTTGCATCAGCAAAATGCCGTACCGCCGCGTGTGGCCGAACATCTGTGCCGCCTGCTGCGTCTGGCGATTCTGTTTGCCAGCCGACGTCGCGATGATTTGCTGCCAGCGATCGGCCTGGTGGCCGATGACGAAAAACTGTCGCTGACGCTGCCGGAAAACTGGATTGAACGTCACCCACTTGGGGCAGAGATGATCGAGCAGGAGTGCCAGTGGCAGAGCTATGTGCACTGGGTGCTGGAAGTGAAGTAATACGCTGAACATTGCCGGGTAGCGGCTTCGCCTTACCCGGCCTACTCATCCTTATCCTTTCTCTTTGGCTTTTGCCAGCATGGCGCGAATGTTCGCCACGTTAGCCTGCCCCTTGTGCATCCGCTCTTCCGCAGTAATTACTTTGCGTTCCTGCTCCCAGATTAGGTCATCCTGCGGCAGTTCCAGCAGGAAACGGCTCGGCTCCGGGCGGACAAGTTCGCCATACTGACGGCGCTCTTTACACAGTGTGAACGTCAGCTCTTTCTGCGCGCGGGTGATCCCCACGTAGGCCAGGCGGCGCTCCTCGTCGACGTTGTCTTCATCAATGCTGCTCTGATGCGGTAACAACCCCTCTTCCATACCAACCAGATAGACATACGGGAACTCCAGACCTTTTGACGCGTGCAGCGTCATCAGCTGTACCTGATCGGCCTCTTCTTCGCTCTCGCCACGCTCCATCATGTCGCGCAGGGTAAAGCGGGTGACGACCTGCGTCAGGGTCATCGGCTCGTCGATTTCAGAGCCCTCCAGCATTTCGGTCATCCAGCTGAAGAGCTGGTTAACGTTCTTCATGCGCATCTCAGCGGCTTTCGGGCTGGCCGAGGTTTCGTACAGCCAGGACTCATAGTCGATGCCGTGAATGAGATCGCGCACCGCCGCCACTGGCTCGCGCTCCGCGAGACGCTGCACTTCGCCGAGCCAGTGGGTGAATCGCGTTAACGAATCATAGCCGCGACCGGTTAATGTCTGGCTTAGCCCCATGTCGAAGCTGGCGGTAAACAGGCTTTTGTTACGCGTCATCGCCCACTCGCCGAGTTTTTGCAGCGTCGCCGGGCCAATCTCGCGTTTTGGCGTATTCACAATACGCAGAAACGCGCTGTCGTCATCCGGGTTAGTGAGCACGCGCAGATAGGCCAGCAGGTCTTTGATCTCTGGCCGTGAGAAGAACGAGGTCCCGCCCGAGATTTTGTACGGAATGCGGTTCTGCATCAGCATCTTTTCAAAGACGCGCGACTGGTGATTCCCGCGATAGAGGATCGCGTAATCCTTATATTCGGTTTTATTGACGAAGTGATGGGCGATCAGTTCACCGGTGACGCGCTCCGCTTCATGCTCTTCGTTGTTGGCGCTGAGCACTTTCAGCTCCGTCCCGTAGCCCAGCTCGGAGAAGAGACGCTTCTCAAACACGTGCGGGTTATTGGCAATCAGGATGTTTGCGGCCTTCAGGATACGCCCGGAGGAGCGGTAGTTCTGCTCCAGCTTAATCACCTGCAGCGCCGGAAAATCTTTGCTCAGCAGCACCAGGTTTTGCGGACGCGCGCCGCGCCAGGAGTAAATTGACTGGTCATCATCGCCGACCACGGTGAAACGCGCACGCTGCCCCACCAGCAGCTTCACCAGCTCGTACTGGCTGGTGTTGGTGTCCTGATACTCATCCACCAGCAGGTAACGGATTTTGTTCTGCCAGCGCTCGCGAACCTCTTCATTACGTTGCAGCAGCAGCGTCGGCAGCAGGATCAGGTCGTCGAAGTCCAGCACGTTGCACGCTTTCATGTGCGCATCGTACAGACCATAGCAGTGGGCGAAAATCCGATCCCGTTCGCCTTTGGCGATCGCCGCGGCCTGGGCCGGGGTCATCAGATCGTTTTTCCAGTTTGAGATCGTCGAGATCAGCTGCTGCAACAGCACCTTGTCATCTTCGATCAGCCCCTCGGTGAGCTCTTTGAGCAGCGCCACCTGGTCGGTGTCATCAAAGAGGGAGAAGTTGGACTTCATGCCCAGCGCCGCATACTCGCGCTTGATGATATCCAGCCCCAGCGTGTGGAAGGTGGAGATCATCAGGCCCCGGGCCTCTTTGCGCCCCAGCGTCTGGCCGACACGCTCTTTCATCTCACGCGCCGCTTTATTGGTAAACGTCACCGCCGCAATGTGCCGGGCCTGATAGCCACAGCCGCGGATCAGGTGCGCAATTTTGTTGGTGATCACGCGGGTTTTACCGGATCCAGCCCCCGCCAGCACCAGACACGGTCCGGTGACAAATTCGACGGCTTGTTGTTGTCCGGGGTTTAAACGCATAAATGATCACTCAATGAAAGTCAGGAGGGGAGAATAACAGCGTGGTAGTATAGCGAGCCTAATCCATACCACTCAAGGCACGATCATGGCAAAAACAGCAGCAGCACTGCATATTCTTGTTAAAGAAGAGAAACTGGCTCTGGATCTTCTGGAGCAGATCAAAAACGGCGCCGACTTCGGCAAACTGGCGAAGAAGCACTCTATCTGTCCGTCAGGCAAACGCGGCGGCGATCTGGGTGAATTCCGCCAGGGTCAGATGGTACCGGCGTTCGATAAAGTGGTCTTCTCCTGCCCGGTGCTGGAGCCAACCGGCCCGCTGCACACGCAGTTCGGCTACCACGTGATTAAAGTGCTGTATCGCAAATAAAAAAGCCGGGTGGCGCGGCTACGCCTTACCCGGCCTACATCTTACGGTTTTGTAGGTCGGGTAAGCGAAGCGCCACCCGACAAAGTTGTTAACCCGCTACCGCGATACGCTTCATATCCGTCATGTAGCCACGCAGTTTGTGGCCCACTTTCTCGATCTGGTGGCTGCGAATCGCTTCGTTCACATCGCGCAGCTGCGCGTTGTCCACGGCACCTTCTGCAATCGCTTTACCCAGATCGCCCGTCTGCAGAGTGGTCATAAACTCTTTCAGCAGCGGTACGCAGGCGTAAGAGAACAGGTAGTTACCGTATTCTGCGGTATCAGAGATCACCACGTTCATTTCGTACAGACGCTTACGAGCGATGGTGTTCGCAATCAGCGGCAGCTCGTGCAGTGATTCGTAGTACGCAGACTCTTCGATGATGCCGGAATCCACCATGGTTTCGAACGCCAGCTCAACGCCTGCTTTCACCATCGCGATCATCAATACGCCTTTATCGAAGTACTCCTGCTCGCCGATTTTACCTTCATACTGTGGCGCGGTTTCGAACGCAGTTTTACCGGTCTCTTCACGCCAGGTCAGCAGTTTCTTATCGTCGTTCGCCCAGTCAGCCATCATGCCGGATGAGAACTCGCCGGAGATGATGTCGTCCATATGTTTCTGGAACAGCGGCGCCATGATGGTTTTCAGCTGTTCAGACAGCGCGTAAGCACGCAGTTTTGCCGGGTTGGACAGACGGTCCATCATCAGCGTAATACCGCCCTGCTTCAGCGCTTCGGTGATGGTTTCCCAGCCGAACTGAATCAGTTTTTCCGCGTATGCCGGGTCGGTACCCTCTTCCACCAGCTTATCGAAGCACAGCAGAGAACCGGCCTGCAGCATGCCGCACAGAATGGTCTGCTCGCCCATCAGGTCAGATTTCACTTCGGCAACGAAGGAAGATTCCAGCACGCCCGCACGGTGGCCGCCGGTCGCCGCTGCCCATGCTTTGGCAATCGCCATACCTTCGCCTTTCGGATCGTTTTCCGGGTGTACCGCGATCAGGGTCGGCACGCCGAAACCACGCTTGTACTCTTCACGTACTTCGGTACCCGGGCACTTCGGTGCCACCATCACCACGGTGATGTCTTTACGGATCTGCTCGCCCACTTCAACGATGTTAAAGCCGTGGGAGTAACCCAGCGCGGCACCGTCTTTCATCAGCGGCTGTACGGAACGCACTACGTCAGAGTGCTGCTTGTCCGGCGTCAGGTTAACCACCAGATCCGCCTGCGGGATCAGCTCTTCGTAGGTACCCACTTTGAAGCCGTTTTCGGTCGCTTTACGCCATGAAGCGCGCTTCTCGGCAATCGCTTCTTTGCGCAGGGCGTAGGAGATATCCAGACCGGAGTCACGCATGTTCAGGCCCTGGTTCAGACCCTGTGCGCCACAGCCGACGATGACCACTTTTTTACCCTGAAGGTAGCTTGCGCCATCGGCAAATTCGTCGCGCGCCATGAAGCGGCATTTGCCCAGCTGCGCCAGCTGCTGGCGCAAGTTCAGTGTATTAAAGTAGTTAGCCATGGGTGATACCTCGTGATGTTGTGTGTCTTATTGTTCGGTTCGCGTTTCAGCGAGAATGTACCCACATTACAACAGGAAATTTATTGCGGAAATTGATATATTCACAACATCACATTGCAATTTTTGCAATGTAAAAAGAGGGAGTGGAATCGGTGGATTTACGCGATCTGAAAATGTTTCTTCACCTGGCGGAAAGCCGTCATTTTGGCCGCAGCGCGCGGGCGATGCACGTCAGCCCCTCCACGCTTTCACGCCAGATCCAACGCCTTGAGGAAGATCTTGGCCAGCCGCTGTTCGTGCGCGATAACCGCACCGTCACCCTCACGGAAGCGGGCGAAGAGCTGCGCATTTTTGCCCAGCAGACGCTGTTGCAGTACCAGCAGCTGCGGCACTCTATCGATCAACAGGGGCCGTCACTCTCTGGTGAACTGCATATTTTTTGCTCCGTGACCGCCGCCTACAGCCATCTGCCGCCCATCCTTGACCGCTTCCGCGCGGCGCATCCGTCCGTTGAAATTAAGCTCACTACCGGTGACGCCGCCGACGCAATGGAAAAAGTGGTGACGGGCGAAGCGGATCTCGCCATTGCCGGGAAGCCGGAAACCCTGCCGGGCGCGGTAGCGTTCTCGATGCTGGAGAATCTGGCGGTGGTGCTGATTGCCCCGGCGCTGCCCTGCCCGGTGCGTAACCAGGTGTCGGTGGAAAAACCGGACTGGTCGACGGTGCCGTTTATCATGGCCGATCAGGGGCCGGTGCGACGTCGCATTGAGCTGTGGTTCCGCCGCCAGAAAATCAGCAACCCGTCGATTTACGCCACCGTCAGCGGTCATGAGGCGATGGTGTCGATGGTGGCGCTCGGCTGCGGCGTGGCGCTGCTGCCGGAAGTGGTGCTGGAAAACAGCCCGGAACCGGTGCGCAATCGCGTGATGATTCTGGAACGCAGCGACGAGAAGACGCCGTTTGAGCTTGGCGTATGCGCACAAAAAAAGCGGCTGCATGAGCCGCTTATTGATGCGTTCTGGACGATATTGCCGAACCACTGAACCCGGGTGGCGCTACGCTTACCCGGCCTACGCGCAGCTCTACCACTAGCCTGCCAGGAAGAAGCGGAACGCCGGGTTATGGGTTTCGTCGTGACACTCATAGCCCAGCTCGTTCAGCCGCGTTTCGAAATCCGGCTCGTGCTCGCCCAGTTCAAACGCCGCCAGCACGCGCCCGTAGTCGGTGCCGTGGCTGCGGTAGTGGAACAGAGAGATGTTCCAGTGCGTGCCCAGCGTGTGCAGGAACTTGAGCAGCGCGCCCGGCGATTCCGGGAATTCAAAGCTGAACAGGCGTTCTTTGAGCGGCTTCGAAGGACGGCCACCGACCATGTAACGCACGTGCAGCTTCGCCATCTCATCGTCGGAGAGATCGACCACGCTATAGCCGCCCTCATGCAGCAGGTTGAGGATCTCTTTGCGCTCCTCCACGCCACGGCTCAGACGCACGCCGACAAAAATGCAGGCATCTTTGGCATCGGCAAAACGGTAGTTAAATTCCGTCACCGAACGACCGCCCAGCAGCTGACAGAACTTCAGGAAGCTGCCCTTCTCTTCCGGAATGGTCACCGCCAGCAGCGCTTCACGCTGTTCGCCCAGCTCGCAGCGCTCGGAAACATAGCGCAGGCCGTGGAAGTTAACGTTGGCGCCGGAAAGCACGTGCGCCAGACGCTCGCCACGAATGTTGTGCTGCGCGATGTATTTTTTCATCCCCGCCAGCGCCAGCGCGCCGGACGGTTCCGCCACCGCACGCACGTCTTCGAACAGATCTTTCATCGCCGCGCAGATAGCATCGCTATCCACCGTGACGATATCGTCGAGATATTCCCGGCACAGGCGGAACGTTTCGTCGCCAATACGCTTCACCGCCACGCCCTCGGCAAACAGCCCGACGCGCGGCAGGTCAACCGGATGCCCGGCCTCCAGCGCCGCTTTCAGGCAGGCGGAGTCTTCCGCTTCCACGGCAATGACTTTGATCTGCGGCATCAGCTGTTTGATCAGCACCGCCACGCCTGCGGCTAAACCGCCACCGCCCACCGGGACAAAAACGCGGTCGAGATGGGCATCCTGCTGCAGCAGTTCAAGCGCCAGCGTCCCCTGCCCGGCAATCACCATCGGGTGGTCGAACGGCGGCACCCAGGTGAACCCCTGCTGCTGCGCCAGCTCAATCGCTTTGGCTTTGGCTTCGTCAAAGTTGGCCCCGTGGAGTAAGACTTCGCCGCCGAAACCGCGCACCGCGTCGACCTTGATGTCTGCGGTAGCAACCGGCATCACAATCAGCGCTTTCAGACCCAGGCGAGCAGACGAGAACGCCACGCCTTGCGCATGGTTACCTGCCGAAGCGGTAATCACGCCGCGCGCTTTTTGCTCGTCGGTCAGCCCGGCCATCATCGCGTAGGCGCCGCGTAGCTTAAAGCTGTGCACCGGCTGGCGGTCTTCGCGCTTCACCAGGATAACGTTGTCGAGGCGCGAAGAGAGTTTTTCCATTTTCTGCAGGGGGGTGACCTGCACGGCTTCATAGACCGGCGCGCGCAGCACCGCTCTCAGGTACTCCGCCCCCTCAGGGGCGGCGGATAAGGGTTGCGACTCGGCCATCGTTAGCCCCCAAGTTTCGATTTATCGCGCACCGCGCCTTTATCTGCACTGGTGGCAAGGCTCGCGTAGGCGCGCAGGGCGAAGGAGACTTCACGCTGACGGTCTTTCGGCGTCCAGGCTTTGTCGCCGCGCGCTTCCTGCGCTTCACGACGGGCCGCGATCTCCTGATCGCTCAGCTTGAGCTGAATGCCGCGATTCGGAATGTCGATTTCGATCAGGTCACCATCTTCGATGATGGCGATGTTGCCGCCGCTTGCCGCTTCCGGCGAAACGTGACCGATGGAGAGACCAGAGGTCCCGCCGGAGAAACGCCCGTCGGTGATCAGCGCGCAGGCTTTACCGAGGCCCATCGATTTCAGGAAAGTGGTTGGGTAGAGCATCTCCTGCATACCCGGGCCGCCTTTTGGCCCTTCATAACGGATGACCACCACGTCGCCTTCCACCACTTTACCGCCCAGGATGGCGTCTACCGCTTCATCCTGGCTTTCGTACACTTTCGCCGGACCGGTGAATTTCAGGATGCTGTCGTCCACGCCAGCGGTCTTCACGATGCAGCCATTTTCCGCAAAGTTACCGTACAGCACGGCCAGGCCACCGTCTTTGCTGTAGGCATGTTCCAGCGAGCGGATGCAGCCTTCGGCGCGGTCATCGTCCAGGGTGTCCCAGCGGCAATCCTGCGAGAATGCCTGCGTGGTACGAATACCGGCAGGACCGGCGCGGAACATTTTTTTCACCGCGTCGTCTTTGGTCAGCATCACGTCGTACTGGTCCAGCGATTCCGGCAGCGTCAGGCCGAGCACGTTTTTCACGTCACGGTTCAGCAGCCCGGCGCGATCCAGCTCGCCGAGGATACCGATGACGCCACCGGCACGGTGCACGTCTTCCATGTGGTACTTCTGCGTACTTGGCGCGACCTTACACAGCTGCGGCACTTTACGGGAAAGCTTGTCGATGTCGCTCATGGTGAAGTCGATTTCGGCTTCCTGCGCGGCGGCCAGCAGGTGCAGAACGGTGTTGGTGGAACCGCCCATGGCGATATCCAGGGTCATGGCGTTCTCGAATGCCGCTTTACTGGCGATGCTGCGCGGCAGCGCGCTGGCGTCGTCCTGCTCGTAGTAGCGCTTAGTCAGTTCAACGATACGTTTACCGGCATTGAGGAACAGCTGCTTACGGTCGGCATGGGTCGCCAGCAGCGAGCCGTTGCCCGGCTGAGACAGACCCAGCGCTTCGGTCAGACAGTTCATGGAGTTCGCCGTGAACATACCGGAACAGGAGCCGCAGGTCGGACACGCGGAGCGTTCCACCTGATCGCTCTGCTCGTCAGAAACCTTCGGATCCGCACCCTGAATCATCGCATCGACCAGGTCGAGCTTGATGATTTTGTCGGAGAGCTTGGTTTTCCCCGCTTCCATTGGGCCACCGGAGACGAAGATCACAGGAATGTTCAGGCGCAGGGAGGCCATCAGCATCCCCGGGGTGATTTTGTCGCAGTTGGAGATACAGACCATCGCATCGGCGCAGTGGGCGTTAACCATGTACTCCACCGAGTCGGCGATCAGCTCGCGCGACGGCAGTGAATAGAGCATGCCCCCGTGGCCCATCGCGATACCGTCATCCACCGCAATGGTGTTGAACTCTTTCGCCACGCCGCCGGAGGCCTCGATTTGCTCGGCAACCAGCTTACCCAGATCGCGCAGGTGCACATGGCCCGGTACGAACTGGGTGAAGGAGTTCACCACGGCGATAATTGGCTTGCCGAAATCGGCGTCGGTCATTCCGGTGGCGCGCCACAGTGCGCGGGCACCCGCCATGTTACGGCCGTGGGTGGTGGTGGCTGAACGATACTTAGGCATGCTTTATTTACTCCCGTCTGACTATGTAATGGGACGGTGCGTGCCGTCCCAAATTTATATTTAGTGATTAACCTGATCCAACCAGCCGTATTTATCTTCTGTTTCGCCGGTGAAGAGGCCAAAGAACGCTTGCTGAATGCGTTTGGTGACCGGGCCACAGCGGCCTTCGCCCACCTGGATACCGTCTACGCTGCGTACCGGCGTGATTTCAGCCGCAGTACCGGACATAAACACTTCATCGGCCAGATAGAGGGATTCGCGGGACAGCACCTGCTCGCGCACTTCGATACCGAGGTCTTTCGCCAGCTTGATGATGGCGTCACGGGTGATGCCCGGCAGCGCGGACGAGGTGAATGGCGGCGTAAACAGAATGCCGTCTTTGACTTCAAACAGGTTTTCACCTGCGCCTTCGGAGATGTAGCCATTCACGTCGAGCGCAATACCTTCCTGGTAGCCGTGACGGCGCGCTTCGCTGCCGACCAGCAGGGAAGAAAGGTAGTTACCGCCCGCTTTAGCCGCGGTCGGGATGGTGTTTGGCGCAACGCGATTCCAGGAAGAGACCATTGCGTCGATCCCCTGTTCCAGGGCTTCTGCACCCAGATAAGCCCCCCACGGGAACGCGGCAATGATCACATCCGTGGTATAGCCCGCCGGCGGGTTCACGCCCATACCGACGTCGCCCACGAAGACCAGCGGACGAATATAGGCGCTGGTCAGGTTGTTCTTACGGATCACGTCGCGGCAGGCTTCCATCAGCTCATCCACGCTCTGAGATACCGGGAAACGATAAATTTTGGCTGAGTCATGCAGACGCTGCATGTGTTCGCGATGGCGGAACACCACTGGCCCTTTGTGAGAATCGTAGCAGCGGATGCCTTCAAACACGGAGGTACCGTAATGCAGCGCGTGGGACATCACGTGGACCTTCGCGTCCTCCCAGCGAACCATCTCACCGTTGAACCAAATGTAATCAGCTTTTTTTGTCGTCATTTTTTCGTCCTGTCACGCTTAAGCGCGGATTTGTTGTGATGTGGTTGTGCTCTGGCAGATGGCAACATGGGCAACGTCTACCAGCTTTGATAACTGACTAAACAGTAAGTCGACCGACCGCGGGCTGGCAACGGTTAATTCGATACTGATGTTTTGGGCGTCATTGGCCGTCTCCATATTCATAGAGCAAATCTGAAAACCACGATGACGCACCACACGCAAAACGCGCTCTAAGGTTTCCGGGTTGAAGCGAGCCTGTACGGCGACCTGATGCTGCATCATGATAATTTCTCCATCATTTGTGAGTTACTGGCACCGGGCGGTACCAGCGGCCAGACGTTCTCGAGTTCGTCGATTGAGACATGAAGCAGGTAAGGCCCCTCGCTGTTCAGCATGGTGTCGAGCGCCGCTTCAACCTGATCTTTACGGGTGATGTGCTGACCAGGGATGCCAAAAGCGCTGGCCAGCGTGAGGAAATCGGGGTTATCGGTAAGGGTCGTTTCGCTGTAACGCTCCTGGAAGAACAGCTGTTGCCACTGGCGAACCATCCCTAAACGCTGGTTGTCGAGCAAGACGATTTTCAGCGGCAACTGCTTGCGCTTAACGGTGCCGAGCTCCTGAACGTTCATCATGAAGGAGCCGTCACCGGAGATACAGATTACGGTATCGTTCGGGCGGGCAACCTGTGCGCCAACGGCGGCTGGCAGACCGAAGCCCATCGTCCCTAACCCGCTGGACGTGATGAAGTTCTCCGGACGGGTGTAGGTCATATGCTGGGCTGACCACATCTGATGCTGGCCGACATCGGTGGTCACCACGCTGTTTGCCGGTTTACGGTCGGACAACTGCTTCAACAGCAGCGGCGCGTAGATGGCCTCGCCCGGATGATCGTAACGCCAGGCGTGTTCAGCGCGCATATCGGCGGTGTGCTGACGCCATGCGTTGATATCCAGCGGCTGCTGCAATGCCGGTAACAGCGCGTTGAGATCGCCCTGCAGCGCGACGTGCGCCTGACGCAGCTTGTTCATCTCCGCCGGGTCGATGTCCATATGGATCACTTTGGCGTTCGGCGCGAAGGTATTCAGCTTGCCGGTAACGCGGTCGTCAAAACGGGCACCGACGGCGATGAGCAGATCGCACGCCTGCACCGCCAGGTTTGCCGCTTTAGTGCCGTGCATCCCGAGCATGCCCAGATAGTACGGGTAGTCTGCATCTACCGCACCCAACCCTTTCAGCGTGCAGGTGGCAGGCATTTGCGTTACCGCAATAAATTCACGCAGGGCGGGAACGGCCTGCGCCATGCCTACGCCACCGCCAACGTACAGCATCGGCTGTTTTGCCTGCGCCAGCATCTGACGCGCCTCTTCAACTGCCGCATGCGGAAACGCGTCGTCGCTTCGAACGGTGGAGAAGTGCGGCTCCAGTTCGCCGAGTGCGACCTGGATATCTTTCGGGATATCCACCAGAACCGGGCCAGGGCGGCCGGAGCTGGCTACCTCAAATGCTTCAGCCATGACGCGCGGCAGCTCTTCCAGAGACTGAACGAGGAAACTGTGTTTGGTGCAGGCCAGCGATAAACCCAGTACATCGACCTCCTGAAAAGCGTCGGTACCGATGAACGGAGACGCCACCTGCCCGGTGATGGCGACAACGGGAACAGAATCCAGCAGCGCGTCAGCCAGGCCAGTGATCAGGTTAGTTGCACCAGGGCCTGACGTCGCCATACACACGCCGGTTTTACCGGTCGCGCGGGCGTAACCAATGGCCGCCATCACTGCGCCCTGCTCGTGTCGGCACAAGAGATGTTCCACGCCGCCGTCATACAGTGCATCGTAAATCGGCATAATTGCGCCACCTGGATAACCGAATACTGTCTCGACTCCCTGCGCGCGCAACGCATGTACTACCCACTGTGCCCCATTCATAGTTAGTTCCCCGTCATAAATCGGGAGAAACAGAATTTTGTGCTAGTCGTCATTCTCTGCTCCTCAATTGCGTTTTTTAGTCATAAAAAAACCCCCGGACCTTTCGGTGCGGGGGTCTTAGTTCGTTAAGGCTTGATTTCTAAGCCTTTCCTCGTCCAAGTGCAGCCCCGCACGGTGGGATAATAATCACCACCACGCTAATCACGACCAGGCTAATCACTCGTAGAAGGGCTGTCATTTTCAGTTCTTTTTGCATCTTGTTCGAAGGAATACCTAAAGAGGTATCACAGTTTTCAAATTAAACACAAGATTTATTTATGACGGATTTGGTTAGCCCGCGAATCATATTTCTTAAAAGCGTTGTTTTATATACGGAAATTAGAAAATGAATATTTTTCATTTTTTTACTGTGGTGCTAACCGTCAAAACAGGATTTTTTTCGTTCTGCGAGGAGCTTTCCACGATTATGAAATTGTTGCAATGCGCCATTAAAATCCCTGAACAAGCGGCGTAAATTCACGAAATGGCAATAAACAAACATAACGAGCACTGACATAGTCACACCAGGAGGTAGTGCAAATGTCACTGTCAGTTGTTTATACGCGTGCGGCCCTCGGGGTAAAGGCACCGCTTGTTTCCGTAGAGGTGCATTTGAGTAATGGGCTGCCCGGACTCACGCTTGTCGGGTTACCTGAAACGACGGTTAAAGAAGCCAGGGATCGCGTCCGTAGCGCAATAATAAATAGCGGTTATACCTTCCCTGCGAAGAAGATCACCATCAACCTTGCTCCCGCCGACCTGCCTAAAGAAGGGGGACGATACGATTTACCTATCGCAATTGCCCTTCTCGCGGCTTCTGAGCAGCTTAATACGACAAGGCTAGGCTCGTATGAGTTCGTGGGTGAACTCGCGCTCACAGGCGCGCTGAGAGGCGTTCCCGGCGCGATATCGGGAGCGCTGGAGGCCCTACGAGCAGGCCGGCAAATCATTGTGGCCAATGAAAACGCATCAGAAGTGAGTCTTATCGCGGAAAAAGGATGCCTCATCGCGGGACATTTACAGGAAGTTTGTGCCTGGCTGGAAGGACGACATGAACTGTCCGAACCGGAGGAGTGTGACGAGGTTATAGCCGACGTCCCGGAGGATCTCAGCGAGATTATGGGACAGGAGCAAGGGAAGCGGGCGCTGGAGATTACGGCCGCAGGTGGACACAATCTTCTGTTGATTGGCCCGCCAGGTACGGGGAAAACGATGCTGGCGAGCAGGCTGAGCGGGTTACTTCCACCGCTCAATAACCATGAAGCGCTGGAAAGCGCCGCCATATATAGCCTCATCAGTTCTGCATCGTTGCAAAAACAGTGGCGCCGTCGTCCTTTTCGTTCCCCACATCATAGCGCTTCACTGACGGCGATGGTCGGCGGCGGGTCTATCCCCGGGCCGGGTGAGATCTCACTGGCGCACAATGGCATTCTGTTTCTCGATGAGCTGCCCGAGTTTGAGCGCCGCGTGCTTGATGCGCTGAGAGAACCTATTGAATCTGGCGAAATACATATCTCGCGCACTCGGGCCAAAATAAGCTATCCCGCGCAGTTTCAACTGGTCGCTGCGATGAATCCCAGCCCGACGGGCCACTACCAGGGCAACCATAACCGCTGTACGCCGGAGCAGACGCTGCGCTATCTGGGAAAGTTATCCGGTCCGTTCCTCGACCGTTTCGATTTATCTCTCGAAATCCCGCTTCCTCCTCCGGGCCTGCTCAGGCAGACGGGCATCACGGGTGAAAGCTCTGCGAAGGTACGCGAGCGGGTGATCGCCGCCCAGGCACGACAGTACACTCGCCAGAACAGGCTAAACGCGCGGCTGGATAATGCCGGGATCCGGCAGTTTTGTGCCCTTAACAGTGAGGATGCGGTATGGCTGGAGGAGACGTTGACGCGCTTTGGGCTATCTATACGTGCGTGGCAGCGTTTGCTAAAAGTGGCCAGAACCATTGCTGACGTGGAGGGATGTACTGACATTAAGAGGAAACACTTGCAGGAGGCGCTGAGCTATCGCGCTATCGATCGTTTGCTGCTGCATCTGCAGAAGTTGCTGGCATAAAAAAAGGGGCCGTAGCCCCTTCTTATCATCTTAGTCATCAGACTCGGTGTAGTCTTCTGCACCTTCCATCTGCGGCTTACCGCCAGACAGCGTATGGAAGCGCTTTGGACGCTTAATGCGTGCCATATACTTGATCCACACACGTTCCGCTTCAGACTGCGGCTCACGCTCACCACGGCAAACAGAAACAAACTGTTTTTCGTCTTCGGTTGCAGGTTCACGCTTACCCAGATCCAGCTCGTTAAAGGCATAACCATGGCGCTCAAGCAGTTGAGCTTCTTTGATGGTGAAATCGCCGTGACGAGAGAACCCGCGCGGATAATGTTTATTGTCGAAAAAACGATTAGTCGTCGTAAAGCTTTCCGCCATCCTACACGCTCCTAATTCTTTGGCCGAGCTATTTATGGCGCGGAGTATTAGTTACGCTTGACAGAGTGTAAAACAAAACATTTAAATCATAACGACAAATAATTTTGCGGAGAAAGATGTGGATACGGAATTGCTTAAAACTTTTCTTGAAGTGAGCAGAACACGCCACTTTGGGCGAGCAGCGGAAGCCCTTTACCTGACGCAGTCAGCAGTCAGTTTTCGTATTCGACAGCTGGAAAATCAACTGGGTGTGAATCTTTTTACCCGCCATCGCAACAATATTCGCCTCACGCCCGCCGGTGAAAAACTGCTGCCGTACGCAGAAACGCTGATGAATACCTGGCAGGCGGCACGCAAAGAGGTTGCACATACTTCGAGGCATAATGAGTTCTCGATAGGGGCCAGCGCTTCCCTGTGGGAATGTATGCTAAGTCAGTGGCTTACCCGGCTTTATCACTCTCATAGCCACCTGCAATTTGAAGCCAGGATTGCGCAACGGCAGTCGCTGGTTAAGCAACTTCATGAGCGTCAGCTTGATCTTCTGATCACAACCGAAGCCCCCAAGATGGACGAATTTAGCAGCCAGATCGTCGGTCAGTTTGGCCTGGCGCTGTATGCCTCTGAACCGTCGATGATGAAGGCAGACCTGACCTATTTGCGCCTCGAATGGGGGCCAGATTTTCAGCAGCATGAGACGGGATTGATTGCACCTGATGATGTTCCACAGTTAACAACCAGCTCTGCGGAGATCGCCTGTCAGCAACTGCCCTTGCTGAGAGGTTGTACCTGGTTACCTGTTCGCTGGGCAGACACTAAAGCGGGGCTGCATACGGTGCTGGATTCCACCACGCTTACCAGACCGCTGTATGCGATTTGGCTGCAAAACAGTGATAAGCAGTCACAGATAAAAGATCTGTTAAAAATCAATGTAATGGATTGATACATCAGCCAGCAGGAATGCTGGCTGAATAGTAAGAAGAGGCGTTTTACAGGATTACAGGCAAAAAAAATCCTTTGCCGAAGCAAAGGATTATATATGGCAGGGGCGGAGAGACTCGAACTCGCGACACCCGGTTTTGGAGACCGGTGCTCTACCAACTGAGCTACGCCCCTAAAGTTTTTTGCCATTAAGCCTGCCAGTAAGGCAGGCTTAATGTCTTAATAAGTGGCGGAACGGACGGGACTCGAACCCGCGACCCCCTGCGTGACAGGCAGGTATTCTAACCGACTGAACTACCGCTCCACCGAAGACTGCTTGTAACCACCGGATTAATGC
>NZ_MDVW01000008.1:0-26998 GCF_001742765.1 Enterobacter sp. ku-bf2
GGTGTTCTGCTGCGTGGTATCAAACGTGAAGAAATCGAACGTGGTCAGGTTCTGGCTAAGCCAGGCTCAATCAAGCCACACACCAAGTTCGAATCTGAAGTGTACATCCTGTCCAAAGACGAAGGCGGCCGTCATACTCCGTTCTTCAAAGGCTACCGTCCACAGTTCTACTTCCGTACTACTGACGTGACCGGTACCATCGAACTGCCAGAAGGCGTTGAGATGGTAATGCCAGGCGACAACATCAAGATGGTTGTGACTCTGATCCACCCAATCGCGATGGACGACGGTCTGCGTTTCGCAATCCGTGAAGGCGGCCGTACCGTTGGCGCGGGCGTTGTTGCTAAAGTTCTGGGCTAATTAATTATCCCCGAATAAAAAAAGGACGCTTCGGCGTCCTTTTTTGTTTTCTGCCGCTCAGGCGTTGTCACAAAATTTCGCATTTTTTGCCTGCTCCCGCCCCGCATTCTGGCGTTTGTGCTATTGTAATCATAACCATTCTCACTTACACTTTGCGCATAATTTGAACGGGAGTTTCTATGTACGTTTGTTTATGTAATGGTGTAAGCGACAAAAAAATACGTCAGGCCGTTCGCCAGTTTCAGCCCCAGTCATTCCAGCAGCTTCGCAAATTTGTTCCGGTGGGAAATCAATGCGGTAAATGTGTACGTGCTGCGCGAGAGATCATGCAGGACGAACTGATGCAGATCCCGGAATACAAAGAGATCGCGTAAGCGCCCATCTTTTTTTTGACATCCCTGTAGCCCGATCTACGCTTCAATGAGTGGAAGCGGAGGGACTATATAATGAAAGGTGATGTTAAAATCATAAGTTATCTCAATAAATTATTGGGAAATGAGCTTGTCGCAATCAACCAGTATTTTCTTCACGCGAGAATGTTCAAAAACTGGGGACTCAAACGTTTAAACGACGTTGAGTACCATGAATCTATAGATGAGATGAAACACGCTGATAAATATATCGAGCGTATTTTATTCCTTGAAGGCATTCCAAACCTGCAGGATCTCGGCAAGCTGGGCATCGGAGAAGATGTCGAAGAGATGCTGCGTTCCGACCTCAGGCTGGAACTTGAAGGCGCTAAAGATCTCCGTGAAGCCATTGCCTATGCTGACAGCGTACATGACTACGTCAGCCGCGATATGATGATCCAGATCCTGGCCGATGAAGAAGGGCATATTGACTGGCTGGAAACAGAGCTGGATCTCATTGCTAAAATTGGCCTGCAAAACTATCTTCAGTCACAGATTAAAGTGGAAGAATAAGCAACGTCTTCCAGCCTACGCATAAACCCGCTGCTGCCAGAAATGGCCCAAAAGGCAGCGGGTTTTTTATTGCTTTCTTATCAGGGCGAATGAACGAAAAGACAAGAATGCAAAGAAGCGCCATCAGTGCCGCGAGTAACGCCAGCGTAGGCAGTACGCACCAGCCGTGCCATGCACCAAGCGCCGCCAGGTATTTCACATCGCCATATCCCATACCTTCACGCCGGCAGATAAACCAGTAGCCCCAGTAAATAACGGCAAAGCCAATATATCCAGCCATCGCACCCGCCACCGCGCTCGGCAGAAAATCAGGTTGGATACAGAGCTGGAAGAGCAGCCCCGCCCATAGCAGCGGGCAGAGAAATTTATCGGGAAGCAGACCGTAGCGAATATCGGCATGTACCAGTAAGGCAGTCAGTGAAAGATAGATCAGCAGAAAGGGGAGGGTGGTTAGCATGTAAAAGGCCTCAAACGGGTTTGAGCGCATAGTCGTTATAATCGGCCTGTCCGGCAATGCACAAAAAACGGAGATGCGTAGCGGCTCGAAACAAAGCATCGCCGCAGAATACATTGCATATAACGTTGCGCGCTCTTACGCACCAGCGACATTGGCGCTTAATTTCTAAACGGCACTTGCGTCTTGCCCAGATTTACGTATAATGCGCGGGCTTGTCGTAATTGACGGCGGGTTCAATCAGAACCAGAGTAGCTCATTTTGTTACTCAACAATGCTCCCAATTGGGGAGCTACGTAAGAACGGTTACACTCTCCCATCAATCGTAATGGGTTTGAGGAGTAATCATTTTCGTTTATAAAATAATTGGAGCTCTGGTCTCATGCAGAACCAAAGAATCCGTATCCGCCTTAAAGCGTTTGATCATCGTCTGATCGATCAATCAACCGCGGAAATCGTCGAGACTGCTAAGCGCACTGGTGCGCAAGTCCGTGGTCCGATCCCGCTGCCGACCCGCAAAGAGCGCTTCACCGTTCTGATCTCTCCGCACGTTAACAAAGACGCGCGCGATCAGTACGAAATCCGCACTCACAAGCGTCTGGTTGACATCGTTGAGCCAACTGAGAAAACCGTTGATGCTCTGATGCGTCTGGATCTGGCTGCCGGTGTAGACGTGCAGATCAGCCTGGGTTAATCAGGTCATCGAGCGATTGAGAGGTTGAAACAATGATTGGTTTAGTCGGTAAAAAAGTGGGTATGACCCGCATCTTCACTGAAGATGGCGTTTCTATCCCAGTAACCGTAATCGAAGTTGAAGCAAACCGCGTTACTCAGGTTAAAGATCTGGCTAACGATGGCTACCGCGCTATTCAGGTTACCACTGGTGCTAAAAAAGCTAACCGTGTAACCAAACCAGAAGCGGGTCACTTCGCTAAAGCTGGCGTAGAAGCTGGCCGTGGTCTGTGGGAATTCCGTCTTGCTGAAGGCGAAGAGTTCACCGTAGGTCAGGACATTAGCGTTGAGCTGTTTGCTGACGTTAAAAAAGTTGACGTAACCGGTACCTCTAAAGGTAAAGGTTTTGCTGGTACCGTTAAGCGCTGGAACTTCCGTACCCAGGACGCTACCCACGGTAACTCCTTGTCTCACCGCGTTCCGGGTTCTATCGGTCAGAACCAGACTCCGGGCAAAGTGTTCAAAGGCAAGAAAATGGCAGGTCAGCTGGGCAACGAACGTGTAACCGTTCAGAGCCTGGACGTAGTACGTGTTGACGCTGAGCGCAACCTGCTGCTGGTTAAAGGTGCGGTCCCGGGTGCAACCGGTAGCGACCTGATCGTTAAACCAGCTGTGAAGGCGTAAGGGGATAGCAATGGAATTAGTATTGAAAGACGCGCAGAGCGCGCTGACTGTTTCCGAAACTACCTTCGGTCGTGATTTCAACGAAGCGCTGGTTCACCAGGTTGTTGTTGCTTATGCAGCTGGTGCTCGTCAGGGTACTCGTGCTCAGAAGACTCGTGCTGAAGTAACTGGTTCTGGCAAAAAGCCATGGCGCCAGAAAGGTACCGGCCGTGCGCGTTCAGGTTCTATCAAGAGCCCGATTTGGCGTTCAGGTGGCGTGACCTTCGCTGCGCGTCCACAGGACCACAGTCAAAAAGTTAACAAAAAGATGTACCGCGGCGCGCTGAAAAGCATCCTGTCCGAACTGGTACGTCAGGATCGTCTGATCGTTGTCGAGAAGTTCTCTGTTGAAGCGCCTAAAACTAAGCTGCTGGCACAGAAACTGAAAGACATGGCTCTGGAAGATGTGCTGATCATCACCGGTGAGCTGGACGAGAACCTGTTCCTGGCCGCACGTAACCTGCACAAGGTTGACGTACGCGATGCGACTGGTATCGACCCGGTTAGCCTGATCGCCTTCGACAAAGTCGTAATGACTGCTGATGCTGTTAAGCAAGTTGAGGAGATGCTGGCATGATTCGTGAAGAACGTCTGCTGAAGGTGCTTCGTGCACCGCACGTTTCTGAAAAAGCGTCTACTGCGATGGAAAAAACAAACACCATCGTTCTCAAAGTTGCTAAAGACGCGACCAAAGCAGAGATCAAAGCTGCTGTGCAGAAACTGTTTGAAGTCGAAGTCGAAGTCGTTAACACCCTGGTAGTTAAAGGGAAAGTTAAACGTCACGGACAGCGTATCGGTCGTCGTAGCGACTGGAAAAAAGCTTACGTCACCCTGAAAGAAGGCCAGAATCTGGACTTCGTTGGCGGCGCTGAGTAAGTCGGAGGAGTAATACAATGGCAGTTGTTAAATGTAAACCGACATCTCCGGGTCGTCGCCACGTAGTTAAAGTGGTTAACCCTGAGCTGCACAAGGGCAAACCTTTTGCTCCGTTGCTGGAAAAAAACAGCAAATCCGGTGGTCGTAACAACAATGGCCGTATCACCACTCGTCACATCGGTGGTGGCCACAAGCAGGCTTATCGTATTGTTGACTTCAAACGCAACAAAGACGGTATCCCAGCAGTTGTTGAACGTCTTGAGTACGATCCGAACCGTTCCGCGAACATCGCGCTGGTTCTGTACAAAGATGGCGAACGCCGTTACATCCTGGCCCCTAAAGGCCTGAAAGCTGGCGACCAGATTCAGTCTGGCGTTGATGCTGCAATCAAAGCAGGCAACACCCTGCCGATGCGCAATATCCCGGTTGGTTCTACCGTTCATAATGTAGAAATGAAACCAGGTAAAGGCGGTCAGCTGGCGCGTTCCGCGGGTACTTACGTTCAGATCGTTGCGCGTGATGGTGCTTATGTCACCCTGCGTCTGCGTTCTGGTGAAATGCGTAAAGTCGAAGCAGACTGCCGCGCTACTCTGGGCGAAGTTGGCAATGCTGAGCATATGCTGCGCGTTCTGGGTAAAGCAGGTGCTGCACGCTGGCGTGGTGTTCGTCCTACCGTTCGCGGTACTGCGATGAACCCAGTCGACCACCCACATGGTGGTGGTGAAGGTCGTAACTTTGGTAAGCACCCGGTATCTCCGTGGGGCGTTCAGACCAAAGGTAAGAAGACCCGCAGCAACAAGCGTACTGATAAATTTATCGTACGTCGCCGTAGCAAATAATTTTAGAGGATAAGCCATGCCACGTTCTCTCAAGAAAGGTCCTTTTATTGACCTGCACTTGCTGAAGAAGGTAGAGAAAGCGGTGGAAAGCGGAGACAAGAAGCCCCTGCGCACTTGGTCCCGTCGTTCAACGATCTTTCCTAACATGATCGGTTTGACCATCGCTGTCCATAATGGTCGTCAGCACGTTCCAGTCTTTGTTACCGACGAAATGGTTGGTCACAAACTGGGTGAATTCGCACCGACTCGTACTTATCGCGGCCACGCTGCTGATAAAAAAGCGAAGAAGAAATAAGGTAGGAGGAAGAGATGGAAACTTTAGCTCAACATCGCCATGCTCGTTCTTCTGCACAGAAGGTTCGCCTTGTTGCTGACCTGATTCGCGGTAAGAAAGTGTCGCAGGCCCTGGACATCCTGACCTATACCAACAAGAAAGCTGCGGTATTGGTCAAGAAAGTACTGGAATCTGCCATTGCTAACGCTGAACACAACGATGGCGCTGACATCGACGATCTGAAAGTCGCGAAAATTTTCGTAGATGAAGGCCCAAGCATGAAGCGCATTATGCCGCGTGCGAAAGGTCGTGCAGATCGCATCCTGAAGCGCACCAGCCACATTACTGTGGTTGTGTCCGATCGCTGAGACTCTGGAGACTAGCAATGGGTCAGAAAGTACATCCTAATGGTATTCGCCTGGGTATTGTAAAACCATGGAACTCTACCTGGTTTGCGAACACCAAAGAATTCGCTGACAACCTGGACAGCGATTTTAAAGTACGTCAGTACCTGACTAAGGAACTGGCTAAAGCGTCTGTATCTCGTATCGTTATCGAGCGTCCAGCGAAGAGCATCCGTGTGACTATTCACACTGCTCGTCCTGGCATCGTTATCGGTAAGAAAGGCGAAGACGTAGAAAAACTGCGCAAGGTCGTAGCGGATATCGCTGGCGTTCCTGCACAGATCAATATCGCTGAAGTTCGTAAGCCTGAACTGGACGCTAAATTGGTTGCTGACAGCATCACTTCTCAGCTGGAACGTCGTGTTATGTTCCGTCGTGCTATGAAGCGTGCTGTACAGAACGCAATGCGTCTGGGCGCTAAAGGTATCAAAGTTGAAGTTAGCGGCCGTCTGGGCGGCGCGGAAATCGCACGTACCGAATGGTACCGTGAAGGTCGCGTACCGCTGCACACTCTGCGTGCTGACATCGACTACAACACCTCTGAAGCGCACACCACTTACGGTGTAATCGGCGTTAAGGTATGGATCTTCAAAGGTGAGATCCTGGGTGGTATGGCTGCTGTTGAACAACCGGAAAAACCGGCTGCTCAACCTAAAAAGCAGCAGCGTAAAGGCCGTAAATAAGGAGCGTCGCTGATGTTACAACCAAAGCGTACAAAATTCCGTAAAGTGCACAAAGGCCGCAACCGTGGTCTGGCGCAGGGTACGGATGTTAGCTTCGGCACTTTCGGTCTGAAAGCTGTTGGCCGTGGTCGTCTGACTGCACGTCAGATCGAAGCAGCACGTCGTGCAATGACCCGTGCAGTTAAGCGTCAAGGTAAGATCTGGATCCGTGTATTCCCGGACAAACCGATCACCGAGAAGCCGCTGGAAGTTCGTATGGGTAAAGGTAAAGGTAACGTGGAGTACTGGGTTGCCTTGATCCAACCGGGCAAAGTCCTTTATGAAATGGACGGTGTTCCGGAAGAGCTGGCCCGTGAAGCCTTCGGCCTGGCAGCAGCGAAACTGCCTATCAAAACCACCTTTGTAACTAAGACGGTGATGTAATGAAAGCAAAAGAGCTGCGTGAAAAAAGCGTTGAAGAGCTGAACGCTGAGCTGCTGAACCTGCTGCGTGAGCAGTTCAACCTGCGTATGCAGGCTGCAAGTGGCCAGCTGCAACAGACTCACCTGCTGAAGCAAGTGCGTCGCAATGTTGCACGCGTTAAGACTTTACTGACTCAGAAGGCGGGTGCGTAATGACCGATAAAATCCGTACTCTGCAAGGTCGTGTTGTTAGCGACAAAATGGAGAAATCCATTGTTGTAGCTATCGAACGTATTGTGAAACACCCGATCTACGGTAAATTCATCAAGCGTACGACCAAACTGCACGTACATGACGAGAACAACGAATGTGGTATCGGCGACAAGGTTGAAATCCGTGAATGCCGTCCACTGTCCAAGACTAAGTCCTGGACGCTGGTTCGCGTTGTAGAGAAAGCGGTTCTGTAATACAGTACGCCTTCTCAATACGAATAAACGGCTCAGCGATGAGCCGTTTATTTTTTCTACCCATATTGCAGAAGCGGTGTTATAATGCCGCGCCCTCGATATGGGGCTTTTTAACGGCTCTGATTTTAGAGTCTCAGGTAGTAGTTGACATTAGCGGAGCACTAAAATGATCCAAGAACAGACTATGCTGAACGTCGCCGACAACTCCGGTGCACGTCGCGTAATGTGTATCAAGGTTCTGGGTGGCTCGCACCGTCGCTACGCAGGCGTAGGCGACATCATCAAGATCACCATCAAGGAAGCAATTCCACGTGGTAAGGTCAAAAAAGGTGATGTGCTGAAGGCGGTAGTGGTGCGCACCAAGAAGGGTGTTCGTCGCCCTGACGGTTCTGTCATTCGCTTCGATGGTAATGCATGCGTTATTTTAAACAATAACAGCGAGCAGCCTATCGGCACGCGTATCTTTGGGCCGGTAACTCGTGAACTTCGTACTGAGAAGTTCATGAAAATTATCTCTCTGGCACCAGAAGTACTCTAAGGAGCGAATCATGGCAGCGAAAATCCGTCGTGATGACGAAGTTATCGTGTTAACCGGTAAAGATAAAGGTAAACGCGGTAAAGTAAAAAATGTTCTGTCTTCCGGCAAACTTGTCGTTGAAGGTATCAACCTGGTTAAGAAACATCAGAAGCCGGTTCCGGCCCTGAACCAACCAGGTGGCATCGTTGAAAAAGAAGCTGCTATTCAGGTTTCTAACGTTGCAATCTTCAATGCGGCTACCGGCAAGGCTGACCGTGTAGGCTTTAGATTCGAAGACGGCAAAAAAGTCCGTTTCTTCAAGTCTAACAGCGAAACTATCAAGTAATTTGGAGTAGTACGATGGCGAAACTGCATGATTACTACAAAGACGAAGTAGTTAAGAAACTCATGACCGAGTTTAACTACAATTCTGTCATGCAAGTCCCTCGGGTCGAGAAGATCACCCTGAACATGGGTGTTGGTGAAGCGATCGCTGACAAGAAACTGCTGGATAACGCAGCAGCTGACCTGACAGCAATCTCCGGTCAAAAACCGCTGATCACCAAAGCACGCAAATCTGTTGCAGGCTTCAAAATCCGTCAGGGCTATCCGATCGGCTGTAAAGTAACTCTGCGTGGCGAACGCATGTGGGAGTTCTTTGAGCGCCTGATCACTATTGCTGTTCCACGTATCCGTGACTTCCGTGGCTTGTCCGCTAAGTCTTTCGACGGTCGTGGTAACTACAGCATGGGTGTCCGTGAGCAGATCATCTTCCCAGAAATCGACTACGATAAAGTCGACCGCGTGCGTGGTTTGGATATTACCATTACCACTACTGCGAAATCTGACGAAGAAGGCCGTGCTCTGCTGGCTGCCTTTGACTTCCCGTTCCGCAAGTAAGGTAGGGTTACTGAATGGCTAAGCAATCAATGAAAGCACGCGAAGTAAAGCGCGTAGCTTTAGCTGATAAATTCTTCGCTAAACGCGCTGAACTGAAAGCGATCATTTCTGATGTGAACGCTTCCGACGAAGATCGTTGGAATGCGGTTCTCAAGCTGCAGTCTCTGCCGCGTGATTCCAGCCCGTCTCGTCAGCGTAACCGCTGTCGTCAAACAGGTCGTCCACATGGTTATGTGGGCAAGTTTGGGTTGAGCCGTATCAAACTGCGTGAAGCCGCTATGCGCGGTGAAGTGCCAGGCTTGAAAAAGGCTAGCTGGTAATTACCAATTGAATCACGGGAGTAAAGACAGATGAGCATGCAAGATCCGATCGCGGATATGCTGACCCGTATCCGTAACGGTCAGGCCGCGAACAAAGTTGCGGTCACCATGCCTTCCGCCAAGCTGAAAGTGGCAATTGCCAACGTGCTGAAGGAAGAAGGTTTTATCGAAGATTTTAAAGTTGAAGGCGACACCAAGCCGGAACTGGAACTTACTCTCAAGTATTTCCAGGGTAAAGCTGTTGTAGAAAGCATTCAGCGTGTCAGCCGCCCAGGCCTGCGCATCTATAAGAAAAAAGATGAGCTGCCAAAAGTTATGGCTGGTCTTGGTATCGCAGTTGTTTCTACCTCTAAAGGTGTTATGACTGATCGTGCAGCGCGCCAGGCTGGTCTTGGTGGCGAAATTATCTGCTACGTAGCCTAATCGGAGGAAAGAATGTCTCGTGTTGCTAAAGCACCGGTCGTTATTCCTGCCGGCGTTGATGTAAAAATCGACGGTCAGGTTATTACGATCAAAGGTAAAAACGGCGAGCTGACTCGTACCCTCAACAAAGCTGTTGAAGTTAAACATGCAGATAACGCTCTGACCTTCGGTCCACGTGATGGTTTCGTGGATGGATGGGCTCAGGCTGGTACCGCGCGTGCCCTGCTGAACTCAATGGTTGTTGGTGTTACCGAAGGCTTCACTAAAAAGCTTCAGCTGGTTGGTGTAGGTTATCGTGCAGCTATCAAAGGGAATGCAGTAGGCCTGTCTCTGGGCTTCTCACACCCTGTTGAGCATCCGCTGCCGGCCGGTATCACTGCAGAATGCCCGACTCAAACTGAAATCGTGCTGAAAGGCGCTGATAAACAGCTGATCGGTCAGGTTGCAGCAGATCTGCGCGCCTACCGTCGTCCTGAGCCTTACAAAGGCAAGGGTGTTCGTTACGCCGACGAAGTCGTGCGTACCAAAGAGGCTAAGAAGAAGTAAGGTAACACTATGGATAAGAAATCTGCTCGTATCCGTCGTGCGACCCGCGCACGCCGCAAGCTCAAAGAGCTGGGTGCAACTCGCCTGGTGGTACATCGTACCCCGCGTCATATTTACGCACAGGTAATTGCACCGAACGGTTCTGAAGTTCTGGTAGCTGCTTCTACTGTAGAAAAAGCTATCTCAGAACAATTGAAGTACACCGGTAACAAAGACGCCGCTGCAGCTGTAGGTAAAGCTGTTGCTGAACGCGCTCTGGAAAAAGGCATCAGCAATGTTTCCTTTGACCGTTCCGGGTTCCAATATCATGGTCGTGTCCAGGCACTGGCAGATGCTGCCCGTGAAGCTGGCCTTCAGTTCTAAGGTAGAGGTGTAAGATGGCTCACATCGAAAAACAGGCTGGCGAACTGCAGGAAAAGCTGATCGCGGTAAACCGCGTATCTAAAACCGTTAAAGGTGGTCGTATTTTCTCCTTCACAGCTCTGACTGTAGTAGGCGATGGTAACGGTCGCGTTGGTTTTGGTTACGGTAAAGCGCGTGAAGTTCCAGCAGCGATCCAGAAAGCGATGGAAAAAGCCCGTCGCAACATGATTAACGTCGCGCTGAACAACGGCACCCTGCAGCACCCAGTTAAAGGTGTTCACACGGGTTCTCGTGTATTCATGCAGCCAGCTTCAGAAGGTACCGGTATCATCGCCGGTGGTGCAATGCGCGCCGTTCTGGAAGTTGCTGGGGTTCATAACGTTCTGGCTAAAGCATATGGTTCCACCAACCCGATCAACGTGGTTCGTGCAACTATTGATGGCCTGGAAAATATGAATTCTCCAGAAATGGTCGCTGCCAAGCGTGGTAAATCCGTTGAAGAAATTCTGGGGTAATTGACCATGGCAAAGACTATTAAAATCACTCAAACCCGCAGTGCAATCGGTCGTCTGCCGAAACACAAGGCAACGCTGCTTGGCCTGGGTCTGCGTCGTATTGGTCATACCGTTGAGCGCGAGGATACTCCTGCTGTTCGTGGTATGGTCAACGCGGTTTACTTCATGGTTAAAGTTGAGGAGTAAGAGATGCGTTTAAATACTCTGTCTCCGGCCGAAGGCTCTAAAAAGGCGGGTAAACGCCTGGGTCGTGGTATCGGTTCTGGCCTCGGCAAAACCGGTGGTCGTGGTCACAAAGGTCAGAACTCTCGTTCTGGCGGTGGCGTACGTCGCGGTTTCGAGGGTGGCCAGATGCCACTGTACCGTCGTCTGCCGAAGTTCGGCTTCACCTCTCGCAAAGCAGCGATCACAGCGGAAATCCGTCTGTCTGACCTGGCGAAAGTTGAAGGCGGCGTTGTAGACCTGAACACGCTGAAAGCAGCAAACATTATCGGTATCCAGATCGAGTTCGCGAAAGTGATCCTGGCTGGTGAAGTTTCTACTCCGGTAACTGTTCGTGGCCTGCGTGTTACTAAAGGTGCTCGTGCTGCTATCGAAGCTGCTGGCGGTAAAATTGAGGAATAAGTAGCAGATGGCTAAGCAACCGGGATTAGATTTTCAAAGTGCCAAAGGTGGATTTGGCGAGCTGAAACGCAGACTGCTGTTTGTTATCGGCGCGCTGATTGTGTTCCGTATTGGCTCTTTTATTCCGATCCCTGGTATCGATGCCGCTGTACTTGCCAAACTGCTTGAGCAACAGCGAGGCACCATCATTGAAATGTTCAACATGTTCTCTGGTGGTGCTCTCAGCCGTGCTTCTATCTTCGCATTGGGTATTATGCCGTACATTTCGGCATCTATTATTATCCAGCTGCTGACGGTCGTTCATCCGGCCCTGGCAGAGTTGAAGAAAGAAGGGGAGTCTGGACGTCGTAAGATTAGTCAGTACACCCGTTACGGTACTCTGGTGCTGGCAATATTCCAGTCGATCGGTATTGCTACCGGTCTGCCGAATATGCCTGGTATGCAGGGCCTGGTGTTAAACCCGGGCTTTGCATTCTACTTCACCGCTGTTGTAAGTCTGGTCACAGGGACAATGTTCCTGATGTGGCTCGGCGAACAGATTACTGAGCGTGGTATCGGTAACGGTATCTCAATCATTATCTTCGCCGGTATTGTTGCGGGCCTCCCGCCAGCCATCGCCCACACTATCGAGCAAGCGCGTCAAGGCGACCTGCACTTCCTCCTGTTGCTGTTGGTTGCAGTATTAGTATTTGCAGTGACGTTCTTTGTTGTCTTCGTTGAACGTGGTCAACGCCGCATTGTGGTGAACTACGCTAAACGTCAGCAAGGTCGTCGTGTCTATGCTGCACAGAGCACACATTTACCGCTGAAAGTGAACATGGCGGGGGTTATCCCGGCTATCTTCGCTTCCAGTATTATTCTGTTCCCGGCGACCATCGCGTCATGGTTCGGGGGCGGTACTGGTTGGAACTGGCTGACAACAATTTCGCTGTATTTGCAGCCTGGGCAACCACTTTATGTGTTACTCTATGCGTCTGCGATCATCTTCTTCTGTTTCTTCTACACGGCGTTGGTCTTCAACCCGCGTGAAACAGCAGATAACCTGAAGAAGTCCGGTGCATTTGTACCAGGAATTCGTCCGGGAGAGCAAACGGCGAAGTATATCGATAAAGTAATGACCCGCCTGACTTTGGTTGGTGCGCTCTATATTACTTTTATCTGCCTGATCCCGGAGTTCATGCGTGATGCAATGAAAGTACCGTTCTACTTCGGTGGGACCTCACTGCTTATCGTTGTTGTCGTGATTATGGACTTTATGGCTCAAGTGCAAACTCTGATGATGTCCAGTCAGTATGAGTCTGCATTGAAGAAGGCGAACCTGAAAGGCTACGGCCGCTAATTGGTCGCCTGAGAAGTTACGGAGAGTAAAAATGAAAGTTCGTGCTTCCGTCAAGAAATTATGCCGTAACTGCAAAATCGTTAAGCGTGATGGTGTCATCCGTGTGATTTGCAGTGCCGAGCCGAAGCATAAACAGCGCCAAGGCTGATTATTTCGCATATTTTTCTTGCAAAGTTGGGTTGAGCTGGCTAGATTAGCCAGCCAATCTTTTGTATGTCTGTACGTTTCCATTTGAGTATCCTGAAAACGGGCTTTTCAGCATGGTGCGTACATATTAAATAGTAGGAGTGCATAGTGGCCCGTATAGCAGGCATTAACATTCCTGATCAGAAACATGCTGTGATCGCATTAACTTCGATCTACGGCGTCGGCAAGACCCGTTCTAAAGCCATTCTGGCTGCAGCGGGTATCGCTGAAGATGTTAAGATCAGTGAGCTGTCTGAAGAACAAATCGACACGCTGCGTGACGAAGTTGCCAAATTTGTCGTTGAAGGTGATCTGCGCCGTGAAATCAGCATGAGCATCAAGCGCCTGATGGATCTTGGTTGCTATCGCGGTTTGCGTCATCGTCGTGGTCTGCCAGTGCGCGGTCAGCGTACTAAGACCAACGCACGTACCCGTAAGGGTCCGCGCAAACCGATCAAGAAATAATCGGGGTGATTGAATAATGGCAAAGGCACCAGTTCGTGCACGTAAACGTGTAAGAAAACAAGTCTCTGACGGCGTGGCTCATATCCATGCTTCTTTCAACAACACCATCGTTACTATTACTGATCGTCAGGGTAACGCATTGGGTTGGGCAACAGCCGGTGGTTCCGGTTTCCGTGGTTCTCGCAAATCCACTCCGTTCGCAGCTCAGGTTGCAGCAGAGCGTTGCGCTGAAGCCGTAAAAGAATACGGCATCAAGAATCTGGAAGTTATGGTTAAAGGTCCGGGTCCGGGTCGTGAATCTACTGTTCGCGCTCTGAACGCCGCTGGTTTCCGCATCACGAATATTACTGATGTGACTCCGATCCCTCATAACGGTTGTCGTCCGCCGAAAAAACGTCGCGTATAACGCTCCGTTTTTTAGGTTAGTTGGAGATAGAAAATGGCAAGATATTTGGGTCCTAAGCTCAAGCTGAGCCGTCGTGAGGGCACCGACTTATTCCTTAAGTCTGGCGTTCGCGCGATCGATACCAAGTGTAAAATTGAACAAGCTCCTGGCCAGCACGGTGCGCGTAAACCGCGTCTGTCTGACTATGGTGTGCAGTTGCGTGAAAAGCAAAAAGTTCGCCGTATGTACGGTGTGCTGGAGCGTCAGTTCCGTAACTACTATAAAGAAGCAGCACGTCTGAAAGGCAACACAGGTGAAAACCTGCTGGCTCTGCTGGAAGGTCGTCTGGACAACGTTGTATACCGTATGGGCTTCGGCGCTACTCGTGCTGAATCACGTCAGCTGGTTAGCCACAAAGCAATCATGGTAAACGGTCGTGTTGTTAACATCGCTTCTTATCAGGTTAAAGCGAATGACGTTGTTAGCATTCGTGAGAAAGCGAAAAAGCAATCTCGCGTGAAGGCCGCTCTGGAGCTGGCTGAGCAGCGTGAAAAGCCAACCTGGCTGGAAGTTGATGCTGGCAAGATGGAAGGTACGTTCAAGCGTCAGCCAGAACGTTCTGATCTGTCTGCGGACATTAACGAACACCTGATCGTCGAGCTTTACTCCAAGTAAAGCTTAGTACCAAAGAGAGGACACAATGCAGGGTTCTGTGACAGAGTTTCTAAAACCGCGCCTGGTAGATATCGAGCAAGTGAGTTCGACGCACGCCAAGGTGACCCTTGAGCCTTTAGAGCGTGGCTTTGGCCATACTCTGGGTAACGCACTGCGCCGTATTCTGCTCTCATCGATGCCGGGTTGCGCGGTGACCGAGGTTGAGATTGATGGTGTACTTCATGAGTACAGCACCAAAGAAGGCGTTCAGGAAGATATCCTTGAAATCCTGCTCAACCTGAAAGGGCTGGCGGTGAGAGTTCAGGGTAAAGATGAAGTTATTCTTACTCTGAATAAATCTGGCATTGGCCCTGTGACTGCAGCCGACATCACCCACGACGGTGATGTTGAAATCGTCAAGCCGCAGCACGTGATCTGCCACCTGACCGATGAGAACGCAGCAATTAGCATGCGTATCAAAGTTCAGCGCGGTCGTGGTTATGTGCCGGCTTCTGCCCGAATTCATTCGGAAGAAGATGAGCGCCCAATCGGCCGTCTGCTGGTCGACGCATGCTACAGCCCTGTAGAGCGTATTGCCTACAATGTTGAAGCAGCGCGTGTAGAACAGCGTACCGACCTGGACAAGCTGGTCATCGAAATGGAAACCAACGGCACAATCGATCCTGAAGAGGCGATTCGTCGTGCGGCAACCATCCTGGCAGAACAACTGGAAGCTTTCGTTGACTTACGTGATGTACGTCAGCCGGAAGTGAAAGAAGAGAAACCAGAATTCGATCCGATCCTGCTGCGCCCTGTTGACGATCTCGAATTGACTGTCCGCTCTGCTAACTGCCTCAAGGCAGAAGCTATCCACTATATCGGTGATCTGGTACAGCGTACCGAGGTTGAGTTGCTGAAAACGCCGAACCTGGGTAAAAAATCTCTTACTGAGATTAAAGACGTGCTGGCTTCACGTGGTCTGTCTCTGGGCATGCGCCTGGAAAACTGGCCACCGGCAAGCATTGCTGACGAGTAACCGGATCACAGGTTAAGGTTTTACTGAGAAGGATAAGGTCATGCGCCATCGTAAGAGTGGTCGTCAACTGAACCGCAACAGCAGCCATCGCCAGGCTATGTTCCGCAACATGGCAGGTTCACTGGTTCGTCATGAGATCATCAAGACGACCCTGCCTAAAGCGAAAGAGCTGCGTCGCGTAGTTGAGCCGCTGATTACTCTTGCCAAGACTGACAGCGTTGCTAATCGTCGTCTGGCATTCGCCCGTACTCGTGATAACGAGATCGTGGCAAAACTGTTTAACGAACTGGGCCCGCGTTTCGCGAGCCGTGCCGGTGGTTACACTCGCATTCTGAAGTGTGGTTTCCGTGCAGGCGACAACGCGCCGATGGCTTACATCGAGCTGGTTGATCGTTCAGAGAAAGCAGAAGCTGCTGCAGAGTAATCTGCAGTAACGTAAAAAAACCCGCTCCGGCGGGTTTTTTTATATCCGCGATATCCCCACTTCTCTACAATGTCTGTATCAATTCTGTTCATCCTCTGGAGCTGGTAATGTGGTTGCTCGACCAGTGGGCAGAACGCCATATTCGCGATGCCCAAAAAAAAGGTGAATTCGACGATCTTCCGGGACGCGGCGAACCCCTTGTGCTTGACGATGACTCGCACATTGCGCCTGAACTACGGGCGGGCTACCGTTTACTGAAAAATGCAGGCTGTCTCCCTCCGGAACTTGAACAGCGCAGAGAGGCTGTTGAACTGGCGGATCTGCTGAAAGGGATCCGTCAGGACGATCCGCAGCATTCTGAACTGAGCCGCCGTCTGGCCCTGCTTGAACTTAAGCTGCGCCAGGCAGGAATGAACACTGACTTTCTGCACGGTGAATACGGTGAAAGCTTGTTGCGGAAAATTAACGAGGAGTAGTTATGTACCGTATCGGTGAACTTGCGAAGCTCGCTAACGTCACGCCGGATACCATCCGATATTACGAAAAACAGCAGATGATCGACCATGAAGTCCGTACTGAAGGTGGCTTTCGACTTTATACCGATAACGATCTGCAGCGCCTGCGGTTTATTCGTTATGCGCGCCAGCTCGGTTTCACATTAGACTCGATCCGCGAGCTATTATCGATCCGCATCGATCCGGCACATCATACCTGCCAGGAGTCTAAAAGCATTGTGCAGGCCCGGCTGGATGAAGTGGAAGCACGCATTCAGGAACTGCAAACCATGCAGCGCTCTCTGCAAAGGCTGAATGATGCTTGTTGCGGTACGGCCCACAGCAGTATTTATTGTTCCATACTGGAAGCCCTTGAACAGGGGGCCAGTGGAGAAACCGAGGACTGTTGATTTTTAGTCCATCCGGATCTAGACTCCCGTCGTCATAAACCATGCTCAGGAGAATTTATGAGCCGCTATCAGCACACGAAAGGACAGATAAAAGACAATGCCATTGAGGCACTACTTCACGACCCGCTATTCAGACAGCGTGTTGAGAAGAATAAAAAAGGGAAAGGGAGTTATCTGCGTAAAGACAAGCATGCAAAACGGGGTAACTGGGAGGCCAGTGGCAAACAAGCGAATCGCTTATTTACCACTGGCCTTCCTGCTTTAAGCTTTCGATTAAACGCGGTTGTTCTGCTCTTTTAACAGATCGCGAATCTCACTCAGCAGCACTTCTTCTTTTGTAGGCGCAGGCGCCGCTGCCGGCTCTTCTTTTTTACGGTTCAGCTTGTTGATCAGCTTGATAGCCATAAAAATGGCAAACGCCACAATCACGAAATCAAATACGTTCTGAATAAATACGCCGTAGTGCATCACGACTGCCGGAACATCACCTTGTGCTTCACGCAGCGTGAAAGCGAATTGTTTGAAATCAATGCCCCCGATCAGCAACCCTAAAGGTGGCATGATAATGTCGGCCACTAATGATGAAACAATCTTGCCGAATGCCGCACCAATAATGACACCCACTGCCAAATCCACCACGTTTCCGCGCATCGCAAATTCGCGAAATTCTTTAATAAAACTCATTTTGTTCTCCTTGTGCCAGCTGACGACTATAAGTTTAACAAATGATTAGCTAATTGCCATTCGGGATAATTAAACGTTATGAAAAATAAAAGGCACAAAAATGAAAAGGATAAAGGTCGGGTGCACTTTTTCAGGCACCCGACACATTAAAGGAAGAATGGGCTTGGCTGGAATAAACGTTCGACGTCGGTAATAAACTTTTTATCGGTAAGGAACATAATAACGTGATCGCCTTGCTCAATACGTAAATTATCATTGGCAATCATGACATCATTTCCGCGCACAACGGCACCAATAATCGTTCCCGGTGGCAGCTTAATTTCGTCTATCGAACGGCCCACGACGCGTGATGTGGTTTCATCTCCGTGCGCCACGGCTTCAATGGCTTCCGCGACACCGCGGCGGAGCGATGACACCCCGACAATATCCGCTTTACGCACATGGCTCAGGAGCGCGGAAATGGTCGCCTGCTGAGGTGAAATGGCAATATCAATGACGCTGCCCTGCACCAGATCAACGTATGCCCGACGCTGGATAAGCACCATGACCTTTTTGGCCCCCATGCGTTTGGCGAGCATGGCGGACATTATATTTGCTTCATCGTCGTTGGTGACGGCAATAAAGAGATCAACTTGATCAATATGCTCTTCAGCCAGTAATTCCTGATCGGACGCATCGCCATAAAATACGATCGTATTTTGCAGTTTTTCCGCCAGTTCAGCAGCACGCTGCTGATCGCGCTCGATCAACTTCACGCTGTAATCTTTTTCCAGCCGGTGTGCCAGACCTGCACCGATATTGCCGCCGCCGACCAGCATAATGCGTTTATAGGGTTTTTCGAGACGCTGAAGTTCACTCATCACCGCACGAATATGCTGTGAAGCTGCAATAAAGAAGACTTCGTCACCGGCTTCGACAATCGTGGAGCCCTGCGGGCGGATTGGCCTGTCGTGACGGAAAATGGCTGCGACGCGCGTATCGATATGCGGCATGTGCTCGCGCATGGTGGAAAGCGCATTGCCGATCAATGGCCCGCCGTAATAGGCTTTAACGACGGCCAGGCTCACTTTACCTTCGGCAAAGTTCACTACCTGCAGGGCGCCCGGATATTCGATCAGACGGTAGATATTATCGATAACCAGCTGTTCTGGGGCGATGAGATGATCAATAGGGACCGCTTCTGAGTTAAACAGCTTCTCAGCATCGCGGACATAGTCCGGAGAGCGGATGCGCGCGATTCGGTTTGGCGTGTTGAAAAGCGAGTAGGCCACCTGACAGGCCACCATATTGGTTTCGTCAGAACTGGTCACCGCAACCAGCATATCGGCATCGTCAGCGCCCGCCTCACGAAGAACGCGCGGGTGCGAACCATGGCCCTGCACAACGCGCAGGTCAAATTTGTCCTGCAAAACACGCAGGCGATCGCCGTTGGTATCCACGATGGTGATGTCGTTGTTTTCGCCAACCAGGTTTTCCGCCAGCGTTCCGCCAACCTGTCCTGCGCCCAGAATGATAATCTTCATATCTCGTGACCTGTTCTCAACATCACTCTTTGATTAGCTTAGCGTAAAAGAAGCCATCACCCTCTTCTGCACCCGGCAGATTCTGCTGACCCGGGCGTTCAGGCGTTCCCGTATCGCGCAGCGCCGCGTCCGGGGTACGTTTAAGGAAGGCCGCGATTTGCTGACTGTTTTCTTCAGGAAGTACCGAGCAGGTCGCATACACCAGCGTTCCGCCGGGCTTGAGATGCGGCCAGATGGCGTCGAGGATGTCGGATTGCAGCTGGGCAAGTTCGTTAATATCACGATCGCGACGCAGCCACTTGATATCCGGATGACGACGAATCACGCCGGTTGCAGAGCAGGGGGCATCCAGCAAAATGCGATCGAATTGTGTTTCACCACACCATTCTGCGGGTTTGCGTCCATCGCCTTGCTTAACCTGCGCCTTCATGCCCAGGCGCTTGAGGTTGTCATAGACGCGTGAAAGACGCTGCTCATCAACGTCCACTGCCATCACGCTGGCCTGCGGAGCCACTTCAAGAATATGCGTCGTTTTGCCCCCTGGTGCGGCGCAGAGATCGAGGATCTGCTCACCGTTTTGGGGTTCAAGCCAGGTCATGCAACCCTGAGCAGAAGCATCCTGTACCGTTACCCAACCCTCTTCAAAGCCGGGTAATGCATGTACCGGTGCAGGCGATGCTAAGCGCACGGCATCAGGGTATGCGTCATGGGTGAAACCGCTCATTCCAGCTTCTTCGAGTAATGCCAGCCATGCGTCACGGGTGTGGTGATTACGATTCACGCGTAACCACATTGGCGGACGCTGGTTGTTGGCATCGGCAATGTCCTGCCACTGCTGCGGATAAGCTTTTTTCAGGCGCTTCAACAGCCAGTCCGGATGCAGGAAGCGCGCTTCGTTTTGGGCAAATTCAGCCAGAAGCTCATCCTGCTGTCGCTGGAACTGACGCAATACGCCGTTGATCAGCCCTTTCAGCTGAGGACGTTTAATCGCAACGGCACCTTCCACCGTCTCTGCCAGCGCAGCGTGAGGTGGGATGCGGGTATGAAGAAGCTGATAAAAACCCACCATAATCAAATAATGTACGGTGCGCTGCTTGCCCGTCATTGGGCGGGACATCAGCTTATTAATCAGCCACTCAAGCTGAGAGAGTGTGCGCAGAACGCCAAAGCAGAGCTCCTGAAGCAGGGCTTTATCTTTATCAGAAACTTTTTGCTGCAGGGGAGGCAGGACGTTACTCAATGACTGGCCCTGCTCGATAACCTGCTCGACGGCCTGGGCCGCCCTACTGCGTAGATTTTGTTTTTTCATAACCGTAAAAATAAAAATGCCCGGAAACACCGGGCCTTAAGAATAAATTTGCTCAGGCAAGGCGATTGCCCGGGATAAACCATTCACGACGGGAATTTAACAGATCCTGAGCGCTCATGGCTTTCTTACCGGCCGGTTGGAGCGATTCAAGATTCAAAATCCCTTGCGCAGTCGCCACCTGGATGCCGTTCTTGCTGGCATCAATAATCGTACCGGGTTCCGCCGTCGTCGCACCGCTAATGACGGAGGCCTTCCAGACTTTTACTGGCTGCTCATCAATTTCCATCCAGCTCATTGGCCACGGATTAAAAGCGCGAATGCAGCGTTCAAGTTGAGCGGCTGACAGGGACCAGTCGATACGCGCTTCTTCTTTGCTCAGCTTTTCGGCGTAGGTTACCAGCGCATCATCCTGAACTTCCGGTTTTGCCGTATTGTCAGCAAGCTGCTGAAGCGTCTCGATAAGACCTTGTGGGCCAAGGTCTGCCAGTTTGTCATACAGCGTGGCGCTGGTATCGTCTGGCGTAATGGGGCAGGCCAGTTTATACAGCATGTCGCCGGTGTCTAAACCTACGTCCATCTTCATGATGGTCACGCCCGTTTCGGCATCACCCGCCCACAGCGCGCGCTGGATAGGTGCTGCACCACGCCAGCGTGGGAGCAGAGACCCATGCACGTTGATACAACCCAGGCGCGGCATATCAAGCACGGCTTTTGGCAGAATTAAACCGTAAGCCACCACCACCATTACGTCGGCATTCAGGTCAGCAACCAGCTGCTGATTTTCCTGCGGGCGCAGCGATGCGGGCTGAAAAACGGGAAGCCCATGCTCTTCTGCCAGCACTTTGACCGGGCTCGGCATCAGTTTTTTGCCGCGACCAGCAGGACGGTCCGGCTGGGTAAAGACGCCAACAACCTGGTGACCAGACGATAACAGCGCGTCAAGATGACGCGCTGCAAAATCAGGGGTTCCCGCGAAGATAATACGTAGTGTTTTAGACACGATGATCCTTGTATCCGGGGGGACGTTATGCGCGAGAACGCAAACGATCCAGTTTCTCTACTTTCTGACGAATACGCTGCTGTTTCAGCGGCGAGAGATAATCGATAAACAGTTTACCGACCAGGTGATCCATCTCATGCTGAATACAAATTGCCAGCAGGTCGTCTGCCTCCAGTTCGAACGGATTACCGTCACGATCCAGGGCGCGAATTTTCACTTTTTCGGCACGCGGCACTAACGCACGCTGTTCAGGAATAGACAGACAGCCTTCCTCAATACCGGTTTCGCCACTCTTTTCGAGCAGCTCAGGGTTGATCAGCACCAGGCGGCCATCGCGATTTTCCGAAACATCAATCACGATAATACGCTTGTGAATGTCCACCTGCGTCGCCGCCAGGCCAATGCCTTCTTCGGCGTACATGGTATCGAACATATCATCAACGATACGCTGGATTTCTGCATTCACTTCTTTGACCGGTTCAGCGACGATGCGAAGGCGCTCGTCCGGAATATGTAACACTTGCAAAACTGCCATAAATTTCCAGAGTCGTGTTCAGGAGTTGATAAGAATACTCCCTCTATTCTAGACAAATCCCCCATCGATTGACAGCATCAGTGACCAATCGCAATGATTGCGGAGAGCGCTTATGGCAGGGGAAAGGATGACGTCTACCGAGATTTGGCTACGGCTCATGCACACAGGTTCTCTGTGTGGTGATGTCATGGTGGAAGCGGCTGCACGATTGCAGAGGCAGGAAGGCATCGATACGCTTGTCTTAAGAAATGCTGGACTGACAGCAAAGCAGGCTGAACGGTTCGTTGCGTTCGATAAGAGTGAGCTGGAACGTAGCCTGATATGGCTTGAGCAGCCGGGACATCATTTATTAACGGCCAATCATTCCCTTTATCCCCCTCTACTCCGCACGATCCCTGACTATCCCGGGGCTTTATTCATAAAAGGTAACCCTGAGACGCTTAATACCGTTCAGCTGGCGGTGGTAGGGAGTCGTGCGCCGTCATGGTACGGCGAGCGATGGGGGAAAATCCTGTGCGAACAACTTTCACATAGTGGTTTCACGATTACCAGCGGGCTGGCCTGTGGTATTGACGGCGTTGCCCACAGCGCGGCGCTGTCAGTAAAAGGACGAAGTGTCGCGGTGCTGGGGAACGGTCTTTTTAGCATTTACCCACGCCGGCATCAGGCATTGGCGATGCGGCTTATTGAGTCTGACGGCGCGATAGTGTCTGAGTTTCCGCTTTCCGCGCAGCCCCGACCGGCAAACTTTCCGCGTCGTAATCGCATCATCAGCGGCCTTAGCAAAGGCGTGCTGGTGGTCGAAGCCGCGCGGCGAAGCGGTTCGCTGGTCACGGCACGGTGCGCGCTCGAACAGGGGCGAGAAGTCTTCGCCTTGCCAGGCCCGATAGGTAATCCCGGATGCGAGGGACCGCACTGGCTGATTAAGCAGGGGGCAACACCGGTAACGGAAGTCGGGGACATTCTTGAAAATTTGCAATATGGGCTGCAATGGCTGCAGGAAGATCTCGAAAAGCGACAATATTCATCAGATCAGGGAAAGGTGGCATTGCCATTTCCCAAGCTCCTGGCTAACGTAGGAGATGAGGTAACACCTGTTGACGTTGTCGCTGAACGTGCCGGCCAACCTGTGCCAGTAACGGTAGCACAGCTACTCGAACTGGAGTTAGCAGGGTGGATCGCAGCTGTACCCGGCGGCTATGTCCGATTAAGGAGGGCATGCCATGTTCGACGTACTGATGTATTTGTTTGAGACTTACATCCATAACGAAGCAGAAATGCGAGTGGATCAGGACAAGTTGACACAGGATCTTACCGATGCGGGATTTGAGCGGGAAGATATCTACAATGCGTTGATGTGGCTGGAAAAACTGGCTGATTATCAGGAAGGCCTTGCCGAACCGATGCAGCTTGCTTCTGACCCATTGTCTGTACGCATTTATACCGCTGAAGAGTGTGAACGGCTGGACGCCAGCTGCCGGGGATTCATTTTATTCCTTGAGCAGATTCAGGTGCTAAACCTCGAAACGAGAGAAATGGTGATAGAGCGCGTCATGGCGCTGGATACGGCAGAATTTGAACTGGAAGATCTCAAGTGGGTGATCCTGATGGTTCTGTTTAATATCCCGGGCTGTGAAAATGCCTATCAGCAAATGGAAGAATTACTCTTTGAAGTGAATGAAGGTATGCTGCACTAATTCAATGTGCAGCACCAAGAGTTGTTATGGCCAAATCAGCACTGTTCACGGTGCACAAAAACGAGCCCTGCCCGCAGTGCGGGGCTGAACTTGTTATTCGGTCCGGGAAACACGGCCCGTTTCTCGGTTGTTCTCACTATCCGGAATGTGATTATGTTCGTCCTCTGAAAAGCCAGGCGGATGGACATATCGTCAAAATTCTGGAGGGTCAGCTGTGCCCTCTCTGCGGTGGCGAACTCGCGCTACGCCAGGGGCGTTTCGGCATGTTTATTGGATGTAGCCGCTACCCGGAATGTGAACATACGGAACAAATTGATAAGCCTGATGAAACGGCAATTGCCTGCCCTCAGTGTCAGCGCGGTCAGCTTGTACAGCGCCGTTCCCGTTATGGTAAGACCTTCCATTCGTGCGATCGCTACCCTGACTGCCAGTTCGTTATCAATTTTAAGCCGGTAGCGGGAATCTGCCCTCATTGCAATTATCCGCTACTGATAGAGAAGAAAACCGCGCAAGGCATGAAACGCTTTTGCGCCAGTAAACAATGTGGAAAGCCGGTAACGGCGGATCAATATAGTGAATAATAACCTGCCATCAGGCTCCATTGCGTATGCAGTGGACGTACTGAAAAATGAAGAAGTCATCGCCTATCCAACTGAAGCTGTTTTTGGGGTCGGTTGCGATCCTGACAGCGAGACGGCTGTGAGCCGTCTGCTTACCCTGAAACAAAGACCCGTCGAGAAAGGACTGATTTTGATCGCTGCGAATTACGAGCAGCTTAAGCCCTATATTGATGACTCTATGCTTACCCCAGCACAGCGCGAGACAATCTTCTCCGCGTGGCCTGGTCCGGTCACCTTTGTCTTCCCGGCGCAGCCGACAACCCCGCGCTGGTTAACCGGACGCTTTGATTCCCTTGCCGTTCGCGTCACTGACCATCCGCTGGTGGTGGAGCTGTGCCTGGCATTTGGTAAACCACTGGTCTCAACCAGCGCCAACCTGACCGGGCAGCCGCCATGTCGGACAACCGAAGAAGTGCTGGCGCAGTTCGGGAATGACTTCCCTGTCGCTGTCGGTGAAACGGGAGGGCGCCTGAATCCATCTGAAATTCGCGATGCTTTGACCGGCGAACGTTTTCGCCAGGGGTAATCTCATGGAAACCTATGCTGTTTTTGGTAATCCCATTGCACACAGCAAGTCACCGTTGATCCATCAGCAGTTCGCGGAGCAGCTGCAGATAGATCACCCCTATGGTCGCGTACTGGTGCCAGTGGATGCCTTTATCCCTACGCTTGAGGCCTTTTTCGCCGCGGGGGGCAAAGGCGCGAATGTGACGGTCCCGTTTAAAGAAGAAGCCTTCGAACGTGCGGATGAGCTGACCGAACGCGCTTCACTTGCTGGCGCAGTCAATACCCTAAAACGGCTTGAGGATGGACGCCTTCTGGGGGACAACACCGACGGGATTGGTTTACTCAGCGATCTGGAAAGACTCTCCTTTATCAAGCCCGGATTCCGAATCCTGCTGATTGGCGCGGGTGGCGCATCGCGGGGCGTTTTGTTGCCTCTGCTTTCACTGGACTGTTCGGTGACCATCACGAACAGAACCTTTTCCCGGGCAGAAGCGCTGGCGGCGTTGTTTGCGCATACCGGCAGCGTGAGCGCGGTAGCGCTTGACGATCTTGCCGAACGTGATTTCGATCTTGTCATTAATGCCACATCCAGCGGCATCAACGGTGAGATCCCGGCGATCCCCGCTTCGCTGGTCAGTGCGCATATGTACTTCTATGACATGTTCTATCAGAAAGGGAAGACGCCTTTCCTGAACTGGTGTGAACAACACGGCGCGAAACAGTTAGCCGATGGGCTGGGAATGCTGGTGGGGCAGGCTGCGCATGCGGTGCTGCTCTGGCACGGCGTGTTGCCTGCGGTCGAGCCGGTCATTGAAAAGCTAAAGCAGGAGCTTTCGGAGTGAATCAGGCTATTCATTTCCCGGACAGAGAGAGCTGGGATGAGCATAAACAAGCGGTCTGTTTTCCGGTGCTGGTACAGGGCATGCAACTTACCTGTGCAATCCATGGAGAAACGCTGTTGCATCGCTTTGGTGGCACAGACCCGCTAGCGGTATTTTGCGAAAATCGCTGGGATCTGGAAGAGGAAGCCAGCGATTTAATCCGCGAACAGCAGGAAGACGATCAGGGCTGGGTTTGGTTATCCTGATCCAAATAGTCATTCTTCCATTTTACGTAGTTGTTCGCCGAGTATTTTAATCCTTCGATCTCTGCCTCCTTAAGGGGGCGGATCTGTTTTACCGGACTTCCCAGATAGAGATAACCGCTCTCCAGCCTTTTGTTCTGCGGGACCAGGCTACCGGCACCAATCATTACGTCATCTTCTACTATGACGCCATCCAGCAAAATCGACCCCATGCCAACAAGGACGCGATTTCCGATCGTGCAGCCGTGGAGCATCACTTTATGGCCGACGGTAACATCCTCTCCAATGATGAGGGGATTACCCTCGGGGTTATAGGAGGATTTGTGCGTGACATGTAGAACGCTACCGTCCTGAATGTTGGTACGTGCACCAATCGACACATAGTTAACATCTCCCCTGATGGCGACGAGCGGCCAGATGCTGACATCTTCGGCCATTCGCACATCACCAACGACCACGCTGCTGGCATCGATCATCACGCGATCGCCTTTTTGGGGGAACAGATCTTTATAAGGACGCAATACTGCAGACATATCTACCTCTAAGAATGAGCGCTATACAGAAGACTTTGATCGTATTAATGGATCGAGGCAAGGCAAAATACGTCAATATTTAAGCAGATCGGGCGGGATTTCAGCGAAAAGCGCGGAAAATCAGCAGTCGGAAAAAAAGATCTAAAAAATACTTGTGCTAAAAATTGGGATCCCTATAATGCGCCTCCATCGACACGGCGGATGTGAAACACTTCACAGACAACGCGGTCGGTTGAAGAGAAAAAATCCTGAAATAACGGGTTGACTCTGAAAGAGGAAAGCGTAATATACGCCACCTCGCAACGGTGAGCGAAAGCCGCGTTGCACTGCTCTTTAACAATTTATCAGACAATCTGTGTGGGCACTCAAAGTGACATGGATTCTTAATGTCTTCGGACAATAAATGAATACCAAGTCTCTGAGTGAACATRCGTAATTCATTACGAAGTTTAATTCACGAGCATCAAACTTAAATTGAAGAGTTTGATCATGGCTCAGATTGAACGCTGGCGGCAGGCCTAACACATGCAAGTCGAGCGGCAGCGGAAAGTAGCTTGCTACTTTGCCGGCGAGCGGCGGACGGGTGAGTAATGTCTGGGAAACTGCCTGATGGAGGGGGATAACTACTGGAAACGGTAGCTAATACCGCATAACGTCGCAAGACCAAAGAGGGGGACCTTCGGGCCTCTTGCCATCAGATGTGCCCAGATGGGATTAGCTAGTAGGTGGGGTAACGGCTCACCTAGGCGACGATCCCTAGCTGGTCTGAGAGGATGACCAGCCACACTGGAACTGAGACACGGTCCAGACTCCTACGGGAGGCAGCAGT
>NZ_MDVW01000009.1:0-17318 GCF_001742765.1 Enterobacter sp. ku-bf2
GTGCTCTGCCCCGTTCCCATGCCAGACTGGTTAAACGCTTCGTTATAGAAGGTCTGGTACATCTGGTCATGAATCGCCTGATCGGTAACCTCTTTACCGTCTTTTTTCAGCTGGCTGATGGCGGCGTTACGCGCATCGCTGCCCGCGGTTTTCATCTTCTCGTTGGCCGCTTCCGTGGCCGCAATCTTGCCGTTAGTGCGCGCAATATCCGCAACCTGATTGCCGATCTCGCCAATCATTTGCGCGGTTTGCAGGCGTTTCTGCTCTTTCTCTTTGTTAAAGATCGGGTCGATACTGCCGTTGGCATGGTCAGTGTCACGGCTGAGCGTGCTGACGTCCTGCTTCTGGTTAGCCTGGTCGCGAACAATGATATTACCGGATAAAAAAGCAGCCTTAAAAAAACCGCAAACTGAAGGCGGGACCAAATATGGGCATTAGCAGGTCTACTCTGCTGAGTTATGCATTTTAATTAAGAATATCATTTACTTAAAGGAGATTTTTCCCATACATCATCTTTTGAGTTCCGCCATGCGCACCACCCCAAAGGGAGGTCTGCTAATATAGTAATAGTATGATCAATATTAACTATTTCTTGAAGGCTAACTAAAACAGCATCATTTTCATTAACTGAATCAGAACCACTTATATGAAATTGCCAGGCGCCATCGTCACTATCATGGGAAACATAAGCTATCCACGCCCCTGAAGTGATAATTTTTCTATTAGCAATAACTGCAATATTTGGTGGCTCTATAAACTTCCATACTGTTTTATTCATTATTCATTACCTTAATTATTCGATTTTAGCCTATCTTTCTCTCAAAGACAAAACTTGAGCATGTCAATAACTATTTGTACCTTTTCCAATAGATAAAGAGATGGTAATTCAGATTGGAATGCGTCACGGGACACCTATTGTACTAAAATTAATACCCTATATCTCTATCATCAGGGCGTTAAATTCTATCAAGTAGATAATGGTATTTGGTTAACTTAATTAATTTCTCCAGCACAAATCATTCACGAGGAATAGAAAATTCAGAGCTCAAAATCACATTTTCAGCAAATATTTCTAAAGAAATATTTTCAGAAAGGAAAATAATCTTATAGTGTTTTATGTGCCTTATTCCACCAAAATGCCTACTCCATGCAATTGCAACTTCAGAGTCAGGATATTCGATCAGGGTTCCAGTTAATGGAGTCCTGGCATCGCTGGAGTAATCTATATCGAGTCTGGACAATCCAGGGAAAGAGGTGTGATGAAAATCACACACCTTATCAAATCGTAACTCCCTATAGTTAGGACCCTGATTCTCATTTGCAGCATCATATTCAATCTTAACGATAAATTCTAAGTCTCTGGACTCAATAGACACTGAATTTTCACCATATGATGGTAACCAGTCATAAGGATCTAAGATTGAGACTGCAATTCCTGATTTCATCATTTCCTCCCACGATGTATATCTGTACTTCCTGTTTCCGGAAGTTTGTTCCTAGTTAATTGACCGGTGAATCAATCTTCGTATTTAAATTCAATATTAATCTTTAAAGCCTCTACATATACTGTCACTTCACAGCCATGCCAGAATGGCTTTTCCTGAGATTTAAAGTTATCTAGAAAATAATTTCTTAATTCCACAAGAAAATCAAATAAATCACCGTTTGCTTGTGCCCCTGCCGAAAACCAATCAGTATTGCCAGTATCTGCATTTATATAGTCAAATTCACATTTACAATGATCATTTTCAGGAGACAGTTCTGCTCTCATGATCACTTTGGATGCATTTTCAGGCGCAATGGATAGCAGTACTGAACCTATATCATTATAAATCTCTTGATCAGTCCTCACTACTTACCTCCGGGTACATTTTTAAACGTTTCAGATACCGGCCTTCCGCCATTTATAGAGTACTCAACATAGAATTTATCCGGCCTTACGCTGTTACCTGTATAAGATGGCTGGATATTAACTTTAACATCTTTACCTTCACTTAATGCCTTAGCCCAAGTGTTTTGCATACTTTTCCAGGCACCTTTATTAAGGTTTCCATCCATTGGTAGCAGGTTTAATTTTTCACCTGGACCATTAAATATACTGGCTATTAAATGCCCACCTTCATCTCCAAGATTACCACATCTACCCGCCTTACATTGCTGATAACCATTCCGGTCTTTCACATTTGCGCTAAGAGTTGCTTCAACCTGAGTGGGTCTGGCCAGGTTATCAGTGTGATAAGTCTTATCGCCGTCCACTTTATAAATAGTGTTCGGCTCCGGCTTGTTCATCGCCTTGTTCCAGGCACCTTTCTTGCCCGAGTCAACCACAACGATATTTTTCCCTGTGGTTCCAGCCGCAGGCTTCCCGCCTTTACCCAACCCACCGGTCACGGCTGCCATTGCCGCTCCCGCTAAAATTTCGGCTCTCTGACTGTCAAGACCATACTGTTTTTCCAGCCGTTGGGCAAAGTCAGTACTGCTCACTATCCCTGACTCATCCATCTGCTGCATCAACAGAACGGATAAGTCATTCTTCATTGCCCACGGAATATCTTCACCCAATGCCCTGTCTATGGCTTCGTGAACCAACAAACTGTTAGCAGGGATGTCACCGTACTTCTCTTTGCAGGCTGTCGGGCTCGAAGCACATGTTGCGATCAGTTCATTACGCTGCTTGAGACTCAGATCTTCCATTTCTTTCACGATCTGACCACAGTCACCACGGGCCTCACAACCTTTCGCCCTCGCCGCAAAGTTATCGATCTGATCAGCACTCAGCGAGTTATTCTCAACAACAACTCTTTCCGACGCAGGTTGCTACGATGAACCCATTTTTTCCCTGTATCATCAGCATGTTATAACCACTTTTTCCCGGTGCATTTTACTGAACCGTATGCAACATCCCGATACGCGGTTTTGCTCCCCGTTTTCTCTTTCCCCATCGCTGTTAAAGAGCCTGTAAACGCGATTCTACGCCAAAGATCTTTTTCCAAAGCACAGCGGCGGATGAAGATCGGCTATGTCAGTATCCGGCATCTTTACCACCACAACTACACTGCCACCTGGTTTTCCCACAGCCCCAGCCTGCGCCTGAATGGTAACTGGATGGCAGAAGCGGGATTCAGCACCGACACGCCGGTCATTGTCAGCGTGGCACAGGGATGACTGGTAATCGAGCCGGTTAAGGGCTGACGGTTAATAAGAAGATCCCGGCCTGAGGCCGGGATTAGTCATAGCTATCAGGATGTTATTTTTCTGGATTGATATATGTATATCTACTATCTATTTCTAGTCCAAGATCATTAGCTATTTTAAGCACTTGTGTGTATTCATCTTTGCTAATCACAACATCATAATCAGCGATGTGATCACATAGCGTTTCGAATGCTAATACGTTCTCTGAGAACCCAATATAATCTAGGGCAAAGTCAACTAGCGAAGGATCCAATCGGTCCTTTAACCCTTCACCTAAAGATCTAATTTTGTCATTAATATCCATTGCGCCCACACTATTTCTTAATTGGCTTTAAAGCTGGAGGTGTCGGATTATTATCCGGGAACGCTGTTACTATTTTCCCACTAGCTGGCTCGTATACCACACGAACTCTAACACCTTCTCGCTCTTCCCAGGCAACCCATCTTGCTGGTCTTCCTGCATTTGTATACGTCCCGCCCGTTCCGGTCTGGGCAAACCATTTGGTATCGGGTGAAGTGGCTATATCACCCACAGTATGAACAACCTTGTCTGCTGACCAACTTTGAGGGAAAACTGTTTTTCCTGGATTTCCGGGATACAGATGTCCACCTTGTGTGGGGCTATCCCCATATAAAATATGCTGTTTCGCTTCCGGCGAAAGGATATCCACATATTTCTGGTTTGCAGGTGATAATCCAAGATCGGAGCTTTTCGCAACAGATAAAAACGCTTTAGCTGCTACATACTGAATCAGTTTTGCTTCACTCGTCGGCACACCACTCGCCAGGATTTCCGCAGCTTGTTGCGGTGTCATTTCTCCATTTGCGGTCAACGCACTGACCGGAACCCCAAAGAATTCGCCCCAGGCAGTCAACAGACCTTTAACGGCATCCTGCCCTTCAGGTATCTGACCCTGTGAGTTTTTAATCAGTGCTTCTGTTAACTCATCTGCTGTAGCGCCATTCTGGATCATACTGGCTGCAAGCGACTGCTGGGATAACCCCATATCAGCCATGCCTTTTCCGAAGCTGTTCGGACCCAGCGCATTATTCTCAACCGTCGTCTTGCCCGCCTGAGCCGCCGCTACCGCGTTCGCACTGCGGTCTCCGACAAGCCCGCCAGCCAGGCCAGAAGCCAGTGTCGCCAGCGCAGATACCGTCTGTTTATCTTCCTCACTCAGTTCGCTGACCTGTTTGCCAAAACCGTCAACCGCAATCTTACCGGCCAGCTTGTCTACCGCAATTTTGCCGACAAGCTCACCCACCGCTGCACCGGCTGCGGCCGACGCCCCATCTCTGCCGGAAGCGGCTGCAAGTGCGGCGTTGACAACCGCATGGGCCAGCACGCGTCCCTTAAGATCCGTCTCCGGGATGGCATTCGCGATGGCATTGGCGATATACGGCGCGGCACCACCCGCAATCGCAGCTTTAATATCGCCACCTGCCAGCGCCTGAATGGCCGCCGTTGCTGCCGTGATGGCGCGCTGGGTGCTCTGCCCCGTTCCCATGCCAGACTGGTTAAACGCTTCGTTATAGAAGGTCTGGTACATCTGGTCATGAATCGCCTGATCGGTAACCTCTTTACCGTCTTTTTTCAGCTGGCTGATGGCGGCGTTACGCGCATCGCTGCCCGCGGTTTTCATCTTCTCGTTGGCCGCTTCCGTGGCCGCAATCTTGCCGTTGGTGCGCGCAATATCCGCAACCTGATTGCCGATCTCGCCAATCATTTGCGCGGTTTGCAGGCGTTTCTGCTCTTTCTCTTTGTTAAAGATCGTGTCGATGCTGCCGTTGGCATGGTCAGTGTCACGGCTGAGCGTGCTGACGTCCTGCTTCTGGTTAGCCTGGTCGCGAACAATGATAGCACCGTCGGCTACCGCTGACTGCGTGACCGCTGCCGCTAAAGCTGATACGTATCCTTGGCCAGGCCTTCCCCATCTGCGTGTTTTACAGCGACAACACCGGCGGAGTTCTCCGACGGCATCCTGCGCTTTCTGTACCTGGCGGTAGCGCTGTTAAGCCCGCGCCCACCGGCATTTATCGCGTTGAACGAACCGGAAAACTGACTGCATTCTCAGATGCTGCCCGCCGGCCAGCCGCTACTCGCAGATCTGGCTCACCAGCCACTCGCCGGTGCTTGCGCCGTTGATTGAGAAGCAGCGATCGTTTCGCTGTATCAGCTGTCGAGGGTGGAGGGGGAGACGCGGGTGGAGAGGCTGGGGTAGCTTAACCCCAAAACTAAAATGGCCGCCAGAATTTTCAATCTGTTATCAATTTTCGGTCTGCCGAGTCTTCTGGCCGACAATTTTTACCTCAGCGTACCCTCTTCAACCGAGAGGGATAATATGGTTAATTTTACCAATCAACTAAAATTGTCCCAAAATAACTTATTCCTCAGAAAAAAGTTCTATACTCATGAGAAGAAATTATCTCATAAGCGTCACTCTGCATAATTTATCATTTTTATTGAACTGCAGATGCATCGCATAACTCTTTTCCTCATATTTTATCCAGCGATTCATATAACCAAGAAGTGCATCTTCCGCCCCCCCCCCTGAAGATGAGGGCACTCCAAAATGATGAATAACTTCAGACTCAGAACAACCAAAAGATAACGGTAAATCACCTTTAAATTTGGAAAATCCTTCATCAGCCTCAATGTAAAAACTAATTTGATCCACGATCCCATTATCCAATAAAAATAATATACCTGAACCGATGAATGAATAATATTCTCTATCACCTAAAACACTTTCATCACGTTTAGGTAATTCATTAAACTCTTGAGAAAGATGGATGAATCTTTCATCCATCTTCTGGCAGCCTAACATTTCGACAAAATCATTCCACATCAACATCACTTAATCACTCCAGTCTGACGATTTTTATCAATAATCTGTTTTATTGCGTCATCAACCTGCTTGGGATCATATCCACGCTCAATCATGTTACCTCTTAGCGCATCTGTATCCCTACATATCGCACCACAAAGATCAAGTGCATCTTGTTGAACTTGTTCTGGTGTATAGTCCGTCGCAGTTCTTCGCCTTAAACTCGTCAACCGCGTCTTTCAGTTGCTGCTGCGCGTCCTTGTATCTGTCCTCCGGCTTTTTACCCGTTGCCAGATAATCAGCAGCTTCACTGAGCGAGTTATTCTCAACAACAACTCTTTCCGATACAGTTATTGAGAATTTATGGGTGATTTCCCAATGTAGTTAGGAGGTTACAGTCCATTTTTGTTAAGGAGTTTCGGTGCTTCCAATATTTTTCCCGGACGCGCATTTTTGGCCTGAATACGCTACCGCCCTAGAGTGACTCGTATCTGCCACTCCAGCATCATTCCAAAAAACTACAGCATCACTGCGAACGCCGAAGTTTTGGCTTTATATTTCAATTAAGATATTCCTTTGATACGTTGCCAGTATCAAAAAACTCTTTTAAGATCTTTACAATAAGTTAACAGTCTTTTGTAACCTGAGATTCCGGCCAGTAATCTCCAAGAATCACCATTCCTGTATCAGGTTAAGATGAATCCCAGTACGTTCTTATTTGATATTCATCTTTGACAATTTCACCTAATGTTATTAAGTAATAACTATTCTCCGTTCTGACCTGAAGCATTCCAGCGCTATCATCGCTATTATTAAGTATATCAAGAGTAAGGGTTCCTTTTCTTCCCTGAATTTGTTTAAACTGATTTAATACCATATCCCAATTTGAGATCTGTTTATTTCCACCTGTTTTGTCCAGTGTCCAACTCATTTTGAAAGTCATTTTATTCCCTAGCCTTGAGAGATTTCATGCCAGGCTGCCAGTAGAGAACTGATCATGAGAAGGTATAAAAGATAGAGCCTGAACAAGCAGGCTCATAAAACAATAAAAACATCACATTAGCTATACTTACTTTAACTGTAGCTTTACATTAATCCCAGCCAAAACACTTTCAACTTTATCAAAGAAAAACAGAACATCTTTCGGCGGAGAATTTTTGAAGTAAATCTCAATAATTTTCTTTGTTTTCCCTTTAGATTTAGGGAAACTTTCTTCCATGTGCCCACTGTCTATAAACTCAATATATGAATTTATTTTTTCCTGTAATTTATACAAATGATCATTTGTGTTCTCACCCCAAGCCAGATGATCTGATATAGCCAGACTGATAGCGTCTGGCTCATTTTCAGGGATTCCCATAAAATCAATTTTATTAAGGTCTTCTACTGACATATTTAACCTTTATCTTTGCCTGGTCTTATCACGTCAATCTTTGTTGGTGGAATCACTGTCCCACCATCAAATCCGGGTTTGCCTACTCCCGTAATCACACCACCACTATTTTCTATTTCTGGGTAGCCGATCTTTTGATTAGGCGTTAAAGGTGCTGTCTCTGAGCTTTTACATTCGACACAGAAAATATTCCCGCTACTATCTTTCGTCATAATATCCACTCTAACATTTACCCCACTTCCAGTTTTGATTGTAACCTCTCTGCCTGAATCGGTCATTCCCTGTGAATATTTTTGATAAATGCTATCTTCGAATGCTTTTCCCTGATCATAGTTCTGGCGAATTTTATTCGCTGGGTTTGGAGATAGGGTGCCATTTTTTGGCGTGCTATCAAAAGTATAATAACTACCATTATTACTGTAAATAGCGTTACCCGATGAGTCTGTTTTCCCTGTATTGGTATATTTTTCGCTGTTAAGCGTTTCAAGGGGTTAAAGGCTGATAAAACGATCCCAGCTCAATGGCTGGGATCGTTTTATCAGTTACTGTTTGTTAAATGCTCGTTTCGCCTCATTTAAATTCGAAGAGTTTGCCCCGCCAGAAAAATCTGGATCAGCCGATTGTACAGGGTCATCTTCCCACCCACATACAGGGCAAATTTCATAACAACCCAGCTCATCAATTGTTTTATTTCCACAGCATGGACAAGGATAAGAGCCATTATTCATCATTGTTTTTTCCAATATTCGAGACCTTCCTCTGGTTTAAACATTGTACGCGGTACACCATTTATATCTTTTGAAGCAAAGACATTAGTCGCAGGATTGTAATACAGCGTGTCTCCGTTAGGGCGAGTTTTAGTTAAGGTACCTTTCGGTGGGGTTGTCATAAAATTATGGGCTGCATCAACATATTGCTTAGCATTCTGATACTCAGGAAATTCTTTCCCATGTTTTGTCCAGTGTCCATAGGCATTACCCAAAGGTTCTGCTTTCTTGGTTTCTGTCCTAATCTGAGTATCTTTAAATTTGCCACCAATCGGAACTGCTTCAATGCCAAGTCCAGCAGTTCCAGGAATCGGCTTGCCATCTTCGTCAAACAACACCCCGGGCCTGGCAAGGTTATAAACTTTTGGCAACCGGTCGCCATGCTCTTTCTCAAACTCTTCCTCATCATGCCCTGGGCTGAGCGTGTTATTCTCAACAACAATTCGATCCTGTGTACATTGCTGTGATGATAACATTTTTCCCTGTATTTTCCGTGATTTACAGCCGTTTTCCCTGCTGTACTTCCGGCGCGGCAACTTTTTGCCCCGATGCGCGTTTTTGACTAGGAGATGCCACCGCCCCGCCGTGACACAGAGTCTGCCGCCCACTATCAAATCAGAAAACTATATCACCACAGGCGATGCTGGATGCTGTAGTCTGGGATCTATATATCAATTAAGAAGGTCAGTTGATACGTTGCCAGTATTGAAAAACTCTTTAAAGATCTTTACCACAAGGTCAAAGTCTTTTGTAAGTTGGCGTTCAGGCCAATAATTACCACGGATAATGACATGCCCTCCAGATGACGACGTTTTATCCCATATGGATCTTACATCTCCTCCGGATTCATCATATTCAAGTAAAGTGACCAGATAAAATCCGTTCTCAGCCTCAACACTAAGTCTTTCAGGTCCAATATCTGGAGCATTGATAATTCTGATATTCACGCTGCCACTGCTATTCTTCAAAATATTTAAAAAGTCGAGCACGTCAGACCATGAAGGATACTTATTTATGACATACATCTCACCATCAAACAAACGAGAAAGTTCATAATTCATCATCATTTTGCAGGTCCTCTATTCTCAATTTTTTTCATTCCTTGCTGCCAAAAGAGAACATTATCTGTCGTTTCTTCGTATATTGTTAATGACTTTAAGCCAGCTTTTTCAGCCATAACTTTTACATCACTCAAACAATAATTGCATACCTCTTTGCCACCTACACTCATAGTCATTTCACGCCCTTGAGTCATTCCTTTGTCAAAGGCCTGCTGAATCACACCAACTTCCGCATGAGCAGTCCCCATATTTCCATTGGGGTAATTTTTATCAGGACGTTTATCGATCTTAGCCTGAACAACATCGTTAATAAGAGTCGGCTTGTTGAAATCAGCTAACTGTGAACGTCTTATACCTTGGTTGGTGTCAGAAAACTTCACTCCATCCATATTTCCCTTGGCTACGGCTTTTAGATTGGCATCACCAACTTTACTTAATTGTTTTGCCGCAGCAGAACCCAAAATTGGTGTTAACGAAGCCGCAATGATCTCCAGACCCTGTTTCGTTTCGGTGTAGCTTTCTGCGGTCTGACGATCCACCCCTTTGGTGACCATGAAATAGTTAAACATGGCATCTTTCACCTGCTGCTGATTCTGTTCATCAACGCTAGTGATATCAAGGAGATTGACTATCTGCCCATACGCATCAGCGTACTGTTGGCTATAATTCGAGTTATAAGGGCCATCTTCATACCCCCTCTTTTGAGGCAATGGCTTTTAGTCTTGCACCAGCACACGCTGAGCTTCCCGCGTTACCATTACCACACGCATCAATAACTTCCTTATCACTGGCGATATCTTTCTCAAGTAATGCGTCATATTTCTGCTGTGCTTTCTCGCGCTCTGCCGGATCAGTACTGTTTTTAAGTGTCTGTTTCGCCAGCTCAAGCTCAGTTTTATCAGACACACTCAGATAGTTATTCTCAACAACAACTCTCTCCGACGCAGGTTGCTGCGATGAAGCCGGTTTTCCAATTTACTTTCAGCTACTTACAATCGGCTTTTCATGCTGTACTTCCTGCCCGAAAACCTTTTACCCCGACGCGCTTTTTTCGACCGTACACGCTACGGGCATTGTGGGTATGAAGAGGTCGATAAAACGATCCCGGCTCTATGGCCGGGATCTGTCTTACTTAATAGAATAATTATACTGCTCTGGTATTTTATAATTCTCTGGGAAATCGGCTACATGGGGAATTTTGACATAACGATCAATATCTTCTCTCGTTTGTTCAAAAATTCCAGATATCCCTGATAAAAAAGTTGATATCCGTAACAATGCTGCCTGCATTGCTAATTCATCTTTATTTTCTTTTGCAGCAAAAAACAGCTCGATTGTTAAGTTAAGATTTTTCATATCCTTTTGAAAACTTTGAACTATTGAAAAATCTTCAGCCAAATAAAGATCATCCTCATCGAGTTCTTCCCCTGCCTCATGCTTTAACAGCTCCAAATAGACATCTTTAAATTTATCTAAATTACTGATATCAATCATTTAGGCAATCTCTGACCTTTGGCTTTAGCCGCCTTAGTCTTTGCATCATTAAACGAACCATCAATATTCGGGACAGCTTTAACTTTTCCTTTACTATCAAAAACCTCGATATGATCTTTATGTAGCCCATCAAGATAGCGCTTATCGCCTTTAGCAATATAGTCTCCAACAGGCTTCTTCGCTTGATAAATACTCTGCCCCTGAAATATCTGACTAGTTTTCTGAGCGTTATCTTTCATTTGGCTACCAAAGCCGGGTTGCCAAGCGTAGCAAGGGATATTTTTCGGAAGTATAACCGCTGATAACACGATCCCGGCGCGAAAGCCGGAATTGACTCTACTCAGTTAATAAAAATCATCTTGCGTAAACTGTTTCCCTGTTGGGATAACTTCATCTTTATCAAAGGACAAAAGATATTCCTCGTCATAAAGCTTTATTGAGTACCCATAAAGTATTCCATCTTCTTCACTTATCCCCATAACCCCCCCTTTTTTACCTGCGTATTTCTTATTTGTTTCTTTGCAGTCAGGAGATATTTCCACTTCCTGATAAAAACCAATCTTATTTTCCATAATGCTTGCCTTGCTTATTTATGTGTTATTCGCCCATCAAGAGATACATTCAGATGCGAACCATCTCTTGTTGCCCAGCCAAGTTGAGCTTTGCCTTTTGGTGACAGTTGTACATCCCATTCAAAAGCCTGTCCTGCGGTACGCGATGGGCCTTTTACCCATTCATTACCGAATTTATCAAGGTAGCCATTATTCGGCCCCCGTGGTAATGGATTGCTGGGTGAGTAATTGCTATCAGGAACAAAGCGGATTTTACCTTGTGTTCGAAGTTCTACATATTTTTACGACCTTTGGTTGACCACGATTGCGCCGCACCTGCCGTCCCTGAAGGATTAAATGGAGGCTCTTCAACATATGATAGTTTGGTGACAGTAGATGTACTCTTTGCCGCATTAGCCGTTGTAACTGCACCTTTTGAGACCAGATACGAATTTACTGCCTGTAAATTCGCCCCCAGCGCCACAGAAGCAAGAATAATATCCGCTCCCTGCTTGGTTTTGGCATAACTCAGCGCCGTATCATAATCCACACCCGTGGCAGTCATAAAGTAGTTAGCCAGTCCTTCCGTTACCTTTTGCTGATTCTGTGCATCAGGCGTCGTACTGTTTAACAAGCCAACTAGCTGGCCATAAGCATCCGGATACTGCTGGCTGAACTTCGAGTTATAAGGCCCGATTTCATATCCGGCTTTCGCCGCATACGCTTTCGCTCTTTCCGTTGCACAACCCGCACTGTCTGCCTCGCCGTTGCCACAGGCATCAATCACCTTCTGGTCACGACTGATATTCAGTTCCGTCAGTTCAGCAACTTTCTTCTGTGCCGCTTCACGTACTGCCGGATCTGGGTCGTTCAGTTTCCGCTTCGCTATCTCAAGCTCAGTCTTTTCTGGCTGGCTCAGATAATTATTCTCAACAACAACGCTTTCCTGTGCATTCCGGCAGGAACAACACAGTTTTCCCAGTTAAGTCAGTAGCTTGCAGGCTATTTTTGCTAAGGTACATCTGCTGCTGCAATTTTTTGCGCTGTTAAGCGTTTTGGCCCCTCAGACGCTACCGCCCGGCCGTGACACCGGATCTGCTACCCCACCAACAGATCACTATGAAGACGTGATGCCACGACACACGCCTCAGAAGCGTCTGTAATTGGCTGAATAATTTTAGCGTTCTTTTCGAATCAAAGAGTCATACTCTCCAAATTCGGGGAACTGCTCATAATTTCCGGCTACATCGACCGTTGTTTGACTTTCGTCCAGTTTATAGGGATTAAACTGTTCTTCTCTTACCACAGCACTACCATCTTCATTAAAGATATATGTAGTGCCATGCGACACATTTAATATACCTGCACCTTCGCCATCGTGTTCAGCAAATTCACGATAAACAGCCATTGATAAAAACAAACGATTATCATCAAGAATTTTAAAATTGTATAGCAAATACTCTTGCAAGTTTTCATTTAAAAAACTTACCCCAACCCATCCTTTATTTTTCATTACTTCAATAAAACATGATGGCGTAGATTCTGAGCCAATGAGTGCGGTGTAAGACTCACCAGTCATATGATTTTTATATGCTTTCTTTTCTAGCCATACATCAATTGGTTTATTTTTTGCTCTAAACCATGATTTACAATAAAATACATCTTGCTTCATTGATAAACCTTCCCATTTGTATCACGTATTACCACCCCAGCCTTATCTGCTGCTTTCAAAACCGATTGTGGAATGGGTTTTACCTGAGGAGGAACTTCTAAAATATTAGTCCCACGCAACGCATCACCGCCAAATGAACCACTTGATGGAACTTTAGCAATGGTTGCACCTGCAGGGTATTTATTCACAGCCTCCCGGATGTAATTAGTCGCTGTTGATTCAGTGATATCAGAGAACTGCGTGAACTTACGTGACACTATCTCACCTGTAGCCGGGTTATATGAATCAACACGATAATAGTCGTTTCCGTTAGGTTTGTTCACATACAATTCATTGTACGGATAATTTTTAGACTGTTCTGCGTTAAACTTATTACCCGCCTGAACATTCTGCAACCATTCGGGCTTGGCCGATATCGTTTTGCCTGGTGTTGACGCGCCAGCTTTGCCCATCCCGCCGGTCACTGCACCAAGCACCGCCATTGCCAGGATTTCAGACTGCTGTTTGTCCATGCCATACCGGCTTTCCAGCTGGCTCGCAAACTCGGTACTGGTAACGACACCTTCCGCTTCCATCTGCTGTGCCCAGAATGAAGATAAGTCATTCTTCATTTCTGCCGGAACATCAGCATCAAACAGACCGTCAAGCGCCTTACGAACCAGCATGCCATTAGCCGGGATATCACCGTATTTCTCTTTACAGGCTGACGGGTTGGTGGAACAGACCGCAATCATTTCTTTCTGTTGATTGAGACTCAGATCCTCCATTTCCTTGACGATCTTATCGCAGTCGCCGCGAGCCTCACAGCCTTTGGCTTTTGCTGCAAAACCACCAATTTGATCAGCACTCAGCGCGTTATTCTCAACAACAACTATTTCCGACGCAGGTTGCTGTGATAAAACCAGCTTTTCCCTGTATTTTCCGTGAGTTACAGGCCATTTTTGCTAAGGCATTTCTACAGCAGCAACTTTTTGCCCCGACGCGCCTTTTTCATCCGAATACGCTACCGCCCCGACGCACAGCAGCCATGCCATCAGCTTTGTTATTCGCCCCATCATGCTTTCCTTGCTTCTTCCTTACGTGCATTCAGGCACCTAACCGTGAAAAAGGGGCAGTTGCCGATCCGGCCTGCTGAGTGACAGACAAAAAGATCACAACCTTAAAGGTTGGGTTCTTTTACTTAATCAGTAGACTTGATAATCTATCCTTATTAATTTCATCTGTAGTCACTAAGACAGCCTGAATACTTGAGTCAAGATTATCTTCATCTAGCCATGAAGCGTCTTTTCTTTTTAAATGGAATTTTATTGTTGGCAGTAATGTTTCATCATCCAACGATATAATAACATTTAGAACCCCAGAATGGCTTTCATTCCATTCCTTAATCATTGAATTACAAAAGACAATAGAATGTTGAAGGTAATTTTCACTTACGTAATCTTCTATATGGATAGAATTTACAAAACACTCCAAGGCTATTTCATCTTCAAAAGAATCAGGTTTAACCCCCCCACAATAACCGAAGAGTTTTTTTGATAAAAAACAACTAAATAACTCCACAAAACCCTGCTCAACAACTTCGTTTAGCTCGTAAGGAAGAGTAATTTTCTTCATATCCTCCCAACATATGGATTCTAGTTGAGGGAGCATTAAATAGTTAGCCAGCATATCATTTTTCCCCCAGATATTTAGTCATACCTTTATCTATAGCATTTTTGAAAGCCGAGTCTTTCAACTTATCATTCACATTTTTAGGTGCATCAGGGAAAGTTTGCGTGACAGAGTCATAATAGTACTTGTTGTTACTATTATCTTGATAATGTATTTGACCCGCTCTCTTTCCTGGTGCTGGGTTCTCAACATCAATTCTCTCTTTGCCTTTTCCCATCCACAATGTCTTGCTTGGAACTGTTGGGCCATTTATACCAAGCATTGCACCTTCTTTATTTAAGGTGTAATTAGCTTGGTGACCTTACTAATTCCCCACAACGCCGCTGCTACCGCACCAGCTACAATATCAGCCTGAATCGCATCCAGACCATAATCTTTCTGAAGGGCTTCCGAGACTTTGTTGGTTGAAATAACTCCATCGGCCTGGATCTGATGCATCCATGTTGCAGTATGATCATAAGCCATCTTTGCCGGAATGTCCTGACCCAGTGCTTTATCCAGCGCATGCTTCACCGCCATGCTATCAGCCAGCACATCACCATATTTCTGCTGACAGGTCGCCGGATTGGCCGCACAGTAACTGATAAGCTGCCGTTGCTGGGAGGTACTTAATTCCTCATACTTTCTGATAATGCCATCACAGTCACCGCCGCTGGCCTGACAGGACTTCATTTCAGCAGACCAGGCATCTATCTGTTTGCTGCTAAGATAATTATTCTCAACAACAACTCGTTCCGACACGGTTATTGAGAGCGCAAGACCGTTTTCCCTTTCGAGTCAGCAGGTTACAGCATGTTTTTGCTGACGGACTTTAACGCGATTAACATTTTGCCCCGACGCGCGTTTCTGGCCCGGAGACGCTACCGCCCAGCCTCGGCAGCTCAAGGTCTGCCGCCGGGTTCGCCAGTATCAGGTTCTGCTGCGTCATCTACCGGAACCACACCTGTAAGCTCTCCGCCCGCAATCAGCGGCAGGTGACGGATTTGATTGAAGTCATCATCAATCGCAGAAAAAGAACGATAACTGACTGGCAGATAAAGTAAAACCCCAGCCACAAGAGCTTGGGTTTTGTCATTAACGTAACCAAAACGGTGATTCATTTGGCTTTAATACATCGTATTGTTCTAAAGGTCGGTTTTTATCTTCTATATAATAAGGTGCATCAGTCACAGCAATTTTAAGTGGTTGATAAATTCCCCAACTGTTATAGAACATCTTCGCCGATTCGATACATGTTTCTATACCTGACAAATACTTAAGATATTTATCTTCATCGGAGGACAGTGCCAATTTAATATCTTTTATTATCGAATCCAGTTCTTCTAATTGCTCAAACTTTATATATTTATTATAAAGTCGGTTTGATATCTCACTGTTTTCATTGCCTTCCATTTTTTTATGAAAAAAATCCAAGAAGTCAATCATTTCAGAGGCAGTCCCTAGTTCTACTAGTGAACTCCCTCCCATAAACCCAATATGCCTCATACTCATTACCTCTTAAATTGAATATCTGTGGGTTTAATTGCCCCATTGGTTTTCTGAACAATCCCTTTAATGATTGCATCTTCCTGAATGGAGGTGACTTTTTGTCCGCGGATATCAATTACAACCTCTTGCCGCATTCCCGCAGGTAAATTTTTCTGCCGCTCAACAGCCTGTTTTGCTACATTATTAATCAACCCATTTTTGTTAGTCGTAATATTATAGTTCTTCACTTCAACACTACAAACATTTCCCTGACACCAGTCAGGGCGAACTCCACCTTTTGTACCGTAAGGAACCTCTTTGCCGTCTTTGAAACTGACTTGTTCGCGCCATCCGTCACCGAGATCTTTACCAACATCAAGCTCTGATTGCCTGTGGGATGGGCGAGCAACAGCTTCTATCTCGTTACTGGCTTTATTGATTAGTTTAGACGCAGTTTCGAGATCGCCCGCTTTGAGTGCCTTATCCGCACCTTTTAGAAAAGCACCGGCTTCATCGCCAAGCCCCGGCAGTATACCAACGACTGCGGCCAGATAACCCAGCGCACTGTCTGCTTCCTGGAAGCTCTTGATATCCCCATAAACAGGAATATAATCGCTGCCTGCTTCCGCAAAACCTGCCAGCAGTTCATCCCGGTGGGCGTCCATTTTCGCACCACAGACCGCTGCACTGAGTCCGGCGCAGTTCTTCGCCTTAAACTCGTCAACCGCGTTTTTCAGTTGCTGCTGCGCATCCTTGTATCTGTCCTCCGGCTTTTTAGCCGTTGCCAGATAATCAGCAACATCACTCAGCGAGTTATTCTCAACAACAACGCTTTCCTGTGCATTCCGGCAGGAACAACACAGTTTTACCTGTCCAGTCAGTAACTTACAGGGTGTTTTTGCTAAGGTACATCTGATGCAACTTTTTTCGCTGTTAAGCGTTTCAAGGGATTAAAGGCTGATAAAACGATCCCAGCTCAATGGCTGGGATCGTTTTATCAGTTACTGTTTGTTAAATGCTCGTTTCGCCTCATTTAAATTCGAAGAGTTTGCCCCGCCAGAAAAATCTGGATCAGCCGATTGTACAGGGTCATCTTCCCACCCACATACAGGGCAAATTTCATAACAACCCAGCTCATCAATTGTTTTATTTCCACAGCATGGACAAGGATAAGAGCCATTATTCATCATTGTTTTTTCCAATATTCGAGACCTTTCTC
>NZ_MDVW01000010.1:0-2462 GCF_001742765.1 Enterobacter sp. ku-bf2
CACGGCAGCAACGGCGGCCATTCAGGCGCTGGCAGGTGGCGATATTAAAGCTGCGATTGCGGGTGGTGCCGCGCCGTATATCGCCAATGCCATCGCGAATGCCATCCCGGAGACGGATCTTAAGGGACGCGTGCTGGCCCATGCGGTTGTCAACGCCGCACTTGCAGCCGCTTCCGGCAGAGATGCGGCGTCCGCCGCAGCCGGTGCAGCGGTGGGTGAGCTGGCCGGTAAGATTGCGGTTGACGGTTTTGGCAAACAGGTCAGCGAACTGAGCGAGGAAGAAAAACAGGCTGTATCTGCGCTGGCGACACTGGCTTCTGGCCTGGCTGGTGGGCTTGTCGGAGACAGCAGCGCGAACGCGGTAGCGGCGGCTCAGGCGGGCAAAACGACGGTTGAGAATAACTATCTGAGCAGCAAGGATATCAAGACGTTCACTGAGCAATATGCCAGGGCTAAAACCGATACTGAGAAAGAGGCACTCATCGCCGGGCTGAAAAAACTCGATGTTGAGCAGCAGAAACAGGCATTATCGACAGGGATTTCGATAAAAGATCAGAAGGAGGTGCTGGCAGACCTGAAAACACTCGCTGCATCGCCCGACTGTACTGCGAAATGCCAAGAGTTGACTGCTTACTCTATTAGTGAGCTTGAGCCAGTAACTAACAATACGCAATTACATGAAGACAATCTCAAAAAAGGAATACTGGCTAGCGTTATCTATGCTCTGACTATCGAGAAACCAACTTCCGGTAGTTCTGGTTCTGGTTTGTCTTCGCTGACAAAAGAGCAGCAACAGTTGATCAGAAATGCCGAAACGATCACAACAGCTAAAGGAATACAGAACCCTTATCCGAGGGATTTGAATGAGAAAATTTTATGGAATGATGTTAAGGCCAATCCTGCGAAAGGACAACCACTTGATGGAATGAATAACGATCCTCGATTCCCAAGTTCTGCGGGCTTTCAAAAGATGCAAGTTACTCATGAGTTGCCGGATGGTTCTAATATCACAATACATTACCAGTACAACTCGAATACTGGTAAAGCGTATGACATGAAAATAACAACACCACAGGCTAATCCTTTACAGCCGGGGCCATCATTAAGAGACACAAAGTGAAAATAAAAACACAACGTTCCGATACAATGATTGAAGTATTTGCGATGTATTGGATAAAAGACAACCTTTATTTCCTTGGTCACTCCAAAGGCTATAGAGGATTGTTGGCATATAAAGCTAAAGATGTCGAGATCATTGAATCTGATTTATCAGGTGATTTCACTTATTTTGCTAATAGTGGATGTGGTATTTACCATTCAGCACTTATCAAAGAGAAATTGCTTGATGATCTACTTGAAGGCGATGAAATTGCTTATAAACGCTTCTTGGAAATTCTAAAAGAAGAAGGTCGCATAGAGTAATTATTATTTTATCAATTCAATAAATTCCGCCATAAGTGGCGGGATTTTTTTGCTCCACAATACTATTCGACAATTATTAAATCCATCCCGGTAGATTATTTTACAATGGTCTGCTTCCTGTCTTAAAATTCCCACACACCTCGCAAGATTTTATCTCGCATGATTTTCTTTTTATTTTAATGGGTTGCATAAAATACAGGGTTATGTTTTTAACTCTGAATTAAAATACAGAGTCGTTGGCGACTCTGTATAGACTCTAATCAGAGTCGACTCTACACTCTAACTAGACTCTCCCCTTGTGAGACAAGGCTTAAGGCAGAGTACACTCTGGAGTGTACTCTGATTTTTAAGGGGGTCAGAGTCGCCATTTTTTAGCCGGTGAATCTGGTGCGAATCCCATAAATATTATTGACGACTCTGCGAAAAATACGAATAATATTAATATAAATAACTCGAAAAAATCCTTTAAATAAAAAACATTAACAACAAAAGACTAGTGCATTCAAACTGCAACGGTAATGCCATGGTCTGGGAAATAGTTACAGTGAAAAAAGTCAGGCACGATAGCCGGGCAATACAGCCAGAGTTGATGTCCGTAGAGGCCTCTCCCGCCTTATCTCACCTGTACTCGTATAATCCCGCTAAATCCCTGAAGAGAAGCTCAAAACGACATAACCCATAAAGTAAACATGGGTTATGATGCTGTCTGCCCAAAAGGCTGATGGGGTTGTTACTGGGCCTGGTGATCTTCACCGGGGCGGTAGTGTGTTCGTTCTCAATAGCCGTGTCGGATCGAGTTGTTGTTGAGAATAACACGCTGGGTATTGCACCTCCGGTTCCGGTGCCTGTTCCCGGGGTTCCGGTAAACCCGGGAGATCAGGTCACCAAAAACGCTAATGACAAAATAACGTTAGCTGTGGATGATCTGTTTGATGCAGTTGATAAAGCCACTCAGTGTAGCTTTGGGCGTGCATGTTCTTCGGATGATTCAGATCAGGGCTTGAAACCCAATGTAGCCGGAAACATGACGGATGATGAGA
>NZ_MDVW01000011.1:0-2107 GCF_001742765.1 Enterobacter sp. ku-bf2
GCTCAATGGCTGGGATCGTTTTATCAGTTACTGTTTGTTAAATGCTCGTTTCGCCTCATTTAAATTCGAAGAGTTTGCCCCGCCAGAAAAATCTGGATCAGCCGATTGTACAGGGTCATCTTCCCACCCACATACAGGGCAAATTTCATAACAACCCAGCTCATCAATTGTTTTATTTCCACAGCATGGACAAGGATAAGAGCCATTATTCATCATTGTTTTTTCCAATATTCGAGACCTTTCTCTGGTTTAAACATTGTACGCGGTACACCATTTATATCTTTTGAAGCAAAGACATTAGTCGCAGGATTGTAATACAGCGTGTCTCCGTTAGGGCGAGTTTTAGTTAAGGTACCTTGCGGTGGGGTTGTCATAAAATTATGGGCTGCATCAACATATTGCTTAGCATTCTGATACTCAGGAAATTCTTTCCCATATTTTGTCCAGTGTCCATAGGCATTACCCACAGGTTCTGCTTTCTTGGCTTCTGTCCAAATCTGAGTATCTTTAGATTTACCACCAATCGGAACAGCCCCAATTCCAAGACCAGCAGCTCCTGGAAGCGGCTTACCATCTTCGTCAAACAACACCCCGGGCCTGGCAATGTTATAAACTTTTGGCAACCGGTCGCCATGCTCTTCTCGAACTCTTCCTCATCATGCCCTGGGCTGAGCGTGTTATTCTCAACAACAACTCGATCCTGTGCACATTGCTGTAATGATAACGTTTTTCCCTGTCCTTTCCGTGAGTTATAGTCGTTTTCCCTGCTGTACTTCCGGCGCAGTAACTTTTTGCGCTGTTAAGCGTCTTTAGCCCCGCAGACGCTTCCGCCCTAGCGAAGCCCCCCTTCGGGTAAAGAGTCTGCAAAGGTGCAGGCTGCGAGTCAGGAGACTCAGACGGTTAAGAGATTAACTGTCGGGGGCTCCTGTTTAATTTACGTAAGCTTCAGCGATGCAACTCATGCAATAACGAACTATATCGTTGGATATTACAGCGCGCTCAGACCGCATGAATATAACGGTGGGGTACCACCAAACGACTCGGAAAACCGATACTGGAAAAAATCTAAATCTGTGGTCAGTTTTTGTTGACCACTTCAACTCATTCTTGTGATGGCATCAATCGCGCAACAAAGTACATCTTGTGCCAATATATTATTGGCATCTTTATTGCGGAAAAAAATCCTCTTCAACAAAAGGTTCTGGCCATTCACTTTCATATACGACTGCTTCAATCTCTAGACAATTATCATCCTCTACAGCAATCATAAAACACCCRCCATAAGGGAGTTTTTTATGGAAAAAACCCCGCTCCCAATATCTATCTTTATTATTTTCCAATGTAAAAGTTTGTGGCAACTTGATGGTCGAAAAGAAACCCACACCGGTTTTACTACGTTCAATTACGCAGCCTTCATTAAGTACTTTTTTTAAAAGATCTAACTTATTTCTTAAAGTAAAAGTTAATGCAAAAATTTCTTCTTTGGTTAAATTCATTAGAACGGCCTCATCCTTGCTGTAGATATTCTGAACTCACCATTAATGACAATACCTTTTACAGCTACATCATTACCACCGACCCTAACGGTCACCCAGCAGCTACCAGTCTGATATGAGCCTGGATTCTTCGCCAAAGGCTGTACTGCTTCATGCATTCTTTCCAATGCCGCCTCTGGAGAGCCAAACTCAGAAACTAATTTATCCATTTGATGCTTATCAGCAAAAATGTGAGAAACCTTATTGCTATCATAGCCTAAGCTTTCAACCTGCTTTTTGGCTTCAATTTGTGCCTGCTGAGCTCGCGCTTTTTCTTCATCTTCCGGTCCCCAGCCACCCGGCGTTCCTGAACCAGCACCACCATATTCAGCCTTCTCATCATCCGTCATGTTTCCGGCTACATTGGGTTTCAAGCCCTGATCTGAATCATCCGAAGAACATGCACGCCCAAAGCTACACTGAGTGGCTTTATCAACTGCATCAAACAGATCATCCACAGCTAACGTTATTTTGTCATTAGCGTTTTTGGTGACCTGATCTCCCGGGTTTACCGGAACCCCGGGAACAGGCACCGGAACCGGAGGTGCAATACCCAGCGTGTTATTCTCAAC
>NZ_MDVW01000012.1:0-551046 GCF_001742765.1 Enterobacter sp. ku-bf2
TTACAACGCCGAAGATGTTTTGGCGAAGAGACGAACAATCAAAATTCAGCCTGATACAGATGAACAGAATTTGCCTGGCGGCTTTAGCGCGGTGGTCCCACCTGACCCCATGCCGAACTCAGAAGTGAAACGCCGTAGCGCCGATGGTAGTGTGGGGTCTCCCCATGTGAGAGTAGGGAACTGCCAGGCATCAAATTTAGCGTGCTGATATGGCTCAGTTGGTAGAGCGCACCCTTGGTAAGGGTGAGGTCCCCAGTTCGACTCTGGGTATCAGCACCACTTTATACTTAGGTTAAAGTTCGGCAAGAAGTAAAAGAATTTGTCTGGCGGCTTTAGCGCGGTGGTCCCACCTGACCCCATGCCGAACTCAGAAGTGAAACGCCGTAGCGCCGATGGTAGTGTGGGGTCTCCCCATGTGAGAGTAGGGAACTGCCAGACATCAAACAAGTGAAGAGGCCATCCGAAAGGATGGCCTTTTTGCGTTATGATTCTCGTGAAAACGGTAGGCCCGGTAAGCGCAGCGCCACCGGGCAAAAACACCAGATTAATGAATCACCTGCGACAGGAATGCTCGCGTACGTTCTGACTTCGGATGCGCAAAGAACTCATCCGGCGGCGCCTGCTCAACAATCTCCCCACGGTCCATAAAGATCACCCGGTCGGCTACAGTTCGCGCAAAACCCATCTCATGCGTCACACACAGCATAGTCATGCCGGATTGTGCCAGCCCAATCATGGTATCCAGAACCTCCTTCACCATTTCCGGATCGAGAGCTGATGTCGGTTCATCAAACAGCATAATTTTCGGTTTCATACACAGTGAACGGGCGATAGCCACACGCTGCTGCTGGCCACCCGATATCTGGCCTGGGAACTTATTCGCATGCTCAGCGATACGTACACGCTCCAGGTAGTGCATTGCCAGCGCCTCGGCTTCCTTTTTCGGCATCTTCCGTACCCAAATCGGTGCAAGCGTACAGTTCTGCAGAACGGTCAGGTGCGGAAACAGATTAAAGTGCTGAAAGACCATTCCCACTTCCTGACGCACGCGTTCGATATTGCGGATATCTTCATTTAGCTCGATACCATCAACCACGATGCGTCCTTGCTGATGCTCTTCAAGATGGTTAATGCAGCGAATGGTTGTGGATTTCCCGGATCCGGAAGGGCCGCACAGGACAATGCGTTCGCCCTGCTTGACCTTGAGATTAATGTCCTTCAGGACATGAAACTGTCCGTACCATTTGTTCACGTTTTCCAGCGTAATCATCGCGTCGGCGGGTGTCATAGTTATTTGGCTCATATTTTCCTCAGTGCGGTGTACGCCCGGTGTTAAAGCGCTTTTCCAGATGCTGGCTGTAGCGCGACATGCTAAAACAAAAGATCCAGTAGATCAGGGCAGCAAAGACATATCCTTCGGTGGACATGCCCAGCCAGACAGGGTCAACGGTTGCCTGCTGCACGCTGCTAAAGAGATCGAACAATCCGATGATGATCACCAGGCTGGTATCCTTGAAGAGGGCAATGATCGTGTTGACCAGGCCCGGGATGACCAGCTTGAGTGCCTGGGGAAGAATGACCAGCCCCTGCGTTTTCCAGTAGCCGAGCGCCAGTGATTCTGCCGCTTCGTACTGGCCTTTAGGCAACGCCTGCAGACCTCCGCGCACAACTTCTGCAACATAGGCGGACTGGAAGAGAATTACCCCGACCAGGGCACGGATCAGTTTGTCGATCGTTGTGCCTTCAGCCATAAACAGCGGCAGCATGACCGACGACATAAACAGGACGGTGATAAGCGGTACGCCGCGCCAGAACTCAATGAAGATAACGGAGAGCACGCGGACGATCGGCATTTTTGAACGTCGTCCCAGAGCAAGTAGAATCCCCCACGGCAGAGCACCGGCTATCCCCACTGATGCGATAATCAACGTCAGCGTCAGCCCGCCCCACTGACGAGTTTCAACGCGTTCCAGTCCCAGAAAACCGCCATACAGCAGCACCCAGACAATAATCGGATAAACCACCGCCCAGACGGCAATATAGCGTCCACGGTGAGGCAGCTTTTTCCAGAACATGACTGCGACAGAGAGCAGGCCGATAACCAGCGCCAGATTAATCCGCCAGCGCTGTTCATGCGGATACAACCCATACATGAACTGACCGAAGCGTTCATGGATAAACACCCAGCAGGCACCGGCTTTTGTACAGTCTGCCCGGGTTGAACCGACCCAGTTGGCCTGTAAAAACGCCCAGTTCAGCAGGGGAGGAATCAACTCCCACATGAGCCACAGGCAGACAATCGTCAGCAGGCTGTTACTCCAGCTGGAGAACAGATTCTTGCGCGCCCAGAGAATGAAACGTCCACCTGTCGAGTTGGCAGGGCGCGAGGAGTGCGACAGTATCGCTTTTGTCATCATAAATCCTTAGCGCTCGACCAGTGCTATACGACGGTTATAGAGGTTCATCAGCAGTGAAATTACCAGGCTGATGATGAGATAAACAGACATGGTGATGGCGATGGTTTCAATGGCTTGTCCGGTCTGGTTAAGCACGGTTCCGGCGAAGAGTGACACCATATCGGGATAACCAATGGCAGCGGCCAGCGACGAGTTTTTGACAATATTAAGATACTGGCTGGTCAGCGGCGGAATGATGACCCGTAAAGCCTGCGGGATGATGACCTGGCGAAGCGTCACGGTATGCGGTAATCCCAGTGAGCGTGCCGCCTCGTGCTGTCCGTAAGGTACGGCCTGGATCCCGGCACGGATAATCTCGGCAATAAACGCGGACGTATAAATCGACAGCGCCAATGTCAGAGCTGCCAGTTCGGGAATTAATACCATCCCGCCCTGAAAGTTGAAGCCCCGCAGATGGGGAATGTCCCAGTGCAGTGCGGCCCCAAACAGCCAGTGAGCCACCAGCGGCAGGCTAACGAACAGGACGACAGCCGTCGGCCAGGTTCTGCGAAGCTGGCCGGTTTTGATCTGATGCGTGCGGTTAAAACGGAATACCCCAACAGTGAGAGCAAGCGCGATCGCAATCGCGCCGATAAAAGCGTACAGTCCTTCGCCCGGCAGAGGAGAAGGAATGGATAGCCCACGGTTGCTCAGGAAGAAAAGCTCAAACGCGTCGACGGCCTGACGGGGGCCGGGTAGGTTACGCAATACGGCAAAATACCAGAAGAAGATCTGCAGGAGCGGGGGGATATTGCGGAACGTTTCAATATAAACAGTCGACAGCTTCCGCAGGAGCCAGTTTTCAGAAAGACGCGCCAGACCAATAAAGAAGCCCAGTATCGACGCGAAGACGATACAAAGCGCCGATACCAGCAGCGTATTCAGTAAACCGACCACGAACACGCGTCCATACGTGTCACCTTCCTGGTAATCAATAAGATGCTGAACAATGCCAAATCCCGCGCTGCGATCTAAAAACGCGAAACCGGAGGTAATGCCGCGATTATTCAGGTTGGTGATGGTGTTATGGATGAGATACACGGCGATGAGAACAACCGCAACAATAGCAATAATCTGGAATAGCCAGGCGCGGACCGCGGGATGAGAAAAGGATAGCGATCCTTTTACGGCTGAGCGGCGATGGGACATAAAGAAACCTCAGTAACCATGACTCTGGAGTGGGCACTGCCGGAGCAGTGCCCGTTACAGCTATGACTTAACGTACTGGTGGTGCGTACTGAATACCGCCGTTGTTCCAGAGATTGTTCTGGCCGCGTTTGATCTTCAGCGGGCTTTCCGATCCCACGTTGCGTTCAAAGATCTCAGAGTAGTTGCCCACCTGTTTGATGATGTTGTAGGCCCACTTGTTATCCAGCTTCAGATCCTTGCCGAAATCACCTTCTGTACCCAGCAGGTGTGCCATATCCGGGTTGGATGGTTTAGCCGCTTTCTCATCCACGTTTTTCGAGTTGATACCCATCTCTTCTGCGTTCAGCATGGCAAACAGCGTCCAGCGAACAATGGAGAACCAGTCTTCATCGCCACGACGTACCACTGGTCCGAGAGGTTCTTTGGAGATCACTTCAGGCAGAACAATCCATTCTGCAGGATTGCTCAGCTTAATGCGTAAGGCATACAGCTGTGACTGGTCAGAGGCCAGCGTGTCGCAACGGCCGGATTCCAGCGCTTTGGCCGACTCATCCGAGCGGTCGAATGTCACTGGCGTGTATTTCATGTTATTTGCTTTGAAATAATCGGCGACGTTCAGCTCGGTATCGGTGCCCGCCTGAATACAAACGGTGGCGCCATCCAGCTCTTTGGCGCTTTTCAGGCCCGCTTTATTGTGGGTCAGGAAGCCGATACCGTCATAATAGGTCACGCCCGTGAATGACATCCCCATCCCTGCGTCGCGGGAGGAAGTCCAGGTGGTATTACGGGAGAGCATGTCAACCTCACCGGACTGCAGCGCCGTAAAGCGTTCTTTCGCCGTCAGCGGGGTATATTTTACTTTGCTGTCATCACCAAAAACGGCGGCAGCAACGCCACGGCAGACGTCCACATCGATACCGGTAAATTTGCCGTTCGCATCGGCATAAGAGAAGCCAGGCAAACCGTCACTGATACCGCATTGAACAAAACCTTTCTTTTTAACGGCATCCAGTGTCGTTCCCGCATGGGCTTGACCGGCTACGGCAAACATCATGCCTGCAGCGGCCAGGCTGGCTATCATCGTCTTTTTCATAATGCATCCTGTGTGGCGAAATTTATCGTTATAGAGGCGTTTTTAAACGCTTTACCTGTCTGTGGCGTTGGCCAACGTTTATAAAGCAAACGTAATGCCAGTTTTGCGTTCGACAAAATAAGAGATGAGTGAACGCTTAATGCTGAGTGTAGACAGGCTTAAATAAAACGAGCGCCCTGAAACGGTGCGAAATTACAACCTGTGCCACAAATTGGAGCAAAAGTTTTGAGTCGCGTCAGGAAAAAGACAAGATAGTTTCCAGCGTGAATATTGGCAGGGTAGTCAATAATATTAATGTGTGAAAATCATCACAATAGAACCGGTAATTTAAATGAGTATACGAAAAAGATGTGACTGGTTTCAGGATGAAATGAACAGCGCGAATAAATACGGGGCTATTTTTTTACTTATTTGAAAATAGTGCACTGATTAAAAGCAAAAGCGCGGCCAGAGCCGCGCTTTCTTAACAGCTGTTACTTCGTCAGGGCAACAATACCCAGCGTCAAACCTGCCACTGCGGCAGCACCGCCGGCGATAGCACCCGCAGTTTCCCAGTTATCCTGGGTGGTGCCTTTCATGCAGGTATTGGTATGAACCAGTCGGCCCTGGTCGTCGTAAACCGGTACACATGGAGAGTCGTGCGCGCAACCAGCAAGCAGCGCAGCGAGTAGTGCAACGGAAATGAATCTTTTCATGATGTTACCTCAATATTATTTCTCATCCGCTATAAAGCCAGGAGGGCAATTAACGAACTGGAGGTTATTTTACCACCGGGGTAAGTCCGCGTTACACGAGGAATAATCTCAAATTATGTAGTTTGTAAAAATCGTGGAGAAAAGTCGGTTTCAGGACGAATTAATGGAGACATTATGAAGCTGCAAGAGAGTATTTTTACTTAATGCAAATCATCGTATTTTTAACATTAGTTTTGCTTAATGCCTAATTCATTGTTTATGTTAAAAATAAAAAAGGCACGCGAGGTGCCTTTTTAGGGAAATGTTAATCTTTATGACGGGTAAAGCGTCGACGGACCACCACAAAGAAGACGGGTACGAAGAAAATCGCCAGCAGCGTTGCGGAAAGCATTCCCCCCATCACGCCCGTACCGACGGCGTTTTGCGCACCGCTCCCGGCTCCGGAGCTGATCACCAGCGGCATGACGCCCAATATAAAGGCCAGAGACGTCATCAGGATCGGTCGAAGGCGCATCCTTGACGCTTCAAGCGTGGCCTCAATGATGCCTTTACCCTCTTTCTCCATCAGGTCCTTAGCAAATTCGACGATCAAAATGGCGTTTTTCGCTGACAGACCAATCGTGGTCAGCAGGCCGACCTGGAAATAGACGTCATTGTTTAACCCGCGCAGCGAGGCTGCGAGAAGCGCCCCGATGACCCCCAACGGCACAACCAGCATGACGGAGAACGGAATGGACCAGCTTTCATACAGCGCCGCCAGACACAGGAACACCACGATCAGTGAGATGGCGTACAGTGCAGGCGCCTGGTTACCCGAAAGTCGCTCCTGGTAAGACATTCCCGTCCAGTCATAACCGATGCCGGAAGGCAGTTTTGCCGCGAGGCTTTCCATCATAGCCATGGCTTCGCCGGTACTTTTACCCGGGGCTGATTCGCCGAGGATCTCCATCGAAGGCATTCCGTTATAGCGCTCCAGACGAGGTGAACCGTAAACCCAGTGAGCGTTGCTAAAGGCTGAGAACGGCACCATTTCCCCGTTCGCACTGCGCACGTAAAGGTTGTTAATATCTCCTGGCAACATACGGAATTTTGCATCAGCCTGGACGTAGACCTTTTTCACGCGCCCATGATCGATAAAGTCATTCACATAGGTGCCGCCTAAGGCTGTCGAAATCGTCTGGTTGACGTCAGAAAGACTGATGCCCAGCGCCTGGGCTTTCTCCTGGTCGACGTCCAACTTGAACTGTGGCGTATCCTCCAGACCGTTAGGACGCACGCGTACCAGCAGGTCGGGGTGCTCTTTCACCATGCCGAGCAGCTGGTTACGCGCCTGCGTCAGCTGGGTATGTCCGAGGTTAGCCTGATCGATCAGTTCAAAGTCGAAGCCCGTGGCGGTACCCAGCTCAATAATGGCGGGCAGGTTAAACGGGAAAACAAGGCCGTCTTTAATCTGACTGAAGGCTTTCGTCGCACGACCCACAATCGCCTCGACCCCATTTTGTGCCCCAGGACGCTCCTCCCAGGGTTTCAGGCTGATGAAGGCAATACCGGAGTTCTGGCCCTGGCCACTAAAGCTAAAGCCGTTTACGGTAAAGACGGATTCAACATTCGCCTTCTCTTTATTCAGGTAGTAGTCCTGAACCTGGTCGAGGACCTGCTGAGTACGCGTCTGGGTTGCCCCCGCAGGAAGTTGAACCATCGTCATAAACACCCCCTGATCCTCTTCGGGGAGGAAGGAGGTGGGTAAGCGCAGGAAGAGCACCGCCATCCCACCGACAATAATGACGTATACCACCAGATAGCGCCCGGTTTTGCGCAAAATACCGCTCACGCTATTACTGTAGTGCTCCACGCTCTTATCAAAAAGCGCATTAAACCAGCCGAAGAAGCCCCCTTTTTTCTCATGATGATCGGCGGATACGGACTTAAGCAACGTTGCACAGAGTGCAGGCGTCAGGATTAGCGCAACCAGTACGGACAATGCCATCGCGGAAACGATAGTTAGCGAGAACTGGCGATAGATCGCCCCCGTCGAGCCGCCAAAAAAGGCCATCGGGATAAAGACCGCCGAGAGCACCATGGCGATCCCCACCAGCGCACCCTGAATCTGCCCCATCGACTTCTGCGTGGCCTCTTTCGGCGGCAGCTTGTCCTCGACCATGACGCGTTCAACGTTCTCGACGACGACAATAGCGTCATCAACCAGCAGGCCTATCGCCAGCACCATGCCGAACATTGTCAGGGTATTGATGGAGAAACCGAACGCCGCCAGAACCGCGAAGGTACCCAGCAGAACGACCGGAACCGCAATCGTCGGGATGAGCGTTGCCCGCAGATTTTGCAGGAACAGGTACATGACCAGGAAGACGAGAACGATCGCCTCAAACAGGGTCTTCACCACTTCGTGGATGGAGATTTTCACAAACGGCGTGGTGTCATAGGGGTAGACGACTTTGAGCCCCTGCGGGAAGAACGGCTGCAGTTGTGCCAGCTTGCTCTTGATGGCTGCTGCCGTATCCAGCGCATTGGCCCCGGTTGCCAGCTTAATCCCCAGGCCGGTTGCTGCCTGCCCGTTGATTTTCGTCACCATGTTGTAGTTTTCGCCACCCAGCTCAATGCGAGCCACGTCCTTCAGATGCACCATCGAGCCGTCCTGGTTCACCTTGAGCGTCACGCGACCAAACTCTTCCGGTGATTTCAGGCGGGTTTGCGCGATGATCGAGGCATTCAGCTGTTGTCCCGGGATGGACGGCGTCCCGCCCAACTGGCCTGCCGCTATCTGGTCGTTCTGCGTTTTCAGCTGGTTGATGATATCCAGCGGCGTCAGCTGGTATTTGTTCATAGCATTGCTGTCGAGCCAGATACGCATCGCATACTGGGCGCCAAACAGCTGCACGTCACCGACGCCAGACGTTCGGCTGATGGCATCTTTGACGTTCGAGGCGACATAGTCGGAGATGTCATCCTGCGTCAGGTTTTTGTTGTCTGATACAAAACCGGCAACAAGCAGGAAGCTGCTGCTGGACTTCTCAACGCCAATCCCCTGCTGCTGCACCTCTTGCGGCAGCAGCGGCATGGCGAGCTGCAGCTTGTTCTGCACCTGCACCTGGGCGATGTCCGGATCGGTTCCGGACTCGAAGGTCAGGGTGATCGTGACGTTACCCGCTGAATCGCTGGTGGAGGACATATACATCAGGTTATCAATACCGTTCATGTTCTGTTCGATAACCTGGGTCACGGTATCCTGTACCGTCTGGGCATCTGCTCCCGGGTAGGTCGCGGATATCGCCACGGCGGGAGGTGCAATGGTCGGATACTGTGCGACGGGAAGTTTGAGAATGGCCAGTCCGCCTGCAATCATCAAAATGATGGCAAGTACCCAGGCGAAAACCGGTCTCTGAATAAAGAAATTAGCCATGTCGTCGTCCCTTAACTGGCCGGAGCGGTGGTGGTATCAGGCGTAGCGACGACGGTTACGCCCGGTCTGACCTTCTGTAGTCCGCTGACAATCACGCGGTCACCGTTTTTCAGCCCTTCCGTTACCAGCCAGCGGTCGCCAATCGCCTGTGGCGCAACGACGGTGCGAGACTCAACCTGATTTTTATCGTTCACCACCATCACGGTGGCATCGCCTCGCGGTGTGCGGGTCACGCCTTGCTGGGGAACCAGAATCGCATCCGGCTGCGTACCTTCATCAATGCGGGCGCGAACGAACATACCGGGTAACAGCAGATGTTGAGGATTCGGGAAAATGGCGCGTAGGGTAATCGAGCCGGTACTTTCATCCACCGTGACGTCGGAGAACTGCAATGTGCCTTTCAGTGGATAGGGCTGCCCGTTCTCCATCAGTAGCTCAACGCTGCTGGCGGTATCGCCTTTTTGCAGGCTCGTCTGCTTCAGACGCATAAAATCATTACTGGACTGGGTCACATCAACGTAAATCGGATCAAGCTGCTGGACCGTTGCCAGCGCCGCGGTTTGTCCGTTCGTCACGAGCGCGCCTTCCGTCACGCTGGATTTGCCGATGCGGCCATCGACGGGAGACGTCACTTTGGTATAGGCAAGATTGATGCGTGCACTTTCAACGCCCGCTTTGGCGGCGACGACGCTGGCATCTGCCTGCTGGGCCGTGGCGACGGCCTGGTCATACTCTTGCTTGCTAACATACTGTGTGCCGACCAACGGGAGATAACGTTTCACCGTCAGGTGCGCAATATTGGCCGCCGCCTGGGCCTTCGCCAGCTCGCCTTTCGCGTTATCGTAAGCCGCCTGATAGGTTGCAGGATCAATCTGATAAAGCGAATCCCCGGCTTTTACATCGCTGCCTTCCGTGAAGTTGCGGCGCAGGATGATACCGCTAACCTGCGGACGAACCTCTGCTACGCGGAACGCATCAGTTCTGCCCGGGAGTTCAGTGGTGACAGCCAGCGGTGCGCTTTTCACAATATGCACGCTGACCTGGGGGGCCTGCGGATGTTGCGGTTGGTTTTCCTGGCCATCGCATCCTGAGAGCAGTACAGCGCAGACAATGAAACCGGCTAAAGGTAAGCGTCTGAAATGATTCGTCATTACTGGTCCTTTAAATACCCGGAAACCGATATTTGGCGTGAATCGGTAGCAGGGGCAGCGGGATAAAAAAATAAAATGTAGCTGCGTATAATAATGAGGGTATTTAATGTTTTTTAATTTATAAGTGCGAATGACAAGGTCTGAGCGGAAAAATAAGAATCAGGCTCGGTTTATTTCTCCGTCATCTTCCGGCAAGCTAATCAGTTAAATAGCGCTTAACGTGATTTAATTATTCATGTTGTGAATTTAAACTTAAATATGTATTTAGCTAAGCTATAAATTAAGAAGATTGACTTTTTTTGTGCAAAATTAAAACGGAATTTGGTGAATACTTTCTTTCTCCTGACCCCTGTGTTACGTATAAATCTTGTGAGTAGCGAGTAGTTGTCTATGGCGCGTAAAAAGAAAGAAGAAGCTCAACAAACCCGGCAGCAGCTGATTGAGGCGGCTATCGGGCAGTTTGCGACGCGTGGCGTAGCCAACACGACGCTGACGGACATCGCGGATGCCGCAAAGGTTACGCGCGGTGCCATTTACTGGCACTTCACCAGTAAAGCCGAAATATTTAATGCCATCTGGGAGCAGCAATTACCGCTTCGCGACATTATTCGCGACCGGCTTTCCCTTTCCGAAGGTGATGATCCATTGTTAATACTTCGTGAGCAATTTATTACTGCGCTGCAGTATATTGCGCGTGAGCCCCGACAATGTGCCCTTTTACAAATTCTGTATCACAAATGTGAATTTAGCAGTGATATGATTTCTGAGAGTGAGATAAGAAAACGGATTGGATTCAATTATGACACGCTGCGTGCCACGCTGGAGGCCTGTATTTCACGTAACATCATTTCGCCAAAGGTAAATGTTGATCTGACCCTGATCATATTCCACGGTTTTTTTAGCGGAATCATTAAAAACTGGTTAATGAATAACGACAGTTTCAATCTTTTTCAGCAGGCTCCCGCCCTGGTCGATAGCATTCTGGCGACACTGCCTGTCATTCGCGTATCGCCTCATGATGATGCTTACAGCTCAGCGCCAGGTAACATTTCTCCTCGCGCGCAAAGTGCCTCAATGGTTTGCGCGCTGACGGGTTTACCTAACAGATAACCCTGAAGGGTGTTGCAACCCAGCTCGGTTAAAAAGGCTTGCTGTGCTTCGGTTTCCACACCTTCAGCCACGACTTTCAGGTTGAGTGTTTTGGCGAGGGCCACAATCGCTGAGACAATGGTGGCATCCTCGCTTTCCCCGCTTAGCTCTTTCACAAACGCCCTGTCGATTTTCAATTCACAGGCCGGTAAGCGCTTGAGGTACAGCAGGCTCGAATATCCGGTACCAAAGTCATCAATGGAGGCCTTTACGCCCGCTTCCGTCAGCTCTGTCAGCACCCGTACACTTTCATCCGGGTTGCTCATTGCCGTGGTTTCCGTCACTTCCAGGATCAACATTTCTGGTGGCACATGATGAAGTGCCAGGCAGTTGAGAACCGTGTTGACCAGCGAAGGCTGTTCAAACTGCAGCGTCGACAGGTTTACCGCCATTGACCAGCTTTGATGTCCCTGAAGATGCCATTCACGCAGCTGGCGACAGGCTTCATTAATTACCCAATTGCCGATAGGGATAATCAGCCCCGTTTTCTCCGCCAGCGGCAGGAAAAGGTCCGGGGTCAGTAACCCCTGCTTGGGATGCTGCCAGCGCAATAACGCCTCAAATCCAAGGATTGGGCCGGCGGGAGCGTGGAATTTTGGCTGGTACAGCAGGCGTAGCTCATTGCGATCGATCGCCATCCACAGATCGTTCATCAACTGAAGATGGGTCTGCGCCAGCGTATTCATCGAGGGCTGGAAAAAGTGGTAACCGTTCCGGCCCATGTGCTTGGTATGGTACATCGCCGCGTCGGCGTTAAACATGAGCTCACGTTCGGTTTTGCCGTCGTGAGGATACAGCGCGATCCCAATGCTGAGGGTCACCACCAGTTCATAGTGGTCGAGGTTGAACGGGCTATCGATCGCGCGCACCAGCGAATTCGCCAGCGATGCCGCATCGTCCGGGCCTTCTCCCTCGGCCAGCAGAACAAACTCATCACCGCCGATACGTGCCAGGGTGAACTGGCCCTTCAGGAGATGCAGCAGACGCTCCGTAACGGCAATCAGCAGCTTGTCACCGACATCATGGCCGTAAGCGTCATTGATGGCTTTAAAACCGTCGAGATCCATGAACATCAGGGCGAAATGGGTCCCTTCACGATCGGCTTTGCTGATGGCCTGATCGAGTCGATCTTCCAGCAGGATACGGTTGGGCAGACGCGTCAGGGTATCGTGCAGGGCCAGTTGTGCGAGTTCCCGGTTAGCTTCTGCAAGTGACGAGGCCAGAAGGGCGGTACGTGCCTGAAGGCGGGCATCCAGCATCGATACCAGCAGGGTAATCCCAAGAATAGAGAGCGCGACGACGCTAACCAGCACCGCCAGCCAGCTCCCGTTGATACCCTCATGGTGAACCATTGTGGACATCGGAAACTGTGCGGCTTTCATCCCGGCGTAATGCATCCCGGCAATGGCAATGCCCATGGTGATGGCGGCACCCGTGCGCATCAGCACGACCTGAGCGGCATCGTGACGCAGGCGGAAGGTCAGCCATAATGCAGCGAGTGAAGCGGCAAGCGCAATGGCGACCGAAATGGCCACCCAGACCTTGTCCCAGATAATCCCGGGCATCACCTCCAGCGCAGCCATGCCGGTGTAATGCATGGCAACAATACCGCTTCCCATCACCAGCGCACCGGGCAGCAGACGGCGCAAGCGTAACCGATCGCAGCTAACGAGCCAGAGCGCAAATAGTGACGACCCCACGGCGATGACCATCGATAACACCGTCAGGGTGGCGTTGTAGCTCATGCTCATGGAGAGGTCCATCGCCAGCATGCCGATAAAATGCATGGCCCACACGCCTATGCCCATTGCAATACCGCCACCAGCCAGCCAGACGCGGGCAGCGACGCCCTGACTCCCGGCGACACGTGCCGCCATATTCAGTGCGGTATATGCGGCAAGAATGGCGACAACAAAGGAGAGGACAACAAGGATATGGTTGTATTGGCTGACCAGCATGGACGGTTCTACTCGAGTGTGAGGTTACGCTAGAGCGGTTGAGAAGGGCGAGACATTATCACCGTCGGGTAATGGCTCAAAGGGATTTAAATCCCCGTTTTTAGTGGGTAATAACGGGGGGACTTGCGCAATCAGGCGATTAGTCGAGCTCTGAGCAGTTCACGAGTTTCAGGGGATTCACGGAGTTCATATTGCGACACTTATCGGTTTCGGTGCTCATCAGTTCAATCCACTGCATCAGGAGTGCATCGAAAATCAGAACGGAGATTGCAAAGACAACCAGCCACCAGTATTTACGAATCATTGTGTCATTCCGCGAGAAGAGCGCCAGTAGAGTGGGGGAAATATACACCAAAAGCAGCGGTTTTAAAGCGGGATAAGCGAAGGTTTACAAAGCGTTGACGGACTGAAGCAGGAAATAAAAAAGGCGCTTCCCCATGCCGAAGAGCGCCTTTTTAAACAAGCATTTAACTGATTAGTATCAGTTCATGCCGTATTTTTTCAGTTTCTTACGCAGAGTACCACGGTTGATACCCATCATCAGCGCAGCGCGGGTTTGGTTACCGCGGGTGTATTGCATCACCATGTCCAACAGTGGCTGTTCAACTTCAGCCAGTACCAGCTCATACAGGTCATTAACATCCTGACCGTTCAGTTGAGCAAAATAGTTCTTCAGTGCCTGTTTAACCGAGTCACGCAGGGGCTTTTGAGTTACCTGGTCCTGAGAGTTAACGGTAGAAACGGTCAGTACGTCAGAATTTACGCGTTGTTCGAACATAGTTCTGTCAGCTCTTTATTTCATTACGCAAGATTTTCGAAGTATGCCTCCAACGCCTCCAGCTGTTCGCTGGCATCCTCTATGGCGTTGAATGTGCGCCGAAACTGGTCATCTGGAGCGTGCTCCTGGAGATACCAGGAAACGTGTTTACGCGCAATTCGGTACCCTTTCGCCTGACCGTAGTGGTCATGCAGTTCCCGAACATGCGAACAAAGCAAGCGCTTAACCTCTGCCAGAGGCAGTGGAGCAAGCAGCTCTCCAGTGTCCAGATAATGCTGGATTTCCCGAAAGATCCAGGGTCTTCCCTGAGCGGCACGTCCTATCATCAGAGCATCAGCTCCCGTATAGTCGAGCACAGCTCTGGCTTTAAGCGGGTCAGTTATGTCGCCATTCGCGATAATCGGAATGGAAACTTTCTGCTTAACTGCCCGAATGCTGTCGTATTCAGCTTCACCGTTGAACAAACAGGCGCGCGTGCGTCCATGAATGGTCAGGGCCTGAATGCCACAGTCTTCGGCCAGTTGGGCAATCTCTACACAGTTACGGTGTTCCGGCGACCAACCCGTGCGAATCTTTAACGTAACAGGAACGTCCACTGCGCTGACAACCGCCGTCAGGATAGCTTTCACCTGGTCGGGGTATTGCAGAAGGGCTGAACCTGCAAGCTTGCGATTCACTTTTTTGGCCGGGCACCCCATATTGATATCAATAATCTGGGCACCACTTTCCACGTTGATACGCGCGGCATCTGCCATCTCTTCAGGCACGCTTCCGGCAATTTGCACGGTGCGAATACCCGGTTCATCAATGTGCACCATCCGAAGGCGGGATTTATCGCTTTCCCAAACCTGCGGGTTAGACGACATCATCTCGGATACGGTTAAACCGGCTCCCATCTCATAGCACAGCGTCCTGAACGGCCGGTCGGTAATACCTGCCATAGGGGCTGCGATCAGGCGATTTCTAAGCTGGTGGTGTCCGATGCGCATGAGTTAAGAAATGACCATACTGTGACTGCAAGGCGGCGTATATTACGCATTTTTTGCACGAGATGAAAGGCCAAACTTTGAACAATCCACTGTTGTAGATCAAGGAATCGCCGCTCAATCTTTCCGTTAAGAATTATTCACTATTTAAATCATTATGTTATGTGGGAATGGCTATTTTATGGGCGCTTACAATTTCCCGTAACTTCTCATCATTTCTGAATAAACGGCTTACCTCAGCGGGATAATCTGCTGTTTTTAGCAGCAGATTTTCCCTCTTCTTTGCGATCTGCGTCGCATTTTAGAACATGATCTTAAGGCTCAGGATGGGCGTTATTCGACCACAACACGCCCATGCAGAGACTGTACCGGACGGTTATTATCGTGATGCATGGTATGAGTAAATTTCTCAAGCTGTTCTGCTGAGACGGTTAACGGCTGTTTGAGCACGATCCAGGTGACCCCTTCAGAACACGGTGGCGTGGTCAACGAGCCACTAAAGCGCCAGTAGGTTTTCACCTTTGGCAGCAGTTTGTTCAGGTTGAGATCCTTCTCAAGGGTTACGTTCTGTTCAGCCTGCTGCGGCATCACGCTCCACAGCTTTTCCAGCTCCGGATTTGCAGCACCTTTATCAAACATGACGGCCACCACGGCCAGCTCACCCGCGCTGTTTTTATGTACCAGATGCATCTCCATCGCGTACTTTTTGCCGTGCACGGTGTTTTCGCTCGGCGCATGGAAGTGGAACTGCTGTAGCGTCCAGGTTTGCTTGTCCAGGGTGATCGTGTTGCGGGTATCTGCCTTTTCGCTGGCCTGGATGGTATGGCCATTGTTTGTCAGCCCCACGGGGCCATCAATGTAGTGCGTTTTAAGCGGGGAGAGATGGGCGTTAGCGGTTGAATCAATATTAATTGGAGACTGGTTCATTCCGCTTTGACAGGTCTTGTAAGCCTCGTCCAGTTCGCCCCAGTGTTCCGGTGAATCTTCCCCTTCGTAGCTCCAGTGTGACGCAAATGCTGAAGCCGAAACCATGCTCAGCGCCAGCAGCGCTGCCTTGCCTGTAATGTGTTTCATCATATTCTTCCGGTGAATTTTTATAATACAAATCAACATGATTTGTGTGGTTATTTTACCGAAGAATGGCAGAGGGAGAGAGGATTATCAGTGGGAGAAAGGCGTGGTCAGATGACCACGCCAAATGCTTATTTTTTACGACCGGTAATACGACACCACTCTTCTTTCTCCACCACCGGGTCGAGAGTGAAAAGATCGGCGTAGGCGTCGCACACGCTGTCCGCCTGGCTTGCCAGGATACCCGAAAGCCCCAGCAGACCGCCCTCAACGGGCAGCACGCTGATTAACGGGGCCAGCTCACGCAGTGGGCCTGCCAGAATGTTTGCGACCACCACGTCGGCTTTCATGGCTTCTGGCTGCGCATCCGGCAGATACAGCTCCAGACGATCGGAAACGCCGTTACGCTCGGCGTTGTCGCGGCTGGCCTGAATGGCCTGCGGATCGATATCGATCCCGATGGCTTTAGCCGCACCCAGTTTCAGGGCGGCAATCGCGAGGATCCCGGATCCACAGCCGAAGTCGATCACCGTCTTACCGTCCAGATCGAGACCATCCAGCCACTGCAGGCACAGGGACGTCGTGGGATGGGTGCCGGTACCAAACGCCAGACCCGGATCGAGCATGACGTTAACCGCGTTTTCATCAGGAACCTCACGCCAGCTCGGGCAGATCCACAGGCGTTTGCCGAACTGCATCGGGTGGAAGTTATCCATCCACTCGCGTTCCCAGTCTTTGTCTTCCAGCTGTTCGATTTTGTGCGCAAACCCAGCGCCCAGCAGAGGGTGGTTTTCCAGAATCGCGACGACCTCTTTCATGTCGGTTTCAGCATCAAACAGGCCGATAACGTCGGTATCACCCCACAGGCGTGTTTCGCCCGGCAGAGGCTCAAAGACCGGCGTGTCATGCGTGTCCTGGAAGGTGATAGAGACCGAGCCGGCCTCCATCAGCGCATCGCTCAGTTCCTCGGCGTTAGCGCCGGTTGTGTTCAGTTTTAGTTGGATCCACGGCATGGCAAAACTCTTTATTTATCAGTAGAAATCATAGCGGGCTGTGGGACGGGCTGACCAAAACGGTTCCCCACCACAAACGCCAGTAAACTTAGCAGTAACGAAGGCACAATCGGATGGAAGCCCAGGTACTGAATCTTAAACGTTGCGAGGACGGCGTACAGCACACCGCCGACAATCATGCCGCTCAGCGCGCCCGCCGCGTTTGCACGCTCCCAGTAGAGCCCTAACACCAGCGGCCACAGGAATACCGCTTCAAGCCCACCAAACGCCAGCAGGTTCAGCCAGATGATCATCTCCGGCGGGCGCCATGCGGCTAACATCATCAGAATGCCGAGCACCAGCGTGGTCCAGGTCGAGATGCGTTTCAGCTTTTGCTCATTATGCATTTTAGCCGGACGCGCGCTAAGCCACAGATCTTTGATGATAGTGGCGGAAGCCTGCAGCAGGTGCGCGTTAACGTTAGACATGATGGCCGCCATCGGTGCAGCAAGGAACAAACCTGCGGCCCACGGGGGCAGGACCTGCACCATCAGCGTAGGGATCACCTGATCCGGCACGGTCAGGTGAGGTAGTACGGCCCGCCCCAGCGCGCCCGCCAGATGCATACCCAGCATCAGCAGCGCGACAACGACGGTACCAATCACAATTCCCCGATGAACGGCTTTGCTGTCTTTATAGGAGATACAGCGCACGGCGGTGTGCGGCAGACCGATAACCCCGAAGCAGACCAGCACCCAGAAGGAGGTCATAAACGCGGGCGTCAGGATATCATCAGCACCATGAGGGCTGACCAGTTTAGGATCGATCTGCTCCAGCGTTTGCACCGCATTGTGTAATCCACCGGCCGCGTAGATGACGCCGACCAGCAGCACAAGGGTGCCTATCAGCATCACCATGCCCTGCATGGTGTCGTTCAGCACACTGGCGCGGAAGCCGCCAAACGCGGTGTACAGCGCAATTGTGATCCCGAAGATGAGCAGCCCGGTCTCGTACTTAATACCCGCTGCCGTTTCCAGCAGGCGCGCGCCGCCAATAAACTGAACGGCAATGGCGCCGACGAAGGCGACAATCAGGCTGATACTGGCAATCCAGACCACCGCGCGGCTCTGATAACGCGCCTGCAGCATATCGTTTAGCGTAATGGCGTTATAGCGGCGAGCGAGTATGGCAAATTTTTTGCCCAGAATACCCAGTGACAGCCAGATCGTGGGCACCTGGATCATGGCCAGCAGTACCCAGCCCAGCCCGTATTTATACGCCGCGCCCGGCCCGCCAATGAACGAACTGGCGCTCACGTACGTGGCGGTCAACGTCATCGCCAGCACAAACCCGCCCATCGAACGGCTGCCGAGGAAATATTCGCTCAGGAACGATCCGGTACTGCGTTTGCGCATGGCATAGAAAGAGAGGCCAAAAACCACGATCAAATAGACAACCAGTACGGTGATGATTTCAGTTTGCATCACTGTCCTCCAGCGGGAAATCGCGGAAGATAAAGCGCACCATTAGCCAGCTCAGCAAAATGAAAATCAACGGTACCAGCAGACACGCCATTTCAAACCAGTGCGGCAGGCCGGTGATACCGGAGGCTGAGCTCGGTAAGTAAGCAGTTACTAACCATGCGGCGAGATAGAGAAGGGTCAGCCACAGCGCCCAGCGCGCTTCTTTATGGGCCTGAACAAAACGTTTGTCCATTTTTTGTCCCTTGTGGATGAAGAAAGCGGGGATTGTACATGATGAGGCTTTCCAGGCCCCAGAAATAAAAAAGGCCGGATAATCCGGCCTTTTCGTGCGCGCGCAGTCTTACTTCTCGTTAAGACCGAGTTTCTTCTCGAGATAGTGGATGTTGGTTCCACCATTCTGGAAGTGCTCGTCGCTCATGATACGCATCTGCAGATCAACGTTGGTTTTGATACCGTCGATGATCAGCTCCTGCAGGGCGTTCTTCATGCGGGCAATTGCCACGTCACGGTTTTCGCCGTAGCAGATGAGCTTGCCGATCATTGAGTCATAGTACGGCGGTACGGTGTAACCGGCGTAGATATGAGACTCCCAACGCACACCAAAACCACCCGGCGCGTGGAAACGCGTGATTTTACCCGGGCTTGGCAGGAAGGTGTTCGGGTCTTCGGCGTTGATACGACACTCGATCGCATGGCCTTTCACCACAACTTCTTCCTGCTTGATGGAGAGCGGCTGGCCTGCAGCGATACGCAGCTGTTCTTTGATCAGGTCAACGCCGGTGATCATTTCGGTAACCGGGTGTTCAACCTGAATACGGGTATTCATTTCGATGAAATAGAACTCGCCGTTTTCGAACAGGAACTCAAAGGTACCCGCCCCGCGATAGCCGATATCGACACACGCTTTGGCGCAACGCTCGCCGATGTAGCGACGCAGTTCCGGGGTAATACCCGGTGCTGGCGCTTCTTCGACCACTTTCTGGTGACGACGCTGCATGGAGCAGTCACGCTCTGCCAGATAGATCGCGTTACCCTGACCGTCAGCCAGCACCTGAATTTCGATGTGGCGTGGGTTTTCCAGGTATTTTTCCATGTATACCATGTCATTGCTGAAAGCGGCTTTCGCTTCAGCTTTGGTCATGGAGATGGACTGCGCCAGGTCGGCATCGCTACGCACAACGCGCATACCGCGACCGCCGCCGCCGCCGGACGCCTTGATGATAACCGGGTAGCCAATGCGTTTAGCATGAGCACGGTTAGCATCCATGTCGTCGGTCAGAGGGCCGTCAGAGCCTGGTACGGTTGGCACACCGGCTTTTTTCATCGCGGTGATTGCAGACACTTTGTCGCCCATCAGGCGGATGGTGTCGGCTTTCGGACCGATGAAGATGAAGCCAGAGCGTTCAACCTGCTCAGCAAAGTTGGCGTTCTCAGAGAGGAAGCCGTAACCCGGATGAATTGCCACCGCGCCGGTGATTTCAGCGGCGCTGATGATAGCCGGGATGTTCAGATAGCTTTTTACGGACGGAGCCGGGCCAATACAGACCGTCTCATCCGCCAGCAATACGTGTTTTAAATCGCGATCCGCGCTTGAGTGCACCGCGACGGTCTTGATGCCCAGTTCTTTACAGGCACGAAGAATACGCAGAGCAATCTCGCCGCGGTTGGCGATAACAATTTTATCCAGCATGTTCGCCTCGTTACTCGATGACGACCAGCGGCTCGTCAAATTCAACCGGCTGACCACTTTCGACCAGAATCGCTTTCACAGTACCTGATTTGTCTGCTTCGATCTGGTTCATCATTTTCATCGCTTCAACGATGCACAGGGTATCGCCTACGTTGACTTTCTGACCCACTTCGATGAACGCCTTCGCGTCCGGGCTCGGGGTGCGGTAGAAAGTACCAACCATTGGGGAACGTACGATGTGACCACTGATTTCTGCTGCAGCGGCAGGTGCGGCTTCAGTTGCTGCTGGCGCAACGGCTGCGGAGAGCGCAGGCTGCTGCACTGGCGCAGCATAAGCCTGCTGCATTACCGGGAAGCTAGCGGCTGGGGCTGCACGGCTGATGCGTACAGACTCTTCGCCTTCAGAAATTTCCAGTTCGGAGATGCCTGATTCTTCAACCAGCTCGATCAGTTTTTTAATCTTACGAATATCCATGAGTGGGTTCCGTACTCTTGTTTAGTGTGATTGTGACAAGCGTTTTACCGCTGTCTGTAAAGCGTATGAATAGCCGTCAGCGCCCAGTCCACAGATAACGCCAGCAGCGATATCTGACAGATACGAATGGTGGCGGAACGGCTCTCGGGCGTGCACGTTACTCAGGTGGATCTCGATAAACGGGATACTCACCGCGAGCAGTGCGTCGCGGATAGCAACACTGGTGTGCGTAAACGCGGCCGGATTGATCAGGATATAGTCCACATTGTCTTTAGCCTGATGAATACGGTCGATGATTGCGTACTCCGCATTCGACTGAAAATGATCCAAATCCACATTCAGTGACGCTGCTTCCGTTCCCAGACGGTTAACAATTTCACTCAATGTCAGCGTGCCGTACTTCTCTGGCTCACGGGTTCCGAGCATGTTCAGGTTCGGTCCGTTCAAAACTAAGATATGGAACTTATCAGTCATTATGCCGCTATCTCCTGCGATTTTCGGGTAAAAAACAAAATATACCTTCGAAACGCAAATGTCACCTTTTCAGAGGCTTAAAACCGCTGTCAGGCGAACCAAGGTCGCACATTATAACGATTTCATAGCATTTAGCAGCTAAATACTGGTCTTATCAGGGAAGATTATCAACCGCTATCCGAAAAAGATTTGCGGTTGACGGGGAATATGCGGGAAAACGCACAGTTTCGCGCACTATCGCAACCACTGGCGGAACTTCTTGTAACGCCATGCTAAAAGCGCCACGGCGGCCAGTGCGTACAGGACCGGCTGCGGGGAGAGGATCTTCACCGACCACAGGTAATGAATGGGAGCGAGGATCGCGACAAGATAGACGAAGTTGTGCAGCAGCTGCCAGCGCCTGCCCAGTTTTCGCTGTGCATATTGCGTGGAGGTCAGCGCTAACGCCAGTAAAATCACCCAGCTCACAATACCCAGCGTCAGATAAGGGCGTGTCACCAGTTCGCGGCCAAGCAGTGCCAGATTGTTAATTCCCAGCTCCAGCAGGGCATAGCTGGTGAGATGCAGCGTCGCCCAGGCAAAACACCATAGCCCTAACAGCCGACGGGTGCGTATCAACAGTGGCTGTTTAGCGTAGCGCGCCAGCGGCGAGACGAGCAAGGTGGCCAGCAAAAATTTCAGAGCCATCCGACCGGTAAAATGCTGGATATCCTTGGCCGGGTCGGCGCTAAAGAGCCCCTGGCTGGCGGCCCAGAACAGCCATATAAAAGGAAGCAGCCCGGCCAGATGCAGAAGCACTTTCAGCCAGGTAATCTGTTTTGCCGTTAAACGCACTCAGAAGTTCTCCCGTAAATTGAGGCCACGGTACAGCGAGGCCACTTCATCCGCATAACCGTTAAACAGCAGCGTGGGCTGACGCTTCACGTCCAGCGCACCGCCGGAACCGATAAACCGCTCGGTCGCCTGCGACCAGCGCGGGTGATCCACATGCGGGTTCACGTTGGCGAAGAAACCGTATTCGTCCGGGGCCGCCAGATTCCAGGTGGTAGGCGGGCGCTCGCGGGTGAGCTTAATGCTGACGATGGACTTAATTCCTTTGAAACCGTATTTCCACGGTACGGTTAAACGAATGGGGGCACCGTTCTGCGGCGGAAGCGCCTTGCCGTACACGCCGACGGTCAGCAGGGTAAGCGGGTGCATCGCCTCATCGAGGCGTAACCCTTCCACATACGGATACTCAAGCCCGCCGCCAATAAACCGGTCTTTTTGTCCAGGCATCTCGTCCGGCGCATAGCGCGTCTGGAAGGCGACATATTTTGCGTTGCTGGTGGGCTCAACCATCGCCAGTAATTTATGCAGCGGGAAGCCAATCCAGGGCACCACCATCGACCAGGCTTCCACACAGCGCATACGGTAGATACGCTCTTCGAGCGGGAAACGGGTGGTCAGATCGTGATGATCCAGCGTCAGAGGTTTCGCCACTTCGCCATCAATCTTCAGCGTCCACGGATCGGTTTTGAGGCTACCGGCGTTGGCGGCAGGATCGGCCTTGTCGAGACCAAATTCGTAGAAGTTGTTGTAGCCGGTGACTTTATCTTCTGGCGTAAGCGCGAGTTTGTTCTGCCATTGGGCGGGTTTCGTAAAGGTGAGCGGGGCGCCGGAAGGGGCCTTCGGCCGATCGTTGCCTTTAAACCAGTCGAGCAGGTCGGCGTGTGCTGCCGGCGAGAGCGAGAGCGCGGTGGCGCTGATGCCAAGCATTTTCAGGATCTGGCGGCGCTGTAACATAAAGACAGACTCAGACGTTACGTCGGCTTCCGTCAGTTTTCGGTTTTTCATGGCATCCTCCGTCATGCGTTTTCCTAAGCATGACGGAGGAGAGGGATTCGCGCGAATATGTCACGAAAATTTGAAGATTAGGCGATTTTCACCAGCGCGCGACCGTGGAACTGGTTGTCCATGATCTTACTGGCATAGTCCGGTGCCTGGCTGAGCGTAATCTCCGTGGCGCTCCGGGTGTAGAAGGATTCCGGCAGGTCGCGTACCAGACGTTCCCATGCCTGCGCACGGCGAGCCGCTGGGGTCATCACGGAATCCACACCCTGCAGGCGGACGTTACGCAAAATAAATGGCATCACGGTGGTGGGCAGGGCAAATCCGCCCGCCAGTCCGCAGGCAGCCACGCAGCCGCCGTAGTTCATCTGCGCCAGGACTTTTGCCAGCACCTTATCACCGACGGTATCTACCGCGCCTGCCCAGACCTGTTTTTCCAGCGGACGGGGTTCAGCGAATTCGTCACGGCTGAGAATGCGGTTTGCACCGAGCTGGCGCAGGTAATCGTGGGTGCTTTCACGACCGGAAACCGCCGCGACCTGATAGCCCAGTTTATGCAGTAGCGTCACTGCCGTGCTCCCCACGCCCCCGCTGGCACCGGTGACGACAATTTCGCCCGATTCAGGGCGGATGCCCGCCTCTTCCAGCGCCATCACGCACAGCATCGCGGTAAAGCCTGCCGTGCCGACGATCATCGCTTTGCGGCCATCCATGCCTTTCGGCATCGGTACCAGCCAGTCGCCCTTCACGCGCGCCTGCGTGGCCAGCCCGCCCCAGTGATTTTCACCTACGCCCCAGCCGGTGAGCAGCACCTGCTGGCCCGGGTGGAAGCGCGGATCCTCGCTGGTATGAACCCGGCCCGCAAAATCAATACCTGGCACCATAGGGAAATTTCGGATGATTTTACCCTTACCGGTAATCGCCAGCGCATCTTTATAATTTAAACTGGACCAGTCGATGTCGACGGTTACTTCGCCTTCCGGCAGGCGACTCTCTTCTACCGCCTGCACTGAGGCAAGCGTTTTGCCGTCCTGCTGTTCTAAGATCAAAGCCTGCATACGGGGTCCTCTCGACTCATATGATTGGAAAATAATTTCTGAAGACTATACTCGCTCAGGGAAACGCAGTGCCGATTTAACGCAATAAATTGCCAGATACACCCGATTTGGTAGTATGCCGCATTCGAAATGCAAGTTAGCGCTTACTCGCTACCCCATCAACCCACGGAGTAATCTCAAGGATGCGATTAACGACGAAGTTCTCAGCTTTTATCACCTTGCTGACGGGGCTTACCATTTTTGTCACCCTTCTGGGCTGCTCTCTGAGCTTTTACAACGCCATTCAGGACAAACTGGTCAACCGGGTGCAGTCCGTCGCGTCGGTGATTGATACGCGTCTGCTGACGACGCCGCTACCGGCGCTCACCCGTGAACTCGATGAGTTGATGGTACCTGTTGATATTGTTCAAATCGACATTCAGCAGGGAAAGCATCGTGTGTTAAGCCATGAACGGCCGGGAGGTTATCGGCCTGCGGGCGTGGTGAGTCAGTACCGGGAAGTGACGGTGCATTCCCTGAAAAATCCGGGGATGACCATCCACATGGTCTACCTCGATCCGATGGCCAGCTATTTCCGTTCCATGATGACCACCGCGCCGCTCACCGTGGCGGTGGCGTTTATCGTCCTGCTGATCTTTCTCGCGGTCCGCTGGCTGCGCCGCCAGCTCTCCGGACAGGAGCTGCTGGAGATGCGCTCCGTGCGGATCCTTAACGGTGAGCGCGGCCCGCAGGTGCGAGGTTCCGTCCACGAATGGCCGTCACGCGCCAGCAGTGCGCTGGATACGCTGCTCTCGGAAATCCAGTTTGCCAGCGACCAGCGCAGCCGTATGGATTCGCTGATCCGCTCCTATGCCGCCCAGGATAATAAAACTGGCCTGAACAACCGCCTTTTCTTTGATAATCAGCTCGCCACGCTGCTCGACGATTCGGAAAAAGTGGGGACGCACGGGGTGGTGATGATGATTCGCCTGCCTGACTTTGATCTCCTGCGCGATACCTGGGGACAGCGGGCCGCGGAAGAAAATCTCTTTACGCTGATCAACCTGCTCTCCACCTTTATTATGCGCTACCCGGGTGCGCTGCTGGCCCGCTATCACCGCAGCGACTTTGCCGTGTTGCTGCCGCACCGAACGCTGAAAGAGTCGGAAAGCATCGCCAGCCAGCTGCTGAAGGCGGTGGATGCGCTGCCGCAGAGCAAAATGCTCGACAGGGACGATATGGTCCACATGGGGATCTGCGCCTGGCGTGGCGGGCAATCGACAGAACAGGTGATGGAACATGCGGAAGCGGCCACCCGCAACGCCGTGTTGCAGGGCGCGAACGGATGGGCGGTTTATGATGACTCCCTGCCGGAAAAAGGGCGCGGTAACGTGCGCTGGCGAACGCTGATTGAGCAAATGCTGAGCCGCGGCGGACCGCGTATTTATCAAAAACCCGCGGTCATGAAAAACGGCAACGTTCACCACCGTGAACTGATGTGCCGTATTTTTGACGGTACGGAAGAGGTTATCTCGGCGGAATATCTGCCGATGGTCCTGCAATTTGGTCTGTCCGAGGAGTATGACCGCCAGCAAATTACCCGGTTAATTCCGTTTTTATCTTTCTGGCCGGAAGAGAGCCTGGCGCTGCAGGTCACCGTGGAGTCGTTAATACGCCCACGTTTTCAGCGCTGGCTACGTGATACATTAATGCAATGCGAAAAATCGCAACGCAAACACATTATTTTTGAACTTGCTGAGGCCGATGTAGGTCAACACATCAGCCGGTTACGTCCGGTGGTACGTTTGATCAATGCGCTCGGTGCGCGTGTCGCGGTGACGCAGGCAGGTTTAACGCTGGTCAGTACCGACTGGATTAAGGCGCTGGATGTGGAGTTATTAAAGCTACATCCAGGGCTGGTAAGGAATATTGAGAAGCGTACGGAAAACCAGCTGCTGGTACAGAGTCTGGTAGAAGCATGCAAGGGAACGCGAACACAAGTATTTGCTACGGGCGTGCGCTCCAGAGGGGAATGGCAGATGTTAACAGAGCGCGGTGTCATGGGTGGTCAGGGGGATTTTTTTGCTGCCTCTCAACCGCTTGACACCAACGTGAAAAAATATTTGCAAAGATACTCTGTTTGACCTGCCGTTTACGCTGTTTTCACGTAGAATATCGCGCCTGTAGCTTTGAGTATGTCGAGCAAAAAGCCAGTGAACGACCTTAACGGGTTACAAACGTCAGTGGGGAACGCTACTGTTTACTCAGCCCTGAGGGAGTCAGGGGATGATTTTGTAACATCAGGAAACGTACTGCACAAATTTTCACCGTTGCAGATGATTTTTGCGCCTTGTCGCTGCTGCGTGTGGTTGGTAAAGTAAGCGGATTTTGTTTTCCGCCCCAGCTTTCAGGATTATCCCTTAGTATGTTGAAAAAATTTCGTGGCATGTTTTCCAATGACCTGTCCATTGACCTGGGTACTGCGAATACCCTTATTTATGTAAAAGGACAAGGCATCGTATTGAATGAGCCTTCCGTTGTGGCCATTCGTCAGGATCGTGCAGGCTCGCCGAAAAGCGTGGCCGCTGTGGGTCATGACGCGAAGCAGATGCTGGGTCGTACCCCTGGCAACATCGCCGCTATTCGCCCAATGAAAGACGGCGTTATCGCCGACTTCTTCGTGACTGAAAAAATGCTTCAGCACTTCATCAAGCAGGTTCACAGCAACAGCTTCATGCGTCCAAGCCCGCGTGTTCTGGTGTGTGTGCCGGTTGGCGCAACCCAGGTAGAGCGTCGCGCAATTCGTGAATCTGCCCAGGGTGCTGGTGCGCGTGAAGTGTTCCTGATTGAAGAGCCAATGGCGGCGGCAATCGGTGCAGGTCTGCCTGTGTCTGAAGCGACCGGTTCCATGGTGGTGGATATCGGTGGTGGTACCACTGAAGTGGCCGTTATCTCTCTGAATGGCGTGGTGTACTCCTCTTCCGTACGTATCGGTGGTGACCGCTTCGACGAAGCCATCATTAATTATGTACGCCGTAACTACGGCTCTCTGATCGGTGAAGCCACCGCAGAGCGTATCAAACACGAAATCGGCTCTGCGTATCCGGGCGATGAAGTGCGTGAGATCGAAGTACGTGGCCGTAACCTGGCTGAAGGTGTGCCACGCGGTTTCACCCTGAACTCCAACGAAATTCTGGAAGCACTGCAGGAACCACTGACGGGTATCGTGAGCGCGGTAATGGTCGCGCTGGAACAGTGCCCACCAGAGCTGGCGTCCGATATCTCCGAGCGCGGTATGGTTCTGACCGGTGGTGGTGCGCTGCTGCGTAACCTCGACCGCCTGTTAATGGAAGAGACAGGTATTCCTGTCGTAGTTGCAGAAGATCCACTGACTTGCGTCGCCCGTGGTGGTGGCAAGGCGCTGGAAATGATCGACATGCACGGCGGCGATTTGTTCAGCGAAGAGTAGTCGAGTTTGAGAGGGTAGCAATTTGCTACCCTTTCTCTCTGACGCGAGAATACGCATAGCCTATGAAGCCAATTTTTAGCCGTGGCCCATCGCTACAGTTTCGCCTCATTCTGGCGGTTCTGGTTGCGCTTGGGGTCATTATTGCCGATAGCCGCCTCGGTACGTTCAGCCAGATCCGAACGTACATGGATACCGCCGTCAGTCCTTTCTACTTTATATCCAATGGTCCCCGTGAACTGCTCGACTCCGTTTCTCAAACGCTGTCTTCACGTGACCAACTCGAACTCGAAAACCGGGCATTACGTCAGGAACTGTTGCTGAAAAACAGCGAACTGCTAATGCTGGGGCAATACAAGCAGGAAAATGCGCGTCTGCGTGAACTGCTCGGCTCGCCGCTGCGTCAGGATGAGCAGAAAATGGTCACTCAGGTGATCTCCACCGTGAACGACCCTTACAGCGATCAGGTTGTGATCGACAAAGGGAGCGTGAACGGGGTGTATGAAGGTCAGCCTGTTATCAGTGATAAAGGCGTCGTGGGCCAGGTGGTTGCCGTGGCCAAACTGACCAGCCGCGTGCTGCTGATTTGTGATGCCACGCATGCGCTGCCGATCCAGGTGCTGCGCAACGACATCCGCGTGATTGCGGCCGGGAACGGCTGTACGGATGACCTGCAGCTGGAACACCTGCCGGCCAACACGGATATCCGCGTGGGCGACGTGCTGGTGACCTCCGGTCTGGGTGGCCGCTTCCCTGAAGGCTATCCGGTTGCGGTGGTCTCTTCGGTGAAGCTGGATACGCAGCGTGCCTATACCGTGATTCAGGCGCGTCCAACCGCCGGTTTGCAGCGTCTGCGCTATCTGCTGCTGCTGTGGGGCGCCGATCGTAACGGGGCTAACCCGATGACGCCTGAAGAGGTGCATCGTGTGGCAAATGAACGTCTGATGCAGATGATGCCGCAGGTTCTCCCGCCTGCGGATTCCATGGGGCCGCCTGCGCCAGTCCCGGCGCCGGCAACCGGGTTAACGCAGCCGCTGCCGGATGCGCCGCCACCGCCTAAACTCTCTTCGGGAGGGCAGTAGTGGCAAGCTATCGTAGCCAGGGACGCTGGGTCATCTGGCTCTCGTTTCTCATTGCACTGTTGCTGCAAGTGATGCCCTGGCCGGATGACATTCTCGTTTTCCGGCCAAACTGGGTATTGCTCATTTTGCTCTACTGGATCCTTGCCCTGCCGCATCGCGTAAATGTCGGCACAGGTTTTGTGATGGGTGCCATACTGGATCTCATTAGCGGCTCAACGCTTGGCGTACGCGCCTTGTCCATGAGCATTATTGCGTACCTCGTCGCACTCAAATTCCAGCTCTTCCGTAACCTTGCGCTCTGGCAACAGGCCCTGGTTGTGATGTTGTTGTCGCTCGCTGCGGATATCGTTGTTTTCTGGGCAGAGTTTTTAGTGATCAACGTCTCTTTCCGACCGGAAGTGTTCTGGAGTAGTGTAGTAAACGGTGTGCTCTGGCCATGGCTGTTCCTGCTGATGCGTAAGGTTCGCCAGCAGTTTGCTGTGCAATAAAAGGTTTCTATGACGTCTTTGTATCTCGCTTCCGGCTCCCCGCGCCGTCAGGAACTCCTGACGCAGCTAGGGGTCTCTTTTGAACGCATCGTGACCGGCATTGAAGAAAAACGTGCTGAGGGTGAAAGTGCTCAACAGTACGTGTCACGTCTGGCGCGGGAGAAAGCGCAGGCGGGCGTGGCCAGTGTGCCACGCGATCTCCCTGTGCTGGGGGCAGATACCATCGTTATCCTGAACGGTGAAGTGCTGGAGAAACCGCACGACGCCGATCATGCAGCGCGCATGCTGCGCAAGCTGTCCGGACAAACGCATCAGGTGATGACGGCCGTCGCGCTGGCCGATCGCCAGCACGTGCTGGACTGCCTGGTGGTGACGGAAGTGACCTTCAGAGTACTTACCGACGACGACATCGCCGCTTATATTGCCAGCGGTGAACCGATGGATAAAGCAGGTGCATACGGTATTCAGGGGCTGGGTGGCTGTTTTGTCAGGAAGATTCATGGCAGCTATCACGCCGTAGTCGGCTTACCGCTGGTGGAAACGTATGAGTTGCTGAGCAATTTTAACTCACTGCGTGAGGGAAGGGATAATTATGACGGCTGAATTGTTGGTAAACGTAACGCCATCGGAAACCCGTGTGGCCTATATTGATGGTGGCATTCTTCAGGAAATTCATATTGAGCGTGAAGCGCGGCGCGGAATAGTAGGCAATATCTACAAAGGTCGTGTCAGTCGTGTACTACCGGGTATGCAGGCGGCTTTTGTAGATATTGGACTCGATAAGGCGGCATTTTTACATGCCTCCGATATCATGCCGCACACCGAGTGCGTCGCGGGCGAAGAGCAAAAGCAGTTTGCCGTGCGCGACATTTCTGAACTGGTGCGTCAGGGACAGGATCTGATGGTGCAGGTGGTGAAAGATCCCCTCGGCACCAAAGGCGCCCGTCTGACCACCGATATCACCTTACCTTCCCGCTATCTGGTCTTTATGCCCGGCGCGTCGCATGTGGGCGTCTCACAGCGTATTGAGAGCGAAAGCGAGCGCGAGCGTCTGAAAAAAGTGGTCAGCGCCTACTGCGATGAACAGGGCGGATTTATCATCCGTACCGCCGCGGAGGGGATCAGCGAGGAAGACCTGGCGTCGGATGCGGCTTACCTGAAGCGCGTCTGGACAAAAGTGATGGAGCGTAAAAAACGCAACCAGACCCGCTATCAGCTCTATGGTGAGCTGGCGCTGGCGCAGCGCGTTCTGCGTGACTTTGCCGACGCGCAGCTCGACCGCATCCGCGTGGACTCTCGCCTGACGTATGAAGCGTTGCTGGAGTTTACCGCCGAATATATCCCGGAGATGCCAGGCCTGCTGGAGCACTACACCGGGCGTCAGCCGATCTTCGATCTCTATGATGTCGAAAACGAGATCCAGCGTGCCCTTGAGCGTAAGGTTGAGCTGAAGTCCGGCGGCTATCTGATCATCGATCAGACCGAAGCGATGACCACCGTCGATATCAACACCGGTGCGTTCGTCGGCCATCGCAACCTGGATGACACCATTTTCAACACCAACATCGAAGCCACGCAGGCGATTGCGCGCCAGCTTCGTCTGCGCAATCTGGGCGGCATTATCATCATCGACTTCATCGATATGAGTAATGAAGACCATCGTCGCCGCGTGCTGCACTCGCTTGAGCAGGCCCTGAGTAAAGATCGTGTGAAAACCAGCATCAACGGCTTCTCACAGTTGGGGCTGGTGGAAATGACGCGTAAGCGTACCCGCGAGAGCGTGGAGCATGTGCTGTGTAATGAATGCCCAACCTGCCATGGACGCGGAACGGTAAAGACGGTTGAGACCGTCTGTTACGAGATCATGCGTGAAATTGTGCGTGTGCATCATGCCTACGACTCCGACCGTTTTCTGGTCTATGCTTCCCCTGCGGTGGCTGAAGCGCTGAAAGGCGAAGAGTCACACGCGCTGGCGGAAGTGGAAATCTTTGTCGGCAAACAGGTAAAAGTACAAATTGAACCGCTCTATAACCAGGAGCAGTTTGACGTCGTGATGATGTAAGCGCAGTACGCTGCGTGACGAATGCTGACAAGGAGAGATGCGTGAGGCGATTGCCGGGGATTTTATTGCTTACAGGGGCAACGCTGGTCGTGATTGTCGCGTTGCTCGTGAGCGGGCTACGCCTCGTTTTACCGCATCTGGACAGCTGGCGTCCGCAGCTGCTGGCGAAAATCGAATCCACTACCGGCGTGCCGGTGAACGTCAGCCAGGTCAGCGCTAACTGGCAGAATTTTGGCCCGACGCTCGATGTCCGGGATATCAACGCCAGCCTGAAAGATGGCGGCTACCTGAAAATCAAACGCGTGACCCTGGCGCTGGACGTCTGGCAAAGCCTGCTGCATCTGCGCTGGCAGTTTCGCGATCTCACCTTTTATCAGCTCCAGTTCCTGACCAATACGCCGCTGTCTGGCGGCGATAGCGGTCAGGGTCTTGAAGCCAACCGCTTCAGCGATCTTTTCCTCCGCCAGTTCGATCATTTCGATCTGCGCGACAGCGAAGTGAGCTTTATTACCCTTTCCGGCCAGCGCGCCGAGCTGGCGATCCCGCAGCTGACCTGGCTCAACGGTAAGGATCGGCACCGCGCCGAGGGGCAGGTCAATCTCTCAAGCCTGAACGGCCAGCACGGCGTGATGCAGGTGCGTATGGATCTGCGCGACGATGACGGCCTGTTAAATAACGGCAAAGTCTGGCTGCAGGCCGACGATGTGGACGTCAAGCCGTGGCTGGGCGACTGGCTCCAGCAAAATATGCAGCTGGAAACGGCCCGCTTCAGTCTTGAAGGCTGGTTGACCCTGACGAAAGGCGAATTTGCCAGCGGCGATATCTGGCTCAAGCAGGGAGGCGCGAGCTGGAAAGGTGAAAACCAGCAGCATCAGCTTTCCGTCGATAACCTCACCGCGCACGTGACGCAGGAGAAAGAGGGCTGGCAGTTTGCCATTCCCGATACGCGCATCACGATGGACGGCAAGCCGTGGCCGCGCGGTGCGCTGACGCTGGCCTGGATGCCGGAGCAGGACGTTGGCGGCACGGCCAGTAAACGCAGCGACGAGCTGCGTATCCGTGCCAGTAACCTGGATTTGGCCGCTATTGAAGGGCTGCGCTCGATGGCGGCAAAGCTCTCTCCTGACCTGGGCGAGATCTGGCTGGCTACGCAGCCGAGCGGAAAGATTGATTCTCTGGCGCTGGATATCCCGCTTCAGGCGACGGAAAAAACCCGTTTCCAGGCGACATGGAAAGATCTTGCCTGGAAGCAGTGGAAGCTGTTGCCGGGTGCGGAGCACTTTAGTGGCAAGCTGGAAGGCAGCGTGGAGAACGGCAGGCTGACGGTTGATATGCACGACGCCAAAATGCCTTACGAGACGGTCTTCCGCGCGCCGCTGGAAATCGAACAGGGCAACGCAGTGCTTAACTGGCTCCGTAACGACAAGGGTTTCCAGCTCGATGGCCGGCATATCGACGTCAAAGCGAAAGCGGTGCATGCGCGCGGCGATTTCCGCTATTTGCAGCCTGAAGGGGATGAGCCGTGGCTGGGGATTCTGGCCGGGATCAGTACCGATGACGGCTCCCAGGCCTGGCGCTATTTCCCGGAAAACCTGATGGGGAAAGCGCTGGTAGACTATCTGAGCGGTGCGATTCAGGGCGGTCAGGCGGATAATGCCACGCTGGTTTACGGCGGTAATCCCCATCTGTTCCCGTACAAACATAATGAAGGTCAGTTCCAGGTTCTGGTGCCGCTGCATGACGCCACTTTCGCGTTCCAGCCGGGCTGGCCCGCGCTGAAAAACCTGGATATCGAACTTAATTTCCTCAATGACGGCCTGTGGATGAAGTCCGACAGCGTGGCGCTGGGCGGCGTGACGGCCAGCAACCTGACGGCCAACATTCCGGACTACTCAAAAGAGAAGCTGCTGATTGATGCCGACATCAACGGTCCCGGCCAGGCGGTGGGACCGTACTTTGAGGAGACTCCTCTCAAAGAGTCGCTGGCCGCGACGCTTCAGCAGCTCCAGCTTGATGGTGATGTGAATGCTCGCTTACATCTTGATATCCCGCTGGACGGTGAGATGACCACCGCGAAAGGCGACGTCCGTCTGAAGAACAACAGTCTGTACATCAAACCCCTTGAGAGCACCCTGAAAAATCTCAGCGGGCAGTTCAGCTTTGAGAACGGTAACCTGAAGAGCGAGCCGCTTACCGCCAGCTGGTTTAATCAGCCCGTGAATATCGACTTCACGACCACAGAGGGTGAAAAGGCGTATCAGGTGGCCGTCAATCTCGACGGCAACTGGCAGCCAGCGCGAATGGACGTCCTGCCGAAGCCGATTGAGGCGTCCGTGGAGGGCGCGGTCGCCTGGAAAGGTAAAGTGGCAATAGACCTGCCTTATCACGCGGGCGCGCAGTACAAGGTCGACATCACGGGCGATCTGAAAAACCTTCACAGCCAGCTGCCTGCGCCGCTGGATAAACAGTCTGGACAGCCGCTGCCGGTGAAGCTGAACGTGGATGGCAACCTGAACAGCTTCGCGCTGACCGGCAGCGCGGGCGGGACGAACCATTTCAACAGCCGCTGGTTGCTTAACCGCAAGCTCACCCTCGACAAAGCCATCTGGACGACGGATAGCCGCTCCACGCCACCGCTGCCGGAGCAGGCGGGCATTGAGCTGAATCTTCCGCCGATGGACGGTGCAGAGTGGCTGGCGCTGTTCCAGAAAGGCGTTGGGCAAAACGTCGATGAAACCGCCCAGTTCCCGCAAGCCCTTACCGTACGCACGCCGTCGCTAATGCTCGGCGGGCAGCAGTGGAACAACCTGAGCATCGTCTCACAGCCTGGCGCTAACGGTACGAAGGTGGAAGCCCAGGGCAGAGAGATCAACGGTACGCTGACCATGCGCAATCACGCGCCGTGGCAGGCGGCGATCCGCTACCTCTACTACAACCCGGCAAGCGCCGCGAGCGGGAAAGACAAACCGGCTGCGACGTCGCCGCTGAGTCAAATCTCCCGCGTCGATTTTAGCGGCTGGCCCGATCTCCAGCTGCGCTGTGCAGAGTGCTGGCTGTGGGGGCAGAAATATGGCCGCATCGACGGTGATTTTGCCATCCAGGGAAACACGCTTACGCTCTCGGGCGGCCTGGTTGATACCGGCTTCGGCCGCATGACGGCGGGCGGGGAATGGGTGAATAATCCGGGCGAGCAGCGGACGTCCCTCAAGGGCGACATTAAAGGCAACAAACTGGATGCAGCAGCCAATTTCTTTGGCATCAGCACGCCGCTGCGCGGTTCATCATTTGACGTTAATTACGATCTTCACTGGCGCGACGCACCGTGGAAGCCGGATGAGGCCTCGCTGAACGGCATTCTGAAAACCCACTTCGGCAAAGGTGAGATCGCCGACGTGAGCACGGGGCGCGCCGGGCAGATCCTGCGCCTTCTCAGTTTTGATGCGCTGCTGCGCAAGCTGCGCTTCGATTTCAGCGATACCTTCAGCGAAGGGTTCTACTACGATTCCATCCGCAGTACGGCGTGGATCAAGGACGGCGTTCTGCATACGGACGATACGCTGGTGGATGGCCTGGAAGCGGACATTGCCATGAAAGGCTCCGTTAACCTCGTGCGCCGCGAGCTGGATATGGAAGCCGTGGTGGCACCGGAAATTTCCGCGAGCGTGGGCGTTGCGGCGGCCTTTGTGGTGAACCCGATTGTCGGTGCGGCGGTGTTTGCCGCCAGCAAAGTGCTGGGGCCGCTGTGGAGCAAGGTCTCCATTCTGCGCTACCGCATTACCGGTCCGATCGATAAACCGCAGATTAACGAGGTGCTGCGCCAGCCGCGCAAAGATGCACAGCAATGATTTGACGTGGGCAGGTAATTGCCTCACTCTCAATAAATACGATCTTTATACCGCCACGGGCGGCAACGAACGAGTAGCAATACGATGAGTCTGAACCTGGTAAGTGAACATTTGCTCGCAGCGAACGGCCTGAGCCATCAGGACCTGTTCTCCATTCTTGGTCAACTGACCGAACGCCGTCTCGACTACGGCGACCTTTATTTCCAGTCGAGCTATCACGAATCCTGGGTTTTAGAAGACAGCATCATCAAAGATGGCTCTTACAACATTGACCAGGGCGTCGGCGTCCGCGCCGTCAGCGGCGAGAAAACCGGTTTTGCCTATGCGGATCAGATTAGCCTCGCCGCACTTGAGCAGAGCGCGCAGGCGGCGCGCACCATTGTGCGTGATACCGGTGATGGACGTGTGAAAACGCTGGGAGAAGTGCAGCACTCTGCGCTCTATACCAGCATCGATCCGCTGCAGAGCATGAGCCGTGAAGAGAAGCTGGATATCCTGCGTCGCGTGGACAAAGTCGCCCGCGCGGCGGACAAACGCGTGCAGGAAGTTTCTGCCAGCCTGAGCGGTGTGTATGAACTGATTCTGGTGGCGGCAACGGACGGCACCCTGGCGGCTGATGTCCGTCCGCTGGTGCGTCTTTCCATCAGCGTGCAGGTCGATGAGGACGGCAAACGCGAGCGCGGCTCAAGCGGCGGCGGCGGTCGTTTTGGCTATGACTGGTTCCTGGGCGACGTTGACGGTGAAGCGCGCGCTGACGCGTGGGCAAAAGAAGCCGTGCGCATGGCGCTGGTGAATCTGAATGCCGTCGCGGCACCGGCGGGGTCATTCCCGGTGGTGCTGGGAGCCGGCTGGCCGGGCGTGCTATTACACGAGGCGGTGGGCCACGGTCTGGAAGGCGATTTTAACCGTCGCGGGACGTCCGTGTTCAGCGGTCAGATCGGGCAACTCGTTTCCTCTGAGCTGTGCACCGTGGTGGATGACGGCACCATGCTTGATCGTCGTGGCTCGGTGGCTATCGACGATGAAGGTACGCCAGGTCAGTACAATGTGCTGATTGAAAACGGCGTGCTGAAAGGCTACATGCAGGACAAACTCAACGCGCGCCTGATGGGCGTTGCGCCGACGGGCAACGGACGTCGCGAATCTTACGCGCACCTGCCGATGCCGCGCATGACCAATACGTATATGCTGCCGGGCAAATCCACGCCGCAGGAGATTATCGAATCCGTTGATTACGGTATCTTTGCGCCAAACTTTGGCGGCGGCCAGGTGGACATCACCTCCGGTAAGTTTGTCTTCTCTACCTCAGAAGCGTACCTGATTGAGAAGGGCAAAGTGACCAAAGCGGTGAAAGGTGCGACGCTAATTGGCTCCGGTATTGAAGCCATGCAGCAGATCTCGATGGTCGGTAACGATCTGAAGCTGGATAACGGCGTGGGCGTCTGCGGTAAAGAGGGCCAGAGCCTGCCGGTGGGCGTGGGCCAGCCAACGCTGAAAGTGGACAACCTGACGGTAGGCGGCACAGCCTGACCTGAATCGGCATAAAAAAATGGCGCTACTGATGTAGCGCCTTTTTTTTAACGTAAGTTACCCAGCGGGATCTCCGGATCCGGCTCGTGTGTGATGCGGTTACGCAAGTCACGACGAATAATTTCGATCGACCAGAACCAGACCAGATGGCCTACGATCTCTGAAACGTGTTCATACCACGGCAGCTCAAACAGCGGCGGCGTCAGCCCCATCAGCGGGAAGGAGATCATATGCACAAAGAGCTGAGCTAACGCACCCGCCAGCAAACCCTGCCAGAGTTTAATTTTCGGGAAGACTTCAGCCACGACACAATAGCCAACAGCGAAGACGATTGAGAAAATAATATGCGTCACGCCAACCCAGTTAAATATATGTCCGGCAAATGTATAAACTGCCGCGTTAGGATCAACAACGCCCAGCCAGTCGCGTAAAAATACATAGGGAGGGTTTAAAAAATTGCGGGAACAGTCAATCTGGCTTGCGGCTCTTATTAATTGCTCGGGTCCACATGCGCCGGTGAATAAGTCGGAGGGGCTGCGTGGCGGAAGCGGTACTTCGGCTCCCCATTTGACAAACGCGGAGACAATCCCTGCAATTAAACCGATGAACGCGGCGAGTCCATAGCGCCTGCGTGAAGGCGGTGTTTGTTCAAATAGATTCATTTCTTTTCCTTGTTTAACGTCATCCTGCGGAATACATTTTATTATTCATATCAGCAACAAATTAATAACAGTCTGACGAGCAGACTGCATATAAAGTAATGGGCTGGCGGCAGCAGTGTCAATTCTCTATTCCTGATAGTGGCGAAGGAATATTCCTGAATCAACAAGGGATTCATCCTGGGAATATTCATTGCCCCTATGCATTCAGAAATAAATTGATTATTCCTTTCTTCTTCCTCGCATCCCCTGAAACAGCTCCGCCACGTCCACAAAATACTCGGTCAGATAGTTAATACATACCTGGACTTTCAGCGGAAGCTTGTCTTTTTCGGTATACAGGGCGTACACCGGACGCGGATCGGACTGGTAGCGCGGGAAGAGGATCTCCAGCACGCCGCTGTTGATCTCGTTGATCACCCACATCAGCGGCACGTAGGCGATCCCGGCGCCGGCTACCAGCCAGCGCGAAATGGTCATCGGATCGTTGGTGACAAACCGTCCCTCCGGCAGCAGCCGGGTGGAGATCCCCTCCGGGGCAATCAGCTCAAATTCATTGTCGGGCCGCACGCTGTACTCCAGCCACGAGTGGTTGGTGAGGTCGGCGGGTTTCTCCGGCACACCGTACTGGGCCAGATAGCTCTTCGAAGCGCAGACGACCATCGGCATGCTGCCCAGCCGACGCGAGAACAGGCTGGAATCCTGCAGCGCGCCGACGCGGATCACCACGTCCAGGCCGTCGGCAATCAGATCCGGCGCCGGGATGCCCGTCACCAGATTAACGGTAAGCCCGGGATACTCTTTCAGCATATCCGCCGTCATGGCAGCGAGAACATTTTGTGCCATAGTTGAAGAACACCCGATGCGCAGCGTGCCGATGGGGGTGTTGTTAAAGGCGTAGAGCTGTTCGTGAACATCCTGCACTTCCAGCAGCATACGGCGACAGCCCTGATAGTAAATTTTGCCCGCTTCCGTCAGCCCAATGCTGCGGGTACTGCGGTTGAGCAGCTTGACCTGAAGCTCATCTTCCAGTTTAGACACCGTCTGGCTGATGGATGAGACGCTCATCTGAAGCTGGCGTGCAGCGGCGGTAAAAGAGCCCAGTTCAACCACTTTGGCGAAGACTGACATGCGTTTTAAACGTTCCATTGTTCACTCTGGCTTAAAAGTGATTTAGATCACATATTATAGATAACAGCATAACAGTTACGTTAATATATTATTTATTACATAACGGCTGCGCCATTCTCGCCCGGCGTTTCTTGCTCTCCTGCGATGGCGTGCGCTAAAAAATTCTGAAGCCTGCACTCTCTCTAATCAAGGTCAACATGAGTCTGTTTCCCGTTATCGTGGTGTTCGGTTTGTCCTTCCCACCGATATTTTTCGAGCTTCTTTTATCACTGGCGATCTTCTGGCTGGTGCGCAAGGTGCTGGTCCCTACCGGGATCTACGATTTCGTCTGGCACCCTGCATTGTTCAATACCGCGCTGTATTGCTGCCTGTTCTACCTGATATCGCGCATGTTTGTCTGAGGTTGATGTGAAAACGCTAACAAGAAAAATCTCCCGCACTGCCATCACCATGGCGCTGGTTATCCTCGCCTTCATCGCTATTTTCCGCGCCTGGGTCTATTACACCGAATCACCGTGGACGCGTGATGCACGCTTCAGCGCCGATGTGGTAGCGATCGCCCCTGACGTGGCCGGTCTTATCACGGCGGTCAACGTACACGATAACCAACTGGTGAAAAAAGATCAGGTTCTGTTCACCATCGACCAGCCTCGTTACCAGAAAGCACTGGAAGAGGCGGAAGCGGACGTGGCCTATTACCAGGCGCTGGCTGCGGAGAAACGCCGCGAAGCTGGCCGTCGTAACCAGCTTGGCGTTCAGGCAATGTCCCGTGAAGAGATTGATCAGTCCAACAACGTGCTGCAAACCGTGCTGCACCAGCTGGCGAAAGCACAAGCAACGCGCGATCTGGCGAAGCTCGATCTGGAGCGTACCGTGATTCGCGCACCGTCTGATGGCTGGGTGACCAACCTTAACGTCTATGCCGGGGAGTTTATTACCCGTGGCTCAACCGCCGTGGCGCTGGTGAAACAGAACTCCTTCTACGTACTCGCCTATATGGAAGAGACCAAGCTGGAAGGCGTACGTCCGGGCTACCGGGCAGAAATCACGCCGCTGGGCAGCAACCGCGTGTTTAAAGGTACCGTCGACAGCGTCGCCGCAGGGGTGACTAACTCCAGCAGCTCGAACGATGCAAAAGGGATGGCAACGGTGGATTCCAATCTCGAGTGGGTGCGTCTGGCCCAGCGCGTGCCGGTCCGTATCCATCTGGACGAACAGCAGGGCAACCTGTGGCCTGCAGGTACCACGGCGACGGTGGTGATTACCGGTGAAAAAGATCGGGATGCCAGCCAGGACTCGTTCTTCCGTAAAATCGCCCACCGTCTGCGCGAGTTTGGTTAATCGCTATGGGCATCTTTTCCATCGCCAGCCAGCACATTCGCTTCGCCGTGAAGCTGGCGTGTGCCATTGTGCTGGCGCTGTTTGTTGGCTTTCACTTCCAGCTTGAAACCCCTCGCTGGGCAGTGCTGACGGCTGCGATTGTCGCGGCGGGCCCGGCCTTTGCTGCGGGTGGGGAACCCTATTCAGGCGCGATCCGCTATCGCGGGATGCTGCGTATCATCGGGACGTTTATCGGCTGTTTCGCGGCGCTCACCATTATTATTCTGATGATCCGCACGCCGCTGCTGATGCTGATGGTGTGCTGTATCTGGGCGGGCTTTTGCACCTGGATCTCGTCTCTGGTGAAAGTGGAGAACTCCTACGCCTGGGGGCTGGCGGGCTATACCGCGCTGATTATTATCATCACCATCCAGTCCGAGCCGCTGCTGGCTCCGCAGTTTGCGGTGGAGCGGTGCAGCGAAATTGTCATTGGTATCGTGAGTGCGATTGTCGCGGACCTGCTGTTCTCCCCGCGCTCCATCAAGCAGGAAGTCGACCGTGAGCTTGACGCGCTGATTGTCGCTCAGTACCAGCTGATGCAGCTCTGCATCAAGCACGGCGACAGCGAAGAGGTGGATAAAGCCTGGAGCGGGCTGGTTCGCCGCACGCAGGCGCTGGAGGGGATGCGCAGCAATCTCAATATGGAGTCGTCACGCTGGGCCCGCGCTAACCGTCGTCTGAAAGCTCTTAATACGGTCTCGTTAACGCTGATTACCCAGGCATGTGAAACCTATCTGATACAGAACACGCGCCCGGAAGCGGTCACCGATACCTTCCGCGAACTGTTCGCCGAGCCGGTGGAAACGGTGCAGGACGTGCACAAGCAGCTGAAGCGTATGCGCAGGGTGATCGCCTGGACAGGGGAGCGCGACACGCCGGTAACCATCTACACCTGGGTCGGCGCCGCGACGCGCTACCTGCTGCTGAAACGCGGCGTGATCGGAAATACCAAAATCAGCGCGGCGGAAGAAGAGGTGCTGCAGGGCGAAGTGGTGATCAAGGCGGAATCCGCCGAGCGCCATCACGCGATGGTTAACTTCTGGCGTACGACACTCGCCTGTATGCTCGGCACGCTGTTCTGGCTGTGGACGGGCTGGACGTCCGGCAGCGGCGCGATGGTGATGATTGCCGTCGTGACCGCACTGGCGATGCGTCTGCCTAATCCGCGTATGGTCGCCATTGATTTCTTGTACGGCACCATTGCCGCCCTGCCGATAGGCGCGCTCTACTTTCTGGTCATCATCCCGTCGACGCAGCAGAGCATGCTGCTGCTCTGTATTAGTCTGGCGGTGATGGCGTTCTTTATCGGCATTGAAGTGCAAAAGCGACGTCTGGGATCGCTGGGGGCGCTGGCGAGTACGATTAACATCATCGTGCTCGATAACCCGATGACCTTCCATTTCAGCCAGTTCCTCGACAGTGCGTTAGGTCAGCTGGTGGGCTGTTTCCTGGCAATGATGGTGATTCTGCTGGTCCGCGATAATTCGCAGGCAAGAACGGGCCGCGTGCTGTTGAACCAGTTTGTGTCGGCCGCCGTGTCGTCGATGACAACCAACACCGCGCGCCGTAAAGAGAACCATCTGCCCGCGCTCTACCAGCAGCTGTTTTTACTGCTGAACAAGTTTCCGGGCGATATCGGTAAGTTCCGGCTGGCGCTGACCATGATCATTGCACACCAGCGTCTGCGTAACGCACCGGTGCCGATCAACGACGATCTGTCGGCCTGGCACCGCCAGCTGCGTCGTACCGCTGACCACGTGCTTTCTGCCAGCAGTGATGACAAACGACGTCGCTACTTTACGCAACTGCTTGAAGAGCTGGATATCTACCAGGAGAAGCTTAAAACCTGGGAAGCGCCGCCTCAGGTGACCGAGCCGGTAGGACGGCTGGTGTTTATGCTGCATCGCTACCAGAATGCCCTCACGGATAGCTGACCGAAGTAAAAAAACCGACGCCAAAAGCGTCGGTTTTTTTGTGGCTATACTTATTCCAGCACGTTCTTACATTTCAGGAAGGGAGGACACATGACGACCCAGGCGCTTCAGGATCACATCCTTTTTCAGACCGGTTATCTGGTCAACGGAATCTGGAAAACGCTGGACACGACCTTCGATGTGCTTAACCCCGCAACCGGGGAAGTCATCGCGAAAGTGGCAAAAGCGGGTAAAGCACAAACCGAAGACGCTATCGCAGCGGCCACCAAAGCCTTCCCGGCCTGGCGTGCCAAAACCGCGAAAGAGCGCTCGGCGATTCTTTATCGCTGGTACGAACTGATCATTGAGAATAAAAGCTGGCTCGGGCAGTTAATGACCACCGAGCAGGGTAAGCCGCTGAAAGAGGCCGAAGGCGAGGTGGAGTACGCTGCCAGCTTTATCCAGTGGTTTGCCGAAGAGGCCAAGCGCGCGAACGGTGAAATTATTCCGCCGATCAAACCCGGCTCGCGCATTCTGGCGACCCGTGAACCCATTGGCGTGGTCGCGGCGATAACACCGTGGAACTTCCCGATGGCCATGCTCACCCGCAAGTTAGGCCCGGCGCTGGCAGCAGGGTGTACCGGGGTGATCAAACCAGCCAATAACACGCCGCTCAGTGCTTTTGCGCTGCTTACCCTGGCAAAACAGGCTGGCGTGCCCGATGGCGTGCTCAACGCCGTGGCCGGGAATACGCATGAAATCAGCGATGCGATCATGGCAAGCCGCGACGTGCGTAAAATCTCCTTTACCGGCTCGACCTCCGTCGGCAAAACGCTGGTGCGTAATGCTGCCGAAACCATGAAGAAAGTCTCGATGGAGCTGGGGGGAAATGCCCCGTATATCGTTTTTGAGGATGCAGACATCGACGCGGCGGTGAAGGGGGCGATTGCCAATAAGTTCCGCAATGCCGGGCAGGTCTGCGTCAGCGTGAACCGTTTTTATATTCAGGAAACCGTCTACGACAAGTTTGTAAATAAACTTGCTGATGCCGTGAAGGCGCTCAAGGTGGGGAATGGCCTTGACGAGGGCGTTGTCGTTGGGCCGCTGATTGAATCTGCTGCGGTCGACAAGGTGCGTGAGCATGTCGACGATGCCGTCTCACGGGGGGCAACCGTACTGGCAGGGGGTAAGCCCCATCCGCTTGGCGGGAATTTCTGGATGCCAACCGTGCTGGGCGACTGCCATGAAGGCATGAAGCTGGCAGAAGAAGAGACCTTTGGCCCGGTTGCGGCATGTTTCCGTTTCACCTCGGAAGATGAAGTTATCCAGCGCGCCAACAACACGCCCTATGGGCTGGCGGCTTACTTCTACACCCAGAATCTCTCACGTGTTTTCCGCGTTTCCCAGGCGATCGAGAGTGGGATGATCGGCATTAACGAATGTGCCGTCTCCACGGAACTGGGGCCCTTTGGCGGCGTAAAAGAGTCTGGCCTGGGTCGTGAGGGCTCCGTGCTGGGCCTGGAAGAGTACCTGGAAGTGAAAACCCTTCACATCGGGGGATTATAATAGACAGGGCGGCATCTGCCGCTCGCCTGGACTGGGTGGCTGGCAATGAAAACCTATACTTTTGATTTTGACGAGATCGACAGTCAGGAAGACTTCTACCGCGAATTTATCCGGGTGTTTGATCTTGAACGGGAAAGCGTGACGAATCTGGATACGCTATGGGACGTGGTGACCGGGAGTCTGCTGCCGCTACCGCTGGAAATTGAGTTCATCCATTTGCCCGATAAGCTACGCAGACGCTTTGGCGCACTGATATTACTGTTCGATGAAGCGGAAGAAGAGCTGGAAGGGCAGCTGCGTTTTAACGCGCGGCACTGAATGAAAAAAGCCCCTGACCATGAGGCCAGGGGCAAGTCGTATGATGAGATACGACGAGGGTTTATTTATACAGTTCTGCAGTTGCATGCCAGTGGTCACCCTGATTCAGTTCGGTGACGCGATAGCTGCTGGCACCCGCTTTTTCAGCTTTGGCAGCCAGTTCGTGACGGATATCCATCGGAGAACCGGTAACAGACGTCACGGAGATGCTGCCCATAGGCTGCAGATTTTGTGCCTGGTCGGCATTCACCTGCTGTACGGCTGCGCTTGCGCCGAAAGAGAGAACAGATGCCAGACCGAGGGTTGCGATGATCAATTTGGTTTTCATAGTCTTTACTCCTGAATAGGGTTTTTGCTCAACGGCGAGAAGGGTTGAACCGCTATTTTTATGCCTGGTGACGTTGAGTGGAGATTTACGTTTTCAGTTATTGCTCAAACTTATTTGTACAGCTCAGCGGTGGCGTGCCAGTGGGCACCAGAACGCGCTTCGATGATGCGGTAGGATGACGCACCCTTTTCTTCCGCTTTTTTGTTCAGCATCTCACGCATGTCCATTGGCGATGTGCCGACCGCGCCGACAGAAACCGTACCGATGGTCTCGCGTGATTGCGCCTGATCAGCATTGATAGCGTCAGCCGCGAAAGCACCGAATGACAGGACAGACAGGACGCTCAGCGCCGCTACAGTTGATTTGATTTTCATGATTTTTACCTCGTCGAATTTTTAGTGGGGTCTTGTTTCGTGACCCTCATCACAAAATTAAGTATACACTAATAACGGTAAAAATTAATACCAGACTAATGGTTTCTATTGTTATTACGTGTTAACCACTCAGTTTTTTATAACCAAATTGCATAATATTGGGCATTTTTTGCGCATTTATGTTGGTTATATCTAATAAAATCATATGGATATCAGCTTTTGATTTTTTGTGCGATTTTTTGATTTAGCATTCACCAGATGAATGTTAATGGGTGGTAAAAAGCACTATTTGTCAAAGTCAGGGGCAGTGGAAAAGAGGGGGAAACGGCGTGGGGGCAGAACGATCCCCGCAGCGGCGCTACGGGGAAAGGGGATTAGAGTTCCTGTTCGAACAGAACCAGAATCGCTTCGTGGAGATCTTTAACGGAGAAACCGCTAGCCGGCGTGGTAAAGATGGTGTCATCGCCGGCGATAGTCCCGAGGATGCCTTCTGTTTTACCCAACGAGTCCAGCATGCGGGCAATCAGCTGTGCGGCCCCAGGGCTTGTGTGGATCACCACAACGGCGTCGTTGTAGTCGATATCCAGAACCAGATTCTTCAGCGGGCTGGAGGTGGTCGGCACGCCAAGTTCCGCCGGCAGGCAATAGACCATCTCCATCTTGGCGTTACGGGTACGCACCGCGCCAAATTTCGTTAACATGCGGGAGACTTTCGACTGATTGATGTTATCGAAGCCTTGTTCCTGCAGCGCCTGAACAATTTCTCCCTGAGAACTGAATTTCTCTTCTTTAAGTAGCGCTTTAAACGCCTTGACTAATTCTTCTTGCTTAGACGAGCTTCGCATAAGTCACCCGGAATATGACGATAGAAACAACATTATTATGCATGTGGATGAATTTTTATGCAAATTATCTACTCAGCGCCAGGCTGAAATAATGTTATGAAAGGGAGTGATTTTATCAGAATTCGTTATCAGAAAACATGCCTGGGTCACGCCGCGCAAATAAGCTTAAAAGTAAATTAAATGTTATCAAAATGATGTTGTTTTGGTGGTGGGGCAGGGTGTATTGTAACCACCTCTTAATTCGTCGCCGTCTGTCGTCAGAGCGTCTTCTGAAGAGAGATAAAGTCGCGTGACCTCAAATTCTTTAGCTACGAAAATTGTAATTATTTACTTGCTGAATTATGGTCGCCGCAACGGATTTACAGATACTTAAGTTAACCATAATAAGGAGTTTAGGATGAAAGTCGCAGTCCTCGGCGCTGCTGGTGGTATCGGCCAGGCGCTTGCCCTACTACTGAAAACCCAACTGCCTTCAGGCTCAGAACTCTCCCTGTACGATATTGCTCCGGTAACCCCAGGTGTGGCGGTTGACCTGAGCCACATACCAACTGCTGTAAAAATCAAAGGCTTCTCCGGTGAAGATGCGCGTCCTGCACTGCAGGGTGCCGACGTGGTGCTGATTTCTGCAGGCGTGGCGCGTAAGCCAGGCATGGATCGTTCAGACCTGTTCAACGTCAACGCGGGCATCGTGAAAAACCTGGTGCAGCAGATTGCAGAAATCTGCCCGAAAGCATGCATCGGTATCATCACTAACCCGGTGAACACCACCGTTGCTATCGCGGCAGAAGTGTTGAAGAAAGCGGGCGTTTACGACAAAAACAAACTGTTCGGCGTAACCACGCTGGATATCATCCGCTCCAACACCTTCGTTGCTGAGCTGAAGGGCAAACAGCCAACAGAAGTGGAAGTGCCGGTCATCGGCGGTCACTCTGGCGTTACCATCCTGCCTCTGCTGTCGCAGATCCCAGGCGTGAGCTTCACAGAGCAGGAAGTGGCTGACCTGACCAAACGCATCCAGAACGCGGGCACCGAAGTGGTGGAAGCGAAGGCGGGTGGCGGTTCTGCAACTCTGTCTATGGGCCAGGCGGCTGCACGTTTCGGTCTGTCACTGGTTCGCGCGCTGCAGGGCGAGAAAGGCGTTGTTGAATGCGCTTACGTTGAAGGCGATGGCGAACACGCTCGCTTCTTCTCTCAGCCGCTGCTGCTGGGTAAAAATGGTATCGAAGAGCGTAAATCCATTGGCAAGCTGAGCGCGTTTGAACAACACGCGATGGAAGGCATGCTGGATACGCTGAAGAAAGATATCACCCTGGGTGAAGAGTTCGTTAACAAGTAATACGAACCGTCTCCCGGCAAAAAAACGGAGCTTATCGCTCCGTTTTTTTATGCCTGTCAGTTCGTTGCCGGGTATTCCTGAATGGTGACTTGCAGCGTCAGTTTCTTATCGTTGCGCATGACTTCAACTGGGATGATAGAGCCCGGGCGAATTTCTGCCACCTGGTCCATCGTCTCCAGCGCAGAAACCGCTGGCGTGCCGTTGACCGACACAATGACGTCATTGACCTGAATCCCCGCGTTGGCCGCCGGACCCCCTGGCGCCACCTCGTTCACCACGATGCCCTGGATCTGATCGATACCGCCACCCTGGGTATGCATCGGCGCAATTTCGCGGCCACCGATACCGATATAGCCGCGGATCACGCGTCCGTCGCGGATCAGCTTATCCATAATTTTGGTCGCCAGCTGGAACGGAATGGCAAAGCCGATCCCTTCCGGCGTCTCACCGTCGTTACTCTTATCGAACGACAGGGTGTTGATGCCCATCAGTTCGCCCAGCGAGTTAACCAGCGCACCGCCGGAGTTACCGTGGTTGATGGAGGCATCGGTTTGCAGGAAGTTCTGCCGCCCGGAGGGGTTCAGACCAATACGGCCGGTCGCGCTGATGATCCCCTGAGTGATGGTCTGGCCCAGGTTGTAAGGGTTACCAATCGCCAGGACGACGTCGCCTATATGCGGGGTACGTTTACGGTTGATCGGGATGACCGGCAAACCGCCCGTGGCGTTAATCTTCAGGACGGCGAGGTCGGTCAGGCTGTCAGAGCCAACGAGTAATGCCTCAAACACGCGGCCATCCTGCAGGGCGACGATGATCTGGTCGGCATCGTTTATCACGTGCTTGTTGGTAATAATGTAGCCGCGCTCGTCCATGATCACGCCGGAGCCGAGGGTGCGGATCTCCAGCTGGTTGTGGGCTGAGGTATTCAGGCCACGGTTATAGACGTTAACCACGGCAGGTGCGGCTCGGCGGACGGCCTGATTATAAGTGGCCGGTGTTTCATCCGTGCTATCGAACTGGGGAGCCGACAGTTTATTGAACTGACGTAAAGACGGCAGCGCCAGCAGCAGCAGGCCAGCGACAATCAAACCGATGACAATAGAACGTAAGAGCTTTAAAAGCATGATGCGCGTGTCGTTAAAAAAGGAACGATTTGCAGCATAACATGAGTTATCCGGACATCACACGCAGCGGTGATGTCCGGGTCGCAAATGCTTAGCGCAACAGAATATAGATAGACTCATTGCCGCGCATGACCTGCAGGGCAATAACCGCTGGTTTACTCTCCAGCACCTTGCGCAGTTCGGCAATGGACTGCACGCGATTGCGGTTTACGCCAATGATCACATCTTCCTGATGCAACCCGGCCTGAGCAGCAGGGCTGCTCTTTTCAACGGTGTCGATGCGAATGCCTTTCGTACCGTCCTTCAGCTGTCCATCGCTCAGCGTCGCACCCTGCAGCGCCGGGGCGATCAGCTCCGCACTGGCAGAGGAGGAGGTGCTCTTATCCAGCGTCACTTCAACGTTCAGCGGTTTACCGTCACGGATCAGACCCAGCTTCACTTTGGCGCCGGGTTCGGTGGTGGCTATCCGCGAGCGCAACTCGGCAAAGCTGCTCAGCGGCTTGTCGTTGAGGCTGACGATCACATCGCCCGATTTAATACCTGCTTTTGCCGAGCCGGAGTTAGGCAGCACTTCACTGACAAACGCCCCGCGCTGTACGTTGATGTTGAACGCTTTTGCGATATCCGCGCTCATCTCCATACCTTTAATACCCAGCAGCCCGCGTTTGATTTCACCAAACTGGATGAGCTGCTGTGCCAGCGTTTTGGCCATATTGCTGGGAATCGCAAAACCGATCCCAATGCTGCCGCCGCCCGGGGCCAGAATCGCCGTGTTGATCCCAATCAGCTCACCGTTAAGGTTGAGTAATGCCCCGCCGGAGTTCCCGCGGTTAATTGAGGCATCGGTCTGGATAAAGTTTTCCAGCCCTTCCAGATTGAGGCCGCTACGTCCCAGCGCGGAGACGATCCCGGAGGTGGCGGTTTGCCCTAAGCCAAAGGGGTTGCCTACGGCGACGGCAAAGTCGCCGACGCGCAGTTTGTCGGAATCCGCGATGGCAATCTGGGTCAGGTTGCTCGGGTTTTGCACCTGCAGCAGCGCGATGTCGCTCTGGTCATCGCCGCCAATCAGTTTGGCATCAAATTCACGGCCATCGTTTAGCTGGACGCTGATTTTATCGGCCTGGCTGATGACATGATTGTTAGTCAGAATATAGCCTTTTGCCGCATCGATAATGACGCCAGACCCCAGGCCTTCAAAAGGCTGGGCCTGCTGGTCGGGAGACTCATCGCCAAAATACTTCTTCAGTTCTTCAGGGACGCGTTGGCTTTGTACCGCCGTGCCTTCAACCTGAACGCTGACGACCGCAGGCAACACTTTTTCCAGCATGGGTGCAAGGCTTGGAATGGCAGCCTGGCCAGGCACCTGGGAGGGAATGGCGGCAAATACAGGAACGGACGCCGAGAGAGATAACCCGACACTTAACGCGATAGCGCTCAACAGCTGATTTTTTTTCTTCATCGATGTTGACTCTCGTAACCTGGAATAAAGGAAAAACGGCCCCAAAAACACGTTGATGTTATTGAATTTTAAACCGCTGAACAATGAGGTGTTTAACTAAATGATAGCTGGGGTCATGAAGAAAGGACGGGCGCAATCGCTGCGCCCGTAAAATAAATTCAGGTTGTGCGATTAATCGCGTTTTACACCGCCACGCAGCAGGCCGGACGCGCCGTCTGAATAGTCGCGAGGCATCTGAACGGGCGCCTGATCGTTACCGGCCTCAGAGTCTGCCAGACGGTTGCGGAACGGGTTGGTTTCCGCCGTCATTTCCGGCAGCAGGCTGCTGGAGCTTTTTGCCATATGCTGATACAGCTGGCGATAGTCGGTCGCCATGTTGTCCAGCAGCTCGGCGCTACGGGCAAAATGGCTGACCAGCTCTTCACGATACTCTTCCAGCTCGGCTTTGTTCTTTTCCAGTTCGTACTGCAGTGACTGCTGCTGACGCAATTTGCGATTACCGAAACGCATGGCCACAGCACCAATGACGATGCCGACGACTAAACCGATTAGCGCATATTCCCAGGTCATGAACTTCTCCCGTTGTCTTGTTGTTCCGTAGGGTGTTGGCTCGGCTCCTGCCTGTGCCTGATAATGCCACTATAACCGCTATTTCCGTAGAAGTGGAATCCTGACGTATCATCGCGTAGTGTAGAACGGCCTTTTTTTCATCAGTCACGTCTGCTGGTGAGCGTTAATTGAAGGAATAACAATAAGATTATGCAAAACCTGTCCCCTGCATCGCGATATCAACTGGCCCTTAACGAGGGTACCCATCAGCCGGATGACGTTCAACGTGAGGCGGTAAGCCGTCTGGAGATGATTTATCAGGAACTCACGGCCAAACCCGCTGAAACCGAACAGAATGGCGGGCTAAAGGCGGCATTTGGGCGGTTGCTCGGAAAAAAAGCGCCACAGGTTCACGCGCCGGTGCGCGGTTTATATATGTGGGGCGGGGTCGGTCGCGGAAAAACCTGGCTGATGGACATGTTCTACCAGAGCCTGCCGGGGGAGCGTAAACAGCGTCTGCACTTCCACCGCTTTATGCTGCGGGTACATGAAGAGTTGACTGCGCTGCAGGGTAAAAGCGATCCGCTGGAGATTGTGGCCGACCGGTTCAAGGCGGAAACGGACGTGCTCTGCTTCGATGAATTTTTTGTGTCTGACATCACCGATGCCATGCTGTTAGGCGGCCTGATGAAGGCGTTATTTGCCCGCGGGATTACGCTGGTGGCCACGTCGAATATCCCGCCGGACGAGCTGTACCGCAACGGCCTGCAGCGGGCACGCTTCCTGCCCGCCATCGACGCCATTAAGCAGCACTGCGACATTATGAATGTTGATGCCGGTGTCGATTATCGTCTGCGCACGTTAACCCAGGCGCACCTGTGGCTCTCGCCGTTAAATGCAGAGACCACCCGCGAGATGGATACACTCTGGCTGGCGCTGGCGGGAGCAAAACGCGAGCACGCCCCGGAACTTGAGATTAACCATCGTCCGTTGCCTACGCTCGGCGTTGAAAACCAAACGCTGGCGGTCTCCTTTACGACGCTCTGTGTCGATGCTCGTAGCCAGCACGACTACATTGCGCTTTCGCGTCTGTTCCACACCGTGATGGTGCTGGATGTGCCGGTGATGACGCGGTTGATGGAGAGCGAGGCGCGGCGCTTCATTGCGCTGGTGGACGAGTTTTATGAGCGCCACGTCAAGCTGGTGGTCAGCGCCGAGGTTCCTTTATATGAGATCTACCAGGGCGAGCGGCTGAAGTTTGAGTTCCAGCGCTGCCTGTCTCGTCTGCAGGAGATGCAGAGCGAGGAATACCTGAAGCTGGAGCATATGCCGTAACAAATGCCACCCTCTCCCTGAGAAGGGAGCCTTGTAGGCCGGGTAAGGCGCAGCCGCCACCCGGCATTTTCAGCCGCCTCGAAAAACCCATTCCAAATCACATTTAAGGGTCGATCTTTGACCTCAACTTCTCTATAATCTTGCGACCCCACGTTACGAGAAGGTTTTTTTCCCGAAACTTTCTATGTGTCGGCATGAGCTATTCGAAGGGGTAGGTTTGCCGGACTTTGTCGTGTGAACCTCAACTGACTAAACGTTTGGGTGTTCACCAACGTGTAACTTATTATTTGGGTAAGCTTTTAATGAAAACTTTTACAGCTAAACCAGAAACCGTACAGCGCGACTGGTATGTTGTTGACGCGACCGGTAAAACTCTGGGCCGTCTGGCTACTGAACTGGCTCGTCGCCTGCGCGGTAAGCACAAAGCGGAATACACTCCGCACGTTGATACCGGTGATTACATCATCGTTCTGAACGCTGATAAAGTTGCTGTAACCGGCAACAAGCGTACTGACAAAATGTACTACCACCACACCGGCCACATCGGTGGTATCAAAGAAGCGACCTTTGAAGAGATGATTGCTCGCCGTCCTGAGCGTGTGATTGAAATCGCGGTTAAAGGCATGCTGCCAAAAGGCCCGCTGGGTCGTGCTATGTTCCGTAAACTGAAAGTTTACGCAGGCAACGAGCACAACCACGCGGCACAGCAACCGCAAGTTCTTGACATCTAATCGGGATTATAGGCAATGGCTGAAAATCAATACTACGGCACTGGTCGCCGCAAAAGTTCCGCAGCTCGCGTTTTCATCAAACCGGGCAGTGGTAAAATCGTAATCAACCAGCGTTCTCTGGAACAGTACTTCGGTCGCGAAACTGCCCGCATGGTAGTTCGCCAGCCGCTGGAACTGGTTGATATGGTAGAAAAACTGGATCTGTACATCACCGTTAAAGGTGGTGGTATCTCCGGTCAGGCAGGTGCGATCCGTCACGGTATCACCCGCGCTCTGATGGAGTACGACGAATCCCTGCGTTCTGAACTGCGTAAAGCTGGCTTCGTTACTCGTGACGCGCGTCAGGTTGAACGTAAGAAAGTGGGTCTGCGTAAAGCACGTCGTCGTCCACAGTTCTCCAAACGTTAATCCATTCTGCTTACGCAGAACGATTGGCGAAAAACCCGCTTCGGCGGGTTTTTTTATGGATAATGCGCAGGTTATCCACAATATCCATGCATATATCTTCTCTTTTTCCACATTTCCAGAATCCCCTCACCACAAAGCCATCAAAATCTGGTAAACTATCATCCAATTTTCTGCCCAAATATCGGTGAATACTCGATTTTTGTTCGATTCTTGAACAATGTGTCTTCTCTGGGATGGGCGATACAACATCTGGCTGGCCCCTGTTGGGCTGGTAGCAGTAAAAATTCTGAATATACCTGGAGGTTTTCATGGCTGTCGCTGCCAACAAACGTTCGGTAATGACGCTGTTTTCTGGTCCTACTGACATTTATAGCCATCAGGTTCGTATCGTGCTGGCCGAGAAGGGTGTCAGTTTTGAGATCGAGCATGTGGAAAAGGATAACCCGCCTCAGGATCTGATCGATCTCAACCCGAGCCAAAGCGTACCGACGCTGGTGGATCGCGAGCTGACCCTGTGGGAATCCCGTATCATTATGGAATATCTGGATGAGCGTTTCCCACATCCGCCGCTGATGCCTGTTTACCCTGTTGCGCGTGGTGAAAGCCGCCTGTACATGCAGCGTATCGAGAAAGACTGGTATTCGCTGATGAACGTGATTACCAGCGGATCCGCTGCCGAAGCCGACGCTGCGCGTAAGCAACTGCGTGAAGAGCTGCTGGCAATCGCCCCGGTGTTTGGTCAGAAGCCGTTCTTCCTGAGCGATGAGTTCAGCCTGGTAGACTGCTACCTGGCACCGCTGCTGTGGCGTCTGCCAACCCTGGGCGTAGAGTTCAGCGGTCCTGGCGCGAAAGAGCTGAAAGGCTACATGACTCGCGTATTCGAACGCGACTCTTTCCTGGCATCTTTAACTGAACCGGAACGTGAAATGCGTCTCGGCCGAGGCTAATGACTGTGGAAATGTCACAACTTACCCCACGCCGTCCGTATCTGCTGCGCGCCTTCTATGAATGGCTGCTGGATAACCAGCTCACGCCGCACCTGGTTGTGGATGTGACGTTGCCGGGCGTGCTTGTTCCAATGGAATACGCACGTGACGGACAGATCGTACTGAACATCGCCCCGCGCGCGGTGGGTAACCTGGAACTGGCGAACGATGAAGTGCGCTTCAACGCGCGTTTCGGCGGCGTACCGCGTCAGGTTTCCGTGCCGCTGGCCGCTGTGCTGGCTATCTACGCCCGTGAAAACGGGGCGGGTACTATGTTTGAGCCGGAAGCGGCGTATGATGAAGAGGTTGCCAGCCTGAATGATGACAATGCATCTGATGAGCGCGAAAGCGACACGGTGATGTCACTTATCGATGGCGACAAACCCGATCATCACGACGACAATGACCCTGATGACGATCCGCCTCCGCGCGGTGGTCGCCCGGCGCTACGCGTCGTCAAATAAATCCCTTTGTTGTCCGTTTATAAAAGCCAGTGATTCACTGGCTTTTTTCTTTATATCCATCAACCGCTGCAACATTTTTAAATAAGCATTGTTTATATCTCTTATTTCTTTATTGTCTGGTTAATAATTAACTAGATTTATAAATGGTGTGAATCAATGAGGTGTAAAGTAATATCAAAGCGCTGAGAAAAGTAAAGTTAAATTCAGAGTAGTATTCTTTTTTTGATGTTAATCTCTTTTTTAAATGGGTAATTCCTTAATAAATTAAGGAAAAGATCAGTTTTTCGTTATCCTTAATAGAATCGTTAATTTTGCTAAATTGCATGTATTTATAAAAACAATACTATGTGCACATGCTGACAAGCATGACGACAATCAGTAACTGGTAAAGGTATTTATCATTACTAGATTAAATATTGCAATTACTCATATGTTAAGGATTAACAAGTGAAAAAAGTTTTACTCGCGACTGCGCTTTCTCTGTGTGTGACATCAGCATTTGCTGCAGACCCTTCAGCGGTACTGAAGGTTAAAGGTACGCTGACCAATGCAGCATGTACACCCGTTCTGAGCAACGGTGGTACTGTTGACTACGGTACAATCAAGCTGGGCGATCTGAGTGCGACTGCAACCAACCAGTTGGGCCAGAAAAATATCGACCTGACCATTAACTGCACTGCGGCAACAAAAGTGTCCTGGAATATGGTAGACGACCGCGTGGATTCTAACGCGAACCTGACTGTAACAAACGGTCAGTTTGGTGGTGGCTCTCAAGGTAGCGGCACTGGCCAAACTTACGGTGTGGGCAAAACCGAAGGTGGCGTTAACATCGGTACTTACGCTATGTTTGTTAAAGCAGACAGCGTAACGGCTGATGGTGCTGCGGCAGATCCAATCTATCAGCAGAACGCAACGGGTAACTGGACCAAAACCACCAATGGTTCTACTCAGGGCAGCCATATTCGTGACTTCACCGTCGCGTCTACGGGTACTCTGGACCCGCTGGCTTTCCAGACCGCGACCTTCCCACTGGTGACCTCACTGGCTGTTCAGAACACCGCAACTCTGGCGATTACCGATGATACTCAGCTTGACGGTCAGTTGACCATCAGCCTGCGTTATCTGTAAGACTTTATTGAGTAAAAGTAATTTTAAAATAATCCAGAGAGTGAATGTTCTGCATTTACTCTCTTTTTAACAGCGCGATAAACATGGAATGTTCTGTTGGGCTATCAAGGAGATAATATTATGCAATGCGTAAAATCGAATATATTTAAAACACTTTTCACCCTCGCTTTATTTTCTACCCATTTTGCAGTACATGCAGAAGGTATGGTGCCGGAAACCAGCCTGCTGATTATTGATGAAGCCACGCACAGCGGTACCATCAACGTAAAAAATACGGATTCACACCCATCCCTTTTATATACGAACGTGGTTGACCTGCCGGATGATCAGGGGCTTAAGCTGATCGTCACGCAGCCTGTAGTTCGCCTTGAACCCGGTCAAACGCAGCAACTTCGTTTTATTTTGCAAAGCAAGCAACCGCTGGACGTTGAGCATTTCAAACGCGTAACGTTTGACGGCATTCCGCCAAAAAATGACGATAAAAAAATTAAAATTGGTATTAACATCCGCCAGGATATTCCAGTGCTAATACGCCCGGCTACGCTGGGGGTTGTGACGGACGCATGGAAATACCTCAAATGGTCAACCGTCGGGTCGTCTGTAAAAGTCACCAACCCAAGTAAGTACGTTGTCCGTCTGGCGCAAAAAGTCGTATTACAGCCTTCAGGCGCAAACGCCACGCTTTCCAAAACTTACCTTCTGCCAGGTGAGACGATGACGGCTGCGTTGAATAAAACAACCAGTGGTGACAGCCACGTTAAATTTTTCCCGGCCAGCCGCTATGGCGTTGAAGTGCCGAGCTTTACCTCTGAATTAAATAAATAAAATAGGGATAAAACGGTGAATAAAAAAAGCCGTATTGCACTTTGTGTCCGCGCAGTTCTCTGCGGCACCTTGCCTCTGATGATGTTTGACTCCGCTTCCGTACTCGCAAGGGAAGTGACGTTTGATACGGGAGTAATGAAAACGCTGGGGTTAACGAGCGATTTGAACCATTACTTCGCTGAAGCACCGCGTTTTCTGCCCGGAACCCATTCCGTGAACGTCAAAGTGAATGGTGAAGATCGCGGCATGGCCGCCGTCCGTTTCGATAAGGACGGCGTGCTGTGTTTTGATAACGATCTGCTTGATTTCGCCGGTCTTATGCCGGTTCCGCTGAAGGCAGGCGAGGCGTGCCATGACATCCGTGACGATTACCCGAAAGCGGTGATCAACGCGTTGCCAAACCAGGAAGCCGTTGAGTTATACCTGCCGCCTGAAGCGGTAAACAGCCTGTCGTCGGATATCCGAAACTTCCAGCACGGCGGTGCCGCCGGGATGCTCAACTATTCGCTGTTTAGTACCCGTAACGAATATGGCGGTAGCGACAATTCCCGCTATTCGCAGGCCAATCTGGAAGCGGGTTTCAACGCTTTTGACTGGTCGCTTCGCAGTAATTACATCCTGACGGATGACAATGGCAAGAAAAATGCCGACAGCATTTACACCTACGCGGAGCATGTTTTTGTCCCGCAGAAGTTAACCATGCAGGTCGGTGAAATTAACGCCCTGTCTAATGTGTTGAGCGGCATACCCATTACCGGCATCCAGCTTATGCCGACCAACGGGCTGACAAGAGACGGTAGCGGCGTCAGCGTGTCCGGCATTGCCCGTTCTTCCCAGGCTCGCGTGGAGATTCGCCAGAATAATCAGCTGATTTTCAGTACGCTCGTGCCCGCGGGGCCATTTACGCTGGATGACGTCCCGATTGCGCGTAACAACGTCGATTTGGACGTTTCCGTCGTGGAGTCTGACGGCTCAACGAATCACTTTATTGTTCCTGCAGCTGCCGTGAAGCAGCGCAACCTTTCACGCCCGCAGGGGCTTACCGTGTCAGCGGGTCAGGTGCGCAGCATCGACAGCGACTACAGCGATCCGCTGGTGATGAACGTGTCCGACGGCTGGCGCATTTTCCCGTGGATGAACCTTCTGGCCTCCGGTACTGCGGCTCAGGATTACCAGGCGGCTGGCGGTCGCACCGATTTTCTGATCAACGACCTCTGGTCTGTTTCCACGACGGTTGCGGCAAGCCAGGAATCGTTTGGTGACAGCAACAGTGGCCTTAAAACCGAGCTGGGAAGCGACCTTACGCTTTCCTCCCATGTCTCGCTTTCCACCAGCGCGACGCACTACAGCGGCGGCTATCGTGAGATGGCAGAAGCAATGGACGACGATTACCAGGGATACGATAACGCCTATTCCGGCAGCGTACATTTTTCATCCGATCTGGCAGGCGTTTTCTCAGCAGGCTTCAACTACAACCAGAGCAGCGGGGACTATGAAGATTCCCGCTATCTGCTTCTGTCGTGGGGTAAGACGTTCAAATATGCCAGTGTGACTGCCAACTGGCAAAGCGCTGTGGGCAACGTCGATGACGACCAGGATGATGAAATGCTGTACATCAACGTCAGCATTCCATTGAGTCCAGGGCAATCTGTGAGCACCTACATGCGCAAGCAGGGCGACAATACCACTTACGGTGTCGCCAACAGCGGCTCGCTGGGCGACAACACGCACTACTATATCGCCGCGGATCGTGACCAGTCCTCCAGTGATAATAGCTTCAACGGTAACATTAACACCAACCTGCACTATACCCAGCTGAGCGTGGGTGGCGGCACCAGCGGTGATAATCAGCGTAACTATAACGCCACCCTGGCGGGCGGCATCGCTATGCACAAAAATGGCGTGACGTTCTCGCCGTATGCGATTCGCGAAACCTTTGCCATTGCCAGACTGAGCGAGAAGAAAAGCGGGGTAGAAATCGCCACGCCACAGGGTACGGTCTGGACCGATGCCTGGGGGCAGGCGGTCGTACCTTCGCTTAACGAGTGGCGCAATTCGCGTATTGAAGTGGATGCCAACAAGCTGCCGCAGAATATGACGCTGGCAAACGGCACCCGATATATCGCCGCAGGTCACGCTTCAGTCAGCGAGCTTGACTTCAGGGTGCTAAACAGCCGTCGCGTGATGCTGCGTATGAAGCAAGCCGATGGTCAGCCGCTGAAAAAAGGGCTGACGATCGTGGATGAGAAGGGCAACTACATTGTTACGGTCGTTGATGATGGTCATGTCTTTATCAACGATGCGGATCAGCTATCGGCGCTCTACGCCATGGATGCCAACAACAATCGTCTGTGCAAACTCGATTTCGCTCTTCCAGAGAAACGCGATGAAGATGCCTTCTATGAAGAAGTAAACGGAGTATGCCGATGAATTATCAACAAACAGTTGGATTAACCGCGCTGGGGATACTTTTCTTCGCGGCGACTGCACATGCGGAAGATTGCCAAATAACGCTCTCGCAGCCAGTGGTGGATTACCACGAAATGCGCCGAGATAATATCGATAAAACCCAGCAGAACTGGCACAAAATGGCGGACCGTACCCTCAACGTTAACGTTTACTGTCCGCAGCCGCAGCAAATGGCGGTGTTGCTGCAGGGGACGGCAGGCGATAAAGGGCGCTTCACATTCGGCCAGTCTGGCGGGATGGCGGTGAAAATCGATGAGATGACCGTCGATGGTAAAAATTTTACCGTCGGTAAAACGGTCGACCAGCTCAATTTTACTCCGCAAAGCGGCACCCCTTCGCCGTTTTATGTGCGTAATAATGAAGCGGTTATTGCGGTTGATAATAATCAGGTGCCTTCAGGCCAGCAGATGAATTTCCGGGTGACGCTATCACCCGTGCTGGATGACAATGCGTTTAGCCGCATCACCGATCAAACCGCACTGGAAAGTGATTTAACCTGGACCCTGCTGACGAAGTAGCGGTTCGGGTAATAAATAAAAATCATGAAGAGAAAATAAGCTTCATTATTTTTATGGTCGATGAAATGAATATTTTTATCCTTTCTGATAAGTGAATGCGTTGGGAGGAAAGATATATATTCATTTAACGGCATGAATGCCGTAATTGGTTTGTTATAAATAGATTAAACGTTAAGGATTAACGAATGAAAAAAGTATGGCTTGCAACTGTTCTGTCTCTTTGTGTCTCTTCTGCATTTGCAGCTGACCCGAGCGCCGTTTTGAAGTTAAAAGGTACGTTAACTAATGCGTCCTGTACCCCAACGCTGAGCGGCGGTGGCACCATTGACTACGGCACCGTCAATCTGGGCTCGCTGAGCGCCACCGCAGTTAACCAACTGGGACAAAAAGACTTCTCCCTGACGATTAACTGCCAGGCGCCTGTCAAAGTGGGCTTTAGCGTGAATGATGACCGTAGCGGCACGGCGGCGAATGTGGTCGTTAAAAACGGTACCGTAGCCGGTGTTGACGTCCTCCAGCCGGTAAACCTGTTTGGCGTGAATACCACGGCAGGCAACGTGAAGATTGGTAACTACAGCATGTTTGTTAAAACCGACAGCATAACGGCGGATGGTAACGCAGTCGGGGCGACCTATAGCTCTGATAATGGAACGTCCTGGTCTAACGTGGGTTCGCTGATGCAGAATAACGCCAGTGAAATTGTGACTGTTGCAACCACCGGAGAAACGGCACCATTGGCCTTTACTCAGGCCGTTGTACCAATGGCTATTTCGCTTGCGATTCAGGACACCACGACGCTGGCAATTACCGATGATACTAGCATTGATGGGCAGGCAACTTTTACGCTGAAATATCTGTAATTTATATTTTAATTACGCTTTATTTAGCAAAGGGAATAAACTGGAAGGTTTATTCCCTTTTTTTCTTACACTTCCAGGTAATTCAGTATACCGTCAGCCGCCTTGCGGCCTTCGGCAATCGCCGTCACCACCAGGTCGGAACCGCGAACGATATCGCCACCGGCGAAGATTTTCGGGTTGCTGGTCTGGAACGCGTTATCGCTACCTTCTGGCGCAATAATACGGCCTTGTGAATCCAGCTCAACGCTATGCTTCGCCAGCCATTCCATGCTGTGAGGACGGAAACCGAACGCCATCACCACGGCGTCGGCCGGGATCACGTGTTCAGAACCGGCCACGATCTCGGCGCGACGACGGCCTTTCGCATCCGGTGCGCCCATCTCGGTACGCGCCATCTTCACGCCGCTCACTTTACCGTTGGCATTCACTTCAATACCCAGAGGCTGGATGTTGAACTGGAACTCCACGCCCTCTTCACGCGCGTTTTTCACTTCGCGCTTAGAGCCCGGCATGTTCTCTTCGTCACGACGGTAGGCGCAGATCACGTGTGCCGCATTCTGACGAATGGAGGTACGCACGCAGTCCATCGCGGTATCACCGCCGCCCAGCACAACCACGCGTTTGCCTTCCATGCTGACGAAAGGCTCATCGGCGGTTTCGCCGTAGCCCATGATCTGCTTGGTGTTGGCAATCAGGAACGGCAGCGCGTCGTACACGCCCGGCGCGTCTTCGTTCTCCAGACCGCCGCGCATGGACTGATAGGTGCCCACGCCCAGGAACACGGCGTCGTAATCCTTCAGCAGGTCGTCGAGCTGCACGTCGCGGCCCACTTCCACGTTCAGTTTGAACTCAATGCCCATGCCGGTGAAGATTTCGCGGCGACGGGTCATGACCTCTTTTTCCAGCTTGAAGGCCGGGATACCGAAGGTCAGCAGGCCGCCGATCTCCGGATGACGGTCAAAGACCACCACCTTCACGCCGTTGCGGGTCAGCACGTCCGCACAGGCCAGGCCCGCCGGGCCCGCACCGATAATCGCCACGCGCTTGTCGGTTTGCTTCACGCCGGTCATGTCCGGACGCCAGCCCATCTCAAACGCTTTATCATTGATGTAGCGCTCGATGTTGCCGATGGTCACCGCGCCGAACTCGTCGTTCAGCGTACAGGAACCTTCGCACAGACGGTCCTGAGGACACACGCGGCCGCACACTTCCGGTAGGGTGTTGGTCTGGTGAGAGAGCTCGGCGGCTTCGAAAATACGTCCTTCGTTGGCCAGCTTCAGCCAGTTCGGGATGTAGTTGTGTACCGGACATTTCCATTCGCAGTAAGGGTTACCGCAGGACAGGCAGCGGTCTGCCTGTGCTTTGGCCTGGCCTTCTGAAAACGGCTCGTAGATTTCAACAAATTCAATTTTACGGATCTTCAGCGGTTTCTTTGGCGGATCAACACGCTGCAGGTCGATAAACTGGTATACGTTCTGGCTCATCTGAATTCCTTACTGCGCCTGCACGCGCAGCTCTGCTGCGCTACGACTACGGTGACCCAACAGGGCTTTAACATCGCTGGACTTCGGCTTAACCAGCGCGAATTTCGCAGAGAACGCCGGCCAGTTCGCCAGGATCTCTTCGCCGCGCGAAGAACCGGTATGCTGCACGTGTTCGGTAATCAAACCGCGCAGATGTTCTTCGTGGATAGCCAGCGTGTCAACGTCCAGCACTTCCACCAGCTCCGGGTTCACGCGTTTGCGGAACTCACCGTCTTCATCCAGGACGTAGGCAAAACCACCCGTCATGCCTGCGCCGAAGTTCACGCCGGTTTTACCCAGAACGCAAACAATCCCGCCCGTCATGTATTCACAACCGTTATCGCCAATGCCTTCCACCACGGTGATGGCACCGGAGTTACGCACCGCAAAACGCTCGCCCGCACGACCTGCTGCGAACAGACGACCGCCGGTCGCGCCGTACAGGCAGGTGTTACCGATAATGCTGGCTTCATGGCTGCGGAAGGCTGAGCCGACAGGAGGACGCACCGCCAGCAGACCACCCGCCATGCCTTTGCCGACGTAGTCGTTGGCATCGCCGGTCAGGTACAGCTCAACACCGCCTGCGTTCCACACGCCGAAGCTCTGACCCGCGGTACCGCTGAAGTGCGCGGTAATCGGATCGGCCGCCAGCCCCTGGTCACCGTGCGTTTGCGCGATGTAACCGGAGAGGGAGGCACCCACGGAACGGTCGGTGTTGCGGATATCAAACCAGAACGTTTTGCTCTGCTTGTCGTCCACATACGGCTTCGCCTGCTGCAACAGCTGCGCGTTCAGCACGCCGTTATCGAACGGCGGGTTGTTCTCGGTGCAGTAGACCGCTTTGCCAGGATGCGGCTGCGCGGTTTCCAGCAGCTTGCTCAACTCCAGCTTCTGCTGCTTGGCGGTGAAGCCTTCCAGCTCTTTCAGCAGGTCGGTGCGGCCAATCAGGTCTACCAGACGCTTCACGCCCAGCTGCGCCATCAGCTCGCGGGTTTCGCGGGCGATGAACTCAAAGTAGTTGGTCACTTTGAACGGCAGGCCGTGATAGTGGTTCTTACGCAGCTTCTCGTCCTGGGTTGCAACGCCGGTTGCGCAGTTGTTCAGGTGGCAAATACGCAGGTATTTACAGCCCAGCGCGACCATTGGACCGGTACCGAAACCGAAGCTTTCCGCACCGAGGATCGCCGCCTTGATAATGTCGAGGCCAGTTTTCAGACCGCCATCCACCTGCAGGCGGATCTTATGACGCAGACCGTTAGCCACCAGCGCCTGCTGGGTTTCCACCAGGCCAAGCTCCCACGGACAGCCTGCATATTTCACGGAGGAGAGCGGGCTTGCACCGGTACCACCGTCATAACCCGCGATGGTGATAAGGTCCGCATAGGCCTTCGCCACGCCGGTCGCGATGGTGCCGACGCCCGGTTCGGAAACCAGCTTCACGGAGATCATCGCCTTCGGGTTGACCTGCTTCAGGTCGAAAATCAGCTGCGCCAGGTCCTCGATAGAGTAGATATCGTGGTGCGGCGGCGGGGAGATCAGCGTCACGCCCGGTACCGAGTAGCGCAGTTTGGCGATGTACGGCGTGACTTTATCACCCGGTAACTGACCGCCTTCGCCCGGTTTCGCACCCTGAGCGACCTTAATCTGAATCACGTCGGCGTTGACCAGGTACGCTGGCGTCACGCCAAAGCGGCCGGATGCCACCTGCTTGATACGAGACACCTTGTTGGTGCCGTAACGGGCCGGATCTTCACCGCCTTCGCCGGAGTTAGAGTTACCGCCGATGCTGTTCATGGCTTCCGCCAGCGCTTCGTGGGCTTCCGGGCTCAGGGCACCGATGGACATCGCCGCGGTATCGAAGCGTTTAAACAGTTCGGATGCCGGCTCAACGTCGTCAATGCTGACCGCTTCATCACCCGGATTCAGGGCAATGAGGTCGCGCAGCGTTGCCGCCGGACGGTTGTTCACCAGCTCAGCATACTGCTGATAATCACGGTATTCGCCGCTCTGAACCGCCTGCTGCAGCGTGCGCACCACGTCCGGGTTGTAGGCGTGGTATTCGCCGCCGTGAACGTATTTCAGCAGACCGCCCTGATCCAGCGGCTTACGTGCCAGCCAGGCGCGTTTGGACAGGTTCACCAGATCCTGCTGGAAGTCAGCAAAACCGGCGCCGCCGATGCGGCTGACCACGCCCTGGAAGCAGAGGTTGGCGACTTCGTCATGCAGGCCGACCGCTTCAAACAGCTTCGAGCAGCGGTAGGAGGCAATGGTCGAGATGCCCATTTTGGACATGATCTTGTACAGACCTTTGTTGATGCCGTTACGGTAGTTCAGCATCACCGCGCGGTAATCTTTGTCGATCGCGCGTGTATCCACCAGACGGGCCAGCGTTTCGTAGGCCAGGTACGGATAGATCGCCGTCGCGCCAAAGCCCAGCAGCACGGCAAAGTGGTGCGGATCGCGCGCGCTTGCGGTTTCAACAATGATGTTGGCGTCGCAGCGCAGGCTCTTATCGACCAGACGCGTCTGGATAGCGCCCACCGCCATCGGGGCCGGTACCGGCAGACGGTTTTTCGCGATGTTGCGGTCGGACAATACCAGCAGCACGGTACCGTTACGCACCATCTGTTCGGCTTTGTCACACAGCGCATTCACCGTCTCTTCGAGGCTCGCCTCGTTCACGTCGAAGGTAATATCGAGCGTGTCGGCGCGGTAATGCTCCTCTTTCATGGTGGTGAGCTGTTTGAAATCGGAGTACAGCAGGATCGGCGATTTAAAGGTCAGACGGTGCGCCTGGCCTTCGGCCTCGCAGAAGACGTTCATCTCGCGACCGATGCTGGTGGCCAGCGACATCACGTGTGCTTCACGCAGCGGATCGATTGGCGGGTTAGTCACCTGCGCGAACTGCTGACGGAAGTAGTCATAGATGATGCGCGGCTGGCTGGAGAGCACGGCAAACGGGGTATCGTCACCCATCGAGCCGACCGCTTCCTGGCCGTTTTCACCGAGCACGCGGATGACGGAGTCCAGCTCTTCCGCGCTGTAGTTAAATTGCTTCTGGTAGCTGGCGAGGGTGTCATCGTCCAGCTCGCGGCTGCCCACTTCTTCGTCCGACAGATCTTCAAACGGCACCAGACGACGCACGTTTTTCTCCATCCACTCTTTGTACGGGTGGCGGCTCTTCAGATCGTTGTCGGTTTCGGCAGAGTGCAGGATGCGCCCACCGCGGGTGTCGATCACCATCAGCTCGCCCGGACCGACGCGGCCTTTCTCAACCACTTCGTCTGGCTGGTAATCCCAGATGCCGACTTCAGAGGCACAGGTGATGAGCTTGTCTTTGGTGATGACGTAGCGCGCCGGACGCAGACCGTTACGGTCCAGGTTACAGGCGGCAAAACGACCGTCGGACATGACGATGCCCGCCGGACCATCCCACGGCTCCATGTGCATGGAGTTAAAGTCGAAGAACGCGCGCAGCTCAGGATCCATATCCGGGTTGTTCTGCCAGGCTGGCGGCACGAGCAGACGCATAGCACGCACGATATCCATCCCGCCCGCCAGCAGCAGTTCCAGCATGTTATCCATCGAGCTGGAGTCCGAGCCGGTTTCGTTCACGAACGGCGCGGCATCGTGCAGATCGGGGATCAGCGGCGTCTGGAATTTATAGGTACGGGCGCGGGCCCACTGGCGGTTACCGGTGATGGTGTTGATCTCGCCGTTGTGCGCCAGATAGCGGAACGGCTGAGCCAGCGGCCAGCGTGGTACGGTGTTGGTGGAGAAGCGCTGGTGGAACAGGCAAATGGCCGATTCCAGACGCAGGTCCGCCAGGTCCAGGTAGAAGCGCGGCAGGTCAGCCGGCATACACAGACCTTTATAGATGTTCACCAGGTTAGAGAGGCTACAGACGTAGAACTCTTTATCGTCCTGGAGACGTTTTTCAATGCGGCGGCGGGCAATAAACAGACGGCGTTCCATATCACGCGGACGCCAGCCCGCAGGCGCGTTGACGAAAATCTGTTCAATACGAGGCAGCGAGGAGAGGGCGATTTCACCGAGCACCCCTTCGTTGGTTGGCACATCGCGCCAGCCGACAATCGACAGGGTTTCACGCTGAAGTTCTTCTTCGACGATGCGGCGTGAGGCGGCAGCCTTTTCAAGATCCTGATTCAGGAACAGCATGCCGACAGCGTAGTTTTTGGCTAAACGCCAGCCGCGCTCTTCCGCCACGATGCGGAAGAAACGATCCGGTTTTTGCAGCAGCAGGCCGCAACCGTCGCCGGTTTTACCATCGGCAAGGATGGCGCCACGGTGCTGCATACGGGCCAGTGCGTGAATAGCAGTACGCACTACCTTGTGGCTAGGTTCGCCTTCTATGTGGGCGATCAGGCCGAAACCACAGTTATCCTTCTCAAGGGATTTATCGTACAACATATCAGTGAACCTCCCCAGGCTCGTCGGGCTTCCCACTGAACTTTACCGTGGCGCACAGGCACAGAAAGAGCATGGCGACGGGGTTTGCGTTTCATACGCGGACCTCGCATTCGCCCTCTTTTTCATCCTTTCGCGCAGGTAAACAAGTTTGAGGACTTGCTTCAGAGGGAATCTCAATTACTGCATAAATATGATGAGCAGGCCGCTCATCCAGAAAGCTTCCAGCGGATTTCCAACTTATCGGGAATTGGTACACAGGTCAAATGGCAATCTTATTTATACAAAAATGTGCTAAAGAGGGATTATCTAATTGTATTTAAAGGTTATTTAACTAGTTTTACATTGATTGAATGCCCTGAAAGAGCGCAGCGGAGTGTGATCTGACTCACTATATGAAAGCGGTATTATCAATGTAGCGTGCTGAATAGCGGTTTTATAGCAGAATAATAATCTGGCATTGTCTGCAAACCCGCATAAACACACTGTTTTTCAGTGCTGGCGCTATAAATGAAAAAAACAATCAGAACATAAGGAAAAGTAATCACGTACGGCGTGAATGAAATTGCAGTAATCCTGAGTATTTATTCATATAGATAAAGGCCGTCCAGGGCGATTGATCCAGGTCATCGCCGACAGAGGCTAAAAATGGCAGGCTTGTCCCCTTTCTCCGGGACGGTCTATCAGATTATGCAGTTACAGAAATTAGTCAATATGTTTGGTGGGGATCTTTTGCAGCGGTACGGGCAAAAGGTTCATAAGCTGACGCTGCACGGCGGGTTTAGCTGCCCGAATCGCGACGGCACCATCGGGCGCGGCGGCTGCACCTTCTGTAACGTCGCGTCGTTTGCCGATGAAGCGCAGCAGCACCATTCTATCGCTGAGCAGCTTGCCCACCAGGCCAGCCTGGTGAACCGCGCGAAGCAGTATCTGGCCTATTTTCAGGCTTATACCAGCACGTGGGCGGAGGTGCAGGTACTGCGTTCGATGTATCAGCAGGCCGTCAGCCAGGCCAGTATCGTTGGGCTGTGCGTGGGAACGCGCCCGGACTGCGTACCGGACGCGGTGCTGGACCTGCTCAGCGAGTACAAAGAACAAGGCTACGAGATCTGGCTGGAGCTGGGCTTGCAAACGGCACATGACAAAACGCTGCACCGAATTAACCGTGGGCATGATTTTGCCTGCTACCAGCGCACCACGCGCCTGGCCCGCGAGCGCGGGCTGAAGGTCTGTTCGCACCTGATTGTTGGGTTACCCGGCGAAGGTCAACAGCATGGCCTTGAAACGCTGGAAAGGGTCGTTGAAACCGGCGTGGACGGCATCAAGCTGCATCCGCTGCACATCGTGAAAGGCAGCATTATGGCGAAAGCCTGGGAGGCCGGGCGGTTAAGCGGTATCGAGCTTGAGGACTATACGGTGACGGCGGGGGAGATGATTCGCCACACGCCACCGGAGATTGTCTACCACCGCATCTCGGCCAGCGCCCGCCGCCCAACGCTTCTGGCACCGCTGTGGTGTGAGAACCGCTGGACGGGGATGGTGGAAATAGACCGCTACCTGCAGGAGAACGGCGTACAGGGTTCGGCGCTGGGCCGCCCGTGGGTTCCCCGTTTACCTGCGACGGCCGCTTAACAAACTCCCCAGCATGCCGCGCACGATCTGATTGGTGACCTGTCGGGCTGCGCTTTTCGCCATGGTCTGCACCACGCCATCGCGCTTGCCGCCGCGCGGCCCGGTGCTGCCGAATAGAATGTCTTTGAGCCCACCGAGAATGCCGTCATCCACGGCGACTGATTGCCCTTTAGCGGCAGGTGCATCCTGCGATTCCGTTGTCGCCTGGACCCCTTTTTGCAGCATCTCGAACGCGGACTCGCGATCCACCTCGTCTTCATATTTCCCGTAAACCGGAGAGTGGTTAATCAGGCCGTTGCGCTCATCGTCGGTCACCGGCCCCATGCGCGAGCAAGGTGCAATGACCATGGCGCGTTCCACCACGGACGGGCTGCCCTTCGCATCGAGGAACGAGATCAGCGCTTCACCGGTGCCTAACGCCTGAATCGCCGCTTCGGTATCAAAGGCAGGGTTGGCGCGCATGGTTTGCGCGGCGGCTTTCACCGCTTTCTGATCTTTCGGCGTGAAGGCGCGCAGGGCGTGCTGTACGCGGTTACCAAGCTGACCCAGCACGTTATCCGGGATATCTGACGGGTTTTGCGAGACAAACCAGACGCCGACGCCTTTGGAGCGGATCAGGCGGATAACCTGTTCGATCTTATCCAGCAATACCTGAGGTGCATCGTTAAACAACAGATGCGCTTCGTCAAAGAAGAACACCAGCTTCGGTTTTTCCAGATCGCCTGCTTCGGGTAATTGTTCATAGAGTTCGGAGAGCATCCACAGCAGGCTGGCGGCGTAGAGTTTCGGCATCTGGTAGAGCTTCTCTGAGCTCAGGATGTTGATAATGCCTTTGCCACTGCTGTCGGTGCGCATCCAGTCTTTGATATCCAGCATGGGTTCACCAAAGAAATGTTCAGCGCCCTGTTGCTCAAGCGTCAGTAGCCCGCGCTGAATAGCGCCCACCGAGGCGCTGCTGATGTTGCCGTACTGGTTCTGGAAGGATTTGGCGTTATCGCCGATGTACTGCGTAATGGCGCGCAGATCTTTGAAATCAAGCAGCAGTAGCCCCTGGTCATCGGCAATGCGGAAGATAATATTCAGCACGCCGGACTGCACGTCGTTGAGGTTAAGCAGACGGGCCAGCAGCAGCGGGCCAAGATCGGAGACGGTGGCGCGTACCGGGTGGCCTTTTTCACCGAAGATGTCCCACACCACCACCGGGTTACCGTGCGGCGTCCAGTCCGTGATGCCAATATTCTTCAGCCGTTCGAGCAGTTTTTCAGAGGCCGTCCCTTCCTGAGCCACACCGGTTAAATCGCCTTTTACGTCAGCCATAAAGACTGGTACGCCAATCTCCGAAAGCGACTCCGCCAGCTTTTGCAGGGTGACGGTTTTCCCCGTCCCGGTCGCGCCGGTGATCAGACCGTGACGGTTCGCCATCGCGGGCAGTAAATAGAGCTCTTTTTCCAGCGTCCGGGCAATTAACAATGGTGTACTCATGATGCGCTTCCTCTCTTAGTCTTGGGTGGAGTATAGGCAACCTGATAGCAATTTGGTTGAGTAAATTCCTGACTTTGCGGCGCATTATCCAGCGCGGACTATGCTTTTGCATACGGTTCACAAAATAGTGGGAAACTATGTCCAGATTCTTCTTTAACGATCGCAAACAGCTGGTCAACGATGCCATTGAAGGCATACTGCTTTCTGCGCCACATGCCAATCTCGTCAAGCTTGATATCGATCCGGCCATCAGGATCGTCGCACGCGGCGACTGGGACAAAAGCCGCGTGGCGGTGATCTCCGGCGGCGGCTCAGGCCACGAACCCGCACACGCCGGGTTTGTCGGCAAAGGGATGCTGACGGCGGCAGTGTGCGGCGATCTATTTGCCTCGCCGAGCGTAGATGCGGTGCTGAATGCCATTGTCGCGGTCACGGGCGATCGCGGCTGTCTGCTGATCGTCAAAAACTACACCGGCGACCGCCTGAACTTTGGCCTGGCGGCCGAAAAGGCCAAACGCTACGGCCTGAAGGTGGAGATGGTGATTGTGGCAGACGATATCGCGCTGCCGGATAACAAGCAGCCGCGCGGTATTGCCGGTACGGCACTGGTGCACAAGATTGCGGGCTATGCGGCGGAGCAGGGGAAATCGCTGAGCGAGGTGCGGGATATTGCGCAACAGGCCTGCGATAACCTCTGGAGCCTGGGCGTGGCGATGCAAACCTGCAACCTGCCGGGCAGCGACGATGAAGAGGGGCGCATTAAACAAGGCCATGTCGAGCTGGGCCTGGGCATTCACGGCGAGCCCGGGGCTTCCGTGGTAGATACGCAAAACAGCAAAGCCATTATCGACACTCTGGTGACGCCGTTAAGCGCGCAGGCGGGTAAGGGGCGTTTTGCGGTGCTGATTAACAATCTTGGCGGCGTATCGGCGCTGGAGATGGCGCTGCTGACCAAAGAGCTGGCGCATTCTGCGCTGAAAGAGAGTATCGCGTACCTGATTGGCCCTGCGCCGCTGGTCAGCGCGCTGGATATGAAAGGCTTTTCTCTGACGCTGCTGAAGCTCAACGATTTCTTCGAAAAGGCGATTCACGCCGACGTCGAGACGCTGGGCTGGCAGAAGCCCGTCGCGTTTGCGCCACTGCGTACCGTGACGCATAGCGCCATTCATGACCGTGTGGAGTATACCCCCTCTGACAATCCGCAGGTGCGTGCGTTTGTCTCCTCCGTGTCGACAACGCTGATCCAGCTGGAAAACCGCCTGAACGCGCTGGATGCCAAGGTGGGAGATGGCGATACCGGCTCTACTTTTGCGCAAGGGGCGCGGGATATTGCGCAGCGCCTGGAGGAGAACGCGCTCCCGCTTAATGACGTGTCTAAGCTGCTGCTGCTGGTTGGCGAGCGGCTGGCTACGGTGATGGGCGGATCGAGCGGGGTGCTGATGTCGATCTTCTTTACCGCGGCCGGGCAAAAGCTTCACGATGGTCAGACGCTCCCGGAGGCCTTGCTCAGCGGACTTGCGCAGATGAAGCAGTACGGCGGAGCGGATCTTGGCGATCGCACGCTGATCGATGCGCTGCAACCGGCGCTGGAGGCGTTACAGAAAGGCAATATTCAGGCGGCAGCGCAGGCCGCGCAGCAGGGCGCAGAAGCAACGTCGAAAATGGCGAAAGCCGGCGCGGGACGCTCGTCGTATGTCAATAAAGAGAACCTGGATGGGGTGATGGATCCGGGAGCGGTCGCGGTAGCGGAAGTATTTAACGTATTGGCGCAGCAGTGAAAGTAGGCCGGGTAAGGCGAAGCCATTACCCGGCACTGTCACATCAGAAATCTGCTTTCAACACCACGCGGTAACGGGCTTTGCCGTCGCGCACGTGCTGGATCGCTTCGTTGATTTTCGACATCGGATACAGTTCGGTGGTCGGCGCCACTTTGGTGCGTCCGGCGAATTTCATCAGTTTGCGCAACTCGTACGGCGTACCGGTTGCAGAACCGGATATGCTGCGATCCCCGCCGATCAGGGTAAACGCCGGAACCGGCAGCGGCTTCATCACCGCACCCACGGTGTGGAAGTTACCGCCGTAGGCCAACGCTTCAAAGTACGGCTGCCAGTCGAGATCGACGTTAACGGTGTTGATGATCAGGTCAAACTGGCCCGCCAGCGCGTTCAGCGCTTGCGGATCGCGGCTGTTCACCACTTTATCCGCCCCCATAGCCAGCACTTCTTTCTCTTTCGCCGGGTTCGAGCTGAACGCCGTGACTTCACAGCCCATCGCGTGCAGCAGCTTAATGGCAATATGCCCCAGCCCGCCGATACCGATGACGCCGACGCGGCTGGTGGCGGTGATATGGTGCATCAGCAGCGGTTTGAAGACGGTGATACCACCACACAGCAGCGGGCCGGCGGATTCGATATCAATGCTTTCCGGCAGCGGGATAACCCATTGCCAGTCGGCGCGCAGTTTATCGGCAAAACCGCCTTTGTTCAGAATGGTGGGAACGGCGCCTTCGAGGCAGTTGATCTGATTGCCGCTGATACAGGCATCGCAGTGACCACAGCTGCGCGCTGTCCAGCCAATGCCTACGCGCTGGCCCACTTTCAGCCCTTTGTCCTGCGCGGCGCTACCGAGCGCCACGACGCGGCCAATGACTTCGTGTCCGGCAACCAGCGGATAGCTGGAGAAGCCCCATTCGTTATCGATCATCGAGAGATCCGAGTGGCAGATCCCGCAGTAATCAACCTGTACTTCGACGTCTTCTGCTTTTAGTTCGCCCGCATCGTACTCGTACAGCTCAAGTTCTGCACCCGCCTGCAGTGCGGCGTAGCTTTTTATCTTCGACATCGTGTTTCCCCCGTTGTGGTGTGAACTGAGAGTGTAGAGCATTCAGTTTACAGCCGCTTAACAGAAGAGGGCAGGAACGAAAGTTACAGACTTTTCAGCATCCTGACTTCGCAATCAACGTGGCCGGTACAGCCCAGCGGCGCATCGATATGCTCAAAGCCCAGATGTTCATACAGGCCGATGGCCTCTTTGAGGAAGGCGGTCGTTTCCAGGTAGCAGCGGGTAAAGCCCTGCTTGCGCGCGTGGTCCAGCGCCATCAGCGCCAGCTTTTTGGCCAGTCCTTGTCCGCGTGCCGTTGGCAGGAAATACATTTTTTGCAGTTCGCAGATATCCGGCTCGCTGCAGCTGAGGGGCGCCACGCCGCCGCCGCCGACTACCTGGCCGTTCTGCTCGATGACCCAGTAGGCATGACCAGGCTGGCTGTAGAGCTGGAAAAGCGCGTCCAGATTCGGGTCGGCAACCGTGTAGCCCTTGTCAGCCGTCAGGCCATATTCGGCAGAAACGGTGCGAATAACGGCGGCGATAGCCGGGTTATCCTGCTCAGCGATCCGGCGCATCGTCGTCGCGACGGGGGTAATCACGCTCATAGCATTACTCATTACAAAAATTGACACATAACTGCTGTTAATAGCACCGCAGAAAGGGGAGTGCAAGCGAGGAGTTTTCAGGAAGGTTACCCCTTACGCCCTGAAGCGTAAGGGGTAAAAGCATTACAGGGCAGCGATAACCGCCTGCTGCTCAATCAGCTTGGTCTTCGCATCGGCGAAGGCAACCAGACGCTCACGCTCTTTCGCGATGACCGCTTCCGGCGCGCGGGCAACAAAGCCTTCGTTCGCCAGTTTGCTTTCGATTTTGCCAATTTCCACGTCGACTTTCGCCACTTCTTTCGCCAGACGAGCCAGCTCGGCGTCTTTGTCGATCAGACCTGCCATCGGGATCAGCAGCTCGGCACCGTCGATGATTTTGGTCACGGAAACCGGACCTTTATCATCCGCAGGCAGCACGGTGATGCTTTCCAGACGCGCCATGGTTTTCAGGAAGGTGTTGTTCTCGGTGACGCGACGAATAGCCGCTTCGCTGCAGCCGCGCAGCAGCAGCTCCAGCGGTTTGCCCGGGGCGATGTTCATTTCAGCACGAATGTTACGTACCGCCACGATCGCCTGCTTCAGCCACTCGGTATCCGCAGACGCCGCTTCATCGACTTTCGCCGCATCGAATGCCGGGAACGGTTGCAGCATGATGGTGTCGGCGTTGATGCCTGCAATCACCTTCACGCGCTGCCAGATGGTCTCGGTGATGAATGGAATAACCGGGTGCGCCAGGCGCAGTAGGCCTTCCAGAACGGTAATCAGCGTGTTGCGCGTACCGCGCAGCTCTGCCTCAGTGCCGCCGTTCATGACCGGCTTCGCCAGCTCCAGATACCAGTCACAGAACTGGTTCCAGGTGAATTCATACAAAATGCCCGCTGCGATGTCGAAGCGGTAGCTGTCCAGCGCCTCGCGGAACGCTTTCACCGTCTGGTTGAATTCCGCCAGGATCCAGCGGTCAGCCAGGGAGAGAGTCATCTCGCCGCCGTTGAAGCCGCAATCCTGATCTTCGGTGTTCATCAGCACGAAGCGGCTGGCGTTCCACAGCTTGTTACAGAAGTTACGGTAACCTTCCAGACGCTTCATGTCCCAGTTGATGTCACGACCGGTCGAGGCCAGTGCCGCCAGGGTGAAACGCAGGGCGTCGGTACCGTGAGCCTCAATCCCGTTCGGGAACTGCTTCTCGGTGCGCTTGCGGATTTTCTCCGCCAGCTGCGGCTGCATCATGTTGCCGGTGCGTTTTTCCAGCAGCTCTTCCAGAGAGATACCATCAACCATATCCAGCGGGTCGATGACGTTACCCTTGGATTTGGACATCTTCTGGCCTTCGTCGTCGCGGATCAGACCGGTCATGTAGACGGTATGGAACGGAACCTGCGGCTTGCCGTCTTCGTCTTTGATGAAGTGCATGGTCATCATGATCATGCGGGCAATCCAGAAGAAGATAATGTCGAAGCCGGACACCATCACGCTGGTTGGGTGGAACTGACGCAGCGCGTCGGTGTTTTCTGGCCAGCCGAGGGTGGAGAAGGTCCACAGCGCGGAGGAGAACCAGGTATCCAGCACGTCTTCGTCCTGACGCAGGGCAACGTCTGCGCTCAGGTTGTTTTCCTGACGCACTTCATCTTCGCTGCGGCCAACGTAAACGTTGCCGTCGTTGTCGTACCATGCCGGGATACGGTGACCCCACCACAACTGACGGGAGATACACCAGTCCTGAATATCGCGCATCCAGGAGAAGTACATGTTTTCGTACTGCTTCGGTACGAACTGAATGCTGCCGTTTTCAACCGCTTCCACAGCCGGTTTCGCCAGCACGTCGGCACGCACGTACCACTGGTCGGTCAGCATGGGCTCGATAACCACGCCACCACGGTCGCCGTACGGCACGGTCAGGTCGTGAGGCTTGATCTCTTCCAGCAGGCCCAGTGCGTCAACGGCAGCCACAATCGCTTTACGCGCGGCAAAGCGTTCCAGCTTCTGGAACTCGGCCGGGATGTCGCTGGAATAAACGTCGGATTCGTTGCCTTTGGTGTCGTACACTTCTGCGCTTTCGCGGATATCGCCGTCGAAGGTCAGAATGTTGATCATCGGCAGGGCGTGACGACGACCCACTTCATAGTCGTTGAAGTCGTGCGCCGGGGTGATTTTCACGCAGCCGGTGCCTTTTTCCATGTCGGCGTGTTCGTCGCCCACAATCGGAATACGGCGGTTTACCAGCGGCAGCAACACGAATTTGCCAATCAGATCTTTATAACGCGGATCTTCCGGGTTAACGGCCACGCCGGTATCGCCCAGCAGGGTTTCCGGACGGGTGGTCGCGACCACCAGGTAATCTTTACCGTCGGCGGTTTTTGCGCCGTCGGCCAGCGGATAGCGGATATGCCACATGGAGCCCTTGGACTCGCGGTTTTCCACTTCCAGGTCAGAAATTGCGGTGCGCAGTTTCGGATCCCAGTTGACCAGGCGTTTGCCACGGTAAATCAGGTCTTCTTTGTACAGACGGACGAAGACTTCTTTCACGGCGTTGGAGAGGCCTTCATCCATGGTGAAGCGCTCGCGCTCCCAGTCCACGGAGTTGCCGAGGCGGCGCATCTGGCGGGTAATCGTGCCGCCGGATTCCGCTTTCCACTGCCAGATTTTGTCGATGAACGCATCGCGACCGTAGTCGTGGCGGGTTTTCCCTTCTTCAGCGGCAATTTTACGCTCAACCACCATCTGGGTCGCGATACCCGCGTGGTCAGTCCCCGCCTGCCACAGGGTGTTTTTACCCTGCATGCGCTGGTAGCGGATCATGGTGTCCATGATGGTCTGCTGGAAAGCATGACCCATATGCAAACTGCCGGTGACGTTCGGCGGCGGGATCATGATGCAGAAGGACTCTTTGCTTTCGTCGCCGTTAGGCTTGAAATAGCCCTGCTGTTCCCAGTGCTCGTAAAGCGGCTGTTCGATATCGCGTGGGTTATATGTCTTTTCCATTATTTCCAGGTTGCCGTATTCAGGTTAAAACCAGCCAGGCGGTACGCTTTATAGCGTTCGCGCGCCAGTTGTTTCAAAGATTCTTCGTAAGGGACAAAGTCTACCACTTCTGTGAAAGCGGTGGCAAAATCTGCAAAATCTATCCGCAGGCTAATCAGAATGTCGCGCGCGCTGCTGTTGCGCTTTTGCGGCCAGGCAATTTCAACCGGTGCTCCGCCGCGTGGCCCTTCGCCTGACAGGTTATGCGGAACAAAACTCTCCGGCGGGCGAGCCCACAGCGCTTCATCGAGACGAATGGCCTGCTGCTCATCTTCACAGGCGATCAACACGCGTTTGCCTGCGCGCCAACGTTCTGCGGCAATTTCACACACCAGCTGTTCGACGGCGCTGAGGCCCTCCTGATGGGTGTCGTTGTCCAGAAGGTAGAACGTTGCATTCTTCATATATGGGGCTTCTTAGTTTTGGATTCAAATGCAAAGCCGGGTGGCGCTTCGCTTACCCGGCCTACGGTTGAATGACGTTGTAGGCCGGGTAAGGCGAAGCCGCCACCCGGCATTTTATATCATTCGTCGCCGTTAAAACCCGCACGATTGAGCAGGAACTGCGACAGCAGCGCTACCGGACGACCGGTTGCGCCTTTGGCCTTGCCGGAGCGCCATGCGGTACCCGCGATATCCAGGTGCGCCCAGTTGTACTTACGGGTGAAGCGCGCCAGGAAGCAGCCCGCGGTGATCGCCCCGCCAGGACGTCCGCCGATGTTCGCCATATCCGCGAAGTTAGACTCCAGCTGCTCCTGATATTCGTCACCCAGCGGCAGACGCCATGCGCGGTCACCGGCCTGCTCCGAGGCGCCAATCAGCTCGTGCGCCAGTGGATTGTGGTTCGACATCAGGCCGGTAATGTGGTGGCCCAGCGCAATCACACAGGCGCCGGTGAGCGTGGCGACGTCAATGACCGCTTCAGGTTCGAAGCGCTCAACGTAGGTCAGCACATCGCAGAGTACCAGACGGCCTTCGGCGTCGGTGTTCAGTACTTCTACGGTCTGGCCGGACATGGTGGTCAGGACGTCACCCGGACGATAAGCGCGACCTCCAGGCATGTTTTCGCAGCCCGCCAGAACGCCGATCACGTTGATGGGCAACTGAAGTTCCGCGACCATGCGCATGACGCCGTAAACCGCCGCCGCGCCGCACATGTCATACTTCATCTCGTCCATGCCTTCGGCAGGCTTGATGGAGATACCGCCGGAATCGAAGGTCAGGCCTTTACCGACCAGCACGACAGGGCGCGCGTCTTCGGCCGGGTTGCCCTTGTACTCGATGACGGACATCAGGGATTCGTTCTGCGAGCCGTTACCGACTGCCAGGTAAGAGTGCATTCCCAGCTCTTTCATCTGCTGTTCGCCGATGACGCGGGTAATGACGTTTTTGCTGTAGGCGTCGGCCAACTGACGTGCCTGAGAGGCCAGGTACGCCGCGTTACAGATGTTGGGTGGCATGTTGCCGAGATCTTTAGCCGCTTTAATGCCGGCAGCAATCGCCAGACCGTGCTGGATCGCGCGTTCGCCGCTGGTCAGTTCGCGGCGGGTTGGCACGTTGAAGACCATTTTACGCAGCGGACGACGCGGCTCGCTTTTATTGGTCTTCAGCTGATCGAAGCTGTACAGGCTCTCTTTTGCCGTTTCGACTGCCTGACGCACTTTCCAGTAGGTATTACGCCCTTTAACGTGCAGCTCGGTCAGGAAGCAGACGGCTTCCATTGAACCGGTATCATTCAGCGTATTGATTGTTTTCTGAATCACCTGCTTATACTGACGTTCATCCAGCTCGCGTTCTTTGCCGCAGCCAATCAGCAGAATGCGCTCTGAGAGTACGTTCGGAACATGGTGCAGTAACAGCGTCTGCCCAGGTTTGCCTTCCAGTTCGCCACGGCGCAGCAGGGCGCTAATATAGCCGTCACTGATTTTATCGAGTTGCTCGGCGATCGGGGAGAGTCGGCGTGGTTCAAAGACGCCCACAACGATGCAGGCACTCCGCTGTTTCTCCGGGCTACCGCTTTTTACACTGAACTCCATGCACTACGCTCCTGAATCTTAAAGACAACGGCGGCTGCTACGGATAGAATTGAAACCTTTCGTAACTCATGTCCGCTGTTGTGGTGACTTCGTGTTAATCTTACGTTACTACGGTTTCGACACGTCAGAAAAAGTCCTGAAGCGTGAATCCGCCGGATGTTTTAATCTTAGCGATGATTTCGACGACTCAAGAGAATAAATGACGTTTAAGCCATGAAACAAGCGATTTTCCAGCAAAGAGACGGGTTTTTACGGGCGTATTTAAAGTGATAATCATAAGATATCTGGTGCGGGAGACGCTCAAAAGCCAACTGGCGATCCTCTTCATCCTGCTGCTGATTTTTTTCTGTCAGAAGCTGGTTAAGATCCTCGGTGCGGCCGTTGACGGCGAAATTCCAACAAATCTGGTGCTTTCCCTGCTTGGTTTAGGGATCCCGGAAATGGCGCAGCTTATCCTGCCGCTAAGTCTTTTCCTTGGCCTGCTCATGACGCTTGGGAAACTCTATACCGAGAGTGAAATCACGGTGATGCATGCCTGTGGCCTGAGCAAAGCGGTCCTGGTGAAAGCCGCCATGATACTGGCGCTGTTCACGGGGATCGTTGCGGCGGTGAATGTGATGTGGGCGGGCCCCATGTCTTCCCGCCATCAGGACGAAGTGCTGGCCGAAGCGAAAGCCAACCCCGGCATGGCGGCGTTAGCCCAGGGGCAGTTCCAGCAGGCAACCGACGGAAACTCCGTGCTGTTTATTGAGAGCGTTGACGGCAGTAAATTCAACGATGTCTTCCTGGCGCAGCTGCGACCTAAAGGTAACGCGCGTCCTTCCGTGGTGGTGGCAGATTCCGGTCAGCTGGCTCAGCGCAAAGATGGTTCTCAGGTCGTGACGCTGAACAAAGGCACCCGTTTCGAAGGCACCGCGATGCTGCGTGACTTCCGCATTACGGATTTCCAGAACTATCAGGCCATTATCGGCCATCAGACGGTGTCGCTCGATCCAACGGATACCGAGCAAATGGACATGCGTACCCTCTGGAATACCGATACCAACCGCGCGCGCGCTGAGTTCCACTGGCGTATTACGCTCGTCTTCACCGTGTTTATGATGGCGCTGATTGTCGTTCCGCTGAGCGTGGTGAACCCGCGTCAGGGACGCGTGCTCTCTATGCTGCCGGCGATGCTGCTTTACCTGATCTATTTCCTGCTGCAAACCTCGATTCGCTCCAACGGCGCGAAGGGCAAGCTGGATCCCATGGTCTGGACGTGGTTCGTCAACAGCCTGTACATCTTACTGGCGCTGGGGTTAAACCTGTGGGATACGGTGCCTGTGCGCCGCATACGTGCCCGATTCTCGCGTAAAGGAGCCATCTAATGCAGGCGTTTGGCGTTCTTGATCGCTATATCGGTAAAACCATTTTTACCACCATCATGATGACGTTGTTCATGCTGGTGTCGCTCTCCGGCATTATCAAATTTGTCGATCAGCTGAAAAAAGCCGGGCAGGGGAGCTATGACGCGCTGGGCGCGGGGATGTATACCCTGCTCAGCGTGCCGAAAGATGTGCAGATCTTCTTCCCGATGGCGGCCCTGCTGGGGGCACTGCTGGGGCTGGGGATGCTAGCGCAGCGCAGCGAGCTGGTCGTTATGCAGGCCTCGGGTTTTACCCGCATGCAGGTCGCGCTGTCGGTAATGAAAACCGCCATCCCCCTGGTGTTGTTGACCATGGCGATTGGCGAGTGGGTCGCGCCGCAGGGCGAACAGATGGCGCGTAACTATCGTGCTCAGGCGATGTACGGCGGCTCACTGCTCTCGACTCAGCAAGGTTTATGGGCGAAAGACGGTAAAAACTTCGTCTACATCGAACGGGTGAAGGGGAATGATGAACTGGGCGGAGTGAGCATCTACGCTTTCGATGACCAGCGCCGTCTGCAGTCCGTTCGCCACGCCTCTTCGGCGAAGTTTGACGCCGAACATAAGCAGTGGCGGTTGTCCCAGGTTGATGAATCTAACCTGACCGATCCGAAACAGATTACGGGTTCTCAGACGGTAACCGGTACGTGGAAAACCAACCTGACGCCCGATAAGCTCGGCGTCGTGGCGCTGGATCCTGACGCGCTCTCCATAAGCGGTTTGCACAACTATGTGAAATACCTGAAGTCGAGCGGACAGGATGCGGGACGCTATCAGCTCAACATGTGGAGCAAAATCTTCCAGCCGATGTCCGTGGCGGTAATGATGCTGATGGCGCTGTCGTTTATCTTCGGCCCGTTGCGCAGCGTGCCGATGGGGGTTCGCGTCGTGACCGGCATCAGCTTCGGCTTTGTGTTCTACGTGCTCGATCAGATCTTCGGTCCGCTGACGCTGGTTTATGGCATTCCGCCGATTATCGGTGCGCTGCTGCCAAGCGCCAGCTTCCTCCTGATCAGTCTCTGGCTGCTGTTGAAACGCTCCTGATTGACCTTACCTCGCTTCCGGTTGCCCGGGAGCGAGGCTAATCTCCTGTTTCACCCCGCACTTTTTCTCACAACCTTCAACGTCCCGCCGCGAATTTGAGTATTATTGAGCGATAACGTCGTGAAGGGATCCTCTATGAAGCAAATTCGAATGCTTGCCCAGTATTACGTCGACCTGATGATGAAGCTTGGGCTGGTGCGTTTTTCCATGCTGCTTGCGCTGGCGCTGGTCGTTCTGGCCATTGTCGTGCAAATGGCGGTTACCATGGTTCTGCATGGTCAGGTCGAGAGTATCGACGTCATCCGCTCCATCTTCTTTGGCTTGCTCATTACGCCCTGGGCGGTCTATTTCCTTTCCGTAGTGGTTGAACAGCTGGAAGAGTCCCGTCAGCGTCTGTCTAAGCTGGTGGATAAACTGGAAGAGATGCGCGAGCGCGACCTGAAGCTCAACGTCCAGCTCAAAGACAACATTGCGCAGCTGAATCAGGAGATTTCAGATCGTGAGAAGGCGGAGGCCGAGCGTCAGGCCACCCTGGAGCAGCTGAAAATTGAAATGAAAGAGCGCGAGGTCACGCAGATCCAGCTTGAGCAGCAATCCTCCTTCCTGCGGTCGTTCCTGGATGCGTCGCCGGATCTGGTGTTCTACCGTAATGAAGATAAAGAATTTTCCGGCTGTAACCGGGCGATGGAGTTGCTTACCGGGAAAAGCGAGAAGCAGCTGATTCACCTGAAGCCGCAGGACGTTTACTCTGAAGAGGCGGCGGCCAAGGTCATGGAGACCGACGAAAAAGTCTTCCGTCATAACGTCTCGTTGACCTATGAACAGTGGCTGGATTACCCGGACGGACGCAAAGCCTGCTTTGAGATCCGTAAGGTGCCCTACTATGACCGTGTGGGCAAACGCCACGGCCTGATGGGCTTTGGCCGCGACATTACCGAGCGTAAGCGCTACCAGGATGCCCTGGAGCGCGCCAGCCGCGACAAGACCACTTTTATCTCCACCATCAGCCACGAGCTGCGTACGCCGCTCAACGGCATTGTCGGGCTGAGTCGTATTCTGCTGGATACCGACCTGACCGCAGAGCAGGAAAAATACCTCAAGACTATCCATGTCTCAGCGGTCACGCTGGGTAATATCTTCAATGATATTATTGATATGGATAAGATGGAGCGCCGTAAAGTTCAGCTTGATAACCAGCCGGTTGATTTCACCAGCTTCCTTGCCGATCTGGAAAACCTGTCCGGCCTGCAGGCGCAGCAGAAGGGCCTGAGCTTTGTTATGGAGCCCACCCTGCCGCTTCCGCATAAAGTGGTGACTGACGGCACGCGACTGCGCCAGATCCTGTGGAACCTGATCAGCAACGCGGTGAAATTCACCCAGAAGGGGCAGGTGGCGGTGCGTATCCGCTATGACGAAGGCGACATGCTGCACTTCGAGGTAGAGGACTCCGGAATTGGTATTCCGCAGGAGGAGCAGGACAAGATCTTTGCCATGTACTACCAGGTGAAAGACAGCAACGGCGGGAAACCGGCGACCGGAACAGGCATTGGCCTGGCGGTCTCTAAACGTCTGGCGAAGAGTATGGGTGGTGATATCACCGTAGCCAGCCAGCCGGGCAAAGGGTCAACCTTCACGCTGACGGTCCATGCGCCAGCGGTGGCGGAAGAGGTAGAAGATACCTTTGAAAATGATGATATGCCGCTGCCAGCCCTGCACGTCCTGCTGGTGGAAGATATTGAGCTGAACGTGATCGTGGCGCGCTCGGTGCTGGAAAAACTGGGCAACAGCGTGGATGTCGCGATGACCGGCAAAGCCGCGCTGGAGATGTTTAAACCCGGCGAATACGATCTTGTTCTGCTGGATATTCAATTACCGGATATGACCGGGCTGGATATCTCGCGCGAGTTGACGCGTCAGTACGCGGCCGACGAACTGCCGCCGCTGGTTGCCCTGACGGCAAACGTGCTGAAAGATAAAAAAGAGTATCTCGATGCCGGTATGGACGATGTACTCAGCAAGCCGCTGGCGGTGCCTGCTCTGACCGCTATGATCAAAAAGTTCTGGGATACCCATGATGAAGAGGAGAGCACCATGACGTCTGTTGATAGCGCAAAAGCCCAAACGATACTCGATACCGCGATGCTGGAGCAGTATATCGATCTGGTGGGGCCGAAACTGATTACCGACGGTCTGGCCGTGTTCGAAAAAATGATGCCGGGCTATCTGAGCGTGCTGGAATCCAACCTGACGGCCCGTGACCAGAAGGGGATCGTGGAAGAAGGACATAAAATCAAAGGTGCAGCCGGCTCTGTTGGTTTACGCCACCTGCAGCAGCTGGGGCAACAGATTCAGTCGCCTGATTTACCTGCATGGGAAGATAACGTGGGTGATTGGGTTGAAGAGATGAAGCAAGAGTGGCAAAACGATGTGGCGGTGCTTAAAGCCTGGGTTGACACCAGAAAAAAATGACCCCGGATTAACCGGGGTGCGCGAATACTGCGCCAACACCAGGGAAATCGTGGCTGCGCCTGTTTTTAAACGTTATTTTCGAAAGGGCGCTGCCTGAAAAATTTAGGCCGCACGCAGATAAGATAGCAAATCTTAAATGGTTTGTTACATGAATCAGTGAAATGTGTGAAGCATAGCGTTTTAATCAAAATTATTAATGTGCTTCAGCAAGTTGCAGAAAAGGATTGTCATGATGAAAAAGATTGGTGTCGTGCTCAGCGGATGTGGTGTTTACGATGGTTCTGAGATACACGAAGCCGTCATTACGCTGCTGGCCCTGGCTAAGCAGGGAGCAGAGGTGATTTGTTTTGCGCCGGACAAAAATCAGGCGGATGTGATTAACCATCTGACCGGTGAACCAATGGCGGAAACCCGTAACGTGCTGATTGAAGCCGCACGTATTGCGCGAGGTGATATCCATCCTCTTATTCAGGCTGACGCCGCAGAGCTTGATGCGCTCATTGTGCCGGGTGGATTTGGCGCGGCCAAAAATCTCAGTACCTTTGCTGCGCAGGGCGCGGAGTGTCAGATCGATCCTCATCTCAAAGCGCTGTCGCAGGCTATGCATGCGGCAGGGAAACCGCTGGGCTTTATCTGTATCGCACCGGCGATGTTGCCTAAGATTTTTGATTTCCCGCTGCGCCTGACCATCGGGACGGATATTGATACCGCGGAGATCGTCGAGGAAATGGGGGGCGAACACGTTCCGTGCCCGGTGGATGACATTGTGGTTGATGAAGATAATAAAATTGTCACCACGCCGGCCTATATGCTGGCGCAGAATATTGCAGAAGCGGCTACGGGAATCGAAAAGCTGGTCGCCCGCGTGCTGGTGCTGGCTGAATGAGTCGTCAATCCGGCGCAGGTGCGTGGGTAAAACGTACTTTATTGCGCATCGTTCTGGTGCTGGCGGTGTTTTGGGGCGGTGGACTCGCCCTGTTCAGCATTATGCCGGTCCCGTTCTCCGCCGTGATGGTTGAGCGTCAGCTCGGTGCGTGGCTCAGCGGTGATTTCAGCTATGTTGCCCATTCTGACTGGGTAAGCATGGACGAGATCTCGCCGTTCATGGGGCTGGCGGTCATCGCAGCGGAGGATCAGAAATTCCCGGAGCACTGGGGATTCGATGTGGCCGCGATTGAGAAGGCGCTGGCGCATAACGAACGTCATGAAAACCGCGTGCGTGGCGCGTCAACGTTGTCGCAGCAGACGGCCAAAAATCTGTTTCTGTGGGACGGCCGCAGCTGGGTGCGAAAGGGGCTGGAAGCGGTATTAACCCTGGGCATGGAAACGGTCTGGAGCAAAAAGCGCATTCTGACCGTGTATCTCAACGTTGCCGAGTTTGGCGACGGGGTATTTGGTGTCGAAGCCGCATCACAACGCTATTTTAATAAACCCGCCAGCAAGCTGAGCATGTCGGAGGCGGCGCTGCTCGCGGCTGTTTTGCCTAATCCCCTCCGTTTTAAAGCCAGTGCCCCATCAGGATACGTGCGTAGCCGTCAGGCGTGGATCATGCGCCAGATGCGTCAGTTGGGAGGAGAAGGGTTTATGGAGAGCAACAAACTTATGTAGGGCGGGTAAGCGCAGCGCCACCCGCCTGAAGGGGAGAGACCTTAATCTTCGTCGAACCCCGCGTTAAACAGCGCAATCACCGCCGCCAGCGCTTCCTCTTCCTGAGGGCCGGTGGCTTCGACTTCAATCTGACGCCCTTTGGCGGAATCCAACATCAGCAGCGCGATCACGCTGTTCGCTTCCGCTTCGGTACCTTCGTCATTCCGCAGCAGAACTTCTGCATCGAAACCCTGCATCAGCTCAAACAGCTTCATCGCCGGGCGCGCATGCATGCCCAGCTTATTGGTGATCTCAACGGTCTGTTTTACGGTCATGTTTTACGTTTTTCCAGCGTGCGATGACGGGACTGAACGTTCTTCCCGCGCGAGCGGAAATAGTCGGCCAGCTGTTCGGCGATATAAACCGAACGATGTTTACCGCCGGTACAGCCAATCGCTACCGTCAGGTAGCTACGATTGTTTGTCTCCAGCATAGGTAACCATAGCTCAAGGTAGCTTCGCGTCTGGTAGATAAAATTGTGAACTTCTGTGTGCCTGTCGAGGAAGGCCGCGACGGGTTTATCCAGACCGGTCATAGGACGCAGTTTCGGATCCCAGTGCGGGTTCGGCAGGAAGCGCACGTCGAAAACATAATCCGCATCGATCGGGATACCGTGCTTGAAGCCAAAGGATTCGAACACCATCGTCAGTTCGCGCTCGCGTTTACCCAACAACCGGGTACGCAGCATTTCAGCCAGCTCGTGAACGGACATCTCAGAGGTGTCGACAATCAGGTCGGCACGAGAACGCAGCGGCTCCAGCAGATCGCTCTCTTCATCGATAGCACTCTCCAGAGAGAGGTTCTTACTGGAAAGCGGGTGCAAACGACGGGTATCGCTGTAGCGGCGGATCAGGGTATTACGGTCTGCATCAAGGAACAGCAGCTGCGGCGAGAATGCGTCGGGCAGGTTACTCATGGCCTGTTCGAAGATCTCTGGCGATTCAGGCATGTTACGAACGTCGATACTGACGGCGGCCGAGGTTTGTCTCTCCGCCAGCGTACGGGCCAGTTCGGGCAACAACACGACCGGCAGGTTATCGACGCAGTAAAAACCCATGTCTTCCAGCGCGCGCAGAGCAACGGATTTCCCCGACCCTGAACGGCCACTGACAATCATCAGCACCATGTTCCGTTTCTCCTCAGGACAACAGATGTGAAGGCCATCTCCTGGTTATGCATCATCCTGATTGCCTTCTGCTTCAGTGATAATTTGATAGAGCTCTTCATCACTTTGAGCCGAGCGTAGTCGACGGCAAATGGTTTTGTCAGCCAGACGCTTGGCGACCAGCGACAGCGTATGCAGATGGGTTTTCGTCTGGTCAGCAGGCACCAGCAGCGCGAAGAGGAGATCGACGGGCTGGTTATCAATGGCATCGAAGGCGATCGGTGTTTCAAGCTGCACAAACACACCGACGGCACGCAGGGTATCCTCTTCCAGTTTGCCATGCGGGATCGCGATGCCGTTGCCGATACCGGTACTGCCCATCTTTTCACGGGTCAGAATCGCTTCGAACACCACCTGCGGCGGCAGGCCCAGCTGTTTTGCGGCCAGTTCACTGATGATCTCCAGCGCACGTTTTTTGCTCTGGCAGTGAACCGCACTGCGGGTACATTCCTGGTTAAGGACATTGCTCAGTTGAAGAGCGGAATCGTTGTTCATCATAATTTCACCTAAGCGCTAACTGTACAAATGGCCTGTTGTGTTTCACAACAGGCCGTCCTGCACCCGTTAACTGCCCGGACAATTAGTGTTGTTTCAGTTTATCTTTATGTTTATTGAGCTGTCGCGCAAGCTTATCAATCAAGCCGTCGATAGCAGCGTACATGTCTTGCCCTTCCGCACTGGCATGCAGTTCACCCCCGTTAACATGCAGGGTGGCATCCGAGATATGAGTCACTTTCTCCACTTTCAACACAATATAGACCTGATTGATCCTTTCGAAATACTGCTCGAGTTTTGCAAACTTCGTGTTCACAAAGTCGCGTAAAGCCTCAGTAATTTCGACGTTTTGTCCAGTGATGTTGAGCTGCATAGTGTCTTCCTTATCGGTTGTGTCAGACCAGCTGTTTACGCTGGTTGGACGGCGGAATGGATAAAGACTCTCGATACTTCGCAACAGTACGACGTGCCACCATAATACCCTGATCGGACAGCATGGTGGTTAACTTACTGTCGCTTAGCGGCTTCGCGGGGTTCTCCGCGGCGATCAACTTCTTCACCAGGGCACGAATGGCCGTGGACGACGCTTCGCCGCCGCCCTCGGTATTCACATGGCTGGAGAAGAAATACTTAAGCTCAAAAATACCGCGTGGACTGTGCAGATACTTCTGCGTGGTGACACGGGAAATGGTTGATTCATGCATCTCGACGGCCTGGGCGATATCCGCCAGCACCATCGGTTTCATATACTCTTCACCCTGCTCAAAGAACGCCTGCTGCTGTTCGACAATGCAGCGGCTGACGCGTAGCAGCGTATCATTTCGGCTCTCCAGACTTTTGATCAGCCATCGCGCTTCCTGCAAATTGCTACGAATATATTGATTGTCCGAGTCGTTACGCACGCTGGTGCACATGGAGGCATACTGCTGGTTGATTTGCAGGCGAGGGATACTGTCAGAGTTCAGTTCAACGACCCAGCGGCCGTTATTTTTTCTGACCAGCACATCCGGGATCACGTACTCGGGTTCGCTGGTCTGGATCGACTGACCGGGGCGCGGATCGAGCGACTGGATCAGATTCACCGCTTCTTTCAGCACCTCTTCTTTCAGGCGCGTGACGCGCATCAGGGTGCGGAAATCGTGGTTCGCCAGCAGATCAAGATGATCGCTGATGATTACGCGCGCCTCGTCGAGCCATGGCGTCTCTTTGCTGAACTGAGAAAGCTGGATCAGCAGGCAGTCGCGCAGATCTTTTGCGGCTACGCCTACCGGATCGAAACGCTGGATGCGCTTCAGAACGGCTTCAACTTCCTCAAGCTCAATCTCGTCGTCGCCCATGCTTTCCAAAATATCGTCCAGCGTGACGGTCAAATAGCCAGTGTCGTCAACGGCATCGACAATTGACGTGGCAATCGCGCGGTCGGTATCGGAGAAGGGGGTGAGTTCCACCTGCCACATCAGGTAATCCTGCAGCGACTGGGTGGTTTCTCCCTGATAGACCGGTAGCTCATCGTCCTGGTAGTCTGCACGCGTACCGGAAGGGGTGCCGGCGGTGTAGATTTCATCCCAGCTGGCATCCAGCGGAAGCTCGTCGGGCATCTCTTTTTGTTCGAGTGCATCCGCGGTATCGAGCGCTTCTGTATCCTGCGATTGCTGGGTATCTACCTCGTCATGAAGATCGGTTTGTTCCAGCAGGGGGTTGCTGTCCAGCGCCTGCTGGAGCTCCTGCTGAAGTTCTAACGTGGACAGTTGCAACAGGCGAATTGCCTGCTGTAGCTGCGGCGTCATCGCCAGTTGTTGGCTGAGCCTTAATTGCAAACCTTGCTTCATGTTCAGAGCATTTTTCTCCGGTTCGGCGTTACGTTACCTCTACCCTATCAGAGTCTGAAGTCTTCCCCAAGATAGACGCGCTTAACATGATCGTCTTCGAGGATCTGCTGCGGCGTACCGTGGGCGATCAGATTGCCCTGGCTCACAATATAGGCGCGTTCACACACGGCCAGCGTTTCACGCACGTTGTGGTCGGTGATCAGTACGCCAAGCCCGCTGTCGCGCAGGTGTTCAATGATACGTTTGATGTCGATAACGGAGATCGGGTCAACGCCCGCAAACGGTTCATCCAGCAGGATAAATTTCGGGTTTGCGGCCAGCGCACGCGCAATCTCAACACGACGGCGTTCGCCCCCGGAGAGTGCCTGACCGAGGCTGTCGCGCAGATGCTCGATGTGGAACTCTTCCATCAGCTCGTTGGCACGATCCTGACGCTGTTCGTTGGTCAGATCGTTACGAATTTGCAGGACCGCCATCAGGTTGTCGTAAACGCTGAGACGACGGAAAATGGAGGCTTCTTGCGGTAGATAGCCGATCCCGCGACGCGCGCGCGCGTGGAGCGGCAGAAGGCTGATGTCTTCATCGTCAATGATAATGTTGCCGGCATCGCGCGGCACAATACCCACGACCATGTAGAAGGTTGTCGTTTTACCCGCACCGTTCGGGCCTAGCAGCCCCACGATTTCGCCGGAGTTAACGGTCAGACTGACATCTTCTACGACACGGCGGCCCTTATAGGCCTTCGCGAGATTTTTTGCAGTTAATGTTGCCATAACGAATTAGTTACTCTTCTTCTGTGCCGGGGCCTGGCCCTTGCCTTTATCCTGCAGCTGCGACGGAACCAGAACGGTGGTGACGCGTTTGCCTTTCTCGCTGGAGGCCTGCATTTTTTGCTCTTTAACCAGATAGGTAATCTGGTCGCCGGTAATGTTGCTGTCCAGCTGTTCCAGATAGGCATTTCCGGTCAGGATGACCAGGTCCTTCGCCAGCTCATAGTGCATGTGCGTGGCGCGGCCTTTCACCGGCTTGCCGTTGTCCTGCATCTGGTAGAAGGTCGCCGGATTACCATAGCCATCGATAATCTCTTTGCCCTGCTCGCCACCCGGACGGGTCACGACCACTTTGTCGGCGTTGATTTTGATGGTGCCCTGGGTCATGACGACGTTACCCGTGAAGGTGACGACGTTACCCTGCATATCGAGAGACTGGGTGTCGGACTCGATATGGATCGGCTGGTCGGTATCGCCCGTTACAGCAAGCGCGGGGAGACTGGTCGCCAGCATCGCGCTGGCGATAATTACTTTAAGGCTGAGTTTGTTTGTTTTGAATTTCATAGGAGGTTCTAACCTTTTCAATCAGCTCGGCGTTCTTGCTGCGTAAGTTCCCGCGCATTCTCAAACCGCTGGAATTAAATGTTGTGCCATACAGTGTGACCAGATCCTGCGACGTCACGTCCTGGGTTACCAGGTTGATCTGGGCATTATCCGTCGTAATTTTTCGCAGTTGCGAGTCGGCGGTCAGGGCGTTGACTTCAACGTGACCATACAGATAAAGCATACGGTCATTTGTCAGTTTTGCCCGATCTGACTTAATTGACCACGTCGGAACTTTGTCCTTATCAAAGGTGGTCATGACAGGCTGGGTAAACCACGAAATACCGTCATCTGAAAAATATTCAACATGCTGGGCAATCAGGCGATAGTTCAGCGCGCCTTCCGGGCTGTAGACCACGGTGTCGCTGTGATCGCTTTTATAGGTTGGATCGTTATTGTTGATCACTTCCGTTTGCGTATCGTCGCGATCGGCAAGGTTCACGCCAATCAATACCAGTGCGACAAGCGAAAGCAAAATGATAATCCAACGTCTGGTTTTACTCATATCGATTGCCCTTTGGCCTCATCAAGCTTGCCCTGCGCCAGCAGAAGCAGATCGCAGACTTCACGGACAGCGCCGCGGCCACCGTTGATGTGGGTAACGTAGTCGGCGCGCGGGATCAGCAACGGATGCGCATCGGCAACGGCGATGCTCAGCCCAACTTCAGCCATCACGGGCCAGTCAATCAGGTCGTCCCCGACGTAGGCCACGTTTTCCGGCGCGATAGCCAGTTTACCCAGTAAATCATTGAACGCCGCCATCTTATCGGACTGGCCCTGATACAGATGGGTAATACCTAAGGTTTCACAGCGGTCTTCTACCAGTTTAGCGTTTCGCCCGGTGATGATCGCCACCTCAATCCCCGAGGTGAGCGCACAGCGGATACCGTAGCCATCGCGAACGTTAAACGCCTTCAGCTCTTCACCATTATTGCCCATGTAAATCAGGCCGTCGGAGAGGACCCCATCCACATCCAAGATCAGCAGACGAATGTTTTCCGCCTTTGCCATCATCTGTGTACTGACCGGCCCATAACAGGTTGCAAGGGATGCACCCGCATTACTCATTGTCTTATCCTTCATTACACTACGCCTGCGCGCAGCAGATCATGCATATGTACCACACCCAGCAACTGGTCGCCATCGGCAACCATAACGGAGGTGATATGGCGGGACTGCATCAGGTTCAGCACGTCCACGGCCAGCGTACCCGGACGGACGCGGATGCCGCCGGGCGTCATCACATCGGCAATACCGAGCGTGCGGACATCGACACCCATATCGAACACGCGACGCAGGTCGCCATCGGTGAAGATCCCCTGAATTTTCATAAGATCGTCGCACACGACCGTCATCCCCAGATTCTTGCGGGTGATTTCCAGCAGCGCATCACGCAGGGAGGCTTCTTTACTGACGTGAGGGATCTCATCCCCGGTGTGCATAATATCGTTTACCCGCAGCAGGAGCTTGCGCCCCAGCGCGCCGCCCGGGTGGGACAGCGCGAAATCTTCCGGCGTAAAGCCACGGGCTTCAAGCAGCGCCACGGCAAGCGCATCGCCCATAACCAGTGCCGCGGTGGTGCTGGAGGTCGGCGCCAGGCCGAGCGGACAGGCCTCTTTGGGAACCTTCACGCACAGGTGAATATCGGCTGCGCGCGCCATGCTGCTTTCCGGACGGCTGGTCATGCAAATCAGCGGCACCTGCAGTCGCTTCAGTACCGGGATCAGCGCCAGGATTTCATTGGACTCACCGGAGTTGGAGAGCGCGATGACGATATCCTGCGGCGTGACCATACCCAGGTCCCCGTGCGCGGCTTCCCCCGGGTGGACAAAGAAGGACGAGGTGCCGGTACTGGCAAAGGTTGCCGCCATTTTGCGTCCAATGTGGCCGGACTTGCCCATCCCCATCACCACGACTTTGCCGGCACAGTAGAATATCTTCTCACATGCCAGACTAAAATCCTGATTTATGTACTGATCTAACTGCGCCAGACCTTCACGTTCAATCTCCAGAACGTCTTTGCCTGCTTTCTGAAAGTCAAAACCCGGCTGCAATTCTATTTGCGACATAATGCGTTTCCGTTTACCCAGAGAGAAGAGGCGAGAGCCAGTACAGCATCGCCATCCATACGATAAATCCACCCGTCAGCAGCGCGCCTGCGCCTTTACCGATCTGTCGTTGCCGCCGCCAGCAGAGCAGGGCAAAAATCACGCTGACCAGCAACATCACGCCGTAATCACGTGAGAACGCCAGGGGATTAAAGGGCCCTGGCGAAATCAGGGCTGGCAGGCCCATCACAATGGCGATATTAAAAATGTTAGAGCCGATGATATTACCAATGGCAATGTCATCCTCACCTTTACGGGCCCCCGCAATGGCGGTGGCCAGCTCCGGCAGGCTGGTGCCGATGGCAATCACCGTCAGGCCAATGGTCAGCTCGCTGATGGCAAAATAGTTCGCCAGCACCGTCGCGTTATCCACGACCATGCGCGTTGCCATCGGCATGATGATCAGCGCGACGCCCAGCCAGAGCAGGGCAACAGGCAGCGTGCCTTCTCGTGGAAGCTCGGCGACCTGCTCACGCGTGAGGCTATCCTGACCCTGCTTTTCAGCCTGACGGGCGATTTTAACACTATACAGCAGCCAAATAACGGCCAGCGCCAGCAAGAAAATGCCGTCGCTGTAGCTCAGTACGCCATCGTAAAATACGCACCCTGCCAGCAGGCTTACGAGTAACATTAGCGGCAATTCACGGCGCAGAACATCAGAATGCACGCGAAATGGATGGAGCAGCGCGGCCAGGCCCAAAATCAATAAAATATTGACGATGTTAGAGCCAATCGCGGTGCCGACTGCCAGGTCTACCTGGCCATGCAGCGATGCCGAGACAGAGACGATGATTTCAGGAAGTGACGTTCCTACGCTGACCACGGTCATCCCGATGACGACAGGCGGTACGCCACTCAGGCGACACAGGATAGATGCAGCAAACACTAAACGGTCAGCACTGTAGACCACCAATAGTAAACCAATTATTAACAGTGCTGTTGCTAAAAGCATCAAAAGTCCTTTCTTCAGGTATACTCGTCGGTCCATTGCTCCGGAATGGCTGGACTGCATACAGTCTGAGGCGTAACGAATTCCTAATTTTGACTTTATGCGCCGGAAAAGTAAAACAAATGCCAGCTTTCGCTAACCTCTACGGTTATTATTCTGTAAAAATGCTGAGTTTAGGGCTGATTCAGGCTACATGCCTTAACGTGAGCAGGATAAGAAAGGAACCATAAATGAGCCAAACCATGGCGAATTTAGTCGATGTCCGCGGGGTGAGTTTTTCTCGCGCCAACAGATTGATATTTGATGATATTTCGTTGACCGTGCCGCGTGGCAAGATCACTGCCATCATGGGGCCGTCCGGGATCGGTAAAACGACCCTGCTTCGCCTTATTGGCGGGCAGATCCCACCGGATAGCGGTGAGATCCTCTTTGATGGCGAAAACATCCCGGAGATGTCACGCTCGCGCCTGTATACTGTTCGCAAACGCATGAGCATGCTCTTTCAGTCGGGGGCCTTGTTCACCGACATGAACGTCTTTGATAACGTGGCCTATCCGCTGCGCGAGCATACCAGCCTGCCGCCTGCGCTGCTGAAAAGCACGGTGATGATGAAGCTTGAAGCCGTCGGGCTGCGGGGCGCCGCGAAACTGATGCCTTCGGAGCTGTCCGGCGGGATGGCGCGTCGTGCCGCGCTGGCGCGCGCCATCGCACTAGAACCTGATTTAATCATGTTCGACGAACCGTTTGTCGGGCAGGATCCCATCACGATGGGCGTGCTGGTGAAGCTCATCTCTGAACTGAATAGCGCGCTTGGCGTCACCTGCATTGTGGTGTCTCACGATGTACCTGAAGTGCTGAGCATTGCCGATTACGCCTACATCGTAGCGGACAAAAAGATCGTCGCACACGGTAGCGCCCAGGCGCTGCAGGAAAATTGCGATCCACGCGTGCGGCAGTTCCTTGACGGTATTGCCGATGGCCCTGTGCCGTTCCGCTACCCGGCGGGCGACTATCGTGACGATTTACTGGGAATAGGGAGTTAAGCCACTCATGCTGTTAAATGCGTTGGCCGCTCTCGGACACCGTGGCATAAAAACCATCAGGACGTTCGGGCGTGCCGGATTGATGTTATTCAACGCGCTGGTCGGCAAGCCGGAATTCCGTAAGCACGCGCCGCTATTGGTGCGGCAGCTTTATAATGTCGGCGTGCTGTCGATGCTCATCATCATTGTCTCCGGTCTGTTTATCGGGATGGTGCTGGGTCTGCAGGGCTACCTGGTGCTGACAACCTACAGTGCGGAAACCAGCCTCGGGATGCTGGTGGCGCTCTCGCTGCTGCGTGAACTGGGGCCCGTTGTGGCGGCGCTGTTGTTCGCCGGTCGCGCGGGGTCAGCCTTAACCGCTGAAATTGGCCTGATGCGCGCGACTGAGCAGCTCTCCAGCATGGAGATGATGGCGGTCGATCCGCTGCGTCGCGTGATTTCGCCGCGTTTCTGGGCGGGGGTTATCTCTTTACCGCTGCTGACGATACTGTTTGTCGCCGTGGGTATCTGGGGCGGTTCGCTGGTTGGCGTGCACTGGAAAGGCATTGACGCCGGTTTCTTCTGGTCTGCCATGCAGGACGCCATTGACCTGCGAATGGATCTGGTTAACTGCCTGATTAAGAGCGTGGTATTTGCCATTACGGTTACCTGGATTGCATTGTTTAATGGTTACGATGCGATTCCGACGTCGGCGGGCATTAGCCGCGCTACTACACGTACAGTCGTTCATTCGTCGCTGGCCGTACTGGGTCTGGATTTTGTGCTCACCGCACTGATGTTTGGGAATTGAGTTCATGCAAACGAGAAAAAATGAAATTTGGGTCGGTGTATTCCTGCTGCTGGCGCTGCTGGCCGCGCTGTTTATCTGCCTGAGAGCGGCAGATATCACGTCTGTACGCACCGAGCCGACGTATCGCATCTATGCCACCTTCGATAACATCGGCGGGCTGAAGGCGCGTTCACCGGTCCGTATTGGCGGCGTGGTGATCGGCCGCGTATCTGACATTACGCTGGATGAGAAGACCTATCTGCCGCGCGTCGCGATGGATATCGAAGAGCGTTACAACCACATTCCGGACACCAGCTCCCTGTCTATCCGGACTTCCGGTCTGCTGGGCGAACAATATCTGGCGCTTAACGTCGGTTTTGAAGACCCCGAGCTGGGAACGACTATCCTTAAGGACGGGAGCGTGATCCAGGACACCAAGTCCGCCATGGTGCTGGAAGATATGATTGGTCAGTTCCTTTACAACAGTAAAGGGGATGATAAAAAGTCTGACAATGCCCCTGCGCAGAGTGAAGACCATACCAATGCCGCGCCGACCCCAGGTGCTGCGAATTAATATCAGGAGAAGTCATTCATGTTTAAACGACTGTTAATGGTTGCCATGCTGGTCATCGCCCCTCTCACCGCGGTGCACGCGGCGGATCAGAGTAACCCGTACAAACTGATGGACGAGGCCGCGAAGAAAACCTTCGATCGTCTTAAAAACGAGCAGCCTAAGATTCGTGCTAATCCTGATTACCTGCGTGACGTGGTTGACCAGGAGTTGCTGCCGTACGTGCAGATTAAATATGCGGGAGCGCTGGTGCTGGGCCGCTATTACAAAGACGCGACCCCGGCGCAGCGTGAAGCCTATTTTGCCGCTTTCCGTGAATACCTGAAGCAGGCTTATGGTCAGGCGCTGGCGATGTACCACGGTCAGACCTATCAGATCGCCCCGGAGCAGCCGCTGGGTGATGCGACCATCGTCCCTATTCGCGTAACGATCAACGATCCTAACGGCCGTCCGCCGGTGCGTCTGGATTTCCAGTGGCGTAAAAACAGCCAGACCGGCCACTGGCAGGCGTATGACATGATCGCCGAAGGCGTAAGCATGATCACCACCAAACAGAACGAGTGGAGTGACCTGCTGCGCACCAAGGGGATTGATGGCCTGACCGCGCAGCTGCAGTCCATTGCTCGTCAGAAAATCACGCTGGACGAGAAGAAGTAATGTCACAGCAACTCAGCTGGTCGCGTGAAGGCGAGACGTTAAAGCTGTCCGGTGAGCTGGATCAGGATCTGCTGAACCCCTTATGGGATAAACGCCATGAGGCCATGCAGGGCGTGACGCTCATTGACTTAACTGACGTCACGCGGGTGGATACGGCAGGCGTTGCGCTGCTTGCCCATCTGGTTGCGGTAGGGAAAAAGCAGGGGGCGAGCGTCACGCTTCGCGGCGCGAGCGAGAATGTCGTGACCCTTGCGCAGCTCTACAATCTCCCTCAGGACGTATTGCCTCGTTAATATTTTCAGTGCGTTACTTCCGAAAGCCCTGACAGTTTCATCGTCGGGGCTTTTTGCTTGTTTAAGACGACGCCACTTTGCTCTAAGATGTTGGGCTTGTTTTCACTATCAGATGATTAAGAACCCATGGAAAATCATGAAATCCAGACAGTGCTGATGAATGCACTCTCCCTTCAGGAAGCCCACGTCACTGGCGATGGCAGTCACTTCCAGGTTATTGCTGTGGGTGAGATGTTCGACGGTATGAGCCGTGTGAAGAAACAGCAGGCTGTGTACGCGCCGCTGATGGAATATATTGCGGATAACCGCATCCACGCCCTGTCGATTAAAGCGTTCACCCCGCAAGAGTGGGCACGCGATCGCAAACTAAACGGTTTTTGAGCTGAGGGCGACAGGCCCGCAGCACGGTTGAATTTATAAGAGAGCACACAATGGATAAATTTCGTGTACAGGGGCCAACGCGTCTCCAGGGCGAAGTCACAATTTCTGGCGCGAAAAACGCCGCGCTGCCCATCCTCTTTGCTGCGCTGCTCGCGGAAGAGCCGGTAGAGATTCAGAACGTACCGAAGCTGAAAGATATCGACACCACCATGAAGCTGCTCACCCAGTTGGGCACGAAAGTCGAGCGTAACGGTTCCGTCTGGATCGATGCCAGCAAGGTGAACAACTTCTCTGCGCCTTACGATCTGGTGAAAACCATGCGTGCTTCCATCTGGGCGCTTGGCCCGCTGGTGGCGCGTTTCGGTCAGGGTCAGGTTTCGCTGCCGGGCGGCTGCGCCATCGGTGCGCGTCCGGTTGACCTGCACATCTTTGGTCTGGAAAAACTGGGCGCAGAGATCAAGCTGGAAGAAGGCTACGTTAAAGCGTCCGTCAATGGTCGTCTGAAAGGCGCGCACATTGTTATGGACAAAGTGAGCGTAGGCGCAACGGTAACCATTATGTCTGCGGCAACGCTGGCAGAAGGGACCACTATCATCGAAAACGCCGCGCGCGAACCGGAAATTGTGGATACCGCCAACTTCCTCGTGGCGCTGGGTGCGAAGATCTCCGGTCAGGGTACCGACCGTATCACCATCGAAGGCGTTGAGCGTCTGGGCGGGGGTGTCTATCGCGTACTGCCGGACCGTATCGAAACCGGTACCTTCCTGGTCGCTGCCGCGATCTCTGGCGGGAAGATTGTTTGTCGCAACGCACAGCCTGATACGCTGGATGCGGTGCTGGCGAAACTGCGTGATGCCGGTGCGGATATCGAAATCGGTGAAGACTGGATCAGCCTCGATATGCATGGACAGCGTCCAAAAGCGGTCAATGTGCGTACGGCGCCACACCCGGCGTTCCCAACGGACATGCAGGCGCAGTTCACCTTGTTGAACCTGGTCGCCGAAGGGACTGGCTTCATCACTGAAACCATTTTCGAGAACCGCTTTATGCACGTACCGGAGCTGATCCGCATGGGTGCACGTGCTGAGATCGAAAGTAATACCGTGATTTGCCATGGCGTTGAGACACTGTCCGGCGCTCAGGTGATGGCAACCGATCTGCGTGCGTCTGCCAGCCTGGTGTTGGCGGGTTGTATCGCGGAAGGTACAACGATCGTGGATCGTATTTATCACATCGATCGTGGCTATGAGCGTATCGAAGATAAACTGCGCGCGCTGGGTGCCAATATCGAGCGTGTGAAGGGCGAGTAATCGTTCCGGCAGCCCCCTGCCAGACATGACCGGGGGGTTGCTGTTCCTGTCAAAAAACGCGTTATTCCTGCGGTTCTTTTTTTACTTTTCTCTGGCGAATCATACGCGATCTGTCGATAAATTCATGGGTAACGGGATCGTGGTAGCGCGAAGGCCAAATCACCCACGGATGCGTATCCAGCGCCGTCGCGATAATTAATTCTCCTTTTGGCCAGGGGCGGGTGAGGGCGTTTGCCAGAGTTGAAGAACTCAGTCCATGGCGGCGGGACTCTGCTGCCAGTGAAGTGCCTCTTTTGCGCAGTGCGGCAATAATATCAGCCGTGTGCCAGTCGATAAATTTCGTATCCATAACGCCGTCCTTAAGTTCGGATTCACCTACGCCGTTTCTTCTGAAACGACGGGTTTACTATACCCATTTCGAACTCTTGTTCTAAAAAGTTCGCGTTACTTGAAGGAATATTCAGAATAAGACACGGCTTTATTCATGCGGTCTCTAAACCGATGAATTTACGTGAATGCGGAATTTACGGGTGTGTACTGGAATCTCCCCGCCAGGAACGCGGGGAGAGAAAGCAAGGTTAACGGTCGCGCTGAACGGCGATGTGGGCAAGACCAATCAGTGCCTCGCGCCATGGGCTGTCGGGAATGACCTGGAGTGCTTCGATGGCTTTGTCGGCTTCTTCTTCCGCACGCTGACGCGTCCATTCCAGCGAGCCGCAGATCGCCATGGTTTCCAGCACGGGTTCCAGAAGATGGCGGCCATTTCCCTGCTCAATCGCTTCACGGATCATTTTCGCCTGATCGGCCGTTCCGTTACGCATGGCGTGGAGCAGCGGCAGGGTCGGTTTGCCTTCGTTCAGGTCATCGCCAACGTTTTTGCCGAGCGTTTCGCCGTCCGCACTGTAGTCCAGCAGATCGTCAATCAGCTGGAAGGCTGTGCCCAGATAGCGGCCATAGTCCTGCAGGCCTTTTTCCTGTGCTTCGGTACAGCCAGCCAAAATGCCGGAACACTGGGCCGCCGCTTCAAACAGACGCGCGGTTTTGCTGTAGATGACGCGCATGTAGTTTTCTTCGGTGATGTCCGGGTCGTTGACGTTCATCAGCTGCAGCACTTCGCCTTCAGCAATGACGTTTACGGCTTCGGACATCACCTCCAGCACTTTCAGGGAACCCAGGCTGGTCATCATCTGGAAGGCGCGGGTATAGATAAAATCCCCCACCAGGACGCTGGCGGCGTTCCCGAACGCGGCGTTAGCCGTGGCTTTGCCACGACGCATATCCGATTCATCCACCACATCGTCGTGCAGAAGCGTCGCCGTGTGGATAAATTCGATGAGCGCTGCGATAGTGATGTGGGCATTTCCCTGATAACCAACGGCTCTGGCAGCCAGAATGGCAATCATCGGACGAATGCGTTTACCGCCGCCGCTGACAATGTAATAGCCCAACTGATTGATCAGCTGAACGTCAGAGTTGAGTTGCTCCAGGATTGCTGCATTCACACCCGCCATATCTTGCGCGGTTAACTCGTTGATTTTTTCTAAATTCATCGCAAAAGCCGGGCTTTTTATCCTGTTGATCCCATCTTCAATGGGGTAACGAAGGGTTTCGGTTTATCAATAGTAGTGCTGATTGTACTGAAAAAACGGCTCAGATAAACGTTACCGTACGTGTTGTGTTTTTTTTCTTCATGTATTGACGGTAGCACTTGTCAAAGGCTCGCGTTTTGCGTAATATTCGCGCCCTATTGTGAATATTTATAGCGCACTCTGATTCATACGAGGACGTGCGCGGAAGCGGAGTTTATATGTACGCGGTTTTCCAAAGTGGTGGTAAACAACACCGAGTAAGCGAAGGTCAGACCGTTCGCCTGGAAAAGCTGGACATCGCAACTGGCGAATCTGTTGAGTTCGCAGAAGTTCTGATGATCGCAAACGGTGAAGAAGTCAAAATCGGCGTTCCTTTCGTTGATGGCGGCGTTATCAAAGCTGAAGTTGTTGCACACGGTCGTGGCGAGAAAGTTAAAATCGTTAAGTTTCGTCGTCGTAAGCACTACCGTAAGCAGCAGGGCCACCGTCAGTGGTTCACTGATGTGAAAATTACTGGCATCAGCGCCTAAGACCTGAGGAGAGATTTAAATGGCACATAAAAAGGCTGGCGGCTCCACACGTAACGGTCGCGATTCAGAAGCTAAACGCCTGGGCGTTAAGCGTTTCGGTGGCGAATCCGTTCTGGCGGGTAGCATCATCGTTCGTCAACGTGGTACCAAATTCCACGCTGGCAACAACGTAGGTTGCGGTCGTGACCACACTCTGTTTGCTAAAGCAGACGGTAAAGTGAAATTTGAAGTTAAAGGCCCGAACAACCGTAAATACATCAGCATCGTTGCTGAGTAAGGTTTTCTCGGTCCGGTAACGGATTAAAGCCCCGCAACCTGTTGCGGGGCTTTTTACATTGGAAACCCGGTAATTTTTTCTGTAGGGAAAACGGGCATGAAGCAGCAGGCCGGCATAGGAATTCTTTTGGCGCTCACAACCGCAATGTGCTGGGGTGCGCTGCCAATTGCAATGAAGCAGGTACTGGAAGTGATGGAGCCGGCTACGGTGGTCTTTTATCGCTTTCTGATGGCAAGCATCGGCCTTGGGGCGATTCTGGCCATCAAAGGTAAGCTTCCACCCTTGCGGCTCTTCCGTAAACCGCGCTGGCTGGTGCTGCTGGCTATCGCGACGGGCGGTCTGTTCGGTAACTTCATCCTGTTCAGCTCTTCCCTGCAATATCTCAGCCCCACGGCGTCGCAGGTGATTGGTCAGCTTTCGCCGGTGGGCATGATGGTCGCCAGCGTCTTTATCCTCAAGGAGAAGATGCGCGGTACGCAGATTATCGGGGCGAGCATGCTGTTGTGCGGTCTGGTGATGTTCTTCAACACCAGTCTGATCGAGATTTTTACCCGCCTGACGGATTACACATGGGGTGTCATTTTCGGTGTGGGGGCAGCAACGGTCTGGGTGAGCTATGGTGTCGCGCAAAAGGTGTTATTGCGTCGGCTTGCCTCACAGCAGATCCTCTTTTTGCTGTACACTTTGTGTACAATAGCATTGCTGCCATTAGCGAAGCCGGGCGTAATTTCCCAGCTTAGCGACTGGCAACTGGCGTGCCTCATTTTTTGTGGGCTGAACACGCTGGTCGGTTATGGCGCGCTGGCCGAAGCGATGGCGCGCTGGCAGGCAGCACAGGTGAGCGCATTAATCACGCTTACTCCGCTGTTTACGCTGTTATTTTCAGATTTGTTATCAATGGCCTGGCCCGATGTCTTCGTCAGACCGATGCTCAACCTGTTGGGTTATCTCGGTGCGTTTGTCGTGGTTGCGGGCGCGATGTATTCCGCCATTGGTCATCGTCTCTGGGGACGTTGGCGCAAAAATGAAGCGGTTGTAGTAGTCCCCCGCTCAGGCGAATGAGTTACGGAGAGTAAAATGAAGTTTGTTGATGAAGCGACGATCCTGGTCGTGGCTGGTGATGGCGGCAACGGTTGCGTGAGCTTCCGCCGTGAAAAGTATATCCCTCGTGGCGGTCCTGATGGCGGCGACGGTGGGGATGGTGGTGACGTGTGGCTGGAGGCGGATGAGAACCTCAACACGCTGATCGACTACCGTTTCGAAAAATCCTTCCGCGCTGAACGTGGTCAGAACGGCCAGAGCCGTGACTGTACCGGGAAACGCGGTAAAGACGTCACCATTAAAGTGCCGGTCGGTACGCGTGTGATTGACCAGGGGACGGGTGAAACCATGGGTGACATGACCAAACACGGTCAGCGCCTGATGGTGGCGAAAGGCGGCTGGCACGGTCTGGGTAACAGCCGTTTCAAATCTTCCGTTAACCGTACGCCGCGTCAGAAAACGATGGGTACGCCGGGCGATAAGCGCGACCTGCAGCTGGAGCTGATGCTTCTGGCTGACGTGGGCATGCTGGGTATGCCAAACGCGGGTAAATCGACGTTTATTCGCGCCGTCTCTGCAGCCAAGCCAAAAGTGGCGGACTATCCATTTACCACGCTGGTACCAAGCCTGGGCGTTGTCCGTATGGATAACGAGAAGAGCTTTGTGGTTGCCGATATTCCGGGTCTGATTGAAGGCGCCGCGGAAGGGGCGGGTCTGGGTATTCGCTTCCTGAAACACCTTGAGCGCTGCCGCGTGCTGCTGCACCTTATCGATATCGATCCTATCGACGGTTCCGATCCGGTTGAAAACGCCCGCATCATCGTTGGCGAGCTGGAAAAATACAGCGAAAAACTGGCGAATAAACCACGCTGGCTGGTCTTTAACAAGATCGACCTGATGGACAAAGCCGAAGCGGAAGCAAAAGCGAAAGCCATTGCTGAAGCGATGGGTTGGGAAGATAAGTACTACCTGATCTCTGCGGCAAGCCAGGTCGGCGTGAAAGATCTGTGCTGGGATGTGATGACCTTCATCATTGAGAACCCAATTGTTCAGGCGGAAGAAGTCAAACAGCCTGAAAAAGTCGAATTCATGTGGGATGACTACCACCGCCAGCAGCTCGAAGAGCTGGAAGCGGAAGAAGACGATGAAGACTGGGACGATGACTGGGATGAAGACGACGAAGAAGGCGTCGAGTTCATCTACAAGCACTAATTGCTGTTCAAAGCCCCCGTTATGGGGGCTTTTTTATTCCAGCGTTGCGGGCAGCCAGCAGCTGGCGATTAAACCGCCTTCAGCGCCATTCTCAAGCGTCAGCCTGCCGTGGTGGAGCTGGACGATGCGCTGCACGATGCTCAGGCCCAGACCGCTGCCTCCGTAGCGCTGGTCAAGACGGCGGAATGGCTCGGTAATGGACTGCCGGTGCGCTTCATCAATCCCCGGCCCCTGATCGATAACGCTGATCTGCGTCCCGCCGTCGACCTCGGTTAATGTCACTGTAATCGTTGTCCCTGTCGGGCTGTAGCGCCCGGCATTCTCCAGCAGGTTGCGCAGCATCAGGCGCAGGAGAACGGCGTCTCCCTGAACCGTGAGCGCGCTTTTAGCGGGCCAAATCACCGTATGCTCTTTGGCTTCATGCCCAAGGCCGAGAGGTTCGATGATATTTTCCGTCCAGCTCACGGTTTCGTAGTGGCCGCTCGCCATTGCCTGTCCGGCACGGGCCAGCATCAGCAGCTGTTCGACGGTATGCATGAGCTGATCGATACGGCTAACCAGCGTGGCGGCCTGAGGCGCACCTGACTGCGACATCAGCTCCAGATGGAGCCGGATACCGGCCAGAGGCGTTCTCAGTTCGTGTGCGGCGTCTGCGGTGAAGAGACGCTCCTGTTGAATGGTGCTATCCAGCCGGGCCAGCAGCTGGTTCAGGGAGGTCGTCACCGCGCCAATTTCTTCCATGTCGGAATACATAGGAAGCGGGGTTAAGTTATCGGCTGAGCGGTTAGCGAGGCTGTCGCGGAGCTTATTCAGCGGCCGGGTTATCCAGGTGACGGCCCAGAAGGAGAAGAACAGGGTAAAACCGACCATCACCAGGGAAGGGACCAGCAGCGAGGCAATCGCTTCGCGGATCTCTTTCTCAACGTGATTATTGCGCGCTTTCGCTGACAGCGTTTCGTTGACCAGAAAACCAATCTGTTCACGGCTTTCATGCCACAGCCAGATGACGCTTATCAGCTGGAAAAATAACAGAATGACCGCCAGCAGCACCATCAAACGCCGACGCATGCTGTTCATTTCTGGCTCTCCAGACGGTAGCCGACGCCGCGAACGGTTTTGATCCTGTCTTTGCCAAGCTTACGCCGCAGGTTATGAATATGGACCTCAAGGGTATTTGACCCGGGATCGTCCTGCCAGGAGTAGATATCCTGCTGGAGCGTTTCTCGGTGTACCGTTTGCCCGCTGCGCATAATCAGACGCGTAAGCAAGGCGAACTCTTTTGGCGTCACCTCTACGGCCTGATCCTGGCGCAGCACCTGCTGGGTTTGCAAATTCAGCGTTATATCGCCGTCGGTCAGTAAGTTATCACTATGGCCCTGATAGCGGCGAATCAACGCTCGTACACGAGCCTGCAGCTCCGCGAGCGCAAAAGGCTTCACCAGGTAATCGTCTGCGCCTGCATCGAGGCCGGTGATACGGTCTTCAATGGCATCACGTGCCGTCAGGATCAATACCGGGTTGGCGATGCCGCGACGTCGCCACTGGCTGAGCAGCGTGGCGCCGTCTTTATCCGGCAAGCCCAAATCGAGGATCACCAGGCTGTATTCGCCGCTCTGGATCAGGGCATCCGCCTCTGCTGCGGTGCCTGCACAGTCGAGAGCATACCCTTCATTGGCCAGCCCCAGCGCCAGCCCTTCCTGCAATAACAGATCGTCTTCAACTATAAGTAGTTTCATCGCTAGTTATTCTGGTAGATGTCCTTATAAAGCCTGCTTTCGAAGCGAACCAGCGGAATACGACGATTGCGCTGGTCGGTCGGTTCGACGGCATAGCCGGAAAGATACTGCACGAATGCCATGCGCTGTCCGCTGGCGGTAGTGATGAAGCCTGCAAGATTATAAACCCCCTGCAGTGAGCCTGTTTTCGCGGAGACTTTGCCATCCACGCCCGCGGCGTGAAGCCCTGCGCGGTACTGCAGTGAACCGTCATGCCCGGCCAGCGGCAGCATTGAAATAAAGTTTAGCTCAGTGTCATGTTGTGCAATGTACTGAAGCACCTGCATCATCGTGGCCGGAGAGATCAAATTATGGCGCGATAGTCCGGAGCCATCGACGGCGATGGTATTACCCAGATCGATCCCCGCCTGCTGGCGCAGGATCTGCCGAACCGCGTCTGAACCCGCGCGCCAGGTTCCCGGCACGCCGAAACGGGCGTGACCAATCATGCGGAACACCGTATCGGCAATCATGTTGTCCGACTTTTTCAGCATTATTCGCAGTAAATCGTGCAGCGGCGCAGACTGTTTGCTGGCGATGACCGTGCCGGGCTGGTTGACCTGCGTCTGACGAAGCAGGGTACCAGAATAGGTTATTCCCGCTTGTTTCAGCTCATCTTTCAGAATGGCGCCTGCATAGCTTGCGCCATCCTGTATCGCAAAGGCCAGCGGCAGCGGATCGGCGCGCTGTGTCAGGCAGCCGGTCAGCGTGAAGCGGTTAAGATCGCCTGGCACCACATCCAGTTCGCAGTACTGTGCATCAGGAGAGCCCTTGGCCAGCGTGCGAACCTGGCTAAACATGGTGACCGGGTAGTAGGACGCTATGCGGATAAACGCTAAATCATCCGGCTTTGGCGCACTGTAAAGCGAAACCGAGAAACAGTTGCGGTCAACAATCGCGGCGGCGGGCGGGGCGCTAAAGCACTGCGTCATGTCGTTCCACGGCCAGCCCGGGGCTTTATCGTGACTGGCAAAGATGGAGGTATCGATCAGCACATTGCCGTCAATTTTCTGCACGCCGGTTTTTTTCAGCACCGCAACCATATTGCGGATATCCTGGCGTTTAAAGGTCGGATCGCCGCCAAAACGGGCGATAAGATCGCCTTTCAGTTCGCCACCCTCGACGTTACCTTTGGTTTCAAGAGTGGTCGTAAAACGGAAGTCAGGCCCGAGCTGGAGCAGGGCGGCGAGGGCGGTGATCACCTTTTGGGTACTGGCAGGCAGCGCCATCTGTTGACTGTGATAGTCAATCTCGGGAGCCTGTGCGCCAACCTTCTGCACCATCAGGGCGAGGTTCGCGCCTGCGGGAAGCTGATTAATGTACTCATCAACATTCGCGGCCTGAGCGGTGAACGTTATACTGGTAGTCAATCCGATGATAAAACTGGAAAATCGCATAATCTCGCGCTAACAACCCGAAAACAAACCGTCATACTACGGTGCATGGCACTGCAAAGTAAACGATGACCCATAGTGAACTTCGCGGTAAAATGCGTATCAAATTGAAAAATTGCTGCTGACCTGGGGCATCGCTCCCGGGTCGGTTTTCTTTTTGCTTCTTGCCCGCTTAAAGGGGGGCAGGAGCAGGGAACACTGCTCCCAACAGGAATGTTTAAGAGGTATAACAAATGCAAGCTATTCCGATGACCTTACGTGGTGCCGAAAAACTGCGCGAAGAGCTGGATTTCCTGAAATCCGTGCGTCGTCCTGAAATCATCGCCGCTATCGCGGATGCGCGCGAGCATGGCGACCTGAAAGAGAATGCTGAATACCACGCCGCGCGTGAGCAGCAGGGCTTCTGTGAAGGGCGTATTAAAGATATCGAAGCAAAGCTGTCCAATGCACAGGTTATCGATATCACTAAGATGCCGAATAATGGCCGTGTGATCTTTGGTTCTACCGTTACCGTGCTGAACCTGGACAACGACGAAGAGCAGACCTATCGCATCGTGGGTGATGATGAAGCTGACTTCAAACAGAACCTGATTTCGGTGAACTCGCCGATTGCTCGCGGCCTGATTGGCAAAGAGCAGGACGATGTTGTCACCATCCGCACCCCTGGCGGTGAAGTAGAATACGAAATTATTAAGGTTGAATACCTGTAATTCGCTTCTCTACTAAGATGTTGATACATTGTAAAGAAAAGAAAAAGGCCGCGTAGCGGCCTTTTATCAACTCAAGGAGCATGGCATTTTGCTCGCCTGCTGACAGAAATCCCTCGTTTCACACAGAAAATGTGTTTAATTCAGGATATCCTTAACGTGGCAGCGAGATTTTACGCTCTTTAGACGGGCGGTAGAGCACCAGCGTTTTACCGATGACCTGTACATTACAGGCGCCGGTTTCGCGCACGATGGCTTCCACGATCAGGTTTTTAGTGTCTCTGTCTTCAGAGGCGATTTTCACCTTGATCAGCTCGTGGTGTTCCAGCGCTTGTTCAATCTCGGCAAGCACCCCTTCGGTCAAACCATTGTTGCCAAGCATCACTACAGGCTTGAGCGGATGTGCCAGACCTTTAAGGTGCTGTTTTTGTTTAGTACTCAGATTCATCGTATATTTTTGCTTACGTTGGGATTGAAAACGGTTCATTCTACCGCCATCTCCCTTATATCGCCAAATAGCTGCGTAGAAATTTACGTCACAGGCAAGCAACGATGAACCAGGACGGAAATGTTAAATGACAGGTAAAAAGCGTTCTGCCAGCTCCAGCCGCTGGCTCCAGGAACACTTTAGCGATAAATATGTTCAACAGGCACAGAAAAAGGGGTTGCGTTCCCGTGCCTGGTTTAAACTTGATGAAATACAGCAAAGTGACAAACTTTTTAAGCCGGGGATGACGGTTGTTGACCTCGGTGCGGCACCTGGCGGATGGTCCCAATATGCGGTAACGCAGATCGGCGGAACGGGCCGAATCATCGCGTGCGATCTTTTACCAATGGATCCCATCGTCGGTGTCGACTTCCTTCAGGGCGACTTTCGTGATGAATTAGTGCTGAAAGCGTTACTCGATCGTGTAGGTGACAGTAAGGTCCAGGTTGTCATGTCAGATATGGCACCAAATATGTGCGGAACACCGGCGGTGGATATCCCCCGCGCCATGTATCTGGTGGAGCTAGCGTTAGAAATGTGTCGTGATGTACTAGCGCCTGGTGGTAGTTTTGTTGTGAAGGTGTTTCAGGGCGAAGGTTTCGAGGAGTATCTTAAGGAAATTCGCTCCCTGTTTGCGAAGGTCAAAGTTCGTAAGCCGGACTCTTCCCGGGCCCGTTCCCGTGAAGTGTATATTGTAGCGACCGGGCGAAAATGATAACCGGGAGATTTCAGACGAAAGTTTGAATGAAACTGGATATAGAGTATCCTGACGCTGTTTTTAACACAGTTGTAATATGAGGTTAATCCCTTGAGTGACATGGCGAAAAACCTAATACTCTGGCTGGTCATTGCCGTTGTGCTGATGTCAGTATTCCAGAGCTTTGGGCCCAGCGAGTCGAATGGCCGCAAGGTGGATTATTCTACCTTCCTGCAGGAGGTCAATCAGGACCAGGTTCGCGAAGCGCGTATCAACGGACGTGAGATCAACGTTACCAAGAAAGATAGTAACCGTTACACGACTTACATCCCGGTGAACGATCCTAAGCTGCTTGATAACCTTCTGACTAAAAACGTCAAGGTGGTAGGTGAGCCGCCAGAAGAACCAAGCCTGCTGGCTTCTATCTTCATTTCCTGGTTCCCGATGCTGCTTCTTATCGGCGTCTGGATCTTCTTTATGCGCCAGATGCAGGGCGGCGGTGGCAAAGGTGCCATGTCGTTCGGTAAGAGCAAGGCGCGTATGTTGACGGAAGATCAGATCAAGACCACTTTTGCGGACGTTGCCGGGTGTGACGAAGCGAAAGAAGAGGTCGGTGAACTGGTTGAATACCTGCGTGAGCCGAGCCGTTTCCAGAAACTGGGCGGTAAAATCCCGAAAGGCGTGCTGATGGTTGGCCCTCCGGGTACCGGTAAAACCCTGCTGGCGAAAGCCATAGCGGGTGAAGCGAAGGTGCCGTTCTTTACTATTTCAGGTTCTGACTTCGTCGAAATGTTCGTGGGTGTTGGTGCATCTCGTGTGCGTGACATGTTCGAGCAGGCCAAGAAGGCAGCACCGTGCATTATCTTCATCGATGAAATCGACGCCGTAGGCCGCCAGCGTGGCGCAGGCCTGGGTGGTGGTCACGATGAACGTGAACAGACGCTGAACCAGATGCTGGTTGAGATGGACGGCTTCGAAGGTAACGAAGGTATCATCGTTATCGCGGCGACTAACCGTCCGGACGTTCTTGACCCGGCGCTGCTGCGTCCAGGCCGTTTCGACCGTCAGGTTGTTGTCGGTCTGCCGGATGTTCGCGGTCGTGAACAGATTCTGAAAGTTCACATGCGTCGCGTACCGCTGGCACCCGACATCGACGCGGCAATCATTGCGCGCGGTACTCCGGGCTTCTCCGGTGCGGATCTCGCTAACCTGGTCAACGAAGCTGCACTGTTTGCCGCTCGTGGTAACAAGCGCGTCGTGTCGATGGTGGAGTTCGAGAAAGCGAAAGACAAGATCATGATGGGTGCGGAACGTCGCTCCATGGTGATGACGGAAGCGCAGAAAGAGTCCACGGCTTACCACGAAGCCGGTCACGCGATTATTGGTCGTCTGGTGCCGGAACACGATCCTGTGCATAAAGTGACGATTATTCCGCGCGGTCGTGCGCTGGGTGTGACCTTCTTCCTGCCTGAAGGCGACGCGATCAGCGCCAGCCGTCAGAAGCTGGAAAGCCAGATCTCAACCCTGTACGGCGGTCGTCTGGCCGAAGAGATTATCTACGGTCCGGAACATGTTTCTACCGGTGCGTCGAACGACATTAAAGTGGCGACAAACCTGGCGCGTAACATGGTGACTCAGTGGGGCTTCTCCGACAAACTCGGTCCGCTGCTCTATGCAGAGGAAGAGGGCGAAGTGTTCCTGGGCCGCTCCGTGGCAAAAGCGAAACATATGTCCGATGAAACGGCTCGTATCATCGACCAGGAAGTGAAAGCGCTGATTGAACGTAACTACGGTCGCGCGCGTCAGATCCTGAATGACAACATGGACATTCTGCATTCCATGAAAGATGCGCTCATGAAATATGAGACCATCGATGCACCGCAGATTGACGACCTGATGGCGCGCCGCGAAGTGCGTCCGCCAGCAGGCTGGGAAGACCCAGGCGCTTCCAATAACTCTGACAACAATGGCACCCCGCGTGCGCCGCGTCCGGTTGATGAACCGCGTACGCCAAACCCGGGCAACACCATGTCAGAACAGTTGGGCGATAAGTAAGTCACTGCTGTTGAAGCGTTTGTCTGTAACTCAAACCCTGGAGCTTGCTCCGGGGTTTTTCATTTCTGTTTAACCATTTAGATATCAGGGATTTCGCCATGAAATTATTCGCTCAGGACTCGCATCTCGATCTTTCACATCCCCATGTGATGGGGATCCTGAATGTTACCCCTGACTCCTTCTCTGACGGTGGCACGCATAACACGCTTATCGAGGCGGTTAAGCACGCGAATTTAATGATCAATGCGGGTGCCACCATCATTGATGTTGGCGGCGAATCGACGCGTCCCGGTGCGGCGGACGTGTCTGTGGAAGAAGAGCTGGCGCGCGTGGTGCCGGTCGTTGAAGCTATCGCGCAGCGGTTTGAAGTGTGGATCTCCGTTGATACCTCCAAACCGGAAGTGATCCGTGAAGTGGCGAGAGTGGGCGCTCACATTATCAATGATATTCGTTCACTTACCGAACCGGGGGCGATTGAGGCGGCTGCGGAAACCGGGCTGCCGGTTTGCCTGATGCATATGCAGGGGCAGCCGAAAACCATGCAGGACGCGCCGAAGTATGACGATGTCTTTGCCGATGTAAGCCGCTTCTTTATTGAGCATATCGAACGCTGTGAACGTGCAGGTATCCCAAAAGAGAAATTGCTGCTCGACCCGGGGTTCGGTTTCGGTAAAAATCTCTCCCACAACTATGCGCTGCTTGCGCGCTTATCGGAATTTCATCACTTTGGCCTGCCGCTGCTGGTGGGGATGTCGAGGAAATCGATGATTGGCCAGTTGCTGAATGTAGGCCCGAGCGAACGCCTTAGTGGCAGCCTGGCCTGCGCGGTGATTGCGGCGATGCAGGGTGCGCACATCATTCGTGTCCATGACGTCAAAGAAACAGTAGAAGCCATGCGTGTGGTGGAAGCCACACTGGCAGCGAAGGAAAACAAACGCTATGAGTAATCGTAAATATTTTGGTACCGACGGTATACGCGGGCGCGTAGGCGATGCTCCCATCACCCCTGATTTTGTCCTGAAGCTCGGCTGGGCTGCCGGTAAGGTTCTGGCGCGTCATGGCTCACGTAAAATTATCATCGGTAAAGACACCCGTATTTCCGGCTATATGCTGGAATCCGCGCTGGAAGCGGGTCTGGCGGCGGCTGGACTGTCCGCTTCTTTTACAGGCCCAATGCCAACGCCTGCGGTCGCGTATCTGACGCGCACCTTCCGTGCGGAAGCGGGGATTGTTATCTCGGCCTCTCATAACCCGTTCTACGACAACGGCATTAAATTCTTTTCTATTGATGGCACCAAGCTGCCGGATGAGGTGGAAGAAGCCATTGAAGCTGAAATGGAAAAAGAGATCACCTGTGTTGATTCCGCAGAGCTGGGTAAAGCGAACCGTATCGTTGATGCGGCGGGTCGCTATATCGAATTCTGTAAAGGCACCTTCCCGAATGAGCTGAGCCTGGCGCACCTCAAAATTGTGGTGGACTGCGCAAATGGCGCGACCTACCACATCGCCCCGAATGTCTTCCGCGAGCTCGGTGCGAAAGTGATCGCCATTGGCTGTGAGCCGGATGGTCTGAACATCAACGAGCAGGTCGGTGCGACGGACGTTCGTGCCCTGCAGGCGCGCGTTCTGGCAGAAAAAGCCGATCTGGGCATTGCGCTGGACGGCGACGGTGACCGCGTGATCATGGTTGATCACGAAGGTAACAAGGTCGACGGCGACCAGATCCTCTACATTATTGCGCGTGAAGGTCTGCGTCAGGGTCAGCTGCGCGGCGGTGCGGTCGGGACGCTGATGAGTAACATGGGCCTGGAACTGGCGCTGAAACAGCTCGGTATTCCGTTCGTTCGCGCGAAAGTGGGTGACCGCTATGTGCTGGAAAAATTGCAGGAGAAGGGCTGGCGTATCGGCGCGGAGAACTCAGGTCACGTGATCCTGCTCGACAAAACCACCACCGGTGACGGTATTGTGGCCGCGCTGCAGGTGGTTGCCGCGATGGCGCGCAACCATATGAGCCTGCACGATCTGTGCAGCGGCATGAAAATGTTCCCACAGATTCTGGTCAACGTACGTTTCACTGCCGGCAAAGGCGACCCGCTGGAAAATGAGAACGTGAAAGCGGTGATGGCTGACGTTGAAGCGGCCCTCGGCAGCCGTGGACGCGTGCTGCTGCGTAAGTCTGGTACCGAACCGCTGATCCGCGTAATGGTGGAAGGCGAAGACGAAGCGCAGGTAACCGAATTTGCGCACCGTATTGCGGATGCCGTAAAAGCTGCATAATCTTGCACGCTAAATGTTTAAAAAGGCAGCGTTTGCCGCCTTTGTTTTAAGCAATTAATGGCTTTTTGCTGTTTTTTTCCGCAGTTGATACAATGCGTCGAAAATGCCCTTGCGAAGGTGATTCGCTTTGGTTAGTATTCACACCCGCTTCAGTGGGAAACAAAAATCCTGCTAATTGGTCGAAGCATTGGTATGCGGCAAATCCGCAAGGAACAGGTTGATTATGTACGAAGCTCTTTTAGTTGTTTTCCTTATTGTAGCCATCGCTCTCGTAGCGCTGATTATGCTGCAGCAAGGTAAAGGCGCTGATATGGGAGCCTCCTTCGGAGCAGGCGCTTCCGGTACGCTGTTTGGTTCAAGTGGTTCTGCGAACTTCATGACCCGCACTACGGCGATTCTGGCTACGCTGTTCTTCATCATCAGCCTGGTGCTTGGCAATATCAACAGCAACAAGACCAGCAAAGGAAGCGAGTGGGAAAACCTGAGCGCGCCAGCAAAAACTGAGCAGACTCAGCCAGCTGCACCGGCTAAGCCAACCAGCGATATCCCGCACTAAGTATTCTGTACCGAGGTGGTGGAATTGGTAGACACGCTACCTTGAGGTGGTAGTGCCCTAACGGGCTTGTGGGTTCGAGTCCCATCCTCGGTACCAATATTCCAGAATAAAGACGTCGAAAGACGTCTTTTTTTTCGTCTGTAAATTATGTGTAGTTTTTCGTAGGCCCGGTAAGCGCAGCGCCACCGGGCAAAATGGCGGGTGGCGCTGCGCTTACCCGCCCTACGAAAGGCCAAATAAAAAAGGCGTCCCCAGGACGCCTTTTGCATGCTACATCAGCGATTATTTCTTATCGCTGTGCTCCAGGTTTTCAACCTGCGGCAGGCCGTTACCTGAACTGGCTGACAGCAAACCGTTCTCAACATAGTTGAACAGCTTCTCACGAGTATCGGTGATGTCCAGGTTACGCATGGTCAGCTGGCCAATACGATCGTCCGGTGAGAACACGGATTCACCTTTCTCCATGGTCAGACGCTCTGCTTTATAGGTCAGGTTGTCAGACACGGTGTTCAGAATGGAGTAGTCGTTACCGCGACGCAGTTCCAGGGTTACTTCACCGGTGATTGCACTCGCCACCCAACGCTGCAGCGCATCACGCAGCATCAGCGCCTGCGGATCGAACCAGCGGCCCTGATACAGCAGTTTGCCCAGCTGACGGCCGTGAGAGTGATACTGCTCAATGGTGTCTTCGTTGTGAATGCCGGTCAGCAGACGCTCGTAAGCGATGTGCAGCAGCGCCATCCCCGGGGCTTCATAGATACCACGGCTTTTCGCTTCGATGATACGGTTTTCAATCTGATCGCTCATGCCCAGACCATGACGACCGCCGATGCGGTTTGCTTCCAGCATCAGCTCCACATCGTCAGAGAAGGTTTTGCCGTTCAGCGCAACCGGATGACCGCGTTCGAAACGAACGGTCACTTCTTCTGCCGGGATCTTCACGTTCTCGTCCCAGAACTTCACGCCCATGATTGGGTTAACGATCTTCACGCTGGAGTTCAGGAATTCCAGGTCTTTCGCTTCGTGCGTCGCACCCAGCATGTTGGAGTCGGTGGAGTAAGCTTTCTCGACTGACATCTTATAGTCAAAACCGCAGGCGATCATAAACTCGGACATTTCATGACGACCACCCAGCTCGTCGATGAAGTCGGTATCCAGCCACGGTTTGTAAATCTGCAGTTCGGCGTTGGTCAGCAGGCCATAACGATAGAAACGTTCGATATCGTTTCCTTTATAGGTGCTGCCGTCACCCCAGATGTTAACGCCGTCTTCTTTCATGGCGGCAACCAGCATGGTGCCGGTCACCGCACGGCCCAGCGGAGTGGTGTTGAAATAGGTCAGGCCGCCGGTGGTGTTATGGAATGCACCACACTGAATCGCCGCGATACCTTCCGCGACCAGTTGCTTACGGCAGTCAATCAGGCGCGCGTTCTCAGCACCATACTCTTTCGCGCGACGAGGAATGGCATCATAATCGTCCTCATCCGGCTGACCCAGGTTCGCAGTATAGGCATACGGAACCGCTCCCTTCTGGCGCATCCACAGCAGTGCAGCGCTGGTATCCAGGCCACCTGAGAAAGCGATGCCAATACGTTGTCCTACCGGAAGATGCTTGAGAATCGTCGTCATAGAATAAAACCCTGCTTGATTGACTGATTAGAGACCGCTTTCGCTCTCTTGTGCATTTTTATGCAAAATAAGTGAGTATTCATTTAATCATCTTTTGGCGAAGACCGGAAGAGACTCGTGCGTTTTTTGTAAAAATTTTGGTCTGATCGATCTGGCGGAAGTCGCCTTGACAGGTGGGGTCAACTATCAATATACTAAACGCCGATTTTACGTCCCGTCTTCGGTACCAAATCCCAGCATTATTTGCAAATTCTGTCCAAAACGCGTAGAATTTGCCACGTTTCAGGCGCGGGGTGGAGCAGCCTGGTAGCTCGTCGGGCTCATAACCCGAAGGTCGTCGGTTCAAATCCGGCCCCCGCAACCACTTTCCCATAAAGTTCTTTTTCAAATATACTGTGAAGACTTAGAGCCTTCGTAGCTGGATTTGAAAAAATTCTTTAGGAAAGTGCTCCAGGCCACAGTTGTGGCTATAGGGTTCAGTTATCTAAAGCCCCGATTTATCGGGGTTTTTTGTTATCTGACTACAGAATAACTGGGCTTTACGCCCTTTTTTTATGTCTTGGGGGTGGGCTTGTCCACATTAGAGCAAAAATTAACAGAGATGATTACTGCACCGGTCGAAGCACTGGGCTACGAACTGGTCGGCATCGAATTCGTTCGCGGCCGTACATCGACGCTGCGCATCTATATTGATAGTGAAGATGGCATCAATGTTGATGATTGTGCTGATGTCAGCCACCAGGTGAGTGCGGTTCTTGATGTTGAAGACCCAATTACCGTTGCGTACAACCTGGAAGTTTCCTCACCTGGCCTCGATCGCCCGATGTTCACGGCCGAGCACTATGTGCGCTTTACCGGTGAAGAAGTGGCTCTCGTTCTGCGTATGGCCGTACAGAACCGCCGTAAATGGCAGGGAATTATCAAAGCCGTTGATGGTGAAATGATCACGGTGACAGTCGAAGGCAAAGATGAAGTGTTCGCGCTGAGTAATATCCAGAAGGCGAACCTGGTTCCCCACTTTTAACAGTCTGGATTGAGGTGAAAAGCCCGCGATGAACAAAGAAATTTTGGCTGTTGTTGAAGCCGTCTCCAACGAGAAATCACTGCCGCGTGAGAAGATTTTTGAAGCGCTGGAAAGTGCACTGGCTACAGCAACCAAGAAAAAATACGAACAAGAGATCGATGTTCGCGTAGAAATCGATCGTAAAAGCGGTGACTTCGATACATTCCGTCGTTGGGTAATCGTTGAAGAAGTGACCCAGCCGACCAAAGAGATCACGCTGGAAGCCGCCCGTTTTGAAGACGAAAGTCTGAACGTGGGTGACTACGTTGAAGATCAGATTGAATCTGTGACCTTCGACCGTATCACCACCCAGACCGCTAAACAGGTTATCGTGCAGAAAGTGCGCGAAGCCGAGCGCGCGCTGGTTGTCGATCAGTTCCGCGATCAGGAAGGCGAAATCATCACCGGCGTGGTGAAGAAAGTGAACCGCGACAACATCTCCCTGGAGATCAAATCCGAAGGATTGCCGGGTAACGCTGAAGCCGTGATCCTGCGTGAAGATATGCTGCCGCGTGAAAACTTCCGCCCAGGCGACCGTATTCGCGGTGTTCTGTACGCCGTTCGCCCTGAAGCGCGTGGTGCACAGCTCTTCGTGACCCGTTCTAAACCAGAAATGCTGGTAGAACTGTTCCGTATCGAAGTACCGGAAATCGGTGAAGAAGTTATTGAGATTAAAGCGGCGGCTCGCGATCCGGGCTCCCGTGCGAAAATTGCGGTGAAAACCAACGACAAGCGTATCGACCCGGTCGGTGCTTGCGTCGGTATGCGCGGTGCGCGTGTCCAGGCAGTTTCTACTGAGCTGGGCGGCGAACGTATTGATATCGTTCTGTGGGATGACAACCCGGCGCAGTTCGTGATCAACGCAATGGCTCCGGCTGATGTGGCGTCTATCGTTGTTGACGAAGACAAACACACCATGGATATCGCTGTTGAAGCGGGCAACCTGGCGCAGGCAATCGGCCGTAACGGTCAGAACGTACGCCTGGCGTCACAGCTGAGCGGCTGGGAACTCAACGTCATGACCGTTGATGACCTGCAGGCTAAGCATCAGGCTGAAGCCCATGCGGCGATCGATACCTTCACGAAATACCTGGATATTGACGAAGACTTCGCCACTGTTCTGGTTGAAGAAGGTTTCTCTACGCTGGAAGAACTGGCCTATGTGCCAATGAAAGAGCTGCTGGAAATTGACGGTCTGGATGAACCAACCGTTGAAGCCCTGCGTGAACGCGCTAAAAACGCACTGACCACCCTGGCACTGGCTCAGGAAGAAAGCCTTGGCGATAAGAAGCCGGCTGATGACCTGCTGAATCTGGAAGGTCTTGATCGTGCGATTGCGTTCAAGCTGGCTGCCCGTGGTGTTTGTACGCTGGAAGATCTCGCTGAGCAAGGCGTTGATGACCTGGCTGATATCGAAGGTTTAACCGACGAGAAAGCCGGCGAGCTCATCATGGCCGCACGTAATATTTGCTGGTTCGGCGACGAAGCGTAATAAACTGTAGCAGGAAGGAACAGCATGACTGATGTAACTGTAAAATCGCTGGCTGCTGAGATTCAGACCTCCGTGGACCGCCTGGTACAGCAATTTGCTGATGCAGGGATCCCGAAGTCCGCTGATGACTCGGTGACCGCGCAAGAAAAACAAACCTTGTTAACGCACCTGAACCGTGAACACGGCTCTACGCCTGACAAGTTAACGCTGCAGCGCAAAACGCGTAGCACGTTAAACATCCCTGGTACCGGTGGCAAAAGCAAATCGGTACAAATTGAAGTCCGCAAGACGCGCACCTTTGTAAAACGTGATCCGCAAGAGGCAGAACGCCTTGCTGCGGAAGAGCAGGCACAGCGTGAAGCGGAAGAACAAGCTCAGCGTGAGGCGGAAGCAGCCGCCAAACGTGAAGCAGAATTAAAAGCTGAACGTGAGGCCGCAGAAAAAGCGAAACGCGACGCAAGTGATAAAGTGAAGCGTGACGCTGCGGAAAAAGACAAAGTGAGCAATCAACAGACAGACGAAATGACCAAAACCGCCCAGGCTGAAAAAGCCCGCCGTGAAAATGAAGCTGCCGAGCTGAAGCGTAAAGCGGAAGAAGAAGCCCGCCGTAAGCTGGAAGAAGAAGCTCGCCGCGTCGCCGAAGAAGCGCGTCGTATGGCTGAAGAAAATGAGAAGAACGGTGTTGATACCGCTGAGCAGTCTGAAGACACCAGCGACTATCACGTGACCACTTCTCAGCACGCACGTCAGGCTGAAGATGATAACGACCGTGAAGTAGAAGGCGGCCGTGGCCGTGGTCGTAATGCAAAAGCAGCGCGTCCAGCGAAAAAAGGCAACAAGCACGCTGAATCCAAAGCTGACCGTGAAGAAGCACGCGCGGCTGTTCGCGGTGGTAAAGGCGGCAAGCGTAAAGGTTCCGCTCTGCAGCAGGGCTTCCAGAAGCCGGCTCAGGCCGTTAACCGTGACGTTGTGATCGGCGAAACCATTACCGTTGGCGAACTGGCGAACAAGATGGCGGTTAAAGGCTCTCAGGTCATCAAAGCGATGATGAAGCTGGGCGCGATGGCAACCATCAACCAGGTGATCGATCAGGAAACTGCACAGCTGGTTGCGGAAGAGATGGGTCACAAAGTTATCCTGCGTCGTGAAAACGAGCTGGAAGAAGCAGTAATGAGCGACCGTGACACAGGTGCTGCGGCAGAACCGCGCGCACCGGTAGTGACCATCATGGGTCACGTTGACCACGGTAAGACCTCTCTGCTTGACTACATTCGCTCTACCAAGGTTGCCTCTGGCGAAGCGGGTGGTATTACCCAGCACATCGGTGCATACCACGTAGAAACTGACAACGGTATGATCACCTTCCTGGATACCCCGGGCCACGCCGCGTTTACCTCTATGCGTGCTCGTGGTGCTCAGGCGACGGATATCGTTGTTCTGGTTGTTGCGGCGGACGACGGCGTCATGCCCCAGACCATCGAAGCTATCCAGCACGCGAAAGCAGCCGGTGTGCCGGTTGTGGTTGCCGTGAACAAGATCGATAAGCCAGAAGCGGATCCCGATCGTGTTAAAAACGAACTTTCCCAGTACGGTATCCTGCCGGAAGAGTGGGGCGGCGAAAGCCAGTTCGTACACGTGTCTGCGAAAGCGGGTACCGGTATCGACGAACTGCTGGACGCGATCCTGCTGCAGGCCGAAGTTCTGGAGCTGAAAGCCATCCGTAACGGTATGGCGAGCGGTGCGGTTATCGAATCCTTCCTGGATAAAGGACGTGGCCCGGTTGCTACCGTTCTGGTTCGTGAAGGTACGCTGCATAAAGGCGATATCGTTCTGTGCGGTTTCGAATACGGTCGCGTTCGTGCGATGCGTAACGAACTGGGTCAGGAAGTGCTGGAAGCGGGTCCGTCCATTCCAGTGGAAATCCTGGGTCTGTCCGGTGTTCCGGCTGCCGGTGACGAAGTGACCGTTGTGCGTGACGAGAAGAAAGCGCGTGAAGTGGCACTGTATCGTCAGGGCAAATTCCGTGAAGTTAAACTGGCTCGTCAGCAGAAATCTAAACTCGAGAACATGTTTGCCAACATGACCGAGGGCGAAGTTCACGAAGTGAACATTGTGCTGAAAGCCGACGTTCAGGGCTCTGTGGAAGCGATCTCCGACTCCTTGCTGAAACTGTCTACCGACGAAGTGAAAGTGAAGATCATCGGTTCTGGCGTAGGTGGTATCACCGAAACCGACGCAACCCTGGCTGCTGCGTCCAACGCTATCCTGGTTGGCTTCAACGTTCGTGCGGATGCGTCTGCGCGTAAAGTGATTGAATCCGAAAGTCTGGATCTGCGTTACTACTCCGTCATCTATAACCTGATCGACGAAGTGAAAGCAGCAATGAGCGGCATGCTGTCTCCTGAGCTGAAACAGCAGATCATCGGTCTGGCTGAAGTACGTGACGTGTTCAAATCACCGAAATTCGGTGCGATCGCGGGCTGTATGGTTACCGAAGGTAACATCAAGCGTCACAACCCAATCCGCGTACTGCGTGACAACGTGGTTATCTACGAAGGCGAGCTGGAATCCCTGCGCCGCTTCAAAGATGACGTTAACGAAGTCCGTAACGGCATGGAATGTGGTATCGGCGTGAAGAACTACAACGACGTTCGCGTTGGCGATATGATCGAAGTGTTCGAGATCATCGAAATTCAGCGTACCATCGCTTAATTACCGATTGTAAGCCGGGATCGCCTCGCGCCACCCGGCAATAATTTCAAAAAGGGGCTTTAGCCCCTTTTTTGTCTGGAGAATTTATTATGGCGAAAGAATTTGGTCGCCCTCAGCGCGTAGCGCAGGAAATGCAGAAAGAGATCGCACTCATTCTGCAACGTGAAATTAAAGACCCACGCGTTGGCATGATGACCACCGTTTCCGGTGTGGAAATGTCCCGTGACCTGGCCTATGCCAAAGTGTTCGTCACCTTCCTGAACGATCAGGACGAAGCCGCAGTGAAAAACGGCATCAAAGCGCTGCAGGAAGCGTCTGGTTTCATCCGCTCTCTGCTCGGCAAGGCGATGCGCCTGCGTATCGTGCCTGAACTGACCTTCTTCTACGACAACTCGCTGGTCGAAGGTATGCGTATGTCCAACCTGGTGACCAGCGTGGTTAAACATGACGATGAGCGTCGTGTTAACCCGGCGGACGACAGCAAGGAGGACTGATGAGTCGTCCTCGTCGTCGTGGTCGCGACGTGCATGGTGTGCTGCTGCTGGATAAACCCCAGGGCGCTTCCAGCAACGACGTGCTGCAGAAAGTTAAGCGTATTTATAACGCCAACCGTGCGGGCCACACTGGCGCGCTCGACCCGCTGGCAACCGGCATGCTGCCGGTCTGTCTGGGAGAGGCGACAAAATTTTCCCAGTACCTGCTCGACTCCGATAAGCGTTACCGCGTTATCGCTAAGCTGGGCCAGCGCACGGATACCTCCGACGCGGATGGTCAGGTCGTGGAGGAGCGTCCGGTGACGTTCAGCGCGGAGCAGCTTGATGCGGCGCTGGAGAGCTTCCGTGGGGATACGATGCAGGTACCGTCGATGTATTCGGCGCTGAAGTATCAGGGGAAAAAACTCTACGAATATGCGCGCCAGGGCATTGAGGTCCCGCGTGAAGCCCGTCCGATTACCGTGTATGAGCTACTCTTTATTCGCCACGAAGGCGATGAGCTGGAGCTGGAAGTGCACTGTTCGAAAGGGACCTATATTCGCACCATCATCGACGACCTCGGTGAAAAGCTGGGCTGCGGCGCGCATGTGATTTACCTGCGTCGTCTGGCAGTGAGCAAGTATCCGGTGGAGCGGATGGTGACCCTGGAACATTTGCGCGAGCTGGTTGAACAGGCGGAAGCGCAGGGGATCGCGCCGGCAGATTTGCTGGATCCGCTGCTGATGCCGATGGACAGTCCGGCTGCGGACTTCCCGGTTGTTAATCTTCCTTTAACATCGTCCGTTTACTTTAAGAACGGCAACCCGGTTCGTACGGCGGAAGCGCCGCTGGAAGGCCTGGTGCGCGTGACCGAAGGTGACGAAGGGAAATTCATCGGGATGGGCGAAATGGATGGCGAAGGGCGCGTTGCGCCGCGTCGTCTGGTCGTCGAATATCCGGTCGACGCGTGACGGTGATAACGGCTCACCTTGCGATAAGCAGGGGAGACGAGTAGAATATCGCCGCTTAACGCCTGGTAAATTGTTTAACAATCTGCGGGGCGTACATGGGATTGCTGAATTAGAGATCGGCATCCTTACATTCTTTATACTTTGGAGTTTGAAAATGTCTCTAAGCGTTGAAGCTAAAGCTAAAATCGTTTCTGAGTTTGGTCGTGGTACTAACGACAGCGGTTCTACCGAAGTTCAGGTTGCACTGCTGACTGCACAGATTAACCACCTGCAGGGTCACTTTGCAGAGCACAAAAAAGATCACCACAGCCGTCGTGGTCTGCTGCGTATGGTTTCTCAGCGTCGTAAACTGCTCGACTACCTGAAACGTAAAGATGTTGCACGCTACACCGCGCTGATCGAGCGTCTGGGTCTGCGTCGCTAATTCTTGCGAGTTTCAGAAAAGGGGGCCTGATGGCCCCTTTTTTCAAGCAGACGGCAGCAATTCACTGGAAACTATTGTATTGTTGCTATAAATGATCTTCATTGCAGAGGTTCGCGCGGCTAATGAGAGGCTTCACCCAGGGGGGTGTTGGTTGTCATTAGTCGCGAGGATGCGAAGAAGGTCGGGTCAAATCGACAGCACACCGGTGGTGTGCTGTCAAACATTTAAGAAAGGACAGAACTTTGCTGAATCCGATCGTTCGTAAATTCCAGTATGGTCAACATACCGTCACGCTGGAAACCGGCATGATGGCACGTCAGGCTACTGCTGCCGTTATGGTAAGCATGGATGACACCGCGGTATTCGTTACCGTTGTTGGCCAGAAAAAAGCTAAACCAGGTCAGGACTTCTTCCCGCTGACCGTTAACTACCAGGAGCGTACCTACGCTGCCGGTAAAATCCCGGGTGGCTTCTTCCGTCGTGAAGGCCGTCCAAGCGAAGGCGAAACCCTGATCGCGCGTCTGATTGACCGCCCGGTTCGTCCGCTGTTCCCGGAAGGCTTCGTTAACGAAGTACAGGTTATCGCGACCGTTGTTTCCGTTAACCCACAGGTTAACCCGGACATCGTGGCGATGATCGGTGCGTCCGCTGCCCTGTCACTGTCTGGTATTCCATTCAATGGCCCAATCGGTGCCGCGCGCGTCGGTTACATCAACGACCAGTACGTACTGAACCCAACTCAGGAAGAGCTGAAAGAAAGTAAGCTGGACCTGGTGGTTGCGGGTACTGAAGCCGCTGTGCTGATGGTTGAATCCGAAGCTGAACTGCTGAGCGAAGACCAGATGCTGGGTGCTGTGGTCTTTGGCCATGACCAGCAGCAGGTTGTTATCCAGAACATCAACGATCTGGTGAAAGAAGCCGGTAAGCCACGTTGGGACTGGCAGCCAGAAGCAGCAAACGACGCGCTGAATGCACGCGTTGCAGCTCTGGCAGAATCTCGTCTGAGCGATGCGTACCGCATCACTGACAAACAGGAGCGTTACGCTCAGGTTGACGTGATCAAGTCTGAAACTATCGCAACGCTGGTTGCTGAAGACGAAACGCTGGATGCTAACGAGCTGAGCGAAATTCTGCACGCTATCGAGAAAAACGTTGTTCGTAGCCGCGTTCTGGCAGGCGAGCCGCGTATCGATGGCCGTGAAAAAGACATGATCCGTGGTCTGGATGTGCGTACTGGTGTGCTGCCACGTACTCACGGTTCCGCGCTGTTCACCCGTGGCGAAACGCAGGCGCTGGTTACCGCGACCCTGGGTACGGCACGTGACGCACAGATCATCGACGAACTGATGGGCGAGCGTACTGACAGCTTCCTGTTCCACTACAACTTCCCTCCGTACTCCGTAGGCGAAACCGGTATGGTTGGCTCGCCGAAGCGTCGTGAAATTGGTCACGGTCGTCTGGCGAAGCGCGGCGTGCTGGCAGTCATGCCAGAAGCAGACAAATTCCCGTACACCGTACGTGTGGTGTCTGAAATCACCGAATCCAACGGTTCTTCTTCTATGGCTTCCGTGTGTGGTGCCTCTCTGGCGCTGATGGATGCAGGCGTGCCAATCAAAGCCGCCGTTGCGGGTATCGCAATGGGCCTGGTGAAAGAAGGCGACAACTATGTTGTTCTGTCTGACATTCTGGGCGACGAAGACCACCTGGGCGATATGGACTTCAAAGTGGCGGGTTCCCGCGACGGTATCTCTGCGCTGCAGATGGATATCAAAATTGAAGGTATCACCAAAGAGATCATGCAGGTTGCTCTGAACCAGGCTAAAGGTGCGCGTCTGCACATCCTGGGCGTGATGGAACAGGCTATCAACGCGCCACGCGGTGATATCTCTGAATTCGCACCGCGTATTCACACCATCAAGATCAATCCAGACAAGATCAAAGATGTTATCGGTAAGGGCGGTTCCGTAATCCGTGCGCTGACCGAAGAGACTGGCACCACCATCGAAATCGAAGATGACGGTACTGTGAAGATCGCAGCAACCGACGGCGAGAAAGCGAAATTCGCGATCCGTCGCATCGAAGAAATCACTGCAGAAATCGAAGTGGGCCGCGTCTATGCAGGTAAAGTGACCCGTATCGTTGACTTTGGCGCGTTCGTTGCCATCGGTGGCGGTAAAGAAGGTCTGGTTCACATCTCTCAGATCGCTGACAAGCGCGTTGAGAAAGTGACCGATTACCTGCAGATGGGTCAGGAAGTACCGGTTAAAGTTCTGGAAGTTGATCGCCAGGGCCGTATCCGTCTGAGCATTAAAGAAGCAACCGAGCAGTCTCAGCCAGCTGCTGCGCCAGAAGCACAGGCCGCAGAACAGCAAGGCGAGTAAGTTGCCATTTGCCCTCCGCTTTGCGGAGGGCCTATTATCAGGCAGGACGCCTTGTTAAGCCGCCGGGGGACAGGACGTTCATCCAATAGTTGTCTTCGGGAGTGGGAAATGAAGCCTTTTTTGCGCTGGTGTTTCGTTGCGACAGCTTTAACGCTGGCAGGATGCAGCAACTCTGCCTGGCGTAAGAGCGAAGTCCTCGCAGTGCCATTGCAACCGACTTTGCAGCAGGAAGTGATCCTGGCACGCATGGAACAAATACTTGCCAGTCGGGCTTTAACCGATGACGAACGCGCACAGCTTTTATATGAGCGCGGAGTGTTGTATGATAGTCTCGGTCTGAGGGCATTGGCGCGAAATGATTTTTCACAAGCGCTGGCTATCCGACCTGATATGCCTGAAGTATTCAATTACTTAGGCATTTATTTAACGCAGGCAGGCAATTTTGATGCTGCCTATGAAGCGTTTGATTCTGTACTTGAGCTTGATCCAACTTACAACTACGCGCACTTGAATCGCGGTATCGCATTGTATTACGGCGGTCGTGACAAGTTAGCGCAAGATGATCTGCTGGCGTTTTATCAAGACGATCCTAATGATCCTTTCCGTAGCCTGTGGCTTTACATCGTTGAGCGGAAGCTCGATGAGAAGCAGGCAAAAGAGGCACTGAAACAGCGCTTCGATAAATCGGACAAGGAACAGTGGGGATGGAACATTGTCGAGTTCTACCTGGGCAACATTAGCGAAGCAACGCTGATGGAACGCCTCAAGGCGGACGCAACGGATAACACCTCGCTCGCTGAGCATCTCAGTGAAACCAACTTCTATTTAGGTAAGTACTACCTAAGTCTGGGGGATAAGGACAGCGCTACGGCACTGTTCAAATTAGCGGTTGCTAACAACGTACACAACTTCGTTGAGCACCGTTATGCATTGTTGGAATTATCGCTCTTGGGCCAGGAGCAAGACGACCTGGCAGAATCGGACCAGCAATAGCTGACGACATAAACATCAGCCCGTAATCTTTTGATTGCCATCACCTTAACTGGTGAGGGCGTTGTTGTTCGTCAATACACCTACTTTGAGCCGGTTCACACTTTTCAATGAAAATTGCTAATCATTTTCACGATGAGCTAAGTAGACTGGCCGCCATTGACATTGAGGCACTCGTACTACATGGCTGAATTCGAAACCACTTTTGCAGATCTGGGCCTGAAGGCTCCTATCCTTGAAGCCCTTAACGATCTGGGTTACGAAAAACCATCTCCGATCCAGGCTGAGTGTATCCCACACCTGCTTTCTGGTCGTGACGTGCTGGGCATGGCCCAGACTGGTAGCGGTAAAACTGCAGCGTTCTCGCTGCCGCTGCTGAACAACATTGATCCGGACCTGCGTGCACCGCAGATCCTCGTTCTGGCTCCAACCCGTGAACTGGCTGTTCAGGTTGCAGAAGCCATGACGGAATTCTCTAAACATATGCGCGGCGTAAACGTGGTTGCCCTGTACGGCGGCCAGCGTTATGACGTGCAGTTACGCGCCCTGCGCCAGGGCCCACAGATTGTTGTCGGTACGCCGGGCCGTCTGCTGGATCACCTGAAGCGCGGTACCCTGGACCTCTCTAAACTGAGCGGTCTGGTACTGGATGAAGCAGATGAAATGCTGCGTATGGGCTTCATCGAAGACGTTGAAACCATTATGGCGCAGATCCCGGACGGTCATCAGACCGCGCTGTTCTCTGCAACCATGCCGGAAGCTATCCGTCGCATTACCCGCCGCTTCATGAAAGAGCCGCAGGAAGTGCGTATTCAGTCCAGCGTAACCACTCGCCCGGACATTAGCCAGAGCTACTGGTCTGTGTACGGCATGCGTAAAAACGAAGCGCTGGTACGTTTCCTGGAAGCGGAAGATTTTGATGCGGCGATTATCTTCGTTCGTACCAAAAACGCGACCCTGGAAGTGGCTGAAGCCCTGGAGCGTAGCGGCTACAACAGCGCAGCGCTGAACGGTGACATGAACCAGGCCCTGCGTGAGCAGACTCTGGAGCGTCTGAAAGACGGTCGTCTGGATATCCTGATTGCAACCGACGTGGCAGCACGTGGTCTTGACGTTGAGCGTATCAGCTTGGTTGTTAACTACGACATCCCGATGGATTCCGAGTCTTACGTTCACCGTATCGGCCGTACCGGTCGTGCGGGTCGTGCTGGCCGTGCGCTGCTGTTCGTTGAGAACCGCGAGCGTCGTCTGCTGCGCAACATCGAACGCACCATGAAGCTGACCATTCCAGAAGCGGACCTGCCAAACGCAGAGCTGCTGGGCAAACGCCGTCTGGAAAAATTCGCCGCCAAAGTACAGCAGCAGCTGGAAAGCAGCGATCTGGATCAGTACCGTGCGCTGCTGTCGCAGATTCAGCCTGTTGCTGAAGGCGAAGAGCTGGATATGGAAACCCTGGCTGCAGCACTGCTGAAAATGGCTCAGGGCGAACGTAGCCTGATCGTGCCACCAGATGCACCGATGCGTCCTAAGCGTGAATTCCGTGACCGTGACGACCGCTTCGAACGTCGTGGCGACCGTAACGATCGTGGCCCACGTGGTGACCGTCCAGAGCGTGGTGGTGAAGACCGTCCTCGTCGTGAACGTCGCGACGCAGGCGATATGGAACTGTACCGCATTGAAGTGGGCCGTGATGATGGCGTTGAAGTTCGTCACATCGTTGGCGCGATCGCTAACGAAGGCGACATCAGCAGCCGTTACATCGGTAACATCAAGCTGTTCGCAGCCCACTCAACCATCGAGCTGCCAAAAGGCATGCCGGGTGAAGTACTGCAGCACTTTACGCGTACCCGCATCCTGAACAAGCCGATGAACATGCAGCTGCTGGGCGATGCACAGCCACGTCCTGACCGTGGCGGCGAACGTCGTGGCGGTGGTCGCGGTTTCGGCGGCGAGCGTCGTGAAGGCGGCCGCAGCGAAGGTCGCGGTGGTGAAGGCCGTCGTTTCTCCGGCGAGCGCCGCGAAAGCCGTGGTCCACGTCGTGAAGAAGGCACCAGCCGTCGTCGTTTCGGTGACGCGTAAGCCTTACGCTTCTGACGTAAAGTAAAATATACAGCCCCGATACATGCTATCGGGGCTTTTTTTATTCCCTTTGTACTCTTGTACTGGTACAGTGCGTCACATTAAAATGCAGAACCGCATGATTGACTGGAGAAAAGGCTGTATGGCGACACTAACCACCACCCAAACGTCACCTTCGCTGCTTGGCGGCGTGGTGATCATCGGCGGAACCATTATAGGTGCCGGGATGTTCTCCCTGCCCGTGGTCATGTCCGGTGCGTGGTTCTTCTGGTCGCTGGCCGCGCTGGTCTTTACCTGGTTCTGTATGCTTCATTCCGGGCTGATGATCCTCGAAGCCAACCTGAACTACCGCATTGGCGCGAGCTTCGACACCATCACCAAAGACCTGCTGGGCAAAGGCTGGAACCTGGTGAACGGTTTGTCCATTGCCTTTGTGCTCTATATCCTGACCTACGCATATATTTCGGCGAGCGGTTCGATTCTGCATCACACCTTCTCTGAGATGTCGCTGAACGTTCCGGCGCGTCTGGCCGGGCTGTGTTTTGCGCTGGGCGTGGCGTTTATCGTCTGGATGAGTACCAAAGCGGTAAGCCGGATGACGGCAATCGTACTGGGCGCGAAGGTCATCACCTTCTTCCTGACCTTCGGCAGCCTGCTGGGGCACGTGACGCCCGCCACGCTGTTTAACGTTGCCGAAGTGAATACCTCCTATACGCCGTACTTGCTGATGACGCTGCCATTCTGTCTGGCATCGTTCGGCTACCACGGCAACGTGCCGAGCCTGATGAAGTACTACGGCAAAGATCCGCGCACCATTGTGAAGTGTCTGGTCTACGGCACGCTGCTGGCGCTGGCGCTGTATGTCATCTGGCTGCTCGGAACGATGGGCAACATCCCGCGCCCGGAATTTATCGGTATTGCGCAGAAGGGCGGTAACATTGACGTGCTGGTGCAGGCGCTGAGCGGCGTGCTGAACAGCCGCAGCCTGGATCTGCTGCTGGTTATCTTCTCTAACTTTGCGGTGACGAGCTCTTTCCTCGGCGTGACGCTGGGCCTGTTTGACTACCTGGCGGATCTGTTCGGCTTTGATGATTCTGCGATGGGGCGCTTCAAAACCGCGCTGCTGACCTTCCTGCCGCCGATTGTGGGCGGCCTGCTGTGGCCGAATGGCTTCCTGTACGCCATCGGCTATGCCGGACTGGCGGCAACCATCTGGGCGGCGATTGTGCCGGCGCTGTTGGCACGTAAATCACGTAAACGCTTCGGTAGCCCGAAATTCCGCGTCTGGGGCGGTAAGCCGATGATTGCGCTGATCCTGGTGTTCGGCGCGGGCAATGCCCTGGTACACGTGCTGTCGAGTTTTAATCTGTTGCCTGTCTATCAGTAAATGCAAAGCCCGGTGGCGCTACGCTTACCGGGCCTACAGGGATCGCGTAGGCCGGATAAGGCGCAGCCGCCATCCGGCAAAAAACTACCCCACCAACTCCTCTTTCACCTGCATGGCTAGCTCAAACGAGTGCAAACGCGCCTGGTGATCGAAAATCTGGCCGTTAACCATAATTTCATCCGCCTGCGTTTCACGCAGCACCGCCTCCAGCCCGTGACGCACTTTCGCTTTATCGCCTACCAGCGACATGCTCAGCGCCTGCTGAACGCCATACCGCTCTGAAGCTGACCACAGCTGATGCATATTCTCCACCGGCGGCGGAAGCTGGCCCGTCTCCCCGCGACGCAGCTTCATAAACGCCTGCTGCATGGAGGTGAACAGGAATTCCGCGTCGCGATTGCTGTCGGCAGCAATGATGTTGATACACACCATCGCGTACGGTTTCTCCAGACGCTCCGACGGTTTGAAGTGCGTACGGTAAAGATGCAGCGCCTGATGCAGCATATCCGGCGCGAAATGGGAGGCAAACGCAAACGGTAGCCCCAGCTGTGCGGCGAGCTGTGCGCTGTAGAGGCTTGAGCCCAACAGCCATACCGGGATCTTCTCGCCGTAACCCGGTACCGGGCGCACGTGCGGGTTCGGGTCACGCGCGTCGAACCAGTCCACCAGTTCGGCCACGTCGCGTGGGAAGTTATCAATATCGCCGCTCATATGGCGACGCAGGGCGCGCATAGTCGGCTGGTCGCTGCCCGGTGCACGGCCAATCCCTAAATCAATACGGCCCGGATAGAGGGTATTCAGCGTGCCGAACTGCTCGGCGATCACCAGCGGGGCGTGGTTCGGCAGCATCACGCCGCCGGAGCCCAGGTGCAGCGTGGTGGTATTTGCCGCCAGATAACCAATCAGTACCGAGGTGGCGGCGCTGGCAATGCCCACCATGTTGTGGTGTTCGGCCAGCCAGTAGCGGTGATAGCCACGCTTTTCGGCCAGCTGAGCCAGATCCAGAGAGTGCGAAAAGGCTTCTCTTGCCGAGGCGCCTTGTGGGATCGGCGCCAGATCCAGCACCGAAAACGGAAGGGTTTTGTCAGTCATAACAGCTCACTTTGTCGACGGTGAATCTTTAATACTGCATTAAAAAATGATAACCGTTGTTAACAAAGTGAGCCTTTTTTAGGCCTGAAGTTCCAGCCCGGCCAGACGCTTCCAGTAGCCGTTACAGTCGCTGTTTGCCGTCAGCGGCAGCGGAGCAGCGCCGTTTTCGTTAGCGCGGAAGGCGTCCAGCATCGCGAACACGCCGGTATCCAGCGGTGACAGGCGCACCATATCGACCAGCCCGTCCATCGACGCCAGCTCGTTGCCCAGGTTATAGACATAGCCGCTCATGGTCTGAATACCGTTGAGAACAAACACCTGCTGATTCTCCTGCGACAGCATGCTGCGCCCGTTCGGATACTTAATGCAGCAGGTTTCGCACTCGTCTTTCGGACGATCTTCCGAGCGTGCGGTAAAGCAGCGGGCGGAATAGGCCAGCGGCAGATGCCCGTAGCTCAGCACTTCCACTTCAAACTTGTTGCGAATGCCCAGCTCTTGACACTGCGTGAGCAGGTTTGCCAGCCAGTCGCGGGAGAGTTCCACCGGCATGCACCAGCGCGTCATCCCCTGTTTGAGCAGCAGGCGCAGGGTCACCGCGTTGTAGCAGTTCAGGGCATGACCCGCGACAAACGGCAGCTTGCGCTCGGCACACATGTTCACCACGCCGAGATCGCTCGCTTCCAGCAGGAACTCGCCGTTCTCAACGTAGCGTTTCAACTCGCCCAGTTCAGAAGAGGCCTGCACCAGCGCGAGCGTGGAAAGCACCACCTGTTTGCCGCTTCCCGCCAGGCTTTTCGCCATCTCCAGCCAGTCGCCCACTTTCGTCGCCCGGCGTTTGCTGCACACCGCTTCGCCGAGGTAAATCACATCGGCGCTGCTGGTGGCGGCCTGCTGGTAAAAATCTTCCAGCGTCTCTTTTGGCCAGTAGTAAAGCACCGGCCCTAATGAATATTTCATGATTTTCTCACTGCCATTTACGGTGATACGCGCCCAGCGTGGTTTGCGTGCCTTCGGACATCGATCCGAGCGTTTCCATCCAGGCCTGCTGCGGCGCGTAGTTCTGCGGGTCCGCCAGGCAGCGGTCGATGGCCTGACGCCACACTTTCGCCACCTGGCTCACGTACGCCGGGCTGCGCTGGCGACCTTCGATTTTCACCGAGGCAATATTGGCCGCCAGCAGCTCCGGCAGCAGCTCCAGCGTGTTAAGGCTGGTGGGCTCTTCCAGGGCATGGTAACGCTCGCCGTCGACCAGATAGCGGCCTTTACACAGGGTGGGATAACCGGCGTTTTCACCGTCCTGATAGCGGTCGATCAGCACCTCATTCAGGCGGGATTCCAGCCCCTGCGGCGTTTGCTGCCAGCGGACAAAGCGGGCAGGGGAGCAGGCCCCGACGGTATTTGGCGACTCACCGGTCAGATACGAGGAAAGATAGCAACGGCCTTCGGCCATAATGCACAGGCTGCCAAAGGCAAAAACTTCCAGCGGCACTGGCGTGACGCGTGCGAGTTGCTTAACCTGATGGATAGAAAGCACGCGCGGCAGCACCACGCGGGCCACGTCAAAGTTTCGGTGATAAAAACGCACGGCCTCTTCGTTGGTGGCAGATGCCTGAACAGAGACGTGGCGCTCAATATGGGGATAGCGTTCTGCCGCATACTCAAGCATGGCGAGGTCGGCCAGAATCAGCGCATCGGCACCCAGTTGTGCCGCCATATCCACCGCGCGCTGCCAGCGGGCGTACCCGTCAGGATGAGCAAAGGTATTGATGGCGATATGCAGCTTGCGGCGGTGCTGGTGAACGAAGTTAACGGCTTCCTGAAGCTTTTTCTCCGTAAAGTTGAGGCCAGCAAAATGGCGGGCATTGGTGTCATCTTTCAGCCCGATATAGACCGCATCGGCCCCATTTTCGATGGCCGCCTTAAGCGCCGGAAGGTTTCCGGCAGGGCAGAGCAGCTCCATAATTTATCCTGATGTTGTCGATCGCAAAAATGTTAACGAGCTGGGATTTTAATTAACCCATACGCGACAATTTTTGATTTAAGGCAGCTAATGGCGTATTGATGGCACCAATAATGAGGTTGTCCGGACGACGGTTTGTTGATTTACGCCGCTATGTTGTGCGTCGGATATGGCAAAATAGCAGGACTATAGATATCAGGGAGTAAAGCTCGTGCTGGATAAACTGCGTTCACGTCTCGTACAATTTGGCCCATCAATGCTGAGCGTGCCGGTCAAGCTGGCGCCGTTCGCGCTTAAACGTCAGGTGCTGGAGCAGGTCCTGAGCTGGCAGTTCCGCCAGGCGCTGCAGGATGGCGAGCTGGAATTCCTGGAAGGCCGCTGGTTGAGCATTGAGGTGCGTGACATCGGGCTGCGCTGGTTTACCTCCGTTGAGAATGACCAGCTGATCGTCCGCGAAACCGCCGAGGCGGACGTGAGCTTTAGCGCCAACGCCAGCGATCTGCTGATGATCGCCGCGCGTAAACAGGATCCGGATACGCTCTTCTTCCAGCGCCGTCTGGTGATTGAAGGCGACACGGAGCTGGGCCTGTACGTGAAGAATTTAATGGATGCCATTGAGCTGGAGCAGATGCCGAAAGCGCTGCGCGTGATGTTGATGCAAATGGCAGATTTCGTTGAGGCCGGGCTGAAAGCCCCGCCGGACAGTAAACACACTTCAGTAGGTGAGCCATGCTGATTCGAGTCGAAATAGGGATTGATGCGCCGGGGATCGATGCGCTGCTGCGCCGTGCTTTCGCGAGCGATGCCGAAGCCCAGCTGGTCCACGATCTCCGCGAAGACGGTCTGATTACGCTGGGGCTGGTCGCCACCGATGACGAAGGTCAGGTGGTGGGCTATGTTGCCTTCAGTCCGGTCACCGTTCAGGGCGAAGAGCTGCAGTGGGTCGGTATGGCGCCGCTGGCGGTGGATGAAAATTATCGCGGGCAGGGGCTGGCGCGTCAGCTGGTCTATGAAGGGCTGGATTCGCTCAATGAGTTCGGTTATGCGGCCGTTGTTGCGCTGGGCGATCCGGCGTTCTATGGCCGTTTAGGCTTCGAGCAGGCCGCGCATTACGATCTGCGCTGCCGCTGGCCGGGTACGGAATCCGCATTCCAGGTGCACCGTCTGGCGGACGACGCGCTCAACGGCGTCAATGGCCTGGTCGAGTACCACGACCATTTCAATCGCTTTTAATCAGGCTCTCGCGTAGCGCCTCAAAGGAGCCGTCTCCGGTCACGAGGCGCTCTTTCTGGCGCTTCGTCAGCTGTTTGATGCGGTATTCCAGCCTGAGCGCCAGCGATCGGTCACCGACGGGCGCCGAAAAGGCGAGCTGTAATTCCCCTTTCCCTCGCAGCGCTTTTGCCCCTTTCCCCGTTTGATGTTGTAAAAAACGCCGCGCCACATCGGTGGTTATTCCGGTGTAGAGTGCGTTATCAGCGGTTCGGACGAGATAGAGAAACCAGCACACGGTAAACAGATTCAGTATGTTAAGGTGAACGCACCATAGCATGAGAGAGAACGAAAATGGAAACACTGGCAGCCATCAACCGCTGGCTGGCGAAGCAGCACGTCGTCACCTGGTGCGTCTACAGCGAGGGTGAGATGTGGTGCGCAAACGCGTTTTACTACTACGATCCGGAGCGCGTCGCGTTTTATGTCATGAGTGAAGACAAAACGCGTCATGCGCAGATGACCGGCCAGCAGGCGAAGGTCGCGGGCACGGTGAATGGCCAGCCGAAAACGGTCGCGCTGATCCGTGGAGTACAGTTTAAAGGGGAAATCCGTCGTCTGGACGGAGAAGAGAGCGACGCGCGTCGTAAGCAGTACACGCGCCGCTTTCCGGTTGCCGCTGCGCTAAAAGCCCCGGTGTGGGAAATCCGCCTCGATGAGCTGAAATTTACCGACAACACCCTGGGCTTTGGCAAGAAGCTGCACTGGCTACGCGCCGAGCAGGCGTAGCGCTTCGCGGTTAAACGCCGGAAGATCGTCCGGGGTCCGGCTGGTGATCAGCTGGTCTTTGTCGTTGACCACCTCCTGATCGTAAAACTCGGCCCCCGCGTTTTTCAGATCGATAACGATCGGTTTCACCGCCGTGAGCTTACGCCCGCGGACAACCTCCGCGCTGATGAGCAACTGCGGGCCGTGACAGATGGCAAAGACCGGTTTGCCGGTAGAGACAAAGTCCCGGGTGAAAGTCACGAAGCGCTCGTCTCCGCGCAGGGAATCCGGTGAATGGCCGCCGGGTAACAGCAGGGCGTCAAAATCGGAGGGGCTAACGTTATCGATGGTCTCATCAATGGTTACGGTCGCCTCGCCCTTATGACCTGTCACCGTTTTGCCCACTTCTTTCTCGATGGTGATGACCTCATGTCCCGCCTTGCGGAACGCCTCTGCAGGAGAGGTGAATTCTGAATCTTCAAACTCGTCGGTAATCAAGACTGCGATTTTCTTGCCCATGCTTCCTCCGTTGTTTTGGCTTCAGACTGATTTTTCTCCGCTTGTGGTAAATACTTACCTGTAACAGACTTCTAAGTGTGGTCGACGACGCTGAGTTCGCAAACGGACAATTCTGTAAAGGGGATACGATGAGTCAGGTACTGATTACCGGGGCTACCGGGCTAGTGGGCGATCATCTGCTGCGGCTGCTGATTCAGGATCGCCGCGTGAACTACATCGCCGCCCCGACGCGTCGACCGCTGGCGGACATCTCCGGCGTCTTTAATCCGCACGATCCTCAACTGACGGATGCGCTGGCGCAGGTGCAGGATCCCATTGATATCGCGTTTTGCTGTCTGGGTACCACGCGGCGGGAGGCGGGGAGCAAAGAGGCATTTATCCACGCCGACTATACGCTGGTGGTGGACACCGCGCTTACGGCGAAAAAGCTGGGGGCCAGACATTTTCTGGTGGTCAGCGCGCTGGGCGCCAGTGCCGGATCGCCTTTCTTCTACAACAAGGTGAAGGGCAAGATGGAGGATGCACTGATTGCGCAGAAATGGGAGCAGCTGACGATTGTGCGCCCCTCGATGCTGATCGGCCACCGCGACGAGCGTCGCTTTAACGAGTCGATCCTGGCCCCGCTGTTTCGGATCCTTCCCGGCAACTGGAAAGCCATCGAGGCGCGGGATGTCGCGCGGGCGATGTTAAAAGAGGGACTGGCCCCGTCAAAAGCGGGCGTAAACATTATCCCTTCGGCAAAACTGCGTGAAATCGCGCAGGGCGAGGCGTAAACTCCCCCGGCTAATTACTCATACTCTCCGGGGAATGCTATGACTGGTCAGTCTTCATCTCAGGCGGCAACACCTGTTCAATGGTGGAAGCCCGCACTCTTCTTTCTCGTGGTCATTATTGGCCTCTGGTACGTGAAATGGCAGCCGTACTACGGCAAAGCCTTCACCGCCGCCGAAACGCACAGCATCGGTAAATCTATTCTCGCTCAGGCGGATGCCAGCCCGCTTCAGGCGGCGTGGGACTATGCCATGGTCTACTTCCTTGCCGTCTGGAAGGCTGCCGTCCTGGGCGTGATCCTGGGCTCACTGATTCAGGTGCTGATCCCGCGCAACTGGCTGGTGAAAACCCTCGGGCAGCCGCGCTTTCAGGGGACGCTGCTGGGGACGATTTTCTCCCTGCCGGGCATGATGTGCTCCTGCTGTGCTGCACCCGTGGCGGCAGGCATGCGCCGCCAGCGCGTATCAATGGGCGGCGCACTGGCGTTCTGGATGGGCAACCCGCTGCTCAATCCGGCGACGCTGGTGTTTATGGGCTTTGTCCTGGGCTGGCATTTCGCGTTCATTCGTCTGGTGGCCGGACTGCTGACCGTGCTGGTGGTGGCGACGCTGGTGCAAAATCTGGTGAAGGATAAGATGCCAGAGTCCGCGTCTGTTGAGCTGGACGTCAGCGAGCCGCAGGGCGGGTTCTTTGCCCGCTGGGGCAGGGCGCTATGGCAGCTTTTCTGGAGCACCATCCCGGTCTATATCCTGGCGGTACTGGTTCTCGGCGCGGCGCGCGTCTGGCTCTTCCCGCATGCGGATGGCGCTATCGACAACACGCTGTTGTGGGTCATTGCGATGGCCGTTGCAGGCTGCCTGTTTGTGATCCCTACCGCCGCAGAAATTCCTATTGTTCAGACCATGATGCTGGCCGGCATGGGCACCGCACCGGCGCTGGCGTTGCTCATCACGCTGCCTGCCATCAGTCTGCCGTCGCTGATTATGCTGCGTAAGTCATTCCCGGCGAAAGCGCTTTGGCTGACCGCGGGGCTGGTGGCGTTGAGTGGGATGATGGTGGGAAGTATTGCGCTTCTGTGAAAAACGCCCGGTGGCGCTACGCTTACCGGGCCTACAAAAAAATCCCCTCACTTGAGGGGATTTTTTTATTTAATGTAAGTAAACGCGGTGGTGACGTGCTTCACGCCGCTCACCCGGCTGGCGATATCGGCCGCCGCTTTCCCTTCACGGTCGGTCACCAGACCCAGCAGGAACACTTCACCGTTTTCCGTCGTCACCTTCACGTTGGAGGATTTCACCTGGTCCGAACCCAGCAGCTGGGAACGCACTTTGGTGGTGATCCAGGTATCGGAAGAAGCATCACCCAGGCCAATTGGCTTGCCTTGACGCACTTCGTTAAACACCTCTGTGGTCCCTTCAACGCCCATCGCAATCTGTTTCGCACGCGAGGCGAGTTCCATATTCGGCGCCTGGCCTGCCAGCAGCACTTTGCCCTGGTAAGCCGTCACGTTGATACGCGCCTCTTTTTTGATCTGTTCGTCTTTCGACAGCGCACTGTTGACGCGCAGCTCCAGCGTACCGTCATCCACCTGTGTCCCCACAGAGCGCGGATCGGTTGCCGCTTTGGTGCCTACTGCGGCGGTACCCACAACGGCCGCAGCGATACATCCCTGAAGCAGTAATGCAGACATAAGGACTGCGAGGGTCGATAAAGCCTTCATAAGAACTCCTTAATCATCCTGGTGAGGGAAAAGCGTGTTATCGATCAAGTCACATAAGCAGTTCACCGTGAGCATATGCATTTCCTGAATACGTGCGCTCCGGTGAGAAGGAATGCGGATTTCCACATCCTGCGGCCCAAGCAGACCCGCCAGCTCACCCCCGTCATAGCCGGTTAAGGCCACGATAGTCATGTCGCGGGTGACGGCGGCTTCAACGGCTTTGACAATATCCCGGCTATTGCCGCGCGTGGAGATGGCCAGCAGCACATCTCCGGCATGACCCAGAGCTCGCACCTGCTTTGCGTAAATTTCGTCATGCAGACGATCGTTAGCAATCGCCGTTAAGACCACATTATCGGTGTTAAGTGCAATGGCAGGTAAACTCGGGCGTTCTGTTTCAAAACGATTGATCATGCTGGCAGCAAAATGCTGTGCGTTGGCGGCTGACGTGCCGTTGCCACAACAGAGGATTTTGTTGCCGTTTAGCAGGGATTGCACCAGCGTCATTGCGGCACGCGAGATAGCATCCGGAAGGGCTTCCGCCGCGGCAATCTGAGTCTGGATGCTTTCTGTGAAGCACACTTTAATTCTTTCGAGCACGTTATCCCTTTTAAATCTTAATTATGCGTCTTCGCCAAAAGCGTTTTTAAGCCATTCGATCTCATTTCCGGTGAAGGCTATCACATCGAACCGGCAATCCACAGTATCAAAACTCCCATTATGGCGGGCAAGCCACAAGTGGGCAGTCTGTAATAATTTATGTTGTTTGGCGAGCGTCACGCTGGCGGCAGCACCGCCAAAACGGGAGGACTGTCGAAAGCGCACTTCTACAAACACGATGACCTGACCGTCTTTCATGATCAGGTCGATTTCGCCGCCACGCCCGCGGACGTTGGCGGCGATGAAATGCAGTCCTTTGCCTTCAAGCCAGCGACGCGCCTTTAACTCCCACGCATCGCCGGTCTGTTTACGGCTTAACTGGCCGGGACGATCTGCCCCTGCTGGTATTTGAGCCATGATAACTTCCTGTTAATCACACAATCCTGAGTGGCGGTCAGATCGCCGGTGTTGCCGTTAAGCTCGAAGCCCGGCATCTGACGCATCTGGGTAAAGTGGTTCGCCAGCGCCCACGCATCAACCCCCATCGCATACAGACGCGCCAGAGAGTAATCGTTACGCACCGCGCTCAGCGCCTGCTGCATCAGGGATGGATTGCTGCCGGCCAGCATCGGGATTTCGCTGTACTGCAGACCGTCCATTTCCAGACGGAAATCTGGACCTGCGGTGCCCTGTGCGCTACGGGAGCTGGCGTAGAGCGTTGCGCCGCTCTGGCTGCCGTTACGCATTGCAATCATCGGTTTGATAAAGGCGATCTCCTGCGGTGTGGCAACGATATAGGCCGCATCCACTTTACCGCCACCGCTAATCTGCGCGTCGGTTGGCGGTGCAGGGATCGTCAGGCCGCCAATCGTCACGCCCTGCTGCTGTGGCAGGCTCGCGGTAACCGGGCTACCGTTAAGCGCGATACCCGCCCCGCCGTTGACGCCCGCGCGCAGTTCAGAGACGGAACCGAATTTCTGATGCAGTACCACGCCGCCGCCCAGCTTCTGCCACTCATCGGCAAAGGCATTGGCCACGCGATCGCCCAGCGCGCTGCGTGGGATGAGCAACAGCGGTGCCTGCTTACCCTGTTCGTGAATATGACGCGCCGCATCGCGGGCTTCATCTTCCGGAGAGAGCGCGAAGTAGCAGATATTGGCCCGGTTCTGAACCTGCTCTGGCTGGTTGAGCGCCAGCACGTTCAGCGTGGTATTGCTCTTCATCAGCTCTTCCACGTTGTTTTTCAGCAGCGGTCCGACAACGATGCTCGCGCCATCCTGTTGAACCTGCGCCAGAACCTGGTCCAGCGGCTGCGAACTGGTATCGTAGATTTTCAATTCAGCGCCCGGGTTGGCGCTGGTGGTTGCCACGGACTGCGGCTGCGCGGCAGGTTGAGCAGTTGGCTGTGCAGGCTGCTGTTGAGGCTGTTCTGCTGTTGTGGCAGGAACTGGAGCAGCGGCTGGCGCCGCTTGCGTCTCGGCCGGAGCCTGGGTCACAGGTGCTGTAGTAGACGGAGCTGCTGTCGCTGGCGGCGTCGTCGGGGCCGTCACCGGGTTTTGCATCGTGCCCTGCGCTGGCGCTTGCGCCGTGGTCAGGTCGCTGGTCTCTGCGGCGGATGGGCTGACAACCTCATTCACGTTAGCCGCCTGGGCCGCCTGTGCGGGAACGGCGCTGCCGGTGACCGCCGTCGTGCCGTTTTTCGCCGCTTCAAAGCCCTGCTGAATGGTGCGTCCAAACACCGCCGCCTGGCCGTTGAGTGGCAAAAGGAGGGCGATTTTGCTGGTCGAGGCAGGCTTAAAGTTCTGCACGTTCACCAGCTGGGTTGGCAGCATTTTCGCGCCCGGGTTTTGCGGGTAGCGCGTCTGCCAGTCCGTAATGCCGGCTTTTAACATCTTAGGATCGCTGCGGTTGTTAAACCACATCTGCTGCAGATCCAGCCAGCCCTGCAGGACGTTTTCATCCGCGTTGATGACCAGCGCCTGCGCCTGTTCCTGCGTCATCGACGCCAGCGCTTGCCAGGTGGCATCAATATTTTTCTGCTTATCAGCACCGCCAAGCAGCGGCTCTTGCGCGACGAGCGCACGGAGCAAGGTCAGGGAAGGGCGTCCCTGCTCAGCGATAATGCCCGCCTGCCAGAAGCGCGCCTGCTGGTTTTTATCCAGCGCGCTCACGTCGATATCACCGAGGATCTTCTTCGCGGCGGCGTAATCTTTCAGCGCAACTTTCAGCTCGGCAGAGAGCAGGCTCTGCTCACGACGCTGGGCGTCGTTAAGATCTTTTGGCAACTGGTTAAACAGTTCGGCTGCCCGCTGGGTTTTACCCTCTTTTAGCAGTGCACGAATGGCGAGTAATTGCCAGTTGGTCTTGGTATCATTTGAACTCTGCGACATTTGTTGCAGATAAAAGCCAGAATCAGCCTGAGCAGAACCCTGGAGATGGGCGGTGCTCTGGTCAGGTGCCTGGGTGCCACAGCCTGCAAAGATCAGGGCTGCCAGCAGAAGCGGCACGCTGCGCGCGGCTTTTTTTCGAAGAAACGTTAACGGTACCATACTGTATCCAGTGATTTTTTTTACGCAATGCTCAATATTAAATCGGCAATACGGACGAAACAATGAAACAACACGAAACGGCAGATAATTCTCAAGGCCAGCTTTATATTGTACCTACTCCTATCGGGAATTTGTCTGATATTACCCAACGTGCGCTGACCGTACTGCAAGCTGTTGATTTAATTGCTGCTGAAGACACCCGCCATACCGGCTTACTGCTGCAACATTTCGCGATTAACGCCCGTTTGTTTGCTCTGCACGATCACAATGAGCAACAAAAAGCCGAAACGCTGGTGGCCAAACTGAAAGAGGGGCAAAACATTGCCCTGGTCTCCGATGCCGGTACGCCGCTGATCAACGATCCGGGCTATCACCTGGTGCGTACCTGTCGCGAAGCCGGTATTCGCGTGGTACCCCTGCCGGGACCGTGCGCCGCGATTGCTGCGTTAAGCGCCGCAGGTCTGCCGTCTGACCGTTTCTGCTATGAAGGCTTCCTGCCCGCTAAATCCAAAGGCCGCCGCGACGTCTTAAAAGACCTGGAAGCGGAACCGCGTACCCTGATTTTCTACGAATCCACGCACCGCCTGCTGGAGAGCCTGGAAGATATGGTGACCGTCTGGGGGGAAGGCCGCTACGTGGTGCTGGCGCGCGAGCTGACCAAAACCTGGGAAACCATCCACGGAGCACCGGTAGGTGAACTGCTGGCGTGGGTGAAGGAAGACGAAAACCGCCGCAAGGGTGAAATGGTGCTGATCGTCGAAGGGCACAAGGCGGAAGAAGACGCGCTTCCAGCCGATGCGCTGCGTACGCTGGCGCTGCTGCAGGCGGAACTGCCGCTGAAGAAAGCCGCTGCGCTGGCGGCAGAAATTCACGGCGTGAAGAAAAATGCGCTGTATAAGTATGCGCTGGAGCAGCAGGGGGAGTAAGGCATCTCCTGCCCGTTTTTGCCGGGTGGCGGCTACGCCTTACCCGGCCTACAGATCTTTAAGCGTCTTTTAGCTAGCAGGTATTGCCTCAAACACCAGCGTTTCCAGCGGTTGCAGCGTAATCACCACGGCGTTTTTGTACGCCTCCGGTACGGTTGAATTACGGCCATACACCGCCTTCAGACTAAACTGCGCCGCGTTTCCTGTCGGGACTTCGAAATCTCTCGTCAAATCCAGGTAGTAGCTTTGCGGCTTATCCGACGGGTTACGCAAGCCGAGAATCGCTTTGTCCTTGCTCCATGATGCCCAGCCGTAAACCTGCAGCGCCGTTGGGTCGCCGCCTATCCAGTGGGTGTCCACCAGCACGCTGGCGTTTTCCCGGGACCATTTCGCGGCCTGCGCCAGGGTGTCCCACTTCGCCTTATTCAGCATTGACGGGGTGATATACAGCTCCTGCAGCTGCGTACCGGTCGCGAAATAGCTCCAGACCTGGTCGGCAAAATCGCTGTCCGTTTGTACCTTCTCCAGACCGTAGTAGGCATTCTCCGCGCTGACGATCCCGTGGTACATCAAGGAGTTCAGCGGGAACAGCGGGCCCTTGCGCACAATCGAGCGGTACGTTTCCGCATCGCGGTAGGTCATCCACTGCTGCACCGGCGTGCCGGGGCCGTACAGGTTGATGTCGTCCCCCTGGCGCCAGATCGAATCAGCGTAGAACAGCCAGGACGGGCTGGCGTTGGTCCCGGTGGTCAGGTTGATAAACAGGTTTGGGTTAGCGCTGCGCATGTTATGCAGCAGGGCGATAGAGGCGTCAAAATCCGAGGCGAACGGACTGCCCTTAATATGCGAATTGGCGTTTCCCATCCCATCAAGTTTGAACGAGGTAATGTGTTCGTTTTTGATCAGCTTAACGATCTGCTCATTGAAGTTCTTAAAGTAGTTCGGCCCTGACAGCGCCAGCTTCCCGTCGACGGTTTCGAATCCATACTCTTTTGCATGCGAGACGCGAATGTCGCGGGGCTTGTTGTAGCCTCCCCACGGTGAGAGCCACAGCCCGACCGAGCTGTGCAGGCTGTCGGCTTTTTCCCGTACCTTGCCAAAACCGTTGCTGAATGCCGGGCCAAACAGCCAGCGCCCGGTAAGGTCGTCCCAGCCGTCGTCCAGCAGGAACGCGTCCAGCGCCACGCCGCGTCCGGTGATAAATTCCTTATTCCACTCGTCCATCCGCCCCAGCACATCCTGCTCGGAGTAAGGTGTAAAGAAGCCGATGTCCATCCAGCTGTTGTAGTGCAGGTAAGGCTTATACGGACGGGGGCGCACGGCATCGATGAACTGGTTCACGCTGCGGCGCAGTTGGCTGGTTTCCGGGAAGGTGCCGAAATACATCGTGTAGCTGACCGGCGTTTCAGGCTGAATGGGGGTTTTCAGCTCGACGTTGAGGTTGGTCGTCGCTTCATAGGCGTAAGTATTCACGATCGGTTTATCCGGCAGAATAAAGAACGAATCAGCCACGATCGGCGAACTGTTAATGGCACCGTCAACATACGGTGCCTGAGACTGCTTTTTTGTCGGGAAGAAGGTGATTTTCGCCACGTCTCGCGGCTGACCAACAGCCGCGAGGGTGTAATCGATACTGGCATACTTATCCTTCACCAGATTCAGCTTCACCGTTACGTTAAAATCCGGGCGCGTAAAGTCGATGACAATCGCGTTGTCCCGCTTTTCGACATGCTTGATGGAGAAATCAGCGGCGTGGATTTTTGTCTCATCCGGCAGCGTTAGAAAGAACAGCTCCTGGGGCGTGAGCGGATGGTTAGCCTTGCTGTCCTTCACTACTACCGTTGCGTTTGCATCATCAAACGAAAGGGCAATATTGTCGTTATTGAGCGCGTAGTTGGCGGCCGCCGCGCCATGAGAAACAGAGAGAGCCAGCAGCGAAAGAGTGAGCACTTTTTTCATCGGGTTTAGATCCTTATCAGTAATGCTTCAGCATTCGGGTAATGGACTGCTCCAGCCAGTAGCGCTGGGTGCCGAAGTTAATCCGCAGGTAGTTTTCGCCGTTTTGCACGTAGTGGCTGCCGTCTTCAATGACCACGCCCGCCTGCCGGGCAAAATGTTGGGTTAACTGGGTGGCGCTGCGCTCGTCGGCGCTCACGTCTATCCAGGCCAGATACGACGATTCCGGGTTCATCATCTTCCACGCCGGGAAGTGGGTCTGAATCGCGTCTGCAAGGTAGCGCGCGTTGCCTTGCAGATACCCGTTCAGCGCGTCGAGCCACGGCAGACCGTGTTGATAGGCGAGGATAATCCCCCATACGCCGAACATATTGGGGGAAGTAATCGAGTTCTTCTCAAGCTGCTGGCGGAAGCGCTGGCGCAGCGAATCGTCCGGGATCATCGAATAAGACGTTTTCAGCCCGCCCAGGTTGAAGGCTTTATTGGGGGACGTCAGCACGATCAGGTTGTCCTGCGCGGCACAGCCCGAAGTCAGACAGCTGACGAATGTACCGTCCAGAATGTGCTCGGCGTGAACCTCATCGACCACCAGAATCGTGCCGTAGCGTTTACAGAGATCGGACACCTGCCGTATCTCATCTGCGCGCCAGATTCGGCCCGAGGGGTTATGCGGCGAGCAGAAGAACCACAGTTTTGGACGGTGGGTTTTGAGCTGATCTTCAATCAGATGAAAATCCAGCTGATAGCGGTTTTCCTCCACGCGAAGCGGGTTAACGAGGACCTTAACGCCCTGGCGCTGTGCCGCCATTGCAAACGGGTCGTAGACTGGGGTGTTCATCATCACGCTGTCGCCAGGCTGGCAGAACGCCTGAACCGTGTAGTGCAGGGTGGACACGGTGCCGTAGGTCAGCGTGATCCACGACCTGTCTACCTCAACCTGATGACGCGTGCGCTGAAAGGCGATCGTCGCGTCGTAGAATTCGTCGAAACACCACGTATAGCCAAAGGTGCCGTGCTCCACGATGCGCTGGAAGCCTTCAATAACGGCGGGCGGTGAGGTGAAATCCATATCTGCGATCCACAGCGGAATAAACCCCTCCGGAACATCACCAAAGCGTGAGCAGACAAACGCATGGTCCCATTTACGGCACTTATCGCTTTTACGCTCGATGATTTTGTCGAAATCAAACACAACGACCCCCTGTTAAATTAAGGCTTCAATGCCGGTTTTGACGCTCTGCACCTGCGGGCCGATGATCACCTGTACGCTGTGAGCATCCAGCACCACCACCGACAGGGCGCCCGCTGCTTTCAGCGCCTGCTGATCGATAAGGCCCATCTCTTTCACCACCAGACGCAAGCGGGTGATGCAGTTGTCGAGCGACTCGATGTTCTCTTTGCCACCGAGCGCCTGCAGGATAAGCCCATGATCGTATTTCGATTTTCCACGCGCGCGGGTGTTGGCTTCGACGGCCTGCTGTGCAGCCTGTACATCCACTTCACGTCCCGGCGTCTTGATATCGTGTTTGAGGATGTACCAGCGGAAGACGACGAAGTAGATAGCAAACCAGGCGATACCGACCGGGAACAGCAGATACCATTTGGTCGACATCCCCTGCATCACGCCAAAGATCAGCAGATCCAGAATCCCACCGTCGGTGTTGCCGATGGTCACCCCAAGCAGGGCCATCACCATCAGCGCCAGGCCCGACATCACGATATGGAAGGCGTAAAGCGCAGGCGCGATAAACAGGAACAGGAACTCAATCGGCTCTGAAATACCGGTAACGACGGACACCAGCACGCCGGAAAGCAGCAGTCCCTTAATCACCGGGCGGTTTTCCGGACGCGCGGTGCGGTAGATGGCGTAGGCCACGGCAGGTAAGCCAAAGATAAAGGTCGGCATAAACCCTTGTGACAGAAACGCGGTAACGTGCGGGCTAAACGGCAGTCCGGCTTTCAGCTCGGCGTAGAAGATATTCAGCGCGCCGGCCACTTCATGGCCGTTGACCATCTCAATCCCGCCTGCTGGCGTGAAGCGCACCATCGCCAGCAGAATGTGGTGCAGGCCGAAGGGTTTAAGCAGCAGCACGCCCACGCCGTAAAGGAAGGGGCCGAAAACGCTGGTGCTCTGGATAATATGGCCAATCCCGGCAATCCCCAGCGCCACGTATTCCCACAGCAGGGGAATGAACAGCCCGACCAGTGAAAGGGTAAGGGCGGTGATAATCGGTACAAAACGGATGCCGCTAAAGAAGGCAAAGGCGTCGTGGAGGACCGTGTCCTGAAAACGCTCGTGCAGGAAATAGGTAATCACCCCCACCACGATGCCGCCCAGCACGCCCATCTCCAGGGTCTGGATCCCCAGCACGATCGATTGTCCCACCTGTCTCATGGTCGCGGCATCGGCAAGCTGGTGGGTGGCGGTCAGGTAGTAGTTGATACTCATGTTCATCAGCATGTAGCCAACGAACCCGGCAAAAGCGCCCACGGCCTTGTTGCGTTTCGCGAGGCCCATCGGGATCGCCATGGCGAACATCAGCGGCAGATACGTAAAGGCGAAGCCGCCCACCATGGCGATAAAGCCAAAGGTCAGCTGCGTTAACTCGCCGCCCAGAAAGGGAAAGCTTTTAATGGTGGAAGGGCTGGTGACGGAGCTACCGATCCCCAGCAGCAACCCCATGAAGGCCAGCAGGGAGACCGGGAACATAAAGGTCTTTCCCAGGCTTTGGAAAAATTCCCACGCTTTCGATTTAAACGACTTTTCCTGTGTCATGTAGGGACTCCTCGGATTTTTAGGATAATGGAAGGCGCTGTCCGGCTTAAGGACGCGCCTTCATATTTGCGAGGCTTATAGTTATTTTTAAGTACTGACGTAATGCGCGATGGGATCAGGCTTCCGCTGGAAGCAGCAGCCGGTTTGCGGAGCCGCAAACGGTGATTTTGCTTCTGACCACCTCTTTCATGGCGTCCATGCCGACCCGCATATAGAAGCGCGGATCGTTGCCCTGCGGGTTGTCGGCAAACCAGGCTTTCACCGCGTCAGAGAAGGCGATTTTCAGCTCGGTTGCCACGTTAACTTTGCACACGCCCAGTTCGATGGTGCGACGCACATCCTCATCCGGCACATCGCTCGCGCCGTGCAGCACCAGCGGCACGGTGACGACTTCACGGATCTCGGCCAGCCGCTGGAAGTCGATTTTTGGGCGCTTGGTATACAGGCCGTGAGCGGTGCCGATGGCGACGGCAAGGCTGTCGACGCCGGTCAGTTCGACAAAGCGTTTCGCTTCCTGTGGATCGGTGAGAAACGCGCTTTCCGCATCAACACTCATGTCATCTTCCACACCGCCCAGGCGGCCCAGTTCGGCTTCGACGCTGCAGTCGTTGAGGTGGCAGAAATCGACCACCGACTTCACCAGCTTCACGTTCTGTTCAAACGGATAGTGGCTGCCGTCGATCATCGCGCTGCGCACGCCCGCGTTGACCTTGCGGCGAATATCGTCCAGCGATTCGTGGTGATCGAGGTGCAGCGCCAGCGGCATGTCGTAGGTGAGGGAGTAGGCGCTGCACAGGGCGTAAATCTCTTCCAGCGCAATATGCTTAAAGGTTCCCGGCGTGCCCGCGAGGATCACTGGCGATCGCATTTCGCTGCACACTTCTAAGATCGCCTGGATCGTCTCCGCGTTGTGGATGTTGAACGCCGGAACGGCATAGCCTTTTGTCTGCGCGTCCTGGAGAAGATATTTGGTCGAGATAATACTCATAATCAGTTCCTCTTAAGCCTGCCACGGATGAATAACAACGCCCTGCACCACGCGGTTGACCGTCCCGCTGGCGGATGGCGTATCGGGCGTATTGCCTACGCTGAGCGACTGGGTAAGGGCAAAGACCTGCGCATACATCAGGAAGCAGAACGCCTGTTCCATATCGCTAAACGGACGGGAAGGCGGCAGGAGAATATGCGGCCCCGCTTCAATGGCCGGATCGTTTTCAGCGGCGATGGCGACGACGCGCAGGGCCTGGCGATCGCGGCGCAGCTCGGCCAGCAGATCCAGATCGTACTGGCGCGTATACGGATGGCTGGAGATGAACACCACCACCAGCGTTTCGTTATCCACCAGCGACTTCGGCCCGTGACGGAAACCGGTGGGGGAGTCGTAGAATGCCGCCAGCTTGCCCGCCGTCAGCTCCAGCACCTTCAGCGCCGATTCGCGTGCCGCGCCCTGCAGACCACCGCTTCCCAGATACACGACGCGTTTCCACGGTTCGCTGCCAAAGACGCCGTGGCTGAAATCGCCGAGCGAGGAGAGGATCGCCTGACAGCGATCGGCCACGTCGCGGAAGGTTTGACTGTTGATCGTTTCCGGGGCGAATACGGCCAGACAACTCGCCATCATGGTGGTGATGCTGCTGGTCATCGCGAACCCGCGATCGTGCGTTTCGGCAGGCATCAGCAGGGCATAAGCGTTATCGCTGTCGACGGCGGTCTGGTACAGGCTTCCGGCCTCGTTACAGGTGATCGACAGGTGGTAGCACTCCGGTACGAACTGATTGGCCAGCTCAACGGCTGCGACGCTTTCCGGACTGTTGCCGGATCGGGCAAACGAAACCAGCAGCAGCGGATGCGCAGGGCTGAAGTAATCCATCGGGTTTGTGACCAGGTCAGTGGTCGGGACGGCGGAGATAGTTTTCCCGGTGTGGCTCGCAAGCCATGGCGCAATGATATCGCCGATAAACGCGGACGTGCCCGCGCCGGTCAGGACGATCCGCAGATCGTGCTTGCGCAGCAGCGGCGTCAGGAAGCTGTCGATCGAAGAACGCAGGCTATCGATATTGTTGAGCGAGCGGATCCAGCTGGCAGGCTGCTGGCGGATCTCTTCCTCGGTCCAGGTGCCGGTTGCGGCGGTGGTAGTTTGTGGCATAACTCAGTCCTTAGTCGTGTGAATTCCACATCAGACGCTGGCAATCGTGTCGCTATCTTTCGTTTCGTTTCACTTGTTCACTTTAGCAGTTGAATAAAATCTATAGAAAAGAAATCGAAACTTCAACGAAAGAAAAGAAATAAAACGAAAAGTGTGATCGTGAAAGGAAGAGGCAGATTAAAGGAAAGGAAAAGAAAGGCCTTACGGTTTCAGGCCGTAAAGCTAAAAGGAGACACAATGAAAGGGCTAAAGGGGGAGAGCCTGGCCCTGAATCCAGATCTGCTGGAGGTGTAAACCCCCGTTCAACGCATTGAGATTCGCGCGTTTACCCGGCGCTAACGAACCGAGTTGGTTATCCATACCCAGCAGGCGGGCGGGATGCAGCGAGGCCATATGAATGGCGTCTTCGGCAGAGATACCTGTATGTTCCACCATATTGCGTACAGCGGCATCCAGCGAGAGCGTGCTCCCGGCCAGCCCGCCGGAGCTGGTTCGAACCACGCCGTTTTGCATCGTGACCGCTTCACCACAGAGCGTATACCGACCATCCGGCATACCGGCTGCCTGCATGGCATCGGTGATCAGCACCAGGCGTTCTTTTGCGCAGCAACGGCATAACCGCATGGCTCCCGGATGGACATGGTGGCCGTCGGCAATCAGCTCCAGCCACGCCCGTTTGTCCGTCAGCCCTGCGCCGACCATGCCGGGTTCCCTGTGGTGCAGTCCCGTCATGCCGTTATAGCAGTGCACCAGCCCATCGGCACCCGCGTCAAACGCGGCGAGGGTTTGATCGAACGTAGCGGCGCTGTGGCCCAGCATCACGCGTATTCCGCGCTGTTTAAGATGGCGAATCGCCAGCAACGCGCCAGGTTTTTCCGGCGCCAGCGCCACCACCCGTAACGTGCTCAGTGAAACGTCAATCAGGCCGTCCAGCTCGGCGACATCCAGTTCCCGGAACAGGTCAGGCGGATGCGCCCCTTTGTTCTGCGGCGTAAAGTACGGTCCTTCCAGGTAGCTGCCCAGGATCTGCGCGCCGGGGCCGCCCGACTGACAGCGACGGGCGATTCGCGCGAGCGCGCCGTGGATAGCCTCCAGCGGCGCGGTAACGGTGGTGGGTAAAAAGGCGCCCACGCCTTCGCGCGCTTTATGCATCGCGAGAATATCCAGCACGTCAGGCGCATCATCCATCACGTCCACGCCCGCGCCGCCATGGACGTGCGTATCGATATACGCCGGGCAGAGCAGTTCCGCATCGCGCGACGTCACGCCCGCCGGGACAGGCTCAATAGCCGCAATCACGCCGTTTTCAATGCGTAGCTGGTGGTCATCCAGCCAGCCCTGTTCGGTAAGCACCCGCCTCGCGCGCAGCAGCTGCCTCATATCCCTTCCTCGGCAGGGGCTTCCTCGCGACAACGTCCCAGTTCGTCTACGAGGCTCGTCAGGCCGCGGTGCCCGCACTCCAGCGCCTGCAGACGAAACGCTTCGCTGCTTAATCCGTCGCGCTCCAGCACCATCTCCAGCAGCAGCTGCAGGTTGGTCCCGGTGATCACTTCGCTCCCCGGCCGTTGCATGGCGAGCGTCGATGCTACGCGAAACGGCGTGCCGCCGAGCAAATCGGTGAGAAACACAATATCGTGCTCTGCATCGAGTTCACTCACAGCCTGCTCAAGCTGAGCGGTCAGCCGCGCGGTGGTGGACGTTTCAGGAAAATCGATGGCGATAAACTGTGGTTGTTCGCCAAGGATCTGCTTCATCGCCTGCTCAAGCCCGCTGGCAAAACCGCCGTGACCCGTCAAAATAATGCCTAACATCGCAACCTCTTTGCTTTTACAGGAAGTGACAGAACTTACCGACTACGCCCAGCAGCACGGTGATACCAATCAGACGCAGCGGGCTCCAGCCGCGGCGTACCAGCCAGAACATGGTCAGGGTGTAGACCAGCGGCAGGAACGCGGGCATCAGCTTGTCGATAACGTCGGCCTGCAGTTTGACGACGGCATCTCCCGCCTTGATTTCAAGCGTCGTATTGAGTCGGACATAGGTTGCCACCAGCGCGCCAATTACCGTCATCCCGACGATAGACGCCGCGTGACCGACCTTTTTGGTGTTGGCTTTGATCAGCGGAATGGCCGCCACGCCCATCCGGTATGCGTAGTGCGCCAGACCAAAACGCAGGCCGAGGTGCACCACGTTAAAGAGCACGATAAAGACCACGGCCCCCAGAATCGACCCTTGCAGCGCCAGGCTGGCGCCGATACCGCCGCAGATGGGCAGCAGGGTTAGCCAGAACATGGCGTCGCCGATACCGCCGAGCGGCGCGCCGACGGCAATTTTGGTGCTCTGGATGCTGTTCACATCCTGCTTGGAGCGCTCCATCGCCAGAATGATGCCGATAACAAAGGTCACCAGGAACGGGTGGGTGTTAAAGAAGCCCATATGGCCTTTCATCGCCCGCGCCAGGTCTCGCTTGTTGGTGTGGATCTTTTTCAGCGCGGGCAGCAGCCCGTACAGCCAACCGGAGGCCTGCATACGTTCATAGTTAAACGAGGCCTGCAGCAGCATTGAACGCCAGGCCACGCGGTTAATATCTTTTTTCGTCAGTTCGGCACCGATGCTCTGGTCTTCGTAGACGTTTTCGTTGACGCCGGTCAGCAGCGTCTCTTCGGATTCAGACACGCCCGGTAACGTTGTTTGATTAGATGCCATCTTCGAATTCCTCTTTCTGGGCCGCAGGAGCCGTCGGTTCAGGTGATTTACGCATCAGGTCGATCAGCGCCATGGCCAGCGCGGCGGCCGCAATCGCCAGCACCGGAAGCTTGAGCCAGGCGGCGGCGACAAAACCGATAATGAAGTAAGGGATGTAGACGTTTTTCATCATGATCTTCAGCAGCACGGCGAAGCCGATGGCAGGCATGATGCCGCCCGCGACGCCGAGGCCGTCAATCAACCGTGCCGGCAGAACATCAATGGCGGTTTTCGCATGTTCCGCACCGAAGTAGATCGGCAGGAAGGCGCACAGAAAATAGAAGATGCCGAGCGCCAGCAGCGCAAGATAGTTCACCCGTTCAATACCGTGAGTATCTGCATTGGCCGCCATGCGATCGCAGCGTGACATCACGCCGGACATCACCGAGAAGAGGAACGTAATTCCCATCTGTACCGCGACGGCAAACGGGACGGCGACGCCCACGGCAACTTCTGGCTTCACCCCGGTGCTGATGGCAAATGCGGTACCCACAATGGTGCCGATAATGACGTTCGGCGGCTGGGCACCGGCGAGCGGGGCCAGCCCCATCCAGACCAGCTCTAACGTGCCGCCGGTCAAAATACCGGTATGCAGGTCGCCCAGAATCAGGCCGACCAGCGGCCCGAGCACCACCGGGCGGTGCATGTGTGTTAACCCGTTAAACATATCCAGACCGGCGATAAAGGCGAGTATTCCCAACCCCAGCGCCTGCAACAGACTGATTTCCATTATGAATCCCTCAGAGCAGTTTAAAGAGATCCAAAGCAGTTTCTGTTGGAACGCCCTGAACGAAGCATTCCACCCCGGCCGCTTTCAGGCCGTTGAACGCGGCGATGTCGTTCGCGTCGACAGAGACCGTTTTGGCAATTTGTTGTTTGCCACTGGCGTAGTGCATGTTTCCTACGTTGATACGGGTGATGGGCACGCCGCCCTCAACCAGCTTCAGAAAATCAGCGGGTGATTTGCAGACCAGCAGGATTTTCTGGCGGTCAGCTGCGCGGTGAATGTTGTCGATCACTTTTTGCAGTGACCAGAAGCGCACGGCGATCCCTTCCGCGAGCACCATCTCCATCAGGTTCTGTTGAACCGGATCTTCAGCCACCTCATCGTTGGCGACGAGTACCAGGTTTGCCCCCGCAAACCCCACCCACTGCACGCCCACCTGACCGTGAATCAGGCGTTCATCAATGCGGCATAAGACAATGTTTGGCATAGCGCTTTCCTCTTTTTATTATGCGTTTTGCGTTGTTACACCTTCGCAGGCGGCGTGGTACTGCTGGAGTATGTCCTGAATGTGGTCGATGATGAGTTCCCGTGGCGTTGACTTGAGAGCGCCCTCGCGAACTTTGCCGTACTGCAGCGGCAGGTACTGGCTGATCAGCGGCAGCGGAATGGGCTCGTCTGCCAGGTTGCGCACCAGCCGTTCAAAAGCGTCGTCAATCTGGCTGTCCGGCCAGTAATAGCGCACGCGGTCAGAGTAGCTGTAGCCGCGGGCAAGGCGACGCGCGTTGCCGTCACCGTGGTAATGGCTTTGCCAGTATTCCGGGCGATCGAGCATGACGTTTTCCAGCACGTGACGCAGGCCAGAAACGGCTTTCGCTGGCAGCAGTTCCTCTTCGATGGCGGCCAGCGCGAAGAGCGCTTCGCGCAGGGCGAAGGTCAGGGCGGGGCCAACCTTCAGAATCGCAAAGTGATCGTTGACCAGCTTTCGCAGCGCCTGCGGCGTCTGGTAGTCGGTGGAGTGCGCTTCAAACACCAGCGTGTCGTAGGCTTCAACCATTTTGCTCAGGGCGACGGCTTTCTGCGGCTGATAGTCGCAGACGTGCGCATGGTCGAACTCCACGCCGGGCTGGACGACCAGACCAATAATGCGCGGCCAGATGTCGGTTAAGCCTTCCTTTTCGAATGCATGACGGTGCGCTTCAAGCGTGGCGCGGGCTGCGTCCGGCGTGGTGACTTCAAGTTCGGTGAGCGTGTCGTGCGCGCCACCGGGAACCGGTACTTCCGTGCCGATAACGTAGACCAGATCGGCTACACCAAACTGCTCGCGACAGGTCGCTTCGGCAATCTTCGCCAGGCGTGCGGCGCGTCCGGCGACGATCGCATCGGTCAGGGGAACCGGATCGTCCTCACAGGACATGCTGCAGTCGAGGTGGATCTTTTTGAATCCGGCAGAAACATAGCTTTTGATCAGATCGTCTGCGTTGGCCATCGCCTGTTCCGCAGGGAGATTTTGCCAGCGGTTGGGGCCTAAATGATCGCCGCCGAGGATCAGCTGTGACGTCGGGAAACCGAGCGAGTCCGCCAGCTGGCAGACAAACCCGTGAAAATCAGCGGGCGTCATGCCGGTATAGCCGCCAAATTGATCCACCTGGTTGGAGGTGGCCTCGATCAGCAGCGGGGATCGATGCGAATGCGCATAACGAATGGCCGCTTCCAGTACCAGCGGATGCGCAGAGCAGACGGCGTAAATCCCGTTTGAATTCCCCCGTTTATGGTGTTCCACCATTTCTGTCAGATGTTTCACTTTCCTCTCCATTTCGGATGGTAATGATATTTATCTTTCGTTTTGTTTCATTTAATCCTGCATCATGGTGATATAAAAATAAAACGAAAGATAATAGTTTTCCGATCTGTTTCACAAAAGAAACATAATGAAAGGTTTCAGCGTGATGCCAGCTTGCGTATCGTCACCATGCAGGGCTTGCATTCCCGTAAAGGAAAGGCCTTAATAGGCAAAACGAAATGAAACGAAAGAATATTGATTAAGGAGCTCGTATGAGCAGCACCGATTCATCCGCAGAAAAGCGCATCACCGGCACCAGTGAAAGGCGAGAGCAGATCATTCAGCGGTTGCGGGCGCAGGGAAGCGTGCAGGTTAACGATCTGTCTCATCTGTACGGCGTTTCGACGGTGACGATCCGCAATGACCTCGCCTTTCTTGAGAAGCAGGGCATTGCCGTTCGCGCCTACGGCGGGGCATTGATTTGCGAAGGTAATGTGCCGGGCGCTGAGCCTTCCGTGGAAGATAAAAGCTCGCTAAATACGGCGGTGAAGCGCAGCATCGCCCAGGCCGCTGCCGCGCTGGTCAAACCCGGGCACCGCATCATTCTGGATTCGGGTACCACGACGTTTGAAATCGCCCGCATGCTGCGTCAGCACACGGATGTGATTGCGATGACTAACGGCATGAACGTGGCGAACGCGCTGCTGGAAGCTGATGGGGTGGAGTTGCTGATGACCGGCGGGCATTTGCGTCGTCAGTCGCAATCCTTCTACGGTGACCAGGCCGAGCAGTCGCTACAGAATTACCATTTTGACCTGCTGTTCCTGGGCGTCGATGCCATCGATCTCGATCGGGGCGTGAGTACGCATAACGAAGACGAAGCCCGTCTGAATCGCAAAATGTGCGAGGTGGCGGAGCGTATTATCGTTGTTACTGACTCCAGCAAATTTAATCGCTCAAGCCTGCATAAAATCATTGATACGCAAAGGATTGATATGATTATTGTCGATGAAGGTATTCCGGCGGAAAGTCTTGAAGGATTACGGAAAAGCGGGATTGAGGTGGTGTTGGTTTAATTTTTTTTACCCTCTCCCTGGGGGAGAGGGTAGAGTGAGGGGAAATCACGTCACCGGTGCCGGGTTAAACACCGCCAGCTGGTTGTGTAATCCCCACTGATCCGAAAAGGTTTTCTTCCGCCCGCTGGCGACATCGAGAATGAAGTGGAACAGCTTCCAGCCCACGTCCTCAATGCTCTCTTCTCCGGTGGCGATGGTGCCCGCGTTGATATCCATTAAGTCATACCAGCGGTTCGCCAGCGCGGTGCGGGTCGCCATTTTGATCACCGGTACCGCCATCAGACCGTACGGCGTGCCGCGCCCGGTGGTAAAGACCTGCACCGTAATGCCGGATGCCACCTGCTGCGTGCCGCACACAAAATCGCTGGCCGGCGTTGCCGCGTAGATCAGGCCGCGTTTCGTCGGGCGCTGTCCCGGAGAGAGCACCTCTGCAATGGCGCTCTGCCCGGATTTGGCAATAGAGCCGAGGGCTTTTTCCACCACGTTTGCCAGGCCGCCTTTCTTGTTCCCGGGGGAGGGATTGGCGCTGCGGTCGGTTTTGCCCATATCGAGATAGTTATCGTACCAGGCCATCTCCTCAAGCAGGCGCTTGCCGACCTCTTCATTAATCGCGCGCGGCGTCAGCAGATGGATGGCGTCTCGCACTTCGGTCACCTCGGAGAACATCACCGTGGCGCCGCAGCGAATGAGCAGATCGGACGCATAGCCCACCGCCGGGTTGGCCGTTACGCCGGAGAAGGCATCGCTGCCGCCGCACTGGGTGCCCACAACCAGCTCCGAGGCCGGGCACGTTTCGCGCTGGCGGCTGTTGAGCTTGTCCAGATGGCGTTCTGCCACCTGCAAAATATCGTCGACCATTGAGCGGAAACCGACGTGGCGTTCGTCCTGCAGGCGCACGATGCTGGCATCGTCTGCCGGGATGGCTTTGACATCCTCGGTCCCCTGAAGTAAACGTTCTGGCTGCAATTTTTCACAGCCGAGGCCAATGACCATCACCTCGCCGCCAAAGTTCGGGTTCAGGGCGATATTGTGGATGGTCCGGATAGGCACCACGGCAGCAGGGGCGTTAATCGCCACGCCGCAGCCGTAGAGGTGGTTCAGGCCCACCACGCCGTCGACGTTCGGGTATTTTGGCAGCAGATCGCGTTCGATGATTTTCACCACGTAATCCACTACGCCCGCCACGCAGTGCACGCTGGTGGTAATGCCGAGCAGATTTTTGGTGCCGACGCTGCCGTCCGCATTGCGATAGCCTTCAAAGGTATAGCCTTCCAGTGGGGGAAGCGGTTCCGGCACGCGGGTTGCCAGCGGAAGCGTATTCAGCGGCGGCGCTTCTGGCAGCGCCACCAGCGACTCCTCCACCCAGCTTCCCTGCGGTATCGAACGAACGGCATAGCCGATGACTTCACCGTAACGCACGATTTCGCTGTTAACAGGGATATCCACCAGGGCGACTTTATGTCCCTGCGGAACATGCTCAATCAGTTCCAGCCCGTCCGGAAAGCGGGTTCCCGCTTTTAAGCCATTGTCGTTGACGATAATCGCCACGTTATCGGCGTCGTGCACTTTTATATAAAACGCTGTCGGCGGTGCCTGTCGAATTTCAATGTCGGCCATTGTTCAGTATTCTCCAGCAAAAACTCTGATAATAAATTCAGCCATTTTTCTAATGGTAGAAATAAATACGCGGCTTTCAGAAATAAAGCATGTCAGCAGAATGAATAGCAAAATGTGATCCCGATCGCTTCAGAACCCGTAATCCTTGATTCTGTGCATTAGCGCCCAGTGCTTTGTGCATATGCAAAAATTTTTATCAAAATATACCGTAATACCTGAGCATTAAAACAATGTGCGGTCGCGGATAGCGTCTTATACTGAATGACGTTTTTATCACGCCAGAATACGGCAGAATAATAAATATCATGCTGGCGCGGTGTCTGAATAAATAAAATGATGCTGAAAAAGGCTGCTGAATTAAAAAGGTAAATACGATGAATAACGCGATCTTCCCGAATAAATTTAAAGCGGCTCTCGCGGCGCACCAGATTCAGATTGGCTGCTGGTCCGCGCTGGCAAATCCCATCAGCACCGAAGTGCTGGGCCTGGCTGGTTTCGACTGGCTGGTGCTGGACGGCGAGCATGCGCCGAACGATATCAGCACCTTTATTCCGCAGCTGATGGCGCTTAAAGGCAGCCACAGCGCTCCGGTGGTGCGTGTCCCCACCAACGAACCAGTGATTATCAAGCGTCTGCTGGATATCGGCTTCTACAACTTCCTGATCCCGTTTGTGGAGACGGAAGAGCAAGCGGCGCTGGCCGTTGCGTCAACGCGCTACCCCCCGGAAGGGATCCGCGGCGTCTCCGTTTCACACCGCGCCAATATGTTTGGCACCGTCCCGGACTATTTCGCGCAGTCCAACAGCAACATCACCATTCTGGTTCAGATCGAGAGCCAGCAGGGCGTTGATAACGTCGACGCGATTGCCGCCACAAACGGCGTGGACGGTATCTTCGTCGGTCCAAGCGATCTGGCTGCTGCCTTTGGCCATCTGGGCAACGCCAGCCACCCTGACGTGCAGCGCGCGATCCAGCACATCTTTGCCCGCGCCAAAGTACACGGTAAACCGTGCGGCATTCTGGCGCCGGTTGAGGCTGACGCACGCCGCTATCTGGAGTGGGGAGCCACGTTTGTTGCCGTCGGCAGCGACCTCGGCGTTTTCCGCTCGGCTACGCAGAAATTAGCGGACGCTTTTAAAAAATAACCATCATTGAGGAAACAGATTATGACGCTGAAAGTGGGCTTTATTGGCCTGGGGATCATGGGTAAACCAATGAGTAAGAACCTCATCAAAGCGGGTTACTCACTGGTGGTATCCGATCATAATCCACAGGCCGTGGCTGAGGTGATGGCGGCGGGAGCAGAAACGGCCACCACCGCGAAAGCGATTGCCGAGCAGTGCGATGTCATCATCACCATGCTGCCAAACTCCCCGCATGTTAAAGAGGTTGCGTTGGGTGAAAACGGCATTATCGACGGCGCGAAACCGGGCCTGGTGCTGATCGATATGAGCTCTATCGCACCGCTTGCAAGCCGTGAAATCAGCGAGGCGCTAAAAGCAAAGGGCGTCGATATGCTGGATGCGCCGGTCAGCGGCGGTGAGCCGAAAGCGATCGACGGCACGTTGTCGGTGATGGTCGGCGGTGATAAAGCCGTTTTCGATAAATTTTACGACCTGATGAAAGCCATGGCGGGCTCCGTGGTGCACACCGGAGAGATCGGGGCGGGTAACGTGACCAAGCTGGCAAACCAGGTGATTGTGGCGCTCAACATTGCCGCCATGTCTGAAGCGCTGACGCTGGCAACCAAAGCGGGCGTCAATCCGGACCTGGTCTACCAGGCCATTCGCGGTGGTCTGGCGGGCAGTACCGTGCTGGATGCCAAAGCGCCCATGGTCATGGATCGCAATTTCAAACCTGGTTTCCGCATCGACCTGCATATCAAAGATCTGGCGAACGCGCTGGATACCTCCCACGGCGTGGGCGCACAACTGCCGCTGACCGCAGCGGTCATGGAGATGATGCAGGCGCTGCGTGCCGATGGCCTGGGCACGGCCGATCACAGCGCAATTGCATGCTACTACGAAAAACTGGCGAAGGTGGAAGTGGCGCGATAATCACGCCTTACCTATACCTGAGGGTGACAGCGGCGTGCAAACCCTCTATACTGCGCGCCGAAGCTGACCAGACAGTCGCCGCTTCGTCGTCGTCCCTTTCGGGGGAGACGGGCGGAGGGGAGGAAAGTCCGGGCTCCATAGGGCAGGGTGCCAGGTAACGCCTGGGGGGGAAACCCACGACCAGTGCAACAGAGAGCAAACCGCCGATGGCCCGCGCAAGCGGGATCAGGTAAGGGTGAAAGGGTGCGGTAAGAGCGCACCGCGCGGCTGGTAACAGTCCGTGGCACGGTAAACTCCACCCGGAGCAAGGCCAAATAGGGGTTCACATGGTACGGCCCGTACTGAACCCGGGTAGGCTGCTTGAGCCAGTGAGCGATTGCTGGCCTAGATGAATGACTGTCCACGACAGAACCCGGCTTATCGGTCAGCTTCAACTTCTTCTAAAACAATTCGTTGGTGTGTCTCAGGCTTTCTAAGGCAAAACTGTGACACAGACTGTGATACAAACGAGGCACACCAACGGCTGTTCCATCCCGACTATCCAGAAACCTGGCAACCGCGACAGCCTTCATTTCTGACTACCTTCAGGTGGTTTTTTCGTATGTCTCTGGATTGCGATTCATGTTTATTCCCTGTCAATATTTGATCTTCAGACCACCCTGGCTCACTAAAATGTATGAGAAAAATAAATGAATCGTTAATAAATACAGTTTACCCCTAATTAATTTCTGAAAATGAAGAGGGGCTATTGCTACAGGATGATAAGAGCGCTTAACTCAACGCCTAATTTACCCATCGGTATTCAGTTGAGCATGAACAAAAAAAACAAACGAAAAAAACTGATTAAATATCATAGAAAGATGCTGAAAAATCGCCGATACCAGCCTGATTTGGCAGGTGCAGACCTGCGGTTTATGGATCTCAGGGGGCTCTATTTACGCAATATTGATTTATCGGGATGCGATATTTCGTTTTGTGATCTTCGGGGAGCCGATTTCTCCTGTGCTAATCTTGCAGGCGCTAATCTTAGCTACTGTAAAACGGAAGGTACTATTTTTTGTCATGCTGATTGTACTTGCGTGGATTTTACTGGAAGCGATATCCATAATGCCTGCTTCAACGATCGCACCGGGCCATTGATGGAACATGAGAAAATTGAAAGTGACATGCCACTATCCCGACCACTCATCTCCATCTATATGCCAACCTGGAACCGCCAGACATTGGCGATCAGAGCCATACAATCGGTGCTGAATCAAGACTATGTGCACTGGGAACTCATTATCATTGATGATTTCTCATCGTCATTTGACCAGCTCTTGACGTATATCACTGAACTGAATGACCCGCGCATTACCTATATTCGCAATGAATTTAACTCTGGCGCTTGTGCAGTTCGAAATCAGGCTATACGGATGGCCCGGGGTGATCTTATTACGGGTCTGGACGATGATGATGAATGGCTGCCGACACGCCTGTCCTCTTTTCTTACCTGTCAACATCAACTTCAGTTGCACAGTTTTTTATACGCAAATGATTATCTCTGTGACGGTACCGGATATCATCACCCTCATGAGTTGCAGGTATATCCGAAACCGGCTTATAAAAAAAGCCTGTTTGATAAACGCAATATTATAGGCAACCAAATGCTGACCTTAACCAGTAGAATGCAACAGATCCTGTTCGACGACGCCTTGCCTGCGGCTCAGGATTATGATGCGTTTTATCGGCTTGCAGAAACCTTCGGTGAACCTTTCAAACTGGATGACATCACCCAGGTGCTTTATGTCAATCACGGCGACGTCCGCATTACCTGCTCAGGACGAAAATTTTCAGGTTATCTACGTTTTTACCGGAAACACAAAGCCAAATTAGACGTACCGAGTAAAAAATATCAGCTCTTCACTCTTTACTACATTCGCAACAAAAAAATGCGCCCGCAAACCCTGATGAAATTGATGACGCTACGCAATCTGAAACGCTATCTGATGATGTATACCCGCTTCCGGAACAAAAAGTTCTAAGGTGTACAAACGCCAAGAGTCGTTGTGGTGTTCAGAATGAGTAGATTGATACGGAAATCTTAGCGACGAGGGGCTGGATAAGTCGCCGGGAATCACCCCGGCAGACAACCACGACGAACGGGTAAGCGCTGCGCCACCCCACAACCACACAAACGACATCAATTCTCATATTTGCGACATTAAGCACATTTCACTGTTTTTCCCTTATCAATTCCACCCCAGTATCTGCATACGATCGACATCACAAAATTTAAATCCAAAAAACCGACGATCTGCAGTATTGATAATTTGTTATGATTGTTAGCTTAATGATCGCAAATCTTTTCTCGTTTGATATGCACATATTGAAATCAAATACATTTCTCCCATGAATGTGTGACGTATTCCACTCTTTTCCTGAAGTCTGAAAATTCACGCCGTAAAAAATTGATAAATTGAAAGAATGTTTCAAACAAATAACGGTTATTTATTGGTCTTTAATTGCCTGAAATATCGTCTTTATTGATTTTTTAAGAGCGATGAATTTTATCCGGGTTATCGCCATAAAATAAATTTATTACCGCTATTTTTGTTGATCAATATCAGCGTTGTAGCGTATTTTTATGTTTCTATTTTGTTGATTTGTAAGGTTTTTAATGGGTTTTTGAGAGGTGAGTTAAAAGGGCTGAAAAGCAAATTGTGAGTAACAGCACATACCCCTTTAAACATTATTGAGTAGAATTCACCCCGTCATAGGGAAATAAGCGCAGAATATTATGAACACTATTATTCTACCGAAAACACAGCACCTCGTGGTATTTCAGGAAGTCATTAAAAGTGGCTCCATAGGTTCTGCAGCAAGGCAGCTGGGCCTGACGCAACCCGCCGTCAGCAAAATTATCAGCGATATTGAGTCCTACTTCGGCGTGGAAGTGATGGTGCGCAAAAACACCGGCGTGAAACTGACCGCCGCGGGCCAGGTTCTGCTCTCGTACTCAGAGTCGATCACCCGCGAAATGAAAAACATGGTGAGCGAAATCAACAGCCTGAGCTTCAGCACCGTTATGGATGTCTCCTTTGGCTACCCGTCACTGATCGGCTTTACCTTCCTGTCCGGGATGATCAAAAAATTTAAGGAAGTGTTCCCGAAAGCGCGCGTCTCAATGTATGAAGCCCAGCTCTCCTCTTTCCTCCCGGCCATTCGCGACGGCCGTCTGGATTTTGCCATCGGCACGCTGAGCGACGAAATGCTGCTGCAGGATCTCCACGTCGAACCGCTGTTTGAGTCCGAGTTTGTGCTGGTCGCCAGCAAAACGCGAACGTGCACCGGCCCGACGACACTGGCATCGCTCACGCACGAGCAGTGGGTGATGCCGCAAACCGATATGGGCTACTACAAAGAACTCCTGACTACTCTGCAAGACAACCACATCAGCATCGAAAACATTGTCCAGACCGATTCGGTCGTCACCATTTATAACCTTGTCCTGAATGCCGATTATCTGACGGTGATTCCCCGCGACATGATCGCCCCATTCGGTTCGGATCAATTTATTGTGCTACCTGTGGAAGATGAATTACCCGTGGCGCGTTATGCCGCCGTGTGGTCTAAAAATTACAGAATTAAAAAATCGGCGTCCGTATTAGTTGAGCTTGCAAAACAATATTCGTCGATGAATGTCGAAAGACGACGATAAATAATAAGTTACTATTTAAAAAATACCCAGAGCTTAACGTATTAACGCTCTGATACCCTGACTTTGCCTGAAAAGAATGAATTATTATAACGAGGATATTATGCATATTACTTACGATCTCCCGGTAACCATTGAAGATATTCAGGATGCCAGAAAACGCCTGGCAGGCAAGATATATAAAACCGGTATGCCACGCTCGAATTATCTCAGCGAACGTTGTAAGGGCGAAATATTCCTGAAGTTTGAGAACATGCAGCGTACCGGCTCGTTCAAAATTCGTGGCGCGTTTAATAAATTAAGCTCGCTGACCGATGCTGAAAAACGCAAAGGCGTGGTCGCCTGCTCAGCGGGAAACCACGCGCAGGGGGTTTCCCTTTCCTGCGCCATGCTCGGCATCGATGGCAAAGTGGTGATGCCAATGGGCGCACCAAAATCCAAGGTGGCCGCGACGCGCGACTACTCGGCGGAAGTGGTGCTGCACGGTGAGAACTTTAACGACACCATCGCCAAAGTCAGCGAAATCGTCGAGATGGAAGGGCGTATTTTTATTCCGCCTTACGATGACGCCAAAGTGATTGCCGGGCAGGGCACCATCGGCCTGGAAATTCTCGAAGATTTATATGACGTGGATAACGTGATTGTCCCTATCGGCGGCGGCGGTTTAATTGCCGGGATTGCGACGGCGATTAAATCCATCAACCCGACCATTAATATTATCGGCGTACAGTCTGAAAACGTGCACGGAATGGCAGCCTCCTGGCAGGCAGGAGAAATAACCAACCATCGCGTCACCGGCACGTTAGCCGACGGCTGCGACGTCTCTCGCCCGGGCAAATTAACCTTCGAAATCGTTCGTGAACTGGTCGATGACATTGTGCTGGTGAGCGAAGACGATATTCGCAACAGCATGATTGCCCTTATTCAGCGAAATAAAGTGGTGACGGAAGGCGCTGGCGCACTGGCCTGCGCGGCGTTATTAAGCGGCAAACTGGATCACTATATTCAGGGCCGCAAAACCGTCTGCATTATTTCCGGCGGCAATATCGATCTCTCCCGTGTTTCCCAAATTACTGGCTTCGTTGACGCATAAAGGTGACCTATGAGCAACACAGAAAGCATTATCGTTGGCCAGACAAAAACGTCCTCCTGGCGTAAGTCTGATACCACCTGGACGCTTGGCCTGTTTGGTACCGCCATTGGCGCAGGCGTGCTGTTCTTCCCCATTCGCGCAGGCTTTGGCGGATTAATCCCTATCCTGCTGATGCTGGTTCTCGCGTTCCCGATTGCGTTTTACTGCCACCGCGCGCTGGCGCGCCTCTGCCTGTCCGGCAGCAACGTCTCCGGCAACATTACCGAAACGGTGGAAGAGCATTTCGGTAAAACCGGCGGGGTGGTGATCACGTTCCTCTACTTCTTTGCCATTTGCCCGCTGCTGTGGATTTACGGCGTCACCATTACTAACACCTTCATGACCTTCTGGGAAAACCAGCTCCAGCTGCCTGCGCTGAACCGCGGCGTGGTGGCGCTGTTCCTGCTGCTGCTGATGGCTTTTGTCATCTGGTTCGGTAAGGACCTGATGGTGAAGGTGATGAGCTTCCTTGTATTCCCGTTTATTGCCAGTCTGGTGCTGATTTCGCTGTCGCTGATCCCTTACTGGAACTCCGCTGTGATCGACCAGGTCAACCTGAGCGATATCGCCTTCACCGGCCATGACGGCATCCTGGTCACGGTGTGGCTGGGGATCTCCATCATGGTCTTCTCCTTTAACTTCTCGCCTATCGTCTCCTCGTTTGTGGTTTCCAAGCGCGAAGAGTACGAGCCGGAGTTCGGTAAAGAATTCACCGAGCAGAAATGTTCCAAAATCATCGGTCGCGCCAGCATGCTGATGGTCGCCGTGGTGATGTTCTTCGCCTTTAGCTGCCTGTTTACGCTCTCTCCGCAGAACATGGCGGATGCCAAAGCGCAGAACATCCCGGTGCTCTCTTACCTGGCGAACCATTTTGCCTCCATGTCCGGCACCAAATCGACGTTTGCGACGGTACTGGAATACGGCGCTTCCATTATTGCCCTGGTCGCTATCTTCAAATCCTTCTTTGGCCACTACCTGGGCACGCTGGAAGGGCTGAATGGCCTGATCCTCAAGTTCGGCTACAAAGGCGATAAGAAGAAGGTCTCTGTCGGCAAACTGAACACCATCAGCATGGTCTTCATCATGGGCTCCACCTGGATTGTGGCGTACGCCAACCCGAATATTCTCGACCTTATTGAAGCCATGGGCGCACCAATCATCGCCTCTCTGCTGTGCCTGCTGCCGATGTACGCCATCCGCAAAGCGCCAGCCATGGCGAAATATAAGGGCAAACCCGAAAACATCTTCGTCACGGTTGTGGGCCTGCTGACCATTCTGAATATCGTTTACAAACTGTTCTAAACCATTGCTCAGGAAGAGCGGAGTCACATGATGATTGAGTTTCCGGTTGTACTGGTAATTAACTGCGGTTCGTCCTCTGTTAAGTTTTCGGTGCTCGACGCCAGCAGTTGCGACGCCCTGATGACGGGCATTGCTGACGGCATCAACACTGAAAAGGCCTTTATTTCCGTGAACGGGGGTGAGCCAGCCAGACTGGCTCACCAGGACTACGAAGGGGCGCTGGCTGCCATCGCCCTGGAGCTGGAGAAGCGTGACCTGATGAGCAGCGTGGCCTTAATTGGCCACCGCATTGCGCACGGCGGCGACCTCTTCAGCGAGTCGACCCTGATTACGGAAGAGGTGATTGAGCAGATCCGCCAGGTCTCTCCGCTGGCGCCGTTGCATAACTACGCCAACCTGAGCGGCGTGGAAGCCGCAGAGCGTCTGTTCCCGGGCGTGCAGCAGGTCGCGGTATTTGATACCAGCTTCCACCAGACGCTGCCGCCGCAGGCGTATCTGTACGGTTTGCCGTACCGCTATTTTGAAGCGCTGGGCGTGCGCCGCTACGGCTTCCACGGCACCTCTCACCGCTATGTGACCGCGCAGGCTCATTCGCTTCTCGGGCTGTCCCCCGATGACAGCGGCCTGGTGATCGCCCATCTCGGCAACGGGGCGTCCATCTGCGCGGTGCGCAACGGCCAAAGCGTGGATACTTCCATGGGGATGACCCCCCTGGAAGGACTGATGATGGGTACGCGCTGCGGCGACGTGGATTTTGGCGCGATGGCGTGGATTGCTCAGCAGACCGGTCAGTCGTTTGAGGATCTTGAGCGCGTGGTCAACAAAGAGTCCGGGTTGCTGGGGATCTCCGGCATCTCTTCAGACCTGCGGGCGCTGGAGAAAGCCTGGCATGAAGGCAACGAGCGGGCTGTGCTTGCGATCCAGACCTTCATTCACCGCATTGCGCGACACATTGCCGGGCACGCGGCGTCGCTGCACCGCCTGGATGCGGTGGTCTTTACCGGCGGCATCGGCGAAAACTCAACGCTGATTCGCGCCCTGGTGGCTGAACGCCTGAAGGTGTTTGGCGTCCTCCTCGACGACGCCAAAAACACCCTGCCGGGTAGCGCGGGTGAGCGCGTCATCAGCACCGATTCGTCCCGCGTGGTCTGCGCGGTGATCCCTACCAACGAAGAAAAAATGATCGCGCTGGACGCCCTCCGTCTTGGGAAGGTTACCCCGGCTGCGGCTTACGCCTGATAAAGCGAGAAACACATGAACGTAACAATCGATACGGGCGTCGCCCCCTACAGCGACGCATGGGCCGGGTTTCGCGGTGAAGAATGGAAAAACGCCGTCAACGTGCGCGATTTTATTCAGCATAACTACACCCCTTACGACGGCGATGAAGCTTTCCTCGCGCAGGCGACGCCAGCAACGACGGCGCTGTGGCAGAAGGTGATGGTCGGCATTCGTCAGGAGAATGCCACCCACGCCCCGGTGGATTTTGACACCAACATTGCCACCACCATTACGGCCCACGGGCCGGGCTATATTGACCAGGATCTGGAGACGATCGTCGGCCTGCAAACCGACAAGCCGCTCAAGCGCGCCCTGCATCCGTACGGCGGGATCAACATGATCCGCAGCTCGTTTGAGGCCTACGGGCGGGAGATGGATCCGCAGTTTGAATATCTCTTTACCGAGCTGCGCAAAACCCACAACCAGGGGGTGTTTGACGTCTATTCGCCGGAGATGATGCGCTGCCGCAAATCCGGCGTGCTAACCGGGTTGCCGGACGGCTACGGGCGCGGGCGCATCATCGGCGACTATCGCCGCGTGGCGCTGTACGGGATCGCTTATCTGGTGCGCGAGCGTGAACTTCAGTTCGCCGATCTGCAGGGCCGGCTGGAGCGCGGCGAAGAGCTGGAGGCGACGATCCGCCTGCGCGAAGAGCTTGCGGAGCACAAGCGCGCGCTGCTGCAGATCCAGCAGATGGCGGCGAACTATGGCTTTGATATCTCACGCCCGGCGATGAATGCCCAGGAAGCGGTGCAGTGGCTCTATTTTGCCTACCTGGCGGCGGTGAAATCCCAGAACGGCGGAGCCATGTCGCTGGGGCGCACGGCCTCGTTCCTCGATATCTACATCGAACGCGACATGCAGGCGGGACGCCTGAATGAGGTGCAGGCCCAGGAGCTGATCGACCACTTCATCATGAAGATCCGCATGGTGCGCTTCCTTCGCACGCCGGAATTCGACACGCTCTTCTCCGGCGATCCGATCTGGGCCACGGAAGTGATCGGCGGCATGGGGCTGGACGGCCGCACGCTGGTGACCAAAAACAGCTTCCGCTATCTGCACACGCTGCACACCATGGGACCCGCGCCGGAGCCGAACCTGACGATCCTATGGTCAGAACAGCTGCCGATCGCGTTCAAGAAATACGCCGCGCAGGTGTCGATTGTCACCTCGTCGCTGCAGTATGAAAACGACGACCTGATGCGTGCCGATTTCAACAGTGATGACTACGCGATTGCCTGCTGCGTCAGCCCGATGGTGATCGGCAAGCAGATGCAGTTCTTTGGCGCGCGCGCCAACCTCGCCAAAACGCTGCTGTATGCGATCAACGGTGGGGTGGACGAGAAGCTGAAGATCCAGGTCGGCCCGAAAACCGAGCCGCTGCTGGACGACGTGCTGGATTACGACACCGTGATGGCGAGCCTCGATCACTTTATGGACTGGCTGGCGGTGCAGTACATCAGCGCGCTGAATCTCATTCACTACATGCATGATAAGTACAGCTACGAAGCCTCGTTGATGGCGCTACACGACCGGGACGTTTACCGCACCATGGCCTGCGGCATTGCCGGGCTATCGGTAGCGGCGGACTCCCTGTCCGCCATTAAATACGCCACGGTGAAGCCGGTGCGCGACCATACCGGTCTGGCGGTCGATTTCGTAATAGAAGGGGACTATCCGCAGTACGGCAACAACGACGATCGCGTGGACAGCATCGCCTGCGATCTGGTGGAGCGCTTTATGAAGAAAATTCAGGCGCTGCCAACCTACCGCAATGCGGTACCGACTCAGTCGATCCTGACCATCACCTCCAACGTGGTTTACGGGCAGAAGACCGGGAACACGCCGGACGGACGACGCGGCGGCACGCCGTTTGCCCCTGGCGCGAACCCAATGCACGGCCGCGACAGAAAAGGGGCGGTGGCTTCGTTAACGTCGGTCGCCAAGCTGCCGTTCACCTATGCCAAAGACGGGATCTCTTACACCTTCTCCATCGTGCCGCAGGCGCTGGGCAAAGATGAGCTGGTGCGCAAAACCAACCTGGTAGGGCTGCTGGACGGGTACTTCCATCACGAAGCGTCTATTGAGGGCGGGCAGCACCTGAACGTTAACGTGATGAACCGGGAGATGCTCCTCGATGCCATTGCGCATCCCGAGAACTACCCGAACCTGACCATCCGCGTCTCGGGCTATGCGGTGCGGTTTAATGCCCTGACGCGCGAGCAGCAGCAGGATGTGATTTCGCGAACGTTTACCCAATCTATCTAAATGTGAGTTCTCATGCCCCCTCAACGCAGGGGGCATTTTTTTGCCCGCTAAACATACAAAATTGTTTATATAATTACTCACACATATTCATCCGCTCTTGAAAAACAATGCTCCTGCTTTTTCCTATAACAGAATGTAAGGACAGTAAGATGATGAAAATGACCCGTATTGCGTTGGCCGCCGCCACGCTGGCCGTGTGCAGTTTTACGGCGCAGGCCGCTAACGTTGAGGCTGCTCCGTCTCCATCGCAGGACCCGCTGGTTCAGCACCTGAAGCTCAGCAATGAGCAGGTTAAGAAGATTGAAGATCTGCATAAGCAGCTGGAACAAAATGTCAGCAAGATCCCAATGACGGGCGTGAAGGACGGTGCGCTGATCGACATGTTCCAGGCGGGTAAATGGGACGAAAGCACGGTGAAAAGCCAGCTTAGTGCATTCAGCAAAATTGAAGAGCAGACCCGCTATTACCGCGTGAAATATTACTTCGACGTCAGCCAGGTGTTAACGCCGGAACAGCGCAAACAGATTAGAACGGATATGGCTAACGCGCTGGCTAACTGATTTCCTGCCCGCGCACCGCGCGGGTTTTTATTTCTTGATCGGCGTCACTTTTAGAAAAATACCGTCTATCAACCCAGTAAAAAAGCAAATTTTCCTCTATCATTCGAAAATCCTCATAAAAGTTGTGACTTTTTTCTCCCTCGCTCCGGTTAAGATTTTCTCACACCAATAACAAGCACCTGCTGCCATCTGAATCGCAATCGCTGGCGATCGGAACCCTATAAAAACAACTGTTTACCCTACAAAATAAGCGAGTGCCCCATGGATACGGCAACAAACAGCAGTGTCATTGTGAATGATTCCCCCGCGGCAAGGCGGGCGGGAATGAGTGAAAGCGAGTGGCGAGAGGCGATTAAATTCGACAGCACCGACACGGGTTGGGTCATCATGAGTATTGGGATGGCTATCGGCGCGGGGATTGTTTTTCTCCCCGTGCAGGTCGGATTAATGGGGCTGTGGGTATTTTTGCTCTCCTCCATTATTGGTTATCCCGCCATGTATTTATTCCAGCGGTTGTTTATTAACACGCTGGCGGAATCCCCGGAATGTAAAGACTACCCGAGCGTGATTAGCGGGTATTTGGGTAAAAACTGGGGCATTTTATTAGGTGCGCTCTATTTCGTGATGCTGGTGATCTGGATGTTTGTCTATTCCACGGCCATTACCAACGACAGCGCCTCGTATTTGCACACCTTCGGCGTGACCGACAGTTTGCTCTCAGAAAATCCGTTCTACGGTTTATTTCTGATTTGCATTCTGGTCGCGATTTCGTCACGCGGTGAAAAGCTGCTGTTTAAAGTGTCCAGCCTGATGGTGCTTACCAAGCTGTTTGTCGTTGCGGCGCTGGGGCTGTCAATGATTGGCCTCTGGCATTTAGCCAACGTGGGCATGCTGCCGCCGCTGGGGCTGTTGATTAAAAATGCCATCATTACGCTGCCCTTTACCTTAACCTCCATTCTCTTTATTCAGATCCTGAGCCCGATGGTGATCTCATACCGTTCACGTGAAAAATCGGTGGAGGTGGCGCGTCATAAGGCACTGCGGGCGATGAACATTGCCTTTGGCATCCTGTTTGTGACGGTCTTCTTCTACGCCGTCTCCTTCACCCTGGCGATGGGGCACGATGAGGCGGTCAAAGCCTACGAGCAGAATATCTCTGCCCTGGCGATTGCGGCGCAGTTCATCAGCGGCGACGGCGCGGGCTGGGTCAAAATCGTCAGCGTGATCCTCAATATCTTCGCCGTGATGACCGCGTTCTTCGGCGTCTACCTCGGCTTCCGCGAGGCTACGCAGGGTATCGTCATGAACATCCTGCGCCGCAAAATGCCGGCAGAAAGAATCAATGAAAACGCCGTCCAGCGCGGGATTATGCTGTTCGCCATTCTGCTGGCCTGGAGCGCGATAGTCCTGAACGCGCCGGTGTTGAGCTTCACCTCCATTTGCAGCCCCATCTTCGGCATGGTGGGCTGCCTGATCCCGGCATGGCTGGTCTACAAGGTACCGGCGCTGCATAAATATAAAGGCGTATCGCTGGTGATAATCATCATCACCGGACTGCTGCTTTGTGTTTCCCCTTTCCTCGCATTCTCCTGAGGGTCATTAAGGTCGTAACGATGTCTGAGCATACTCATCCTTTATGGAATCAATTTATTCGCGCGGTGCAGGAAGAAGTGAAGCCTGCCCTTGGGTGTACCGAACCCGTCTCTCTGGCACTGGCCTGTGCGATTGCCGCAGACTTTCTGCCGGGGGAGGTCACACGGATTGAGGCGTGGGTCTCGCCGAACCTGATGAAAAACGGACTGGGCGTGACGGTGCCGGGTACCGGCATGGTCGGGTTACCGATTGCGGCGGCGCTGGGCGCAATTGGCGGTAACGCGCACGCCGGACTGGAGGTGTTGAAAGATGCCACCGCCGATGCACTGGTCCGCGCCAAAGCCCTGCTTGAGGCAGGGCAAGTGCAGGTAAAACTGCAGGAGCCGTGTGATGAGATCCTCTATTCCCGGGCCTGCGTTTATGCCGGGGATATCTCGGCGATGGTGACCATCGCAGGCGGGCATACCCGGGTGGTGGAAGTGGTTTGCCAGGGGGAAACGCGCTTTACGCTGGATAAGCCCGTGACCGAGGCGGATGACGACCCGCTGGCGGTACTGTCGCACGCTACGCTGTCGCAGATCCTGGAATTTGTCGAGCAGGTGCCGTTTGAAGCCATCCGCTTCATCCTGGAAGCAGGACAACTGAACGATGCGCTCTCCCGGGAAGGGCTCAGCGGGAAGTGGGGGCTGCATATTGGCGCAACGCTTGATAAGCAGCGCTCGCGCGGATGGCTGGCGCAGGATCTGGGTTCAGACATTGTTATTCGCACCAGCGCCGCCTCGGATGCCAGGATGGGCGGCGCGACGCTGCCAGCGATGAGCAATTCGGGCTCCGGTAATCAGGGGATCACCGCCACCATGCCCGTCGTTGTTGTGGCTGAGCATCTTCAGGCCGGTGACGAACGGCTGGCGCGGGCGCTGATGCTGTCGCATCTGTCGGCGATCTATATCCATTATCAGCTTCCACGCCTGTCCGCACTGTGTGCGGCGACAACGGCGGCGATGGGCGCTGCGGCGGGAATGGCGTGGCTGATGGGTGGCCGTTACCAGACCATCGCGATGGCGATCGGCAGTATGATCGGCGACGTCAGCGGGATGATTTGCGACGGCGCGTCAAACAGCTGCGCCATGAAGGTCTCTACCAGCGTCAGTAGCGCCTGGAAAGCGGTGATGATGGCGCTGGATGAGTCGGGCGTAACGGGCAACGAGGGGATTGTCGCGCACGATGTGGAGCAGTCGATCGCGAACCTGTGCGCGCTAGCGTGCCGCTCGATGCAGGCAACGGACCGGCAGATTATTGAGATTATGGCGAGTAAGGTGTCGTGATTTAATCCAACCCGTTACCCCTCACCCTAACCCTCTCCCACTGGGAGAGGGAGCCGATCGAGCGAGGGAGCGTGTTTATCTTAAACCGGCAAATCAATCAGCAGCGCGCGCAGTGGCGTATCCGCCACCAGGGTGATATTCGCTTCATCACGAATAAACGCCCCGTCGCCGCAGGTGAGGGCTTCTTTCTCTTCCGTGTGCGTCACCGCATGCACCGTACCGTGAATGGACTGCAGATAGGCGCGCGGACCATGAAGCTGGAAGCTTGCCTGTTCACCTTTTTTCAGCTCGATATGATGCAGCCACACCTGCTGACGCAGCTGCAGGCTCCCTTTGCTGCCATCCGGCGATGCAATCAGCTGCTGCTTATCGCCCGTTAAATCTAACTTCTGTACCAGCGGATTTTCACGCTCAGGGCAGGCGTCGAGCCACAGCTGCATGCGCGTCAGCGTTTTGTCTTTGCTGAGGTTATGCTCGCTGTAGCTGATGCCCGGCTGCGTGGAAATTAACAACGCTTCGCCAGCCTTTGCCTGGACATGATTGCCCTCGCTATCGCGGTATTCTGCCTCGCCTTCCAGGATCAGGTTCAGGATATCGACTTTCGGATACGTACGCGGCTGGAAGGAGGCACCCGGGGCGAGCACTTCCTGGTTCAACACGCGCAGTGAAGCGTAACCGAGGAGTTTAGGGTCAAAGTAGTGTCCAAAGGAAAAGGTGTAGCGGGCCTGCAGCCAACCGAAATCGGCTTGTCCGCACTGTTTAGCTGTTCTTGTCGTAATCATAAACTTGACCTCGCTTTACACTAAAACAATGGTAAAGGTATGGACGCTTCATTGTTAGCCAGATATTCTGCCTGGTATGTTCAAATTTCCTGAATGAGAACGAGATGGCTAAAGAGAGAGCATTGACGCTTGAGGCGCTTCGCGTCATGGACGCGATTGACCGGCGCGGCAGTTTTGCGGCGGCGGCCGATGAACTGGGGCGCGTTCCGTCTGCGCTGAGCTACACCATGCAGAAGCTGGAAGAAGAGCTGGACGTGGTGCTTTTTGACCGCTCCGGTCATCGAACAAAATTCACCAACGTGGGCCGAATGCTGCTGGAGCGCGGCCGCGTGCTGCTGGAAGCGGCGGATAAGCTGACGACAGACGCCGAAGCGCTCGCGCGCGGCTGGGAAACGCATCTGACGTTAGTTACCGAAGCGCTGGTCCCGACCGAAGCGCTGTTCCCGCTGGTGGATCGCCTGGCGGCGAAGGCCAATACGCAGTTGTCCATCATCACCGAGGTGCTGGCAGGGGCGTGGGAACGTCTGGAGACGGGCAGGGCAGATATCGTTATTGCGCCGGACATGCACTTCCGCTCATCGTCAGAAATCAACTCGCGCAAGCTCTACAGCGTCATGAACGTCTACGTTGCCGCCCCCAACCACCCGATTCACCAGGAGCCGGAGCCGCTCTCTGAAGTCACACGCGTGAAGTATCGCGGCGTGGCGGTCGCGGATACCGCGCGCGAGCGTCCGGTGCTGACGGTGCAGCTGCTGGATAAACAGCCTCGTCTGACGGTGACCTCACTGGAAGACAAACGGCAGGCGCTGCTGGCCGGTCTGGGCGTGGCGACGATGCCGTACCCGTTTGTGGAAAAAGATATTGCGGAAGGGCGACTGCGGGTCGTGAGCCCGGAGTACACCAGCGAAGTGGATATCATTATGGCGTGGCGTCGCGACAGCATGGGCGAAGCCAAATCGTGGTGCCTGCGTGAAATTCCAAAGCTGTTTGCGCACCACAACAAATAACCGAGTAGGCCCGGTAAGCGAAGCGCCACCGGGCTTTTTTTATGCGCCGATCTTAGGATCCGGACCAAAGCGGTTTTCGCCCGGCGTCCCACTCTGACAGTTGAAGATCAAAATCACGATCCAGCCCACGATCGGAATCAGCAGCAGCAGTAACCACCACGCCGAACGATCGGTATCGTGCAGCCGACGGAACAGTACCGCCCATGATGGCAGCAGGACTAACAGGCCATAGATGGTGGTCAGTACGCCTTCACCACCAGCCCGCTCCCAGCCGAGAATTTTATCCACGATGCCCAGCACCATAATCAGGACGAAGTTCACCAGAACGAACATCCAGTACTCTTTGCGGCGGGCGCGGCCACCAAATCCAATGTAGTTGCGCAGTACTTTTAAATACCAGTCCATTTTCCTTGCCTCAATAATCGGTCAATCACTTGTTTTCTAAGCAATCAAAGTAAGGATAGATGGAGATTGTGAATTAAAAAAGGGCATCTGGTGATGCCCTTACTTTTTATCCAAAACGCACGTCGCGCCCGTGCGGTTCATCCAGGTCCTGCCAAGGGCCGATGGAGATAATACCCGTCGGGTTGATGGTCTTGTGGCTGCGGAAATAGTGGGTGCGAATATGGTCGAAGTCGACCGTCTCCGCGATGCCCGGCATCTGGTAGATGTCGCGCAGGAAACCATACAGGTTCAGGTAGTCGCTGATGCGGTGTTTATCGCACTTAAAATGGGTGACATAGACCGGATCAAAGCGAACCAGCGTGGTCCACAGGCGAATGTCCGCTTCCGTCAGGCGATCGCCCGTCAGGTAGCGATGCTGGCCCAGAATCTGTTCCAGGCGTTCCAGTGATTCAAACACCTTCCCGACCGCTTCGTCATACGCTTCCTGGCTGGTGGCAAAACCGGCCTTATAAACACCGTTGTTGACGTTGTCGTAAATCCAGCTGTTCAGCTCATCAATCTTATCGCGCAGTTCAACCGGGTAGTAATCCCCGGCGCGGGCGCCGTGGGCATCAAATGCGGTATTGAACATGCGGATGATTTCTGCAGACTCATTGCTGACAATCGTCTGGTTTTTCTTGTCCCACAGCACCGGCACGGTCACGCGACCGGTGTAATGCGGATCGGCGCGCAGATAGAGCTGGTACAGGAAATCGTGGTGATAGAGTTCGTCGCCGGTTGCCGCAGGGAAATCACTGTCAAACGTCCAGCCGTTTTCCAGCATCAGCGGGTTAACGACGGAAACCGGAATGAAGGATTCGAGACCTTTCAGCTTGCGCACGATCAGCGTGCGGTGGGCCCACGGGCAGGCGAGGGAAACATAAAGATGATAACGATCTTTCTCAGCCGCGAAGCCGCCTTCGCCGCTTGGGCCCGGCGCACCGTCGGCGGTCAGCCAGTTACGGAAGGCCGAAACAGAGCGCTTAAAGCGACCTCCGGTGGATTTGGTGTCATACCAGACATCCTGCCAGACGCCGTCTACGAGTTGTCCCATTTTTTCTCCTCCGTCAGATAGCAAAAGCGAGGAGATGTCTCCTCGCTTTGTGTTTATTCAGTATAGCGTGCTTACCATTTCTTATTCAGAACGCGGTCGATGCTGTATGCGCCCGGGCCAGTAACGGCCAGCAGAAGGAAGCCACCCGCGATGGTCAGGTTTTTCATGAACATCAGAGAGTTCACGCCTTCCGCAAAGTTGCTGTGGAAGATGAACGCCGTCAGCACGGTGAAGCCTGCAGTAAACAGCGCGGTGGTGCGGGTCAGGAAGCCGAACAGGACTGCCAGGCCGCCGCCGAACTCAAGAAGAATGGTCAGTGGCAACAGGAACCCCGGAACGCCCATGGCTTCCATATATTGCTGGGTGCCTGCATAACCAGTGATTTTTCCCCAACCTGCCACGATGAACAGAATTGGCATCAGAATACGCGCTACCAGTACACCAACATCTTCTAATTTTTTCATTTTACTCTCCAGGAAACCACATCAGCGGCTGAACGTTATTTGTCTGCAATTCCGGGTAGATACCGCGTCGTTGCTGTCGATGGAGAGCATCATAAACGTGACGGTGGGCGATTGTTAGCAAGGAAAACTGTCAATCTTCTTCAAAGATATTGAGTAAGGGAGGGGAGAGGATTTTGCCGGGAGGCGCTGCGCTTACCCGGCCTACGCGTGCAAGTAGGCCGGGTAAGGCGTAGCCGCCACCCGGCGAGAAGGCTACCGCAACTGCTGCTGACGAATCGTGGCTTTCACCAGACGCCAGGCGCTCCAGGCACCAAATCCACGGCGCGCCCAGCGGATCAGCATATTTGGATGACGAACCGTCCAGATAGCCATCACGCTGCTGCCGACCAGCGCCCATGAACGCAGGCTCAGGAAGGTGTTCCAGCCCCGGTCAAACCGTCGCGTCGCGTCAATCCAGTCGCGGCGGCTCGCCGACAGATCCAGCCGTTGCTGCTGGATCTGGCTTAGCAGGTACGCTTTTCGCTTTTGACGTTCGGCTTTACCGCTCACGGCTTGTCATCCTCCAGCAGGGCGCGATCGTTAGCCAGCTCCTGACGCGTATGACGCAGGAACGTGGATTTACGCGCTTTCCGCAGCGTCCAGATACCGCCAATCAACGCGGCGACCAGCAGAACGACGGTGGTGGCAATCATCGCGTTAAGACGATACTGCGGGTCAATGGCCCAGATGATTAACACCATCAGGCTCATCAGACCAAACGCGGCGAAGAGCATGGTAAGTCCGAGCATCAGCAGCATCTGGAAGAGGTTGGCTTTCTCCTCTTCCAGCTCGACCACTGCCAGCCGGACGCGCGTTTCGGCAATCCCGACCAGCGTCGTTAAAATACGCTGGCCGATGCCGAGGACGTTGTTAGCAGGCCCTTGTGCGTGACGAGGATCTTCCATATCAACGACGCGTCAGCAGGACACCCAGTACCACACCGACTGCGGCACCAATCCCTACGCCTGTCCATGGATTATCACGCACGTATTCGTCCGCACGCGCGGCCGCTTCGCGGGTCTGTTTTGCCAGTGCATCACCGGTTTCACCCAGGCGATAGCGGCTCTCTTTCAGCGCCTGCTCCGCTTTGCTGCGCAGCTTGCTGACCTCTTCTTTTGACTTGTCAGCAGAGGAGTTCAGCACCTCTTCAAGGGTATCGGCCAGGGATTTCAGTTCAGCGCGCAGATGTTCAGACGTCGTATCTTTTGACATGATTCTCTCCTGTTGAGATTTCCGTTAACTCAATAATCGCGAGCTTCCAGCGCTTTCAGGTCGTCCTGCGCTTCTTTCAACTTCTTCTCGCGCTTAGCAATTTTTTCCGCATCCCCTTTCTCTTTCGCTTCCTGCAGGTCGCGACGGCGCTCGGCTATCTCGTCCTTCTGTTCAGCGATTTTCTTCTGGTGGTCGGCACGAAGCTTGCTGTCTGAACAGTTCGCTTTCACTTCGCTCAGCGCTTTTTTGAGACCATCAACACGGTGCTGATTGTTATGCTTTTCGGCATAACCGATCTCACGCTGAATATCCTGTTCTTTCTCCTGACAGAGAGAATTGGCGAAGGATGCTGTGCTTAAAGAAAAAAGGGCCAGAGCCAGAGTCATGCGGAATTTCATTATCGAAACCTTCCATTGTGTTGCGGCGTAAGCCGCTATCCAAAGTTATGCGGAGTACAGTCGAGGGGTGCTCCGCGTACTTAAGCATAGTAAGTAAACGGGGGATTCACCAAAGTGAGTGAAAAGATTCGGAATCCTGGTAATTATCCAAATCGATGCGACGTATCGCGAATCAGCGACAGCCAGGCTGCTGGCTGGCTGTCATCTTCCTGCTGAGCAATGATATAACCCTGCGGCAGCGTACGGTCGAGAACCACTTTTGCGGCGGCACTTTGCGCACGGGAATCAAACTTGATCAGTAAAACATCGTCCTGCGGGGTGATGCTCTTAAAACGTATCCCGTTCGCATCCAGATGATGCCAGACAGAAAAACCGTCAGGCACGCTGGCACCCTGGTTCACCGGGCGAATGGCCAGCGTGGATTCCTGGTGCGAAAGCGCGCTCCATACCAGCAGCATGGCGCTGAGCACCACCAGCGTCATCACGGCACAGGCAAAACGGCGCAGGGCGAGCGGTGAGATAGCCATCGTTAGCCTCTGGCTCCGTATTTCTTTTTCCACAGCACGACCAGGGAGCCGATCAGGCCGAAGACCAGCAGCACAACGGGCAGCAGCATCAGGCAGGACATCAGTTGGTCTTCATATTTCATAAAGACCGGCGTTTTACCCAGGGCATAGCCGAGCGTTGTCAGAATAAGCACCCATAACAGACCGCTCATCCAGTTAAAGAACTGGAAGCGCGCGCTGCTCAGCCCCGACAGACCGGCAATGGTCGGCAACAGGGTACGTACAAACGCGATAAAGCGACCAATCAGCAGGGCGGAAAGCCCGTGCTTATGGAAAAGGTGGTGCGCCCGCTGATGATAATGTGCAGGCAGGTGCGAGAGCCAGTTCTGGACGATCCGGGTATTGCCCAGCCATCTTCCCTGTATGTAGCTCACCCAGCAGCCGAGGCTGGCTGCGACGGTCAGTAATAAAATGGTGTGCGGAAACGCCATCGCCCCTTTGGCACACAGCACGCCGACGAGCACCAGCAAACTGTCACCGGGCAGGAAGGCTGCAGGCAGCAAACCGTTCTCAAGGAACAGGATCATAAACAAGACGAAATAGAGCATGCCAATCATGGAAGGGTTGGCCAGCGTTTCAAAGTCCTGCGCCCAGAGGGCATGCAGTAGTTGGGTCAAAAGTTCCATTCAGTGTTCCTGGAAATCGGTTAACGTCACGCCTGTTATCCGGGGCAAACAGCACGGCGACATTGTTGTGATTTCATTATGGTCGCTCGCGGACACATTGCGGTGTGGCCAACACGGTTCCCTGTTAATTGGCTGGTTAGCAAGCACTAACTTACAAAATAACGAAGTGAATCCAATTGTAACAAAGCCCAACGTTCTGCGTCACAGAATTTGCAGGCGTGAGTTGATTTTGGCGTAAGCCCAGGAAGTGAGCGAGGGGATTTACAAAGGCTGACACTATATATGTTTTGCTTACCCACTGAAGCCAGAAGGCGCAGCGAGGCGCCTGCCAGCGGGAAGGTCATCTATTTTGCGGCACTGGGGGCCGTATCGAGATGAACAACGGGATTATCGGCGAAAAGATAGCGGTCAGCGTTAAATTCGAAGTCGTCACTGGTTTCATTGAACAGCATCTGCTTGGTGTTCTCCAGGTGCTGCCACATCGCCAGTTTAGCGGCATGCGGATCTTTACGAATCAGCGCCTTAAGGATTTGGTCGTGATCGTCACACCAGTTGTCGACGGTTCGGGAATCGATATGGTCGTGCAGTTTTTTCCAGTACGGGTTGTGAACGCGCTGAGTCCACATTTTCTCAACGATTGCCGCCAGCGCCGTATTCTGGGTTGCCAGGGCGACCTGGACGTGGAACTGCAGATCCCACTCTGAATCGCGGAAACATTTTTCCTTCCGGGCATTCTCCTGGATTTCCATCAGCTTCATGATGTCCTGCTTGGTCACCTGCGTCGCCGCAAATTCGGCAATGTTGCTTTCAATCAGCTGGCGAGCCTGGAGCAGCTCAAACGGACCATAGCTGGCAAATTCCAGACTTTCGTCCGCGACGGGCGAGTGTTTCGGCAGATTGGAAATGACGTGAATGCCGGAGCCTTTGCGTACCTCAACGTAGCCTTCCACTTCCAGCATGATGATCGCTTCGCGCACCACGGTGCGGCTGACGCTTTTTTCATCCGCGATGAAGCGCTCGGCGGGCAGTTTATCACCGACAAGATAGACCCCTTGCTCGATGCGATCTTTCAGCTCCGCAGCAAGTTGTTGATATAAACGACGTGGTTCGGTGATTTCCATATGCGCTCCAGGCAGGGTACGGCAGATGATTTGTTATACCACTTTTGCGTGCCACTCTCCAGATTTGCCATTAAAAAAGCCGCTACTGAGCGGCCTTTAAATGCCCGGCGGCGCTTCGCTTGCACGGGCCTACGGGTTTTGTAGGCCGGGTAAGCGTAGCGCCACCCGGCGGAAAAATGGTTGCTAACTCTGCGTCGCCGGTTTCCCGAGCGACTCTTTCGCCAGCTCCTCTGCCGATTTGCTCTTCAGCACCGTCCAGATCACCACCGCGCCCAGCAGGTCGAAGATAGCCAGCACGGCGAACAGCGGGCTGAAGCCGATGGTATCTGCCAGCGCGCCGACGACCAGCGCAAACATCGTACTCGCGGTCCAGGCGGCCATCCCGGTCAGGCCGTTGGCGGTGGCCACTTCGTTACGACCAAAGACGTCAGACGAGAGCGTAATCAGCGCGCCGGACAGGGACTGATGCGCAAAGCCACCGATGCACAGCAGGGCAATCGCGACGTACGGGCTGGTGAACAGGCCGATCATGCCCGGGCCAATCATCAGCAGGGCGCCCATGGTGACTACCATCTTACGGGAAACAATCAGGTTCACCCCAAACCAGCGCTGGAACAGCGGTGGCAGGTAGCCGCCCACGATACAGCCCAGGTCAGCGAACAGCATGGGCATCCAGGCGAACATCGCGATCTCTTTCAGGTTAAAGCCGTAGACTTTAAACATGAACAGCGGGATCCACGCGTTAAAGGTTCCCCAGGCCGGTTCTGCCAGGAAGCGCGGCAGGGCGATACCCCAGAACTGACGGGTGCCCAGGATCTGCCAGACGGTCATTTTCTTGCCGTTGTTGGTCTGATGCTGTGCTTCCTGACCACCAATGATGTACTCGCGTTCTTCTTCGGAAAGTTTTTTCTGATCGCGTGGGTGCTTATAGAAAACCAGCCACGCGATTGCCCAGGCGAAGCTCAGCACGCCGGAGATGATGAAGGCCATCTGCCAGCTGTGCATCACGATAGCCCACACCACCAGCGGTGGCGCAATCATTGCCCCGATGGACGAGCCCACGTTGAAGTAGCCAACAGCGATAGAGCGCTCTTTTGCCGGGAACCACTCGGAGCTGGCTTTCAGGCCCGCCGGGATCATCGCAGCTTCTGCCGCACCGACCGCACCGCGCGCCAGCGCCAGGCCGCCCCAGCTTCCCGCCAGCGCGGTGGCTCCGCAGAACACCGCCCAGGCGATGGCGAAGAAGGCATAACCGATTTTGGTACCGAGGATATCCAGCACATAGCCTGCAACTGGCTGCATGATGGTATACGCCGCGGAATAGGCGGCAATGATGTAGGAGTATTGCTGTGTGGAGATATGCAGCTCTTCCATTAACGTCGGCGCTGCGGCTGCCACGGTGTTACGTGTCAGGTAGCCCAGCACGGTGCCTAACGTCACCAGTGCGATCATATACCAACGTAACCCTTTAATTTTACGCATCTAAAACCTCATCGTTATGTTATGTCCGCGCCAGAGCACGGCAACTTCTCAACCGTTTCCGGGAGCAGTTGTGTAACGGGAGGGGCGTAGCCGGAAGCATGTCCCGGAACGGCCCGAACCTTGCCATAAGTAAGCGTGCATAAGTCGGTATCCGTACCGTTAAACCCGATGCCTCTCACACCGGTAATGCATTCCGTCGGCTTAGCGTTTGCGACGGCGAAAAGATAACTTGTCATACAACTTTAAAAGGTGAGTGACATCACAAATGCATGATTCTTTGTAGGGACATTAATAGCTGCGCGCAAAGCCAGTAATGGCGCGGCCTGTAGAAGGATTTACGCCTTAGAGGGTAATTTATTTGTTAGCGTTTATTGATCTCACTCACGAAAAAAGCTTCGGTGGCTGGAAATTGGTGTGATAACTTTGCAGCATATGAACATACGCTTTCTGACGCTCCCGTAATGAGGAAGACGATAATGACGCCGTTTATGACCGACGATTTTCTGTTAGATACCGAATTTGCTCGCCGCCTGTACCACGACTACGCAAAAGATCAGCCAATTTTCGACTACCACTGCCATCTGCCGCCGCAGCAGGTTGCCGAAAATTATCGTTTCAAAAACCTGTATGATATCTGGCTGAAGGGTGACCACTACAAATGGCGCGCCATGCGCACCAACGGCGTGGCGGAACGCCTGTGTACCGGTGACGCTACCGACCGCGAGAAGTTTGATGCCTGGGCGGCGACCGTCCCGCACACCATCGGTAACCCGCTCTACCACTGGACGCACCTTGAGCTGCGTCGCCCGTTTGGCATCACCGGCAAACTGCTCTCCCCAACGACCGCCGATGAAATCTGGGAGCGGTGCAATGCGCTGCTGGCTGAGGAGAACTTCTCCGCGCGCGGCATCATGAAGCAGATGAACGTGAAGATGGTGGGCACCACCGACGATCCAATTGACTCCCTGGAGCATCATGCCGTTGTCGCCAAAGACACTTCTTTTGATATCAAAGTGCTGCCAAGCTGGCGCCCGGACAAAGCCTTCAACATTGAGCAGGCCACGTTTAACGACTACATGGCGAAGCTGGCGGAAGTGTCCGATACCGACATCCGTCGTTTCACCGATCTCCAGGCCGCGCTGACCAAACGTCTGGATCACTTCGCGGCGCATGGCTGTAAAGTCTCTGACCACGCGTTGGACGTCGTGCTGTTCGCGGAATCAAACGAGGCCGAGCTGGACAGCATTCTGGCGCGTCGCCTGTCCGGTGAATCGCTTAGCGAGCACGAAGTGGCGCAGTTCAAAACGGCGGTGCTGGTGTTCCTCGGCGCGGAATACGCGCGTCGCGGCTGGGTACAGCAGTACCACATCGGTGCGCTGCGCAATAACAACCAGCGTCAGTTTAAGCTGCTGGGCGCGGATGTGGGCTTTGACTCCATCAACGACCGTCCGCTGGCGGAAGAGCTGTCAAAACTGCTGAGCAAACAGAACGAACAAAACCTGCTGCCGAAAACCATTCTCTACTGCCTGAACCCGCGCGATAACGAAGTGCTGGGCACCATGGTGGGCAACTTCCAGGGCGAAGGGATGCCGGGCAAGATGCAGTTCGGTTCCGGCTGGTGGTTCAACGATCAGAAAGACGGCATGGAGCGTCAGATGACGCAGCTGGCGCAGCTTGGTCTGTTGAGCCGCTTTGTCGGCATGCTGACCGACAGCCGCAGCTTCCTGTCCTATACCCGTCATGAATATTTCCGCCGCATTCTGTGCCAGATGATTGGCCGCTGGGTGCACGCAGGCGAAGCGCCGGCGGATATCCAGCTGCTGGGCGACATGGTGAGAAACATCTGCTTTAACAATGCGCGTGACTACTTCGGCATTGAACTGAACTAAGGCCGTTTGAGGTTGATATGCAATACATCAAAATCCATTCGCTGGATAACGTGGCCGTCGCGCTGACGGATCTCGCTGAAGGCGACGTGGTGACCGTTGATAACCAGAGCGTCACCCTGCGTCAGGCGATTGCACGCGGACACAAGTTTGCCGTGAAGCCTCTCGCGAAAGGGGACAACGTCATTAAGTACGGTCTTCCGATTGGGCATGCGCTGGCGGATATCGTGCCGGGTGAACATCTTCATTCCCATAATACCCGCACCAATCTGAGCGATCTGGACGAGTACAGCTATCAACCTGATTTACCTGGGACACAAGAGCAGGCGGCGGATCGTGACGTGCAGATCTACCGCCGCGCCAGCGGCGACGTGGGGATCCGCAACGAGCTGTGGATCCTCCCGACCGTCGGCTGCGTGAACGGGATTGCGCGTCAGATCCAGACGCGCTTCCTGAAAGAGACCCACGATGCCGAAGGCACCGACGGCGTGCATCTGTTCAGCCACACCTACGGCTGCTCCCAACTGGGGGATGACCACATTAACACCCGCACCATGCTGCAAAACATGGTGCGTCACCCGAACGCGGGCGCGGTGCTGGTGATTGGCCTGGGCTGCGAGAACAACCAGGTTGATGCCTTCCGCGACACGCTGGGCGAGTTTGACCCTGAGCGCGTGCATTTTATGGTGTGTCAGCACCAGGATGACGAAGTGGAGGCGGGCGTTGAACAGCTTCACCAGCTGTATAATGTGATGCGCCATGACAAGCGCGAGCCGGGCAAGCTGAGCGAGCTGAAGTTTGGGCTGGAGTGCGGCGGGTCTGACGGCCTGTCCGGTATCACCGCCAACCCGATGCTGGGCCGCTTCTCGGACTATGTGATCGCTAACGGCGGCACGACGGTGTTGACCGAGGTGCCGGAGATGTTCGGCGCGGAACGTATTCTGATGAGCCACTGCCGCGACGAGGAGACGTTTGAAAAAACCGTCACCATGGTGAACGACTTCAAACAGTACTTCATTGCCCACAATCAGCCCATTTATGAGAACCCGTCTCCGGGTAACAAAGCGGGTGGGATCACCACGCTGGAAGAGAAATCTCTCGGCTGCACCCAGAAAGCGGGTGCGAGCCAGGTGGTTGACGTTCTGCGTTACGGCGAGCGCCTGAAAACGCACGGTCTGAACCTGCTGAGCGCGCCGGGTAACGATGCTGTCGCCACCAGCGCGCTGGCGGGAGCTGGCTGCCATATGGTGCTGTTCAGCACCGGTCGCGGCACGCCGTACGGCGGTTTTGTGCCGACGGTGAAAATCGCCACCAACAGCGAGCTGGCGGCGAAGAAAAAACACTGGATAGACTTTGATGCCGGGCAGCTTATCCACGGCAAGGCGATGCCGCAGTTGCTGACGGAATTCGTGGACGCGATTGTGGAATTTGCCAACGGCAGGCAGACCTGCAACGAGAAGAACGATTTCCGCGAGCTGGCGATCTTTAAGAGTGGTGTGACGCTTTAAGTACTTTGTCGGGTGGCGCTGGCGCTTACCCGACCTACTGAACCCTGTAGGCCCGGTAAGGCGTAGCCGCCACCGGGCTTTTCTTTTTAACTGCGCAGGGCGTTCTTCGCTAAACGCGCGTCTTCCGCCTGGCACACGGCGGCGGTAAACATCACGTCGGTGGAGGAGTTGATCGCGGTTTCGCAGGAATCCTGCAGCACGCCGATGATAAAGCCTACCGCAACCACCTGCATGGCGATCTCGTTCGGGATGCCGAACATATTACATGCCAGCGGGATCAGCAGCAGGGAACCGCCCGCCACGCCGGATGCGCCGCAGGCACACAGCGAGGCCACCACGCTCAGCAGCAGCGCAGTTGGCAGATCCACCGGAATACCCAGCGTATTGACCGCCGCCAGCGTCAGCACCGTGATGGTGATGGCCGCTCCCGCCATATTGACGGTCGCACCCAGCGGAATGGATACGGAGTAGGTATCGCGGTCCAGATTCAGCTTCTCACACAGGGACATGTTGACCGGAATATTTGCCGCCGAGCTGCGGGTGAAGAAGGCGGTCACGCCGCTTTCGCGCAGGCACATCAGCACCAGGGGGTACGGGTTACGACGGGTCTGCAGAAACACCAGCAGCGGATTAATCACCAGAGCCACGACGGCCATACAGCCAATAAGCACCAGCAGCAGCTGCGCATAGCCCCACAGCGCGCCGAAACCGGTGGTTGCCAGGGTGGATGCCACGAGGCCAAAAATACCAATCGGCGCAAAGCGGATGACCACCGTCACGATAAAGGTTACGGCGTGAGAAAGGTCGTTAACCAGGTTCTTGGTCGTGTCGTTGCTGTGGCGCAGAGCGAAGCCCAGACCGACGGCCCATACCAGAATCCCGATGTAGTTCGCGTTAATCAGCGCATGGATCGGGTTGGCGACAATGCTCATCAGCAGGCCGTGCATCACCTCAACAATACCTGCGGGCGGCGTAATGTCGGTCGCGCCGGTGGTCAGTTGCAGTGTGGACGGGAAGATAAAGCTCACGACAACCGCCGTCAGCGCAGCCGAGAACGTCCCCAGTAGATACATCCACAGAATCGGGCGAATATTGGTTTTCTGCCCCTGCTGGTGGTTGGCGATTGAGGCCATCACCAGCGTCAAAACCAGAACCGGCGCGACCGCTTTCAGTGCGCCGACGAACAGTGTGCCGAGCAGGCCAGTGGCCTCGGCGGCAGGTTTTGAGATCAGTGCCAGCGCGACGCCGAGCACCAGTCCAACCAGTATTTGCTTAACAAGGCTGCCGCGCGACAGGCGCGCAAGCAGGCCCGATGAGGTTGTCGTCATGAGTGTTCCTTAAGTGAAATTGCGTTCCATCCCGGATGTGCTCTTAGTCACATTTATGTCCGGATGTAAGTAAATGTTTGCCTGGTCGAGTATAGGGAAAGCGTCTGCGGAGGGAAGCGTAAAATGCTGGATTTTACGTGTTGCGTCATGTTTTTTAACTATTGATTAACGAAAGTGCCGGGTGGCGTTGCGCTTACCCGGCCCACGAGGTGTCGTTGTAGGCCCGGTAAGCGCAGCGCCACCGGGCAAAACGCACTAAGCCTGCTGCTTCTTATCGTGCTGGCGGTTAACCCAGGTATTGATAATCAGCGTCACGATCAGAATGCCAAACACCACGCCGAGCGAAATGGCGATCGGGATATGGTAGAAATCGACGATCAGCATTTTAATACCGATAAACACCAGGATCACCGACAGGCCGTACTTCAGCATTGAGAAGCGCTCCGCCGCGCCTGCCAGCAGGAAATACATGGCGCGCAGGCCGAGGATGGCGAACAGGTTAGAGGTCAGGACGATGAACGGGTCGGTGGTCACCGCAAAAATGGCCGGAATGCTGTCCACGGCGAAAATCACGTCGCTCAGCTCAACCAGGATCAGCACCAGCAGCAGCGGGGTGGCAAACAGCAGGCCGTTCTTGCGTACGAAGAAATGCTCGCTCTCGATCTTGTCGGTCATGCGCAGATGGCCGCGGATCCACTTCACCAGCGGGCGATCGCCAATCGCAGAGCCGTCCTCTTTCGCCAGCGCCATTTTGACCCCGGTGAACAGCAGGAACGCGCCGAAGACGTACAGCAGCCATTCGAACTGGGTTATCAGCCAGCTGCCAGCGAAGATCATGATGGTACGCAGGATAATCGCGCCCAGCACGCCGTAGACCAGCACGCGGCGCTGCAGGGCCGCAGGTACGGCGAAGTAGCTGAACAGCATCAGCCAGACGAAGACGTTATCGACCGCCAGGGCTTTTTCAATCAGATAGCCAGTGAGGAAGGCGAGGGCCTGAGGATCGGCCACCGCACGGCCTTCGGTCGAAGCCAGATACCACCAGAAGGCGGCACAGAAGAGCAGGGAGAGGGTGACCCACACCAGCGACCAGGCCGCAGCCTGTTTCATGGTCATGCCGTGCGCGCCGCGACGCCCCTGTAAAAAGAGGTCGATCGCCAGCATGATGAGCACGACAACCGCGAATCCGCCCCACAACATGGGAGTGCCGACAGAATGCATACTATTTTCCTTACACATAAAAAACAAAAACGGCCATGGTCAGAAGACGATAGCCGTTAGCTTTTTATGCATAGACCTCGCCTTCCGGCAAGGTCTCACTTACAACCACGAGGGTTGCCCGGCGACCGGATGCGGTATTGCACGCATCGTAATGACGATCCACCGGCGAAGAAGTTACTCCCCTTTGCAGGTAACAAAATATGTCAGACCATTGGTTTCGTCAATGGTCTGCGCCGTTTCATTACACAGCTTTACGCGATAACTTCCGCGCTCACGCCGTCTGCCGGGAATACCACGCCGGTCTGACGGCGGATCTCCGTTTGCAGCTTCGCCGTGGTGCGGCTCACCGCAAGGCCTGGGTGATTCACTTCGTTGTCTTCCACCAGACGGGCGAAGACCTCTGCCTCATAGAGCATAGTGTTAATATGCTGAGGCTGCGTCAGCTCCTGAGCTTTGCCGCCGCGCGGCACAAAGCTCACCTTCTGGCACTCGGAGATCTTCTCGATGACCAGCGAGCCCGCTTCGCCCTGAATTTCGCTCGGCAGGACAGAGTCGCTCACCTTGGAGTGCTGCAGCGTCACGCTGAAATCACCGTAATCCAGCACCGCGACACCGTGCGCATCCACGCCGCTCTCCAGCAGGCTGGCGGTGGCCGTGACGCCGTGCGGCTCGCTCCAGAGGGCCACGGCAGAGGCCAGGCAATAGAAACCGATATCCATAATCGAGCCGTTAGAGAAGGCCGGATTAAAGGTGTTCGGGTTCTCGCCGTCGAGATAGCGCTGGTAGCGCGACGAGTACTGGCAGTAGTTGATAAACGCTTTGCGCACTTTGCCCACCTTCGGCAGGGACTGCTGCAGCAGCAGGAAGTTCGGCAGGCTGGCGGTTTTGAAGGCTTCGAACAGCACCACCTGGTTTTCGCGGGCAAGCGCAATGGCGGCTTCGACTTCATCGATGTTCGACGCCAGCGGCTTCTCGCAAATCACATGCTTTTTATGGCTGAGGAACAGCTTCGTTTGCGGGAAGTGCAGGGAGTTCGGGCTGGCGATATAGACCGCGTCAATGGCGTCACTTTGCGCCATCTCATCAAGCGAGGTGAAGAGATGCTCGACGAGGTAATCGTTGGCAAAACTCTGCGCCTGCTCAAGGCTGCGGGAATAGACTGCGGTAAGTTTCAGTTTGCCGGTTTCGTGGGCGGCGTCGACGAACTGGCGCGTAATCCAGTTCGTTCCAATGACTGCGAAACGTATCATAAACGTTTACGTACTCCGTAGCGGGGAACCTTTAGCCACTGTAGCACGTCATCATGACAATTCGCGTGCGCTATTCCGCATTACCTTTTAACGATAAATGCGTAAGCCACAGACGGGTATCAAACTCCAGCTGGTGGTACTGCGGCTCCATGTGGCAGCACAGGGAATAGAACGCTTTGTCGTGCTCTTTCTCTTTCAGGTGTGCGAGCTCATGGACGACGATCATCCGCAGAAAGGCTTCCGGCGCGTTGCGGAAAACCGTCGCGACGCGGATTTCGGCCTTCGCCTTCAGCTTGCCGCCCTGCACGCGGGAGACGGCGGTGTGCAGGCCGAGCGCGTTTTTCAGCACGTGGATCTTGTTGTCGTACATCACCTTATTGATCGGCGGGGCGCTCTTCAGATACCGGCTTTTCAGATCCTGCGTATACTGCCAGAGGGCCTTATCGGTCGCGAAATCGTGCGTGCCCGGGTAGCGTTTTTCCAGCACCGCGCCCAGCTTCTGCTCGGCAATCAGGCTGCGAACCTGAGTCAGTAAATGCTCCGGGTAGCCCTGGAGATAAGTAAGTTGGTTCATCAACGCCCCAAATCGACAATAAAACGGGTATACTCACGCACCCTTTTCAGGGATACGCCAAATTTTACCATTCAGGAGGGCCGATGAGCCACTTAGACAACGGTTTCCGTTCACTCAACCTTAAACGTTTCCCGGAGACGGACGACGTTAACCCGCTTCAGGCGTGGGAAGCGGCGGATGAATATCTGCTGCAGCAGTTGGATGACACTGAAATCCGCGGCCCGGTTTTGATCCTGAATGACGCGTTTGGCGCCCTGGGCTGTGCGCTGGCGGAACACACGCCGTACAGTATCGGCGACTCCTACCTGAGCGAGCTGGCGACGCGTGAAAACCTTCGCCATAACGACATCGAAGAGTCCAGCGTGAAGTTCCTCGACAGCACCGCGGACTACCCGCAGGCGCCGGGCGTGGTGCTGATCAAAGTGCCAAAAACCATGGCGCTGCTGGAGCAGCAGCTGCGCGCGCTGCGTAAGGTCGTCACGCCAGAAACCCGCATCATCGCGGGTGCCAAAGCGCGCGATATTCATACTTCGACGCTGGAGCTGTTCGAGAAAGTCCTTGGCCCGACCACCACCACGCTGGCCTGGAAAAAAGCGCGCCTGATCAACTGTACGTTCGCCGCCCCTGAGCTGGCCGACGCGCCAGAAACGCTGAGCTGGAAGCTGGAAGGGACCGACTGGACCATCCATAACCACGCGAACGTCTTCTCCCGCACCGGTCTGGATATCGGCGCGCGCTTCTTTATGGAACATTTGCCGGAAAATCTGGAAGGTGAGATTGTCGATCTTGGCTGCGGCAACGGCGTGATTGGCCTGACGCTGCTGGCGAAGAACCCGGAAGCCAGCGTGGTGTTCAGCGACGAATCGCCGATGGCGGTGGCCTCCAGCCGTCTAAACGTAGAAACCAACCTGCCGGACGCGCTGGACCGCTGCGAGTTTATGATCAACAACGCGCTGTCGGGGGTAGAGCCGTTCCGCTTCAACGCCGTGTTCTGTAACCCGCCGTTCCACCAGAAGCACGCCCTGACGGATAACGTCGCCTGGGAGATGTTCCACCACGCGCGCCGCTGCCTGAAAATCAACGGCGAGCTGTACATCGTGGCAAACCGCCACCTGGACTACTTCCACAAGCTGAAGAAGATTTTCGGTAACTGCGTCACCATTGCGACGAATAACAAGTTTGTGGTGCTGAAGTCGGTGAAGCTGGGACGTCGTCGTTAAGATTGTTTTGCCCGGTGGCGCTTCGCTTACCGGGCCTACAATGGCCTCGAACCCGTAGGCCGGGCAAGCGCAGCGCCGCCCGGCAATGTTCTAGATCATCAGAGCTAATTTCGTCCCCTGCGCAATCGCGCGCCGCGCATCCAGCTCCATCGCCACGTCACACCCGCCAATCAGATGCACCGTTTTACCGGCCTCGCGCAGCGGATCGGCCAGATCGCGCTTTGGCTCCTGCCCGGCACATAAAATGACATGATCCACGCGCAGCAGCTGCGGCTCGCCGCCGATCGTGACGTGCAGCCCCTCGTCGTCGATCTTCTGATAGCTGACCGCCGGGATCATCTTCACCCCGCGCGACAGCAGGGTAGCGCGGTGGATCCAGCCGGTGGTTTTGCCCAGCCCTTCGCCCGGCTTGCTGGCTTTACGCTGCAGCATCACGATCTGGCGCGGGCTTTTTGGCAGCTGCGGCCCTTCGGGGCGCAGGCCGCCGGACTGGCTGAGGCTGGTATCAATGCCCCATTCGACGCAAAACTCGGCAATGTTCTGGCTGGTCGCCTCGCCCGGCTGGCTCAAATACATAGCGGTATCAAAGCCGATCCCGCCGCAGCCGATAATCGCCACCTTCTCGCCAACCGGTACTTTGTCACGCAGCACGTCGAGATAGCTCAGTACTTTTGGATGATCGATACCCTCGATCGCAGGCGTGCGCGGTACGATCCCGCTCGCCAGGATCACCTCATCGAAATCAGTCAGATCCGCCGCGTGGACAAACTGGTTAAGCCGCAGCTCGACGCCCGTCAGCTCGATCATCCGGCGGTAGTAGCGCAGCGTTTCGTAGAACTCCTCTTTGCCGGGGATCTGTTTGGCGATATTAAACTGCCCGCCAATCTCCCCCAGCGCATCAAACAGCGTCACGCTGTGGCCGCGCGAGGCGGCATTGACCGCAAACGCCAGGCCCGCAGGCCCTGCGCCGACAACCGCCAGGCGTTTTTTCGCTGTCGCCGGGATCACCGGCATTTTGGTCTCGTGACAGGCGCGCGGGTTGACGAGGCAGGAGGTCACTTTCCCGACGAAGATCTGATCCAGGCACGCCTGATTACAGCCGATGCAGGTGTTGATCTCATCCGCACGGCCGCTTTGTGCTTTGGACAGCAGCTCGGCATCGGCCAGGAACGGGCGCGCCATCGAGACCATGTCGGCATCGCCGCGTGAAATCACATCGTCCGCCACCTGCGGATCGTTAATGCGGTTGGTGGTGACCAGCGGAACAGACACTTTCCCTTTCAGCCTGCGCGTTACCCAGCTGAACGCCGCGCGCGGCACCGGCGTGGCGATGGTCGGAATGCGCGCCTCGTGCCAGCCGATGCCGGTGTTGATAATGGTGGCCCCCGCGGCTTCTATCGCCTGCGCCAGCTGCACGGTTTCGTCAAACGTGCCGCCGCCCTCCACCAGGTCGAGCATCGACAGGCGGAAGATGATAATAAAATCCGCGCCCGCACGTTCGCGCACGGCGCGCACGACTTCTACAGCAAAGCGCATCCGGCGGGCATAGTCGCCGCCCCATTCGTCGTCGCGCTGGTTGGTGCGGGCGGCCAGAAACTCGTTAATCAGATAGCCTTCAGATCCCATCACCTCAACGCCGTCGTAGCCCGCTTCACGCGCCAGCGCCGCGCAGCGGGCGAAGTCGTCAATCAGCGCCAGGATCTCGTCGTGGCTCAGGGCATGCGGAGTGAAGCGGTTAATCGGCGCCTGAATGGCCGATGGCGCGACCAGATTCGGCTGATAGCTGTAGCGTCCGGTGTGCAGAATTTGCAGGGCGATTTTACCGCCCTCGCTGTGTACCGCGTCGGTCACAATGCGGTGGTGCGGCAGCTGTGACGCATCGTTCAGCACCGCGCCGCCCTCCATGCCGACGCCGGAAGGGGCAGGGGCCACGCCGCCGGTGACGATCAGCGCCACCCCATGGCGGGCGCGTTCGGCATAGAAGGCGGCCAGACGCTCGGCCCCGTCCGGATGCTCCTCCAGCCCGGTGTGCATCGAGCCCATCAACACGCGGTTTTTGAGTGTGGTGAACCCCAGATCGAGGGGAGCGAATAACGACGGGTAGCGGCTCATAGTCTCTTCCAGTGTAAAATTATTGTTATGTGGTCGGATGAGTTACTAATTTAGCCAGCGGCAGCGGAAAGGTAAAAGCGGGATCGAATGATTGTGATAGATCTCAAAGAACTTCCCCTCACCCTAACCCTCTCCCCGGAGGGGAGAGGGGACTGGCCGGTGCGGCCTTAAAGAATCAGCTCGATCTGGTTTTTTCCCTCTCCCCTATGGGGAGAGGGGGATGGGTTTTTACTAACCCCGGCGCCTGCCACATCGACGTCGTCAGCCCGCTGTCCACCAGCCCGAGCTGGTCCGCATATACCGCCTGCCATTTCTGCATCATGCCGTCGTACAGTTCGCGATGTACCGGGTTTGGCGTGAACTCGCGGCTCCATTTCACCAGCCGCTCGCCCGTCGAGGCCATATCGGCAAACAGCCCCGCGCCAGCACCTGCCGCGATGGCGCAGCCGAGCGCCGTCGCCTCTTTCACTTCCGGCACGCGCACCGGCAGGCCGGTGACGTCGCTTAAAATCTGACTCCACAGCGCACCTTTCGAGCCCCCGCCCGCAAAGACCAGGCTTTCAAACGTCACGCCGGAGAAGTGGGAAATCTGCGCCAGGTTACAGGCCGAGACGATCGCCGCGTTCTCCTCCAGGGCGCGGAACAGCGTCGCTTTATTGCATTTTTCCGGGTCGATGGAGAGATTAATAAACGACGGCGCGGCGTGGTACCACTGCTTAAAATGCATGGCGTCGGAGAAGATTGGCATCACCCCGTGGGAGCCCGCCGGCACCCGGCTGGCCATCTCTTCCAGCAGAGAATAGGTATCCATCCCCATCCGCTCGGCAATCAGCTTTTCCTCGGCGCAGAAGGCGTCGCGGAACCAGCGCATGGTCAGCCCGGTAAAGAAGCTGATCGACTCCGCCTGCGCCATGCCAGGAATCACGTGCGGGTTCACCCGAATGTTCATGCCAGGGTCGGTGCGCACCTGCGGCAGGTTCACCACCTGCTGCCAGAAGGTCCCGCCCAGCACCGCCGTTTGTCCGGCGCGGACTACCCCCAGACCCAGACAGCCCAGCTGCACGTCGCCGCCGCCCATGACGACCGGCGTGCCTTCGCGCAGGCCGCTTTGCTGTGCGGCCTCTCGGGTGATAGCGCCCAGCACGGTGCCGGTCTCTTTTACCGGGGAGAGAATATCGGCGCGCAGCCCGGCCATGTCCAGCAGCGCCGGACGCCAGTCGCGGGAGAAGAGATCCAGCATGCCGGTGGTGCCCGCGTTAGACGGGTCGACCGCCAGCTCGCCGGAGAGCTTCGCTGCCAGCCAGTCGCTGATCATGGTGATGGTGGCGGCGCTGCGGTAAATATCCGGACGATGGTGTGCCAGCCACAGCAGGCGCGGCATCGCGCTCAGCGCCAGCGTCTGGCCGGAGACGTCATACACTTCGGATTCAAAATGGTTGTCGTGGATCTCTTTGAGTTCGGCCACCTCGCGGCTGGCGCGGGCGTCAACGTTGGCGCAGGCCCAGATGGCCTCGCCGTTGCGGTCGTAAAGCACTATCCCTTCGCGCATGGAGCAGCAGGCGACGGACTGAATATCCGCCGCGCCCAGATTCGCGCGCGTCAGCGCCTGATGAATGCACTGGCAGGCCAGCCGCCAGTTGGTGTCGAGGTCGAACTCCATCGAGCCCGGCACGTTCTCCACGCTCAGGTGCTTCCACTCGGCCTGGCCGACGGCAATCTGGTTGCCCTGCAAATCGAAAATCACGGCGCGAACGCTGCCGGTCCCTGCATCTAACGCTAAAAGGTAACTCATGAGCTTGCCTCGCTGTTAGCGCAGGGCGGGCTCTCACTTGGCCAGAGCCAGCACCGCGCGGGCTGTCGTCTCCTCCGTCACCAGGCCATTGATACGGCGACCCTTCAGTGCGGCATAAATCGCATCGGCTTTCTCTTCCCCTCCGGCCACGCCAACGATGGTGGGCAGTTGCGCCAGCTCATCAAGCGAGACGCCGAGTAATTCTTTATGGATCTCCAGCTCCTCGACGCACTCCCCTTCGGCATTGAGGAAATAACCGAGAATATCGCCGACCGCGCCTTTGCGGGCGTACATCAGCTGTTCACCTTCGCTGATGTAGCCGGAGCGCAGGATCGTGGCATCACGGCGCTGGTTCACTGAACCAATACCCACCACCGCGACGTCGGCGGCGGTGGCCGCGAGGATCACGTCCCGCACGCTGGTTTCGCGTTTTAAGATCCCGGCCACCTCTGCGGATGACACGCGAAGCGGGGCGGGGATCATGCTGACGCTGCAGGCCGCATCCAGCTGGCCGATACCGGTCATGTACGGCCCGACGCCGCCGGACAGCGTCACGAGGCGGATCTGCTGTGAGCTGATAAATCCGCTCAGGTGCTGCAGGCTGCTCATGGTGGTTTCACCGAACCCCACCGCCAGCAGCTGGCCGGGTTCCAGTACGCCCATCAGCGACTGCGCTGCGCCAATGCCCAGCCGCACGTTCATCGGCGGCGTATTTAAGGCAGGCATCACGCGCACCAGCTTCAGGCCAAAGCGCTGCTGCAGCTCGGTTTCCAGCGCCAGACAGCCCTCGTAGCGGGAGTTGATCTGCACGCGGATCACTCCGGACTGACGGCCTTTCTCCAGCAGACGGGAGATTTTTAATCGCGGCAGCCCGAGGCGTTCGCCGATATCGTTCTGGGTCAGCCCGTCGTGGTAGTAACACCAGGCCACGCGCGCCACCAGCTCCTCTTCCGCCAGCGCCAGCCCGGCAAACCGTCCTTCTTCCGCAGTGCGTTTATCGCTCATAGTTGAACTCTTATAAAAATTTAGATCATATGTTCGTGATGGCGCGAAGGGAAAGTGTGAGCCACGCGACAAAACGGATCATTTCGATCGTTTCTGGTTTATCTGAATCTCAATCGATAAAACTGTGATCCCTGCACGGTTGTAAATATAGTTCACCGTCTACGCTTTTGAACATTATTAAATCTAAAAATCATTTGTTCAATAGCGGAGCGATGATGACCTCACTTCTCGACGCGCGGAATATCAGCAAGCAGTTCTCAGGCGTGCCGGTTCTAAAAGGCATTGATTTCACGCTGCTTGCGGGCCAGGTGCACGCGCTGATGGGCGGAAACGGCGCGGGAAAATCGACGCTGATGAAGATCATCGCCGGGGTCGAGACGCCGGACGGCGGTGAACTTTCCGTCGAGGGGCAGTCATATGCGCGGCTGACGCCCGTGCAGGCGCACAGGCTCGGTATTTACCTGGTGCCGCAGGAGCCGCTGCTGTTCCCTAACCTGACGGTGCGGGAAAATATCCTGTTCCGCCTGCCGCGCGAGCGCGATCGGGAAAAGCGGCTGGCGGAAAAACTTGAGCAGCTGCAGTGCCAGCTCAACCTCGACGCCGCCGCCAGCACCCTGGAAGTGGCGGATCAGCAGATGGTGGAGATCCTGCGCGGATTAATGCGCAACGCCCGGATCCTGATCCTCGACGAACCTACGGCCTCTCTCACGCCGGGCGAAACCGAACGGCTGTTTCGTCAGATCCGCGCCCTGCAGGCACTCGGCGTCGGGATCGTGTTTATCTCGCATAAGCTGCCGGAAATTCGCGTGCTGTCGAGCCACGTCTCGGTGATGCGCGACGGCGCGGTGGTGCTGAGCGGTGAAACCGCGCAGTTCGACGATAACGCCCTGATCGCCGCCATGACGCCGGTGAGCCGGGAGAAATCCCTGAGCGATACGCAAAAGCTGTGGCTGGCGCTGCCGGGCAACCGTCGCACCCAGCTGCAGGACTTTCCGGTGCTGCGGGTGGAGGATCTCACCGGAGAAGGCTTTATCGATCTGAGCCTTGAGATCTACGCCGGAGAGATCGTCGGCCTTGCAGGGCTGGTGGGATCCGGACGTACCGAGTTTGCCGAAACCCTCTACGGCCTGCGGCCGGTACGCGGGGGACGCATCTGGCTGGAGAACCAGGAGATCGCCAACGAGCCGGTGCGCTCGCGACTAAACAGAGGCCTGGTCTACCTGCCGGAAGACAGGCAGGTGTCCGGCCTGTTCCTCGACGCGCCGATCCGCTGGAACACCGTGGCGCTGAACGAGCCGTCGCTCTGGCAGCAGCGCAAGCGGGAGTCTGCGGTCGTGGAGCGCTATCACCGGGCGCTGGGGATCAAGCTCAACCATGCGGATCAAACCGTGCGCACGCTCTCCGGCGGCAACCAGCAGAAAGTGCTGCTGGCGCGCTGTCTGGAGGCCAATCCTTTACTGCTGATCGTCGATGAACCGACGCGCGGCGTGGACGTCTCGGCGCGCGCCGATATCTACCAGCTCATCAAAAGCGTGGCGGCGCAGAACGTGGCGGTACTGATGATCTCAAGCGATCTTGATGAGTTTCCGGGCCTCGCGGACCGCGTGTTGGTGATGCACCAGGGCGTGCTCAGCGGCGAGCTGCCGCGCCATGCCGTCAGCCTCGATCGCATGATGGCGCTGGCGTTTGGAGGGCAAGCATGAAGATCTTACTGAAAAACCGCGAGCTGAGCGCGTTTCTCGCCATTCTGGCGCTGTTCGCCGTGCTGGTGGCGCTTAATCCCTCTTACTTCAGCCTGCAAACGCTGGGGATGATTTTCGCCAGCTCGCAGATCCTGATCCTGCTGGCTATCGGCGCGTCGCTGGTAATGCTGACCCGCAATATCGATGTCTCCGTGGGGTCGACCGTCGGGCTGTCCGCCATTGCCGTCGGCGTGGCGCTCAACAGCGGCTACAGCCTGCCCGTTTCCATTCTCTTCGCGCTCATGGTTGGCGCGCTGGCCGGGGCGTTCAACGGGTTGCTGGTGGTGGGGCTGCGCATCCCGGCGATTGTCGCCACCCTCGGCACGCTGGGGCTGTACCGTGGAGCGATGCTGCTCTGGACCGGCGGGAAGTGGATTGAGGGGCTGCCGCCGGGGCTGAAATCGCTCTCTGAGCCTGCGGCCATCGGCGTGTCGCCCCTTGGCATGGTGGTGTTGATGATCGTGGTCACCGGCGCGTGGACGCTGTCGCGCACCGCGTTCGGGCGTGATTTCTACGCGGTGGGGGATAACCTCGCCGCCGCGCGGCAGCTGGGCGTAGCGGTGAACCGCACCCGCATGATCGCCTTTACCCTCAACGGCATGCTGGCGGCCTGCGCCGGGATTGTCTTTGCCGCACAGATTGGTTTTGTGCCCAACCAGACCGGCAGCGGGCTGGAAATGAAGGCCATCGCCGCCTGCGTCCTCGGCGGCATTTCGCTGTTGGGCGGCACGGGCACGCTGATCGGCGCGTTGCTCGGTGCGTTCTTCCTCACCCAAATCGACACCGTGCTGGTGCTGTTCAGGCTTCCTGCCTGGTGGAATGACTTTATCGCCGGGCTGGTGCTGCTGGGCGTGCTGGTGCTCGACGGGCGTCTGCGCCAGGCGCTGGCGCGGCATCAGCGGGCGCTGAAGTATGGTCGCTTCCAGCCGGGTAACAGAGGGGGAAAGCACGTCACCCCCTTTCCCAAACGCAAAAAAGAGGTGGCGTAAATGAGGCTTAACTGGGAAAGCGCGCTGCTCATTTTGCTGGTGCTGGAGATCCTGCTTTTCGGCGCCATCAACCCGCGCATGCTCGACATCAACATGCTGTTGTTCAGCACCAGCGATTTTATCTGCATTGGCATCGTGGCGCTGCCGCTGACGCTGGTGATTATCAGCGGCGGGATCGATATCTCCCTCGGCTCGACCATCGGCCTGTGCGCGATTGCGCTGGGGGTGATGATGCAGGCCGGGTGGCCGATGGCGGTTGCCATTCCGCTGACGCTGCTGCTGGGACTGCTGTGCGGGCTGGTAAACGCGGCACTGATCCACTACACCGGCATCAGCCCGCTGGTGATCACCCTCGGCACGCTCTACCTCTACGGCGGCGGGGCGCTGCTGCTCTCCGGCATGGCGGGGGCCACGGGCTACGAGGGCATCGGCGGCTTCCCGGACAGCTTTACCGCCTTCGCTAACCTCACGGTATTTGGCCTGCCGATCCCATTGGTCTTGTTCGCGGCTATCACCTTCTTCTTCTGGCTCATTACCCACCGCGGGCGCTTTGGGCGCCATCTGTTCCTGATTGGGCAGAACCCGCGCGCGGCGCGCTATGCGGCGCTGTCGGTGAACGGCATGCCCTACGTGCTGTACGGCCTGGTAGGCGTAGCCTCGGCGATTGCCGCGCTGGTAATGGTCTCCTATTTCGGCTCCGCGCGTTCGGATCTGGGGCGCGATTTACTGATGCCTGCGCTCACCGCCGCCGTGCTCGGCGGGGCCAATATCTACGGCGGGTCAGGTTCGGTTGTCGGTACGGCGCTGGCGGCGCTGCTGGTGGGGTATCTGCAGCAGGGTTTACAGATGGTCGGCATCCCCAACCAGGTGTCGAGCGCGCTGTCAGGGGCGCTGCTGGTTGTGGTGGTGATGGGACGTTCGCTGAGTCTGCACCGCGAATGGGTGCGATCTCTCTTTAGAAAACTATCCGGAGCGTAAGATGAAAACAAAACTGCTCGTCCTGGCAATGGCCCTCAGCTTCGCCTCGGCGCAGGCGGCGGACCGCATTGCCTTTATCCCGAAGCTGGTGGGCGTCGGCTTCTTCACCAGCGGCGGCAACGGCGCGAAAGAGGCGGGGAAAGATCTTGGCGTGGACGTCACCTATGACGGTCCGACCGAGCCGAGCGTCTCCGGCCAGGTGCAGCTCATCAATAACTTCGTCAACCAGGGCTATAACGCCATCATCGTCTCCGCCGTGTCGCCGGACGGATTGTGTCCGGCGTTGAAGCGTGCGATGCAGCGCGGCGTTAAGGTTCTGACCTGGGACTCCGACACCAAACCGGAGTGTCGCAGCATCTACATCAACCAGGGGACGCCGGAACAGCTGGGTGGCCTGCTGGTGGAAATGGCGGGCAAGCAGGTCACTAAACCGAATGCCAAAGTGGCGTTCTTCTACTCCAGCCCGACCGTGACTGACCAGAACCAGTGGGTGAAAGAGGCGAAGGCCAAAATCGAGAAAGATCATCCGCAGTGGCAGGTCGTCACCACCCAGTTTGGCTATAACGACGCCACCAAATCGTTGCAAACCGCCGAGGGGATCTTAAAAGCGTATCCGGATCTGGATGCGATCATCGCCCCGGACGCCAACGCCCTGCCTGCCGCGGCGCAGGCGGCGGAAAACCTGAAGCGGGAAGGGGTGGCGATTGTCGGGTTCAGCACGCCAAACGTGATGCGTCCGTACGTTGAGCGCGGCACGGTGAAGGCCTTTGGCCTCTGGGATGTGGTGCAACAGGGCAAAATTGCGGTCAATGTCGCCGATCGTTTGCTGAAAAAAGGCGATCTTAACGTCGGCGACAGCGTGGACGTAAAAAACATCGGGGCGCTGAAGGTCGAGCCGAACAGCGTGCAGGGCTACCCGTATGAGGCGAAGGGCAACGGCATCGTGCTGCTGCCGGAGCGGGTGGTGTTCACCAAAGAGAACATCAACAAATACGATTTCTGACGGGGGAGCAAATGGCTGATTTAGACGATATCAAAGACGGTAAGGATTTTGGCATCGGCACGCCGCAGCAGAATGTGCCGTTCACGCTGAAGGGCTGTGGCTCGCTGGACTGGGGCATGCAGTCCCGCCTGGCGCGCATCTTTAACCCGCAGAGTAACCGTACGGTGATGCTGGCCTTTGACCATGGCTACTTTCAGGGGCCGACCACCGGCCTTGAGCGTATCGATCTCTCCATTGCGCCGCTGTTTGGTGAAACCGACGTGCTGATGTGTACCCGCGGCATCCTCAGGAGCCAGGTGCCTGCTGCGACCAATAAACCGGTCGTGCTGCGCGCCTCCGGCGGTAACTCAATCCTGGGGGAACTGTCCAACGAGTGCGTGGCGGTGGCGATGGAAGATGCCCTGCGCCTGAACGTCTGCGCGGTGGCGGCGCAGGTCTATATCGGCAGCGAGTTTGAGCATCAGTCGATTAATAACATCATCAAGCTGGTGGACGCGGGGGCGCGCTACGGCATGCCGACGCTGGCGGTGACGGGCGTGGGGAAAGAGATGGCGCGGGACGCGCGCTATTTCTCGCTGGCCAGCCGCATCGCCGCCGAAATGGGGGCGCAGTTCGTCAAAACCTACTACGTGGATGAAGGCTTTGAAAAGGTGACTGCCAGCTGCCCGGTGCCGATTGTCATCGCCGGGGGCAAAAAGCTGCCGGAGCACGAGGCGCTGGAGATGTGCTGGCGGGCGATTGACCAGGGCGCGTCGGGCGTGGACATGGGGCGCAACATCTTCCAGTCCAGCGCGCCGCTCGCCATGCTGAAGGCGGTGAAAAAAGTGGTTCACGAGAACTGGAATGTCCGCGATGCGTTCCAGTTCTGGCAGGAAGAGAAACAGGGAGAAGCAAAATGAATGTGACGCTGGTGGAGATCAACATTAAGCCCGAGCGGGTAGACGAGTTTCTGGAGGTGTTTCGCGCCAACCACGAAGGCGCAATCAAGGAGCCGGGGAACCTGCGCTTTGACGTGCTGCAGGACCCACGCGTGAAAACCCGGTTCTTTATCTACGAGGCCTACAAAGACGAAGAGGCGGTGCTGGCGCATAAGCAAACCCCGCACTACCTGGCGTGCGTGGACAAGCTTGAGGAGCTGATGTCGAAGCCGCGCAAAAAACGCAGCTTCGTCGGGCTGTTGCCGGAGTAACCTCGTGTCCGATGACGTGCTTTTGCGCGTCATCGGAAAGAAAAGCGTTCGGGCTATCCTTTGGCTTTCTGAATCGCCATGATTAATGCATCAGCAGAAACATTGCCGGACATAACGCTAATGCGCTGAATGACAGGATCTTTTTCCTGAGGCAAAACGACAAACGCTGGCATGTTGGTAAAACCGATCTGCTTCACTAGCGTCACGTTTTCCTGTAATGCTTTGTTTGCCGACCCGGCGGAAGGCAATTTTTTAAAGATAAAACGCACATCCGGATTGGCATGGATAAGATCTTGTGTGATGTTGCAGTTCACACAGTTTTCCTCCACGAAAGCCACCACGGCGGCTTTTGCGTCAACGGGGCCGACGACGGGATCGCCGGCGGCAAGTAACCGATCGCGATGGATCACGGCATTTTGCACCATGGCTTGCTGCTGGGCTATCTGTTGACGCTGGCGAAGGCTTTCGCCCGCCGCAACCAAAAACTCAGGATGCTCGGCAAGATAGGTCGAGACAATTTCCCCTAATTTTTCAGGGTGTGCAGCGAAATAGGCTTCTGCCGCTTTTCCTGTTTGCTCGATCTGCTGGGGCGTGGCGGGCTCTGCCTGCGTTGCGGTGGAGAAAACAAGTGCCGCAGCAAGGGGGACTGAGAGGCGACAAAGGACGGTAGGGACTTTCATACTATTATTCCGTAAAAAGAGTAAGAACTGGACTACGACAAAAGTGTTTGCATTCGAACAGGCATAATGCGGCCATAGTCATTAATCGTTTGCCAGCGTACCTGGCACAGCGCGGCGTCTTTACAGCCTTCGAGCTCGCGCTTGCTAAAAGGGGCGACAACGCCGCCGTCGGGTATGTTTTTTCCCCCGAGGCTGAGCTGATAAAGCGTGATGTAATAAGGCGTCGGGTTATACACGACGACCTTACTTTTGCTTCGCGACCAGCGTAGAGCCTGATAAGCATCATCAGGATTACCGGTGAGCCCGGCGGGGCGATAAAAAAGTTTAAAGCGTGAACGCACTGCAGTCTGAACGCCTGCGGAGTGCTTGTTCGCAGAAGGAATGGCCGAAACGCTTAACGTGAACAGCGTTTCGCGATCTTCAGGTATGACGCCTCCCGTAAATATCAGGCGAACCGTGTTTTCACGTTCAGGATGCAATGAAAACAGCTGTGGCGTGGCGACAAATGCCGATTGCAACCCGGGCGGCGTTTCAGAGCCTGCCCAAAGGCCGCCTGGCTCGACTTTGGTGTAGATCAGGTAAGAAGCGTCAGAAGGGTTACGGACAGAAAAACTGATTGATTTCTCTCGTTCCGGATAGACAAAACGTGTTCCACCGATCGTGACCCCAGCCCTTGCCTGGGGCACGGTCATCGAGAATAAAAAGAGAAGCAGCATCGTCGCCGGGAATAAACGTTCACGCATAATTAAGAATAAATGTCGTCGTCGCATTTGCCGTCCCCGTGGTGACGGTACTGGCAGTGGCAATGTAGCGGGCGTAAAAATGCAGAATGGCGTCGCTTTGATGAGGGATAATCAAGACGTCCTGGCTTTTACTTCCGATGGAAATCAGCGATTTGTCCTGATTGTAAATACCTACACCGATGCCCGTCGCATAGCCTTCACCGCCGATGAGCGTTAGCAAATCGGGGTTTGCCGTGTCGGGTGTGCCATCAAAGGTAATACTGACGGAGCCTTCTGTTCCGGCACAGTTTTCCACATTAATGGCAAACGGGTGATAATCGGCCCCCATACCCGGTTGGGTGAAGTAGAGGCTTTGAACGCTGTCCATTGGGACCGTCAGCGTCTGTGAGTCAGGCGCGATAGTGCACGTCTTTTTATGGATAACGCCAGTGATATAAATTGTACCGTCGTGCGCCAGTGTACATTCAGAAAACAATGCCACCAGAAAAAGCGCGGTGAATATCATTGTTAATTTTTTTTTCATTTCCGCATCCTACTGATAGAGCAAATCAAAATACATAATGGCCGTTGCATTCCCAGGCGTAACCGCTGGCAGAGTAGATTTATACCGTAAATTAAACGTCAGGCTATTATCGCCTTGCTTTAACGGATAGATTGCTGATTCCACATTATTTATCTTGATTGGATTCAGTTCGGCATTGAGAAGCTCCACGCCAACGCCGGTCGCCATTTCGGTGGCCGTGCCTTTACCCGTGTCGCTCAGGGCTAACAGATCGGAATTATTACTATCGGGCGTACCGCTGAACCAGACTTTTGTTCCCTGGATGGCACGTGAACAATTATTCAGGTCGATGGTAAACGCTTTTTCTGGCGACGTTGTTCCAGGTACTGGAAATTCCGATGCGTCAAAGTCGCCCAGATCAACCGTTTGTTCTTTACTGTTCACATCAACATCACAGGACTCACCAATAATGGTGCCGAATATCTGGAGGTTAATTGACGCGCCATCATCCGCATAGGTGACCGGCATTCCGGAAAACAGCATCGCCAGCGGGAAAAAATAAACGATTTTCATTATTCACCCCTTACGCAAAATCGATACGTAAACATGCCAGAGCTGTGAAAACACCTTCTGCTGGAGCATTGCCTGTGGTGCTGATAGGGTAGGTTTTTAACGTTACATCGGCATGGCCCGTATCATCAGTAATAAAATCAGCGACACTGGACGTGTCGTTAGGGATCATGACGGTGCCATTTTCGTTGGTTACCACGACGCCAACATCTTTATTATCGGTTGCAAGCGCCTGGCTAACGTGCGTGTCTGCTGTTGCCACCAGTCGAAGCGTGAGATGCGCGGGTGATATCACGTCCGCATTACATTCGACAGGAACGTTAAAGGTTTTTACCGGCGCGTTATACGGCTTCTCACCGACGGTCGTGAATGAAGAACTGTTTAGTTTTCCCAGATCAACAGTGATCACCTGTCCCGCATTAATGACGCAGTTTTGCGGCACGGTTACGGCGCCGTTGTACGTAATTTGATAAACAATAGTATTCAGCGGGTCGGTGTTCGTTGTTGTAACATAAACATTGAACATCACTTTATTGGGGATAATCACCGTGCCAATAAACGGTTTGACAATTTTTATTCTGAACACCAGATTGGAATCATATACTGAAAAGGGTTCGTTAAGATCTTCTTTATCGACCCTCCAGTCTTTCCCCATATGGATGTAATCCGCAGGGGGATAATAATCACCAATATCAGAGTCGGTAATGCGCATCGCGCCCGCGATATAGGTTGGATCGAGGCTCATATATTTCCACTGATCTTCTGTGAAGATAACCGGAAAGGGGCTTCGGTATGAACGATAGGTTCGAGAATCCCCGTCAGGATGTTGTGCGCATATGGCTTCGACGCCCACATCCTGTGACTTAATCAGTTCAACAGCCTTTCCCAGCTGGTTTTCTTCTTTGGTCAACGTCGTTGACAGATCGTAATTTACAATCGTAATGCTATTTGAAAAATTATGGCAGATCACCGCCAGGCTTTTCGCTGACGTGACAAGACTCAGTAATAAAATAAAAATACGTAATTTCACCTATCGGCACTCCGCTTTTAAACGCACGAGGGACTGCTTTGTTTCAGTTAGCTTATAGATCGCAATACATTTTTTATCGCGGGTGTCGCCCCATTGCGCCGTCAGGGTGCCTGTTGAGCCTAGCCCTGACAGATAAGCTTCGCCGTTCTCGCCTACAATCGTGTCTCCCCCTTCATCACCGCGCGTGACAATGGCACCAAAGGGCACCGGTTGACCGTTATGAATTAATGAGATCATGGCACGATTGCCGGAGCGGGCTTTGAAGGTCGCGCGTACAAGGGCACCCTGGGTGGGAACAACCTGGGTAACGGCCTCGTCAATGTCCAGGTCGTCGCTCAGGGAGTTGGTATTCAGCGCCATACGGTTACGGTGGTATGCGCTGGCGTACGGCACAACGGCATAGCCTCGCCAGTCAGTGTGGATCCCGGGTCCGTCTTCAACCTTAACGTTGCTTGCGCCTGGCGCTGCGATCAGGACATTGGTATCGCCTAACGGCTGGCTCAAGGTAATGCCATTGCGGTGGGCGACAATACCGCCGCTGAGGCCATAGTTTATCTGTTGGTAATCGCCGTTATTACTGTAGTTGTACCCCAGGTTCGCATTACCGTAGGCGCTATCATATTCCGTACTGACGCTACCGCTGGCACCGGCATGCTGATTTTGATAACCCTGCTGAACGCTGTAGCTCAGGTTATTATCCTCAAGCAGCGTTCCGTTAATGCCCGCTGTGTTGGTAACCCTACCATTATCATCGGCGCTCATGCCGTAAGTGGTATAAATGCTGTTTAAACGTTTGGTCACGTCTCCACCCGGGTGGAGCCAGAGATTAAGCGGGAATGAGAGCGTTAACGAATAAATGCGATCGCTGTTGCTCATGCCTGGCGCTTTATTGTAGTTATACGTCAGGTTATAGCTCACGCCTGCTGCCGTTCCGCTATAGCCTAGCTGCAGAAGCGTGTTTTTTTCATCGGTATGCCAGTATGTTTGCTGACTGCCGTTGAGGAAAATCGACCCGGCCTGACCCAATTGCTGGGAAATATTGGCCTGTAACTTACCGCGTTTGGTGTAGTAGAGATTGTAATAATCAGTCCACACGGGCTCATGGTCTTCGGTGCCGTTATTCGGATCGTCCTGGCCGATATACCCTTTCATCTGCTTATAGGTGGTTTCATCCAGCGTATAAAAACCGGATGTTGAGTAGCGATAACCTAACAGCTGAAAGTTGGTTCCAACGTTGTTCAGCGATTTTGCATATAAAAAACGTATTGATTGCCCGCTGTGTGAGCTACCGTCGCTCAGTTCGCTTTGGGCATGGGTGAAATCGGCCGAGACAGCACCAAAGTTACCCAGGTTTACGCCGGAACCGGCGGCAAAGGCGGCGTATTTTTCCGTCAGCTGAGAACCGCCATAAACCGTAAACCCTTTGGGTAAACCCCAGATGAGCGTTCCCTGGACAAAGTTCACGTCCTCTTGCTGATCGCTGCTACTGCGATAACGGGCAGCGGTAGCGGAATATTTTACGCTACCTTCACGCTGTAAAACCGGAACCGCAGAATAGGGTACGGAGTAACTGTTGATCGTACCGTCAGATTCTTTTACCTCGACATTCAAATCGCCGCTGGATGAGGTGGGGTAAAGATCGGTAATCGCAAATGCGCCTGGCGGGACATAGCTTTGATAGATGGTGTAACCGTTTTGTTTAACCGTCACCTGCGCATTGGATTTCGCGATCCCGCGAATGGTGGGGGCAAAACCCTTCATGCTATCCGGCAGCATGTTTTCATCCGAATTGATCTGCACTCCCCGAAACGGCAGGCTATCGAAAATATCCGACGTTGTGTAATTTTCACCTATTGTGAGCTTGCTCTTCAGTGGGATAACGGCACGTTCGACGTAGGTTTTAATGTGCTGCCAGTCTGTGTAAGTCTCTGAACCGCTGCTGCTGTAGTTCCATGTGGAAAAATCCCGCAGTCGCCAGGGACCCAGGTTAAACCCGCTGTTCATTCCTAAAAAGTAGTTGTCGGTTGTCGAACCATGATCGCCGCTATTACGGCTGTGTGAACCCGTAAAGTCGTAATTCAGCAACAGGGCATTGATCCCTTCATCCCATTGTTCTGGAGGAATATAACCACGTGCGTTATTACGCAGCGCAGCTTGCGGGATGCTGATATCCAGGCGTTGCCGTTCAAAATCAAAAAGGGTGCTGGCCGCAGGGATGGCAGAAGGTAAGTCTGCACACTGGCTCTCTTTTTCGTCTTTCAAGCCTGGGAATGCATCGACATTAACGCCCATTGCATCCAGTGATTTGAGCGATAAACAGGGCGCGAGCCCCGTATCATCATCTGTGGGTTTTGACACCTTACGAATATTAAAGGTGATGTCGCGCGTGGCGATAAAATTGTCATTCAGCCAGACGTCTACGCGGTAAACCCCGGGCGCCTGACCTGAAGTACTAAAACGGGATAAATCCGCAACCGCAGCAGGATCGCTTGAGAGGAAGGCAGGGTTGAAATAATAGTTTGCATCCGCGCTAACGGATGATAAGGCACCGAGCATGGCCAGTGTGAGAGGGGCCAAACGATGAATGACAATCCTTGTCTGATACTTACGACACTTCATTTTTCCTGCCTGCTTCAACGCGCTATGTTCGTGTTTTTTCGGGAACGTTATGCTCCAGGGCATGACTGAACAGGTGTGGTAGCACCAAAATCATTAACCGTCTGGAAACTCACCTGGCTCCCGCTTCCTGCCGGGAGATCAATGACCAGACTGTTCATGGGCGAAACCATTGTGTTTGTTAATTTCGCGCTTCCGACTTTGAGTTGAACCAGAGAAACGTAATAAGGCGATGGGTTTTTGATGGTCAGTTTGCCGTTAGCCAGCGCGCAACGCAGCGTCTTTGGCGCATCAATGGACGGCGTCGGTAACTTTTTAGGACGAATAAAAAGCTTAATAACGCTTTGGGTCGCAATCTGCAGCGTATTTCCCTGCAACTTGCTTTTATCGACCGCCGGGATGGCTTTACTGTTGAAAAAAAAGACGCTTTCTCTGTCCGTAGGCAGATCCGGTCCAGCGTACATTATTCGCACAGTGTTTTCTTTTTTTGGATGCATCACAAAAAGTGGGGGAGTAACAATAAAATCCTGAGATTTAGACTGGTCAGCATTTGCTACCCAGGATTGCACTAAGAAGGCATTGTTCTCGGAAGTATTCGTAACAGGCAACGAAATCTGCTTATCACCCTGCGGATAAATGATTCGCGTTGCGCCAAGGCCGATACCACCAGCGTGAGCCATAGTCAGCATTGAAGCGGCTAATAAGAAACAATGAGTAATCAGCTGGCTGATAAAAGTTGCTGGAGTAATTCGTGTCATTTATATTTCACTTTCTTAAATATATAACTGAATACACAGGACACCGTATTTCGTTTAATCCTCTGTATTCAATACATATAAAAATGCGTGTTTACATTGAAAAAACCTCCTTCACACCGGGGCGTGAAGGAGGTTCAACAACCTTCCGTCCAGATCAGGAATAAACCATCTGGAAGGTTGCCGTAGACGCTACGTTACCCGGTGTTGCCGCGCCAGTTGCGATATAGTCAACGCTCAGTGGAATGATATTTTCACCGTTAATCAGACCGATCGCTGAAGACGTGGTTCCCAGGTCAAGTTTTTTACCGTCAGGGCCAAACAGTTGCAGAGCAACGTTCAGCGCAGACCCTGCACCCGCAGTATTCGCCATCGCACCCGGCTGAGTTGCATCCTGCTGGGCGTTAAAAATGACGGCAGCATTTTGGCTCACGGACGTGTCGCAGTCTTCCAGCTTGATGTGGAAATCTTCTTTCTGATTGGCCAGCATTCCGCTTTCAGTCAGTTTTACGGTACGAACCTGGCTAAGAATTACGGTCTGGTCGACGGAGTCTGCAGCGACTGAACACGCTGCATTCACAACCTGACCTACGAAGTTAACGGTACCGCCACTTACCGTTACCGTTGTGCTTTCCGCTTGTGCATTCATGGTTACAGCGCTTGCCATTGTGGCAGCAACAACCATTGCTAAGACATGCTTTTTCATACAAATCCTTTTAAATAAACAGTTCTCTGTCAAGTTGAAACAAAATTGTAAATACCTGAATAAAATAATGCTGGTTTAAAAAGCCTTGATATACAGCATTATACAATAAATATGTTTCGCACATTCTCATGATGTTCCGGGGAATTATTTTATGCGCTGATAAATATTATATCAATCTGTTGATTTCTCATTTTAAATTAGAAATTCTAAATGTATTTTTAACTTTATCTTTATTAATTTTTAGTATGAATTAGTACAGTAAACACTCGCCGCGGTGAAATTTTGCGGGTTTGTATCGCTGAGATTGATAATTGGAGTGTATTATTAAGTGTTGTCTTACAGTAAAGATTAAATATTTAATTTCGGGCTGAAATTACACGTCAAGGGAAGAGGCTATTCATTTTCATTATGGAATACTTGATTACAAATTGAAATGATTCGCGTCGGCGCTAACGTCACCTCTTCTTGCGAAAGCTGTACGGTCCGGGAATGAAGTCAATATCTGTCAACTCTGTTCCCGGACCGTACAAAAGAAAAGAGGAATAATTATATTTCTTCCACTTTTACCCGCAGCGCCACCAGCGCTTTACGCGCCGCTTTCAGCACCTGCTCACACTGCTCAATCGTCAACGTCAGCGGGGGTTCCACGCGGATGGTTTTTGAGTTGTTGAGCGTGCCGGCCACCAGCACCCGCTGGCGGAACATCTCGCTCGCGAAGCTGTAGCCGATTTCGTTGTCAACAAACTCAATGGCCATCAGCAACCCTTTGCCGCGCGCATCCTGGATCAAATCCGGGAATTCACGGCCCAGCTGGCGGAAGCCATCCAGCAGCATGTCGCCTTTTTGCTCCGCCTGCGCAGGCAGGTTTTGCTCCAGCAGCACGTTGATGGTCGCCAGCGCCGCCGCACAGGCCAGCGGGTTACCGCCAAAGGTGGTGGTATGCAGGAACGGATTGTCGAACAGCACCGAGAACACCTCTTCGGTAGCCACCGTTGCGCCAATCGGCATGACGCCGCCGCCCAACGCTTTCGCCAGGCACAGAATGTCCGGTTGAACGTTCTCGTGCTCGCAGGCAAACATCTTGCCGGTGCGCCCCATTCCGGTCTGGACTTCGTCGAGGATCAGCAGCGCGCCAAACTCATCGCACAGCTGACGCACGGCTGGCAGATAGCCCTGCGGAGGGAGGATGACGCCGCCTTCACCCTGAATCGGCTCCAGGATCACCGCCGCCACGTCATCGCCGGTTTTACGGCATTCGCTCAGTGCGGTGCGCATGGCGTTAATGTCACCGAACGGCACGTGGCGGAAGCCCGGCAGCAGTGGCATAAACGGTTTGCGGAACGTGGATTTCGCGGTCGCCGACAGTGCGCCCAGGGATTTACCGTGGAACGCGCCGCTGGTGGCGATGAAGGTGAATTTCCCGCGCGGCGACTGGTACGCTTTGGCGAGCTTAATCGCCGCTTCGACCGATTCCGTGCCGCTGTTGCTAAAGAAGCTGTATTTCAGTTTGCCGGGCGTTAAGGCCGCCAGCGTTTTCGCGAGCATGGCGCGAAGCGGGTCGAGCAGTTCCTGGCTATGGAGAGGTTGTTTCGCAAGTTGATTCTGTACGGCGGAAACCACAACTGGATTACGGTGCCCCACGTTGAAAATTCCAAAACCTCCCAGGCAATCGATAAACTCCTGTCCCTGGGTGTCGACAAGCGTGTTCAGACTTCCCGCTTGCCACTCTACGGCTCCGTAATCCCCGCCGGCGGTAACAGATTTGCGATACTCCAGAAACCCTGGATTGACGTGCTCTTTAAAGTAATCGATGACCTCTCGGTTAAGTTGTTTCATCTCCTCATGATCAAGCGTTCGTTTCTCAATGAGATTCAGTGCGTGCGCGGTACAGGCAAGAGCCGAGGCGCTGGAAGGTAACCTGTTCAAAATGTGCTCCCGGGGATCGCGTATCACATGATACTGGTTTAAGTATTGCAGGGATTACGCCACTTCAGATGCCTTAACGAAAATCGGGATAAACGCCAGGTTAAAATAATGTTGCACAATATTTAATCATGCCGATAGAAGCCAAACGAGATTTAGCGGTACGGGGCAGAGAATATAAAGAAGGGGGTAAAAGCGCCGCTGCACTAAAGAAGTGCATACGCTGCGACTTAAGCGGGCATTAACGAGTCATGCTTTGTGGGTAATTTCTCTGCGAAAGTATTTGAAATCAATGGATTAAAAAATCGTACAAAAAGTATGGTTTAAGTCAAATCTGCGATCTCCATCAAGTTTAACAACTAAAGATAAATTGTTTACCGCCGAAAAAACAATGACCCACAAAATTAACATTCAAATAACCTGCAAGGGATGCACGCCATGTCCTCTCCAACCTATGTCACCCAGAATGAATATCCTCTGGACGATGACACCACCTTAATGTCTACCACAGACATCCACAGCTACATTACCCACGCCAACGACACCTTTGTGCAGGTGAGCGGTTACCAGCTCGATGAGCTGACGGGCCAGCCGCACAATATGGTGCGCCATCCCGATATGCCAAAAGCCGCGTTTGCCGATATGTGGTACACGCTGCAGCAGGGCGAGCCGTGGAGCGGGATTGTCAAAAACCGGCGCAAAAACGGTGACCACTACTGGGTGCGTGCTAACGCGGTGCCGATGGTGCGCCGTGGGCAGGTGACGGGCTATATGTCGATTCGCACCAGAGCCACAGCGGAAGAGATCGCCGCCGTGGAGCCGCTCTACCGGGCGCTGAACGACGGGCGCTGTAAAAAACGTATTCACAAAGGGCTGGTGGTGGGAAAGGGCTGGCTGGGCAAACTGCCGGCCATGCCGCTGCGCTGGCGCGTGCGCAGCGTGATGGCGGTGCTCTTTGCCGTACTCGCCGCCACGCTGGCCGCAACCTCCGCCGGATGGACGCCGCTCGCCGCTGCCGCGGTGGTGATGCTGCTGGGAACGCTGCTGTTTGAGCAACAGATTGTCCGCCCGATCGAGAATGTGGCGCGACAGGCGCTGAAGGTCGCCACCGGCGAGCGCAATAGCGTGCAGCACCTGAACCGCAGCGACGAGCTGGGCCTGACGCTGCGCGCGGTAGGGCAGCTTGGCTTGATGTGCCGCTGGTTGATCAATGACGTGTCGAGCCAGGTGGTGAGCGTCCGTGACGGCAGCGACAGGCTGGCGCAGGGAAATGAAGATCTGAACGATCGTACGCGTCAGACCGTCGCGAACGTGCAGCAGACCGTCGCGACAATGAACCAGATGGCCGCGTCCGTTCAGAGTAACTCCGAAACCGCCGCCGAGGTGGACAAACTCTCCGTGGCCGCGAGCAGCGCGGCAACGAAAGGGGGCAATGCGATGCAGACCGTCGTTAAAACGATGGATGACATTGCCGACAGCACGCAGCGAATTGGCTCGATTACCTCTCTGATTAACGATATCGCTTTCCAGACTAATATTCTGGCGCTGAACGCGGCGGTTGAAGCGGCAAGGGCAGGCGAGCAGGGTAAAGGGTTTGCTGTGGTCGCGGGCGAAGTCCGCCATCTTGCCAGCCGCAGCGCCAGTGCGGCTAATGATATTCGTAAACTCATTGATGCCAGCGCCAGCAAGGTGCAGTCCGGCTCTGAGCAGGTACACGCTGCGGGCCGTACGATGGATGATATCGTTGTGCAGGTGAAAAACGTGACGCAGCTTATCGCCCAGATCAGCCACGCGACCTCCGAGCAGGCAACCGGGTTATCAGAGTTAACCCGTGCGGTGGCTGAACTTGACAGCATCACGCAGAAAAACGCCGACCTGGTGGAGGAGAGCGCGCACATTTCTGCCATGGTGAAGCATCGCGCCGGACGTCTTAAGGATGCGGTGACCGTGCTCCATTGAGTCAGTCATGTTCCAAAAAAGCCGTTTATACCATAAGGAATAAACGGCTTTTTATTTTTCCCATTGTGACTATTAATGTGGTTTATTGTTAATTTAATATTAAATAACTAAAGAAAGTGCCTCAGTTATTTATTCCTGCCTAAGTCAGTTCTTCAGAATCCTGTTTCAAAAATACCCCGTTTGACGGTCTGGTAACGATCGATGAAGCAATATTAATAGCCTACACCTATGCATTGTGAGGGTTATGAAATAAAAAAACGATCAAAGTCATAAAGTTAGCCAATCCGTTACCGATAACAGCGATCGTCTGAGAAATAATCACATCGATGGAGTAAATATGTTCTTACATGACGTAAAGATCGGCACGAAATTATTTCTGGCGTTTGGGTTCTTTATTGTCCTGATGGCGATCAGCGCAAGTGTGTCTTTGCTGAGCCTGAATCGGGCAAATAATGGGATGCAATCCATTATTACCCATGACTATCCGACCACGGTAAAAGCGAACCAGTTAATCGATAACTTCCAGGAATTTATTAGCACTCAACAGCTGATGCTGCTGGACGAGCAGGGTACTTACACGGGGCAATCTCAGCAGCGCCTGAAAGAGATCAGCGAGCATATTACGGTGATTCTGGGCGAGCTGAACAACGCCTTGCAGGATCAAAAGTCTCAGCAGGTGTTGGCGGATATCCGCAGCGTGCGCCAGCAGTATCTGGATTCGCGCTATCGTATTTTGCAGGCAGTGCAGAACAACAACCGTGCGGGCGCCATTCAGGAGATGATGACCACCACCCTTGCCGTGCAGCAGGCTTATAAAGCGAAGGTGAAGGAGTTGATTGCCATTCAGAACAGCGAGATGCAGCGTGCGGGTACGCAGGTGGAAGGGGATTTCAGGTCTAACCGTCTGCTGCTGATCCTGCTCACGCTCTTTAGCGTTGCGGCAGGCAGCCTGATTGGCTGGTTTATCGTGCGCGCTATCACCCGCCCGCTCGGTGAGGCGGTGAATTTTGCAAAAGCGATTTCAGAGGGCGATCTGACGGGCAGCATCACGCCGCACGGCAAAGACGAAACGGGCCTGTTGCTGCATGCGCTGATGGAGATGAAGACGCGTCTGCTGGACATTGTGCAGCAGGTGCAGACCGGCTCGGAGAATATCTCCAGCGCAGCCGCGCAGATTGTCGCCGGTAACCAGGATCTGGCCGCACGCACGGAAGAGCAGGCCAGCTCCGTTGAACAGACTGCCGCCTCGATGGAGCAGATCACCGCGACGGTGAAAAATACCGCCTCGCATACCGGTGAAGCGACCAATCTTTCTGCCGATGCCGCCACGGTGGTCAAAAACAACGGTGAGATGATGAAGCAGGTGACCAGCAAAATGCGCCTGATTAACGAGACCTCCAACCGGATGTCCGACATTATCGACCTGATCGACGCCATTGCATTCCAGACCAACATTCTGGCGCTGAACGCGGCGGTGGAAGCGGCGCGCGCCGGTGAGCATGGCCGCGGCTTTGCGGTGGTCGCCGGAGAGGTGCGCCAGCTTGCCCAGAAGAGCGCGTCGTCTGCCAGCGAAATCCGGGAGCTGATTGAGAGCTCCACCAGCCAGACCCAGGACGGGATGAACCTGGTCGAAAAAGCGAGTGGGCTGATTAACGGCATGGTCGGCAACGTGGAGGAGATGGATGCGATCCTGCGTGAGATCCGTCAGGCCAGCCATGAGCAGACGGAGGGGATCTCGCAGATCAACAGCGCGATTGGTCTGATTGACGCCACCACCCAGCAAAACTCCGCGCTGGTGGAGGAGTCCGTCGCGGCGGCGGCATCGCTTAATGAACAGGCGATGCACCTTAAAGAGCTGGTACGCGTCTTCCGCGTGAGCGAGCACGCACCGGCTTAATCCAGTTGGGAGATCTCCAGCGCCGCGCGGTCAATCACGCCGATAATCTGCTTAAGCTGCGCGTCGCTGAGCTCTCCCTGATTTACCTTCAGGTCCAGTACCGCTTTGAAGTTATCCAGAGCCCGCTTCATCTGCGGGTTTTTGCGTAGCTGAAAGCCGACGCTGCGCGCTTTGATACGCACCTGGATCTGTTCCAGCTGTTCCTGGTTTTCATCCAGCCAGCGTTGTCCTTCAGCGGTAATCGCAATGCGCTTACGCCCGTTTTCTTCTTCCGTAATGGTGATAAACGTCTGATCCTGAAGATAATCCAGGGTGGGATAGATGACGCCCGGGCTCGGGGTGTAGTTTCCCTGCGTCAGGTTCTCGATCTCTTTGATCAGCTCGTAGCCGTGGCTTGCGCTACGGGTCAGGATATCCAGAATCACCAGCCGCAGATCGCCGTGGCCAAAAAAGCGCGGTCGACGCCCGCCGCCATCGTGTTCGTGTCGCATAATATGCCCTTCATTTTGATATATCTAAACTATATCTAAGATATATTCAGATGCAATCTAAAAAATCTTGCATTTTTCCTTATTAGTAATCATTATCATTTGGAAATTGATTTAGATATATCGTATTCACCAGAAAAGGGTCTAAAAATGGCATCTACCCGTTATCCACAGCGTGTTCGTAATGACCTGCGTTTTCGCGAACTGACGGTGCTCCGCGTTGAGCGCGTCAACGCGGGTTTCCAGCGCATTGTGCTAGGCGGCGAGGCGCTGGAGGGCTTTAGCTCCCGCGGTTTCGACGACCATACCAAAGTCTTTTTCCCGGCACCCGGGACGACGTTTACGCCGCCGGTGGTCACCGATGAAGGCATCGACTGGGGTGACGGCGTGCGTCCGCAGGCGCGCGACTATACGCCGCTCTACGATGAGGCCCGTCTTGAACTGGCGTTGGATTTCTTCATTCATGACGGCGGCATAGCCAGCGGATGGGCGCTACAAGCGAAGGTAGGCGATAAGCTGACCATCGGCGGCCCGCGCGGTTCGCTGGTGGTGCCGGAGGATTACGCCTGGCAGCTGTACGTGTGCGACGAGTCCGGCATGCCCGCGCTGCGTCGACGCTTAGAGAGCATTGCGCAACTGCCGGTTCGCCCGGACGTGCAGGCGATCGTGACGGTTGGGGATGAATCGTATAAGGACTATCTGGCGCACCTGAGCGCGTTCAACATCACCTGGGTGGTGGGCCACAGCGAGCAGGCAGTCGCGGACCATCTGGCGACGCTGACCGTTCCGGGGGACGATTACTTTATCTGGCTGACCGGGGAAGGGAAGGTGGTGAAAAGCCTGAGCCGTCAGTTTGAAGCCGACGCCATTGACCCGCAGCTGGTGCGTGCCAGCGCATACTGGCACGCCAAATAATCAGGCTGCCGAATCCAACTGCGCTTCGCTCACCTGATGTTCGAGCGAGGCGCGGACCTCGTGCAGCGCTTTCTCCTGCTGAGCAAAGTACGCTTCCATATTGCTCAGCGAGGAGACCAGCAGCCAGGACTCCTCTTTCTCCAGCTCCGCCAGCTCGTTCACTAAGGTGTCGATCTGCTCGCGGACCTGCGCCATTTTTTTGCGGATACGTTCCAGATCGTTCAGCCTGTCGCTGGCCATCAATGGCTCGAAGCCCTGCTGCAGGCGGGCCACCAGCGAGCGAATGGCTTTCACGTCGCCGCGCTGCTTCGCCTGGTTAAGCTGCACCATCATGTTGTTGGCTTCTTCTTTCAGATCGTCCGCCACCAGATCCGGGTGGCAGAGCTTGCTCGCCTGCCGCCAGAGACGCTTGAGTTCGTTCTGGTCCTCTTGCGAAAGATGCTTACCTTTGCGCAGCCGCACTTCGGCATCGTGATGCTGTTCGCGATACTTCTCGTACTCTTCGTTGGCCTCGTCGCGAGCCTGACGCGCAGGCTCCTCTTCGCGCGTTAAGCCGCTCTCCAGCTCCTGCGCTTCGGCCAACAGGTTGGCAATCAGATTGCTTTGCTGCTCCAGATGCTTACGTGCCTCGGCGGCCTGGACGGAGTCAGCCGGGAGATCGCGCCAGCGCTGGGTGAGCGTCGCCAGCACCTCTACCGCCTGGGCCATATAGTGCTGGCAGCGACGGTAATCCTCCTCGCGACGACGCGCTTCCGCCTGCTGACGACGCAGGTTCAGCTCCGCCAGCGTTTTTCGCAGGGCGAGGATCTGCTGCATCAGCGGCCCGAGGCGGGAGAAATAGAGATCGTTGAACTCATCAAGCTGCTGCACCCGCGCGTTGCGGCGGTCAATCAGATCGCGCAGACGCTCTTCCAGCGCCTTCAGCTCCAGCTTGCTGGCCGCCACCTGCGGATCGCGCCACGGGGTCACGGCGCGCTGGCCCTGCAGCCAGGCGGTAATGGCCGCCATGGCCGCGGTGTAGTTCTTCTCCTCAAGCGCCACGACGATTGCCTGTAGCTCATCGTCAAACGCTTCATTTTTCAGGCGTGTCAGCTGGCTCTGGATGATGTCATCATCTTCCAGCTCAATGGCATTTTTAATGATTTCTAGCCGTTTGATCGGTGTGCTCATGATGCCTTTCGCTTTGGCGCTTAAGTATTTGAGTTAAGGTTAGTTGTTGTAAAAGCTACAGGAAATAATACACACGGATGATGATCGGCGCGATGGGGGATTTCTTTAGTTTTGCAGTTTGTGAGTAAAGGAACTGGAGGGGTTGAGTTTACGGTTCCCGCTCTGCCAGTGTTACCACGCTTGAAGAGTGAGCCAACATTGGCGATTCGTTGTTCAAAGAGTATTAATAAACTCCTCAAAATCCAACGGCACGCGCATTTTTATTACACTAAACCTAAATTTATTTTTTTTAGTTGACCTTTATATCTATGAGTGATTTGTTAATAACATTCAGGGATGTTAATGCCTCGGGGTGTCTCTCTGAAAAATAAGCAAGGATATATATAAAGGTAACGGTATGCGATTTTTAAAATATATAATTATTCCAGCAATAGTGAGTCTTTCTGGCTGCAGTACTTTCTTTCCTGAGCCGAAAATGTACACGCCACCGCCGAGTAGCGAGGATGTCGCTAAGCTTCGTCTCATTGGGCCGCCGATGAGTTATGGCATCTATCAGTATGATAAATCTGGTAAAGAAACAGGTGGGTGGGTACTTAAGCACAATCGTTATTTGAACCCTTTCCTTGGGTCGACGAAAGATATTGGTCTCCCTAAAGTCACGGGGAAGAAATACGACAAAGACTATTTCGAAACGTTGATTGTGCCAGATGAAAAAACCACTATCCAGCACGCTTTATATCAGGGATGTAATGTATCGCTGACTTTCACGCCAGAAAAGAAAAAGATCTACGAAGGGCATATTAGCTATAGCGATAAAACGGGATATTGCGTGCTTTATATGAAAGAAGTCGCGCTTGATACCGTCAATGGCATTTATGTTGAAAAGGATTTTGTACAGTGAAAGCCATTAACTTTTTAGGTGTGGCGTTAGCCTGTCTCCTGAGCGCCTCATGTGCATCGAACTACGACGGAACCAAGGCGACAAGCCTGGCTCAGTATTCGGAAAAAGAGATAAAGCAGAAGCTGATCCCAGAGGTCACGACCCGCAAAGATGTGCTGATTGCTTTTGGCGTACCAGCAAATACGGCTGACTACAATAATACGCGCCACTGGGAGTATACGTCGCAGATCATCGATCGTCGTATCTATCTCATCATTCCTCTTAATCTGGATCGCAAGCAGCACCTGTCCGTCGATTTTTCTGACAAAGGAATTCTGACTTCTTACAACTACATCGAAAAATAGCATTTAAAATCAACCAAAAGGCTGGCGAATCTCGTCAGCCTTGAATTTAGTATCCTCAGCTTACTTCGCTATAGATCCCCACCACGCGTCCCACCGTTTTTATCTCGTCGATACCGCATTCAAAGGGAACCTTGCCGCCCGCCACGTGAAGTTTTTTCCCCGGCAGCAGCGTCAGATCGCGGATGCTGGCGGTGCCTTCAATCTCAACCAGCCACAGGCCGTCGGTTAACGACGCCTCTTTTTCGATAAAGTGCAGCTTCCCCTCTGCCCGGACGGCGATGCCGCGCGTCAGCGGTTTGCTAAAGAAAGCAGCGTCGATACTCAAAATGGAATTTTCTTCCAGCCTCCCGTCACTGAGTGTGAATGTCGCAACCGAAACGGGATCGCCCGGGGCGGGGTTTCCTGCAAACTGCGCACCCTGGCCGGTCATCAGCCAGCGAAGGCTGGCGCCGGTGTCCAGCGCACACTGAACCGCAAAGTCGTAAGAGATGGTACCGCGCGCGTAGCGGTTCTGAAGCGAGCTGGCGGCGATATTAAAGTGTCGGGCCAGCTGGATTTTCTGCGTGAAACCATATACCTGACAGATTCTATCGAGCAATTCTTCATTATTCACTTGAGAATCTAGTATCAAAATATATTCCTTTGGGTGTTTACTAATACTCATTTGGGTATTAGTATCATTACAAATTCGGGCAATCAGCGGCAGACGTTGGCAAACTGAGGCTAATGATTGCAGGCATTATCAAAATGGGAATCATGCAGCATGGCTTCCGAAATCGCAATCCTTAAACGGCGGAAAAAGCCGTGCTCTGCCCGTTTTGAACGCATTAGCGTGCATACATTTACGCGAGGGGAGATATGGCGATAGAAGCTGCCCGTGCAAGGGTTCCACTAAGCGTGGGGGCGCGTCTTAGCGGGCTTAACCACATCGCTGAACTGCGCGCCCGCTACGGGAGCGATAGCGGGAAAGAGCTGGCACGGTTTATGGCTGACATGCGCGATAAGCGCGATCCCTTTTTTGAGGAGAACAGCAGGGCGCTGGCCGCTCTCTTTTTCCTGGCGAGATTACCCGTCGCCCGTCATGAGTGCGATATCAGCGAGCTGACCACAGAGGAGAAAAGAGCGCTAATTACCGCGATGAATCATTTTCGTGCTGTTGTGAGTTTATTTCCTGAACGGCTGACCATGCCGTTGTAACCCAACCCAAAAACGAATGGCGTAAACCCGCCGGGCACCCTGTTGCCTGAATTTAAGGAGAACGCGTAATGCGACACAGTGAAAACCGCCCTTATCCGATCGGAAGTGAAGAACTGCAACGCCTGCTGATGGAGGCAAAAACAGAGGAACGATGCGCGCGCGCCCTTGCGGTCTCCCTGCGTCTGGAGGCGCTGGCGAGCCAGATCTACAAAACCGGCATGAGCGGGGAAGACGTTGCCGAACTGCTGTGCCACGAAGCGGCCCGCTACGAGCGTGAATCCCAGGAGCTGCACTGATGGCCGATTTTATCGATCTTGCCCAGGCGCGCGAGCAGGAAGACAGAGAGCGCCACATTAATAGCGCCCGCAGACGACCCGCATCGCCTTCACGTTTCTTCTGCGAGGAGTGTGAGGCTCCAATACCGCAGGCGCGCCGTATGGCGGTGCCCGGCGTGGCCCTGTGCGTCACCTGTCAGGAGATCGCGGAGATGAAAAATAAACACGTCCGGGGAGGGTGAGTTGGCTACGTCATTCGCTTATCCGTGGAATGCACCGCGGTCGGCCATTGCCAGCCCTTATCTTACCCATGCCCAGCAGCAGCGTCGCGATCGCTTCTTCGCGACGCTGCTGCAGGCAAGAATGGCCCTCTCACAGCAGCCTGACTGCGTGCGTTTTGAGGTCTGGCGCGCCGTTGACGCCCTCGAACTGCATCGGGGCAATCCCCAGGCCAATGCCTTTTTTATCCGCTTCTGCAACAGGATATTGCCCCGCCTGCGGCGGGTCTCTGAACGCTATGCCTGCGCAGGTTTGCATGATGCAGTCTCCCGAGCCGTGTTTAAAGGCCATTTCGATACCCAGCTTCTGCAGTACCTTGCCTCGCGAATGGTTGAACTGGTTGCCCGCTATAACCGTCTGCCGGATATGTCCCGCGCGGATATCGACCTGCTGGCCGCCGATATCGCCAGCTTTATTCGCGGCGAGCTGGCGAATATTAACGATGCTGAGATGGGTGAATACCAGACGCTGTACGTCTGGTATCAGCGCGCCGGACTGATCGCCCGACAGTTCAACGTGTCGCCTCCGCACTGGGAGCGGGTGTCGAAGACATTTTTCAACAAAGACGATGTTGCCGCTGCGGTGATGCGGATGTTTTCCGAGGCGTGGTGGCGCGGGCGTTTACGTCGGATCGCGGCTGCCTGGCGCGAGCATTTGCAGATTGCCCTCGGCAACGTCAGCAAAAAGAGAATGGCGTACGCGAGCAAACGCTGCGTGACCGAGTGGCGCGAGCAGAAGCGCCGCACCCGTGAATTTCTCAAGGGCATGGAGCTGGAAGATGAAGAGGGCAACCGCATTAGCCTGATTGAAAAATACGATAGCTCGGTGGCCAACCCGGCGATACGTCGCTGTGAGCTCATGACCCGCATTCGCGGGTTTGAAAATATCTGCCAGGCGCTGGGCTATGTGGGCGAATTCTATACCTTAACCGCCCCCGCGCAGTATCACGCCACCGTGAAATCGGGCTACCCCAACGCGAAGTGGAACGGGGCCAGCCCGGCGGATACGCAAGGCTACCTCACCCGGGTGTGGGCGCGCATCCGCGCAAAGCTGCACCGGGAAGGTCGCCGTATCTTTGGTATCCGCGTCGCGGAACCCCATCACGACGGTACGCCCCACTGGCACATGCTGATGTTTATGCGGCCGGAAGACGTCGAATGCGTTCGCCGGATTATAGGGGACTACGCCCGGGAGGAGGATGCCGCTGAGCTGCAGAGCGAAAGCGCCAGACAGGCTCGCTTTCACGCGGACGCGATCGATCCGCAGAAAGGCAGCGCTACCGGCTATATCGCCAAATACATCTCAAAGAATATCGACGGCTATGCGCTCGATGGCGAGACCGATAACGAAAGCGGCGGCCTGCTGAAGGAGACGGCGTCCGCCGTATCGGCCTGGGCAGGGCGCTGGCACATTCGCCAGTTTCAGTTCATCGGCGGCGCGCCGGTAACGGTCTACCGCGAGCTGCGCCGACTGGCAGACGCAGAGACCGCGCGTGGTCTGAGCGTCGAGTTTGCTGCCGTCCATGAAGCTGCCGACGCCGGTGACTGGGCGGGTTACGTCACTGCACAGGGCGGCCCGTTTGTGCGTCGCGATGATTTACAGGTGCGCACGCTGTATGAGCCGGGTACCGGGTTTAACCAGTACGGCGAAGAAACGGTCCGCATCCGCGGCGTGTACGATTCCGCCGTCGGCGCGGGCAGCCCGGTTTTAACCCGGCTCACGCAGTGGAAAATTGTGCCGAAGCGGGCCCTGGAGCCTGAGAATGTAACTGCGCCTTCTCGGAGTTCTGTCAATAACTGTACGCTAAGCGATCTCTCTCAACCCCTCAACCGGCGTGCGAGACGGGCATTAACCGAGCGTATTAAGCGCATCCGGCCCGGCGCAGCGGCGCCCTTTGTCTTCGAGCGGGATCCGCAGAACGGGGTCCCGGAGAAGGTGATTGATGAAGTTCGGCTCGCCACCGGAATCGCCATCAGCCGCGCAGAGGCCCTGCATCTTATGGCGGGCGGCGTAAGCCGCTTTAACGACAAATGGTGCAGAGGCGCAGCTGACGGATCGCTCTTTCCGGCAGCGCTTTCTTATCAGCACAAGGCGCGGAAAATCCTTGAACGTATTGGGCATTTATCGGATCTGTTCGCTCTGAGAGCACGCTAATCTCCATCGATATCATGCACATACCGTGAAGAGTTCTGATTTTTCGCTTCACTCTTTTTATGAATACGTGCTACTGTATGTTTATACAGTATCTCGTGGTGGAGGTTGTGTGGACAGAGAGTTGAACGAGCAGGTCATGATTGAACGCGTCGAGATGATTGCTCGACTGACGACAGAAGGAACATGTCAGGAAAGAGATCGTGAGATTGCCCTGAATTTGATTGCTGAGATTGCGCGGGGAAATTTAATCAAAAACAACGCGTTTACCGTTGTTTTCTCAGCATCGCCTGTTCCGGAACGCATCAAAAAAGAGGGTAACGTTCGGGTGAACATTACGCTCGATAAAGACCAGCAGATTGGCCATGGCGTCGTCGAGGCCTTCCAGAACGAACTGACCCGCCGAATAAGATCCCTGTTCCCGTCATCGCGGGTGACCGTGAAAATAGGATCGATGACGGGAGTAGAGCTCCAGGGGCTCGAAGGAGAAGCCGATCGCGAGATGCTGGATAATATTCTCCGGGAAGTCTGGGAAGACGAGAGCTGGCGCTAGCCCAGCGTCATTACCCGAACGCACGCCCTCATTCAGATTTTGCGCTTTCGTTGACCCACGCTTCGCTGCATGTGGACGGTCTGTTGTGTCCGCGATTGTCCATCCGTCAGCGATAGCGAAAAGGCCGCCAGCCCGGGAAACTCTACAGTACCTGGTAACCGGATGTTGGGAGCGTCTGATGAAGATCTATGCAATGCAGGGGGACACGCTTGATGCCGTTTGCGCCCGTTATTATGGGCGCACGGCTGGCGTCGTAGAAGCCGTTCTGAAGGCCAATCCTGGCCTCGCGGAGTCAGGCGTTATCTTGCCTCACGGCACGCCGGTAGAGATGCCGGAGGTAAATAGCGCCCCCACCAAAGAATCCGTAAATCTATGGGACTGAGCCTGGAGAAAATCACCACGTTTATCGCCTACTGGCTGGCCGTGGCGCTGGCCTGGTTCGGGGCGATGTCGCCTGAAAAGGTCGCGCTGTACGTGGGGAGTGTTTGCGCCATTTTTACCGCGCTGACGAACTACTGGTTTAAGCGAAAAACCTGGCGCTATCTCCAGTCGCTGGGCCTCGATAAGAAGAGCATTCGTGAACTCAATCATTAAGCGTTGCAGCGTCGCCGGCGTGCTGGCCCTGGCGGTGCTGATGCCCGATTTTCGATTACTGAAAACGTCCCCTGAGGGGCTGGCGCTGATTGCCGATCTCGAAGGTTGTCGCCTCTCGCCCTATCGGTGCAGCGCTGGGGTATGGACGTCAGGCATTGGCCACACGGCAAACGTTGTGCCGACGCGGGACATTACCGAGCGTGAGGCCGCGGTAAATCTGGTTGCTGATGTGCTCAACGTTGAGCGACGGCTGACGGCGTGCGCGCCGGTGGAGATGCCGCCGCGTGTCTACGACGCGCTGGTGAGTTTTACCTTTAATGTTGGCGCAGGCGCCGCCTGCCGTTCGACTCTGGTGTCTTTTATTAAGCGTAAACAGTGGTCGCAGGCATGCGGCGAGCTTACCCGCTGGGTGTACGTCAACGGCGTCAAAAATACCGGTCTGGAAAACCGCCGTGTCCGCGAGAAGGCCTGGTGCATGAAGGGGCTGCCATGAGAGTCCTCATGCTGATGCTGGCCGGGCTGCTGGCGATCGCGCTGTGGCTTCGTCATGACAACCTGACCCTGTCCCGTTCCTTAGCCACGGCCAACCGGGTCGCCAGCGAACAAAAAAATGCCCTCGCTACGCTCAACCATCAGCTGTCCCAGTCGCAACGGATGGCCAGAGCAAACGAAAACGCCCAGGTCAGGCTCCGTGAAGAGCTTGTCGCTGCGGGCGAGGAGAGGGTAAGACGGGAAGCGACTATCGGGAGATTACTCAATGAAAATGAAGCGTTACGCCGCTGGTATACCGCTCAGCTGCCTGATGCTGTCCGCAGGTTGCACACCCGCACCGCCTGCGCCTCCGCAGCCCATTGTTTACAACGCCTGCCCGAAGGTGAGTCGCTGCCCGATGCCGGGAAGCGAACCCGCCACTAACGGCGATCTCAGCGCCGATATTCGCAGGCTTGAGTACGCCCTTATCGCCTGCGCGCTGCAGGTTGAAACCATTAAAGACTGTCAGGATAAACTCGATGCACAAACTCAAGAGCCTGCGTCAGGCATTAATTGACGCGATCCCCCAACTGAATGCCAACCCGGAGCGCCTGCAGATGTCGGTCGGCAGTGGCAATATAGACGCCCGCCTTGCCTCCTCGCTCTCCTTTGAAAAACGGTATGTGCTAAACGCGAAGGTTAGCGGTTTCACGGGCGACAGCGAGGGATTTTTTGTTCCGGTACTGGCCTGGCTGCGGGAAAACCAGCCGGACATTTTTACCCTCGATGAGGGACGCAAAAACGGATACACCTTCGCGATCGTCTTAAACGATGACGCTACGATGGATATCAGCATCAGCATGCAATTAACCGAGCGCATTCTTGTTTCCGAGGAACAGGGCGTTCTGCACACGACCTATTCCCCGGAGCCGCCGCTGCCGGAGCCCGTCACGCGTCCGAAGGCGTTGTACATCAACGGTGAGCTGGTCAGCCAGTGGGAGGACTAAGCTCCCCACGCTGAAGGCCGCCAGCCGCCAGCTGTCTGGACCGCTTGTTGTATCATCCCGCAGAAAACCCCGTCTCGTTGCTGCCGTTCCTCCTGAACGGCATTCTCTTCTCATGAGTACATTAACTTCCATGCACGGTATCGCTCGCGCGATCCGCAATCTGATTCGTATCGGTGTTGTGACCGACGTTGACCTCAACAGAGGGCTTTGTCGTGTCCAGACCGGCGGGATGAAAACCACCTGGCTGAACTGGCTAACCTGCCGTGCGGGACGTTCGCGCGTGTGGTGGGCCCCTTCCGAGGGAGAGCAGGTGCTGCTGCTGGCCATCGGCGGTGAGCTGGATACCGCCTTTGTGCTGCCCGGCATTTTCTCTGATGACCATCCGGCGCCGTCCGGGTCGCCTGACGCGTTCCACGTCGCGTTCCCTGACGGCGCGGTGATCGAGTATGAACCCGGACGCGGGGCGCTGACGGTTTCAGGTATTAAAACGGCCGACATTTCCGCTTCTGAATCGCTGACCGCCACCGTGCCGGAAGTGCGGGTGATCTCAACGTCCCGCATCACGCTGGATACGCCTGAAGTGGTGTGTACCAACAAGTTAATTACCGCCTCGCTGGAAGTGCAGAAGGGCGGGGTGATGACCGGAAATATTGAGCACTCCGGCGGTAAATTGACCTCCAACGGGGTGCAGGTGGACAACCACGCGCACGGCAGTGTGCAAAGCGGCGGAAGCTGGACTAAGGGGACACAATGACGGTGCGTTACAGGGGAATGAACAGGCAGACCGGGCTAAGCCTTTCAGAGGCTGACCACATCCGGCAGAGCGTGCGCGACATTCTGGTTACGCCGATTGGCTCGCGGGTCATGCGCCGGGATTACGGCTCACTGCTGGCGGCGATGATAGACAGGCCGCAGAGCCCGGCGCTGCGCCTGCAGATCATGGCCGCCTGTTATTCCGCCATCCAGAAATGGGAGCCGCGGATAAGCCTGACGGCCATCACTTTCGAACGTTCGGAGAACGACGGGACGTTGTATGCCGATATCACCGGCACGCGCCCGACCTCCGGACAATCCTTTTCTATCACCATTTCACTGAGTTAAACGCTATGGCTATTGTTGATCTGAGCCAGCTCGCCGCGCCTGATGTCGTGGAGGAGGTGGATTATGAAACGCTGTTGGCAGAACGAAAGGCCACCTTTGTCTCCCTCTATCCGGAAGAGGAGCGAGAGGCGATTGCACGGACGCTGACGCTGGAATCCGAGCCGATTGTGAAGCTGCTGCAGGAGAATGCCTACCGGGAAGTCATCTGGCGCCAGCGCGTAAACGAGGCTGCACGGGCGGTCATGTTGGCCTATGCGGCAGGCCACGACCTGGACCAGATCGGGGCAAACGCGAACCTTGCGCGTCTTACGATTACCCCTGCCGACGACACCACGTTACCGCCCACTCCGGCTGTGATGGAGTCCGATACCGACTTTCGTCTGCGCATCCAGCAAGCGCCGGAAGGGCTGAGCGTGGCCGGTTCGACGGGCGCGTATCAGTTCCATGGCCGCAGTGCAGATGGTCGGGTGGCTGACATTTCCGTCATTAGCCCACAGCCCGCAAACGTCACGGTTTCCGTGCTCTCCCGGGAGAATAACGGCGTAGCGTCTGAGGAACTGCTCGCCGTTGTTCGCAATGCGCTGAACGATGAGGACGTCAGGCCCGTCGCCGACCGCGTGACCGTCCAGTCGGCCAACATTGTCGACTACAGCATTGAAGCATCGCTTTTCCTTTTTCCCGGCCCCGAAAGTGAACCAGTACTCAATGCGGCAAGAGCCCGATTACAGACCTACATCACGGCTCAGCATCGGCTGGGACGCGATATCCGCAAGTCAGCCATTTACGCTGCCCTTCACGTGGAAGGGGTGCAGCGGGTGGAACTGACCGCACCCGCGGCTGACATCGTGCTTGATGAAACTCAGGCCTCCTGGTGCAGCCACTACAGCGTAACCGTGGGGGGAAACGATGAGTAATGCCCGCCTTTTACCGGTCGGCTCATCGGCGCTTGAGGTCGCCGCGGCGCGCGCCTGTGCGGACATCGAAAATACGCCGGTTCCGCTGCGCCATCTCTGGAATGCGGACACCTGTCCGGCGAATTTGCTGCCCTGGCTGGCGTGGGCGTTTTCGGTTGACCGCTGGGATGAGAACTGGCCGGAGGCCACCAAACGGGAGGTGATCCGCGCCGCGTGGTTTATTCATGCCCACAAGGGAACGATAGGCGCTGTACGTCGCGTGGTGGAGCCGCTTGGCTATCTGATTAATGTTACCGAGTGGTGGCAAACCAACGATCCGCCCGGCACCTTCCGCCTTGATATCGGCGTACTGGACACGGGCATCACCGAGGAAATGTATTACGAAATGGAGAGGCTTATTGCTGATGCAAAGCCTGCCAGCCGCCACCTTATTGGCCTGAATATCATCCAGGACATACCGGGTTATCTCTATACCGGCGCCCTGAGCTATGACGGCGACATCATCACGGTTTATCCCGGATAAGTGAGAGCACAATGACAGTAAAATATAAAACGGTTATCACCAAAGCCGGTGCCGAAAAACTGGCTGCCGCGACCGTCCCGAACGGCAAGAAAGTCAATTTTACGGCGATGGCCGTGGGTGACGGTGGCGGCACATTGCCGGTTCCTGATGCCGGGCAGACGAAGCTGGTTAATGAAGTCTGGCGCCATGGGCTGAATAAAATTAGCCAGGACAATAAAAAGCTTAACTATGTAATCGCGGAGCTTCTCATTCCTCCCGAAGCGGGTGGTTTCTGGATGCGTGAGATGGGGCTTTACGATGACACCGGTACGCTGATTGCCGTCGGCAACATGGCGGAAAGTTACAAACCATTACTGGAGGAGGGATCGGGCCGTGCACAGACCGTGAGAATGGTGATCATGGTCAGTGATATCGCCTCGGTCGAGCTCTCGATAGATACGTCTACGGTGATGGCGACCCAGGAGTACGTTGATGAGAAGCTTGAAGAGCATGAGCAGTCTCGCCGTCATCCCGATGCCACGCTAACGGCTAAAGGATTTACGCAGCTCAGTAGTGCGACTGATAGTGTGTCTGAAACGCTGGCCGCAACGCCGAAAGCGGTTAAGGCTGCCTACGATCTTGCCCGTGGTAAGTATACGGCTCAGGATGCGACTACCGGACAAAAGGGGATTGTTCAGCTTAGCAGTGCGACCGATAGTGCGTCTGAGGCCCTTGCTGCGACACCCAAGGCTGTGAAAACGGTTAGTGATGACCTCATTAAACTCAGGAATAGCCAGGGTACCGCTGCGACCAAAAATGCCCAGGAGGCGCCTGACGATATAACTCCTGGTCGGCTGCTGGTTAATGGTGGTGCAGTAGCTATCAGATCTGTATCTGCAAGAGCCGGTACGGGACTTTCAAATGCCGATGCTCTGCCGCCCAACTCGGTGAGTTTTTGTTATTCGAATGCAACCAATTCGCCAGGTTATGAGGCGACGATTCTTGATGTCGGCGGGCTGGGTGGTTACCGGGTTCAATACGCTGCATCTTATAGCGATGGTGGGAAACAGCTTAAATTCCGTGCGCTTAATGGTGATAATAGTACGTGGGGAGGTTGGCAGACGATTTATCATACCGGTAATAAGCCCAATGCTGTCGATGTTAATGCGGTATCAGCCTTTGGCGGAGATTATAACGGTACCTTCAGATTTGGCAGGGTAGGAACGGTACCTACTGAAAGGAACTCTTCAGTGCTTATTAGCGCTCAGCCAGGAGGACCCGGCGGGATTGTTTCTGGCGCTATATTCGAATGGTACGATAATTCGATGGCTATCGGCCTGACGAGGGGGGGGGGCACCGATGCTACTGGATTTGCTATATGGCTCAACAATCGTCTTCTGGCAACAGTTGCTCCAGATGGAGCGATTGCGAGTAGTGGAAATATCTACTCAGGACAAGGAGTATTTGAATCAGGCGGAGCGGTTCGAGTTTATTCATCAAATAACCCACCCCCACAACAAGATTTAAGCCCTTATGCACGACAGGACTGGACACTGCAATACTTTGTCCGTGATGTTGCTATGGGGGCTGAGGGGGCATTCACGATAGTAAGAAATGCCTGGCAGCGTGTGCCTCCAGGATGTGCCATGACAGGCTATAACTTTGAAGGCGATAACCCAGGCGGCGATACGATTTTCTACCGCCCAATTCAGAAGTACCTGTCTAATATCGGATGGATTACTGTAGGTCATACAGCATGATTACACTTAAAAATTTCGTTCAATATGAACCAGAATATAAAGACTTTATGTTTAACGCAATTTTCCTTCAGTCAGAAGAAGGGCTGGATTGGTATTATCATATGTCCCGCTTTCAGCCCGATAGTTTGAAAATATGCTACGACAAAAATAATGTCATTCGTTCTTTTAGCGAACAGGTAGATCGGCTTTTTCCGCTGGGTATGTCAGTTTCAGAAGTTGACCTAACAGACGTGCCTGAAGGTCTTAATATATACGGCGAGTGGATGTGGAATGGCACTGAAATTATTCCACGCCAGTTGAGTCGTGAGGAATTGATTCAACAGGCGGAAACCAGAAGAAGTGAATTACTTGCCGAAACTTCAGATATTATTGCCCCACTCCAGGATGCCTCCGATCTTGGCATTGTAACAGATGAGGAAGCTGCCTCGCTGTTACTCTGGAAGCGCTATCGGGTGATGCTAAACCGGCTGGATCTCAGTACTGCCCCAGCTATCGAGTGGCCCGAACGCCCAGCCTGACCCCAAACCCTCCATCCGGAGGGTTTTTCGTTTGTTGTGTAATCCTTTCCCCAACCCCAATACGTCGCATCAATCACGCACTCCACAGACAATAGCCTCACCACTAAACGAAGGAGTTAACCGGATGGGCGACTATCACCACGGCGTGGAAGTTATCGAAATCAACGATGGCACCCGCACCATTTCCACCGTCTCGACGGCAATCATCGGTATGGTCTGTACGGCCAACGATGCTGACGACAAGACATTTCCTTTAAACGAGCCCGTGCTCATTACCAACGTGCAAACTGCGATTGCGAAAGCCGGCAAGGCGGGGACGCTGTCCGCTTCTCTGCAGGCGATTGCTGACCAGTGTAAACCGGTTGTCGTTGTTGTTCGCGTGGCTGAAGGCACCGCAGAAACCCCGGAGGAGGCGCGCAAACAGACCGTTTCCAACATCATCGGTACCACCGATGAAAACGGTAAATATACCGGCCTGAAGGCGCTTCTCACGGCGAAAACGGTAACCGGCGTTAAGCCACGTATTCTCGGCGTGCCGGGGCTGGATTCTCAGGAAGTGGCAACCGCGCTGGCCGCGATGTGCCAGAGCCTGCGCGCGTTCGGCTATGTCAGCGCATGGGAATGTAAAACCATTTCTGAGGCGATCGACTACCGCAAAAACTTCAGCCAGCGCGAGCTGATGGTTATCCACCCTGATTTTCTGGCATGGGATACCACCACGAACGCAACGACGACGGCCTGGGCAACCGCTCGCGCGCTTGGCCTGCGCGCCAAAATCGACCAGACCATCGGTTGGCATAAAACCCTGTCAAACGTTGGCGTCAACGGCGTCACCGGCGTAAGCGCCTCAGTGTCCTGGGATCTGCAGGAACAGGCTACCGATGCGAACCTGCTTAACCAGGCGGGCGTCACAACGCTGATTCGCAACGACGGCTTCAAATTCTGGGGTAACCGTACCTGCTCTGACGACCCGTTATTCGTCTTTGAAAACTACACCCGTACCGCGCAGGTGCTGGCCGATACCATGGCGGAAGCGCACGCGTGGGCGATGGATAAACCCATCACCCCAACGCTTATCCGCGACATCGTTTCCGGTATTAATGCCAAGTTCCGCGAGCTGAAAACCAACGGCTATATCGTCGACGGCTCCTGCTGGTATGACCCTGAGTCGAACGACGCAACCACCCTGAAAGCGGGGAAACTGTATATCGATTACGACTACACCCCTGTCCCGCCGCTGGAAAATCTGACCCTGCGCCAGCGCATCACCGATACCTATCTGGCAGACCTGTCAGATTCGGTTAATAGCTAAGGAGCTGAAGCATGGCGTTACCACGCAAACTTAAATACCTGAATATGTTCAACGATGGCCTGAGCTATATGGGCGTTGTTGAGTCAGTGACCCTACCGAAGCTTACCCGCAAGCTGGAGAAGTATCGTGGCGGCGGTATGCCGGGCTCGGTCTCTGTCGATCTCGGTCTGGACGATGATGCCCTGGCGCTGGAGTGGACTGTTGGCGGTCTGCCGGACGCCGCACTGTGGGCGCAGTACGCTTCTCCGGGCGCGGACAGCGTGCCGCTGCGCTTTACCGGCTCTTTCCAGCGTGATGATACCGGCGAAATCTCCGCCGTCGAAATCGTCATGCGCGGCCGTCATAAAGAGTTTGATGGCGGCGAGAACAAGCAGGGCGAAAGCGGCACCACCAAGATGTCCACCGAGTGCGCGTACTACCAGCTGACCATTGATGGCAAAGAGATCATCGAGATCGACATCATCAACATGGTGCTGAAAGTCGACGGCGTCGATCGTCTGGCTGAACACCGTAAGGCCATCGGCCTGTAACCCTTTAACCGGCCCGGATAGCCGGCCGGTAAGCTAACTTTCAGAAGAGTAATGAAATGGAAAATAGCAACGAGAACGCCATGAACAACAGCTCATACATTGTCACGCTTGATAGTCCCGTTCTGCGCGGTGAGCAAAAAATTGAACAGGTGACGGTCTCCAAACCGAATGCCGGGACTCTGCGTGGGATCTCGCTGGCCTCGCTGGCGCAATCCGACGTTGATGCCCTGATCAAGGTGCTGCCGCGAATGACCTCGCCGGCTCTGACCGAGCATGAAGTTGCGCGTCTGGATGCCTGCGATCTGCTCTCCTTTGCCGGTAAGGTGATCGGTTTTTTGTCACCGGCTTCGGCTCGCTGAGATTTCCTGAAAACCTGTCGGTCGACGATCTGATGGCGGATATCGCGGTGATTTTTCACTGGCCGCCGTCAGAACTGTACTCCCTTAGCGTGACCGAACTCCTCTTATGGCGCGAAAAAGCGCTGCAGCGAAGCGGAAACCACCATGAGTAATAATGTCAGTCTTCAGGAACTGCTTAAGGCAGTTGATCGTGCAAGCCGACCGCTTAACGCTCTTCAGAACGCCAGCCTGACTCTCGCGAGCGATATCCATGATTCGCAGACGGCGCTGGGGGCGCTCGACGAACAGGCGGGGCGCATTAACGGCTTCAGAAAAGCAAATGCCCAGCTCGCCACGACGGAGCAGTCGCTTGCTCAGGCGAAACAGCAGGCGGCGGCGCTGGCGTTGCAGTTTAAAAACACACAAAACCCTACTCAGGCACAGGCTGATGCGCTGTCCGCAGCCCGAAAATCGGCAGCCAACCTCAAGCTTGAGTACAACAGCTTACGTTACTCGGTACAGCGTCAGCGGACTGAACTCGCTCAGGCGGGAATCAACACGCGAACGCTTTCGTCGGATGAGCGTCGTTTAAAAAGTCAGATCGGCGAAAAAACGCAGCAGCTTAACCGACAGCGGGATGCGCTGGCCCGCGTCAATCAGCAGCAGGCGCAACTGAGTACCGTTCAGAATCGCTACGAGTCAGGCAAACGCGTTGCCACGCGGGTGCATCAACTGGCTAACGCGGGCGTGGGCATGGCCAAAGCGGGCTTTGATCAGACGTCCCAGTTTATGGCGCCTGGCATCAGTTTTGAAAAACAGATGTCGACTATTCAGGCAAGCCTTGGTCTGGAGAAGGGCGACGCCCGGCTTGAGGCCATTCGCCAGCAGGCGCGGGAGGTCAGTGCCAGGACCGGAGTCCCCGCAGATACGGTCGTCCGTGCACAAACCGAACTGGCTCGTTCAGGCTACGACGCCGATGGGGTTATTGCTGCCACTGTACCCACGGTTAACCTCAGCCTGGCGGGGAATGTCGACGCGGCAAAAGCAGCCGATATTCTCAGCAGCACGCAGGCCGCCTATAACCTGGCCGATACGGATGCGGGACTCATCGCAGATTTACTTACCCGCGGGTTTACCTCTTCGAACACCAGTCTCGTTGAGATGGCGGCGGCCGTCACCTCTGCTGCGCCCGCTGCGGATGCGACCGGTATGGGTCTTGAAGAGACAATCGCGCAGCTTGGCGTTCTGACGGAAAAGGGAATGAACGGTGCTGCCGCCGGGGACGCGCTCAGCGCGATGCTGCGACAGCCACAGGCTCCGGATGCACTGCGTTCAGCCGCGGGTAACGGCGCGCTTGATAAAAAACGCCAGCAGTTGCAGGGGGCAACAGGCAGTGCCGCGCTCGTGGCTTCCGTGCAGACCGACAATCTTGACGGCGATATCAGCAAATTCCAGGCCGCGTGGAGCGGGCTGAAGATTGACGTATTTGATAAAGCAGATGGCGCTTTGCGCAACCTGATAACAACCGCAACCGGCTGGCTTGGCACGGCCTCCCTGTGGGTGAATGCCAACCCTGAGCTGACGCAGACCCTTGCCAGCATTGTTGTCGGCGCGCAGGCATTTGCTGGGGTACTGGGTGGCGTAGGCACGGTTATTGGTCCGGTTCTGACGGGCATCAATATGGTTATTACCGCGGCCGGGATGTTAGGAACGGTATTCAGCGTGGTGGGCGGCGCCATCATGACGGTGCTGGGCGCCCTTAGCTGGCCGGTGATAGCCCTTGGCGCGGCGATTGCCGCCGGTGCTTTGCTGATTTTCAAATACTGGGAGCCCATCAGCGCCTTCTTTGGCGGGGTGATGGAAGGGCTTTCAACGGCTTTCGCACCGCTGGGTGCGCTGTTCTCACCGGTGATGGCGGTATTTGACGCTATCTCGGAGAAGCTGGGCGGTATCTGGCAATGGTTCACCGACTTGATTACGCCGATCAAGGCGACGCAGGAAACGCTGGATGGCTGTAAAAACGCTGGCGTGATTTTTGGACAGGCGCTGGGTGATGCGTTAATGGCACCGCTTAATCTCTTTAACAGCCTGAGCGGCAAGGCCAGCTGGCTGCTGGAGAAACTCGGTCTTATCAAAAACGAGTCGGGTAATCTCGATGCCGCGGCGGCAAAAGCAGACGCGACATCCTCTCCTGCGGGCAGTTCGTCCATTCCGGTGGCGGGGATCTCTGGCGTCGGCCAGGGGTATCAGCCAACCCTCGTGCCGGGAGGACGCTCTTACGTCGATCAGAGTAAAAGCGAATATCACATCACGCTGCAGGGGGGCACGGCCTCCGCAACGGATCTGACGCGTCAAATCCGGGAGACAATAGATAGCATTGAACAGGATAAAGCGAGACGGCAGCAATCCAGCTTAATGTATGGTTGAGGAGAGATAAAATGTTAATGGTGCTGGGTCTGTTTGTCTTTGAACGACGAACCTTACCCTATCAGACAATGCAGTTTACAAAGGATTACCGCTGGGCGTCCAACGATCGGATCGGGAAACCTAAAGCCTGGCAGTACCTTGGCGAAGGCGAGACATCTTTTACCCTCTCCGGACTGCTTTACCCGGAACTCACGGGAGGGCGGCTTTCCCTTAAGGCGGTCGAGCTGATGGCGAATGAGGGGAGGGCATGGCCGTTGATAGACGGAACCGGCATCATTCACGGCATGTTTATCATTGAGAAAGTCACGCATACGCATTCGGATTTTTACAGTGACGGTACCGCCCGAAAAATTAATTTTACGCTGGAACTGAAACGCGTGGACGAATCGCTGGTGACGATGTTTGGCGATCTGAGAACCCAGGCCGAAGAGCTGGTGACGAGTGCACGTAATAGCATTGGAGGGCTGGTGGGATGATCACCGAAATGAATATCCGGGCGGGTGGAAAAATCGCCCCTGATTTTATGCTTAAGCTTGACGATCGCGATGTCACACAGAATTTCAGCCACCGTCTTATCAGCCTGAGCATGATCGACAAACGTGGGCTGGAAGCCGATCAGCTGGATATTCAACTGGATGATTCCGACGGGCTACTAGACTTGCCGGCCCGGGGGGCAAGGCTGTCCTTATGGCTGGGATGGGAGGGAATCCCGCTCCAGCCGAAAGGGAGCTTTACGATCGATACGATTGAATTTCGGGGCGCACCGGACACGCTGACGATTCGGGGATGCAGCGCGGATTTTCGTGGAAAGCTAAACGTGCGGCGCGAACAGTCATGGCATGACACGACGATCGGCGCGATAGTCAACACTATTGCTCAGCGTAACCAGTTATCTGCCAGCGTTGGGGCTGGGCTTTCATCGATTGCCATTTCTCATATCGATCAGTCTCAGGAGACCGACGCTGCGTTTCTCTCCCGACTGGCCGAACGTAATGGCGCCTTTGTTTCAATCAAAGCCGGGAAGGTTATTTTTATGAAGGCGGGCCATGCCGTGACGGCCAGCGGCACGCCGATTCCCTTAATGATGATTGAGCGTGGGGATGGTGATAAGCACCTTTTTTCCGTCGCTGACCGCGAAAACTATTCCGGCGTGACGGCCAAATGGCTGCAAACGCGCGACCCAAAGCAACAAAATCCTCAATTGAGTATTTCACGTCAATCAGGGGGGCAGCCGACAGAAGCACTGCAGCACCCGGATGCCGTCGCACCAGTAGCGGAAACAGGAGGCAAGGAGCAGAAGCCGCAAGAGAGGCTGGTGGGATCGGCGGAAAACGTATTTGAGCTTACCACGGTTTATGCCTCTGAAGAGCAGGCGCTCAGGGCCGCAGAGGCGAAGTGGCGCGCGCTTCAGCGGGGAACCGTAGAGTTTTCCATCCAGCTTGCCCTGGGACGCGCCGATCTGTTCCCAGAAACGCCGGTGCTGGTAAACGGTTTTAAACGCGTCATCGACGAGCAGGCGTGGATCATCAGCGAAGTGGTGCATACCCTCAACGATAGCGGATTTACCACGCAGCTTAAGCTTGAGCTGAACGTCAGCGACGAAAAATTTACTGTTGATAGTGAGTAATGTAGTTGCTATTGGTTTTATTTTGGGTATTATTGATTCACAAAATGTGAATTAAGTGGAGGGGTACATGTTTCATTGTCCTAAGTGCAAGCACTCTGCGCATGCGCGTACCAGTCGCTATCTAAGTGAAAATACCAAAGAGCGCTATCACCAGTGCACCAATGTGGACTGCAGCTGTACGTTCGTGACGATGGAGTCCGTGGAGCGCCTGATTGCGACCCCTGGTGCCTCTGGACGTGTCCAAGCGGCTTCGTTGAGCCAGGGTTAGCGGACTTTAAAAAACAACAAAAAAAGCCACTCAATCGAGTGGCTTAATTATTTGATTCTAAAGCTAAAATTTGGTGGCCCCTGCTGGACTTGAACCAGCGACCAAGCGATTATGAGTCGCCTGCTCTAACCACTGAGCTAAGGGGCCGTGGCGGTGAATTATAAAGTAACTCCCCGCAGCAATCCAGCCATTCACACCTGCCTGCTGTTTTTATAAACAACGCATAATCAATCCTTTATACTTCCCTGACGATGTATCAGCGGGAGTAAAGATGATCAACGATATTCTGGCCCCTGGCCTGCGGGTGGTGTTCTGCGGAATTAACCCTGGCAAGTCCTCGGCGCACACCGGTTTTCACTTTGCCCACCCGGGCAATCGCTTCTGGAAGGTGATCTACCAGGCCGGGTTTACCGACAGGTTACTCAAGCCTGAAGAGGAGCAGCACCTGCTGGACACGCGCTGCGGCATAACCATGCTGGTCGAGCGGCCGACGGTGCAGGCAAGCGAGGTCAACCTGCATGAGCTGCGCAGCGGCGGGCGGGAGCTGGTGAAGAAGATTGAAGACTACCAGCCTGCCGCGCTGGCGATCCTCGGCAAGCAGGCTTACGAGCAGGCATTTAGCCAGCGCGGGGCTAAGTGGGGTAAGCAGAGCATCATGATTGGCGTGACGCAGGTGTGGGTGTTGCCGAACCCGAGCGGGCTCAACAGGGCGACGCTGGATAAGCTGGTAGAGGCGTATCGGGAGCTCGATGAGGCGCTGATGGTGCGGGGGCTTTAATCCTCTGCGGCCTGATGCCTTCACCCTCTCCCCACATGACTGAGGGATCCCCACAACGTTATGGCAGCACGGAACAGTCCCCTCGCCCCTCCGGGGAGAGGGTTAGGGTGAGGGGAATATACGGCCGTGGTGGTCATTCCGTTCACTTTATGTTCCTTGCTACTCTGTCACGACATGACCTGTGAACGTGCCAGGATGGCTCAGTCGCCACCACCCTGGCGACCCGCCCTCTCGGCGCATCCATGCGCCTCGCCCCGGCCTGCAGGAAACGCCTCAGCGATTTACAGCCGGACCAGAGCATCGCTGAAAGTCTTCACTCGTTCTGAAACAAGGTTATTGCTTCTGCTTATAAATTACTGGGGAGCCCACAGTCCAAAGGGAGAGGGAATAAACAAAAAAAAAGCTCCCGATTGGGAGCTTTTTCACGGTCAGGACAGGTTAGTCGTCCAGGAAGCTACGCAGTACTTCAGAGCGGCTTGGATGACGCAGCTTACGCAGCGCCTTCGCTTCGATCTGACGGATACGTTCGCGGGTAACGTCGAACTGTTTACCCACTTCTTCCAGCGTGTGGTCGGTGTTCATATCGATACCGAAACGCATACGCAGGACTTTCGCTTCACGGGCGGTCAGGCCAGCCAGGACGTCGTGCGTTGCCGCACGCAGGCTCTCGGTGGTGGCAGAGTCCAGCGGCAGCTCGAGGGTGGTATCCTCGATGAAATCACCCAGATGCGAATCTTCATCATCACCGATTGGTGTTTCCATGGAGATTGGCTCTTTGGCGATCTTCAGCACTTTACGGATCTTGTCTTCCGGCATCAGCATGCGCTCGGCCAGCTCTTCTGGCGTCGGCTCGCGGCCCATCTCCTGCAGCATCTGGCGGGAGATACGGTTGAGCTTGTTGATGGTCTCAATCATATGCACCGGAATACGGATAGTGCGCGCCTGATCCGCGATAGAGCGGGTGATAGCCTGACGGATCCACCAGGTTGCGTAGGTGGAGAACTTGTAACCACGACGGTATTCAAACTTATCTACCGCTTTCATCAGACCGATGTTGCCTTCCTGAATCAGATCCAGGAACTGCAAACCACGGTTGGTGTATTTCTTGGCGATAGAGATAACCAGACGCAAGTTCGCTTCAACCATCTCTTTCTTCGCACGGCGGGCTTTCGCTTCACCGATGGACATGCGACGGTTGATGTCTTTGACCTGCTCGATGGTCAGGCCGGTCTCTTCTTCAATCTGCTGCAGCTTCTGCAGGCCGCGATACACGTCTTCTTTCACGTCGTGCAGTTTTTCAGACCACGGCTTGTTCATCGCAATAGCCGCGTTGAACCAGGTTTCGCTGGTTTCGTTGCCGGTGAAGAGGGTGATGAAGTTCTTCTTCGGCATTTTGCACTGCTCAACGCACAGCTTCATGATGATGCGTTCCTGGGTACGTACGCGATCCATCATCACGCGCATGCTGTTCACCAGGTAGTCGAACTGTTTTGGCACCAGGCGGAACTGTTTGAACACTTCAGACAGCTTCAGGATCTCTTCCTGAGCGGCAGCGTGGCTGCGGCCTTTCGCTTTGATGGTGTCACGCGTCACTTCGTACTGGGTACGCAGCTCGGCAAACTTCTCGCGCGCCAGTTCCGGATCGATGCTGTTGTCATCGTCCGCGGTGTCGTCGTCGCTCTCTTCCTCATCTTCGTCTTCGTCGTCATCCATCTCTTCCTGAGACAGCTCAGAACCGACGTGAGTGGCGGTAGGCGCCATATCTTCTTCAGCGTTCGGGTCGACAAAACCGGTGATCAGGTCAGACAGGCGCGCTTCTTCCGCTTCAACGCGATCGTACTGCTCCAGCAGATAGGTGATCGCTTCCGGGTATTCGGCAACAGAGCACTGAACCTGGTTGATCCCGTCTTCGATGCGTTTTGCGATGTCAATTTCGCCTTCGCGGGTCAACAGTTCAACGGTACCCATTTCGCGCATGTACATGCGGACCGGGTCAGTGGTACGCCCGATTTCAGATTCCACGCTGGACAGTACCTGTGCAGCAGCTTCTTCCGCATCTTCGTCAGTGTTGTTGGAGGTTTCAGCCAGCAACAGATCATCGGCATCCGGTGCTTCTTCCATCACCTGAATGCCCATGTCATTGATCATTTGGATGATGTCTTCGATTTGATCTGAATCGACGATATCTTCCGGCAGATGGTCATTGACCTCGGCATAGGTCAGATAGCCTTGCTCCTTACCACGTTGGACAAGAAGTTTCAGCTGTGACTGCGGGTTTTGCTCCATAAGACGGTATCCACACTTAATTCGTTTGATTGGTGTCGGCGATGGGGCTGCCAACCTTTAAAGCGAGGGCGTACTTATATTTTTGCCGCTGCCTCTCAGTGCGGCTGCCGGGGGCTTCCCGATCGATATTCGGCACTTAAGCCGTTAAATACTTCATCCTTCACGTTGTCTCTGCGTTAGCTGCGTTCTCTCATCCTGGTCATGTACTTATGTACACTCCCAGGACTTCGTTCGCTTGCTGCCTTGATACAACGCGAATGATTTTGTCTTTCACTTATTTTCTTGCCAGTTCCTGGTTAATCATCCAGAGCTCCCGGCGTTCTTCGCTGCTTAAACCGTGTGTGCGCTCGCGAGCTATCAACTCTTCCTGGCGCAGCTCAAGCATCGAATCAAACATATGGTTGAGTGAGTCGGTGAACGTTTTTTCTGCAATGTCCTTATCTGCTATATCGTCCCACATCGACAATTTTTCAAGGGTAGCGGCCTCTTTTGTGCCGCGATAATGCTCTAAAAGTTGTCCGGTGGTCAGACCTGGCTGAGACAAACACGTGTTGACCAGTTCTGAAAATAAGCCAAGTCCGGGCAATTTTTCGTGGTTCAAACCCGCCAGCGACGGCACCTGTGGCGCCAGCTCGGGGTTTTGGACCAGTAACCCTATCAGTATACGCATGGTTGTGCGTTTTAGCTGAGGCGCGGGGCGAACCGTGCCGTTTTCAGCCTGTTTAGGCATTAAACGTTCAAGCTGGCTGTCATCCAGAATGCCGAGCTTGTTGCCTAGCTCCTGACGCAGGTAGATGCGCAGCGTTTCGCCGGGCACCTGACTGATTAACGGCAGCGCCAGCGTGCTGAGCTGCGCGCGCCCGTCAGGGGTACTCAAATCGACCTGCGGCATCAGGCTGTTAAACAAAAACGTTGAGAGTGGCTGAGCCTGCTCCATCCGCGCTTCAAACGCCGCTTTACCCTCTTTACGCACCAGCGTATCCGGGTCTTCACCGTCGGGCAGGAACATAAAGCGCAACTGACGCCCGTCGGTCATATAGGGTAGCGCGGTTTCCAGCGCGCGCCAGGCGGCATCGCGTCCGGCGCGGTCTCCGTCGTAACAACAAATCACGTTGTTGGTCACGCGGAACAGCAGCTGAATGTGATCCGCTGTCGTGGACGTTCCTAACGACGCCACCGCGTAGTTGATGTCGTACTGCGCCAGCGCAACGACGTCCATATAGCCTTCGACGACCAGAAGACGCGGAGGTTCCGCGTTATCCTGCTGCGCCTCATAAAGACCATAAAGCTGGCGGCCTTTATGGAAAATATCGGTTTCCGGGGAGTTGAGGTACTTCGGCAGGGCATCACCCAGCACGCGACCACCAAAACCAATTACCCGGCCTCGCTTGTCGCGGATTGGGAACATCACCCGTTCGCGGAAGCGGTCGTAGCTTCGTCCCTGGTCGTTGGTGACCAGCATGCCTGCATCGATGAGAGATTTACGATCTTCGCTATTGCCGCCAAAACGCTTTAACACGTTGTCCCAGCCGGGCGGGGCGTAGCCAATAGCGAAACGCGCAATGACATCGTCGCTCAGTCCGCGCTTGTTCAGATACTGACGCGCAGGCTCAGCCGCAGAGTGCTTAAGAGACTGTTGGTAAAACGAATTCAGGCCATCCATCAGTTGATACAGCGTTTGCCGTTGATGGCGCTCGATCTGACTTGGCCCACTGCCTGCTTCATACGGCACTTCAAGGTTATGCATTGCCGCCAGCTCTTCGACGGTTTCAACGAACTCGAGCTTGTCGTAGTTCATTAAAAAATCAACGGCATTACCGTGAGCACCACAGCCGAAGCAATGGTAAAACTGCTTTTCACCGTTTACGGTGAAGGAGGGGGTTTTTTCGTTATGGAACGGACAGCACGCATGGTAATTCTTGCCCTGCTTTTTCAGCTTTACCCGCGCGTCGATGAGATCGACGATGTCGGTTCTGGCGAGCAGGTCATTGATGAAAACGCGTGGGATTCTTCCGGCCATATGCCCCAAAATTTAAGCGACTTATAAACGAAAACAAGCCGCGCATTCCTTCCGGAAGCACGGCCTTACGACTATTACTCTGTCTGTCAATTGAGGGCTGAGGCCCTCAACCAATTAGTACAGACGAGTACGGCGTGCGTTTTCGCGAGCCAGTTTCTTCGCGTGACGTTTCACAGCGGAAGCTTTAGCGCGCTTACGTTCGGTCGTTGGTTTTTCATAAAACTCACGACGACGAACTTCAGCCAGAACACCTGCTTTCTCGCATGAACGTTTGAAGCGACGCAGTGCTACGTCGAACGGCTCGTTTTCACGTACTTTAATTACCGGCATGTAACTCTCACCTTTAATAAATTCGGTTTGCCGCTGGCATCAACGCCAGCTTATTTCAAAATGGTGCGGAATTTTACTGCAAATGCTGCTGCTTTGTAAAGCACCGATGCGATTTTGAAAGGGACTTTAATAAGGGTGAGGAGTATACACGAGCCTTCTTCCTGGGGCGAACAAAGTTTTACATCAACCCGCCCAGGCTCTACACTGCGCGGTATTGAAACGAGGTAAAACAAGTCATGCGTGTACTGGGTATTGAAACATCCTGCGATGAAACCGGCATCGCCATTTACGACGACGAAAAAGGGCTTCTGGCCAACCAACTGTATAGTCAGGTGAAATTGCACGCTGACTACGGCGGCGTCGTGCCTGAACTGGCCTCTCGTGACCACGTGCGTAAAACGGTTCCCCTGATCCAGGCGGCGCTGAAAGAGGCCGGGTTAAGTTCAACCGATATTGATGCCGTAGCCTATACCGCCGGTCCGGGCTTGGTCGGTGCGCTGCTGGTCGGCGCAACGGTTGGCCGTTCGCTGGCCTTCGCGTGGGACGTGCCGGCCATCCCGGTTCACCATATGGAAGGGCACCTTCTGGCGCCGATGCTGGAAGAGAATCCGCCTGAATTCCCGTTTGTGGCGTTGCTGGTCTCCGGCGGCCATACGCAGTTGATTAGCGTCACGGGCATTGGCAAGTACGAACTGCTGGGCGAGTCGATCGACGACGCCGCCGGTGAAGCGTTCGACAAAACCGCCAAGCTGCTGGGGCTGGATTACCCAGGCGGCCCGATGCTGTCCAAAATGGCGGCGCAGGGAACGGAAGGGCGCTTTGTCTTCCCGCGTCCGATGACTGATCGTCCGGGGCTGGACTTCAGCTTCTCCGGGCTGAAAACCTTCGCGGCCAACACGATCCGCAATAACGACGACAGCGATCAGACCCGCGCCGATATCGCCCGCGCGTTTGAAGATGCAGTGGTGGATACGCTGATGATCAAGTGCAAGCGCGCGCTGGATCAGACCGGCTTCAAGCGTCTGGTGATGGCGGGCGGCGTCAGCGCCAACCGCACGCTGCGCGCGAAGCTCGCCGAGATGATGCAAAAGCGTCGCGGAGAAGTGTTCTACGCGCGTCCGGAATTCTGCACCGATAACGGGGCGATGATCGCCTACGCCGGGATGGTGCGCCTGAACGCTGGCGCAACGTCTGACCTGAGCGTGTCCGTGCGTCCGCGCTGGCCGCTGGCGGAACTGCCTGAGGCGTGAGTTTTTTTGCCGGGCGGCACTTCGTTTGCCCGGCCTACGGTTTTGTAGGCCCGGTAAGCACAGCGCCACCGGACAACAAACCGCACTACACCCGCAGCATCCCTTTCTCTTCCAGAAACGCAATAATCGTCCCCAGGCCGTCACCCGCCTTCAGGTTGGTAAACGTCCACGGACGATCGCCGCGCATGCGGTTGGTATCGCGTTCCATCACCTCCAGCGAGGCGCCGACGTACGGCGCGAGATCGGTTTTGTTGATCACCAGAAAATCGGATTTGGTGATCCCCGGTCCGCCCTTGCGCGGAATTTTTTCCCCTTCGGCCACGTCGATCACGTAGATGGTCAGATCCGCCAGCTCCGGGCTGAACGTCGCGCTCAGGTTGTCCCCGCCGCTTTCCACGAAGATCAGATCCAGATTACCGAATTTCTCGCTGAGCGCTTCCACCGCCGCAAGGTTCATTGAGGCATCTTCGCGGATGGCGGTATGCGGGCAGCCGCCGGTCTCCACGCCCACAATGCGCTCCGGCGCCAGCGCGCCCGCTTCGGTCAGGATGCGCTGATCCTCTTTGGTATAGATATCGTTGGTCACCACCGCCAGGTGATACGTGTCGCGCATCACCTTGCAGAGCGCTTCCAGCAGCGCGGTTTTGCCCGACCCTACCGGGCCACCCACGCCCACGCGCAGGGGATGTTTGTAATCAGCCATGTTGACTCCTCAGGAACGGAATAGTCGTGAATATTGGGTTTCGTGGCGCGCGGAGGCGATGGCGGACAGCGGCGTTGCTGCCCCCAGCGCGTCGTCGCGACGTAAAAAGGCCTGTTCAAGCCCGGCGGCAAAATGGTCGCTCAGTTCGATAATCAACTGCTGCGCGGCCTGCTGCCCAAACGGCACCAGCTTGACGCCCGCCATGACCGCGCTCTCAATCCAGCTGTATCCCAGGCTCAACGCCAGCTCGCGCACGTCAATGCCCCATCGCACGCCGAGCCACGCCATGCCGCAGAGCTGGCTTTGCCTGCACAGCGCCAGCCATTCTGCCGGGCAGTCCGGCTCCCAGCTTTTAATCAGGCGCGTAAAGGCCGCCCCGCGGTTGCGTTCTTCTTCACGCAGCTCTCGCGTTTCCCGGCAGGCGAGCAGGTATGCCGTCCAGCGTCTGGCCGTTGCCAGATCGTGCCGATCGCAGGCCTGACAGAGACGGTGAAACAGCGGCAGATCGACGCAGAAAAAACTCTGCTCCATCTGCTGGATCTGCCAGCGTTTAAAGGCGTCGGCGTCCGTGACCCAGCCCGCCTCAACGGCCCACTCCAACCCCTGCGACCAGGTAAACGACCCGACCGGCAGGCTGCTGCTGGAGAGCTGCATCAGGCGCAGCCTCTGACGGGCGTGCTCCATCAGCTCATCAGCGCCAGCAGGGCGGACACAATCAGCCCGCCGCCAAAGGTTTTACGCAGCCCGTCGTGACGGCGCAGCAGCAATCCTGCGGCGAAACTGGCGCACAGCACCGTGGCGCTGGCGAACATAAACCCGCTGGTGAAGAGCCAGAAGTTATGGCCGGACATCTCCACGCCGTGCGCCCAGCCGTGGAACATCGCCAGGGCAGGCACCGCCAGCAGCAGGCGATTTTTGGTTTTAAACATCATCACGCCGCTGACCGCCAGCGAGGCGATAATCAGTATCTCCATGCCGCTAAAGCCGCCGAGCAGGCTGCCCGCAACGGCGCCGACAAGCATCATCCCGAGGGTGGCAAACGGCAGCAGGAGCTTGCGGCCGCTCAGCGCCGACAGCACGCCTGCACCGGTCAGCATCAGGAGATGATCGAGCCCGGTCAGCGGATGGAAAAAACCGGCCTGAAAGCTGTCGGCGCCGTGGCCGGGATGCGCGAGCGCGGGAACGGAAAAGGCCAGCAGTAACAGGGGGAGTAACTTGCGCATGATGGATCCTTAATGTGAATGGGTATGAGCGTGGCTATGGCTGTGGGCATCGCTGGCGTACGCGCCCGCTTCCGGTTCAAACGGCAGGCTGGCGTAGGTTACCTCCAGCCCAAACTGGCGCAGCATGTCGTCGAGAACGTGATCGTGGTGATAGCGCAGTTCGCCGGGCATAACCTGCAGCGGCACGTGGCGGTTGCCCAGGTGGTAGCAGGCGCGGGCGAGCAGGAACGGATCGGCGCAGCGCACCACGGAGACCGACTCCGGGGCGGCGATCACTTCGATCACTTCGCTGCCGTCGTCGGTGGTCAGCAGGTCGCCCCCGCGCAGCAGCAGGCCGCGCGGCAGCATCAGCCCGGCTTCGCGGCCGTCGTTAAGCGCCACGCGGGCGCGGCTTTTCACCCGCACGTCAATCGGCAGCGTGACGCTGGCGGTAGTTTGATGCGCATGGTCCAGGCGTTGGGTCAGATAAATCATCATCACTCCTCAAAACAGGAAATAGCGTTGCGCCATCGGCAGAACGTCAGCCGGTTCGCTGGTAATCAGTTCGCCGTCGACGCGCACCTCGTAGGTTTGCGAATCGACGGTGATGTTCGGCTGCAGAGCGTTGTGGATCATGTCGGCCTTTTTCACCGTCCGGCAGCCTTTCACCACCGCCGTGGCGCTCTGCAGGTTGAGCTGCTGGGGGATGCCGTTCGCGTGAGCCGCCTGCGAGACAAACGTCAGTCTTGTGGCGTGGCGCGCGGCGCCCAGCGCGCCAAACATCGGGCGGTAATGGACCGGCTGCGGCGTGGGGATTGAAGCGTTGATGTCACCCATCGGCGCGCAGGCGATCATCCCGCCTTTGACGATGGTGGCGGGTTTTACGCCGAAGAACGCCGGGGACCAGACCACCAGATCTGCCAGCTTGCCCGCCTCAATCGAGCCCACTTCATGGGCGATACCGTGGGTCAGCGCCGGGTTAATGGTGTATTTGGCGACGTAGCGCTTCACGCGGAAATTGTCGTTCTCGCCGGTCTCTTCCGGCAGCGCGCCGCGCTGGACCTTCATGCGGTGCGCCACCTGCCAGGTACGGATAATCACTTCCCCGACGCGGCCCATGGCCTGCGAATCTGACGACGTGAGCGAGAACGCGCCGATGTCATGCAGCACGTCTTCGGCGGCGATGGTCTCCCGACGAATGCGGGATTCGGCAAACGCCACGTCCTCGGCGATATCCGGGTCGAGGTGATGACAAACCATCAGCATGTCGAGATGCTCGTCGATGGTATTGACCGTGTAGGGCAGCGTCGGGTTGGTGGAGGAGGGCAGAATATTCGGGTGTGCGCAGGCGGTGATGATATCCGGCGCGTGGCCGCCGCCCGCCCCTTCGGTGTGGAAGGTGTGGATGGTGCGCCCGCCAATGGCGGCCAGTGTATCTTCGACAAACCCTGACTCGTTCAGCGTGTCGCTGTGCAGCGCCACCTGAATGTCCATCTCTTCGGCCACCTCCAGCGAGCAGTTGATCGCCGCAGGCGTCGCGCCCCAGTCTTCGTGGATCTTAAGCCCGATGGCGCCTGCGGCAATCTGCTCGCGCAGGGCGTCCGGATTGGATCCGTTACCTTTGCCGAGCAGGCCGATATTCACCGGCAGCGTATCGGCGGCCTGCAGCATGCGGGCGATATACCACGGCCCTGGCGTGCAGGTGGTGGCGTTGGTGCCCGCTGCGGGTCCGGTGCCGCCGCCGATCATGGTGGTGACGCCGGAGACCAGCGCCTCCTCCGCCTGCTGCGGGCAGATCCAGTGGATGTGGGTGTCGATCCCGCCTGCGGTGACGATCTTCCCTTCGGCGGCGATGACTTCGGTTGCGGCACCAATCGGGATCGTTACGCCGGGCTGAATGTCCGGGTTGCCGGCTTTGCCGACGGCAAAAATCCGCCCGTTCTTGACGCCGATATCGGCTTTCACGATCCCCCAGTGATCGACGATCAGCGCGTTGGTCAGCACCAGATCCACGCAGTCGTCTGCGGTCATCTGCCCCTGGCCCATGCCGTCGCGGATCACCTTCCCGCCGCCGAACTTGACCTCTTCGCCGTAGATCGTGAGATCGTCTTCCACTTCAATCCACAGCTCGCTGTCGGCCAGCCGCACTTTATCGCCGGTAGTGGGGCCGAACATATCGGCATAGGCCTGGCGCGAAATCTCAGCCATGTTTCACCTCACCCATTACCTCGCCGCGAAAGCCGACAATGCGCTGCGCACCCGTGACCTGAACCAGCGTCACTTCGCGCTTCTGGCCGGGCTCAAAGCGCACGGCGGTGCCTGCCGGGATGTTCAGCCGGTAGCCCCGGGTGACCTCACGGTCAAACTTCAGCGCCGGGTTGACCTCGTAAAAGTGATAGTGCGATCCGACCTGGATCGGCCTGTCGCCGTGATTTTCGACAATCACGGTTTGGGTTTCGCGCCTGACGTTGATCGCAATCGTGCCGGGCTGGATCTGGTATTCGCCAGGGATCATCACGCGCTCCTTAGACGATCGGGTTGTGGACGGTGACGAGCTTGGATCCGTCCGGGAAGGTGGCTTCTACCTGGATATCCGGGATCATCTCCGGCACGCCCTCCATCACCTGGTCGCGGGTCAGGACGTGGCGGCCTGCCTCCATCAGCGAGGCGACGGTTTCACCATCGCGCGCGCCTTCCATGATGAAGGCGCTGATCAGCGCGACCGATTCCGGGTAATTGAGCTTTACCCCGCGCGCAAGGCGGCGTTCGGCAACCAGCGCGGCGGTGAACAGCAACAACTTGTCTTTTTCTCTGGGGGTCAGTTCCATAACGTTTCTCTTATGTCTGCCAGATACGCGGCGAACAGGCGGTTTTGGTGGTGAGAAGCGGGCGAAGCGACTGCCAGATGTCGCGCATCACCCGCTGACAAATCAGGTTATCGTGGGAGAGAAAGCGCACCGACATGAGATCGTCTGCGAGCGTGGCGCCCGCAAACGTATCCAGCGGTGCGAGCAGCGCACGCGCCGCGTCGAGATGTTCTTCTCTGGCCGGGTAGAACAGCAGCGTGCCAATCCACGGATGCCCGGCGACGGGCGTGAGATCGCCGTCGGCAAGGTGCTGACGTTCAATCAGGCGTGGCTCGTCCTCAACCCAGACTTCAAGGCGGCTTTCCAGCGTGCCGTGGCTGAAGGTCTCATTGATTACCGGTCGTCCCAGGCAGTACAGTTCCCACGCCAGCAGCGTGCTGGAGGCCTTCAGGTGGAAGACGGAGCGCAGCGCGGCATTCGCACCGGGGAAGATAATGGTGTCCTGCGGCAGCCACTCCAGCGTGGATCCCTCATCGAGATAAAAGTGCTGATGCAGGCGAGCCTGCGGGCCGCTGCTACGATAGAACTTGCTGGCGCCGGGCATGGTGATAAGCGCATGGCTTTTGGCGTCCAGACGCACGGTGATATCCAGCGTATCGCCGCCCACAACCCCGCCCGGCGGGTGCAGAAGATAGAGATGGCAGGTCTCGCCTTCGGGATAAAATGGACGCTGAACGGTAAGCGGCCCGACGTGATGAGCGGAGTGTAGGAGGGTTTTCTCAGGGGTGTGACAAAACTGCAGGGCAAGCGACGCCTGCCAGCCTTTGTATGAATTATCAGTGACCTGAGCTGCTAACATGCTGCATCCATCTGCTCATCATCGGGTCGTTTCAGTATGCCCTGGCAGAAATGAAGGCTGTCATATGAGTCGCTTATGGATAGCGGTTAAGACGAAACAAAAAAGCACGCCCGGAGGGCGTGCTGTCTGACAAACATCGCGATGCCGTTATTTCAGGTGCTCATGCAGCGCTGCGCCAGCCTGCTCCAGGGCAACCTTGACCGTAGGCTCTTCGCTCAGTGGATTGAGCAGGCCGTAATCGTGGATCATGCCGTTATAGCGCGTGACGGTCACCGGGACGCCAGCCGCATCCAGCTTACGCCCGAATGCTTCACCTTCATCCCGCAGAACATCCAGCTCTGCTGTCTGAATCAGCGTCTCCGGGAAGCCTTTCAACTGCGCGGCGCTGGCGCGAAGCGGAGAGGCAAGGATATTGTTGCGATCGGCCGCGTTGGTGGTGTAGTTATCCCAGAACCATTTCATCATGTTTTTCGACAGGAAATAGCCGTTCTCGAACTGATTATACGAGGCAGTATCAAAATTCGCATCGGTCACAGGCCAGAGCATGACGTTGTAGCGAATTTTTGGCCCATTAAATTGTTTTGCCTGCAGCGCCACGGAAGCCACCATATTGCCGCCCACGCTGTTACCGACCAGACCCAGACGGCTACCGTCCACGCCAATTTCCTGACCGTGCTCGGCTACCCATTTTGTCGCTTCAAAGGCCTGATGAATGGCCACCGGGAAATGGGCCTCAGGTGACGGCGTGTAATCAACGTAAACCGCTGCGGCACCTGACGCGCGAACCAGATCTCGGATTAAGCGTTCGTGGGTTGGGAAATCACCCAGCACCCAGCCGCCGCCGTGGAAGAACATAAATGCCGGGAGCGTGCCGGTCGCGTTTTCAGGTTTCACTATTTTCAGTTTGATCGCCTGACCATTTACCTGGATCGTTTTTTCTGAAACCTGAGCGGGCGGCAGTTTTGCGCCTTGCTGCGCGCCGATCAGTACCTGGCGGGCCTCCTGCGGGGTCATCTGTTCCATTGGCTTACCCTTGCCCGAATTCAGAACATTAAGAAATGCCTGTACGCCTGCGGTCGGGGTAGGGGTATTGGTGGTGTGGGCGGATGCTGCAGCAGACGCGAATACGGAAGAAACCAGGATGGCGGCTAATGTTTTCATGGTAGTACCTCTTTAAGCGAGTGTTAGATAGTGATGTTAATTAAGTAGTGCGCTATTAAGTTTTTGTTATAATACTTGCGCGCAAGATACTTTTAGTCAAACTTTATTTATAATTTTTTTATAAAACTGGCTAAGGGTTGAAAGAGAAATGAAAGAAAACAAGACGTTAGATGATTTACTTTGCTTCTCACTGTACTCGGTCACCAACGCGTTCGTTCGGCAATATCGTCCCTTATTGCAGGAAATGGATCTTACCTATCCGCAATTTGTTGTTTTGATGGCGCTTTATGAGAAAGACAACATCCCACTTCGCGATCTCAGCGATAAGACGTTTTTTGATTCGGGCACATTGACCCCGCTGGTGCAAAAGCTTGAGGCAAAAGGGTTTCTCAACCGTATCGCGGTTGTGGGTGACGAAAGAATGAAAAATGTCGTTCTGACGGAGAAGGCTAACGCACTGAAAAAGCAGGTGATGGCGCTGCCGGACCAGATACGTTGCAGCATGCGGATGAATGATGAAGAGCTTGAGATGCTGAAAAAACTTTCCCGAACGCTGCTGGATGATTTGTAAGAATCCTTCGGTGGGGTTAACCCACCGAAGCGAGGTCATTAGCGGTAATCCTCCGCATCCACATCATACCCCGATGGCTCCCAGCGGATCGCCAGCAGCGAGGCCAGGCCGATAAACGGCGCCAGTGCAATTACCCAGAACACGGCGGTATCCAGCGAGGCGACCAGCAGCGGGAACAGGAACAGCGACAGCGTCGAGCTGCTGCGCATCAGCGTCTGGTTAAGGCCCACGCCAACGCCGCGCAGCGAGGTCGGGTAGCTCAGCGAGGCAAACGTCATGGTATGCGCGCCCGGGCCGAAGCCCTGGCCGAACAGGAAGAGCGCCAGCATCGCCACGGCAAGCACGCCTTCGGTGGCGCCTTCCGGACGACCAATCAACCCCAGGCCCAGCAGCGCGACCAGCTGGCAGGCGTAACCCGCCAGCGACATCCGCCAGGCGCCGAAGCGCGGCACGTAGCGTACCGCCAGCAGTCCGCCAACGAAGGCAAACAGAAGGTTAAGCGCCAGAGATATCAGGATGGTGGTCAGCATCGACTGGACAAAGAAGCTGGAGATGATCACCGGCAGACCAAACGCCACCGCGTTATAGGCGAACGAGGAGACGACGGACAGCAGCGTGGCGAGCGTGGTGCGCCGCAGATAGATCCCGCGGAACAGGTTCAGGTAATTGGACCATTTCGCTTTATTCACGACGGGGGCTGGCTGGCTCAGCGCATCCTGCGGCACGTGGGCATTGATGTTGTATGAGTGGCGTAAAATGGACGCTGCCTCCTTCAGGTTGCCCTGATTTGCCGCCCAGACCGGCGATTCGCTCATATAGCGACTGCGGATGGCAATAATCACCAGCGCCGGCACGGCACCAAAGCCGAGAATCAAACGCCACAGCCAGTCGCTGTGGCTTTCCGGCAGCACGGCGTAGAAGAAAAGCACCAGCAGGTAGGAGATACTGATGGCGGCATACCAGGTGGGGCACCACATGGCGACGCTGGAGGCCTTATTGCCGGGGCCTTTCAGCCTGGCGAACTCGCTTAAAAACGCCATCGCCACGGGAAGGTCGATCCCGACGCCAAGCCCCATGACAAAGCGGGCACCCGCCAGCACATATTCGTTCGGAGCCAGCGCACAGGCAATAGCCGCTACGACGAAGAACACCATATCAGCCATAAAGACGCGATAGCGCCCGATTTTATCCGTGAGATAACCGCCGAGCAGCGCCCCGACAATGGCGCCAAAGGTAATGGCCGAGGCCACCATGCCGGTACCGGCGGGCGTCAGGTTAAATTCGCGGGTGATGTCTTTAATGCCGAAGGCCAGCGCGCCCAGATCGTAGGCATCGAGGAAAATCCCGCCCAGCGCGATACCGACCACGATACGGGCGTTGGCCCGACCCTGAGAACCGTCATTAACGAGGCGTGAGACATCCGAGGCGCTGCGCACCCACTGGATGTCGCCATCGGGGTGTTTTCCTGCCGTTGAAAGGGGAGTGGTTTCTGTGATTTCTGCCATTTTCTTCTGATGTGGTTGTGTTGTGTCATTAACAGTTACCACAGGCAGAAGGTGACCAAAATCACATTTGGCTATAAGGCATAACTAACCTTACGGGGCGTCTTTTTTCTTCCTCTTGAGCTTCGTCCAGATTTTTGTCTCCTGACGACGCCACAGGCGCTGAATATTATCGTGATGACGCAGCAAGATAAGGCAGGAGAGCATCGACACCGGGAAGGTAAACTGGGGCTTGAACCACCAGACGTAGAACGGCGCGATAAGCGCGCTGACGATGGCGCCCAACGACGAATAGCCGCTCAGCAGAATGGTCAGTAGCCAGGTCCCGGCCATCACGCCGGTCAGGTCCCAGCCGATAGGCGCAATGGCACCAAAGGCGGTCGCCACACCTTTGCCGCCTTTAAAACCGAAGAATACGGGCCAGATGTGGCCGACACAGGCAGCAATCGCAATAAGCCCCAGCCAGAACGGCGTGACGCCCAGCGCATACGCGCCCCAGACGGGCAACATCCCTTTCAGAACATCAAAAATCAAAACCGCTACGGCTGCTCCCTTGCCGCCAATTCGTAGTACGTTGGTCGCTCCCGGATTCCCGGAACCACTTTCACGCGGGTCAGGTAACCCGGCGATGCGGCAGACCAGAATGGCGCTGGAGATTGAGCCGCAAAGATAGGCGAGGAGGATCATTCCAGGCGCGATTGCACTCATAACGCTGTTCCGTTTTGAAAATGTATCTGTATTCTCAGCATCTGTGGATAATACGCATAATTCGCCGGAAGTGGTATCCGGTTTAGCCAAAAAGCAGGCAGGTCGTGATGGATATTGTATTTATAGAGCAACTTTCGGTAATCACCACTATTGGTGTTTACGACTGGGAACAGACCATCGAGCAGAAGCTGGTGTTCGATATCGAAATGGGCTGGGATAACCGCAAGTCGGCAAAAAGTGATGACGTGAATGACTGTCTGAGCTACGCCGATATCAGTGAAACGGTCATCGCCCACGTTGAAGGGCAACGTTTTGCGCTGGTCGAACGGGTGGCGGAAGAAGTCGCAGAACTGCTGCTGAAAAAATTCAACTCACCGTGGGTGCGCATCAAGCTGAGCAAGCCGGGCGCGGTGGCGCGCGCCGCCAACGTTGGCGTCATCATCGAGCGTGGCACAAATCTGAAAGGCAAGATTTAACGTCATAATAGCTAAACCCTTTTAGGTTATATCTGTCTTATAGCTGTATCTTTCACGGTAGCCGTTGGGGCGACCGTTTTTTTTATATTTTTTTAGGGGTTTATAGATGAGCGATATGCACTCGCTGCTGGTGGCGGCAATACTGGGTGTGGTCGAAGGATTGACGGAGTTTTTACCGGTTTCCAGTACCGGCCATATGATTATCGTTGGCCATCTGCTGGGTTTTGAAGGCGATACCGCCAAAACGTTCGAAGTGGTTATCCAGCTGGGTTCGATTCTGGCGGTGGTGGTGATGTTCTGGCGCCGTCTGTTTGGCCTGATCGGTATCCATTTTGGCCGTCCGCCGCAGCACGAAGGGATGAGTAAAGGCCGCCTGTCGCTGATCCATATTCTGCTCGGGATGGTCCCGGCAGTGGTGCTGGGTCTGGTTTTCCACGACGCCATCAAATCGCTGTTTAACCCGATTAACGTGATGTACGCGCTGGTGGTGGGCGGCTTCCTGCTGATCGCCGCGGAAGTGCTGAAGCCAAAAACGCCGCGCGCGGAAGGGCTGGACGATATGACGTATCGTCAGGCGTTTATCATTGGCTGCTTCCAGTGTCTGGCGCTGTGGCCGGGCTTCTCGCGTTCAGGCGCAACCATCTCCGGCGGGATGCTGATGGGCGTAAGCCGTTACGCCGCGTCAGAGTTCTCTTTCCTGCTGGCGGTGCCGATGATGATGGGTGCCACCGCGCTTGACCTCTATAAAAGCATCGGTTTCCTCACCACGGGCGACATTCCCATGTTCGCCGTTGGCTTCATCACCGCGTTTATCGTGGCGCTGATTGCCATCAAAACCTTCCTGCAGCTGATTAAGCGTATCTCGTTCATTCCGTTCGCGATCTATCGCTTCATCGTTGCCGCTGCGGTATACGTGGTCTTCTTCTGACCGATGGCCCTCAGTCTTTTGGCTGAGGGCAATGCTTTTCCTTCCAGTCAGAGACCGCCTGAATTCGCCGTTTCGTGAGTTCTTCGCGAATTTCCGGTCCTTTGAATCCCGCCTCGACGACGTCCTTCGTCGGCACCGCTTTCGCTACCTCCCAGGCTTTACGCAGTAAACGTCCCTGCGGGTAGTCGCACGCTTCAAACCCGGTACGTCCGCGCACGTCAGCTTCGCTGGTCAGCGCGATTTGCTCCACGCGCTGGGGTTTGCGCCAGGCGTCGATGTTATCGAAAAGCTTAACGATGGTGGCCGGTTTCAGGATGGGGAAGGTGTGGATCAGATCGTGGAATTCGGCCACCAGTTTCGCCAGATCGCGGATTTCGTTCGGCACGCGCAGACGCTGGCACAGCCCCTCGACCAGCTTCACCCCGGCCGGACCGTGCCCGTGGTGCCGTGGCCAGAGCTCTTTTGGCGTTAAGCCTTTGCCCAGATCGTGGCACAGGGTGGAAAAACGCACGTCCACGTCAGGGCTGAGCATGGCCGCCATGCTCAGGGTCATCAGCGTGTGCACGCCGGTATCAATTTCCGGGTGCCATTTCGCCGGAGCCGGGACGCCAAACAGCGCGTCTATTTCCGGGAACAGCACCTTCAGCGCGCCACAGTCGCGCAGGACCTGGAAAAAGACCTGCGGGTTACGCGTGGTGAGGGCATTCTCCGTCTCTTTCCAGACGCGCTCTGGCGTCAGGTGTTCAAGCTCGCCCGCCCCGGTCATGGCGGTCATCAGCGCCATTGTCTCATCGGCAATACGGAAGCTGAGATGGGCGTAACGCGCGGCAAAACGCGCCACGCGCAGCACGCGGAGCGGATCTTCAGAAAACGCCGGGGAGACGTGGCGTAAAAGACGGTTGCGCAGATCGTCCTGGCCGCCATAAGCGTCAACAATCTGGCCGTGCTCGTCCTGCGCCAGCGCGTTAATAGTCAGATCGCGACGCAGGAGATCTTCCTCCAGCGTGACGTCAGGCGCGGCATAGCAGGTGAAGCCCGTATAGCCCGAACCTGATTTCCGCTCGGTACGCGCCAGGGCATACTCTTCGCGGCTTTTCGGGTGCAGGAACACGGGAAAATCGCGGCCTACCTGCTGGTAGCCCGCGTCGAGCATCTCTTCCGGGGTGGCGCCCACCACCACCCAGTCTTTATCTTTGACCGGCAGACCTAACAACGCATCACGAACCGCACCACCGACCAGATAACTCTTCACGCCTGACACTCCCGTTTTCTCTTTTCCAGAATGATACGTAAGTCTGGCAGAGAAGACGAATTAGTTCATCCAGCGATCTTTACGCTTACGGCTTGGGATCAGGTGCGGCAGAACCAGACCCAGCACCAGACCGACGCCCAGCACGCCGCCGCCATACATAAACCACTGCATGATGATGGTGCGCTGTTTGTCATCGAGCTGCAGGTTGGCGGCATTCACTTTCTTCTGCGCGACAATCAGCTCGTTTTTCAGCTTCTGGTTCTCTTCTTTCAGCCCGTTAATCACACCGTCGCTCTGCGCCACTTTCTGCTGCATTTCGGCGGTACGCTGGTTCCAGGTTCCGTCGATGTTGTTCAGCTTGTCGGTCAGGGTTTTCACCTGATTTTCCAGATCCGGCACGCGGGTGCGCAGGCTTGGCACGGTGCTCAGCTCTTTCAGCGGGATCCAGGACGTACGGCCAGAACTGTCTCGAACCTGACCGTAGTTGGTGTCCGCGTTGGTCTGTAACAGGGTGACTTCCTCGCCGGCATTGACCGTGCCCACGAGGCGATAATTATCTCCGGGGCCACTGCGTACCCAGGTGTTCAGTTCGTCAGAAACGTAACGCTTCTCTTCAGCGTGCACGGCTGTTGCGGCGCTAAAAGCGAGTAAAGTAAGTCCAATCAGGCGTAATTTAAGCATCATTAGTCGTTATTTTCATAAATAGTGGAACGATAGTAGTGGCAACAGTGTCTCTACGCAAAGCATTCGTCAGCAATCAGAATCATCTGTGTCACGACTCTGGACATTTACGCCCGACAAATTGCTCATTGCATGGCAATTTGGCGCAAAATACTATGTACTGACAAACAAATGGCGAGGAAGTTCGCCCTCATTGACGCGTCTGTGACGCCCGCAAAAGTACAAGGCTATGGCTCAGGAAATCGAATTAAAATTTATCGTCGAAAAAGACAGCGTTGACGCACTCCGCCAGCATCTGCATACGCTCTCCGGCGAACACCATGCACCGGTACAACTGCTTAATATCTATTACGAAACGCCGGACAACTGGCTGCGCCGTCACGATATGGGGCTGCGCATCCGTGGCGCGAGCGGGCGCTACGAGATGACGATGAAAATTGCCGGCCGCGTGGTCGGCGGGTTACATCAGCGTCCGGAATACAATATCGACATCAGTCAGCCAGAACTTGAGCTCGAACGCTTCCCGACGGACGTCTGGCCGGAAGGCGAGCTGCCTGCCACGCTGGCAGAACAGGTGCAGCCGCTGTTCAGCACCGATTTCTGGCGCGAGAAATGGCTGGTGACGGAAGGTAAAAGCCGCATCGAAATCGCTCTCGATCTCGGTGAGGTGAAGGCGGGGGAGTTCCAGGAACCCATTTGTGAACTGGAGCTTGAACTGCTGGAAGGGGACGCGAATGACGTGCTGAAGCTGGCGCGCAGGCTGGTGAGCCAGTCCGGACTGCGTCAGGGAAGCCTGAGTAAAGCCGCGCGGGGTTACCATCTGGCGGCCGGAAATGCGCCGCGCGTCCTGAAAGAGACGACCATTTTGCGCGTTGCGCCGAAAGCCAGCGTTGAGCAGGGGCTGGAAGCCGCGCTGGAGCTGGCGCTTTCGCAGTGGCAGTACCACGAAGAGCTGTGGGTGCGAAATGTGAAAAACGCCAAATCCCACGTGCTCGCGGCGATTGCCCTGGTGCGCCATACCCTGGCGCTGTTCGGCGGTATCGTTCCTCGCAAAGCGAGCGCTCACTTACGTGATCTGCTGACGCAAACCGAAACGCTGATGCTCTCGGACGTCTCGGCGCAAACGGCGATTTACAGCCCGCAAGCCGCTTCGGCAAAACTGGCGCTGACCGAGTTTCTGGTCACGCGCGGCTGGCGCGCCTTCCTGGATGCGAAAGCCGAGGCCAAAATCGCGGAAAACTTTAAGCGTTTCGCGGACATTCATCTTTCCCGTCATGCCGCTGAACTGAAGAGCACCTTTGCGTATCCGCTCGGCGATAAGTATGGCGATCAGCTTCCCCGTCTTTCGCGCAACATCGACAGCATGCTGCTCCTTTCCGGTGCCTACGACGGGCCACAGGCGCAGGCGTGGCTGGAAAACTGGCAGGGGCTGAAGCATGCCATCGAAACCCGTCAGCATATTGAAATTGAGCATTTCCGTAATGAGGCCATTTCGCAGGAGCCGTACTGGCTGCACAGCGGAAAACGTTAACTCTGGCAAGGAACCCCTAGAATGCCGCTTTCTTCACCGTTACAGCAGCAGTGGCAGACCGTTTGCGAACGTCTGCCTGAGTCATTACCGGCGTCATCGTTAAGCGAGCAGGCGAAAAGCGTGCTCACCTTCAGTGATTTTGTGCAGGAAAGCATCGCCGTCTACCCGGACTGGCTGGCGGAGCTTGAGAACGCACCGCCGCAGGCGGACGAGTGGCGGCACTATGCCGGCTGGCTGCAGGCCGCGCTTGAAGACGTCGCGGATGAGGCGACGCTGATGCGCGTCCTGCGTCAGTTCCGCCGTCGTGTGATGGTGCGCATTGCCTGGGCGCAGGCGCTAGAGCTGGTGAGTGAAGAGAGTACGCTGCAGCAGTTAAGCGAGCTGGCGCAGACGTTGATTGTCGCCGCGCGCGACTGGCTCTACGCCGCCTGCTGTAAAGAGTGGGGCACGCCGTGCAGCGAGGAAGGGGTTCCTCAGCCGCTGTTGATTCTGGGGATGGGCAAGCTGGGCGGTTGCGAGCTGAACTTTTCCTCCGATATCGATCTGATTTTCGCCTGGCCTGAGAACGGCTCCACACGCGGCGGCCGTCGCGAGCTGGACAACGCCCAGTTCTTTACCCGTCTCGGTCAGCGTCTGATTAAGGCGCTGGATCAGCCGACGCAGGATGGTTTTGTCTACCGCGTGGACATGCGCCTGCGTCCGTTCGGCGATAGCGGGCCGCTGGTGCTGAGCTTTGCCGCGCTGGAGGATTACTACCAGGAGCAGGGGCGCGACTGGGAGCGTTATGCGATGGTCAAAGCGCGGATCATGGGCGACAGCGATGACGCCTACGCCAACGAACTGCGTGCCATGCTGCGCCCGTTCGTGTTCCGTCGCTATATCGACTTCAGCGTCATCCAGTCCCTGCGCAATATGAAAGGGATGATTGCCCGTGAGGTTCGCCGTCGTGGGCTGAAGGACAACATCAAGCTTGGCGCGGGTGGTATTCGCGAAATCGAATTTATCGTCCAGGTCTTCCAGCTGATTCGCGGCGGGCGCGAGCCGTCGCTGCAATCCCGCTCGCTGCTCCCGACGCTGAGCGCCATCGAGCAGCTTCACCTGCTGCCGGACGGCGACGCGCAAACCCTGCGCGAGACCTATCTGTTCCTGCGTCGTCTGGAAAACCTGCTGCAAAGCATCAACGACGAACAGACCCAGACCCTGCCGGGGGATGACCTTAACCGGGCGCGTCTGGCCTGGGGCATGCGCGTGGATGACTGGTCAACGCTGACCGAACGGCTCGATGCCCATATGGCAGGCGTGCGCCGCATCTTTAACGAACTGATTGGTGATGATGAAAGTGAATCGCAGGACGATGCGCTTTCCGAGCACTGGCGCGAGCTGTGGCAGGACGCGCTCCAGGAAGATGACACCACGCCGGTGCTGACGCATTTAACCGACGACGCGCGCCATCGCGTGGTGGCGCTGATTGCCGATTTCCGTCTTGAGCTGAACAAGCGCGCCATCGGCCCGCGTGGTCGACAGGTGCTTGATCACCTGATGCCGCACCTGCTGAGCGAGGTCTGCTCGCGGGCGGATGCGCCGGTGCCGCTGTCGCGCATGATGCCGCTGCTGAGCGGGATCATCACGCGTACCACGTACCTTGAACTTTTGAGCGAGTTTCCGGGGGCACTCAAGCACCTGATTACGCTCTGCGCCGCCTCCCCTATGGTGGCCAACAAGCTGGCGCGCTATCCGCTGCTGCTGGATGAACTGCTCGATCCGAATACCCTGTATCAACCCACGGCGACGGATGCCTACCGGGACGAGCTGCGTCAGTATCTGCTGCGCGTGCCGGAAGAGGACGAAGAGCAGCAACTGGAGGCGCTGCGCCAGTTTAAGCAGGCCCAGATGCTGCGCGTGGCGGCGGCGGACATCGCCGGAACGCTGCCGGTGATGAAAGTGAGCGATCACTTAACCTGGCTCGCGGAGGCGATCATCGACGCGGTCGTGCAGCAGGCGTGGGTGCAGATGGTGGCCCGCTACGGCCAGCCGAAGCACCTTGCTGATCGTGAGGGGCGAGGCTTTGCCGTGGTCGGTTACGGCAAGCTCGGCGGCTGGGAGCTGGGATACAGCTCCGATCTGGATTTAATCTTCCTGCACGACTGCCCGGTTGACGTGATGACCGACGGCGAGCGCGAGATTGACGGGCGTCAGTTCTATCTGCGCCTGGCCCAGCGCATTATGCACCTGTTCAGCACCCGCACCTCGTCGGGCATTTTGTATGAAGTCGATGCGCGCCTGCGTCCGTCCGGCGCGGCGGGCATGCTGGTCACCTCAACGGAATCCTTCGCCGATTACCAGAAGAATGAAGCCTGGACGTGGGAGCATCAGGCGCTGGTGCGCGCCCGCGTGGTGTATGGCGATCCGCAACTCAAAACGCAGTTCGATGCCATTCGTAAGGACGTCATGACCACCCCGCGCGAGGGCAGTACGCTGCAGACCGAAGTGCGCGAGATGCGCGAGAAAATGCGCGCGCACCTGGGTAATAAACACCGTGATCGCTTTGATATCAAAGCCGACGAGGGCGGGATTACCGATATTGAGTTCATTACCCAGTATCTGGTGCTGCTCCACGCGCACGACAAGCCGAAGCTGACCCGCTGGTCCGATAACGTGCGCATTCTGGAACTGCTGGCGCAAAACGACATCATGGACGAGCAGGAGGCGCAGGCCTTAACCCGCGCCTACACGACGCTGCGTGACGAGCTTCATCACCTGGCGCTGCAGGAGCAGCCGGGCCACGTGGCGCTGGACTGTTTTGTCGCAGAACGCGCTCAGGTAACGGCCAGCTGGCAGAAGTGGCTGGTGGAACCGTGCGTAACAAATCAAGTGTGATATTATCGCGCGCAAATTGTGAATCTTTCTGGAGTCAGGAATGAAAGTAACACTGCCAGAGTTTGAACGTGCTGGAGTAATGGTTGTTGGGGATGTGATGCTGGATCGCTACTGGTATGGACCGACCAGCCGCATCTCTCCGGAAGCACCGGTACCGGTGGTTAAGGTCGACACCATTGAAGAGCGTCCCGGCGGCGCGGCAAACGTGGCGATGAACATAGCCTCTCTGGGCGCGCACTCGCGTCTGGTTGGCCTGACCGGTATCGACGATGCGGCGCGCGCGCTGAGCAAGTCGCTGGCGGACGTGAACGTGAAGTGCGACTTCGTTTCGGTTCCGACCCACCCAACCATCACCAAGCTGCGCGTGCTGTCACGCAACCAGCAGCTGATCCGCCTCGACTTTGAAGAAGGATTCGAAGGCGTTGATCCCGAACCGCTGCACGAGCGCATTAACCAGGCGCTGGGCAATATCGGCGCGCTGGTGCTGTCCGACTACGCGAAAGGCGCGCTGGCCAGCGTGCAGACGATGATCCAGCTGGCGCGTAAGGCCAGCGTACCGGTGCTGATCGACCCGAAAGGCACCGACTTTGAGCGCTATCGCGGCGCAACCCTGCTGACGCCAAACCTCTCCGAGTTTGAAGCGGTGGCGGGCAAATGCAAAACCGAGGAAGAGCTGGTTGAGCGCGGCATGAAGATCATTGCTGACTTCGAGCTCTCTGCGCTGCTGGTGACCCGCTCCGAGCAGGGGATGACGCTGCTGCAGCCGGGCAAGGCGCCGCTGCATATGCCAACCCAGGCGCAGGAAGTGTACGACGTGACCGGTGCCGGTGATACGGTGATCGGCGTGCTGGCGGCGACGCTGGCCGCGGGTAACACCCTGGAAGAGGCGTGCTACTTCGCTAACGCCGCGGCGGGTGTGGTCGTCGGTAAACTCGGTACCTCAACCGTGTCCCCAATCGAGCTGGAAAACGCGGTGCGCGGCCGTGCTGACACCGGTTTCGGTGTGATGACCGAAGACGAGCTTAAAGTGGCCGTCGCCGCCGCGCGCAAGCGCGGTGAGAAAGTGGTAATGACCAACGGCGTATTCGACATTCTGCACGCGGGCCATGTCTCCTATCTGGCGAATGCGCGCAAGCTGGGCGATCGTCTGATTGTGGCAGTGAACAGCGATGCGTCGACCAAACGTCTGAAGGGGGAAACCCGTCCGGTGAACCCGCTGGAGCAGCGTATGATCGTGCTCGGCGCGCTGGAAGCCGTGGACTGGGTGGTGTCGTTTGAAGAAGACACGCCGCAGCGCCTGATTGCCGGTATTCTGCCGGACCTGCTGGTGAAAGGCGGGGATTACAAGCCGGAGCAAATCGCAGGCAGCGAAGAAGTCTGGGCCAACGGCGGCGAGGTGATGGTGCTCAACTTTGAGGACGGGTGTTCCACCACCAACATCATCAAGAAGATCCAGAAAGACAGTCAGTAAAAAAAACGGGCCAGTTGGCCCGTTTTTTTATGTCGGGTGGCGGCTGCGCCTTACCCGACCTACGCGTTCATGTAGGCCCGGTAAGGCGTAGCCGCCACCGGGCACAACAGGCCGCACTTACTCCTGGTCGTCCACCGGTGGAATAGCCGGTGCCGGCTTCACTTCTTCCGGCGCATTGCGGTTTTCCAGCTCGGTCAGACGCTGTTCCAGCAGTGCCAGCTTCTCGCGGGTGCGCAGCAGAACCTGCGTCTGCACGTCAAACTCTTCGCGGCTGACTAGATCAAGGCGAACCAACTGCGCCTGCAGCGTCTGGCGGATTTTCTTCTCAACGTCATCACCAAATTCACGAATGCCTTTCGGCATGGATTCATGAACCTGACGCGCAATTTGCTCAATTTTCTTCGGGTCAATCATTGTCGTTTCCCTTGATGGAAAGGTGTCAGTGTCCATTGTAGCGCGTCATGCCCGGGGTAAACAAAATTGTTTGATGCTTATGCATTGCCCAGGATAATCAATAGCGTTATAGTTATCTCGCTTATTCTCAGGGCGGGGCGAAATTCCCCACCGGCGGTAAATCAGCTTAACGCTGAAAGCCCGCGAGCGCTTTGGGTGAATTCTCAAAGGTCAGCAGATCCGGTGTAATTCCGGGGCCGACGGTTAGAGTCCGGATGGGAGAGAGTAACGATCCAGTCGGGCATGGGCCCGCTCACGTTATCTTTTTGCCGCTTATACGGCGCTCCTAAGACTGCCCTGATTCTGGTAACCATAATGTTAATGAGGTTTTTTTACCATGAATCAGACGCTACTTTCCTCTTTTGGCACTTCAACTCAACGTGTTGAACATGCACTGGATGCACTGCGCGAAGGCCGCGGTGTGATGGTGCTTGACGATGAAAACCGTGAAAACGAAGGCGACATGATTTTCGCCGCCGAAAACATGACCGTTGAACAGATGGCGCTGACCATCCGTCACGGCAGCGGCATCGTATGCCTGTGTATTACCGAAGATCGTCGTAAGCAGCTTGAGCTGCCAATGATGGTCGAAAACAACACCAGCGCCTTTGGGACCGGTTTTACCGTGACCATTGAAGCGGCGCATGGCGTGACCACCGGTGTGTCTGCGGCTGACCGTCTGACCACCGTACGTGCCGCCATTGCTGATGATGCGAAGCCCTCCGATCTGCATCGTCCAGGCCACGTCTTCCCACTGCGCGCGCAGGCGGGCGGCGTCCTGACCCGCGGCGGCCACACCGAAGCGACCATCGATCTGGTGACGCTGGCGGGCTTCAAACCTGCGGGCGTGCTGTGTGAACTGACCAACGATGACGGCACCATGGCGCGCGCGCCAGAGTGCATCACCTTTGCGCGTCTGCACAACATGCCGGTGGTCACGATTGAAGATCTTGTCGAGTACCGCCAGGCGCACGAGCGCAAAGCCAGCTGAAACTGCTGATGTGAAAAAGCCGGGGAAACCCGGCTTTTTTTCGTTTAGTGGTAGTTAATTTTGAACAGCACCACGGTTTCAAACGGTCCGGACTGGATCGCTTTTCCCGGCACCGGCGTCAGCTCAGCGGTATAGGTCTGTTCGTACTGCAACGTACTGCCGGTAAAATCGGCATACTCTTCGTATCGGTTAAAGGTGTAGGGCTGCGTTCCGTTCAGGATGCGTAATTTCAGGCCGTTACCGATGAGCAGGGCGGTATCTTCTTCGCTCAGCGTCTCGTTCGTATAGAACGACGAATCCATTTTAAACCCATCGGAACACTCGGCGTCCTGTATCTTGGTCGTTCTGACCGAGAACGTGCGCGTTCGCTTTCCCTGATTCATTATGTCGCGAGCGCTGAACGTACCAAAATCAATCTCCTGATTTTCCGGATAGATGCTGAAGGTCGCCCCGCAGTCCAGCACGGTGATATTGTTCAGGCCATTAATATGATACTTCAGGTTTTTCGCGTCGGACATCTGGTTGACGCCGCCCTTGCCGTCGAACTGCACCACGATATAGTCCCCGAGCGTGCTGACGTAGCCGTGCGGCGGCATGACCTTGATTCTGACGTACAGACGAAAGCGCACGATGAACGTGCGTGAGGTGTGAATGTCGTTCGCATTGCCGGAACAGATGCGGTTCTCCCAGCCCATTTGCTGGATTTGGGCGGGGGTATAGATAGTGATCTGTTTGTTATCAAGGCACTGGGAGGTATCAACCCCGTTGGGTTGCCCCGTCGCATCGTAGTCAATCCCTTCATAGGTTACGCCGAGCTCGTAGTAGGGATCGGACGCTGACGGGTAGGGGTTAACCCAGGCGTAGATGTCCTCTTTTTCAAAATTACTGGTGGTGTTGTGGTCGCAGGTCACAGGGACTTTGATATCGTCAGATTCCCATATCTTTTCCCCCACCTGCGCGTTGCTGGGAATGGCAAAAGGGGAGATCGTTTTTGTCTCCTCGACGGGCCCGCCGGAAACGCCGAGATAGCAGTCAAGCGCCAGCGCCTCTCTGACGGGCAGCAGGGTGAACAGCAGCAAAAACAGACAATTAACGAGCTTGCGCATTGTTTTGACCCTTCCGCTCGCTGAGCTGGCATGGCGCCTTACCCGCACAGGTAACGTCCACTTTTTTCAGCGCGCCGTAATCATCAATGTAACCCACGCTGTAGTAGCTCCCGTGGTAGTCGCCGGTAGAGGTGGACGCCGTGGCAAACGGAGCAATCATCAGGCTGTCGAAGCCCGGCAGCTGGGTTTTCGCATTTTTACTCAGCCACGCGAGGGTGATGTAATAGGGCGTGGGGTTATGTACGCTGAGCCCCGTTGCGGTGGCGGTAATTTCCATGCGCATTTCGCTTTGATCACCCGGCTTTTTGGTGATGGCTTTTGGCCGCCAGAACAGCTTAATGCGGCTCTGCATGGCCACCTGCATAACGCTGCGCGCCTCGCTGGCGCCGCTTTTGGGCGGAACTTCGCGCAGGTTGAAGTAAAACAGCGACTCTCTGTCCTTCGGCAACTGCCCAACCGCCGCCTGCTTCACAATCCTGACCTGCGATGACGCGCCCGCTTCAATACGCTGAATGGGCGGCAGCGCCATGAAGTGGCTGTCCTCTTTGCGCCCGTTTTCGTCTTCAATCCAGGAAAGCGCCAGGTAGGGTAAGGTTTTGCTCTGGTTATCGACTTTCAGGCTGCTTGCCTTGTCCCCTTCGGGAAAAACGATCCGCGTGCGGTCCAGGTTAATGGCGGCATGCGCGTTCAATGCGGTGCCGAGCAACATCAGGCTCAGGGCCTTGAGTGGGGTGAGTTTCATCATGGTTTCTTACTGGCAAGGCAGCATGAGCTGCATACTGTTTTCAAGGTGAGAAGGTAACGAGAAGTGACACTGATGGTTGTCTCCCCACGTGACCAGGAACTGTTGCTCAGGCTGGACGGCGCCCAGCCAGACGCGGCCCTCCTCGGCGACCATGCCGACCTGCAGGCCGTTATCCTGCAGGCGTACCAGGGCGCCGAGCGGCGGTGTCCCGGAAGGCGTTCGCAAAATGCCGGCAATATCGTTACCGGCTCGGGTCGCGATTTGTCGATAGCCGATGGCGCCTTCTGTCCAGGTGGAAGTGACCACCCGCGTATCGACGTCAACGCCGTCAGGCAAATTGTTCATGTTGACCCGCACGCTGGCCGGGGTATAGCTGGAAAACGACGGCAGAACGCCAATACCCGACGCGTTGGTTTCGTCATGCGATACGTTCAGCGGGATATGGCCCACGCCGTCAGTGCTGACCATGACGCGTGGCTCATTGCCGTAGCTGCGACGGTGCAGGGCAAACCCTTTCGCCGTCCCGGTAAACGATCCGTTCCAGCTGGCGCTCATTGAGTTGTACTCATTCGCCTTATAGCTGCCCGAGACGTTGAGATCCCCCAGCGAAGAATAGTGCTGATAGTTTCCGCTGAACTGTGCGCCCGCATCGGCTTTTTCGCTCTCGGTGCCAGCAGAGACGCCCCAGGTATTGTTCCGGTCAGAGGTATCGTACCAGGAGACGCTCTGGCTCAGGCTGTCGCCGTTGCGCAGGTCGTAGTTCAGGCGATGGTCAGGATCGAGCGGCACGCTCAGCGAGAGATAAAACTGGTTATCGTCCTCTTCATCATCTTCGTAATGGGTTCTGCTCAGCGACAGGGTCAGGCCAAGGTTTTTCCAGCGGCCAAGGTCGAAGTTATAGCCTGCGGTGACGCTGCCGGTCGTGGAAGGCGAGTCGTCCCACCAGGTTTGGCGCAGCATGCTCAGATAAAGGTTTAGCGAGAGGGCCGATATGTACTGACTGGCGGTGACGCTGAGGGTCTGTTTTTCCGTCTGGCTGTCGCTGTTGTCGTCATCCAGATAGCGCGCATAGCTCAGGAACTGACGGTCCGAGTAGCGGTAGCTCGCCAGCGTAAGCTGGCTACCGGTGGTGTCGAACCGTTTACTGTAGTTAAAACGGTAGCTGTAGCCCGCCTGCGGATCCGCGCCCGGCAGCTGGCTGGTGGCCCGGGTGATATCAAACGAGAGCGCGCCCAGATACGCCATGTTTTGTCCCAGCCCGGCGGCCAGGGCTCGGTAGTGGTCACCATCGGCCAGCGTTCCGCCATAGAGCGAGGTTTGCGACAGCATACCCCAGGAAAACTCGCCGCTCATGAAGGTGCTGTCCTCAACGTCATGCGATGCGTCCTTTCGCGGCTTGCCTGCCGCCAGCTTGTAGCGAACCTGGCCCTGACGCGTCAGGAAGGGGACGGATTCGGCGGAGACCTGGAACGTACTCACCCGGCCATCTTCTTCCGTCACCTTCACGTCGAGCGTGCCCTGCACCGACTGGTTGAGATCCTGAATGATGAACGGGCCCGGCGGGACTTTTGTTTGATAGATGACCCTGTCGGCGAGGCTTACGGTGACCGTCGCGTTGGTTTGGGCAATACCGGAGATTTGTGGCGCATAGCCGCGCAGTGACCACGGCAGCATGCGCTCATCGCTGATAAGCGACGCGCCGGTGTAGGTGAAGGCGTCGAAAATCGACGACTGGAAATCCGTCTCGCCGAGCGTCAGCTTTGCGCCCATGGTGGGGAGGGGGCGGAACATATAAACGCGCGAGAAGCGCCCGTTATGCTCTGAACCGCCGTCCGCGTGCGTCTGGTTGTATTGATAATCGCTGCGCAGCCGCCAGGCGCCGACGTTCGCGCCCGCCGTGCCGTAAGTGTTGGCATTGTCTGAACTGCTGCCGCTGTTGGGCTGGTAGTGGCTGGCAAAAAGATTGTAGTCCAGCAGGACGCCCGCCACGCCGTTATCCCAGGTTGACGGGGGCATCCAGTCGGCAGAACGGTACTGCAGCCACGCCTGGGGAATGGACACGTTTAGCGTCTGGCTTGCTTGTTCAAAGGTAAAATGAATGTCCGGCAGCGGGGCGAAGTCTATACAGCCCTCTTTTTCAGTGAGCGATTCCCGTATTTTATCCTGCAGGCCGAACGTGTCGGCCAGTTCGGCGGGAATACAGACCTGAACTGCATCATTCACTTTTTTCCACGTTAACTGCCAGCCGTTTGCTAAGGGGGTGTCATTAATTGAAACCGTAACAAAATAACGACCGGGGACGACGGAGGCGCGATCTTTAAACTGTGTTAAATCGACGCTGTTGCGCTGATCTTTATCGATGGCATTAATATTAAATTCGGTACCAGAGGCGACTTTCGTCATTAACAGGGCGGTAATGATGATTATGCATTTTGATTTATGTTTCATCATCCTGTTGCTCAAGGTAAATATAAAATGCCGACTGGCATAACGAGCCAGTCGGTAGATAACGAGGTAAATTCGAATTATTTATATGCCAGCACATAGTTTGCGGTGGCTTCAACCTGACCCGGCGTTGCCGTTTTGCCGCTCAGCACTTCCATCTGCGCCTTAAAGTGCAGCGTCTGGGTGGCGGAGCCTGCCAGCAGGGTAACTTCACTGGCGCTACCCAGGGTGATGTTCGCTTCCGCATTATCCAGCAGACGGACGCCCACGTTCTGCGCACCGCTGGCATACGTGTTGGTCATCAGGCTGGTATCCGTTGTATCCGTGGCGGAGCTGGTGAACGTGACGTCAACTTTGGTGATTGGGGTATCGGTTTCATCGCCTGGATCGTCCAGCTGGCAGTTTTCCAGGTTGATATCTACCGCAACGGGTGACGATTTTTTATTGGCATTAATAACGGCAGTCGTAATTTCACCCAGATCGACTTCTTTATCAACGCTATCAGGAGCAATGCTGCACGGCGCATCAATCACCACCCCTTTGAATTTGATCTTGCCTGAGCCTTGTTCTGCAGCCAATGCCGAGCCAGAAATAAGCGTGGCCATTGCCACGGCTAAAAGCGCTTTTTTTCCTGTAAACATGAAAATATCCTTTTTCAGTTGAATTCATATCCTGAATATTAATCAGAATATTGCCAGGAAAGTATACCGATCTCCGGATGGGCAATGCGATTAACCACGCTTAAAAATCATTGTAGATATAATTAAAATATAAATATGGGTTATTGTAACTGGATGAATTTCAAGAAGTGTAAATTATAATGCCGGATGCATTGTTTAGTGTTATTACGCACAGTAATGTTCAATAAAAAACTTGATTTTTTTATAAGGAAGGAGGCGGGGTGTATATTCCGTAAAAAGTTATTCCTTTAACAAATAATAGGCGCCTCCGTTTCAGGAGGCGCCCGTCACGTCAGCCAATGCCTGCGGCCTGAAGTAAGACCAGACTTAGCCCCATCACCGACATCCCGCACAGGACGCCATAGCTTGGGTTGTTGTTTGGATCGATCTCTTTCGCCAGCGGCATCAGCTCGTCTACCGACAGCGCAACCATAATCCCCGCAACCGCTGCCATAATGGCAGCCATGACGACCGGCGAAACCAGGCTACCGAGGATGAGCCAGGCCAGCACGCCGCCGAGAATTTCCGCCATGCCGGAGATTCCGGCCCAGAAGATTGCCGTGCGCTTTGAGCCCGTAGCGGCATAGACCGGACCGGCCACCGCGAGTCCTTCAGGAATATTGTGCAACGCCACCGCCAGGGCGATGCCGAGGCCCATTTCCAGGTTGCTGCTGGCGGTGACATACGTCGCCACGCCTTCCGGGAAGTTGTGCAGGCTTATGCCCAGCGTCAGCAAAATGGCGGTGCGCTTAATGTTGCGCGGCGCGGGCGCTACGTTTTTTTGCATTAAGTCCTGAGGGTGCGCGTGGGGCAACATGCGGTCGAGCGCGAAGTATCCCAGCAGGCCAACGACAAACATGCCGTAGCCCAGCAGCGGAGACATGCCTTCCGTGCCCAGCGCCGCAGGGAGCATCTCCATCAGGGAGATGAGCAGCATGATCCCGGCAGCAAAGCCCAGCGAGAAGGCCAGCACGCGGTTTGATGGCTTTTGACCAAGCACGCCGAGGATCGCGCCGATGAACGTCGCGGCGCCCGCCAGTATGGTCAGGATCAGAGGGACTGACATGCATTGCTCCTTATGATAATGATTCTCATTAATATAAATGATTCATTTCTGGCAAAGCGAGGGGCCAACCCCGGCTTTACACATTCCTTACATTCAAATTTCCTGATGATGATCTTCACGCTTATCTGCGTTCATCTTTGCCGGATTGCGCGTAATGTAGCACCATTAAATTGACACCTTCTGTAAGGATATCATCATGACTTCTTCCCGTATGCCAGCCCTGTTTTTAGGCCACGGCAGCCCAATGAACGTTCTGGAAGACAACGTCTATACCCGCGCATGGCGTAGCCTGGGCGAGACGCTGCCGCGTCCAAAAGCGATTGTGGTGGTATCCGCGCACTGGTTCACCCGCGGCACGGGCGTGACCGCCATGGAGGCGCCAAAGACCATTCATGATTTTGGCGGCTTCCCGCAGGCGCTATATGACACGCACTATCCGGCCCCCGGCTCGCCTGAGCTGGCACAAAGGCTGGTGGAACTGCTGGCGCCTGTTCCGGTTGCGCTGGATAAAGAAGCCTGGGGTTTTGACCACGGCTCGTGGGGCGTGCTGATTAAAATGTATCCTGATGCGGATATCCCGATGGTGCAACTGAGCATCGACAGCACCAAACCGGCCGCCTGGCATCTGGAGATGGGCCGTAAGCTGGCAACGCTTCGTGATGAAGGCATCATGCTGGTGGCAAGCGGCAACGTGGTGCACAACCTGCGTACGGCGCGCTGGCACGGTGAGAATACGCCTTACCCGTGGGCGACCGCTTTTAACGACTACGTTAAAGCGAACCTGACCTGGCAGGGTCCGGCTGAGGCACATCCGCTGGTGAACTATCTGGATCATGAGGGCGGTTCGCTCTCTAACCCGACGCCGGAGCATTTCCTGCCGCTGCTGTACGTGCTTGGCGCGTGGGATGGCCAGGAGCCGGTGACGATCCCGGTCGACGGGATTGAGATGGGAAGCCTGAGTATGCTGTCGGTGCAGGTAGGGTGAAAACATGCCCGGTGGCGCTACGCTTACCGGGCCTACAAAACCGTAGGCCGGGTCAGGCGAAGCCGCCACCCGGCAGATCTTACTCCACAAAAATATGCGGATAGAACCGTGACAGATCCTGCGTGATCAGCGCGCGATCTTCGCGAATGCCAATTCCGGCAGGCAGATCGTTGATGAGCCAGCTGCCAATCAGCGTATAGCTGTCGCCAAATTTCGGCAGTTGATAGAACTCCTGGACGATCATCCCTTCTTCGCCGTACGGCCCTTCAACCGCTTCCAGCGTTTTACCGTTTTCGATAATCGACACGTTCGCGCCTTCGCGGGAGAAGATCGGCTTAACGACGTATTTCTCCATCTGCGGATAATTATCTTCCGCAAAGTACGCTGGCAGCAGGTTCGGGTGATTCGGGAACATTTCCCACAGCATCGGCAGCAGGGCCTTGTTGGAGATAATGCTTTTCCAGGCCGGTTCCAGCCAGCGTACGCCCGCGTCTTCCAGCTTGGTGGAGAACATCTCGCGCAGCATGTACTCCCACGGGTAGAGCTTGAACAGGTTGCTGATCACCTGATCCTGCATGTCCGTGAACTGACCTTTTTCACCCAGGCCGATATCCTCGATATAGAGGAACTCGGTCGCCACCTCCGCTTCGGCGGCGCAATCCTGCAGATACTGAACCGTGCCACGGTCTTCTTCCGTGTCGCGGCAGCAGGCGAGATGCAGCAGGTTAAAGCCAAACTGCTCGCGTAGCTCGGCGAAGCGCTCGATCAGCTTCTCCTGCAGGCTGTTGAACTGGTCGCTGCCTTCCGGCAGGTTGCCAGCATTGGCCTGGTCTTCCAGCCAGATCCACTGGAAGAACGCCGCCTCGTACAGGGACGTTGGGGTATCGGCGTTGTTTTCCAGCAGCTTAAGCTCGCCTTTGCCGTCCCACGCCAGATCCAGGCGAGAGTAAAGCGAAGGCTGATTCATTTTCCACGACTGGCGGACAAAGCTCCAGGTGTGCTTTGGAATGCGGAACTTGGCCATCAGCTCGTCGCTGTCGATGACTTTTTCCACCACCTTAAGGCACATCTGGTGCAGCTCGGCCGTTACCTCTTCCAGCTTCTCAACCTGGGCCAGCGTGAGCTTGTAGTAAGCGTCTTCACACCAGTACGGCTCGCCGTACATGGTGTGGAAGTTAAAGCCGTACTCGGTGGCTTTTTCGCGCCAGTCCGGACGCTCGGTAATACTGACTCGTTCCATGATCAGCCGCCCATTGAGCGAGTAGAAGAGGAGCCTGTCGCGCTGCGCTGCATGCTGGTCTGTTTCGCCACAGACTCACCGAACCCGCCGCGGGTGATGGTGCTGGTGGTCGCAGGCTTCGGCGCCATCGCCGTTTTCGGTACCGTCACGGTGCGGCCAGGGGTGGCTGCGCCGTAGCCTTTGCCGCTGGCATCGGTATATTGACCATAAGCCGGGCTGGCCGGGTTTTTCGAGCTAAACAGCGGCTGCTGCTGGTAGCCTGCACCGCCGCCCATCAGACGACCCATCATGTAACCGGCCATCAGCGGCATCCAGAAGCTGCCGCTGGACTGCGCCTGCGCCTGATTTTCTGGCGCAGTGCTGGCCTGAGCCGGTGCCTGCTGGCATTGACCTTCGCCAAACTCCGCTACGCAGTCTTCGCGTGAGGCATATTTCGGCGCGGTGCGTTCCGCTTCTTTCAGCGCGCTGGTGTAGGCCGTTTTACATTCGGCCGCTTTACCGGTGGCGGCAGAGCAGTCGTCCGCGTTTTGATACAGCGAAACCGTTTCATCGTTTTTTTCACAGCCTGCCAGCATAAAGACAGCGGTAACCGCCAGCGCAACAGGGGTGAGGTGACGTGCGTTCCAGCTCTTGCGGAACGACGCGTGATTGATCGTTTTTGTCCGTTTCATATTTGTCTTCCAGGACCCAGTGGTAATAACGCTCAGGATAGAGGATGAGTGGTTGAAAATGAAGCGAAGAGGGGCGGAATCAGGGGGATCTTTACGTTGGCTTACGTTCGGATGTGATTTTGCGCCGGGTGGCGCTGCGCTTACCCGGCCTACGATTCAGTAGGCCCGATAAGCGAAGCGCCATCGGGCAATGCTTAGTTACGGAACGGATTATTGCTCTTGCTGGCAGGCGCGGTAGTGCGCGCGGCAGCAGGCTGTGCAGCAGGGGTCGTGCCGTTAGCGTTGAAGTTATCAACCGCGGCAACCTGCTCCGGGTTCTCCGGCGCAACGCTGTCAGGAGAGGTGGAGACCGGCTTGCCCAGTGCGCTGTTCAGCATCTGCAGGTCTTGCTCGTTCAGCGTACCCAGAGCCTGCTTAATGTTCAGCTGGTTAATCAGGTACTGATAACGCGCGCTGGAGAGCTGCTGTTTCGCGTTGTACAGCGTGGTGGTCGCGTCGAGCACGTCAACGATAGTACGGGTACCGACGGAGTAGCCGGCTTCCATCGCGTCCAGGGAGCTCTGTGCCGACACAACGGCCTGTTTGTAGGCGTTGATGCTGCTGATTGAGGCGTTCACGTTGTTGAAGGATGAACGTACGGTCTGCACCACGTTACGATGCGCGCTTTCCAGCTGCTCGCTCGCGCCAACAAAGTTGTACTGCGCCTGTTTCACCTGGGAGTTGACCTGACCGCCCTGATACAGCGGCAGGGAGAAGCTCAGGCCCACCTTGTTCTGGCCCATATTGCTGTCATTATAACCCTGCGAATTGGCACCATTCGTTTTAGAGCCACTGTAGGTGGTGTCAGAGATGCCGGTAGAGGCGCTCAGGCTCAGGGTTGGCAGATGCCCATCCTGCGCCTGACGAATTTGCTCGCGGGCCAGGTCCTGGCTTAGACGCGCCTGCAGCAACGTCAGGTTGCGGTTTTCCGCCTCTTTCAGCAGGGCGTTAACGGCCTGCGGCTTATCCGTTTTGAAGCTGTCGACGTTCAGGGAGGCCAGCTCAGGATAGTAATTTCCGGTAACCTGACGCAGGGATTCCAGCGCGTTGTCGAGGTTGTTACGCGCGGTCACTTCGTTGGCCAGCACGGTGTCGTACTGTGAACGGGCGTTCTGCACGTCGGTGATCGCCACCAGACCCACGTTAAAGCGCTGGGTGGTTTGATCTAACTGACGGTAAATGGCCTGTTTCTGCGCTTCGGTGTAGGAGAGCGCGTCAATGGCGCTCAGCACGTTGAAGTACGCCGTGGCCGTGTTCAGGATCAGCGTCTGCTGGTCGGTCTGATAGGTCACATCCTGGATGCCTGCGCTTTTTTCCTGCAGGGTCAGGGCACGCCATTTGGACATATCAAACAGCGTCTGTGTTAATTGCAGTGAGGCGCTGGTAGCATTGGAGTTTACGCCGTTAGCGTCGCGGAAACCGTTGCTGTAGGTATAATCTGCACCTAACCCTAACTGTGGCAGCAAGGGGCTACGCGCTTCGTTAATCTTTTCAAACGCAGCATCACGATCGGCCGCTGATTTACGTAAATCAGGGTTGCCCAGACGTGCCTGCTGGTAGACCTGTAACAGGTTTTCCGCCTGGCTCATTGCACTGAAGCCCGTCAGGCTCAGGCCGATAAGGATGGGGAGCAATTTCTTCATTTGCATTCCTTGTTGTGAAGCAGTATTAGCGCTGATCTAATTAAAAAATAATTGCCGATTCTAACAGAATCATCCACACCAAAAGGTTGGCGTTACGTGCCATCTGGCGGTAATTTGCACCAATCTACCATATAGCCTTACAAACGGCAGCCAAACAGCCTTGAAATTCACAATTTCATCACCATTGCTACCAGGACTCGACTCATGCAAAAACCAGATAAGTTGCCCGTGACTTTCGCCAAAAACGATGTAGAAATTATTGCACGAGAAACGCTTTATAGCGGTTTTTTTTCAATGGATCTTTACCGTTTCAGGCATCGCCTGTTTAACGGGGAAATGAGCGGCGAAATCAGACGCGAAATTTTTGAGCGCGGGCATGCGGCAGTCTTGCTACCCTTTGACCCAGTGCGTGACGAAGTTGTGCTGGTGGAGCAGATCCGCATCGCCGCTTATGACGTCAGTGAGAGCCCGTGGCTGCTGGAGATGGTGGCCGGGATGATCGAAGAAGGCGAGTCGGTTGAGGACGTCGCCCGGCGCGAGGCGCTGGAAGAGGCGGGGCTGGTGGTCGGCCGTACCAAACCGGTGCTGAGCTATCTGGCAAGCCCGGGAGGCACCAGCGAACGCTTATCCATAATGGTGGGCGAAGTGGACGCCACGACCGCAGAAGGCATTCACGGTCTGGCTGATGAAAACGAAGATATTCGGGTTCATGTGGTAAGCCGGGAACAGGCTTACCAGTGGGTAGAAGAGGGGAAAATCGACAACGCAGCGTCTGTCATCGCCCTGCAATGGCTGCAGCTGCATTATCAGACATTACGAAACGAGTGGAAAAAATGAAGCGCTATACGCCTGACTTCCCAGAAATGATGCGCCTGTGCGAAACCAATTTCGCACAATTGCGCCGCCTGCTGCCGAGAAACGACGCACCCGGCGAAACGGTAAGCTATCAGGTGAGCAACGCGCAGTATCGATTAACGATAACAGAATCAACGCGCTACACTACGCTGGTGGAAATTGAGCAAACGGCTCCCAGCATTAGCTACTGGAGCCTGCCGTCGATGACGGTACGCCTCTATCACGACGCGATGGTCGCTGAAGTGTGTTCAAGCCAGCAGATCTTTCGCTTCAAGGCGCGGTATGATTACCCGAATAAAAAGTTGCATCAACGCGACGAAAAGCATCAAATTAACCAGTTTTTAGCCGACTGGCTAAGATATTGTTTAGCACATGGAGCAATGGCGATTCCGGTTTGTTAGCGTCATAAACCTACCTAAGGACACCATTTGGAAAGCCTGTTGAACCTGACTGTTGCTGGTGGGGCGCCAGTCAGGATATTACAAATCACCGATACCCACCTTTTTGCCGAAAAGCATGAAACGCTGCTGGGGGTGAACACCTGGGAGAGTTATCAGGCGGTACTGAGCGCCATTCACGCTGAAAACCGTGCATGCGATCTGATTGTCGCAACGGGCGATCTGGCACAGGACCAATCTTCCGCGGCCTACCAGCATTTTGCTGAAGGCATCGCGAGCTTTAGCGTGCCCTGCGTCTGGCTGCCAGGCAACCACGATTTCCAGCCAGCCATGTACAGTTCTCTTCAGGATGCGGGGATTTCTCCGGCGAAATGTGTTTTTGCGGGTGACCAGTGGCAGATCCTGCTGTTGGACAGCCAGGTGTTTGGCGTCCCGCACGGTGAGTTAAGCGAGTTTCAGCTCGACTGGCTGGAGACCAAACTGGCTGCTGAACCTGAACGTCACACGCTGCTGTTGCTTCATCATCATCCTCTGCCGGCGGGCTGCAGCTGGCTCGATCAGCACAGTCTGCGCAACTCCGCGGCGCTAGATCGCGTGCTGGCGAAGTTCCCGCGGGTGAAAAATCTGCTGTGTGGGCATATTCACCAGGAGCAGGATCTCGACTGGAACGGGCGCCGCATGCTGGCGACGCCGTCGACCTGCGTTCAGTTTAAGCCGCACTGCGCCAACTTTACGCTGGATACCATCGCGCCAGGCTGGCGCTGGCTGGAACTGCATGCCGACGGCACGCTGACCACGGAAGTCTGCCGTTTGACTGGTGCACAATTCCGCCCGGATACCGCTTCAGAAGGCTATTGATGTCTACGCTCCTTTATCTGCACGGATTCAACAGCTCGCCGCGCTCCGCAAAAGCGACACAGTTTCGCCAGTGGCTGAGCGAGCATCACCCCGACGTTGAGATGATTATTCCTCAGCTGCCGCCTTACCCGGCAGAAGCCGCGGAGATGCTGGAATCCATTGTGCTTGCGCACGGCGGCGAAACCTTCGGTGTGGTCGGTTCATCGCTGGGCGGGTATTACGCCACCTGGCTCTCGCAATGCTTTATGCTGCCCGCCGTGGTGGTTAATCCGGCGGTACGGCCATTTGAGCTGCTGCGGGACTTTCTTGGCGAAAACGAGAACCCCTACACCGGCCAGCAATATGTGCTAGAGTCACGCCATATTTACGATCTCAAAGTTATGCAGGTCGACCCGCTCGAGGCGCCGGATCTCATCTGGCTGCTGCAGCAGACGGGAGATGAAGTGCTGGATTACCGCCAGGCAGTGGCGTATTACGCCTCCTGCCGCCAGACTATAGAAGAGGGCGGAAACCATGCTTTCACGGGCTTTGAGAATCATTTCACCCAGATTGTCGATTTTCTTGGACTGCACAGCCACTGACAATCAATGCGAATTGCTAGTTTAAATCATGACGCAAACCTATAACGCTGATGCCATTGAGGTCCTCACCGGGCTTGAGCCGGTTCGCCGCCGCCCGGGGATGTACACCGATACGACGCGCCCAAACCATCTGGGCCAGGAAGTTATTGATAACAGTGTGGACGAAGCGCTGGCGGGCCATGCCAAACGCGTTGACGTCATCCTGCACGCCGATCAGTCGCTCGAAGTCATTGACGACGGGCGCGGCATGCCGGTGGATATCCACCCGGAAGAGGGCGTCCCGGCCGTTGAGCTGATTCTCTGTCGTCTGCATGCGGGCGGTAAGTTCTCCAACAAAAACTACCAGTTCTCCGGCGGCCTGCACGGCGTGGGGATTTCCGTCGTCAACGCCCTGTCCAAACGCGTGGAAGTGAACGTCCGTCGCGATGGTCAGGTGTACAACATCGCGTTTGAAAACGGCGAGAAGGTGCAGGATCTGCAGGTTGTCGGGACGTGCGGCAAACGCAACACCGGCACCAGCGTTCACTTCTGGCCTGACGAGAGTTTCTTCGACAGCCCGCGCTTTTCCGTTTCCCGCCTGACGCACCTGCTGAAAGCCAAAGCGGTGCTGTGTCCGGGCGTGGAAATTACCTTTAAGGATAACGTCAACAACACCGAGCAGACCTGGCGCTACGAAGATGGCCTTAATGACTATCTGTGCGAAGCGGTAAACGGCCTGCCGACGCTGCCGGAAAAACCGTTCGTCGGCAATTTCACCGGCGACACCGAAGCGGTGGACTGGGCGCTGCTGTGGCTGCCGGAAGGCGGCGAGCTGCTGACCGAAAGCTACGTTAACCTGATCCCCACCATGCTCGGCGGTACCCACGTCAACGGCCTGCGTCAGGGGCTGCTGGATGCGATGCGCGAATTCTGTGAATACCGCAATATCCTGCCGCGCGGCGTGAAGCTGTCGGCGGAAGATATCTGGGACCGCTGCGCTTATGTGCTCTCCGTGAAGATGCAGGATCCGCAGTTTGCCGGTCAGACCAAAGAGCGCCTGTCGTCACGCCAGTGCGCGGCGTTCGTTTCCGGCGTGGTGAAAGATGCGTTTACCCTGTGGCTGAACCAGAACGTTCAGGCGGCAGAAATGCTGGCTGAAATGGCGATTTCCAGCGCCCAGCGTCGTCTGCGTGCCGCGAAGAAAGTGGTGCGTAAAAAGCTGACCAGCGGCCCTGCGTTGCCGGGCAAGCTGGCAGACTGTACCGCGCAGGATCTCAACCGTACCGAACTGTTCCTCGTGGAAGGGGACTCGGCGGGCGGGTCGGCCAAGCAGGCGCGCGATCGTGAATATCAGGCGATCATGCCGCTCAAGGGTAAGATCCTGAACACCTGGGAAGTCTCGTCTGATGAAGTGCTGGCCTCGCAGGAAGTCCACGATATCTCGGTCGCGATTGGCATCGATCCGGACAGCGACGATCTGAGCCAGCTGCGCTACGGCAAGATCTGTATCCTCGCGGATGCGGACTCCGATGGTCTTCACATCGCCACGCTGCTGTGCGCGCTGTTTGTGAAGCACTTCCGCACACTGGTGAAAAACGGTCACGTCTACGTGGCGCTGCCGCCGCTGTACCGTATCGATCTCGGCAAAGAGGTGTACTACGCGCTGACGGAAGAAGAGAAAGCGGGCGTGCTGGAGCAGCTGAAGCGTAAGAAGGGCAAGCCTAACGTGCAGCGCTTTAAAGGGCTGGGCGAGATGAACCCGATGCAGCTGCGCGAAACGACGCTGGATCCGAACACGCGCCGTCTGGTGCAGCTGACGATCAGCGACGAAGACGAACAGCAGACCAACGCTATGATGGATATGCTCCTTGCCAAGAAACGTTCGGAAGACCGTCGTAACTGGCTGCAGGAGAAAGGCGATATGGCGGATATTGAGGCCTGATGCTGAAAAAGCCCTGCGATGCAGGGCTTTTTTTTGCCCGGTGGCGCTGCGCTTACCGGGCCTACGATCGATCCCCTCGCCCCTTTGGGGAGAGGGTTAGGGTGAGGGGAACACCCCGGACTGACATCAAAACTCCATCTTCACCGTAAACTGCACTTCGCGCGGGTCGCCAATCTGGTTGCCCAGGTTGTTGGTCGCAATGGACGACGTGTAGTAGGTCTTATCAAACAGGTTCTTCACGTTCACCTGCAGCGTCACCGGATACTGCAGCTTCATTTTATACGCCGCAAATGCATCCGCCACAAAATAGCCCGGCAGATAGTAATCCGCACCGTTGGTTGCGGAACGACGGCTCACGCCGTGCCCGCCGCCGCCCAGCGTCAGGGTATTCCCGGCAAACGCATTATGAATGTCGTAGGTCAGGAACAGTGAGCCGGTATGGCGCGGCACGTTCGGCAACGGTTTGCCCGCGTAGTCCGGGTCTTCCAGCACCTTCGCGTCGGTATACCCGTAGCTGGCGATAATATTGGTGTTCTCGGTCAGCGATCCGGCAAGATCCACCTCCACGCCCTGGGAGCGCACGCGGCCCGCGGTTTTGGCGATGGTTTCACCCCCCACGCTTTCGTTGTACAGCACGTTGCGTTTGTGAATATCAAACAGCGCGATATTGGCCGTAACCCCGTCGAACAGGTCGAACTTCGCGCCCACTTCGTAGGCATTTGAGGTTTCCGGGGGCAGGTCGCCGATGTAGCTCGCAATGGACGACTGCGGCATAAACGTCTGCGAGTAGTTGGCAAACAGTGAGACGGATGGCGTGAGCTTATAGACCAGCCCCAGCTTCGGCGTCCACTGTTCGTCGCGGCTGTCAGTGTTGACGTTGAACGGGCGGCCTTTGCCCGCGTACTGGGTGTAATACTGATAGCGCATCCCGGCGACGGCGATCCACTTATCGGTCAGGTACAGGGCATCCTGCGCGTACGCAGAGTAGCTTTCCTGCTTGAGCGTCTGGTCGCTGTCGGACGCCGACACGGTGGTGCATTTGCCGAGATGGCCATACGTCGGGTGATAGATATTGAAATCCTTGACGTTTTTACAGCGCATCATGTCCGTGCGCAACAGATCGTAATTCTCATACGACACGCCGGTCAGGATCTCATTGTAAAAGCCCGCAATATCCACATTCCCCTGCAGATCCGCGCGGGTGCTGTGCATGCGCTGGGTCGAGCCCTGAGTCGCATCCACGCGGCGGGTCAGGTTGCCGGTTTTTGCATCGTAGGCCATCACGCGGGCCTGGTTATCGCTGTATTTGTCCTGGCTGTAGCTGTAGTCGAACTTCGCGGTCCACTGGCTGTTAAGACGGTATTCCGCGTTGAGCTGAGCGAGGTCGGACTGCCCGTCGGTGATGTTAAACGGTTCGTCAAAGCGGGTTTTGCGATCGACATCAACGGCCTTTTTGGTGTTGAGATCGAAGATCGTACCGCGATCGAACGGCGTCTTATAATCGCGATGTGAATAGAGCACGGTCACGGTGGCATCGTCGCCGAACCAGGTGAGCGACGGGGCGATAAAGGTGCTGCGTTCGTTGCCAAAATTACGCCAGTAATCTTCGTCCTGATACTCACCCGTGAGGCGATACGCCAGGCGCGTGCCGTCGATCGGGCCGGTCACATCGACCTGTCCGGTGCCGCCGCCAAAGCTGGAAGAGGTGGCGGAAAGGGAACCGCCGAAGGTCTTCTCCGGGCGTTTGGTGACGACGTTAATCAGGCCGCCCGGATCGAGAATGCCGTACAGCGTGGAGGCCGGGCCTTTCAGCACCTCCACGCGCTCGGTGGCGGCGTTAAAGCTGCGCGGCAGGACGGTGCGCAGGCCGTTGGTCATGATTGACCCGTCGCGGTTCGCGCCAAACCCGCGGCGCACAAAGGCATCCTGCGTACCGCCGAGGGTATTGGTCTGCACCACGTTGCTGACGTTATAGAGCGCTTCATCCAGCGTGGTGGCGTGCTGATCCTCCAGCACGTTATCGCTGACGGTATTGACCACCTGCGGGATATCCAGCATCGGCATGTTGGTCAGCGTTGCGGTGGAGGTGTTCAGCGGCTGGTAGCCGTTGGTGGCTTCCGCCGGAGTATTTGGATCGGCAGTGACGGTAAGCGTTTCGCCGTCTTTAGCCGCGGTGGTGTCTGCTGCCTGCGCCAGCGGCGCCATAAACAGCAGTGAAAAGAGCGCGCGCCCTTTTATCCCTGAGAGTGAAGGTGTGAACGTAGCCATTACATCTGTTATCCCGAAATATTCCGCGAATGCGTTCGCGGCAAACTGTGTGAGTCATTGCCCTTTATGGTCTGTCCGTTAGCCGGAAGTGGCATCGGACATGTAATTGAGAATCATTCAATCATGAGGGAATGTAGTAGTAAATGGAAAAAAGAAAAAATAGACTACAGCAGTTAACCGCGTGCGTAAGCGCAGCGGGTTGATATTTAACTCTTTGAAATAAATGTTTTTATCAGCCTTGCTGGATTCATTTTTTCTCAGGTTTGACCCTGGTTTTTTCAGGGTTTTTCTTCGCTTGACTACTACATGGTGCGGCGTCAAACTCTCAAAAGAGAATGAGTTTTATTTTTATTTGTTGGTTTTTCATTACGTTGGCGTTCACGTGGCTCACAACACACACAAACCGGGTCTGGTTCTGGAGAACCTCTCTGCGGGCTATCAGAAAAAAATCATCGTTGATGATATCTCCCTTGCGATCCCTCAGCAGAAAATGACGGTGCTGGTCGGGGCGAACGGCTGTGGAAAATCCACGCTGTTGAGCACTATCGCGCGGCTGCTGCAGCCGATTGGGGGAACGGCGCTGCTGGACGGTAAAGCCATTCATGAGCAGCCTACCAAAGCGGTCGCCCGTCAGCTTGGCATTCTCCCGCAGTCGCCGCTGCTGCCGGAAGGGTTAACCGTTTTTGAGCTGGTCTCGCGCGGGCGCTTTCCCTGGCAAAACGTTATGCGCCAGTGGAGCGACGAGGACGAGCGGGCGGTGGAAGAGGCCCTGCGGCTGACCGGCACGGCAGAGTTTGCCCATATGCCGGTGGAAAGCTTATCCGGCGGCCAGCGTCAGCGCTGCTGGATCGCCATGGCGCTGGCGCAGCAAACGCCGTATATCCTGCTTGACGAGCCGACGACGTACCTCGATCTTCGCTATCAGGTGGAGATCCTCGAGCTTCTGCATACGCTGACGCGTGAGCACGGGCGTACCGTGGTGGTGGTGCTGCACGATCTCAACTTTGCCGTGAACTACGGTGATTCACTGGTCTTTTTACGCCAGGGAAAAGTCGAGGGGGTGTTACATGAAGGCGACGCCTGTACGCCGGAACTGATCAAAGCGGTGTTTGATGTGGACGTGCATATGTCCATCAACCCCTTGACCGGCAAACCGTTCTTTATGCCGTTTCGCCAGAGCCTTGAACACCCATGATGCGCGCTTCTCTCGCCTTCCTGATTTTTACATTACTGCTGGCGCTGGGCGCGATTGTGCATCTTGGCATCGGGGCGCGGTTTATCCCTCCTCGGACGGTAGTCGAGGCATTCTTTCACTTCGATCCGCGCAATTTCGACCATAACATCATCATCAGACTACGGTTGCTGCGCCTCTGCGCCGCAATGGTGACAGGCGCCGCGCTCGGCGTGGCGGGCGTGCTGCTGCAGTCCGTGATCCGCAACCCGCTCGGTGAGCCGCATATTCTGGGGCTCAACGCCGGGGCAGCGCTGGCTGTGGTGATCGCCAGCGCGCTTGGGCTTTCGCTGCCGTTTGGTCGCCCGCTGATTGCGGCCGCCGGTGCCGCCGCGCTGTTTCTGCTGGTGCTGATGTTCTCCTCGACCGGTCGCACCGGGCTCACGCCGATGAAGGTCACCCTGTGTGGCGTGGCGATGTCGGCATTTGCCTCGTCGATTACCGCCGCGGTGTTAATCCTGGATGAACAGACGCTGCTCTCTTTGCGAACCTGGCTTGCAGGTGATATCGCCGGAGTCAACGCGCAGATGCTCCAGAGTGCCCTGTGGGCTGCAGCAGCCGGTTTTATTCTTGCTATCGGGCTGTCGCCCTCGCTCAACATGCTGGCGCTGGGCGACAGAATGGCGCAGGGGCTTGGCGTGTCGCTGCTGAAAACCCGCCTCCTTGCCCTGCTGGCCATCGCGCTGCTCTGCGGCGCGGCCGTCTCCCTCGCCGGACCGATTGGCTTTATCGGCCTTGTGGTGCCGCAGCTCATCCGCCGTCTGGTGTCGGTCGATTTGCGCGTGATGGTGCCGCTGTCGGCCCTGTGCGGCGCGCTGGTGTTGCTGCTGGCGGATATCGCTGCCCGTACGCTGTTTACCCCCTGGGAGCTGGCAACCGGCATCATGACGGCCCTGGTCGGCGCGCCCGTGTTCATCTTTATGGCGTCGAGGATGTTCAAATGAACCGGGCCGGACTCCGCGCGATCCGCGTTGGCCACCTGTCGGCGCTGATTCGCCCGAAAGCGCTGGCGTACCTGTCGCTTTTCGCGCTGGCGGCGCTAAGCCTGCTGGGCTTTGGCCTGACGCACGGTTCTCTGCCCATTCCAACCTCCGCCATCGGGCGCGCGCTGTTTTCGCCTGAAAGTCTGACGACGGAGACGCGCTACGTCGTGATGGATATCCGCCTGCCGCGCCTGCTGATGGCGGTGCTGTGCGGCGCGATGCTCGGCATGGCGGGGGCGGCGATGCAGTCCATCACCCGCAACGGTCTGGCTGACCCGGGGCTTATCGGCGTGAAGGAGGGCTGTAGCGCGGCGGTACTGCTGCTGATTTTTCAGTTCCCGGCGCTGAGCCTGGCCTGGCGTCCGCTGGTCGGCATGGCCGGTGGGCTGCTTACCGCGCTGCTGGTGATCGTCCTGGCGCGCGATATCTCGCGCCCGCGGTTCATCCTGATCGGCATCGGCGTGTCGTGGGCGTTTGCCGCGGCGATGGGCGTCTTTATGACCACCGCCGACGTGCGTGACGTACAGACGGCGATGCTGTGGCTGGCGGGAAGCCTGCATGCGGCAAACTGGACGCTGGTAGGCCTGGCTGCGCTCTGGGCCGCCCCCGCGTTTGCGCTGCTGCTGTTTACCGCCCGGGCCGCGGACGTGGCGTTGCTCGGCAATCAGGCCGCTACGGGCCTTGGCGTGCGCACAACCCGGCTGGCGCTGCTGCGGGTTCTCGCTCCGGTGGTGCTGACGGCGGCCTGCGTCTCCTGCGTGGGCAGCATTGGCTTCGTGGGGCTGATTGCCCCGCACATGGCGCGCCTGCTGCTGCGCGGCGGGCAAACCGCGCTCCTGACGGGAAGCGCCGTGCTGGGGGCGCTGCTGGTGCTGCTGGCGGATAACGTCGGACGTCTGGCATTCCTCCCGCTGCAGCTGCCGGCGGGGATTGTGATTTCATTAATTGGCGGACCGTTTTTCCTGCTGCTGCTCTGGCAGCGTCGGGACAGATTTTAGGGGACTATGATGCGCGTACTGTTTTCGATGCTGTTGCTGGTGGGGTTCGCAGTGAGCGCGGCGGAGCCGACGCAGGTATTTACCGACGATCTGGGACGCAAGGTCGTTGTGCCGGTTCATCCGAAGCGAATTGTTTCATTACACGATCTGGATATCACCATTCCGCTGATTGAGCTTGGCGTGCCGCCGGTGGCGAGCCATGGCCGCACGCGGCCGGACGGCAGCCATTTTCTGCGCTCCAGCGGCATGTTGACCGGCGTCGACTTCGATAATTCCGATATCAAATTTATCGGCACGGCGGATATCGACATCGAAGCCATCGCCGCCGCAAAACCTGACCTGATCGTTACCGAGCCGACCCGCAACACCCCGGTGGAACAGCTGGCGAAAATTGCCCCGACGGTGAGCATCGATCATCTCGACGGCGGCGCGCCGGAAATCTACCGCAAGCTGGCGCAGCTCACGGGCACGCAGGCAAGGCTAAACATTCTGGAACGCCGCTATCAGGAGCAAATCAAGGCTCTGAAGGCGACCATCGACACGCGCAAAATCACCGTGTCGGTGATTCAGGCCAATCAGGGGAAAATCAACGCCATGCACAGCTACCACTCGCTGGGCCGCGTTCTGCGCGACGCCGGATTCAAATTCCCGCCACTGATTGAGGCCATCCCGGAAGGGGGGCGCATCGACGTCAGCGCCGAGCGCCTGCCGGAGCTGGATGCCGATTTCGTCTTCGCGACCTGGCGCGGGGATACGGGCGGTAAACCGCAGGACGAGCTGGCGGCAATGGAGGCTGTCATGCCGGGCTGGTGTCAGTTCCTGACTGCCTGCCGAACCGGGCACTACGTGCTGATCTCGCGTGAAGAGGCGATCTCGAATTCGTTCGCGTCATTAGGGCTGATGGCCGCGCAGGTGCAGTCGCAGATTGCCGGGCGTCCGCTGCCGGAGGCGTCACGGTGATCCGCAAAGAGAAAGGGCGCGTGGATGTCTATGGCGACCGTTTTCGCGCGCGGGCGCATCAGCTGACGCCGCGTCTGCTGCAGGTCGCACGCTATATCCATGACAACCGCGAGGCGGTGATGGAGCAAACTGCCATGGAGATTGCTGCCGTAGTGAAAACCTCGGATGCCACGGTGGTCCGCGCCATACAGGCGCTGGGTTTCGCCGGGCTGCGCGATCTCAAGCAGACGCTGGAGCAGTGGTTTGGCCCGGTGGTCACCTCCAGCGAAAAGATGTCCACCACGGTGAACACGCTCGCCAGCGACGTCAACGCGAGCATTGATTTCGTGCTGGAGGGACATCAGCACACCTGCGAGGTGTTATCCGAGCCCCACAACCGCTACGCGATGGCGCAGGCGGTCTCACTGCTGGCACAGGCAAGACAGGTCGCCATATTTGGCATTGGCGCCTCGGGCATTCTGGCCGAGTACACCGCCAGGCTGTTCAGCCGTATGGGGTTACCCGCCACGCCGCTCAACCGTACCGGGATAGGGCTTGCCGAGCAGCTGATTGCGCTTCAGCGCGGCGACGTGCTGGTGATGATGGCGCAGAAATCCGCGCACCGGGAGGGGCAAACCACCCTGCGTGAAGCAAAACGTCTGGGCATTCCCACCATCCTGCTGACTAACGCCCTTGATTCGCGTTTCAGTAAGGAGGCCAGCGTGGTGATCCACGTTCCACGCGGCGGCGAAAAGGGCAAAATCCCGCTCCATGGCACGGTGCTGCTCTGTCTGGAGATGATCATTTTGTCCGTCGCTTCTACCGAGCCGCAGCGCACCATCAAGTCCATGAAGCGCATCAACGAGCTCCATCGTGGGTTAAAACCGGGGAAGAAAAGCAGCTAAAAACAACAAAGCCCGGTGGCGCTAGCGCTTACCGGGCCTACGGTTCAGGTTTTGTAGGCCGGGTAAACGCAGTGCCACCCGGCAAATTCCACGAACTTAAACCCCTTGCTCCAGGATGCGGATGTGGGTTTCCAGCACGTCGCCCTTCACCGCGTCGCTCCACGCTTTCATGTGCGCGGTCTGCAGATGCGCTTCAAGATGCGCGACGGTTTCCCACTGCTCAACCATGATGATCGAGTCCGGCGCGGTCGCCTGGAAGCTGGCATCAGTGGCGGCATCCACCATCGGCGCGTAGCCGTGGCAGCCTTCTTCTTTCAGTACGGTCGGGATAATTTTCGCGAACTGATCCAGCACCGCCTGGCGGTGATGTTGACCTGGACGAGTACGGATTTCTGCGATAACGGTAAGCATGTTTACTACTCCTTTAATTCCAGGCTACCAGTTAAGCAAAAATTTTCGCGAGATGCTTGCGATATTCTGCGATATAGCTCGGGACATCAGGCATTTTAATCACGTCGTTGACGATAAAGGTCGGCAGCGGATCCATGCCCAGGAACTGATTCGCCTTGTGGAACGGCAGGTACGCGCCGTCTACACCCACGCCTTCGAAGAACTGATCTTTCTCGGTGAAGGCTTCCAGCGGTGCGTTCCAGGTCAGTGACAGCATATATTTTTTGCCCTGAATCAGGCCGCCTGAACCGTATTTTTTGGATGCGTCAGAGCGGGTGCGGCCATCGCTGGCATACAGAGAGCCATGACCTTCCGTGAACACGTCGTCCATGTATTTTTTCACGGTCCACGGCGCGCCCATCCACCAGCCTGGCATCTGCCAGATCACCACGTCAGCCCACAGGAAGTTCTGCACTTCGGCTTTCACGTCGTAGTTGCTGTCTGCGCGCACGACCTTAACATCATGCCCGGCGTCGCGCAGGAAACCATCCGCGACCTCGGTCAGGGTGTCATTCAGCTGGCCTTTAGAATGCGCAAATTCTTTTGCACCGTTAATAATCAGAATGTTGCTCATTTTTTGTCCTCGACGATGAGAGTATGCCGGGTATTCTACGCGCGAGGACGGAGCGGAAAAATGAGCAAAATGTGCAAAGTCTTTTGCTGGAGATGCAATAATCCGTTACCAGCTGACCTTCACCTCAAAGCCGCCTTCCGCCGCATTGCTCAGCGAGACGCGCATTCCGTGCAGCGCGGCAATGCGCCTGACGATAGAGAGTCCCAGCCCGCTGCCCGTGGCGTTCTGGCCCGGTGGACGATAAAAACGCTCGCCGATGCGCGCCAGCACCTCGGGGTCAACGCCGGGACCGTTGTCCTGCACGCTAAAGCTACGCGCGTCCAGCGTAACGTCCACCACGCTGCCGCGCGGACTGTAGCGGATGGCATTGTCCAGCAGGTTGCGCACCAGCAGGCTGAGCAGCAGGGGCTGTCCCTGACGCTTGACCTGCGGGGCATGGTTGTTGAGGCGAATATCAATTCCTGCCTGCTGCGCCGGATGCCAGATATCCAGCACCGCCGACTGCAGTAAATCGGCAAGCGTTATCGGTTCGACATCGTCCAGGTTGTCCAGCGAGTCCAGACGCGACAGCGTGAGGAGTTGGTCCACCAGCCGGGAAGCGCGGTCGATTCCCGCATGCAGCTGCGCCAGCGCTCTTTCCCGCGCCTGCGGATCGTCCTGCGAGAGCTGCGCCACGTCAGTTTGCACCTTCAGGGCCGCCAGCGGGCTGCGCAGCTCGTGGGCCGCGTCGGACGTAAATCGGCGCTCGCGTGTCATCATCTCCTGGGTACGCGCGAAGAGGTGATTCAGCGAGTCGAGCAGGGGGCGCACTTCCGTGGGGACGCCCTGAAGCACAAGCGCCTCGGTCGCATCCGGCGAGCGGGAGCGCAGGGTCTGCGCCAGCTTTTTCAGCGGCCTCAGCTCCCGGCTCAGGAGGAGAATCAGCAAGAGCAGCATCACGGGCAGCGCCACCAGCCAGGGCGTGAGCTGCGAGCTGACCACGTCCAGCGCCATATCCTGGCGGTACTCCCACTCCTGACCGACCACCACGCGGTACTTCCCGTCGGGTGAGGTCAGCCACAGGAAACGCCATTCGTCGTTGTCGTCCTGGAGCTGCCCGTTAGCAAATCCGTCGCGGCGATAGTGGTACGGAATATCGCGCCCGTTCTCGCCGTCGTTCAGTAGCATTTTGCCGTCGACAGCGTAAATGGCGAAAGCCAGTGCGTCGTCATCGAGACGGCCATGCTTCACTTTTTTCGGGATCTCGCGCATCCGTTCGGGGGCGCGGATCTCGTCAAGATCCATCGTCAGCAGCCGTTTGGCAAACAGCATCTGCTGCGTGTCGAAGAGCTTATCCAGCTTGTGGGTGGTCTGCTGCCAGGCCACCAGGCTGGCGGCAAACCATGCCGTCAGGGAGAGCGCTAAAAAGAGGAGCGTCAGGCGCAGCTTCAGGCTCAGGCGTTGCGTCAGCTTCATGCGTCACCCAGGGTATAGCCGATGCCGTGCACGGTGCGGATAAACTCGCTGCCAAGCTTGCGGCGCAGGTGATGAACGTGGACTTCTACCGCGTTGCTGGAGACGTCGTCATCCCAGGTATACAGTTTTTCCTCAATCGTCTTGCGAGGGAGCACGCGGCCTGCATTGCGCATCAGCAGTTCAAGCAGCGCGAACTCTTTCGGCTTCAGCGTCAGCGGTTCACCGTCCAGCGTGGCGACGAGTCGGGTCGGATCGAGCGTGATCTTGCCGTGGCGTAGCTCGCTATGCGTCTGGCCGTGGCTGCGGCGGACCAGCGCCTCAAGGCGGGCACCCACTTCAATCAGCGCGAACGGCTTGCAGAGATAATCATCCGCGCCAAGACGCAGCCCCTCCACGCGCTGGTTAAGCGCATCCCGCGCGGTCAGGATCAATACCGGCTCGCTGCGCCCGCTTTCGCGCCACGCGCGCAGGATGTCCAGACCGTCGATTTCCGGCAGCGTCAGATCCAGCACCACGGCATCGTAGGGCGCAGACGCGAGCGCGGCCTGACCGGTTTTGCCGTCGGTAAACCAGTCCACGCTAAAGCCCATTTTGCTTAAACCCGCCCTGATACCGTCGCCGATTAACGTGTCGTCTTCTACCAGTAAAATGCGCATATTCCCTCCTTGATGTCGTCAGTAAACCCTCTGTAAGCGCCTGCTGTACAGCAATAATAAATAAATTTTTCCCTTAAGAAGTTGTTAAGGATTACCCTGTTTAATGGACTGCGAAACCAGATTAAAGGGAGAGTTAATATGAAAAAATTCGCTGCTATTGCCGCCATCATGATGATGACCACTGCCCCCGTTTTTGCCGCGCAGGGCGGATTTAACGGCCCGTCTGCCGCACAGACCCAGACCCAAACGCAGGCAGGCGGTTTTGTCGATAACGACGCCAACCTCACCACCGCGGTGAAGGTAAAAGAGATGAAGGACGACAGCTGGGTGAAGCTGCGCGGGAACATCACCCAGCGCCTGTCCGATGACCGCTACACCTTCCGCGATGAGACCGGCACGGTGAACGTGGAAATTGACCACAAGCGCTGGAACGGCGTGACCGTCAGCCCTCAGGATAAAGTGGAAATCCAGGGCAAGGTCGATAAAGAGTGGAACGATTTTGAAATCGACGTGAAGCAGGTCATTAAGCTGAACAAATAACCCGGAAAGGGCCGCATAAGCGGCCCTTTTTCTTTGTGACTCAACTCGTCAGATAGGGTAGTATCTGCGGCAATATTGCCTGAAACCCTTCGGTTTCTGAGTTGAGGAATCACACGTAATGAGCGATATGGCAGAGCGCCTCGCGCTACATGAATTCACGGAAAACGCCTACCTGAACTACTCCATGTACGTCATCATGGACAGGGCGTTGCCGTTTATCGGGGATGGCCTGAAGCCCGTTCAGCGCCGCATCGTGTATGCGATGTCCGAGCTGGGGCTGAACGCCACCGCCAAGTTCAAGAAATCCGCCCGTACCGTCGGTGACGTGCTGGGTAAATACCATCCGCACGGCGACAGCGCCTGTTATGAAGCGATGGTGCTGATGGCCCAGCCGTTCTCTTACCGCTACCCGCTGGTGGATGGTCAGGGGAACTGGGGGGCGCCGGACGATCCGAAATCCTTCGCGGCGATGCGTTATACCGAATCCCGCCTCTCTAAATATGCCGAAGTGCTGCTGGGCGAGCTGGGGCAGGGGACCGTTGACTGGGTACCGAACTTCGACGGTACGCTGCAGGAGCCGAAGATGCTGCCTGCGCGTCTGCCGAATATCCTGCTGAACGGCACCACCGGGATTGCGGTCGGTATGGCGACGGACATTCCGCCGCACAACCTGCGTGAAGTGGCGAAAGCCGCCATCACCCTGATTGAGCAGCCGAAAGCCTCGCTCGACGATCTGCTGGATATCGTGCAGGGTCCGGATTTCCCGACCGAAGCCGAAATCATCACCTCGCGCGCGGAAATCCGCAAAATCTACCAGAACGGTCGCGGCTCCGTACGCATGCGTGCGGTGTGGAATAAAGAAGACGGCGCCGTGGTCATCACCGCGCTGCCACATCAGGTTTCCGGTGCCAAAGTGCTGGAGCAGATCGCCTCTCAGATGCGCAATAAAAAGCTGCCGATGGTCGACGACCTGCGCGACGAATCGGACCACGAGAACCCGACCCGTCTGGTGATTGTGCCGCGCTCCAACCGCGTGGACATGGAGCAGGTGATGAACCACCTGTTTGCCACCACCGATCTGGAAAAAAGCTATCGCATCAACCTGAACATGATCGGCCTCGACGGACGCCCGGCGGTGAAAAACCTGCTGGAGATCCTCACCGAATGGCTGACATTCCGCCGCGATACGGTACGCCGTCGTCTGAACCATCGTCTCGAGAAAGTGCTTAAGCGCCTGCATATCCTTGAAGGTTTGCTGGTGGCGTTCCTCAATATCGACGAGGTGATTGAGATCATCCGTACCGAGGACGAGCCGAAGCCCGCCCTGATGTCGCGCTTTGGCATCAGCGAAACCCAGGCCGAAGCGATCCTTGAACTGAAGCTGCGCCATCTCGCCAAACTGGAAGAGATGAAGATCCGCGGCGAGCAGAACGAGCTGGAAAAAGAGCGCGATCAGCTGCAGGCGATCCTCGCGTCCGAACGCAAGATGAATACCCTGCTGAAGAAAGAGCTGCAGGCCGATGCCGACGCGTTTGGCGACGACCGTCGTTCTCCGCTGCACGAGCGCGAAGAAGCGAAGGCGATGAACGAGCACGACATGCAGCCGTCCGAGCCGGTGACCATTGTCCTGTCGCAGAGCGGCTGGGTGCGCAGCGCCAAAGGCCACGATATCGACGCGCCGGGGCTCAGCTACAAAGCGGGCGACAGCTTTAAAGCGGCGGTGAAAGGCAAGAGCAACCAGCCGGTGGCGTTTATCGACTCCACCGGGCGCAGCTACGCCATTGACCCGATCACGCTGCCTTCCGCGCGTGGGCAGGGCGAGCCGCTTACTGGTAAGCTGACGCTGCCGCCGGGCGCGACGGTTGACCATATGCTGATGGAAGCCGATGACCAGAAGTTGCTGCTGGCGTCTGATGCGGGCTACGGCTTTATCTGTACCTTCAACGATCTGGTTTCCCGCAACCGTGCCGGTAAGGCGCTGATTAGCCTGCCGGACAACGCTCACGTGATGGCTCCGCTGGTGATCGAGAACGAAAGCGACATGCTGCTGGCGATCACCACCGCCGGACGCATGCTGATGTTCCCGGTCAGCGATCTGCCTGAGCTGTCTAAAGGCAAGGGCAACAAGATCATCAATATCCCGTCGGCGGAGGCCGCGAAAGGCGAAGATGGCCTGGCGCACCTCTTCCTGTTGCCGCCGCAGAGCACCCTGACCATTCACGTCGGCAAGCGCAAAATCAAGCTTCGTCCGGAAGAGCTGCAGAAGGTGGTGGGTGAGCGCGGTCGCCGCGGCTCGCTGATGCGCGGTCTGCAGCGTATCGATCGCGTGGAGATTGACTCTCCTGCACGCAGCGCTGCGGGTAACAGCGAAGAGTAATGTCGTGATATCCCCCTCTGTCCTGAGGGGGAATTTCAATAAAATTTCCCGTAAAATCGTTGTTAATTCGTGCGTTGCGATTAACAATACGCGCTCGTAATAAAGTCCTTACCTGGCCACAGGTGAAGTATAATTGTCAGCTGTTAGGGCTTCAGAGGTCGCTATGCTATATATTGTTCGTCTTATTCTTACCGTTATCTACTGCATTCTGGTCTGTATTTTCGGCTCTATTTACTGCCTGTTCAGCCCGCGTAATCCGAAGCATGTCGCCACCTTTGGCCATATGTTCGGGCGTCTTGCGCCGCTGTTTGGTCTGAAAGTTGAAAAACGTCTCCCGGAAGGTGCGGAGAATTTCGGTAACGCCATCTATATCGCCAACCATCAGAACAACTACGATATGGTGACGGCCTCTAATATCGTGCTTCCACCGACCGTGACGGTGGGCAAAAAAAGCCTGCTGTGGATCCCGTTTTTTGGTCAGCTGTACTGGCTTACCGGTAACCTGCTGATTGACCGTAATAACCGTGCAAAAGCGCACAGCACCATTGCGGAAGTGGTGAATCATTTTAAAAAGCGTCGGATCTCAATCTGGATGTTCCCGGAAGGGACGCGTAGCCGCGGCCGCGGCCTGCTGCCGTTTAAAACCGGTGCGTTTCATGCCGCAATTGCGGCAGGTGTTCCAATTATTCCTGTGTGCGTTTCCAATACTTCGAATAAGATTAATCTTAACCGCCTGAATAACGGGCTGGTGATTGTCGAAATGCTGCCACCCGTCGATACCAGCAAATACGGTAAAGATCAGGTGCGCGAGCTGGCTGCGCACTGCCGTGATCTGATGGCTGAGCATATTGCGCTGCTCGACAAAGAAGTCGCAGAGAGAGAAGCCGCCGGTAAGATTTAATCCGGCGTTGAAGGGAAAACGAATTCCCGCGTTGTTAGTCGTTTCAGATGGAGCTTATATGTCACTCAGTCGGCGTCAGTTTATTCAGGCTTCGGGGATCGCCCTTTGTGCGGGTGCGATGCCGCTGACAGCCAGCGCCGCCGGGCAGCAACAGCCGCTGCCTATTCCGCCACTCATTGAATCCCGTCGCGGTCAGCCGCTTTTCCTGACGCTGCAGCGCAGCCACTGGTCCTTTACCCAGGGGACGCGTGCGCCGGTCTGGGGCATTAACGGACGTTACCTTGGGCCGACCATACGCGTGTGGAATGGCGATGACGTTAAGCTCATCTACAGTAACCGTACCCCTGAAAATGTCGCCATGACCATCAGCGGCCTGCAGGTGCCTGGCCCGCTGATTGGCGGCGCGGCGCGCATGATGTCACCCAGTGCCGACTGGGCGCCCGTTCTGCCGATTCGCCAGAGTGCGGCAACCCTGTGGTATCACGCCAACACGCCTAACCGCACGGCGCAGCAGGTCTATAACGGCCTGGCCGGCATGTGGCTGGTGGAAGATGAAGTCAGCAAATCCCTGCCGATCCCGAACCACTACGGTGTGGATGACTTCCCGATTATCATCCAGGACAAACGTCTGGATAATTTCGGCACGCCGGAATACAGCGAGCCGGGCAGCGGTGGTTTCGTCGGCGATACGCTGCTGGTTAACGGCGCGCAGAGCCCGTATGTCGAAGTGTCCCGTGGCTGGGTGCGCCTGCGCCTGCTCAACGCGTCTAACTCGCGCCGCTATCAGCTGCAGATGAGCGATGGCCGTCCGCTGCACGTGATCTCCGGCGATCAGGGCTTTTTACCGGCGCCGGTGTCCGTCAAACAGTTGGCGCTCGCGCCGGGTGAGCGTCGCGAAATTCTCATTGATATGACCAACGGGGATGAAGTGTCTGTCACCTGCGGTGAAGCGGCCAGCATTGTCGACCGCATTCGCGGGTTCTTTGAACCGTCGAGTATACTTGTCTCGACCCTGGTGCTGACCCTGCGCCCAACCGGCCTGCTGCCGCTGGTGACCGATAGCCTGCCCATGCGTCTGCTGCCGCAGGAGATCATGAGCGGCTCGCCGGTGCGCAGCCGCGATATCAGCCTGGGCGACGACCCGGGCATCAACGGCGCGCTGTGGGACGTCAACCGTATTGACATCACCGCGCAGCAGGGCACCTGGGAGCGCTGGACGGTGCGTTCAGATATGCCGCAGTCGTTCCATATTGAAGGAGTGTCGTTCCTGATCCGCAACGTCAACGGCGCGATGCCGTTCCCGGAAGATCGCGGCTGGAAAGATACCGTCTGGGTGGACGGTCAGGTGGAACTGCTCGTCTACTACGGCCAGCCTTCGTGGCCGCACTTCCCGTTCCTGTTCCACAGCCAGACGCTGGAGATGATGGACAGGGGGTCGGTGGGTCAAATGCTGGTCAACCCGGCACCGTAAAATGCTTTTCTCCCTCTCCCTGTGGGAGAGGGTTGGGGTGAGGGCAACAGCCCGCATAATACCCCTTCATTTCCCACAATGATCCAGCGTATAATCCCCGCCCTTTTGTCTATTTTTTCTTCGGAAGCATTATGAGCGCAATTTCCCTGATCCAGCCGGATCGTGACCTCTTCTCCTGGCCCCAGTACTGGGCGGCCTGCTTTGGACCGGCGCCGTTCCTGCCGATGTCCCGGGAAGAGATGGACCAACTGGGCTGGGACAGCTGCGACATCATTCTGGTCACGGGCGATGCCTACGTTGACCACCCGAGCTTCGGCATGGCCATCTGTGGCCGTATGCTTGAAGCGCAGGGCTTCCGTGTGGGGATCATCTCCCAGCCTGACTGGAACAGCAAAGACGACTTTATGCGTCTGGGTAAACCCAACCTGTTCTTCGGCGTGACCGCAGGCAACATGGACTCGATGATCAACCGCTATACCGCCGACCGTAAGCTGCGTCATGACGACGCCTACACGCCGGATAACGTGGCGGGCAAACGTCCGGACCGCGCGACCCTCGTCTATACCCAGCGCTGCAAAGAAGCCTGGAAAGACGTGCCGGTGATCCTGGGCGGTATCGAGGCGAGCCTGCGCCGTACCGCACACTACGATTACTGGTCTGATACCGTGCGCCGCTCGGTGCTGGTGGATTCCAAAGCCGACATGCTGATTTACGGAAACGGCGAGCGTCCGCTGGTGGAAGTGGCGCACCGTCTGTCACAGGGCGAGCCGGTGAACAGCATCCGCGACGTGCGCAATACCGCGATCATGGTAAAAGAGGCGCTGCCGGGCTGGCGCGGCGTGGATTCCCGCATCATCGATATGCCGGGCAAAATCGACCCGATCCCACACCCGTATGGCGACGATCTGCCGTGTGCCGATAACAAACCGGTAGAGCCAAAGAAAGCGGAAGCGAAGGCTATCGTCGTGCAGCCGCCGCGCCCGAAGCCGTGGGAAAAGACCTATGTGCTGCTGCCGTCCTATGAGAAGGTGAAAGCCGACAAGGTGCTCTACGCCCATGCGTCCCGTATTCTGCACCATGAAACCAACCCGGGCTGCGCCCGCGCGCTGATGCAGAAGCACGGCGAGCGCTTTATCTGGATCAACCCGCCGGCCATCCCGCTCTCCACCGAAGAGATGGACAGCGTCTTTGCGCTGCCGTACAAGCGCGTGCCGCACCCGGCGTACGGCAACGCCCGTATCCCGGCGTATGAGATGATCCGCTTCTCGATCAACATCATGCGCGGCTGCTTCGGCGGGTGCTCCTTCTGCTCCATTACCGAGCACGAGGGGCGCATCATTCAGAGCCGTTCGGAAGAGTCGATCATCAACGAGATCGAAGCCATTCGCGACACCGTACCGGGCTTTACCGGCGTGATTTCCGATCTTGGCGGCCCAACCGCGAACATGTATATGCTGCGCTGCAAGTCGCCGCGCGCGGAGCAAACCTGCCGCCGTCTCTCCTGCGTCTATCCGAGCATTTGCGAGCACATGGATACCAACCACGAGCCAACGATTAACCTCTACCGACGCGCGCGCGATCTGAAGGGCATCAAGAAGATCCTCATCGCGTCCGGGGTACGTTATGACATTGCCGTGGAAGATCCGCGCTACATCAAAGAGCTGGCGACGCACCACGTCGGCGGCTATCTGAAGATTGCGCCAGAGCATACCGAAGAAGGCCCGCTGTCGAAGATGATGAAGCCGGGCATGGGCAGCTATGACCGCTTTAAAGAGCTGTTTGACACCTACTCGAAGCAGGCGGGCAAAGAGCAGTATCTGATCCCGTACTTCATCTCCGCGCACCCGGGCACGCGTGATGAGGATATGGTCAACCTGGCGCTGTGGCTGAAGCAGCGCCGCTTCCGCCTGGATCAGGTGCAGAACTTCTATCCGTCACCGCTCGCCAACTCGACGACCATGTATTACACCGGCAAGAACCCGCTGAGTAAGATTGGCTACAAGAGTGAAGAGGTGGTGGTGCCGAAAGGGGATAAACAGCGTCGTCTGCACAAGGCGCTGCTGCGTTACCACGATCCGAAAAACTGGCCGCTGATCCGCCAGGCGCTGGAAGAGATGGGTAAAAAACACCTGATCGGCTCGCGCCGCGACTGTCTGGTACCGGCCCCGACGCTGGAGGAGATGCGCGAAGCGCGTCGCCAGAACCGCAATACGCGCCCGGCGCTGACCAAGCACACGCCGATTGTGCATCAGCGTTCGAACGGTGGAGCGGGAATGAAGAAGAACGTAAAACGTAAGATCGGTTAAACCTGTAACAAAGCCCGGTGGCGCTAGCGCTTACCGGGCCTACAGGTCAGCGCGTAGGCCGGGTAAGGCGCAGCCGCCACCCGGCTTTTTTCTGCATAAGGGTAGGAGGCCCAAAATGAAAATTAGGAAGTTAACAGGAGCGATGCTGATTGGCCTTACGTTATGCGGTTGTGTAATGCACCGCCAGACACAGCCAGAAGTGGAAGGACGTCTAATCGACAGCGCAGGTAAGCCAGTCCCGGGCGCTAAAATAACATTAGAGAGGGAGCAAACGCTTTCTGACGACAACGGTCGTTTTGCTTTTCAGAGCCAGCATGAGTGGATCTTTTTTCTGCCAATAGGTCCGATGGACTGGATTTATCACACCCCGCTCCAGATAAGCGTCAACGGAAAGGAATATCGTGCAGAAGTAGGCGGCGGTCTCGGTGGGCCACATAAACTGGAAGGGAAAGCGTACAACGTTATTTGCACATTACCTGATCTTCCCGGAGAAGCGAGATGTCAGTCCGGTTTATAAATTAAAACGAGCCCGGCGGAAGACCGGGCTCGTTTTAAGTATTATCCGCCAAACTGATCCGGGTCTGGCCCAAGCCGCATGCCCTTATCCAGCTTCGCAATCTCGCCCAGCTCATCTTTGTCCAGCCGGAAATCCCAGACGTCGAAGTTCTCGGCGATGCGCGATGGCGTGACCGATTTCGGGATCACCACCAGGCCGTTGTCCAGATGCCAGCGAATGACGATTTGCGCCGGGCTTTTGCCATATTTATCCGCCAGTTCGCGGATAATTTTTTGATCGAACACGCCCTGGCCACCCTGCGCCAGCGGACTCCAGGACTCGGTCTGGATTTTATGCGTGGCGTTCCAGGCATGAAGCTGCCGCTGCTGCAGCAGCGGGTGCAGTTCGATCTGGTTAATGACGGGCGCGACGCCCGTCTCGTCAATCAGCCGCTGCAGGTGATGAACCAGGAAGTTACAGACGCCGATACTTTTCACCAGCCCCTCTTTCTGCAGTTCAATCATCCCTTTCCAGGCATCAACGTAATGGTCGATGGCCGGAACCGGCCAGTGCATCAGATACAGGTCGACGAAATCGAGCTGGAGTTTCTCCAGGCTCTCCTGCAGGGCTTCGCGGGGACGCTTTTGATCGTCATTCCACAGTTTCGTGGTGATGAACAACTCATCGCGAGGGACACCGGCGCTGGCCAGTGCGGTACCTACGCCGTCCTCGTTTTTGTACGCGGCGGCGGTGTCAATCGACCGGTAGCCGACTTCCAGGGCTTTATGAATGGCGGAGACGACCTCGTCGTTACCGGCTTTCCATACACCTAGCCCCAACTGGGGCATCACGTTGCCGTCCTGCAGCTTGATTACGGTTTGGTTTGCCATTTTTCCTCCTTCAGGTGCGCATCGCCGGAGGGAGACTCCGGCGATGGGGTGTGCATTAAGTCTGGACGAAATGTCAAAAAACGAAAGTCGGGGGGACAAAAACGCTTAGCGTGCCGCCTCGTAAATACGACGGCTGACGTCCAGCGTGATGTCGCCGTGCTCGCCCAGATGGGTCATGCCGTGCTCTTCGAGTTTCGCCAGCAGGGCTGGGATGGAGCTACCGTCGAGGCCGTAGCCAGACAGACGCGTTGGCACGCCCAGACCTTCAAAGAAGCTGCGGGTCGCTTCGATGGCAGCATCAATGCGCGCGTCGTCAGAACCCTCGGTAATGTTCCACACGCGCTCAGCGTACTGCAGCAGTTTGGCGCGTTTGGTGTCGCGTTTTTCGTTCCACAGTGCAGGCAGCACAACGGCCAGCGTCTGCGCATGATCCAGACCGTGCATCGCCGTCAGCTCGTGGCCCAGCATATGGGTTGCCCAGTCCTGCGGCACGCCAGCGCCGATCAGGCCATTCAGCGCCTGTGTAGCCGCCCACATCACGTTGGCGCGAACGTCGTAGTTTTCCGGCTCTTTCAGCGCTTTCGGACCCTCTTCGACGAGCGTCAGCAGAATGCCTTCCGCGAAGCGATCCTGAATTTTGGCATTCACCGGATACGTGACGTACTGCTCAACGGTATGTACAAAGGCATCGACCACGCCGTTCGCCACCTGACGCGCTGGCAGGGTGTAGGTGTAAACCGGATCCAGAATGGCGAACACAGGCTGAACGTGTTCGTTCATGAAGGCCTGCTTGTCACCGGTGGTTTTACGGGAGATCACCGCACCCTTGTTGGATTCAGAACCCGTCGCTGGCAGGGTCAGCACGGATCCCATCGGGATGGCGCTTTTGATGTCGCTGCCGCGGGTTTCCAGAATGTGCCACGGATCGATGCCGTCAGCGTAGTGCGCCGCAGCGGCGATGAATTTGGTACCGTCCAGCACGGAGCCGCCGCCGACCGCCAGCAGGAAGGTGACGTTTTCTTCGCGGGCGATTTTTACCGCATTCATCAGCGTTTCGTAGGACGGGTTTGGCTCAATGCCGCCGAACTCACGCACGTCCAGACCGTCCAGCGCGCTGTAAACCTGATCCAGCACGCCGGTTTTTTTCACGCTGCCGCCACCGTAGGTGATCAGCACGCGGGCGTCAGCAGGGATCTGTGCGCGCAGGTCAGCGATAGCGTCTTTACCAAACAGAATGCGGGTTGGGGTGTGGAGATTAAAGTTGTTCATTGCTCGTTCCCTTTAGTGGGTGAAAAACCGTGGTGCGCAGAGGGCGACCTGATGCTGCTCATTGTGGCGATCCGGGGCTACGCCCTCAATGCACATTCCTGCCGATGTCTTGCCCATTTCTACAGAGCGCTGGAGAAAGCGCGGAAAACAACGCACACTGTCAACGTCGAAAACCGCACCCGGAGTAACGCAAGATGAACCGTGAGGCTATCTGCCAGCAGCTCACTGTGCAGATTAAGAGATTGATAGATAATGAAAATCGTGCCAGCGAGCTGCTGCCGGACATTCGCCTGCTCTATGGCACGCAGCCGGGGACGCGCACGCCGGTCATGTACCAGCCGGGCATCGTTTTTCTCTTCTCGGGCCATAAAATTGGCTATATCAACGAGCGCGTGTTCCGCTACGACACCAATGAATATCTGCTTCTGACGGTACCTTTACCCTTTGAATGTGAAACCTTCGCGACAGAGGCGGTTCCGCTGGCGGGTATTCGCGTCAATGTCGACATCCTTCAGTTGCAGGAGCTGCTGATGGAGATTGGCGAAGATGAACTCTTCCAGCCTTCTATGGCGTCGAGCGGGATTAACTCGGCGACGCTGTCGGAAGAGATCCTCTGCGCCATTGAGCGTCTGCTGGATGTGATGGAGAGGCCGCTGGACGCGCGCATTCTGGGCAAGCAGATCGTCCGCGAGATCCTCTACCACGTGCTGCTGGGCCCGGGCGGTGGCGCGTTACTCGCTCTGGTGAGCCGACAGACCCACTTCAGCCTGATAAGCCGCGTGCTCAAGCGTATCGAAAGCCAGTACACGGAGAACCTCAGCGTCGACCAGCTGGCGGCGGAAGCGAACATGAGCGTCTCGGCGTTTCACCATAACTTTAAATCGGTGACCAGCACCTCGCCGCTGCAGTACCTCAAAACCTACCGGCTGCATAAGGCGCGGATGCTGATGATCCACGACGGCATGAAGGCCAGCGCGGCGGCGATGCGGGTGGGCTATGAAAGTGCCTCGCAGTTCAGTCGGGAGTTTAAGCGCTATTTCGGCGTCACGCCGGGAGAGGATGCGTCACGTATAAGAACGATGCAGGGAGTCTGACGAAAAACGTAGGCCGGGTAAGCGATAGCGCCACCCGGCTTTGTTGAATTATGCGCTGCAGTACTTCTTCTTAATCACCACCGCGATGGTTCCCACCAGACCCGCCACCAGCAGGAACATCGGCAGCACCATCAGGAAGGTCATTACCTGATCTTCGTGGTGTTTCACGAAGGGGATCATATTCAGCGCGTAGCCGAGCGTTGTGACCACGCCAACCCACAGCAGGGCGCTCAGCCAGTTGAAGAACTGGAAGCGGCGGTTCGACAGACCGGAAATGCCCGCCATCGTCGGCAGAAGGGTGCGAACGAACGCGAGGAAACGTCCGGCCAGCAGCGCCAGGAGGCCGTGCCGGTCAAACATGCAGGTCGCACGCTGATGATATTTATGCGGCAGCTGCGCCAGCCAGCTTTTGACGACGCGCGTGTTCCCCAGCCAGCGGCCCTGCAGATAGCTCAGCCAGCAGCCCAGGCTGGCAGCGGAGGTCAGGATAACCATCGTTGGCGTGAAGTCCATGACGCCTTTACCGATTAATGCCCCGGCAAGTAAAAGCAGGCTGTCACCGGGTAAAAACGAGGCTGGCAGTAATCCATTTTCCAGAAACAGAGTTGCGAACATCACGAAATAGACGATACCGACGACGTGAGGATCCGCCAGCGCGGCAAAATCGTGGTGCCAGAGCGCCGCGATAATATCTTGAATAACAGCCATGGACTTTCCTGTGGAACAGCAGATATAGCGCTATTGTACTCCCTTATTCGCCCGTCGGGTTTGATCCCGGGCGCAACTCATGCAGACTTTTCCGCTTGCGGCGTCCACAAAAGCGTCCAGGGAGTACATTTTCAGCCAGCACTCTACACGATACGCTCGAACCCTGCTGCTAAATCCGCAATCAGATCGTCAACATTTTCTAAACCAATATGCAGTCGAATCAGGGTACCGCTGAAGTCCACGTCGCCACCGGGGCGCAGGGCCGCAATCTGTTCCGGCTGGTTAGCCAGGATCAGGGATTCAAAACCGCCCCACGAGTAGGCCATGCTGAAGAGGGTAAAATTATCCAGATAGCTGGCCAGCTCGTCATTATTCAGCCGTTTTTTCAGCACGAACGAGAACAACCCGCTGCTGCCTGTAAAGTCACGCTGCCAGAACGCATGGCCTTTACTACCGGGTAGCGCGGGATGATTCACGCGCTCAACCTGCGGATGCTGCGCCAGCCATTCGGCCACCATCAGACTGCTTTCATGGTGCTGACGCAGGCGAACGCCCAGCGTGCGAAGTCCGCGGCTGGTCATGTAGGCCGTGTCGGCATCCACCATCTGGCCCATCAGGTAGGCATTTTCACGCAGCTGATCCCAGCAGCGCGCGTTGGAGACCGCGGTGCCAATCATCCCGTCAGAGTGGCCAATCAGGTACTTCGTCGCCGCCTGAATCGAAATATCAATGTCGAAGTCCAGCGCTTTGAACAGCACGCCTGCCGCCCAGGTGTTGTCGATCATAACGATCGCCTCTGGCGCTTTACTGCGCACGGCCTTCACGATAGCCGGCACGTCGTGGACTTCCATGGTGAGTGACCCCGGCGATTCCAGGAACACAATGCGCGTGTTTGGCTGAATAAGTTCGGCAATACCTTCACCAATCAGCGGGTCGAACCAGCCGGTCGTCACGCCGAGCTTGCTGAGGATTTTGGTACAGAAGTCCTGGCTGGGTTCATAGGCGGTGTTGGTCATCAGGATATGGTCGCCCTGTTCCACAAACGCCAGAATGGTATTGGCGACCGCCGCCGCCCCGCACGGGAACAGCGCGCAGCCTGCGCCGCCTTCCAGCTCGCACATCGCTTCCTGCAGAGAAAAATGGGTTAGCGTGCCGCGACGGCCATAAAACAGCCCGCCTTTTGCGCGGTTGCGCGTGGCGATTTTTTTCTCCTCAACGGTGTCAAACACCAGCGAGGAGGCGCGTTGAATCACGCTGTTAACCGATCCCTGGGTATATTTTTTGCTGCGTCCTGCCTGTACCAGCGTGGTATCAAGATGCTTCGTTGTCATGTTCGCTAACCCTGTTTTTATACGTCTGGACGTCCAGACTACCACGATTGGAAAAAACTGCACCCGCAGGCTTATCGAATAAGCAGAAAATATTAGCAAAAAACCGCATAAGAAATTTTTACTGCGTAAGCGCAAGGAATGTGAACGAAAATTGCGGCACTATGCAAATACTAATGAGAACTACTATCAATTCGACGACGTTTTGATATTATTACGTTCAGATTTTGTGATTTGCGTCCTGGAGATACAGAGTGGGTAATAATTTGATGCAGGCGGATCTCTCCGTTTGGGGCATGTATCAGCATGCTGACATCGTGGTTAAGATTGTGATGATCGGCCTGATTCTGGCGTCCGTTGTCACCTGGGCTATCTTCTTCAGCAAGAGCGCCGAGCTGCTTTCGCAGAAGCGTCGCCTCAAGCGGGAACAGCAACAACTGGCAGAAGCCCGCTCTCTGGATCAGGCTTCAGATATGACCTCATCCTTCCACGCGAAAAGCCTGACTACCCTGCTGGTGAATGAAGCACAGAACGAGCTGGAACTCTCCGCGGGCAGTGAAGATAACGAAGGCATCAAAGAACGTACCGGTTTCCGTCTGGAGCGTCGCGTGGCGGCCGTTGGCCGACACATGGGGCGCGGTAATGGTTATCTGGCGACCATCGGCGCGATCTCACCGTTTATCGGTCTGTTCGGTACGGTCTGGGGCATCATGAACAGCTTTATCGGTATCGCGCAGACTCAAACCACCAACCTGGCGGTTGTGGCCCCGGGTATCGCAGAAGCGCTGCTGGCGACGGCGATTGGTCTGGTCGCGGCGATTCCGGCGGTGGTTATCTACAACATCTTCGCGCGTATGATTGGCAGCTACAAAGCGACGCTCGGTGACGTTGCCGCGCAGGTACTGCTGCTGCAGAGTCGCGATCTCGACCTGAATGCCAGCGCCGTTAAGCCGGTGCACGCGGCGTCCAAACTGCGCGTGGGTTGATATTATGGCGATGCGTCTAAACGAAAATCTGGACGATAACGGCGAAATGCATGAGATCAACGTGACGCCGTTTATCGACGTCATGCTGGTTCTGCTGATTATCTTCATGGTGGCCGCGCCGCTGGCCACGGTCGACGTGAAGGTGAATCTGCCGGCCTCGTCCAGCCAGCCGCAGCCGCGTCCGGAAAAGCCTGTCTATCTGTCCGTGAAGGCCGATAAATCCATGTTCCTTGGCAACGACCCGGTAACGGCCGACTCTGTCATCCCGGCGCTGGATCAGCTTACCGGCGGTAAGAAAGACACTACGGTCTTCTTCCGTGCGGATAAAACCGTGGATTATGAAACCATGATGAAGGTAATGGACACGCTGCATCAGGCGGGTTACCTGAAGATTGGGCTGGTCGGCGAAGAGAAAGCGGCCAAAAAATAGAACGAAAGCTGGCGAAAGCCAGCTTTTTTGTTTTCTGCCACGCAACATGGTTATTATTTTCTGCTGTATATCCCCATTCTTCATATTTCTTTATCAATAAAGCCAACGTTAATAATGTATTGATAGTTAAGTAAATATCAGTATTCGGCTGCGCCATTAAAATATATCTTTTGCTGAAATGGCGTCGTGGAATATCCCCACTACGCTTAAAAAAAGATAATAAAAACAGTCCTTCTTCGAAGGATCTTTTCACCTGCACAGCAAGAGACTCCCTATGGCTACGATGACATGGCTGTATCCGCACGCGCCTCAAAACGATCTGTTTTCGCTTTCTGCCATTCGACGACGCGCCGACAGGCTAATACTGGTGCTCATCTGGTCGCTGTGGGCCATCTCGCTGGGCGTGGGCTATATCAACGAAAACATCATGCAGGGGGCGATTGTTGGCACCTCTCTGGCCTGTTTATCGACGCTGCTGACGATGGTGTTCCCCGGCGCGCTGTTACTCCGCCTGAGCTCTGCGTTTGTGCTAATGGCATTTTCCGCGCTGCTGATTCATCTGGGCGAAGGTGAAACCGAATACCATTTCTCGGTTTTCGTCCTGCTTTCCGCGCTCCTTGCCTGGCGAGACTGGCGCCCGCTGGTGATGGGGGCGGCGGTCATCGCATTACATCACCTGGTGTTCAACTATCTGCAGGAAAACGACCTGTACGGCGTCGTGGTGTTCATGCACACCGGCTTTCATATGGTGGTTTTCCACGGGCTGTTTGTGGTGGTCCAGACCGCGATCCTGGTTCTGCTGGCGATTCGTATGGAGCAGGACGCCCGCTCGGCGAGCGAGGTGGCAAGGCTGGCGGGGGTGATCAACCGCGAACCGGGGTACCTCACGCTGGCCGTCGATGCGGCACCCGCAGAGTCTCCCTTTGCCCGTACGTTCAGCCTGACGCTGGGCACCATGCGCGCCACGCTTGAGCAGGTCAGCGCCAATATTGGGCAACTGCTGGAGGCATCCCGCGCGTTAGGGCAACGCAACAGCGCGCTGTCGGAACGTACCGATCACCAGGCAAGTTCGCTGGCGACGGCGGCCAGTGCGATGGAACAACTGAGGGCTGTCGCCACCCTGACCAGTGAAAAAGCCCGCCAGGTTCGGGAGGTGGCATTCAGTACCAGTAACGTGGCGGAGCAGGGAGGCCATAACGTACGGCAGGCGATTGCGGCGATGGAGCACATTCGCGAGGAGTCGCAGCGCATTTACGCCATTCTGGAGCTGATCGACGGGATTGCGTTCCAGACCAATATCCTGTCGCTCAACGCCTCGGTCGAGGCTGCCAGAGCGGGGGAACATGGCAAAGGCTTCGCGGTAGTTGCCTCGGAAGTGCGCGTGCTGGCCCAGCGCAGCGAGGGGGCTGCAAAAGACATTCGCCAGCTGCTGACCGCATCGCAGGCAACCACGCTGCAGGGCGTCGAGCAGGTTGAGCAGGCCGGTATGACAATGAAGTCGATCATTGAGAGCATTGAAGGGCTCCGCTCGCTTCTGGAGGAGCTGTCGCAGATGAGCGAGCAGCAGCGGGCGAGCATTGCGCAGATGAACGACAGTATTGCCAGCATCGATGCCAGCGTGCAGGAGAACGTGCGTCACGTAGCGCAAACGCTGCAGGTGGCTGAAGCGCAGCGGCAGCAGACGGGGCAGTTAAAAGAGGCGATTGCCGTATTCAGATTTAATTAGCGTTGCGGTTCGGAAGGGGCGCTGGCGCCAGACGCCAGCGCGTCCTCATCAAGCGCAACGCAGGTGACGTTTGAGGTGCGGTACTCACCGTCTGACAGTTTGCGCGTCAGGCGCAGAGTGGCGATTTCTCTGGCAAGCAGATACTGGTAATTGGCCTCGAGGCGACCCAGAAGCTTCTCTTTCAGCTCTGGCCGCTGTTCCATGATGGCGTTCATCACGGCACCGTAAATTTCTTCTTTGACCTGTAGCGGATAAATTTCACGGCGATTCTGCCATTTCAGCCGCACCAGCGTTGCCGGGATCGATACCAGGTCCTGGGTAATACGCGTCATCTCGTCATTTTTTGTGTTTCGCAGCGCATCGAGATTTTGCTTTAAGATAAATTCATCACTTTTCTTATCATCTAAAGTCAAATAAACGTCGTTGTTTTTAACTTCCTTCACGTTAATCCTCCCCCAGGCTATAAAAAATTGGGTTGTTTTTTTCACGCGTAATTAAGTTAAGCCAAATTTCATTGCCCGCTTCGTTAATTTCTTTGGTTTTTTCGGCCAATATTTGACTTAGTTTCTGGGCATCTATTTCTCCTTCGGCCTGCAGATCGTTCAGCAGGTGGACGAAGGCTTCAATTTTTATGGCGCGAAATAAGCGGTCTTTAATATGGCGATCGTGCTCTTCCAGCAACATATTACGGGATTTGCCGGTGCGGGAAACACCAATTAATATATCAGGCTCGAAATCAGAGAGCTTTCTTTTCCCCTGAGTGAAACTGACCTCTTTTTCTGCTTCCGTCGGTTGCTGTTCCACAGGCGTAATGTGGTACTTAGCCGGGACGAGATAGTCGGGCAGCATTTTTAATTTCCTTTAATTTCAACAGGGTGGGGTTGGTAAAGGCGTGAGATTCGTTGACAATATCATGAGGCAAATTTAAAATCAAAAAAAATGGAGCCTACCCATGAACAGCATCTTTTTTACGGTCATCACATTACTATTACTGACCGCTGGTGTGCTTTTATTGATGCAGGAGTTCAATAAAACGAAAGTGTCGAAAGACGCCAGTGAACCGCCGCAACCGGAACTCATGACAAAAGAGGAAGGAGAAGACCATTTCTCTGTATTGATGAACTCCGTTACACCTGTCTGGTACTGGCGGGTGAACCATGAATATATCGACTTTTTACACGCGACAATTAAACGCATGAAAATGTCGGAAATTAATGACACGCCAGGACTGTTTGAGGCACAGCGTCGCTGTAGCGACCTGAATTCAGCCGTGTATAAATATTATGACAATATCAAAAAACGCTGCCTTAACGGCGAGAAGGTCTCTTATTCCGATCTGGACGTATTAAATTTGCGTCAGTGTTTTCGTGAGTTCAGCCTGGAAGCCTACCCGGAGCTGGTGGTGCTGGTCTGGCCGGAGTATGCCCGTCCGGAAGTTAACCCCGACAACGTCTGAGTCACCAGACTGGTGAGTTATTGCAAACAGTCAGCGCCATTGGGATATACTGGGCGCTGGTTTCTTTTGCAAACAGGACTTTATGGAACGCTTTTTTGAAAACGCCATGTACGCCTCTCGCTGGATACTGGCCCCCGTCTATTTTGGCCTTTCGCTGGCGCTTATCGCGCTGACGATTAAGTTCTTTCAGGAAATCCTGCACGTTCTGCCGAACATTTTTTCTATTGCCGAGGCGGATTTGATTCTGGTTCTGCTGTCGCTGGTGGATATGACCCTGGTGGGCGGACTGCTGGTGATGGTGATGTTTTCCGGCTACGAGAATTTTGTCTCCCAGCTGGATATCGACGAGCGTAAAGAGAAGCTCAGCTGGTTGGGCAAAATGGATGCTTCGTCACTGAAGAATAAAGTGGCCGCGTCGATTGTGGCGATCTCTTCTATCCATCTGTTACGCGTGTTTATGGACGCGAAGAACGTGCCGGATAACAAACTGATGTGGTATGTCATTATCCATCTGACGTTTGTGCTGTCTGCGTTTGTGATGGGGTATCTGGATAAGATCAGTAAGAAGTAAAGTACACCTTACCCATCACTCTAACCCTCTCCCCAAAAGGGAGAGGGGACTGCTCTGTGCGGCCTTATTTATCCGACGACGCCTGCCACAGATTCAACTCTCCATCCGCGACATGCTGGTCAATCCGCTTGAGTTCATCCTCAGTAAAGTGCAGGTTATCCAGCGCCCGAACGTTCTCCTCAATCTGTTCCGGGCGGCTTGCGCCAATCAACACTGACGTCACGCGCGCGTCTTTCAGCAACCAGCTCAACGCCATCTGCGCCATGGTCTGACCCCGCGCCTGCGCCATCTCACTCAGCAAACGCAGGCTGTTCAGGTTGGCTTCGGTCAGCATTTTTTCGTTCAGACCGCGGACTTTCTTGCCTTCACGCTGCATGCGAGAATCTTCAGGAATACCGTTCAGGTATTTTCCGGTCAGCAGCCCCTGCGCCAGCGGGGTAAAGGCGATACACCCGGTCCCGTTTGCTGCCAGCGCATCCAGCAAACCGGTCTTATCGACCCAGCGATTGAGCAGGTTATAGGACGGCTGGTGGATCAGCAGGGGGATCTTCCACTCGCGCAGCAGCTCGGCCATTTTTTGCGTGCGCCCGGTTGAGTAGGAGGAAATGCCCACATACAGCGCTTTCCCACTCTGCACCGCCTGTGCCAGCGCAGAGGCTGTCTCTTCCATCGGCGTGTTTTCATCCACGCGGTGGGAATAGAAAATATCCACGTATTCGACGCCCAGGCGCTTCAGGCTCTGATCGAGGCTGGCGAGCAGATATTTGCGTGACCCGCCCGAACCATATGGCCCCGGCCACATGTCGTAACCGGCCTTGGTGGAAATCACCAGCTCGTCGCGGTACGCGGCAAAGTCTTCCCGCAGCAGGCGGCCGAAATTCTCTTCCGCGCTACCCGCCGGAGGTCCGTAGTTATTGGCCAGATCGAAATGGGTGATGCCGAGGTCGAAGGCTTTGCGCAGCAGCGCCCGCTGGGCTTCAAGAGGCTGGACATGGCCGAAGCTGTGCCACAGTCCCAGCGACAGCGCGGGCAGGCGCAGGCCACTCTTGCCACAGTGGCGGTACTGCATATTCTCGTAGCGGTCAGGGGCAGGGTACCAGGACATGATGTCTCCTTTTCTTATCGATAATTTTTTGAAACGTCGTTTTCATTCTGAACTTATCACATCACAAAGCGCGAAGATAATGGTTAACGGCGGCTGTGCGACCAGTGAAGCCACGCTAATTAAAAATGATCACAAAACGTTATAATTTCCCTCTTTCCTGCCGATAACGAGAGAAGTACTCGCCTCTGGGCGAACTCACCCTCACGGCAAGGAAGACTTATGAATATGCTCCGTAATTTCACGATCCGTTTCGTCATGCTGACGATTCTCGGGATCTTTTGTGTAATGTGGGCGGGTGTTGGCTTGTACAGCACCTGGTCCCTGTCTCGCGTTTCTGATGGCAACGAGGTGGACCGCCAGCTGGTCAAGCAGATGACGGTGCTCAGCCAGGGCAACGATCAGTATTTCCGCTTTGTGACCCGTCTGAGCCGCGCAATGGAAGTCAAAGCCGCAGGCGGCACGCCGGATCTGGCCTCTGCCCAGCAGGCGCTGGATAACATGGGCAAGAAGCTGGCTGAGATGAAAGCCATTTCTCCAGGCCCAATGGATGAGCAGGTCTCTTCACGGGTGATCGGTGCCTGGCAGGCGCTGCTCGAACAGGGCGTGACGCCGCAAATGCAGCAGGCGAAACTGGGCGCGCTGGACGGCTATCGTCAGCAGGCCAACAACGTCACCCCACCGCTGAGCCGCGCGTTCGGTGCGGCGGCTGAAGAGTTTAACAATGCTGCCGCGAAGTCGCTCGACAGTACCCGCGTGGTGGTGGACGGCCTGACCAGCATGACCCGCACGGTGATTATCATCGCCACGATCGTCGGCCTGCTGATCCTGCTCTTCACCGACCGTTACCTGGTGGCGATGCTGGTTAAACCGCTGGATCGCATTCGCCAGCAGTTCCGCCAGATTGCCCAGGGTGATCTCAGCCAGCCCATCGAGCCGTTCGGCCGCAACTGCGTGGGCCAACTGGTGCCGCTGCTGAGCGCCATGCAGGACAGCCTGCGCGAAGCGGTCAGCACGATCCGCTCCGGCAGTGAAAATATCTGGCGCGGCGCGACGGAGATTTCCAGCGGTAACAACGATCTCTCCTCCCGTACCGAAGAGCAGGCGGCGGCGCTGGAAGAGACGGCTGCCAGCATGGAGCAGCTGACCGCCACGGTGAAGCTGAACGCGGAGAGCGCGCGCCAGGCAAGCCAGCTGGCCGATGTAGCCTCAACCACCGCCAGCCGCGGTGGCTCGCTGGTGGAAGAGGTGGTGACCACCATGAGCGGTATTTCGGAAAGCTCGAAGAAAATTGCTGAAATCACCAACGTCATTAACAGCATTGCCTTCCAGACCAATATTCTGGCACTCAACGCGGCGGTTGAAGCCGCGCGCGCGGGTGAACAGGGCCGAGGCTTTGCCGTCGTCGCAGGCGAAGTTCGCAACCTCGCAAGCCGCAGCGCCAATGCGGCAAAAGAGATTGAAGGGCTGATTACTGACTCCGTGTCCCGCGTCGAGCAGGGGGCGAAGCTGGTGGGCGATACCGGCACCACCATGGATGCGATTTTGCGGGACGTGACGGAAGTGACGACCATTATGAAGCAAATTGCCTCGGCCTCAGAGGAGCAGAGTAAGGGCATTTCGCAGGTCGGAATTGCCATTACCCAGATGGACGGTGTTACCCAGCAAAACGCCTCGCTGGTGGAGGAGGTTTCCGCGGCGGCGGCGGCGCTGGAGCGTCAGACCGAAGATCTTCAGCGCTCGGTGCAGAAGTTCCGCCTGACGGCATAACGCAACGTGATAAGGCCGCCTTGTGCGGCCTTATATTATTAACGCCTTCCTCATTCAGCGGCGCTGAAACTGCTATTCTTTTGCTAACCCCTGACGTTCTGGGCTCTCTTCTACGAGGTGTTGCTATGAACAGATCGTTATCTTTTATCCCTGTCCTTTCTCTCATTTTTCTGACGCTTTTCTCGGTTTCCGCCAGTGCGACCCAGCAGGCGCAAGAACGGCGCGTAGCGCGTGATGTCAGGCAGGAAACCCGCGATGCGTCACGGCAGGTGAAGCAGACCTGCGTGGCGAACAATAACCAGAGTAATCACGACTGCCGCCAGGACAAGCGTCAGATGAAACAGGCCGGACGGCAAAAAGCGCGGGATATTAAGTATTAACATAACAGGTGAGGCGGCATGCAAGCGTATTTCTTGCCGCCTTTTTAAAAAACGTAAGTCAATATTTTTTAAATATTTAATTATTTGCTTGTAACAATGTATTTGGCATTTTCTGCACATTCCAGAACATGAAAATTAATATTGTCTTAAGATTCAGTCGACATAATGAATTATCTTCTTGATACCGGAAATAATTCAATTTATGAAAAACCGTATTATTTTATTTACTGCCCTGGCAGGTTTTGCCGTGGTCAATACAGCGATGGCCCAGAGCGTCACGGTCGATGTTCCTACCGGGTATAAGGTCGTGATTGTTCCGCAGTCAGCTACGGTTCCTGAGGCGGTAAGCGTTGCGCCTGCACCTGCACAAACAACGTATGCCGCCCCTGCACCGGTCTATCATCCGCGTGCACGCCATGTGGCGAGCGTGGCGGAAGGGATGGTGATTGAGCATCAGTATGACGATCACCATTGATGCATTGCCCGGGTCGCACATCCGGCCTATTTTGGAGTGGCTCTCACGCTGTTGTGTTTAATCCTGCTGTTGCAATTCGGGATATTGGGTATCCCGTTGCAGATGCCACTTCGGCGATACGCTTAAATGAGGGATTACCGTTTGGTGATAGTGATTTGTAGAGTGATTCGCGAGAAATGCCTGCGCGTTTTGCAATGACAGTCATCCCGCCGGAGGCTTCTATAACATGCCGTAAAGCCAGCATGAATGCCTCATAGCCTCCGGGCTCGTCAATTTCAATGAAAGCCTGATGAAGATATACGGGCGCGAAATCCGGAGAATCTTTCAGGAGTTGTACCATTGCGTCATCATGGAGTACTGATTTAGCCATTGCGATTTCCTTTTATATCCTGCGCTTGTAGTCGTTGAGGTACTCAACGGCTCTTTCAATATCTGCACTTTGCTTTTTTTTCGTTCCAGTCAGTAGCACCAGACTCACTGCGCCATCTGCCGGATCGGAGACTTCGCTGAAATAGACACGGTAACCCGGCCCCTGGTTAATTCTGAGCTCTGAAACGCTCTCTCTGCATGGTTTACAATCACCATAGTTACCCGTTGACATTCTGGCGACACGCGTGGCAATCATGGCTTTTGCTATGGGATCTTTCACACTTCTTAGATATGCATCAAAAGGGTCATACCCGTCAGCTGTGATGTAGTGTTTAACCTTAGCCATTATTGTAGCCTGTAGTTTACGATAAGCAAATGCATTGTAATCTTCAGGCTACGACTGGCAATTGTTAACATCGCTGCGACAGAGGGGAAATGCTATTTCGGAAAGCGGCTCGCAAAAATGCGAGACTGGGTGCGGGGTTATTACTGAACAGCCATGAGGCCGGGCACGCGCTGCGACGCCCGGCGAAGTTTATCAGTGCGTCGCTTCACCAATCAGCGCGCCCGTGCCCGCGCCAACGGCTGCACCTTTCAGCACGCTCTTGCCGGTAACCGCCGCGGCACCTGCGCCCACGGCAGCCCCTACGGCGCCGCCTTTACGCGCGGCTTTACCTTTGTCGCCGTTTTTGAACATAGCCCCCGTGCCTGCGCCAACAACGGCACCGCCAACGGTCGATTTCAGATCTTTGCCCGTGGCCGCGCCAATGGCAGCGCCTGCTACCGCGCCAGCGGCGGTTTTATCGATGGCCATTCCCGAGGTGGAAAAAATGAGGGCGCTGATAACCAGCGTTGTTTTAATCAGTTTCATAACAGATCCTTTGTGACTGCTGTCGGTTGATACGTCACTTCTCACTCTGAGGTGAGAAAAACGCACAGATAGTGCCAGCAATACCGGCTCAACCTTTAGGCCAATCATGCCCTGAGCAAGGATCTCTGTTGCCGGGCGGGGATCCGCCCGGCTAGTCGTCACGCCTGACGCTTATCTTCCGTATTCGTCTCGAAGTCGCTCGCCGCGTGGCGTTCGTGGAGCTGCTCGTTCAGCTCGCCGCTGGTGCGGTTAACGATGCGTCCGCGCTTAACGGCATGGCGATTCGCCACGTCTTTCGCCCAGCGCTGCACGTTGGTGTACTTCTCTGCATCCAGGAACTCGGCGGCGTTGTACACGCTGCCCAGCGCCACGCAGCCGAACCATGGCCAGATGGCGATATCCGCGATGGTGTACTCCTCACCCGCCACGTAGCGACCGCGCGCCAGCTGTTTATCCAGCACGTCGAACAGGCGTTTGGCTTCCATGGTGAAGCGGTCAATCGCGTACTCAATTTTCACCGGCGCATAGTTGTAGAAGTGGCCAAAACCGCCGCCGAGGAACGGCGCCGCGCCCTGCAGCCAGAACAGCCAGTTCAGCGTCTCGGTGCGTCCCGCGGGATCTTTCGGCAGGAAGTGGCCGAATTTCTCTGCCAGGTAGAGCAGGATATTGCCGGATTCAAATACGCGCGTTGGTGGGTTCGTGGAGTGGTCACGCAGCGCCGGGATTTTCGAGTTCGGGTTCACCTCAACGAAGCCGCTGGAGAACTGATCGCCCTCGCCGATGCGGATCAACCACGCGTCGTACTCCGCGCCCGTCACGCCCAGCGCCAGCAGCTCTTCGAGCATGATCGTCACTTTCTGGCCGTTCGGTGTGCCGAGCGAGTAAAGCTGCAGCGGGTGCGAACCGACAGGAAGATCTTTCTCATGGGTCGCGCCGGAAATGGGGCGGTTGATGTTGGCGAACGCGCCGCCGTTGTTCTTTTTCCATTCCCACACTTTGGGGGGCTGATAGGTGTTGTCTGACATGTTGGCCTGCCTTTTTTGTGATGTGTTGAGGCAGTGTAGCAGGAGATTTGTGAACCGTTTAACGTTGTGAGCGCAAGCAATTAACCGCTATTCCTTCTGCTGCTTATATATATCAAATCCGGCATAAGCTTAATCGAAAATCGCATTTTCATAACTAATGCGTTAATGGATAAAGCTGCATATGATGCTTCAACATAAATAAAAGATGCAGTCATAAACACTTTATAAGGCAAGGAGTTAGTGAGATGCGCAAGCTTCTGTTATCGGCAGTGGTCGTTTCGATCGCGTTAGGCCTGGCGGGCTGTGATGATGCGAAAAATAAAGAGACCAATACGCCCCCTGCGGCAAAAAGCGACGCGCCAAAAGCGGGCGGTTCGCTGATTATCGGTATTACCTCCGGCGATCCGTTAGCCGTGAATCCGCTCTATGCCAGCGACCGTACCACGTTAACCATCATGCAGGCGCTCTATGCCCCGCTCTATAGCTTCAACAACGGTAAGATTGAGTGGGGCCTGGCGGAAAGCCTGACGCCCTCCGCCGACAACCTGAGCTACACCCTGACGTTAAAACCCAACCTGAAATGGCAGGACGGACAGCCGCTGACGGCGGACGACGTGGTCTTTACGTTCAATAAGCTGCTGGATGCCAAACAGCACAGCTTCTTCCGCAGCATGTTCACCTACGGCAATAAGCCGGTACAGGTAAGCAAGGTTGACGACCGCACCGTTAAGTTTACCTTACCGCAGGTCAGCGCGGCCTTTACCGGCACGCTGGTACAGATCTACCCGATCCCGCAGCACGTGTTCGCCAGCGAAGGCGACCTGGAAAAGAGCAGCAAAAACGATGCACCGGTCGGCTCCGGGCCGTTCAAATTTAAAGAGTACCGCGCCGGACAATATTACGCCCTGACCCGTTTTGACGATTACTGGAACGGCAAAGCGAAGCTTGATTCGGTCACCTACCGTTTCGCCAAAGACAGTAACGCCGCCAACCTGGCGCTGCAAAACGGGGAAATCAACCTCAAGATGGTTGACCCGCAGGATGTGAACCGCCTGAAAAATACCGGTAAGTTTGACTTCGTGGTCTATCCGGAAGGCCGCCTGGCCTATATGACGTTCAACCAGAACGTGCCGGTGATGAAGAGCAAAGAACTCCGTCAGGCCATTGCTTACGCCATCAACAAAGACGAGCTGACCCAGACCGCCTTTACCTCGCTGGACTACGCCAAACCGGCGACCTCGTTCCTGACGCCCGATACGCTTTACAAAACGGATGACGTTGAACAGTACACATTCGATCTGCAAAAGGCCAAAGAGCAGCTTAAAGCATCCGGCGCGCCGGACAACCTCAAGCTGCGCCTGGCGTATGTGAACACCAACAAAACCCAGGAGAGCATGGCGCTCTATATTCAGCAGGCGCTAAAGGGCATTGGGGTGAGCGTGGAGCTGATGCCGCTGGATTCCAACGCCATGTCCCAGCGCAGCCTCGATATGAACAACACCGCGTGGGAGCTGAACCTGGGCGGCTACATCATGGGCTCCGAGCCGGACGGCTACAAATCGCTGTTCATGAGCAACGAAGCCTATAACTACGCGCATTACAAAAATCCGCAGTTTGATGCCCTGTGGGATAAAGGCGCCGTGGAAACTGACGCCGCGAAACGGGCTGATATCTACAAGCAAATTCAGCAAACGGTGGCGAACGACATGACGTACTACCCGATCGCCTATACCAATGCGACCGTCGCGGTGGACAAGCGTTTTGGCGGTACCGAGGAAGCGGAGCCGAAACCGGTCTATCTGTTCCAGGATCTGTCAAAAATCTATCAGAAATAAGCGATTGCCCCGACCGTCGGGTCGGGGCCTTGGTAAGGGCATGTCGTGAACACACTTCTCACGCGTCGGCTGCTGCAGCTGCTGCCGATGCTGTTCTTTATTTCACTGGTGGCGTTTTTGCTGGTCAAACTCGCGCCCGGCGATCCGGTGGCGGCGTACATTACGCCGCGTATGGCTCCGGAAGATATCGAACGTATCCGCCAGAGCCTGGGGCTGGATAAGCCCCTGGTCACGCAGTACGTCCTGTGGCTGAAAAACGTCCTGCAGGGCGATCTCGGCTATTCGCTGATCTACCACCGCCCGGTGCTGGAGATGATCGGCGAACGCATTCCGGCCACGCTGGGGCTGATGGGCGCGTCGCTGCTACTGGCGATCGTGCTGGCCATCCCGCTCGGCCTGCTGGCGGGGGCATTTAAGCACCGCTGGCTGGATCACGTGCTTAATCTGTTTGCCTATATCGGCATCTCGGTGCCGATTTTCTGGTTCGGCATCTTGCTCATTACGGTCTTTGCCGTGCAGCTTAACTGGTTCCCCAGCATGGGGATGCGCACCATCGGCATGGAAGATCATGCGCTGGACGTGCTGCGTCACGGCGTGCTGCCGTGTATTGCCCTCACGTTCTACAACCTCTCAAGCTATGTGCGCTACATCCGCTCCAACACCATCTCGCAACTCTCGGCCGACTACGTGCAGACCCAGCTGGCTTACGGCGCCACGCGTTCCAGCATTCTGTTCCGCCACGTGCTGAAAAACGTGCTGCTGCCGGTGATCACCCTGTTCGGCCTGTCGTTTGGTGAGCTGATTGTGGGGGCCTATGTGACGGAAAGCGTCTTCTCGTGGCCGGGGATGGGGCTGCTTGGGATCCAGTCGATCGCCTCGCTGGACTATCCGCTGATCATGGCGATCATCATGCTCTCGTCGATGATGCTGATCGTCGGTAACCTGATCGCCGATCTGCTTTATCGCTTCGCCGATCCCCGCATTCGTACGCTGAGGTAACCCGGATGAGCAGACGCTGGCAGCAGGTTCGTCACCAGCTGCGCCGCAATCGTCCGGCGCAGTTCTCCCTGTTTGTGCTTTTTATTTTCGTTGTCGCCGCGCTCTGTGCGGGGCTAAGTCCGTACGATCCGGATCGGATGGCGCTCGGCGCACGCACGCTACCGCCGGATGCCGCACACTGGTTCGGCACCGACGAGTATGGACGCGACTACTTTACCCGCGCGCTGTATGGCGGCCAGATCTCCCTGATGGTCGGTTTTCTCGCCATGCTCTTTTCCACGCTTATCGGTACGGTGGTGGGAACGGTAAGCGGCTATTTTGGCGGCTGGCTGGATAACCTTATGATGCGCGCCGTGGATATCCTGATGGCCATTCCGGCCTTCTTCCTGCTGCTGGTGGTTAATGCGTACCTCAAGCCGGGCGTGGATAACATCATTCTGATCATCAGCCTGCTGACGTGGATGAACATGTCGCGGCTGGTGCGCGCAGAAACCTTATCGGTGAAAGAGCGCGAGTATGTGCTTTATGCCCGCGCGTCGGGTGAAAACCCGCTGCGCATTATCGTGCGCCACATTATTCCCGGCGTGCTGCCGACCATTATCGTCGCCGCCACGCTCAATATCGCCTCGGCCATTCTGATGGAGTCGACGCTCAGCTTCCTTGGGCTTGGCGTGCAGGCGCCGGCGGCGTCGTGGGGAAGCATGCTCAACAACGCTCAGTCGTATATTGGCGAAGCGTCGTGGCTGGCGATGTTCCCCGGCATTCTGATCCTGCTGACGGTGTTCAGCTTTAACGTGCTGGGCGATGTGTTCCGTACCGCCTTTGAGCCAGGAGCGAATCGCGATGAGTAACCTGTTAGCGCTTGAGAACCTGCAAACCACCTTCCGCACCCGCGAGGGCGAGGTTCACGCGGTGCGCGGCGTGAGCTTTCAGGTGCAGCCGGGCGAACTTGTCGGCATTGTTGGCGAGTCGGGCTGCGGGAAAAGCGTTACCTGTAAGTCGATCATTCAGCTTCTGGGGAACAACGGACGGATAACCGGCGGCAGCATTCGCTTCCAGAATGACGATCTGGCGCAGAAAACCCCTGCGCAGATGCGCGCTATTCGCGGCAACGAGATCGCGATGATTTTCCAGGATCCGATGACCGCCCTGAACCCGGTGCTGACCATCGGCAAACAGATGGCGGAGATCCTGATGCGCAATAAAGGGCTGACCAAAAAAGCGGCCAAAGCGGCGGCGATCGCCATGCTGGAACAGGTGGGGATTGCCGAGGCGGAACGCCGATACGACCAGTATCCCCACGAGTTTAGCGGCGGGATGCGCCAGCGGGTGATGATCGCCATTGCGCTCTCCTGCAACCCGAAGCTGCTTATTGCCGATGAGCCGACCACCGCGCTGGACGTCACCATTCAGGCGCAGATCCTGCGTCTGCTGAAAAGCCTGCAACAGCAGACCCAAACCGCGATTCTGCTGATCACCCACGATCTCGGCGTGGTGGCGCAGGTCTGCAGCCGCGTGGTGGTGATGTACGGCGGGCTGGTAATGGAAGAGGGGAGCGTGGAAGACATTTTTTATCGCCCTGCGCATCCTTACACCCAGGGGCTGCTGGCCTCGCTGCCGCGCCCGGATGAGGTTAATCAACGTTTATCGCCCATTGAAGGCGCGCCGCCTGGCCTGCTTAACCCGCCGCCGGGCTGCCCTTTCGCCGAACGCTGCCCGAAACGCATGCCCCAGTGTGAACGGCAGCCCGCTTTTTACGCCATGGGAGAGGGCCATCGCGCCGCCTGCTGGCTATGGGCCGATAAGGAGATTCAGGCATGAGTGAACAACAGGTGCCATTAGTGAGCGTGCGCGATCTGCGCAAACACTATCCGCTTAACGGCGGTTTGCTGCGTAAAGGCACGGCCGTGAAGGCGGTTGATGGCGTGAGCTTTGATATCCAGCCCGGCGAGACGTTTGGCCTGGTGGGGGAGTCCGGCTGCGGGAAATCCACCCTCGGGCGCGCCATCCTGCGCCTCTTCGATATCACCGCGGGCGAAATCCACTTTGCCGGACAGGCGATCGCCCACGCCCGCGAAAAAGAGCTCAAGCCGCTGCGTAAGCGGATGCAGGCGATTTTCCAGGACCCTTACTCCTCGCTTAACCCCGGCATGACGGTACGACAGCTGGTGGCCGAGCCGATGCAGATCCACGGCTACAGCCGTGAAGAACAGCGCGAACGAACGGAAACGCTGCTCTACAAAGTCGGGCTTAAGCAGGAGCACCTTGAGCGGTTCCCGCATGAGTTCAGCGGCGGGCAGCGCCAGCGCATCAGTATTGCCCGCGCGTTGTCCGTACGCCCTGAATTTGTGCTGTGCGATGAGCCGCTCTCGGCGCTGGACGTCTCGGTGCAGGCGCAGGTGGTGAATATTCTACAGGATCTGCAGCAGGAGCTGGGGCTGACCTATCTGTTCATCGCCCACGATCTTTCGATGGTGCGTCATATCTCCAGCCGCATTGGGGTGATGTATCTCGGTAAGCTGGTGGAGGTGGCCCCGGCGAATGAACTGTATCAGCGTCCGGCGCACCCTTATACCCGCGCGCTGCTGGCGGCGGTTCCCCAGCCCGACCCGCGCATTCGCAACCTCGAAGACGCAACCCTGCGCGGCGAAATGCCCGGCCCTACGTCCGCGCTGCCGGGCTGTAAGTTCTGCAGCCGCTGCCCGCATAGCATGCCGGTTTGCCAGACACAGGAGCCAGCGATACAGGAGATCGCGCCAGGGCATATTGCGGCATGCTGGTTGTTTAAGATGTGAGCCTTAAACGTGTCGGGTGGCGCTTCGCTTACCCGACCTACAGGGTTTTGTGTTTTGTCGGCCGGGTAAGGCGAATTATTTACCACGCAGGTGTATGATAAACGCTCCTCTGTCAGGTTAATTACAACGTGCAGACGACGACAACCTATAAAAATTGCCGCCTGCCTGTTTTAGGTTGGATACATGCGTAAAGGAACGTTAAGCAGTGATGCGCCATTCGGGACATTGTTAGGCTATGCGCCCGGTGGCGTGGCGATTTACTCTTCAAATTACGGCAGTCTGGACCCGCGAAACTATCCGGAAGACGCGGATTTTCGCAGCTACATCGGCAACGAATACATGGGCCACAAGTGGCAGTGCGTTGAGTTTGCCCGCCGTTTCCTGTTTCTCAACTATGGCTTCGTGTTTACCGACGTCGGCATGGCGTGGGAAATCTTCTCCCTGCGCTTTTTGCGTCAGGTGGTGAACGATAACATCCTGCCCCTTCAGGCTTTTGCCAATGGCTCAAAACGCGCGCCGCGGGCCGGGGCACTGCTGATCTGGCAAAAGGGCGGCGAGTTTCACGAAACCGGCCACGTGGCGGTGATCACCCAGCTTCTGGACGATAAGGTGCGTATCGCCGAGCAGAACGTGATTCACTCTCCGCTGCCGCTCGGGCAGCAGTGGACGCGCGAGCTGCGTCTGAGCGTGGAGAACGGGTGTTATACGATCCATGACACTTTCAACGACACGGAGATCCTCGGCTGGATGATCCAGACCGACGATACGGAACACAGCATTCCCCAGCCGGAAATCGACGGCGAACTGCTGAAAATCAGCGGCGCGCGGCTGAAAAACAAACGTCAGTTCGACGGCAAGTGGCTCAACGAAAATGACGCGCTGCAGCAGGCGTATATTCGCGCCAACGGTCACGTGATCAACAAAGATCCCTGCCAGTACTTCACCATTACCGAAAGCGCCGAGCAGGAGCTGATCAAGGCCACCAACGAACTGCATTTAATGTATCTGCACGCCACGGACAAGGTGCTGAAAGACGACAGCCTGCTGGCGCTTTTCGACATCCCGAAAATCCTCTGGCCGCGCCTGCGCCTCTCCTGGCAGTGGCGTCGTCACCATATGATCACCGGTCGTATGGATTTCTGCATGGATGAGCGCGGGATCAAGGTCTACGAGTACAACGCCGACTCCGCCTCCTGCCATACCGAGGGCGGGCTGATTCTCGAAGAGTGGGTGAAAAACGGCTATCGCGGCAACGGGCATAACCCGGCAGAAGGCCTGCTGGAAGAACTGACCGGCGCCTGGAAGCACAGCCACGCCCGGCCATTCGTCCACATCATGCAGGACAACGATGTCGAAGAGGACTATCACGCGCTCTTTATCCAGCGTTCGCTGATGCAGGCCGGGTTCGAGACCAAAATCCTGCACGGGCTGGGGGCGCTCAGCTGGGATGCCGCCGGACAGCTGATTGACGACGAGGGGCGCCACGTCAACTGCGTGTGGAAAACCTGGGCGTGGGAGACGGCGATTGAGCAGATCCGTGAGGTCAGCGAAACCGAATATGCCGCCGTGCCGATCCGCACTGGACATCCTGAAGGCGAAGTGCGCCTGATTGACGTCCTGCTGCGCCCGGAGGTGCTGGTCTTTGAACCGCTGTGGACCGTCATTCCCGGCAACAAGGCGATTCTTCCGGTGCTGTGGCAACTGTTCCCGAATCACCGTTACCTGCTCGACACCGATTTTGAGGTCAACGATCTGCTGAAGCAGACCGGATACGCCGCCAAGCCGATTGCCGGACGCTGCGGCAGCAATATCGACCTGATTAGCGCCCAGGACGAACTGCTGGATAAATCCAGCGGCAAGTTTGTCGACCGTAAAAACATCTACCAGCAGCTGTGGTGCCTGCCAAACGTCGACGGTAAGTACATTCAGGTCTGTACCTTTACCGTGGGCGGGAACTACGGCGGGACCTGTCTGCGCGGCGATGACTCGCTGGTGGTGAAGAAAGAGAGCGATATTGAGCCGCTGATCGTGGTTAAAGATAAGTAGCTCTTACCCGCAATAAAAAAGCCCCCGCAGGGCATCCTGCGGGGGCTTTTTGTTACTGTTCTTCCTCTTCCTGCCCGTTGATCTTCAGATCGATGATGCGGCCAATCTGGTCATGATAGACCGTCAGCAGGTTGTACTGGCTCATCTCGGAGATGATCTGCGGTGAGACATTAAAGCTGCGGGCCAGCTCCTCCTGATGAAAATAGCCCGGCTGACGCCGCCTCACGTGGGCCCGACGGCGATTGTACTGATACCACAAAATCAGCAGCCAGCCGTTGAGCGCGGCAAACAGCAGGTAGAGCAACACCGTATTAAAAGACGCAATAATGACGCCCCAGCGGTAGTCGCTCTCCTCGGTGAGCTGCATCCAGAGCCGGGCATACAGGAAAAAAATAAAGCCTCCCCACGCCACCAGCGTTAACGCGGCATCGAAAAGACGTGGCAACAGCCGATGTTCGGTCAGAATTAAGGTATTTTCGTTCATTAAATGCGTCCTTTTCCCCGGTCTGGACTGATCCAGCGCGCGCGGGCACGCTGGCGTTTAAGCATGACTTTTGGAAATGCGACAAGGGTGGTGAACAGGCCGATCATCCAGTACACCATCGGGAACCAGATCACCCAGAAAAGCGAGCTGGCCACCTTCCGTTCATAGCGCCGCTCGATGTACAAACTGACGAGGAACTGCAGGAGGCACATCACGCCCAGCAGTAGCCCGGTAAACTCTGGTGGAAAAAGGCTCTCCACGGTCAGCCTGGCAGGAACAGGAGCGATATGGCTGAGAATAAATAACAGCACCGTCATCGCGTAGGCGAAGGCCCACAGCGTTGACAGGGCATACTCAAGAAACAGGGGCCACATGCGGTGATGCTCCCAGCGCACAATCCTGCGAAGGTTGACCAGAAACACCTCCGCGCCGCCCTGGGCCCAACGCAGACGCTGTTTCCACAGGCCCTTGAGCGTTTCCGGCATCAGGATCCAGCACAGCGCCCGCGGCTCGAAAAAAATATCCCAGTGGCGCAGCTGCAGCTTCCAGCTGATGTCGATGTCTTCGGTGATCATGTCCGGGCTCCAGTACCCGACGTCCGCCAGCGCCTGTCGGCGAAAGGCGGCGATGACGCCCGAGACGGTAAAGACCCGGCCATAGATCCGCTGCGTCCGCTTGATGAGCCCGATAATCGAAGAGAACTCGCCCACCTGAATGCGGCCGATCAGCGTGGAGCGCGTGCGAATACGCGGATTCCCGGTGACCGCCCCGACGTGGGGATACTGAATCAGCGGCGCCACCAGATACGCTGCCGTATCGCGATCGAGCAGGGCATCGCCGTCAATGCAGACCAGCAGATCGCCCCGGGCCGCCGCTGCCCCGGCTTTGAGCGCCAGCGCTTTTCCCTGGTTTTCCGCGAGGTTAATCACCCGCAGGCGCGGCTGCTCCTGCGCCAGCGCCTGCAGCACCTGAGCGGTGTTGTCAGACGAGCCGTCGTTGATGGCGATAACCTCGATATTTTCATACCGCTGATCCAGCGCGGCGCTAATCGTCTCCCGGGCATTTCGTTCCTCGTTGAAGCAGGGGATCAGAATGGAGATGAGCGGCTCACCGGCGAGCGTCGGGGCGGGCGTCTCTTTATCCCACGACCAGTGGCGTTCAAGCTGAAACCAGAAATAGAGCCCGCCGGTTATCCAGAGCACGGACATGAACAGCGGCCAGAAGAACACAAAATCCAGAATCAGCTCGCCGGTAAAGAGGGCGGCCACGCCTAACGGCAACCCGAATACCAGACATAAAATGGAAAAGGCGATAATGCGATCAGTCATTGTCAGGGTACCAGTACGAAGAAAATACAGGCCTGATGCGTGAGATATCAGGTTGGTTGTTGATGAAATCATCGGGGTAGTAACCGTAGTTTTTGACGCCGTTCAGCTGGAGCACGCGCATCCACTGTGCCAGCTGGCTGTTGGAAACGGCGCGCTGCGGTTTCCGATCCCAGTCCCTGGCCTGCAGTTCAAAAATGGTTTTATCGAGCGCGCCGGGACGCGTGGCGACCGCTTTCACCAGACGCGCCAGCCAGGCATCACTTTCGTCTGCCGGGACGGACTCCATCAGCGGCATGGCCATCGGCACCGTCCAGTCATACTCCGCCAGAAAATCGTCAAGATTCTGCGCGAACCACGCTTCGCTTTCGGGCTGCAGAATGGGTAAGGCGAACATATTGCGGGCGGTTTTTATCTGCGGGCCGCGGATGTGCTTCACCGCCAGGCTCAGGGCGTGGGTAAACCCAATCAGCAGCTGGCTTTTCTGACGCGTGGTGTTCTGAGCGGCGTCCTGCCCGCCATCGTCCACGTCGGTCAGCACCGCATCGTCATGGAACAAGATCCCGTTGAAGCTGGCATAGCGGGCCAGATCTTCATAGATGTCCGTCACCTGCTGGCGCACCTGCGGGTTCCTCGGAGAAAGCCGGATATAGGGCTCGGTGGCATCGCTTAACCGGCCGGTCTGACGATCCCGACGCTGCACGCGCGGCAGTGCAGGATCGAGATCGAACGAGAGCACCGGCATCCACGCGAAGACTTTCACGCCCGCGCGGGTTTGCAGCTGCCAGGAGACAAAATTAAACAGATCGGCCCGGACCGGCAGCTGGCGGTTGGGAAAATAGAGCGCCTTGATCCTGCCGTCGCCCTGCGGGTCGGCAAACGCCTGCAGGAAAACATGGCTGATTTTCATGTCGTAGACCCGCTGGATCAGCCTGTTGATATTTTGGGTCTGCTGGGCCGGATCGGGATCGTAAACGTAGTCGAGATCGACGTGCATGACGCGCACGGGTTCGCGCTCCTGAACCTGGCTGACCGTACTGGCAAATGCCTTAAGCGAGGGATTGCCGGCGATCAGCAGACGGGGGATATTGCCCAGCTCCTGCACGTTCCCCAGCCCGTCCTCAAGGGTAAAGGCCAGCTGATAACCCTGCTGTCTGGCGATGGCAAGCGACGTGCCGTTGGCCGCACCATAGGGCCAGACCCAGGCGCGCGGCGCCTTGCCCGTTACCTGCGTGATTTTGTCTGTCACTTTGCGAACGTCATCGCCGATCCGCTGGCTGAACTGCCGATCGGTTTCATAGCGGCCCGTCGCTTTATCATAAAAGCGGTTGGCGATGGCCGGTTCGCGGCTGCCCTGCGGGTTAGCCGGGATGCCGTAATGCGAGGCCCAGGTGTGCGATCCGATCTCAATCAGCGGAGACCGGCTGAGCTCGCGCACCATGTCCCACGTCGCGAAGCGATCGCGGGGCGTCATCAGGCCGCCGAAGTTAACTTTTTGATTTTCCGGCGTATCCACCCAGCTGCCCACCGGCGCCCACAGCGCAGGAACGTTCCACGCCTGAAGCAGTGGCCAGACGCGGGTGTAAAAGCTGCTGTAGCCATCGTCAAAGCTGAGCAGAACGGCTTTGGGCGGCAGCGTTTTTTTTCCGTCATGGGCATCGAGAATGTCCTGCACGCTGATGACGTGATACCCGTTGTGCAGCAGCCAGCTTATCTGCTCGTTTAGCGCGCTGGTGCGCACGGAGAGGTAGCGCTGATCGGCGGCATCGTCTTCGACGTCGTGGTAGGCCAGCACCAGAAACTGGTTCTGCGGCCAGGGTTTGCTCGCCTCCAGCTGCGGCCGATCTTTGGGCGCAATAAACGAAAATGCCTGCGCGCAGACGCTCGCGCTGAGGCAGAGCCAGCCGATGAGTATCAGGCTCGCGGAAAAACGTGTGTTCATTATCATCATCCTTAAAAGCGTAAAGTCGCATCAAACGTGACGGAGAGGTTGCTCTCGCGTTTGCCGTCGTAAGGGCGCTTGTCCCAGTTCAGCATCACGCCGGTATCCATGACGTTGTTCCACTGAACGCGTTGTCCGTAACCCAGCAGGGCGATGGCGCCAGCGGACTGATTTTTCTGCCAGTAGCGGCCGCCTCCCGCCACGAACTGCTGGCTCCAGAGGGTGTCGTAATGGCGGAGCATCTCATGGTCAACGGCCAGGGCGGCCGTCACGGAGAGATCCCGCGCCGGGTTGTAATAGAGGGTGTCCCGCAGGCTGTTTTTGCTGGCAGCGATCCCCGGTTCGAGATCCAGCGTCAGGGACGGGGTCTGCCAGAGACGCTCCTTACCCGTGAGGGTGTATTCCTGTCGGCGGTTATGGTCCGAGAAGCGGCTGAGGGCGGCGTTGAACTGATATTCGCGACGCTCGTTTTGATACCAGCGCACGCCACCTTCTCCCCGGTTGGCGCTGATCCCGTTGCGTAACGCCCGCAGGGGCGTGGTGCGCGACAGGCGCTCAAGGCTGCCGCTGACCTGCCAGTTATCGGTGACAAAGTACGTTGTTGAGAGGCGAGCGCCCGGCTTGTTCGCCCCGTGATAGCGGTTGCTGGAGAGCTCGGCTTCAAGCTGGAGATCGCGTGGCCGCCATTCGATACCGCCCAACAGGTGGCGGCTAGTGCCTTTGCCTTCATCGAAATTACCCTCTGCATAGCGGGTGCCGGCAAACAGCCGCCAGTTATCCGCTACGGGCGGGCCATAGAGCGTGGCGTCCCAGTTGAGGTCGTGCGTCCCGCTGACGGGGTTATCGGAGTGCAAACCCTTGCTCGCGTTAAGGCGCAGCTCGGACATATGGTGGACGGTGCGGAGCCTGTCCAGACGCCTGGCGCTGCGATCGCGCGGCGCGCGGGCGACGACGTCGTCGGCCAGTAAATCCATCTGCCGCCACTCCTGCAGATCCATGGCGACGTAAGCCTGCTGCTGCTCAAGCTCCAGATTCGAGGGCTCCAGCGCCTCCGCCATTTTCAGCGTTTGCTCCGCCGCGCGCGGCAGACCCCGCGCCTGAAGCAGCGTGGCGTAGTCAATCTGCAATCCCTGATTGCCCGGCGCTGTTGTCGCCAGACGTCGCGCCAGCTTTTCGGCTTCCGGCAGGGCATTCGTCGCCAGCAAATAGTTAAAACGGAGCGACTGGCCGGTAAGCCATCGATCGTTCGGCTGAGGAGTAGGGGAGCCGAAATCGTAACGGGTCCAGGGAACGTTGCGGGTCTGGCGCTCTGCATACCGACGGGCGGATGGATACTCTCCCGTATCCAGCCAGGCGTAGAAAAGCGCGTGCTCTTCGTCCTGCGGGTCAGATGCGTATTGCGGATAGCGTTGCAGAAGCGCGAAGGCGGCGGCAGCGTTTTTCTCCTGCAGATATGCGGAGATCACCCAGCCGATTGCCCAGCCCGGTACCGGATGACGGGCTGCCGTCAGATCCTGATATTCGCTGATGACCTGTGGGTAATCGGCATGAGCGTAGAGCGCGCCGAGCCGGTCGATACGCGCAAGGACGACGTCTTCCGCCGCCTGCGGCTCGCCTTGCCAGCGAGACAGCAGCGCGTCGTAACGATTCAGCGCAGATTGCGCAAGCTGCAGGCGCTCTTTTTCTGTTCTGCCTGGCACATCTGCAAGGCGCACGCTTTCGGCTGCGGCATTCAGCTCAAGACGACGACGTTCCGCGGGGGACAGCGCCACCTTTTGTGAAAGCAGAAGCGCGGGGGTATTGACCCGGTTATCCGTTAGCGCGTCGACCCGCTCGCGAAGAAGCGCGTGATTTTCTGGCGCGATATCCAGTGCACGCGTGTCGGCTAAAAGCCGATCCCAGCTTTTTTCCTGGCGTTGCCAGACGTACGCCAGCGTCTGGAGATGCGCCTGCGAGGGATCCTCCGCCACCAGCTGTCGGGCTTCCTGCAGGGCAACTGTATCTTTACGGGCATCGGCCAGGGTTTTGATATAGCCGATACGATAATCGTCGTTATCCGGCGCAAGGCTGCGCGCTTCTTTCCAGAGCGCCAGAGCGGGCTGCCACGCTTTTTGATTTCGCCTGGCCTGTGCGACAGCCGCAACGCCGCGGGCGGGCAGCGGCATATAAATGCTGTAGCGCTGCCAGACCTGAATAACCTCGTCATCATGGCCTGCCCAGGCCGCCACCTGTAACCAGTCCGCAACGTATTCAGGCGTCAGGGCATGCTGCTGCTGATAACGCTGAAGATAATCGAGAAACGACGTGTAATTACCGTTACGCGCCTGTTGAATCTGTTGCTCATAAACGGATTCCGTAGCCTGAACCAGAACAGGAAAGAGTAATAACAGAAACAATAATGTTGGGGTGCGATAAAAGAATAATGTACTGAAGCTAAGTGATCTTTCCATATCTATTTGCCATTTTTTTTCATGAATCCATTGCATAACACGGCCGCCTTTAAGCTCAGCGTAAAAGGCCATAAATGAGAACATTAAATCTGAATGCAGTGATGTTACGGGGTACTTACTTAAAGGTAATTATGGATCCTCATCTCAGTAGACTGGATGGGAGGTAATGTACACCTGATATGTTGCCGGATAAATATGCTGAAAAGCGGCTGCGTAGTTTTGAGATAATTCTGTAATGAGCAGTTTTTTGTGTTTATTTTGAATTGAGTCATTAATTGTAATGCATTGAAATATAATGATTTTATTTTTATTGTGACAGTTTTGTATATATTTTTAATGACGCATATCTGCCTCAATTAAAGTACTTTCTGGTGCATGTTTGGGAAGTTTCATGACAAAAATTCTTAATGTTTAGAGAAGTGACTTTTCTGCGATTGTTTTTTATTTATAATTAATGTCAGCCATTGAATGATAGTCTACAGGAAGTCTTACTCATCAATGCGTGTATTGAGGGATGTCCAAAGCCAGAATACATTTATCGTTAATATAACAGCGCTATAAAACGAAGGCGGTCTTCTTTTCGCAGGATTGTTCTTGCTTTAATCTAAAAGGGATGGTTAGTGGCAACTTCAATAGTGTTAGTGACTCAGGATCGCTACCTTGTCAGGGGCATGCAGATATTTTTTCCGGATATTATCCTGCTCGATTCGATTGACAGAAACATATTTGATAACGGTGCAGATGAATATTCTGTATTGATTGATAGTCGTTGTCCGCTCCGTTTATATGATTACCTGATACGCCATCCGGCCAGAACGAGAAAAACGATCTGCTGCGTTATGCTTGATATGCGCCACCGCGAGGAGAATCTGCTCAGTATGAAGCTGTTTATGAATACGTCGCTTACGGCGCCGGATATGGCCTCGCTGTTTAACCTGGTGCTCAATATGAAGGGCCGTCGCCTGACCACGAAGTGGCTGCTGAATTTACGGCTGAGCACGCATGAAACGATCATGTTGCGGTTGCTGAGAGCAGGGATGTCAATGGAGGAGATTGCAGGCGAGCTGAATACATCGGTGAAAAGCCTCTATCGCAAACGGACGGCGCTCTCGGAACGGCTAGGGGCGGAGAACTTTAATGAGGCGTGTTTGTTTATTTTTAAAAACAAACTGCTGGGCGCAGGTGGGAACGATCCCTAAAGTTGTCAGGAATTCAAAAGCAAAAAACCGCCACGAGGGCGGGTTCGTTAATAAGGTGCGTGTTAACGCGCTTATCTCGATACCGGCGGATGTAAGGTGGCAAAAAATGAGCGGGTGGCGGTTGGATTTTGGGGGAGAGGAAACGCGTATTATAATGAAAAACGAATAGTATCTTCTGCTCTTTAACCCCGTTTATGAACTGCCTGAGGCTAAGCCAAGTGTTTTATCCTGAGCGGGTGATACCAGAAGGAGACTCCTGGAAGTGATTGAAAAATTTAAAAGGACGTTAGAAATGAATAAATATCTGTCTGGTCTGTGTGTTGTTTCTTTTTTTTATTTTTCTTCAATAGGTTACGCGCACTCTGCGGGTCTAAATAAAGTTCAGGTTAGTATCAAACCCAGCAGCGGTAATCTAGGATATATCCCGGTAATTTCTGATGCAGATGAAATCGAGCCTTCTGATTTCAGGGAGTCGGATCTACAGGAGATGCAGGATAGCCTGAGGAAGATGAAGTCCAATAACCGCAAAGTCGATGAGCTAACTCAGAAGGTTTCACAGCTTGAGAGAAAGAATTCTGAGCAGGAGAGTAAGATCGAGCGATTGCAAAGAAGCCTTGATGACATGAAGCGGAGCAACGACAACCTTTCAAATCAGGTCAGCAATTTATCCGGCAAAATTAAGTGATAAAAAAGAACCACCACCTGTATTAACTTACCGGGCTATTAGCGTAAGCGTGCCTGCATGAAAGCCACGCTTATCAGCGCCCAGAAATCGGCCGTAGCCATATAGCAAAAACCCAGCCATAGGCTGGGTTTTCTAAATAGTGGTGCCCGGACTCGGAATCGAACCAAGGACACGGGGATTTTCAATCCCCTGCTCTACCGACTGAGCTATCCGGGCAACGGGGCGCATTAAACCCGATCTGCCCGGTGGCGTCAACGAAAAATGTTGTTTTCGTTACGGACTGCGCAATCTCTCACCATTTCGCCGCATCCTTAAGCGAAAAAGTGCGTCCAGAGTGCGGAGAGCGGCATGGCGAGCAGCAGTGCGGGCAGCATGTTCACCACGGCAAACATCTTGATCCCACAGATGCGCAGCCCGGTAGCCAGCAGCAGCAGGCCGCCGACGGCGGTAAAGTCTGCCATCATCGCCGGCGTGGTGAGCGGGAGAATTAACGTGGCGCAGGTAGCCAGTGCCAGCTGGATAAGCAGCATCGGGACGCAAATCGCCGCCACGGCAATGCCGAGTGTGGTGGCAAAAATAGTGGCGGTGAAGAAATCAAGAAACGCTTTTGCAATCAAAATGCTCGGGTCGCCCGTCATCCCTTCCTGCATCGAACCGAAAATCCCGGTGCCGCTGGCGCAAAACAGAATAATGATGGCGACATAGTTCTGAATAAACGTCTCGTGCGTGCCGTGTTTCGCCTTGCCCGGTCGGGCTATCAGGTTTTTGGCTTTGCTCACCGCGCTGTTAATGCCTTTTTCCAGATAGCAAAATTCGCCAATCAGCGCGCCGAGCAGGGTGGCCAACACCATCACCGGCAGGTTGGCGCATTTGACCACCAACAGAATACCGATCCCTAACGATGCCAGGCCGAATATTGAGGGCATGGAGGTGCGAATACGCTCCGGCAGCCGCTGGCTTAGCACTGCGCCGAGTACGCCGCCCAGCAATACGGCTCCTGCGTTGATAAATGGCCCGATAACCAAAATTAACTCCTGTTATTTAATCATTGATATTGCATTATTATGGCACGTCAGCACTGCGCGGGCCTTAGCTTTGGGTGGTTTCGTGCATACTGATTCCTTCTTGCACCTCAAAATAAAAGGTGACATTATTGCGCGAATTTTCTCCTCCGTGTCTCACCGTTCGGTGAGGGTAATTGCGCTTATGAAAACCATGAAAATCGCCGTCAGCCGCGAGCTGCTCTCAACTGTGTCTACGCACCGCGAAAAGGTGACTCTGGACAGCACGGATTTCACCGATGTGGCAGCCGTTGTCATGACGACGACAGAGAGTCGCAGCGGCATCCTTGCATTGCTGAAACGCACGGGCTTTCATTTACCGGTGTTTATTTTCTCGCAGGAGCCAACGGAGATGCCTGACGGCGCCACCGCGGTCATCTCGGGTAAAGATCAGGAGTTTCTGGAGCTGGAAACTGCTGCCAGCCGTTACGAAGAGAACCTGCTGCCGCCGTTTTTCGACACCCTGAGCCAGTATGTGGAGATGGGCAACAGCACTTTCGCCTGTCCAGGACACCAGCACGGCGCCTTTTTCAAAAAACACCCGGCAGGGCGGCAGTTCTATGATTTCTTCGGTGAGAACGTATTTCGCGCCGACATGTGCAATGCCGACGTGAAGCTGGGCGATCTGCTGATCCACGAAGGGTCCGCCAAGCATGCGCAAAAATTCGCGGCGAAAGTGTTCAACGCAGATAAAACCTACTTCGTGCTGAACGGGACGTCGGCGGCCAACAAGGTGGTGACCAACGCGCTGCTCACCCGCGGCGATCTGGTGCTGTTCGACCGCAACAACCATAAATCTAACCACCACGGGGCGCTGATCCAGGCGGGTGCCACGCCGGTTTACCTTGAGGCCGCGCGTAACCCGTTTGGCTTTATTGGCGGGATTGACGACCACTGCTTTGATGACGCGTATCTGCGGGATCTGATCCGCGAGGCGGCGCCGGAGAAGGCCGACGAGGCGCGTCCGTTCCGCCTGGCGATCATTCAGCTAGGCACCTACGACGGGACGATCTACAACGCCCGTCAGGTGATCGACAAGATCGGCCATCTGTGCGACTACATCCTCTTTGACTCCGCCTGGGTGGGCTACGAGCAGTTTATTCCGATGATGGCGGAAACATCCCCGCTGTTACTGGAGCTGAACGAGAACGATCCGGGGATTTTCGTGACCCAGTCGGTGCACAAACAACAGGCCGGATTTTCGCAAACCTCACAGATCCATAAAAAGGATAACCACATTCGTGGTCAGGCGCGTTTCTGCCCGCACAAGCGGCTGAACAACGCCTTTATGCTGCATGCCTCCACCAGCCCGTTTTACCCGCTGTTTGCGGCACTGGATGTCAACGCGAAAATACATGAAGGGGAGAGCGGACGCAGGCTTTGGGCGGAGTGCGTCGAGCTGGGCATTGAGGCGCGCAAGGCGATCATTGCCAACTGCCATATGATCAAACCGTTTATCCCACCGGTGGTGGCGGGGCGGCCGTGGCAGGATCATCCGACGCACGCCATTGCCAGCGAGCTGCGCTTCTTCAGCTTCGAGCCGGGGGCCAACTGGCACGGGTTTGAGGGCTATGCGAGCGAGCAGTACTTTGTCGACCCGTGCAAGCTGCTGCTGACCACGCCGGGCATCGATGCCGAGACGGGGGAGTACACCGATTTCGGGATCCCGGCGACGATTCTGGCGCACTACCTGCGTGAAAACGGCATCGTGCCGGAGAAATGCGACCTTAACTCGATTCTGTTCCTGCTGACGCCTGCTGAAAGCAGCGAGAAGCTGGCGCAGCTGGTGGCGATGCTGGGCCAGTTTGAACAGCATATTGAAGACGATACGCCGTTGGCGGACGTGCTGCCGACGATCTTCCAGAAATACCCGGTGCGTTACCGGGAATATACCCTCCGCCAGCTGTGCCAGGAGATGCACGATCTCTACGTCAGCTTTGACGTGAAGGATTTGCAGAAGGCGATGTTCCGCAAGGAGAGCCTGCCTGAGGTGGTGATGAACCCGCAGGATGCCAATCAGGCGTATATTCGCGGAGACGTGGAGCTGGTTCGCATCCGGGATGCCGAAGGGCGAATTGCGGCCGAAGGGGCGCTGCCCTATCCGCCGGGCGTACTGTGCGTGGTCCCGGGGGAAGTCTGGGGCGGGGCGGTACAGCGTTATTTCCTGGCGCTGGAGGAGGGCATCAACCTGCTGCCGGGCTTCTCGCCGGAGCTGCAGGGCGTTTACAGCGAGAAGGATGCCGACGGGATTAAGCGGCTGTATGGGTATGTGTTGAAGTAGACTCCCTCACCCTAACCCTCTCCCCAAAAGGGAGAGGGGATTGCACGGAGCCGTCTTTTCACCCTCGCCCCTTTGGGGAGAGGGCCGGGGTGAGGGGAGTTAAACCGCACTACGCTTGTACATCCTCCTCGGATGCCCAATCTTCCCGTACAGCATCTCCACGCTGAGAAACCCCGTCTCCACGCAGTGCTCCAGATAGCGACGGGTGGTGGTTTTACTCAACCCCGTCTCGCTTACCACTTCATCCACGGTAAAGCAGTGCGTTGCCTTGTCGTTAAACAGCGACTGCACCCGCGCCAGCGTGTTTTCCTCAATACCCTTGCTGCCGTTGTCCTGGCGGTAGTTTTTCGCCTGAAGCTGATACAGCGAATCGACGTTCTGCTGGTCGACAATCTTCCAGACCCGCTGCTGTTCGGCAAATTGCACAAACCGCTCCAGCGACTGGCTGAGCCTCTTCCAGGAGACGGGTTTGAGGATGTAGTCGAACGCGCCGTTGCGGATCGCCTGGCTGCAGGTGTCCATATCGCTGGCGGCAGTGATAAAAATCACCGAGCAGTTGGCGCGGGTCAGCATGGGGTTATTGATCAGCGAGATCCCTTTGCCGTCCGGCAGATAGTTATCCAGCAGCACCAGCTGCGGCTGTTTGTTTGCAAGCTCTGCCTGGGCCGCAGCCAGCGACGAGGCAATGCCCACCAGCCTCAGACGCGGATGTTTGCCTATCAGCTCCGCGTGCAGTTGCGCCAGTTCGTTCTCGTCTTCAACAATCAGTACGTCGATAAGTTCATGTTGCATAGTCGGTGTCTTCCAGTTGCCGGGCGGTTCCCGTGGCCGGGATAAACAGGGAGAAAATGGCGCCGCGCGGCGTATTATCGGCAACTTCTATCGCGCCGCCAGCCTGTGTGACATAGCTTTCGATCAGATACAGACCAATCCCATGATCGCCGCGTGTTTTGGTGGTGATGCCGCGTTCAAAGATCCGGTCACGGATCTCTGGCTTGATGCCCACGCCCTGGTCGGCCACTTCAATGATCAGCTCCTGTTCGCTGAGCTTTATCAGCACCTCCACCGGCGCGTGGGGAAGCGGCGACCGCTGTGTCGCTTCGATGGCGTTATCCAGCAGGTTGCCAATAATCGAAATCAGCTCTTGCTCCCCCAGCGGCAGGAACGGTCTGTCCAGACGACAGGCCGGGTCGAAACTCAGTTCGACGCCTTTCTCCCGCGCGCGGGCGGCTTTGCCCAGCAGCAGGCCGCACAGGGTCGGGGAGCTAAAGCGCGAAGAGATAAAGTCCAGCAGCTCCTGGGCGTGTTCAGACTGCGCCTGAATGTAGCCAATCGCCTCCTCATAGCGGCCCATGTGCAGCAGGCCGGAGAGGGTGGTCATCCGGTTTAGCTGCTCATGACGCATTATGCGGAGGTTATCGACATAGCGTTTGACCTGGCTAAGCTGGGCGCTCAGCGAGTCGATCTCGTTGCGATCGCGGAAGGTGATCACCCAGCCCTGCAGCGATCCCTCAAGCATAATGTGGACCCGGCTGGCAATCACCGTGAGATCGTTAAAACGGCAAATCTCATCATGGGTATCTTTCGCCAGCATCGTCTGCGTGTCGAAGAACGGGACCGGATCGATCACCTGGCTTATCAGCTGCCCGCGCAGCTCGCGGGCCGGCTGGCTCAGCCCCAGCAGCTTGCGCGCCGCCTGGTTGATCACCTCAATCCGCCGTTGATCGTCAATGGCAATCACCCCTTCATAAATAGACTCCATCAGCGCCTTCTGCTGGCGCACCAGCAGGCCGATCTCGCGCGGCTCGAGGGAGAAGATCTGCTTCTTAATACTGCGGGTAAAGAACCAGGAGAAGATAAAGAGAGCAATCAGCAGCAGCACCGCGGCAATCAGGATATTGACCACTTTACTGACGGTAATGGTGTCCAGGTAGCTGGTGAGATAGCCGACCGAAACAATGCCGACCACCTGTCCGGCAGCGTTGAAAATGGGGGCTTTACTGCGCAGCGAAATGCCCAACCCGCCTTTGCGGATGGTGGTGGTGCTTTTACCCTGCAATACGGCTTCGTTGTCATCGCCTACCAGCGTGGTGCCCACTCTGTCGGCGAAGACGGAGTGAAAAAGATGCTGGCCCTTATTATCGCCAATCACAATAAAGCTGGCGTCACTGTGCGCAGAAATCTTCTGCATAAAATCATGGATGGCGATGATATTCTTTTGTTCAACTTCATGTCGCAATGTTGGAATAAGTGCAATCTCTTCAGCCTGTATTTTGGCGCGCGTGCTCATTTCCTGATAAAGCTGTTTCCCGACATCGGCATAATAATATCCGCCCAGTAACGCAAAAAGCACTGAGAAAAAGGCAACCAGCGAAATAAACAGCTTTATCTGGAAAGAGACTTTCATAACTCTCACGCAAGGTAGCGACAAAGATCGCCAATATATCATCTTTTTTCACGCGGGCGCCCGCTTTGCCGAAAACTTGTGATCCCTTGCACAGCGGGCGCTGTAAAAGCGTTATCCCAAAGACGGGTGGCATCTGGCTGCACGAATAAATGTTATTTGTTTGTTCAATTCAGAAAAGAAACCATAAAAACCACGACAATAAATAAGGCATAAATCACATTAAATAAAAGAAACCATTAAAACCATAGCTGCCATTAAAACTTCGCTTTTAATATGCCATTCCTCACATAAAGTAAGCCTTTGTGACTCTAAGCTGAACGCACAAAATAACCAAGGGGCTTATTATGAGCACAACTGACGATTCTTTCTCTGTTACCCACGACCCGATTGAAATTCAGCGACCTTCGCTTAAAGAGCGCTGGTGGCATATTATGGATACCTGGAAAATCGGGATTATTCCTCTGCCGCTGTTCGTTCTGGCGGGGGCACTGATCGCGATTGATTGCCTGGGCGGAAAACTGCCGAGCGATATCGTGGTGATGGTGGCGACGCTGGCTTTCTTCGGCTTTGCCTGCGGCGAGTTTGGCAAACGCCTGCCGATTGTCGGTAAGCTCGGTGCGGCGGCGATTTGCGCCACCTTTATCCCTTCCGCGCTGGTCTATTACGGCCTGCTGCCGGACGTGGTGGTCGAGTCCACCACTAAGTTCTACAAATCCACCAACATTCTCTACCTCTACATCTGCTGCATTATTGTCGGCAGCATCATGAGCATGAACCGCACGGTGCTGATTCAGGGCTTCCTGCGCATCTTCTTCCCGATGCTGTGCGGCGAAATCGTCGGCATGCTGGTGGGGATGGGCGTCGGCCTGGCGCTGGGTCTTGAGCCATTCCAGATCTTCTTCTTTATCATCCTGCCAATCATGGCGGGCGGCGTAGGGGAAGGGGCGATCCCGCTTTCCATCGGCTATGCCACCCTGCTGCATATGGACCAGGGCGTGGCGCTCGGTCGCGTGCTGCCGATGGTCATGCTCGGCGGTCTGACGGCGATCATCATCTCCGGCTGCCTGAACCAGCTTGGTAAACGCTACCCGCATCTGACCGGTGAAGGCCAGCTGATGCCTAACCGCGCCAATGCCGATGCCACCGTCTCTCAGCCTGCATTCTCCGGCAAAGCGGACGTGACCACGATCGCCTCCGGCGCGCTGCTGGCGGTGCTGCTCTACATGCTGGGCATGCTCGGCCACAAGCTGATTGGCCTGCCTGCGCCGGTCGGCATGCTGTTTATGGCGGTGCTGGTGAAGCTCTGCAACGGCGCCTCTCCGCGCCTGCTGGAAGGCTCTCAGGTGGTGTACAAATTCTTCCAGACTTCTGTGACCTACCCGATTCTCTTTGCCGTTGGCGTGGCCATCACCCCATGGCATGAACTGGTGGCCGCCTTCACGCTGACCAACCTGCTGGTGATTATCAGCACCGTCTCCGCGCTGGTGGCGACCGGGTTCTTCGTCGGCAAAAAGATTGGCATGCACCCGATTGATGTCGCCATCGTCTCCTGCTGCCAGAGCGGCCAGGGCGGTACCGGCGACGTGGCGATCCTGACCGCAGGTAACCGCATGAGCCTGATGCCGTTCGCCCAGATTGCTACCCGTATCGGCGGGGCGATTAACGTCTCCATCTCTCTGCTGATTCTGGGCAACTTCCTCGTTTAAGTTTTCAGGAAAGAACAATGAAACTCGCAAGCTTTTTATACCAGGCAAAACGCAGCTACGGCATCGTGCAGGCCGACGGCGTGATTGATTTAGGCCGCCGTCTGGGCGACCGCTACAGCGACCTCAAGGCGCTGCTGCAGGGCAACGGGTTGGCGCAGGCCACCCGCTACCTGAACGATGCCGTGGACGTGCCGATGAGCGCCATCACCTTCTTACCGGTGATTGAGCAGCCGGAAAAAATCCTCTGCGTGGGCATGAACTACGCCGACAAGCGCAAGGAGTTTGACCAGCACAACCCGGCCCCGACGCTGTTTGTCCGCTTCCCGGATTCACAGACCGGCCACAACGAGCCGGTGTTGAAGCCGCGCCACTCCAGCGAATTCGACTACGAAGGCGAGCTGGCGGTGATCATCGGTAAAGGCGGAGAGAACATCAGCCGCGACGATGCCCTGCGCCACGTGGCGGGCTACAGCTGCTACATGGACGGCTCCGCCCGCGACTGGCAGCACACCTGGTTCACCGCCGGTAAAAACTGGCGTCAGACCGGCGCGTTTGGCCCGTGGATGGCGACGGCGGATGAGATCCCCGATCCGCACCAACTGGCGATTCGCACCTGGCTGAACGGCCGCATGGTGCAGGAAGACAACACCAGCAGCATGATCCACAAGGTTGCGGAGCTGATCGAGTACATCAGCACCTTCACCCGCTTAAGTCCTGGCGATGTGATCATCACCGGATCCCCGGGCGGGGTGGGTAAAAAGCGTAACCCGCCGCTGTTTATGAAAGAGGGCGATCGCATTGAGGTGGAGATCGAGCATATCGGTCATCTGAGCAACGTGATCGTGGAAGCGCCAGCCGTCGGGCTTGCGGCAGCACACTAAGTAAGGCGGCAGCATGCACTCGCAACTCATCGATTTTCGCCACACGCTGGTGGCGAAACATCCGGAACGCTTAAGTCAGATCCGTTATCTGCTGGCAGACAGCGGCCTTGGCCTGGACAACGACATCACGCTGTTCGTCGAAGCCTGGTCCGGCTCGCAGCTGGTGGGTTGCGCAGGGCTTGCCGCCAACGTCATCAAGTGCGTGGCGGTTAACGAGCAGCTTCGCGGCGAGAACCTCAGCGCGCGGCTGCTGGCAGAGGTGGAACATGCGGCGCTGGAGCGCGGCCATTTTCACCTCTTCCTCTGTACCCGTCCGTGCAACCGGGAGCGTTTTGCCCGCAGCGGCTTCTGGCCGATTGCCCAGAGCGGGAACAACGCCGTGCTGATGGAGAACACCCCGCAGGGGATCGCGCGCTACTGCCGTTCTCTGCGCGCGAACCGCAAGTGCGGGGAGAAGATTGGCGCCATCGTGATGAACGCCAATCCGTTCACCCTCGGCCACCGCCATCTGGTGGAGCAGGCGGCGGCGCAGTGCGACGCCCTGCACCTGTTCGTGGTGCGCGAAGACGCCTCGTTCTTCCCGTTCAGCGCGCGGCTCGAGATGGTGCGCGCGGGCGTGGCGCATCTGCCGAACGTAGTGGTGCATGAAGGCTCGCAGTACATCATCTCTCGCGCCACGTTTCCGGCCTACTTCCTGAAGGAGACCGGCAAAGTGCAGCAGGCGTGGAGCGAGATCGACGTGCTGATCTTCCGGGACTTTATCGCCCCGGCGCTCGGCATTACGCACCGCTTCATCGGCTCGGAGCCGTTCTGCGATATCACCCGTCAGTACAACCAGACGCTGCACGACCTGCTGGCCTCGCATATCGAGGTGGTGGAAATGCCGCGCATCAAGGCCACCGGCAACGCCATATCGGCGTCCGAAGTGCGCCGATTACTGAAGACACAGCAGTTTTCCCGGATCCGGGAGATTGTCCCGGACTCCACCTTCGCGCATCTCGAAACGCATTATCGTGCGAGTGCGGAAGTCGCTTAACTACCAGGAATTTATCATGAAAATTGTAAGGGAGGCGCTGGCCGGAACGCAGGAGTCCAGCGACCTGATGGTGAAAATCGCTCCTGCTCACGGCGAGCTGGAGATCGTCATCCACAGCGAAGTGATTAAGCAGTTTGGCGAGCATATTCGCCAGGTGGTCAACGACACATTGCGCGCCATGAACGTGCACCAGGGATTAATCATTATTGAAGACAAAGGGGCGCTGGACTGTGTGATCCGCGCCCGCCTGCAAAGCGCGCTGATGCGTGCCGCCGATGAACAGGCCATCAACTGGGGGGCGCTGAAATGAGCAAACTCCGCCGCAGCATGCTGTTCCTGCCGGGCGCCAACGCCGCCATGCTCTCCACCGCCTTTATCTACCGTCCCGACTCCATCATGTTTGACCTGGAGGACGCCGTTGCCCTGCGCGAGAAGGATACCGCGCGCATGCTGGTGTTCCACGCGCTGCAGCATCCGATGTATCAGGATATCGAAACCGTGGTGCGCATTAACCCGCTGAGCACGCCGTTTGGCCTGCTGGATCTGGAAGCCGCCGTGCGGGCAGGCGTGGATGTGATTCGTCTGCCGAAAACCGATACCCCGGACGACATCTACGAGCTGGAGGGTCACCTCGAGCGCATCGAGCAGGCGTGCGGCCGCGAGATCGGTTCCACCCGCGTGATGGCGGCGATTGAGTCGGCCATTGGCGTCATCAACGCCGTGGCGATTGCCCGCAGCTCTCCGCGCCTCATCGGCATTGCGCTGGCCGCCTTTGACTACGTGATGGACATGCAGACCGAGCGCGGCGACGGCACCGAGCTGTTCTACGCCCGCTGCGCCGTGCTGCACGCCGCCCGCGCGGCGGGTATCGACGCCTTCGACGTGGTGTGGTCAGACGTTAACGACGAGGCCGGGTTCCTGCGCGAGGTCGATCTGATCCGCAAGATGGGCTTTAACGGCAAATCGCTGATTAACCCGCGCCAGATTGACCTGCTGCACAACGCCTACGCCCCGACGCAGGAAGAGGTGGATCACGCCAGAAGGGTGATTGAGGCAGCAGAAGAGGGTGAGCGTAACGGCCTGGGCGTGGTGTCGCTTAACGGCAAAATGGTGGATGCACCGATTATTAACCACGCGCAGGTGGTGCTGGAGCGCGCGGCGGCCTCCGGCGTGCGTCGGTAAGGATAGGACAATGAATCAGACAGAACTTCTTCATGTGAATTTTCCCCATCTGCGGGACTTAAAACCCTTTGATACCGCCCACAGCACCACGCCGTGGCTGGCGGACAGCGATGCGAAGCACAGCCGCAAGCTCTGCGCCTCTGTTGAAGAGGCGGTTAAGCGCTGCGGTCTGCAGGACGGGATGACCATCTCCTTCCACCATGCGTTTCGCGAAGGCGACTGGGTGATCAACACCGTCGTGGCGCTGCTGGCGCGGATGGGCTTCAAAAACCTGACGCTGGCCTCCAGCTCGCTGATGACCTGCAACGACGCGCTGATCGAGCATATCGAAAGCGGCGTCATCACCCGAATTTACACCTCGGGCATGCGCGGCAGGCTGGCGGATGCCATCTCCCACGGGCTGATGGACGAGCCGGTGCAAATTCACTCCCACGGCGGGCGCGTGAAGCTGCTCCAGGACGGCGAGCTGAATATCGACGTGGCATTTCTCGGCGTGCCGTGCAGCGATGAGTTTGGCAACGCCAACGGCACGCACGGCAAATCGTGCTGCGGTTCCCTGGGCTACGCCATGGTGGACGCGCACTTTGCCCGCAAGGTGGTGCTGCTGACTGAAGAACTGGTGCCGTTCCCGAATATGCCCGCCAGCCTGGTGCAGGACCAGGTGGACTACATCGTGCAGGTTGAGAGCGTGGGCGATCCGGCGAAAATCAGCGTCGGCGCGGCGCGCGTCACCAGCAACCCGCGCGAGCTGATGATCGCCCGCTATGCGGCGGACGTGATCGAGCATTCCGGCTACTTCAAGCCGGGCTTCTCGATGCAGACCGGCTCCGGCGCGGCGGCCACGGCCTGCACCCGCTTTATGGAAGAGAAGATGGAGCGCAGTGGCGTGAAGGCACGCTTTGCGCTCGGCGGCATCACCGGCAGCCTGGTGGATCTGCACGAGAAGGGGCTCATCGAAAAGCTGCTCGATACCCAGTGCTTTGACGGTCAGGCTGCGGCCTCGCTGGCGCGCAACCCGAACCACGTGGAGATCTCCACTAACGTTTACGCCAACCCCGGCAGCAAGGCGGCAAGCTGCGACCAGCTCGACGTGGTGATCCTCAGCGCCCTGGAAATCGACGTCGAGTTCAACGTCAACGTCATCACCGGCTCCGACGGCGTGATGCGCGGCGCGTCCGGCGGGCACTGCGACGTGGCCGCCGCGGCGAACCTGACCATCGTCGTTGCCCCTCTGCTGCGTAGCCGCATTCCGACTGTCGTGAAGCGGGTTACCACGCGCCTCACGCCGGGCGAAAGCATCGACGTGCTGGTTACCGATCACGGCATCGCGGTCAACCCGGCGCGCCCGGAAATCCGCGAGCGGCTGCTGGAAGCCGGGCTGAAGGTGGTGGATATCAACGCGCTGTACGAGCGGGCGATCTCCCTGACCGGCGTCCCGAAACCGATTGAGTTTACCGACAAAATCGTCGGGGTGATCCGCTACCGCGACGGCAGCGTGATCGACACCGTGCGACAGGTGAAGGAGGAAGTATGACTTTAGCGACACCCGTGCGGGCGGGTGTCAGCCTTGACGAACTGCTGGCGGCGAAAGAGCGCCGCGCAGCGCGCCAGGCTGACATGCTTGAGCACTATCAACAACCGGTGATTTCCCTCACGCTGGTCACGCCAGGGGAGATCAAGGACAGCCTGCGCTATCGCAATACCATGGGCGTGGCGCTGCAGATGTGCGACCAGCTGCTGTGGGAAAACCGCTGGCAGGTGCTGGACCGTCAGGTACTGTGGCTCCCGACCGGGCCAGAAGCTCTGTGGTGCGTGGCCCATCCGGCGGTGGAAATCAAAGCGCACTGTGCGGATCTGGAGCAGACGCACCCGCTCGGCAGGCTGTGGGATCTGGACGTGATTTGCCCTCAGCACGGCCACGTCGGACGTCAGTCGCTGGGGGCGAATCTCAGGCGCTGCCTGATCTGCGACGCGCCCGCCCACGCCTGTTCCCGTTCGCGTAACCACCCCGTTGAACAGGTGGTTTCACGCGTGGAGAAGACGATCGATGACTGGTTTGCTCGCGACTAAACCGCGCCCGGCTGACGTGCCCGCGCTTGCCGAAGCGGCGCTGTGGCAGGAGCTGGAGCTGACGCCCAAGCCAGGGCTGGTGGACACGCTCAACAACGGTTCCCATCGCGATATGGACCACGCGCTGTTTGTCCGCAGCATCGTGGCAATTACGCCGTGGTTTTCGCGCTTTGCCGAACTGGGCAGCGCGCATGCGGATAAACCCGCTGGCGAACAGCTACGGCTTCTCCGCCCTATGGGGCTGGCCTGCGAGCAGGCGATGTATGCCGCGACGAACGGGGTGAACACTCACAAGGGCGGGATTTTTGCCCTGGGTTTACTGTGCTTCGCCGCCGGGCGTGTGAAAAATATCTCCGCAGACAGCCTCTGTTGTGAGGTGAGTAACATCTGCCGCGGGCTGGTGTCGCGGGAGCTGGCCGCACGCAGCGGACAGGCGACGGCGGGCGAGCGACAGTTCCAGCAGTACGGCTTAACCGGCGCGCGCGGTGAGGCGGAGAGCGGCTTTGCGACGGTGCGTAAGGCGCTGGCGCAGTGGAATGGACATTCACTTCACGGCCTGCTGTTACGCCTGATGGCCGTCAATCAGGACAGCAATCTGGTATCTCGCGGCGGCATGGAAGGGCTGCGCTACGTTCAGGGCTACGCGCGGGAATTGCTGGCTAACGGCTGGGACCGCGAGGCGTTGATCAGAATGGATAACGCACTGATTGAACGGAACCTGAGCCCGGGCGGCAGCGCGGATTTATTGTCGGTAGGGTGGGTGCTGTCTGGAATAAAATAGCCGGGTGGCGGCTTCGCCTTACCCGGCCTACGGTCTGGTTTTGTAGGCCCGGTAAGCGTTAGCGCCACCGGGCACAACAATCAATGCGCGATCGGCTGCGCACCGTGCGGTTCACGCACGTGCTTGTACTTGAACAGCGCGATGAACGCGAAGAATAGCACCAGCGAGTACGCCGCGAAGATCAGCCACACCGGCTGCCAGTTGGTGATGCCGTTGGTGGTGTACATCTCAACCACTTTACCGCTCACCACGCCGCCCAGAATACAGCCGAAGCCGTTGGTCATCATCAGGAACATACCCTGCGCGCTGGCGCGGATTTCAGGCTTCACTTCTTTTTCCACAAACACCGAACCGGAGATGTTGAAGAAGTCGAAGGCGCAGCCGTAAACAATCATCGACAGCACCAGCAGCACGGTGCCGAACGGGCTTGGGTCGCCGTAGGCGAACAGACCGAAGCGCAACATCCACGCAGCGATACTGATCAGCATGACGTTCTTGATGCCGTAGCGGCTCAGGAAGAACGGGATGGTCAGGATGAACAGCGTCTCAGAGATCTGAGAGATGGACATCATCACCGACGCATGTTCAACGATAAAGCTGCCGGAGAACAGCGGGTTGTTATCGAAGCTGTGCAGGAAGGTGTTGCCGAACATGTTGGTGATCTGCAGCTCCGCGCCCAGCAGCATGGAGAAGATAAAGAAGATCGCCATGCGTTTGTTTTTGAACAGCGCGAAGGCATCCAGGCCGAGCATGGTGCTCCAGCTCTGGTTTTTCTGCTGGTTTGACACCGGAATGGTTGGCAGCGTCAGGGTGAAGATCGCCAGCAGCACGGAGAGCGCTGCACCGATATAGAGCTGCATATGGCTCAGTTCGAAGCCCGCGAAGCTCACGCCCCACATCGCCATGATAAAGCCGATGGTGCCCCAGATACGGATTGGCGGGAAATCGGTCACGATATCCATATCCGCGGATTTCAGGCGGTAGTAGGAGATGGTGTTGATCAGCCCAAGCGTTGGCATATAGGCCAACGAGTTAAGCAGGATCACCATGAACATTGCCCCCGGCGTGGTCACCTGGGCTGCCATAAACAGCGTCCCCGCGCCCACCAGATGGCAAAGCATGTACAGCCATTTGGCGCTTAGCCATTTATCCGCCACGATCCCCAGCAGCGTCGGCATGAAGACCGCCGCAATACCGAGCGAGCTGTATACGGCACCGATTGACGCACCATCGAACTTGAGCGTCACAAACATATAGGAGCCGAGTGTAGTCAGCCAGCTACCCCACAGGCAGAACTGCAGAAACGACAATATTTTAAGCTGCAGCTTAAGGTTCATGTTACTTTCCTCACAAGTGAGCGGGAGATATGTTGTTATAGGAACATTCAGGGTTGTTATTTGATGCAATTCTATCAGTTGGCAACGATATGTTTTGTTACCTCCCGCAAAAAAATGCAATCCACATTAATTTGCAGTTTGGATTGTGATGCAAATAACATTTTCGTATGGGTGGGGGGAAGCAGAACACCTTCTCCTTGCAGGAGAAGGTGTGTTGATTATCGACGACGATAGTTTTTCTGCGCCGTATTCACCTTATACAGGTACCGGCGGGATTCCGCAGACGGGTGGCGGGTGGTGAGGGTGGAGTAGACATCCCCCGGTGCCATGCTGTTGATGATGTTCGCAGCCTGCACTTTGTCATTCGAGAAGACGCGCAGCACGCTGCCCGCGCCGCCGTTATAGGCGGTGATCACCGCATAGCGACGCGACGTTGGGTTATCGATACCGCCGAGATACACATTGTTCAGCATCGCCAGATAGGCGGTACCGGTATCAATGTTGCTCTGCGGGTCGAACAGATAGCTGCGGCTCGGCGTGCCGGATTTCCCCTGCGCGCGGAAGACGTCTTTCCCGGCGCTGTGCTGCACCACCTGCATCAGCCCCAGGGCGTCGGAACGGCTTACCGCATACGGGTTAAACGAGGATTCGGTCTGCATAATCGCCAGGATCAGCGACTCATCCACGCCGTACTTACGCGAGGCCTGACGCACCATGCCCAGATATTTATGCGCTCGCTTGTCGAGGTGGTTCGGGACGAGGTTGATGGTGACGCTGTAGATAATCTTCAGACCGTTAGAGCGGCTCTTCAGGCGCGTCTGCAGCAGGTAGTCGGCAAATTTCGTGGCGCGACCTTCCCAACGGATCGGCTGACCAGTCTGATCGACAACCTGACCATACAGGAACGGCTCTTTCGAGATGGTGATATCGTCGGCATCGGAGTAGAGATCGATAGAGCCCGGATCGTCACCCATCAGCAGGGTTTTGATAATCGCCTGACGGAGTCGTGCCGCAGGGTCCGTGCCTGCGATGGTCTCAATCGTGATCGTCCCCTCATCAAAGTTGATGTGGCTACGGGTCAGATAGGCGTCGGTGTACTTAACGTAGTCCTTAGGTCCGGCAATAAGAACTTCGTTAAATCCCCATATATTCTCGATGTTATGGGCAAACTGCCCCATCAAAATGTCAAAACCGTTGGTGTCCTTGATCCAGGCCTCGTTGTAATCATCGCCTTTTTTTGACGAACACGAGACCAGCAACGGCGCAACAAGGGCTAGCGCTAAAAGTTTTTTCATCATTCCGGGAGTGCGTGTTGTGTTTGCCTGGTCGTTGCTGTTGCCCGGCGGCGCTATGCTTGCACGGGCCTACGGTTTTGTAGGCCGGGTAAGCGTAGCGCCACCCGGCAACAGCCGCTCGATATTATTTTTCCGGTGGCGTATAGCCTTCGATGTGCACGTCTTTACCTTCGAACAGGAAGCTCACCATCTCCTGCTCCAGCAGCTTGCGGTGTTCCGGGTTCATCATGCTGAGTTTCTTCTCGTTGATCAGCATGGTCTGCTTTTTCTGCCACTGTCCCCAGGCTTCTTTGGAGATTTCATTGTAGATGCGTTTACCCAGCTCGCCCGGATAAAGCTGGAAATCCTGGCCTTCAGCGTCACGCTGCAGGAAAGTACAAAAAATCGTTCTGGCCATACTCATTCCTCTTTTTTGACCGATGCTAAACCATTGCACCGGCACGTAATTGCTGTAACAGGCGCTCCACGGGAGCCGCCAGCCCGACTGATGGCGGTTGCGCTAAGTTATACCAGAGAGCGGTGCCTTCATCCATGCACGAGGCGAAGGAGGACACGGGAAGCCACATCGGCACAATATCCAGATGGAAATGGCTGAAGGTGTGGCGAAACGCGGTCAGCTGCGTCAGGTTATCGGCAGCAATCCCACGCTGTTTAAGCCATTCACGCAGCAAGTCTTCATCTTCAAACTGTGGGAAGCAGTATAGACCACCCCACAGACCGCTCGGCGGACGCTGGGCCAGGAAGACCTCGTCACCGTGCTGCATCAGCAGCATGTAGCCGGTGCGCTCCGGCAGCGTCTGTTTGGGTTTCTTACCCGGATACTGCGCCCAGGAATGGTTGGCATACGCCACGCAGAGGTTACTCACCGGGCAGAGTTCGCATTTGGGCTTTGAGCGCGTGCAGACCATCGCGCCAAGATCCATCATTGCCTGGTTGAAGCGCTCGACGCCGTTGGCCGGGGTAACCGCTTCACTGATTTCCCACAGGCGTTTTTCAACGTCCTTCTTCCCCGGCCAGCCGTCAACGGCATAGCAGCGTGCCAGCACGCGCTTTACGTTGCCGTCGAGGATCGGGAAATGCTTGCCTAAAGACAGGGAGAGAATAGCGCCTGCGGTTGAGCGTCCCACGCCGGGGAGATCGGCCACCTCGTCGAAGGTTTCCGGGAATTTTCCGTTGTGGCGCGTCGCAACCTGCTGAGCGGCCTTGTGAAGGTTACGCGCGCGGGCGTAATAGCCAAGACCGGTCCACAGGTGCAGCACCTCGTCCAGCGGGGCGTTGGCCAGATCGGTCACCGTCGGGAAGCGCGCCATAAAACGCTCGAAGTAAGGGATTACCGTGGCGACCTGCGTTTGTTGCAACATCACCTCGGAGAGCCATACTTTGTAAGGCGTTTTTTCAATTTGCCAGGGCAGGGTTTTACGCCCGTATTTGTCGTACCAGTCCAGCACCTGGGCTGAAAATTGAGAGGCTTGCATGGTCATCGATTCGCATAATCAGGGACGCAGATTGCAGCACAGCGTCAATCTGCTGTAAACCGGATCTTTCCCATGCTTGCATAGAAGCCTTAACTTTGGATAATGCCCGTTTCCCGAACATTCTCACAAGCAGACAACTCTTTTATGAAAAACGACGTCATTTCACCGGAATTTGATGAAAACGGTCGCCCGCTGCGCCGTATTCGCAGCTTTGTCCGTCGTCAGGGCCGCCTGACAAAAGGTCAGCAACACGCGCTGGACAACTACTGGCCGGTGATGGGCGTTGAGTTCAGCGAGCAGCCTCTGGATTTCAGCGAGCTGTTTGGTCGCGACGCACCGATCACGCTGGAAATTGGCTTCGGTATGGGCGCCTCGCTGGTGACCATGGCGAAAGCGCGCCCGGAGCAGAACTTCCTCGGTATCGAAGTCCACTCCCCGGGCGTCGGCGCGTGTCTGGCAACGGCCCATGAAGAGGGCGTTGAGAACCTGCGCGTGATGTGTCACGACGCGGTGGAAGTGCTGCACAAAATGATTCCTGACAATTCTTTAACCATGGTTCAGCTCTTTTTCCCTGACCCGTGGCACAAAGCGCGTCATAATAAACGCCGTATCGTTCAGGCGCCGTTTGCCGAGCTGGTTAAAAGCAAGCTGAAGCTGGGCGGTGTCTTCCATATGGCGACCGACTGGGAACCGTATGCGGAACATATGCTGGAAGTGATGTCGTCGCTGGACGGTTACAAAAACCAGTCTGCGAGCAACGACTATGTACCGCGTCCGGAATCGCGTCCGGTAACGAAATTTGAACAGCGTGGCCATCGTCTTGGTCACGGTGTATGGGACTTAATGTTCGAGAGGGTGAAATAATGGCAAAGAATCGTAGCCGTCGTCTGCGTAAAAAGATGCACATCGAAGAATTCCAGGAAGTGGGCTTCTCCGTTGCGTGGCGTTTCCCGGAAGGCACCAGCGTTGAGCAGATCGATCAGGACGTGGATGCGTTCATCAACGAGGTGATCGAGCCAAACAAACTGGCCTTCGACGGTAGCGGCTATCTGGCCTGGGAAGGCCTGATCTGCACCCAGGAAGTGGGTAAATGCACCGAAGAACATCAGGCTCTGGTCCGTAAATGGCTTGAAGACCACAAGCTCGAAGATGTCCGCGTCAGCGAACTTTTCGACGTTTGGTGGGACTAATAAAGCAGTAAGGGGCCAGCATTAGCTGGCCCGTTTTGTCTGAGGGAGTGTTTAAGATGCGCAAAACGTTGCTGGCTGTTGCTTTAATGGCAACCGGATTCACCGCCCATGCGGATTATCAATGTAGCGTCACCCCGCGTGATGACGTGGTGTTAAGCCCGCAAACCGTGCAGGTCAAAGGCGAGAACGGCAATCTGGTGATTACGCCAGAAGGGAACGTCACCTATAACGGCAAGCAGTACAACCTGACTGCCGCACAGCGCGAGCAGGCGAAAGACTACCAGTCCGAATTGCGTACCGCGCTGCCGTGGATTAATGAAGGTGCCCTGACGCGCGTCGAAAAGAGCCGCGTGGCGCTGGATAAGATCATCACCAAAGAGGTGGGGGAGAGCAGCAACATGCGCACCCGCCTGACGAAGCTGGACAAGCAGCTTAAAGAACAGATGAACCGGATTATCGAGACGCGCTCCGACGGCCTGACGTTCCACTACAAGGCGATTGATCAGGTCCGTGCCGACGGGCAGCAGCTGGTGAACCAGGCGATGGGCGGCATCCTGCAGGACAGCATCAACGAGATGGGTGCCAAAGCGGTGCTGAAAGGCGGCGGTAACCCGCTGCAGGGCGTGCTGGGCAGTCTGGGCGGCCTGCAAACCTCCATTCAGAACGAGTGGAAAAACCAGGAAGATGATTTCCAGCAGTTCGGCAAAGACGTGTGTAAACGCGTGGTGTCGCTGGAAGACAGCCGGAAGGCGCTGGTGGGGACGCTGAAGTAAGGTCTCTGCGCACTGGGCCCCTCACCCCAGCCCTCTCCCCATGGGAGAGGGTGTAATCGTTCCCTCTCCCTGTGGGAGAGGGGTAGGGTGAGGGCATCAGGCATTGCAGTCGTTGCAGAATAGCCATCAACACCACCTCCTCATTAGCTCTGAATTCATTATTCCAGAACCGTACGACTTCCCATCCGTTCGCATTCATAAACTCGGTTCGACGTGAGTCATACTTATCTTTGTTCTGATGCTGACCACCGTCCAGCTCGATAATCAGCTTCGCCTTAAAGCAGGCAAAATCGACGATATACGGCCCAATCGGCATCTGACGGCGAAACTTATACCCAAAGAAACGACGACCTCTGAGCAAATACCAGAGGTGCAATTCTTCGGGCGTCATTTGTTTGCGGAGTTGTTTTGATTTTTCCATCCCCACACTCTGCCAGCCTTTCCCTCAGCCGGCAGAGCGGGATGCAAAATCCTGAATCAGCCTTCAGGAATCTTCGGCGAGGAACAGCTCAAGAAGGGAATTGAGGAACAGTTTGCCGTGCTCGGTGATCTGCCAGTAATCATCACATTCCGTGAGATATCCCTGGGCCAGCGCCTCGTCGATCTGCGGGCGAATCACCGATTCCGGCAGCCCGGTATAACGCGCAAACTCCGCGCGCGGCGCGGCTTCCAGCAGGCGGAAGCGGTTCATAAAGAACTCAAACGGTTTATCCGCCGCCTCGACGTCGTGCTGACGCTCCAGGTAGCGGCCTTCCATATACCCGCGCGGGTGACGGGTTTTGGCGGTGCGCAGAATGCGCCCGTCCGGAAAAGTCACCTTACCGTGCGCGCCGCAGCCAATCCCGAGATAGTCGCCAAAACGCCAGTAGTTCAGGTTGTGCTGACACTGGTAGCCCGGCTTCGCATACGCCGACGTTTCGTACTGCTGATAGCCCGCAGCGGTTAAAAGCCTGTGACCCTGCTCGAAGATATCCCACAGCGCGTCGTCATCCGGCAGCACCGGCGGGCGCGAGCCAAACAGGGTGTTGGGCTCGATGGTGAGCTGGTACCACGACAGGTGCGGCGGGTTCAGCGCAATGGCCTGGCGCAAATCGTCCAGCGCCTCTTCCAGAGACTGATCCGGCAGGCCGTGCATCAAATCGAGGTTAAAGCTGCGAAGATTAAGACCGGTCGCCAGGTTTGCCGCGCGCTTCGCCTCTTCCGGGCCGTGAATACGCCCCAGGCGCTTCAGTTTCGGCTCGCTAAAGCTCTGCACGCCGATGGAGATGCGGTTCACGCCCGCGCGCTGATAGTCGACAAAACGGTCGGCCTCAACGGTGCCGGGGTTGGCTTCCATCGTAATTTCAGCATTCGCTGCCAGGTTCAGGCGCGCACGCACGCCGTCCAGCAGCGTTTGCATCGCCGGGCCTGACAGCAAGCTCGGCGTACCGCCACCAATGAAAATGGTCTTAACTTCACGTCCCTGTGCGTAAGGTACATCGGCGTCCAGGTCGGCCAGCAGATGCGCAACGTAGTCATCGTGCGGCACTTCGCCCTTCAGCGCGTGCGAGTTGAAATCGCAGTACGGGCATTTCTGCACGCACCACGGGATGTGAATATAAAGACTCAGAGGTGGCAAATTAGCCATTACGCAGTGCTTCCAGTAACAGTTTCAGCGCGCGTCCACGGTGGGAAATCGCGCTTTTCTCTTCGCGGGTCAGTTCCGCAGCGGTTTTGCCCTCGGAAGGGACAAAGAAAATCGGGTCATAACCAAAGCCGCCGTTGCCAGCCGCTTCACGGGTAATCACGCCCGGCCAACTGCCGTGGCAGACGATCGGCGTCGGGTCCTCCGCGTGACGCAGATAGACCAGCACGCAGTGGAACTGCGCGGTGCGCTGCTCGTCCGGGACGTCTTTCAGGGCGACAAGCAGCTTTTCCAGATTCTGCTGGTCGGTAGCGTCAACGCCGGAATAGCGCGCGGAGTAGATCCCCGGCGCGCCGCCAAGGGCGTCTACGGCCAGGCCGGAGTCGTCGGCAATCGCGGGCAGGCCCGTAATCTGCGTGGCATGGCGGGCTTTGAGGATCGCGTTTTCGATAAACGTCAGCCCCGTCTCTTCGGCGGAATCCACGCCAAGATCGGTCTGGGCGACCACGTCCAGACCAAAATCATTTAATAGCGAGGCCAGCTCGCGCACTTTACCGGCGTTGCCGGTCGCGAGAACAACTTTCTGCATGGTTTAGTCCTGTTCTGTCAGAGCCGCGACTTCCGTCGGGATAGATTGCGGATTAAGGATTTTTACCTGTTTATGTCGCCCCAGTTCGCCTTTTTCAATGATGACCTGGCTTTTGGCGACGCGAAACTGTTTTGCCAGATATTTGGTCAGATGCGCGTTCGCCTGGCCGTCAACCGGCGGGGCGGTGATGGCGACTTTTAACTCGTCGCCATGCAGTCCAACAATATTGTCACGGCTGGCTTTCGGCTGAATATACAGCCGTAAAACCAGCCCGTCAGCGCAGGTGCTTACTGCACTCATAGCGCCATCCACAGCCCCGGCAGCAGCATATCGCCCGTGGACTGCAGCAGTTCAGCGATCCCCATGTTGATCACATAGAGCAGCAGAACCAGGATCATCGGCGAAAAATCGATGCCGCCCATAGACGGAAGCAGGTTACGGATCGGACGCAGCAGCGGCTCGGCCAGCTGAATCAAGGCATACTCTACCGGGCTACGGCCCTGGCTGACCCAGCTCATGATCGCCATGACCAGCAGCACCCAGAAAATCAGCAGGCCGATGGTTTTGATCAGAATCAGAACGGCGGCAATCCAGATAATCGGCTGGAAGGTGATGACCATAAACAGCACGATCGCTTTGATAACGCTCAGAATAAACGCCACCAGCAGAGACGAGCTGTCGATGGGACCCATAGCCGGGATAATACGGCGCAGCGGTCCGACAACAGGTTGCGTGATTTTCACGACAAACTGCGAGAACGGATTGTAAAAATCACAGCGGGCCCACTGCATCCAGACGCGCAGCAAAAGCGCCATCGTGTACAGCTCAATGACCGTTGAGAGCAGGAAAGTCAACGTCTTCATGGCGTTCCTCAGGTTTCCTTATTATTTTGAGTAGTCGCGCGCACCGAAAATTGCCGTGCCGATGCGCACCATCGTGCTGCCTGCCGCAATAGCGGCTTCCATATCATCCGACATGCCCAGAGAAAGCGTGTCTACCTTGTGATAGCGCGCTTTAAGCGCCTCAAATGCTACAGCCATTTGCTGTGCCACGGCAAACTGCCTTTCATAACTTGACTCAGGCGCCGGGATTGCCATCAAACCGCGCAGGGTTAAGCGCGGCAGTTCGGCCACTTCGGCTGCCAGCGCATCCAGCTCGCTCAGCGCAATGCCGGACTTGCTGTTTTCGTCACTGATGTTGACCTGAATCAGCACGTTAAGCGCTGGCATCTCTGCCGGACGCTGGTCGTTCAGACGCGCCGCAATACGCAGGCGGTCAATGGTGTGACACCAGTCGAAGTGCTCTGCCACCAGACGGCTTTTGTTCGACTGCAGTGGGCCAATAAAGTGCCACTGCAGATCCGTCTTCCCCTGTTCCTGGAAGTAGCGAATTTTATCCACGCCTTCCTGCACGTAGTTTTCACCGAATGCCCGCTGGCCTGCGTCAATGGCTTCTGCGATGGCGCTCGCAGGCTTGGTTTTGCTGACTGCAAGCAGCGTAATTTCTTCTGAAGCCCGGCCGCAACGCGCTGCGGCGGCTGAGATTTTGTCCCGGACCTGTGCCAGGTTATGCGCAATGTCGTTCATTTTCCGAGGAGTAGTCTATGGATGTGGAAGAAATTGTGGCCCTTAGTGTAAAGCATAACGTCTCCGATCTACACCTGTGCAGTGATTCGCCACCCCGCTGGCGCAGAATAGGCCGCCTTGAACCGGCACCGTTTCCTCCTCCCGACGTCGGGGCGTTGTTAAAAGCGTGGCTCAACGATGAGCAGCAGGGGATATGGTGGGCCAGCGGGCAGGTGGATTTTGCCGCGACGGTGGCGGGAGGTCAGCGCCTGCGCGGCAGTGCCTTTAAGCAGATGCGCGGTGTCTCTGTAACGCTGCGGCTGTTGCCGCGTACCTGTCCGCAGCTCGCTTCACTGGGTGCGCCGAGGGCCATCCCGGAACTGTTAACCAATGCGTCCGGGTTGATTCTGGTGACGGGGGCGACCGGCAGCGGTAAATCTACGACGCTGGCGGCGATGGTTGATTTTCTCAACCACCATACTGACGGCCATATCCTCACGCTCGAAGATCCGGTGGAATTTATCTACCATAGCGAGCGTTGCCTGATCCAGCAGCGGGAGATCGGTCAGCACAGCCCGTCATTTGCCGACGCGCTGCGCAGCGCCTTACGCCAGGATCCTGACGTGATTCTGCTCGGGGAGCTGCGCGACAGCGAAACGATCCGCCTGGCGCTGACGGCAGCAGAGACCGGGCATCTGGTGCTGGCGACCCTGCATACGCGCGGGGCATCGCAGGCGATCGAGCGGCTGGTCGATACGTTCCCGGCGCAGGAGAAAGATCCGGTGCGTAACCAGCTGGCCGGCAGCCTGCGTGCGGTGCTGGCGCAGAAACTGCTTCCCGATCTTCAGGGCGGGCGCGTCGCGCTGTATGAGCTGCTGGTGAATACCGCGGCGGCGGCGAATCTCATTCGTGAAGGAAAAACGTGGCAGCTGCCCGGCATCATTCAAACCGGTCAGCAGGCAGGCATGCAGAACTTTGACCAGAGTCTGGCGGAGAGACGGGCGCAGGGGCGGCTGTAGGCCCCTGTGCTTAAAAGCCCTGCTCGAAATAGCTTTCGAGGATGATGACGGCAGAAGCGGAGTCGACGCTGCCTTTGTTCAGCGCCCGGAAGCCGCCGTGCTCAAACAGACCCGCGCGCGCTTCGACGGTGCTCAGACGCTCGTCGTGCAGCTTCACGGAGACGCCAAAGCGGCCATGGATTTTATTGGCGAACTTACGCGCCCGGGCGGTCAGCGGCTGTTCGGTACCGTCCATGTTCAGCGGCAGCCCAACAATCACGTCATCCGGCTGCCACTCCTTGAGCAGGCGCTCAATGAGGTTCCAGTCCGGCGTACCGTCGTTGGCCTTCAGGGCCGTAAGCGGGCGCGCGGTACCGGTGATGCGCTGCCCCACGGCGACGCCGATGCTTTTGGTACCAAAATCGAAGGCCAGAAGCGTTCCGCTCATCAGGCGTGCCCCGCTACGCCAGGCATGGTCAGAATATCAATACCAATCAGTTTCGCCGCGTCGCGCCAGCGATCGGCTATCGGCGTTTTAAACAGGATATTCATGTCCGCAGGCGCGGTGAGCCAGGCGTTATCGAGGATCTCCTGCTCAAGCTGGCCTTTCTCCCACGAGGAATAGCCCAGCGCCACCAGCACTTCAGAAGGCTGCTCTGCGGTGCCCAGCGTTTCGAGCACGTCACGCGAGGTCGTGATAACGGTGTTGTCGGAGATGCGAATGCTGGAAGAGAATACTGGCGGCGTATGCAGGATAAAACCGCGATCTTCTGCAAGAGGTCCACCCAGCATCACGGGCTTATCAAGCCGGATTTCCGGCAGTCGCGCTTCAGCCGGGATTTTCAGCTTGTCCAGAATCCCTTCAACCTGAAGATTTTCCAGCGGTTTATTAATGATAATGCCCATCGCACCGTCTTCATTGTATTCACAAATATAAACCACGGCGCGGCGAAAAATCGGGTCCTGGAGAGCAGGCATGGCAATAAGAAAGTGATGCTGTAAATTCATTGTCAGAGGTACTGTTTCCTGGTTTAAAAAGCGACAGCGCCCAGTATGGGGACAAACTCAGGCGCTGTCACTAATAGTATTGTTAGGTTATTTTTGTAAACGTTTTTCGATAGCGTCCATCAGCATGCCGGTGATTGAGACAGGGAATTCCGCCTCAATTTCACGAATGCAGGTCGGGCTGGTGACGTTCACTTCGGTCAGACGATCGCCGATGATATCCAGTCCGACGAAGATCAGGCCTTTGGCTTTCAGCGTAGGGCCAACGCGGCGGGCAATTTCCCAGTCGCTTTCGGTCAACGGTCGCGGCTCACCACGGCCACCGGCCGCCAGGTTACCACGGGTTTCGCCACCCTGCGGGATACGCGCCAGGCAGTAAGGGACCGGTTCGCCATCCACCACCAGAACGCGTTTGTCGCCGTCTTTGATCGCCGGAATATAGTTCTGCGCCATGCAGTAACGCGTGCCCAGTTCGGTCAGCGTTTCGGCAATCACGCCAATGTTCGGATCGCTTTCCTTCACGCGGAAAATCGACGCGCCGCCCATGCCGTCCAGCGGCTTCATAATGATATCGCCGTGCTTCTGCCAGAATTCCTTCAGCTGCGCTTTGCTGCGGGTCACCAGAGTTTCAGGCGTCAGGTCAGAGAACCAGGCGGTGTAGAGCTTCTCGTTACAGTCGCGCAGGCTCTGCGGCTTGTTGACGATTAGCGTTCCCTTCTCTTCGGCACGTTCGAGAATATAGGTGCAGTAGATGTACTCGGTGTCGAACGGCGGATCTTTACGCATCAGAATGACGTTGAGATCGGCCAGCGCAATGTCCTGCTCGGTGCCGAACTCATACCATTTGTCGTAGTTCTGCTCGACGTTAACGATACGTGTGCGGGCGCGGGCTTCACCGTTGATCAGGTAAAGATCGTTCATCTCCATATAGTGGAGTTCATAGCCGCGACGCTGCGCTTCCAGCAGCATAGCGAAGCTGGAATCTTTCTTGATGTTGATGTTTGCGATGGGGTCCATCACGATGCCGAGCTTGATCATCTTTCTCTCCAATAATGCGTCAACCCAGATCGCCAAACCGTACCTGTAGCGCGGTAATGGCCGTGAGTGCCGTTGTCTCAGTGCGCAGAACGCGTGGTCCCAACAGAATATCAGTAAACTGGTAACGTGCCGTCATCGCAATTTCGTCCGCCGACAGGCCGCCTTCGGGGCCAATCAGCAGGCGAACGCGCTCAACGGGCAGCGGCAGCGTATTGATGCTGGCGCTGGCGCGCGGATGAAGATTGAGCTTCAGCCCACTGTCCTCTTCAGCACACCACTCCTCCAGATCCATCGCCGGGCGGATCTCCGGAATCCGGTTGCGGCCACTCTGTTCGCAAGCCGCGATGGCAATTTTTTGCCACTGCTGGATCTTTTTGTTCAGACGTTCCGCATCCAGTTTAACGCCACAGCGCTCAGAAAAAAGTGGCGTAATGAGGCTTACACCCAGTTCAATGGATTTCTGGATCGTGAACTCCATTTTCTCGCCGCGCGACATCACCTGGCCCAGATGGATGTGCAGCGGTGATTCCCGGTCATCCACTTCACCGCGCAGGACGTTCACGTGTACGCTTTTTTTATCTGCCCGCGTAATTTCGGCGTCGAAAACCTGGTTAGAGCCGTCGAACAATTGTATTGCCTGACCGGCGCCCATGCGCAGCACGCGGCCAACGTGGTTGGCGGCGTCATCAGACAGGGCGATTTCGCGGCCTGCGGTAATCAGTTCAGGATGGTAAATGCGGGGAATGCGCATAGTCAGAAATTCCGTGTCTCATACGATGTAAGCGAATTGCCGCTAGTGTAGGTTAGCTCTTTTGCGCCTGGCAAGCCTGCTGGACGTAAGGGTTGTGATTCCCCTGGACTCTGGCGATACGTTCGTCGCGCTGGCATTCCCACTCCGTCACCGGGTACTGCTTGTCCCAGGCGTTGAACAGTTGCGTCTGCTGGCGGGACAGGTTGAGATCGTAACGGTCGCGCATATAGAAATAGGTGCGGGCAATGCTGCCGCGCGCGCGGGCAGGGGGCTCGGCGACTTTCTCTTTAAAATCAATCTTCATATCGCACTGGCCATACTGGCCTTCGCCACCGTTCCACTGGCTGTACATGAAGTTACCCCGGTCGCCGTTCACTTCACCCACGGCTGGCTGCAGGTTATGCATATCGCTTTCCATCTGGCGGTAAACCGGGTCTTTGGCACAGTTTTTACGTCCGCCATCCTGCCAGCACTGGCGCTGGTGGCCAAACTGCCATGCCGGAACGACATGTTCCCATTCAATACGGCTGGCGCGGTTTTCGTTTTTACGCACCTTGTAGCCGCAGGATTCAAGGTCAACGACCCCTTTTTTACCCTGCCAGTTAATTTTACAGCCGCAGTAGAAATCGCCCGGCACGTCGGCGTTGACCTTAACGCCGGCCGCTTTGGCCTGAGAGAAACTGGTGATACCGTCGGCCAGGGCGTGGCCTGAGAGCGCTGTCGTCAAAAAGGCGACCGCAAGAGAAAAATTACGGGACATCTTACACTCCGTGTCAAAACGAGCCCGCAACGTAACGAATGTTGTTCCTGTATGCAATCAGTCAGATCAGGAAAGTTCCTGAAAGTTCAGATAATTATTCCGCCACCAGCGGCTCGCCACATTTGACGCAGCGGTAGGTCGCCTCGCCGCGCACCACGCGATTATGGCGGCGGACGGTAAGCTGGTGCTGCTGGCACTGACAGCGGTAGGGGAAGGTATTGCGGCGTACCGATTCCAGCTCGAACTGATGCGTGCGGCGGGCCGGAACGCCGAGCACCGCCTCCATCATCCACTTCCACTCTTTTCCATGCGGCGCGACGCGGCCAAAGTGTTTCCACACCAGCAGATGCGCCAGCTCGTGCGGCACCACTTCATCGATAAACGCCTGCTGGTTTTCCATCATCAGCACCGGGTTAAGGCGGATCTCATACGACTCAAGCCAGGCGGTACCGGCCGAGGTGCCACGCTGCTGGTAGACGAGTTTGGGTTCAGGGTAGTTGCGACCGAGCTTCAGGTTCGCCTGGGCGAGTTTTTCCCGCAGGCTGCGCATAACGGCCTGCTGAATGGCGATGGGGAGACGGGGTGCTTTCATAGGGGCAGAGCATAAAGCGCGAAGCGGGGAGGCGCAAGAGGCGCCTCCCGCAAGAGGATCAGTCGTGGGCGCCGATTTCGCGCAGAGGACGACCTTTCATCAGGTTACGTTCAATATGTTCCAGAGACACATGTTTGGTTTCTGGAACCAGCCAGATGGTCAGCACAATAAAGAAGATGTTCAGACCGGCGTAGACCCAGAAGGTGTTCGCATTGCCCAGGGTATTGAGCATGGTCAGGAACGTTGCGCCGACGATCATGTTCGCAATCCAGTTGGTTGCGGTAGAGCAGGTGATACCAAAATCACGCCCTTTCAGCGGCTGGATCTCAGAGCACAGCACCCAGATCAGCGGACCGGCGCTCATCGCAAACCCGACGATAAACATCAGCAGCATGCCTACCGCAAAGTACTGGGCTGTTGGGGAGTGAATGCCCACATGCATCATGGTACCGAGGACGCCCATACCGGCCGCCATCACCAGGAAGCCCAGCGTCAGGGTTGGCTTACGTCCCCAGCGGTCCACCAGACCGATGGCGATAAAGGTCGCCAGCACGTTGGTCAGACCCACGATGACGGTCCCCCACATCTGCTCGGTGGTGTTGGTATAACCCGCCAGCTCAAAGATTTTGGGCGCGTAGTACATGATGACGTTCATCCCCGTGAACTGCTGCATCACCTGCAGCAGCACGCCGAGGAAAACGGCGCGACGGAAGTTGCTGTTCTCTTTAAACAGCGCCCAGCCGGACTGTTTGACCTTCAGGCTTTCGCGGATCTCTTCCAGCTCGTTTTTCGCTTCTGCGCTGGTATCGCGCAGGCGCATCAGCACGCGTTCGGCATCGTGGAAGCGACGTTTTGCAGCAAACCAGCGCGGGCTGTCCGGCAGGAAGAAAACGCCAATCAGCAGCAGAACTGCAGGGATGATGATCACGCCGAGCATCCAGCGCCATGCGCCGCTGTAGCTAAACGCCGTATCGGAAAGGTACGCGCCCAGGATACCGATGGTGATCATCAGCTGGTACATCGAAATCATACTGCCGCGGATTTTCTCCGGCGCGATTTCAGACAGGTAAAGCGGGGCGGTATAGGACGCCACGCCCACGGCCAGACCGAGCAGCACGCGGGAAACCAGCAGGACCTCAACGTTAGGCGCTGCGGCAGAGAAGAGTGAGCCGGCAACGAACAGGATCGCGCCGATCATCAGGCTCTTTTTACGTCCGAGCTTGAAGGAGAGCCAGCCGCTGCCGACGGCCCCGACGGCAGCGCCAAACATCATGGAGCTCACCACCCACTCCTGGGTGTGAGCGCTGATCTGGAACTCGTCAGTGATGAAAGGTAATGCACCGGCAATCACGCCGATATCCAGGCCAAAAAGTAATCCTGCCAGGGCGGCGAGGAAACAGACGAAGAATGTCATCGCCTTGTTGGACGTACGCCCCTGTTTTTTATTGTCAGGCATTATGCCCTCCAGTTGGGTTATCAGTTTTATTGATGTTAAGGGTAGGTGAGCGACCCGTAAAAATATGTGAGATTAATCACATTGGTGTAATCGGTTACACTCGTGTGTAACCGTAAATAAAATTAAGGCTTTGAAAATATAGAGGTAAATGAGGTGATGCGCATCGCGAAAGGACACATTTCAGACTTAACTGAAAGGGAATGTAACAGCAGAAGAAAGGCGATCACGCAAAGAGAATATTCTGAAAGCGGAAGACATCCGCTGCGGTGTAATCGGTTCCAAACGGTGCGCCTTTCAGCCGGGTGGCGGCTGCGCCTTACCCGGCCTACAAAAACTCCGTACCCCGTAGGTCGGGTAAGGCGTAGCCGCCACCCGACAAAAAAAAGGCCAGCCCGAAGGCTGGCCTTTTAAAAGCGATGTCAGTCGATTACTTCAGACCGGCAGCTTCACGCAGCAGAGCGGCTTTGTCGGTTTTTTCCCATGGGAAATGTTCGCGACCAAAGTGACCGTATGCAGCGGTTTCTTTGTAGATTGGGTGCAACAGATCCAGCATCTGAATCAGGCCGTATGGACGCAGGTCGAAGAACTCGCGCACCAGCAGGGTCAGCTGTTCTGAAGGCACTTTCTCAGTACCGAAGGTTTCAACCATGATGGAGGTGGGTTCAGCCACGCCGATAGCATAGGAAACCTGAATCTCACAGCGGTCAGCCAGGCCGGCAGCCACGATGTTTTTCGCCACATAACGTGCCGCGTACGCTGCAGAACGGTCCACTTTTGATGGATCTTTACCGGAGAATGCACCGCCACCGTGACGCGCCATGCCGCCGTAGGTATCAACGATAATTTTACGACCGGTCAGGCCGCAGTCACCCATTGGGCCACCGATAACAAAGCGTCCGGTTGGGTTGATGAAGAATTTGGTGGCGCTGCTCAGCCATTCGGTTGGCAGAACCGGCTTGATGATCTCTTCCATCACTGCTTCCTGCAGGGATTTCTGATCGATCTCTTCGGAATGCTGGGTGGACAGAACGACCGCATCAATACCGACAATTTTACCGTCGTCGTACTGGAAGGTGACCTGGCTTTTTGCATCCGGACGCAGCCACGGCAGGGTGCCGTTCTTACGCACTTCAGCCTGACGCTGCACCAGACGGTGTGCGTAGGTGACCGGCGCTGGCATCAGCACGTCGGTTTCGTTGGTTGCATAGCCGAACATCAGGCCCTGGTCGCCCGCGCCCTGTTCCAGCGGATCGGCACGGTCAACGCCCTGGTTGATGTCTGGAGACTGTTTGCCAATCGCGCTCAGTACCGCGCAGGAGTTGGCATCAAAGCCCATATCAGAATGCACATAACCGATCTCACGCACCGTGTTACGGGTGATCTCTTCGATATCAACCCATGCGCTGGTGGTGATCTCACCGCCAACCAGAACCATGCCGGTTTTGACATAGGTTTCACACGCGACGCGCGCTTTTGGATCCTGCGCGAGGATCGCATCCAGCACCGCATCGGAAATTTGGTCAGCAATTTTATCAGGATGTCCTTCTGATACGGACTCGGACGTAAACAGGTGTTTTGCCATGTTTTATTTCACCTAAGAGGAATTTGGTTAGCTCAAGCTGCTGTGTGGAATAGCCAAAGGAGATAATTCTACCAAGGCCTGCAGGTTTTTGACACTGGCAGTATGAGTGTTAATCAGTATAGATGGATTAACATCTGGATGGCTATTTTAGGTCACTTCTTCACCCGATTTCCAGTTTTTTTTGACTCATCTCTCACTCAGTTGAAATTGCTGCTGGCAAAAATTCCTGACGGTGCTGGCAACACGCGCATTTTTGTTTTGCTTTTTAGCCCCCTTCTCGGTATAAAACGCGGCGCGCGGCTCATATAAAATAAGCGCTCGATGAACTCATCGTGTCGCCACTTCCAGCCGGGTAAAGCAGTGAACTTTTAGCTTTGGCTTGGGGTCCGTTTCAGCAGAGGCGGCCGTGGAGGTGATACGAGATAATGAACCATCGTTTTCCGCTAATTCAGCGCAGCCGTTCTGGCGCGCATTTGATTCCCGCAACCCGCATTTCTAGTCTGCAAACCTGCCGATGTTATACCCATCTCGGCGCTTCTCAGGATTCCAGGGCCGGTCACGCTTTGTGAAAACTGAACAAGGGCGCTCTTGTTAATACAAGAGTTTTCTCGTGGTTTCGCCGAACCTTGTCATACAGAGTTCGGATACGTGTTTTACAATGATATGAATAAGAAACCGGTCGCACGGTCTGGATTTCAGCATACTCTGCTGGGAAACGGAGCCGTTTATGGGTTGTTATCGCCGTATAACGCTGCGATAGTAGTCAACTGTTTTACACTTAATACAAAGAGTTGAGGTTCGCTATGTCTGACGACATGTCTTCTTTTTCGCCTTCGTCAGCGGGCGAACAGGGTGTACTACGTTCTATGCAGGAGGTTGCGATGAGCTCCGAGGAAGCCAGCAAGATGCTGCGCACTTACAATATTGCCTGGTGGGGCAATAACTACTACGACGTCAACGAACTGGGCCACATCAGCGTTTGCCCGGATCCGGACGTCCCTGAAGCGCGCGTGGATCTCGCCAAACTGGTGAAAGCCCGTGAAGCTCAGGGCCAGCGTTTGCCTGCACTGTTCTGCTTCCCGCAGATCCTGCAACATCGCCTGCGTTCGATTAACGCCGCGTTCAAGCGCGCGCGTGAATCCTACGGCTATAAAGGCGACTACTTCCTGGTTTACCCCATCAAGGTAAACCAGCACCGCCGCGTGATCGAATCTCTGATCCACTCCGGCGAGCCGCTGGGTCTGGAAGCCGGCTCCAAAGCGGAGCTGATGGCGGTTCTGGCCCATGCGGGCATGACCCGTTCAGTGATCGTCTGTAACGGCTATAAAGACCGTGAATACATTCGTCTGGCGCTGATTGGCGAGAAGATGGGCCACAAGGTCTATCTGGTTATCGAGAAGATGACCGAAATTGCCATCGTGCTGGAAGAGGCCGAGCGTCTGAACGTCGTGCCGCGCCTTGGCGTGCGTGCGCGTCTGGCGTCACAGGGTTCCGGAAAATGGCAGTCCTCCGGCGGCGAAAAATCCAAGTTCGGCCTGGCGGCGAACCAGGTGCTGCAGCTGGTGGAGATCCTGCGTGAGCGCGGGCGTCTGGACAGCATTCAGTTGCTGCACTTCCACCTCGGCTCGCAGATGGCCAACATTCGCGACATCGCGACCGGCGTGCGTGAGTCAGCGCGTTTCTACGTTGAGCTGCACAAGCTTGGCGTGAATATTCAGTGCTTCGACGTGGGCGGCGGCCTGGGCGTGGACTACGAAGGGACCCGCTCGCAGTCTGACTGCTCCGTGAACTACGGCCTGAACGAATACGCGAATAACATTATCTGGGCGATCGGCGATGCCTGTGAAGAGAACGGCCTGCCGCACCCGACGGTGATCACCGAATCCGGTCGCGCGGTCACCGCGCACCATACGGTGCTGGTCTCAAACATCATCGGCGTTGAGCGCAGCGAAACCACCGAAGCGACGCCGCCGGCAGACGATGCGCCGCGTTCCCTGCAGAGCATGTGGGAAACCTGGCAGGAGATGCACGAGCCGGGCACGCGTCGTTCCCTGCGCGAATGGCTGCACGACAGCCAGATGGACCTGCACGACATCCACGTCGGCTACTCTTCAGGCACCTTCAGCCTGCAGGAGCGCGCGTGGGCGGAGCAGCTCTATCTGAACATGTGCCATGAAGTTCAGAAACAGCTCGACCCGAGCAACCGTGCGCACCGTCCGATTATCGACGAGCTGCAGGAGCGAATGGCGGATAAGATCTACGTCAACTTCTCGCTGTTCCAGTCGATGCCGGATGCCTGGGGTATCGATCAGCTGTTCCCGGTTCTGCCGCTGGAAGGGCTGAACCACGCCCCGGAACGCCGCGCGGTGCTGCTGGACATCACCTGTGACTCTGACGGCGCAATCGACCACTACGTTGATGGCGACGGTATCGCAACGACGATGCCAATGCCGGAGTACGACCCGGAGAACCCGCCGATGCTGGGCTTCTTTATGGTCGGCGCGTATCAGGAGATCCTCGGCAACATGCACAACCTGTTCGGTGATACCGAGGCGGTTGACGTGTTTGTCTTCCCTGACGGCAGCGTGGAAGTTGAGCTGTCTGACGAAGGGGATACCGTGGCGGACATGCTGGAATACGTTCAGCTCGATCCGAAAACCCTGCTGACGCAGTTCCGCGATCAGGTGAAAAACACCGGGCTGGATGATGCGCTGCAGCAGCAGTTCCTGGAAGAGTTTGAAGCGGGTCTGTACGGTTATACGTACCTGGAAGACGAATAACGCACGAATGGGGCGTTAAAAAAAGGGTCTGACGAAAGTCAGACCCTTTTGTTTTAGCTGTACTGCTGGTCGGTGAAGGTGATTGTCACCGGGGCATAGATATTAATCGGTCGATCGATTTGCAACGCCTTCCACTGGGGACGCGCGTTCATCGCACCTTTGCTCATGTCGCCGTTCCACTGCTTGTGTTCCGGCGTTTTCGGCATATCCATCCCGGTTTGACCGGTGGACGATCCCGGAGAGAGCTTAACGTCATCGCCTTTGGTGTTGCTGTACGGCGCAACGCCGTTGGTCATGTCGCCATTCCACTGCTTGTGCTCCGGCGTTTTCGGCATATCCATCCCGGTTTGACCGGTGGACGACCCCGGAGAGAGCTTGACGTCATCGCCTTTGGTGTTGCTGGACGGCGCAACGCCGTTGGTCATGTCGCCATTCCACTTCCTGTGGTCCGGTGTTTTCGGCATGTCTTTACCGGTTTTAGCCGTCGCGGAGCCCGGAGAAAGCACCGGATAGTGAGTTTCCGGTACGGCCCATTTCTTCACTGGCGTAACCGTTGCGGCCTCTGGTTTTGCTTTTGGCGTCAACGGCTGAGACGCTGACGGCACGACTTTCGGCACGGCTTCACTGTGTGCTGTTTCAGACGCGACGGCCTCTTTATGCACCACCGAAGAGGCGGACGTGGAGGTCGTTGACGCCGTCGTTTTCTCAACCGTCATGTGCTGAGAATCGGACGTGGTGCGCGTCGTCGTTGTCGTGGTCTGCTGCGCTGAGCCCGGCTTAGTCGGCGTACACTTGTGTGGACAGCCGCCACCGCCCGTATGGCCGTCGTCCGGCACCGCTGGCGTATCGCTGTCTGCATCAGCGCCGTTTTTCTTCTTCTTGCGGATGCCCGGATCGGCGAGCGTGTAGGAGATGTTATTTCCTGCTTCTTTCTCATCACGCGTCACGGTCGACATTGCCTCTTTATCGGCGTTGAGTTCACCGTTTACCGCCGCGCTGGTCGTGTCACCCACTGCGATGGTGGATTTCTGCGTTTCGTTGTAGTGAATTTCATCCACGGTATCGACGTAGATGTTCGCAGACGGCACGACGGCCTTTTTGTCCTTCACGCTCAGGCCGATACCGCCGCCGCCGTACAAACCATCCTGCTCAACGTGGTCTTCCAGCGTTTTCGCATTGATATCGCCTGCAACGTTCACCGAGCCCGTACCGTCCTGAGACACCAGGTTGGCCCCGGTCATGTTCAGGTCGCCGCCGGTTTTGACATTCAGTTCGCCCGTGGTATTGATACCGGACTGCTTCGCTGTTTTAGCCGAATCGTAACTCTCGGAGCCTCCGCCCCCGTTTACGGATACGTTAGGGATAACGCCTGTCGACGTGCCCGATATGCCCACCGAGGCGCCCCAGTTACCGCGGCTGCTTTCGGTGTGCTCGGTATCCTGCACGGAGGTGACAGTCATGTCGCCCGCGACATTCACATCGGCCTTCGCAGCATCAATGTTAGCGCCCTTCATGTGCATATCACCGCCCGCGTTCACCGTCACATTTTCGCCGGTGAGGGTACTGTTCTGGTACGACGTCGAGCTGCCGGAACCGTGCTCCGTACTGCCGTTGTAATCGACCGAAACGCCGCCGCTTATGCCGGTAATATCCACGCCTACGCCTGCGGTAATACCGCCTTTGTGTTTGTCGGTTTCACTGGTGTAAGAGGTCGTTGATTTCGCCGCGTTGATGTCCACATCGCCACCCGCATTGATCTCCGTATTCTGCGAGTTCACGTTCACGCCGTTGAGCGTGGTATCGTTGGTTGAATTAATGCTGACGTTTTTAGCATTGATATTGGTGATGTTCTCCGCCGTTGCGGTGCTCGTTTCTTTCGTTTTCGTCGTATTACCGCCGAAAGTGACGGAGGCGCCAGCAAGATCGTTCAACAGGATGTTGGACACATCACCCAGCACTTCCGCCGTCGTGGTTCCGCCGTTAATTGACTGACCTTTCTGCGATTTATCAATCAGATTACCGGTTTTGTCGATCGCGTCAGCTACAGCACTGTGAGCCTCACCTGAAATACCGACAAAGCGGTCTTTGTGTGTGGTGGTGGTTTTGGTTTCATCCTCGTATTTGGTACTGGCGACATCCTGCGCGTTAATGCTGAGCTTATCGCCGGCTGAAAGGTCAGCGCCGCCAATATCCGCCGTTTTTCCTGCATTCACGGAACCGGAATCGGCAAAATTAATGGACGCGTTGGTGTTCTGCTTGCTCTGGGTCGACACGGTATCGGTCGTGTCTTCCATACCCACCCTGAAGCCTGCCGTATCGGTGATCGGCGCGCGGCCCGGTTTGTCGCCAACCGCGGAGGTTTCAGAGCTACCGCCCGCGCTGGAGTAGTCGCCAGAAGTGGTATTTTTTGTGGTGCCCTCGTTTTTGCCGTAGGACACCGAGGCGGATTTACCGCCGCCGCTGATTGAGGCATCAGCAATAAACTGACGAGACTGCGTGGTTTGTTCCTGAACGGACACGTTTTCAGAGGTTTTTATCTCAACGTTTTCTGCCGCATTGATGGCGCCGCCGTTGGCGTTAATGCTGCCGCCTTTCATGACCACATTCTTGCTGGCATCAATCTGAACGTTACCGCCAGCCTTGACGGTTGAGCCGATAGCTTCCCCGCTGACCGTTTTGGTGTCGGTGGTGGTATAGCTGGACAGACCGGTGATCTCGGTATTGATGGTACGGGTAGAATCAATCTGATGCAGGTCGTTGAAGGTGACGTCACCTTCGCTTGCCTTCATGTTCACATCCTGGCCTGCCGTAATATCCGCCGCGTTGGAGGTGATAGTTTTCGCCTGCATATTGATACTGCCGCCAGCGGTGACGCCGTCATCGTGCGCATGAATCATCTGCTTGCCGTCTTCGCCGTGGCCGACAGACGCGGTCAGAGTGATGTCGCCTTGTTCAGCCTTCATGTCAATGTCGCCACCGGCGTTCACTGCCGCACCGTTAGAGGCAATGTTGCCCTTTTCCGACGTCATTGAGACGTTATTACCCGCAGAGATGCCGGCATTGGTCGCGTTGCTGATATTTTTGATATCACCCTCGGCCACCAGCGTAACGTCACCCCGGGAGGAGAGGGTACCGTTCACGTTGTTGATGGCGGTGGCATCAACAGACAGGCTATTCCCGGCAGCGATGGACGCTGTGCCATTGCTGATATCACCGGAAGCCAGCTGGCGAAGGGTTTCAGGGCAAAGGTAGACCACCGGCACCAGCACTTCCGTCCCTTTGATGTTCTGGCTCACGAACCAGACGATATCCTGGGTCAGCCCATTGCGCTGCTCTTCGCTCAGGGGTTGGCCCACTACCAGATTCAGATCGCTGTTTTTCGCCGCAATCCCGGCGTTATCCATCAGATTCTGCACCAGCGCATCGCCTTCGAGACCGTCTCGTATCGCAAACATGCTGCCCACGGAGCGGCTGATCTCTCGACGAATCAATTCGGAGATGAAGTAGTTATCCCCAATGACGTTAACGGTCTCGGTGGTGGTGTAATCCACCTTGTCGAAATAGTAGTCAGAGCCGCTGTACTTGCTCTGGTCGATCATTTCCGGGCGCGTTTCGAAAATTGGAATGATGTGGTTGGCCGGGCCGCTGTATTCGGAACCGTTTTTCGCTGCCGCGGAGGCTTTTTTGAATTCGTCAGTGACTTCAAACATCCCCGGCAGGGAGACCAAATCCTTTATGGTCGGCAGCGGGCTAATCCCCATGGCCAGCTCTTCCAGCGTTTTGGTATTGACGGCAACATCATAGCCCGCAATGACCGTATCTACGCTGTAGTCACCCACGTCGATATTCTGAACAGTGGCGTTCTCTCTGATCGTACCCGCGTTCGCCAGGCCGTTATCCAGGGTGCCGCCATTATGCGTGAAGTTACGACCCGCCGTGATTTCGCCTTTTTCAGACGGCACAAAGTAGATCATATTCTTCTTCAGTGAGTTAGTGCTGGCATCACCGTCGTTGAGACTGTGCCATGCTGCGCTCAGGGTATCGTACTCCTGCGCGTTCCACGTTTCGCCAAACACTTTGCTCATGACATAGCTGAGCTGGGTTGAGGTATTTGCGGCGTCGATCAGGGATTTATAGCTACGATCTCTGTTCGGATCCTCGCTGCCGCTTTTGGTCTCGGGCTCGCCGTCGCCAAAGACGAAATCGAGGTATTGATATAGCGAGCTGAAGGTCAGCGTCGTGTAGTGCTCCGATGCCACCTTCCAGAAGTCGGTCAGCACGATCGGTTCATTGAGCGTGAGGTGCAGATAATCATACATCGATTCCGACGTATATTTTGGCGAGTTCAGAAGATTACCGGTAATGGTGATATCACGTCCCGCCTGGATCAGGCCGCCGGTATTTTTGATCTCTTTGTCCGCGAAGATATCGCGCTGGTTGATATTGATATCTTTGCCCGCGCTGATTTCGCCAAGTTTGTCCATGGCGATATCGGAGCTCAATACCGGAATGTGCAGCACCGTGGTGATGCTGACCTGCGTCATCACGTTATCTACACCGGACCACTGGCCCACTGCGTCCTGCGTTTGGGTTTGCGAAATCGTGCCGCCCGTATAGGTACTTTGGTTTTCCAGATAGGCTGCATCAATATTAATATTTTGCTCGGAACGAATGATCCCGGCGTAGTTAATCAGGCTTTTCGCGATGAGCGACATGTCGCCCATGCTCAGTATGTTGCCCGTAAAATCGTTAACAAAAGTGCCATTGCGGACATCAATATCCATCTGCCCCAGCGACCAAAGCAGGCTGTTACTGTTGTTCGTCATCCCACCGGCATGGATGTGCATATCCCCGCCCGTCACGACAGACTTGCTGTTGACAAATTTACCGTCTGCCTGCAGCGTCAGGTTGCCAATCACTTCCATCATGGTGTTATTGAACAGGGAGCCTTCGGTGCTCAGCGTCATATCATGACCCGCGCGGATATTGCGGGTCATGTCATCCAGGGTGAGGGAATCTTTCACCCTGAGCATTAAATCATGGCCCGCTTCGAGGATGCCGCTGGTGTTATTTAGCGTGTCAAGGTTGAGATTCATGTCGTTTCTGGCGACCGTTACGCCAGATTCATGATTATTCAGTTTCGACGCGTTGATCGTGACGTTATTACCGGCGATCAGACCATTTCTTTCGTTGGTGATCGTTCCTCCGGCCACATTAAGGGTGGTGTTATTTGCCCCAGAAATCACTGCCGCGTCAGAGTTGATCACATTGTGAGCGACGTTAAGAGACAAGTCGCTTTGCGTCGACACAATCACCGCCTGTTCGGTGTTGGCCAGGTTTTGCGCGTTAATCGTGATGTCGCCGCCCGCCACGATAGTGGATACTGACTGCTGTCCATCATCAGCGGTGATACTGCCGAGATTACTCAGCGTGTCGGCAACTATCTCCAGCGGTCCATTAACGGCCTGGATGATGCCCGCCGTGCGGTTTGTCACAACGCCAATGGCGTTCAGGACCGTTTTCATATCGGCGGAGATCACCGCGCTGTCGCTGTTGACGAGGGACTCAACGTCTTCAATCGTCAGATTACGCAGCGCAACCAACACATGATCTTCGCCTTTGTTGGTCAGGTTTTTAACGTTGCGAATGATCAGATCCAGGCCCGCCTGAACCACACCTTCGTTATTCAGGTCGTCAACGTCGTCGATCGCAATGGTCCCGTTGCCGATCATCACGGCGCGGTTGTTCAACGTCTTCACGCCGCTGATATTCAGATCGCCAGCAGAGGCAATCACCGCATCGCTGCTGTTGTTAAGCGTGGTTGCTCCCGCGATGGAGAGAGCGGCATCCGATTTAATCATCGAGGCGCCGCTGTTATTCAGGGTACCTACGTTTCTCAGCGTGGTGTTTTCTGCGCCGAACAGGGTTGCACCTTCAGTGTTATTGAGGGTGTTCACATCGGACAATGACAGCGTGCCGTCAGAAATCACAAAGCTGCCGGTGTTATTGAGCGTGTTGAGATGGGTCAGTTGCAGCGTCTTGCTGGCATACAGCGTAGCGGCGTTCAGGTTATCGATGGCGCTAACGCGATCGAGCGTCAGGCTACCGGCCTGAATCGTTGAGGCGTCGTTAAGCAACGATGTTGCTGAAACGGAGAGGTTTTCTCTTGCCGCGATCAGTGCGTCATGCGTATTTGCGAGGGTGGAAATTCCGCTGGCATGGACATTTTCACCCTGGAACAGCCCATCGTTATTGTTTACGGCCAGCGCGCCGTCGCCATTTAGGGTCAGATTCTTTCCGGCAACAATGCTGCCTTTTTGACTGTTCAGCAGCGCTTTTTTGACATCAAGCTGCATGTCTGTGCCCGCACTCAGCGTGCCGCCCTGGTTTTTCAGATTCTCGGTGGCGATGGTCAACTTCTCGCTCGCGCTGACGCTGCCGCGGTTACTGACGGTTGCACCGGCCTTACGGGTACTTGCGGAGACATTACGCCCTGCAATACGTCCGGTATTGCTGAGGGTGTCACCGCCGGATGTCAGCGTCACGTCATGCTTGTTGCTGGCAATGGTGCCGTCGTTGACGATATTACCGTCGGCATCAATAAAGATCAGCGCATCGTTACCGCTCAGGGTACCGCTGTTTGACAGATCACCGTCGACGTTAATGCGCATCTCACCGCTATCCGCACCGATATGACCACTATTGTTAAGGGCGCTGGCGGTCATGACCAGATTGTTATCCGCGTAGAGGCGGCCTGCATTGTCAAGATGACCGACAGACAGCGTCTGGGCGTTGCTGGCATAGAGAATGCCATTGTTCTTCATCGAACCTGATGCAATCCGGATATCCCCTGTGGCGCTGACGGAACCCTTGTTTTCAAACGCGCCGGTCAGGTTGAACTGAAGTGTTCCTCTCTTCGCGAGAATAACGCCTTCATTGTTGGTCATGCTGCCCGCAGTGATGTTGATATCACCACTGTTGCTGACGACCTCCGCGTCGGAGACGAGAGTGCTGAATGGCACCTGCTGGCCATTCTGAATGACGACAAAATCGCCATTTTTTAACGTAACGACGCCACCGGAAATGACGGCTCCGTTAGCATCCAGCGCCTTGAGTTTGCCGGAAAGGGTGTACTGCCCGGCAACATTAATCTGAATCGCGGGAACCGCTGTCGTCGCACTGTTTTGCGCGAGGATTGCCGCCGTGTTTTGCAGCAGGGTAGACGCATCAATGCGGATGGTACCGGTACGGGAGATCAGGTCGTTATTCACCGTCAGGCCGGAGAGGGCATGCAGGATAATATTATTCTGCGCTTCGGTGCTCCCGGCGCCGCTGCTGTTTTTATTGAGGGCAATATTGTTGCCGCTGACGGTGACGTTTTTGTCGCTGCGTATGCCCGTCAGCGTCACGTCGCCGTTAGCGCTGATCTCAAGATCATCCGTGGCTATGATACTGCCCTGGTGACGGACGCCCGCGCCGGACTCGGTACTGATAAGCTGAATTTTACCGCCGTACATCGATCCCATTGCCCGACCATCAATCGCGACATCCGGTGCGTGTCCGTCACCCGCATTGCGAACGCTATGCACGCGGCTGGAGAGGTCGTAATCGTTCTGGCCCGCAACAACCTTGATGTCGGCCTGACCCGCAATTTCACCTTCCAGTTGAGCGCTTCGGCTGACGATGTCGAAGTAAGTCAGCCCTTCGGTAGAAATGCCTTGTCCCGTGACAGAAACGTTACCTTTCTCAACCGCAAGTTTATAGTTGCCGTCCTCTTTCATCTGTACCTTACCGGTACTTAGCGTCAGGCTGTTGGCATTAATGGTGGTGGCGCCGTTAACGCTAATGCCGTTTTCGTTGGCAACGATCACGTCCGCTTTTCTGCCAAAGACTTCCATCGTTCCGTTAATATAGGAGGCCTGGGCACCCGTCACTTCACTGATAATGGCTTTTGCTTCATGCTCAAGCTGGGCGTTTTTAACCGTATAGCCCCCGATCTTAGACACGCCATCCTGCATGCTGTTGTTAAAGATCAGACCATTTTTATCAACGTTAAACTGGTCAAATTTATTCAGTGAAACACCTTTCGCATTCGGATCGGTGATATTCACGACTGGTGTGCCGTTAGCCGCCTGGCCCATGGTTGGCCCTTTACTCTGGCTGGCATCCGGCACCGTCGCGGCTTCGGCATTAGCGGCGAGGATACCCGCTATCGAAATAAAAAGGGGACAAAGGTGTTTATGCAAATTCCCAGCGGTTAGCTTCGTTTTTGAAGTTTTATTATTGCTCATAAAAATTCCTTAAATTAGAAAGTTACTTCCATCTTGTAATAAACGACCGTGTTATCGACGGTATTCTCTTCCAGTGAATCTGGTTTTTTTATAGGCCAGCCCGCGAGGACATATGTTGAGAAATGGCTACCGGTAGCTTTAATTCCGACCGAGCCACCCATCATGAATTGGCTGTCACATACGTTGACGCCTTTAGGGCAATTATCTTTGGCAAAGCCCAGGTCATAACCTAAATAGGGAATAAGCTGATAAATACCGCCGATGCCAATATCAAAAGGAAACTGCAGCGTATTGGCGATCCAGCCGCCGCTATCAACCAGCAGGCTATCGTCCTTAAATCCGCGCACGGTGAATTCATCGCCCAGCGTTAATTTGGCATCGCTGACCAGGACGTGCGGGGTGTACTGGAACCCGGCGTTGAGTTCATAGACGCCACCCAGACGGCCAGCCTGAAAAAGCGGACGCGTCCAGCTGGCAATGCCGTTGTACTTGACGTAATCAAGGTCAAAACCTTTGAGATCGGCATCGTTTTTCCAGGCAGAACCGAACCAGGGAACCGCCGCTGTCACGCCCACATCGCCATAGAACCAGCCGTTCATCAGGGCGCCGACCCACGTTGCGCCTGACGACATCGCGGTATAGGTTTTAGAGCTGACGTCTATACGGTGGTTTTCAATGCTGTTGTCGCTGTTACGTCTTTCGACTTTTGCCCACCAGCTGGTTTTACCCGTGGCGTTACGGCCCAGCATGCGGCTGATACGCAGTGAAGCGCGGTCTGAATCTCCGTCAGACGCGTAGCTGGCGTTATTGCCGGCAAGGGTTTTATCGTAGCTGGATTTGTAATAAAGCGCGTCGAATGACCAGTAACCCAGCGGGATGCTGTAACTCGTTGACCACGAATCCTGATTATCCTGGTTATTTTTCAGGTTATTCCATGAATAATATACGTTGAAAATATCATTGATACCGGCAATGTTTTTAGCGGTTACGCTGCCATAATACTGCTGCCAGCCGTCAGCCTTAATGCCAGAGTTGTTAAGGCCCGCGGCAACGGAAAGGGGGAATTCAGGCTTGTGCAGCAGATTAAGATCGGAATAGCTGTTTACAATCGACGGCTGAATATCAATATTGTCTTTGGGATAAACGCGCAGCAAGTTTTCGACCATCTGATCGATATCCTGCATGTTCAGAATCTTGTCTTTCGCAAAAGGGTAGGCAGTGAACAGGCGCGTGCGTTCACGGAGAGACGGTTCATGCCCGTTAACCTTAAGATTGTTTATTTTTCCCCAGAGCACCCGTAGAGAGAGCGTACCCGTTTTGATATTGCCTGGCTCAATACCAATAAGCGTTGTGGCATAACCGCGAGAAATATAAAAATCGGTCAGCTCTTTAACCAGTTCAAATATTTCTGTTCTGCCGAGCATTTTGCCTTCATAGCGATCGATAATCGCCTGACGCAGTGGCGAACCGTCAAACAGGACATCATCAAGAATAACGATATGATTGATCTGAAAGCGCCAGCTCGAGTCGCTGCTGGTCAGGGTTTCTTCTCCGGCTTCACGCAATTTTTTTTGTTGCTGGATTAACCGTTCGTTCCGCTTGGCTTCTTCTATTAATGCCTGGCTGGTTTGTCTTTCGAGACGATCCAGTTCCTGTTTATTTTGCTGGCCGGGAAGTGCCGCCGTAGCGTGAGCCGCAGGAATGAGCGGCACTAATAAAAGCGCATATTTTGAAAAACGCTGAAGCACGAATCTCTCCTTGAAAATTATTGTATAGCCATGGTGTATTGAATTGCGCCGACCACCCTGCCAGCACTTAATGAATTTGCGCGATTAACTTCTGTAGGAACGTAAATCTGAGCCTGATAGTTTTTCGTTACTCGGGATGAAACCGGGAAAACAATGAGTTTCTCAAGAATAAGGGGCGTTGAAACATACGTGCTCGATTTTTCGTAAACCATAATCGCGAAGTTTTGGGCGTAGCCTTCGCCGGTCTCCACCCCCAGAATACCGCTCGATTCTGCGAATTTTGTCCTGAGCATAGAAGAGATAGTTAAGCCAACTTGTTCCGCTTCCGGGCACGTGATGGTAATAGAAAAGTCTTTTTTATCGCCCTGGTAATTTGGTGTGTTCTGGAATGAGGCAATACTGTAGGTCCCTAAATTGACGTTTGTCGACGAGGGATAAATGGAGCATGAACGCGTATTCACTTTAATCGGTACTGATAAATTGATAGTAAGAATACGAAGCTCATCCTCTGGCGTGAGCAAAGGTTTGACTTTTACGTTAACCATTTCACCGGCAGGGATCTCGGTTTCACCCTGATTAATGGTGCCGGTCTGAACAAACTCCAGTAGCACCGTGCTGTTATCGATTGAACAGCTCGGACTACAGGTCACAGGAGAGCCGGAGTTACCCGGCACCCAGGCGTTTCCGGTATTGGCTGGCCATTTCATCCGAATACCAATGCCCGGAATTTCGGTTGCATAGACTTTATCTATCGAGGAAGAGAGATAATTTCGGCTGTATGCAGTGTGCCACTGCGTTTGCGTTGATTCATCACAGCTATATTTGATGTTAGGTGCGGTATAGGTTTTAGACCATAATACCGTTCCTGCGGAGCCTTTATCCGCAGGGTTCAGCGTAATGTTGTCTGTGATATTTAACACTTTTTCCACACCGTCGATTCTGCACGCTGAGGCTTTTACTTCAAGGCTAAATATCCATAACAGTGATAATATAAGGAGATAAAGCAGAGTCGTAATGTATTTATTCATTTTCTCTTAAAGGCCTTTGCAGATAATATCTATTGCATCAAAGGAGGTGGCTTTATTCATATTGCGGTTTTTTCTGTTATCAGAAAGGTGATTGACCTCTGCTGAGCACGTATTCATCACCTTATTGCTATTCCATTTAATAACGATCGGCTTGCCAGATTCAGGCAAGGTCAACATTGCCAGGCCACCCTGGCCGACCATACCGAGCGTGGCGTCGCTACCGTCGGTAATGGATGCACCGAAGGGGATCTTCTGCCCGGAGGCATGTGTGAAGCGCACAAAGGTCTGTTGCTTCTGCTGCGTTTCCATTTTGATATGCACGGCGGCACCCGCGGTGGGCACAATGCTCTTACGCGTATCCTCGACGTCGACGCTCATTGATGTACCTTTTGGATCAATGAAGACATCGTTGTATCGGTAAGGCGTCAGATAGCCGACAATGCCATAGCCGTTATCTTTAATGACCGCATTTGAATCAGGGTAAACTCTTGCCCCTTCAGCGCCTTTGGCCTCGATTACGCCAATGGTGTCGCCTAACGTTGGGGTCAAATTGATGCCGCCACGGTGCACAACCACGCCACCGTTCATATTCAGACCGCCCATGAAGCTGTGGAGGGACTGGCTGAACGCGACGCCGCCGGAAGCGCTATCGCCCACGTAAGAAAGGTTGGTACCGAAGTTGGTTTCCGGCCTGCTGGACTCGCTGAAGTAGCCGCTGAAGCCATACTGTGAGCGCTCGCCAGCCGAGCCGCTGAGCGAGGTGCGGATGGTGGCCTCATCGCTGTTGTAGCTAAAGTTCGCCCCCAGGCGGGCCTGTTTTTCATAACGATGGCCAAGCGGCATGGATACGCTCAGGTAGATCGTATCGTCATGACCACCGTCTTCATTATTGGTTCGGCCAAGTGAAATACCCCAGGTCGACGTGCCAAACCGGTTGTTGTATCCCAGCGCGTAGTTGGATTTTTCCGTGCGGCCCAGTTCATCGTTCCAGACGTTGCCGATGAAACCACTGACGTAAAAACTTCCCCAGCCGGCAGGCAGCATCTGGTTGATGTTTGCTTCCAGGCGTTCACGGTAGCGCTCGGGTAAATATCGGTCGTTACCGTGCTCCAGCGCCTGCTTCACGCTGACGGCATCCGCCAGCGAGTAGTAATCTTTACTGGAGTAGCGGTAACCTACCAGACTGAAGTTTGTACCGGTTTCTGAAAGGTTTTTAGCAAGACTGATTCGCAGGGACATGTCACACAGTGAACCGCAGTCATCGCTCCCCATACCTGTGTTAAAGTTCGTATAAGAGCGGGTAACGTCCAGACCTAATGCCCCGAGCGGGGTATTGATGGCCACACCACCCAGCAGGGCGTTGTAATCGCCATCAAACGCGGTTTGCGCACCCACGTACCCCGTCAGATTATTCAGCAGACCGTACTGAAGCGTGCCCTCGGTCATCCATGGCGCATCGGCAAGATACGTATTACGCATTTCCCCCGACGAGAGCGAATAGCGGAAGTAACCTTCGCGCAACAGCTGCGGAACGCTGGAGTAGGGGACCGTAAAGGTGTTGATGGTGCCATCCGTCTCTTTGACGGTGACCTCCAGATCGCCGTTGTAGCCTGTTGCATAGAGATCGCTGATGGCAAACTCACCCGGCGGCACCACTTTTTCGTAGAGGGTGCTGTCGGACTGCTTAATGGTGACCGTGGCGTTGCTGTTGGCAAAACCCCGTACAACAGGCGCGTAGTAGCGCACGGAGTCCGGCAGCATGCGATCGTCGGTGGCAAGCCTTGCGCCGCGAATGGCCGTTGTATCAAACATCTCCCCGCTGGTGTTGAGATCGCCCAGCACCACTTCAGACTGCAATGCTGCAATCCCCCGGCTGGCAAATGCCTGCAGATGATCGACCCCCTCATCGTCAATATCGTTGCCGAGGTTCAGGGTGTCATAGGTCACAAAACGCCACGCCCCGAGGGTCATCGCCGTTTGCAGGTTACCAAAGAGATAGTTGCTGGTTTCGCCCAACTCACGGTTGCGCGTGCTTGAACCACTCAGCGCATAGGAGGCCATGAGGGTAGGTTCACCGTCGTCCCATAGCTCAGGGCTGATGTATCCCTCCGGCGTATTAAGCAGCATCGCCTGCGGGACGGTGACGTCCAGACGCTCATCATCCTGGTTGTAGGTCACGGTTGCGCCGGGCACAAGCGTTTCAAGGATCAGGCAGCGGCCCGTTTTCCAGTTTTCCGGCAGTTTGCGGGTGTCGACGTCAAAGCGGATAATCATTTCAGGCGTCATGCAGGCATTTACGCCCTGCTTATTTTTTGCCGGAATAAATGAAATGGGCCAGGTGCCTAATTTCCTCAGGTTGCTAAATACTTCCAGTTTGTAATCTCCGGGCTGGATTTTATCTACCCCGTCGAACTGGCTAAGGTCTAACCCACTGTTATAGAAATTCATAAAGCCGCGAGAAAAGTTTACCGCTTTTTTCTCTGCTTCGGCGTTAGCCTGGCCTGAAACGCACAATGCCAGAATAATGATCTGGCCAAGGGTGCTTTTCGCTTTTTTGAGAAGCCTGTATTTATTATGGCGTGCGGACATTTAACCTTCCCAAAGGTAGAACGTATAAAATATTAAAAGTTATAAGTGCGCTTAATATATGCGCCTAAATCAGTGATATAGTTGTATTTAAATATGCCGCGTCCGCTCACTGCGCTGACCTGCGGAAAGTGATAAACCAGCGTTCCATAAGGGACAATCATGTCACCCGGGATCTCGATGTCTTTATTGTCGGCATTCGTCAGCCAGACGCTGGTCATGCTCACGTGGAAAGGTGAGTTATTGGTTCCCACCACGTCGTAGCCTTTTGCCGCTTTACGCAATTCCCACTTCAGATCGTCGCCAGCCTGCATGGGATTGCCCTTCAGGCCCGCTGGGCGATAGAAAAATTTGATCATTGTGCGGAACGCCATTTTTATCTGGTTCTGATCCGCCTCTTCAGGCAGTTCTGGTGGAATATCCAGCACGTTTAGCCAGAGCAGCGTTTCGCGATCTTTCGGGTATTTTCCTGCGGCTTCCGCTGTCTGGAAGATACGGAAAACTTTCCCTTTTTGACCGTTAACGCGCGCAGCGGGAGGGTTGATAAAGAACGGAAGGTTCTCCTTCTCTGTTCCATCGGTTTTATCGGTGCTGGAAAGCCATACCTGCACCAACTCCGGGTTTTTACTGAGGTTATTCACGCGAACGGTTTGTTCACTCTCGTTTGCATTGAATGCCACGCGAGTCGTTAAAATTTGTATAGTGGCGTTGGCGCAGGGGAACCACGTCAATGTCACCATTAACATCACTTTCAAAATATTACTGACCATCAGGCTCAACGTTCCTATATGTGGCAGGGAAAGCAGTGGGATAAATCCCACTGCTTAGAGGTATTACTGATACTTAATGGAATAAACGACGTCAGTGGTGACTTTACCGGCCGTCGCCGCACCGCCGGTGGCAACGTATTGCGCCCAGTAGTCGAAGCGAGCGGTATTACCTGTAATGGTCGCTGTTTTCGGACTGTTGTTTGCGGTGTTCAGGTTCATAACCGCTTTGCTGGAATCTAACAGGCCGATTTCAACTTTATCGGCACCGCCCGTCGTGACGGTGTTTCTCAGGTTACCGGTGGTGGCGTTGATATTGGTGCTCTGTGCCAGTTCGAAGAAGACGCTGGCGACTTTGTTGTTGGTGCAATTTGCACCGCTCAGTTTAATGAAGAATGGCGTGTCACCCGCGCGTTGACCAGCTGTTGCCAGCGCGGTGGTGCTGACGCTTGGCAGATGCACGGTGAAATCAGGAGAGGTGGATTCACCCTGTGCATCACCGCCTGTAATAGCACAGGTTGCGTCACTGATAGTACCGTCAAAGGTAATCGTGCCATCTTCTGCCGCTGCTGCAGAACCCGCTCCCGCCAGAATGGTAAAAAGACCAATTTTTAAATATTTGTTCATAAGTAATTCCATTTAGAAATAAATTTTAATAAAGCGGCGGGATTGTAGGGAGTAAAATAAGAGAAAACTACACGCTATAACTAAATAAAATCCGAATTCGGACTATCTCATGCTGTCTATGTATGTATGAATGTGTTATGGAAAGACTTTACTCTTGAATTATAAGGGGTGAGCCCGTAATGGGAGTATTTAAATATTCATTGGGAAAATATTAGAGATGTAAAGATTATAATATTTTTATGGCTATTGTTTTATTCGATGAATGGTAGGGGTTGGCTATATAATTTGTATTTATGAGTCGCTTGAATTTAATGGAGTCAGGCGCTATTCTTAGCGCCATACAGCATTACGATATGAAACGATCCCTTCCTCGTCGGGCTTAACGACGCGGAAGGGATTTTTTTTCACCTTTAGCAACGATCGTCTATCTATGATACGAGGACAGGACATGAGCACTTTAGGTCATCAGTACGATAACTCTCTGGTATCTAACGCGTTTGGTTTTTTACGCCTTCCGATGAACTTCCAGCCGTACGACAGTGACGCGGACTGGGTGATCACTGGCGTGCCGTTCGACATGGCAACGTCAGGCCGTGCGGGTGGGCGTCATGGCCCGGCAGCGATCCGTCAGGTTTCCACTAACCTGGCCTGGGAGCACAACCGTTTCCCGTGGAACTTCGACATGCGCGAGCGCCTGAACGTGGTGGACTGCGGTGACCTGGTGTATGCCTTTGGTGATGCGCGTGAGATGAGCGAAAAGCTGCAGGCCCACGCCGAGAAGTTGCTGGCTGCCGGTAAGCGCATGCTCTCCTTCGGCGGCGACCACTTCGTGACCCTGCCGCTGCTGCGTGCCCACGCGAAGCACTTCGGTAAAATGGCGCTGGTACACTTTGATGCGCATACCGACACCTACGCGAACGGCTGTGAGTTTGACCACGGCACCATGTTCTTTACCGCGCCGAACGAAGGTCTGATCGACCCGAGCCACTCCGTGCAGATCGGTATTCGCACTGAGTTCGACAAAGATAACGGCTTCACCGTGCTGGATGCGGGTCAGGTTAACGACCGCGGCGTGGATGACATCCTCGCGCAGGTGAAGCAGATCGTGGGTGATATGCCCGTGTATCTGACCTTCGACATCGACTGCCTCGATCCGGCATTTGCACCGGGTACCGGTACCCCGGTAATCGGCGGCCTGACCTCAGACCGCGCCATCAAGCTGGTGCGCGGCCTGAAGGATCTCAACATTGTCGGGATGGACGTGGTGGAAGTGGCGCCTGCGTACGACCAGTCCGAGATCACTGCGCTGGCCGCAGCGACCCTGGCACTGGAAATGCTCTACATCCAGGCAGCCAAAAAAGGCGAATAAGCCTCTTCTGGCGTAAAAAAAACCTCTCCCTGGAGAGGTTTTTTATTGCCTTTAGAACATGTTAAACGGGTATTCCACGTAAGCGCGGATCTCGTCCCCGCCCACGTTATAGTCGCTGGCGTTGCTGGAGACGCGCAGCACGGAATAGCGCAGTTTCAGTTTCAGATCCTTCGCCGGGCCATCCTGCACCTGGTACTGGATCTGGTTAAACCACTCGTGCTCTTTGCCGTTGCTGGTTTCCGCGGTTTTGATGTTGTCCCCGCGCACGTAGGCGGTGGTCCAGCTCAGACCCGGCAGGCCAAGGCCGCCAAAGTCCAGACCGTAGGATGCCTGCCAGGAACGTTCATCTTCGCCGTTAAAATCAGACCAGTAGGAGTTTGCCAGCCAGATGGTGTTACCGCCATCACCCACGCCGCCCTGGTCGCGGTAGCCGCCGTAGTTGTAGCCGGTGCTGCCGCTGCTCTGCTGGTACGCCACTTTGAACGTGTGAATATCCCAGATGTAGCTCGCCGCCAGGCTCCAGATAGCGTTGCTGCGGCCCGTATCGAGGCTGTCCGCGTAACTCTGATCGAGACGGGAGTTATAGCCGTTGAAGTCGAGCACCAACTGCTGCCCGGTGCTGAACGGCTGTTTGAAGTTCAGGCCCAGATACTGCTTGTTCATCACCTCTTCATTGTGAGAGGCGTAAAACGCGCCGCTGAACTGATCGTTGAACTGGTAGCTCGCGCCGCCGAAGGAGAGGCTCTTCAGCCCGCTGTCGTGGCGGTCGTCACTTTTACGCTGCTCGTCGGTGAAATAACCGGCGTTAATTTCCAGACCGTCGATCTCTTTTGAGGTCAGCATAGCGCCGGTGTAGCTTTCAAAGAGCAGGCGAGAGCTGTCGGCATTGACGATGGGCAGCTCAGGACGCTGATTCCCGTAGCTCAGTACGGTATTCGAGATGCGCATTTTGGCGGTTGCGCCAAACTTTGCCAGATCGGATTTTGCCCGGCCGTCGTCTTCCTGCTTAAAGAAGTCGATGCCGCCTGCGCCGCTCTTGCCGCGACCGCCGTCCAGGCGCACGCCGTATTGAGCAATACCGTCCACACCAAAGCCCACCAGCCCTTCGGTATAGCCGGATGCAAACGTGGCGATGATCCCCTGACCCCATTCGGCTTTGTCCTGCTGGCCCTGATGATAATCACGGCTGATGTACGCATTGCGTAAAAACAGGTCCAGATGGCTGTCGTCAATAAAACCCTGGCTGTCGGATTGCTGGCTTGCAGCGGCAGGTAATGCGGAAAATAAACTTAAAGCAATTAATGATAATTCTTTTTTCACGGAGGGAACGTCTCTGTCTGGATATATTAATTGAATAACTGCAGGGGTGATAATTACCGGAAAAAGTGACCTTTGCAATAATTATGTGACCAGACGTTTCAATGTGACAGGGCAGATTTGGCGGGGCTTTCAGAGGTGTTATCGATACGTGCTGTTAAGTTAACATTTCATGCGAAATAAAAAGGAGGCAAAACTGCCTCCTTCTGAAATTATTTAATTCCGTCTGCGGCCATACGGTCGCGAATATGCTGTGCGCGCTCTTCTGAGGCAGGGTGATCGTCAAACATAGAGCTTTGACGTCCTGCTTCCAGTTTGGCCAGTTTTTCAAAGCTGGTGGCTAAACCGGATGGATTAATGCCGCGTTTGCGCAACAGATCGTAGGAGTAGTCATCCGCTTCGGACTCCTGACGCTGGGAGAACTGGGAGTTCACCAGTTTTTCACCCACGTCGCCAAGCTGTGACTGGGACAGGCTGCCAACGATACCGCCTGCTGAGGCCGCCGCTGCGCGGATGGCATTGGTGCCTAAGGCAACCTGCATCCCTTTCTTCACGTGGCCCAGCGCAACGTGGCCCATTTCATGGCCGATGACCGCTTCCACTTCGTTGTCGGTCATCATATCCATCAGGCCGCTGTAAACGCGGATACAGCCGTTCGCCATCGCGAAGGCGTTGACGTCTTTCGCCATGTAAACCTTGTAGTTCACCGGCTGGCCGTTGATGTTATCGCCCAGCGCGGAAGCAATCTTATTCAGACGCTGCGTGTAGGTACTGTTAGCCGGCGCAAGCGTGGCTTTTCCGTCCATATCTTTACATGCCTGGTCGCTCAGCGCTTTTACCTGCGCATCGCTCAGGGAATAGGCCTGAAAGGCCTCTGCGCCTGAGGTCATCAGGCCGTTAGAATCCATATTCTGACAGCCGCTCAGCAGGAGCGTTGTACCCAGGGCCAGCACTATTGCACGCATTTTCATGAGGTTGCTTCCGTACTCGTTAATCTGAATAAAATCCGAAAAGTGCACCGTCAGCGAAGCCGGTGTCGGGCTAAGTATAAGGAATATCTACAGGGCCGGGCGAGCAGATTGCGCAACATGCGAGCATGATCCAGAGATTTCTTAAGCTGCAAAAGAATGGTCCATGTACATGGCATGCCGCTTGGGTTACATTGTTGGCACTTTTTTCCGGCGTAGCCCAAAACGCGCTGTCGTCAAGGGCATGGCCTTTAACAGTCCGATCTGGAGTTAAAATGTCCTCACGTAAAGAGCTTGCTAATGCTATTCGTGCGCTGAGCATGGACGCAGTACAGAAAGCCAAATCCGGCCACCCAGGGGCCCCTATGGGTATGGCTGATATCGCCGAAGTCCTGTGGCGCGATTTCCTGAACCACAACCCGCAGAACCCGTCATGGGCTGACCGCGACCGTTTCGTACTGTCTAACGGCCACGGCTCTATGCTGATCTATAGCCTGCTGCACCTCACCGGCTACGATCTGCCTATCGAAGAGCTGAAAAACTTCCGTCAGCTGCACTCCAAAACTCCAGGTCACCCGGAAGTGGGCTACACCGCTGGCGTAGAAACCACCACCGGCCCTCTGGGTCAGGGTATTGCTAACGCTGTGGGTATGGCGATCGCTGAGAAGACCCTGGCGGCGCAGTTCAACCGTCCTGGCCACGACATCGTTGATCACTTCACCTACGCGTTCATGGGCGACGGCTGCATGATGGAAGGCATTTCTCACGAAGTGTGCTCCCTGGCAGGTACCCTGAAGCTGGGTAAACTGGTTGCGTTCTATGACGACAACGGTATCTCCATCGACGGTCACGTTGAAGGCTGGTTCACTGACGACACCGCTAAACGTTTCGAAGCTTACGGCTGGCACGTTGTGCGTGGCGTTGATGGTCACGATGCTGACTCGATTAAACGTGCAGTAGAAGAAGCGCGCGCTGTGACGGACAAACCGTCCCTGCTGATGTGCAAAACCATCATCGGCTTCGGTTCCCCGAACAAAGCGGGTACGCACGACTCCCACGGCGCGCCGCTGGGCGACGCGGAAATTGCACTGACCCGCGAAGCGCTGGGCTGGAAATACCCTGCATTCGAAATCCCATCTGAGATCTATGCTCAGTGGGATGCAAAAGAAGTAGGCCAGGCGAAAGAAGCGGCGTGGAACGAGAAGTTTGCGGCTTACGCGAAAGCCTTCCCACAGGAAGCGGCTGAATTCACCCGTCGTATGAAAGGTGACATGCCGTCTGACTTCGACGCGAAAGCGAACGAGTTCATCGCTAAGCTGCAGGCGAACCCGTCTAAAATTGCGAGCCGTAAAGCGTCTCAGAATGCCATTGAAGCGTTTGGTCCTCTGCTGCCTGAGTTCCTCGGCGGCTCCGCTGACCTGGCGCCATCTAACCTGACCCTGTGGTCCGGTTCTAAGCCAATCAACGAAGACACTGCCGGTAACTACATCCATTACGGTGTACGTGAATTCGGTATGACTGCGATTGCCAACGGTATCTCCCTGCACGGTGGTTTCCTGCCGTACACCTCTACCTTCCTGATGTTCGTTGAATATGCGCGTAACGCCGTGCGTATGGCGGCGCTGATGAAACAGCGTCAGGTGATGGTTTACACCCACGACTCCATCGGTCTGGGCGAAGACGGTCCAACTCACCAGCCGGTAGAGCAGGTGGCTTCCCTGCGCGTGACCCCGAACATGAGCACATGGCGTCCGTGTGACCAGGTTGAATCCGCGGTAGCGTGGAAATACGGCGTTGAGCGTCAGGACGGTCCTACCGCGCTGATCCTCTCCCGTCAGAACCTGGCACAGCAGGAGCGTACGCCAGAGCAGCTGGCGAACATCGCTCGCGGTGGTTACGTGCTGAAAGATTGCGCGGGCCAGCCAGAGCTGATCTTCATCGCTACCGGTTCTGAAGTTGAACTGGCTGTTGCCGCATGGGAAAAACTGACTGCCGAAGGCGTGAAGGCGCGCGTGGTCTCCATGCCGTCTACCGACGCGTTCGACAAGCAGGATGCCGCTTACCGTGAATCCGTACTGCCTAAAGCGGTTTCCGCTCGCGTGGCAGTGGAAGCGGGTATCGCTGACTACTGGTTCAAATACGTGGGCCTGAACGGCGCTATCGTCGGCATGACCACCTTCGGTGAGTCTGCGCCGGCAGAGCAGCTGTTCGAAGAGTTCGGCTTCACCGTTGAGAACGTTGTCGCTAAAGCGAAAGAACTGCTGTAATCGCCGTTTTGCCCGGTGGCGCTACGCTTACCGGGTCTACAAATGGCTCGAAAGTAGGCCGGGTAAGCGCTAGCGCGCCACCCGGCTTTTTTTGCGTCATTATTCCACCGAAAATGTGACGCAAGTCATATAGCTCGCTTATTCATCTGGACAGACATTCCTTTTATTCCCCGATTCGCTTATTCTTGCTGAAGCGTTTCAGTCGATTAAATGTTCGACAATTGACCAATCAATCGCAGTTTGTGACAGCAAGGATTCCCCTTCGGGCGTAGCTGGATTACTCTTTCAGCCACCTCACACTCAGGGATTGCTTTGCAGGAGATCTATGACCGTACGCGTAGCGATTAATGGCTTCGGTCGCATCGGGCGTAATGTGGTTCGTGCTTTGTATGAATCCGGACGTCGGGCGGAAATAACCGTGGTGGCAATCAATGAACTGGCGGATGCTGCGGGCATGGCGCATTTATTGAAGTATGACACCAGCCACGGACGCTTTGCCTGGGATGTGCGTCAGGAAAGAGATCAGCTTTTTGTGGGTGATGACGCGATTCGTGTGCTGCATGAGAATAGCATCTCCGGGCTACCCTGGCGTGAACTGGGTGTGGATGTCGTACTTGACTGTACCGGAGTGTATGGCAATCGCGAACATGGCGAAGCGCATCTGACAGCCGGCGCGAAAAAAGTTCTGTTTTCTCATCCCGGCAGTAACGACCTCGACGCGACCGTCGTGTTTGGCGTCAACCAGCATGAGTTGCAGGCCGAACACCGCATTGTTTCCAACGCCTCCTGTACCACCAACTGCATTATTCCGGTCATCAAACTGTTAGACGATGCGTATGGCATTGAGTCCGGCACCGTGACCACGATTCACTCCGCCATGCACGATCAGCAGGTCATTGACGCTTACCACCCGGATTTACGGCGCACGCGTGCAGCGAGCCAGTCAATCATTCCGGTGGATACGAAACTGGCGGCAGGGATCACCCGAATTTTTCCGCAGTTCAATGACCGTTTTGAAGCGATTGCCGTGCGTGTCCCAACGATCAACGTCACCGCAATCGACCTTAGCGTAACGGTGAAAAAACCGGTAAAAGCCTGTGAAGTCAACCTGTTGCTGCAAAAAGCGGCACAGGGGGCATTTCATGGTATAGTTGACTATACGGAATTACCGTTGGTCTCAGTAGATTTTAACCACGACCCGCACAGCGCCATCGTCGATGGCACGCAAACGAGGGTCAGTGGCGCACACCTTATCAAGACGCTGGTCTGGTGTGATAACGAATGGGGCTTTGCTAACCGAATGCTCGACACCACGTTAGCAATGGCTGCTCAAGGTTTCAGGTAAGACGCATCGTGCGTCTGCAAAACTTTAAGAATCAACGAGAGGATTCACCATGTCTGTAATTAAGATGACCGATCTGGATCTGGCTGGTAAACGCGTTTTCATCCGTGCCGATCTGAACGTACCGGTTAAAGATGGCAAAGTGACCAGCGACGCGCGTATCCGTGCATCTCTGCCAACCATCGAGCTGGCTCTGAAGCAGGGCGCGAAAGTGATGGTCACCTCCCACCTGGGTCGTCCAACTGAAGGCGAGTACAACGAAGAGTTCTCTCTGCTGCCAGTGGTTAATTACCTGAAAGACAAACTGTCCAACCCGGTTCGCCTGGTGAAAGATTACCTGGATGGCGTTGACGTAGCAGCCGGTGAACTGGTTGTTCTGGAAAACGTTCGCTTCAACAAAGGCGAGAAGAAAGACGACGAAACCCTTTCCAAAAAATACGCTGCACTGTGCGACGTGTTCGTGATGGATGCCTTCGGTACGGCGCACCGTGCTCAGGCGTCTACCCACGGTATCGGTAAATTCGCAGACGTTGCGTGTGCCGGTCCTCTGCTGGCTGACGAACTGGAAGCGCTGGGTAAAGCACTGAAAGAACCTGCTCGTCCAATGGTGGCTATCGTTGGTGGTTCTAAAGTTTCTACCAAACTGACCGTTCTGGATTCCCTGTCTAAAATCGCTGACCAGCTGATCGTTGGCGGTGGTATCGCGAACACCTTCGTTGCCGCTCAGGGCCACAACGTGGGTAAATCCCTGTACGAAGCAGACCTGGTTGACGAAGCCAAACGCCTGCTGGGTACCTGTGATATCCCGGTTCCAACTGACGTTCGCGTCGCGACCGAGTTCTCCGAAACCGCAACCGCGACTCTGAAGTCTGTAAACGACATCAAAGACGAAGAGCAGATTCTGGATCTGGGCGACGTTTCTGCACAGAAACTGGCTGAAATCCTCAAAAACGCAAAAACTATCCTGTGGAACGGTCCGGTTGGCGTGTTCGAATTCCCGAACTTCCGCAAAGGGACTGAAATCGTTGCTAACGCTATCGCAGACAGCGAAGCGTTCTCTATCGCAGGCGGTGGTGACACCCTGGCAGCAATCGACCTGTTCGGTATCGCTGACAAGATCTCCTACATCTCCACTGGTGGCGGCGCATTCCTCGAATTCGTGGAAGGCAAAGTACTGCCAGCAGTAGCAATGCTCGAAGAGCGCGCTAAGAAGTAAGCCATTCAAGGGCAGGGAAACCTGCCCAATTTTCAGCGCGCTTTTAAGAGCTCGCACCTTTTCTAACGGCCGAAGATACAGGACTAAGCAACATGTCTAAAATTTTTGATTTCGTAAAACCTGGCGTTATCACTGGTGATGACGTACAGAAAGTGTTCCAGGTAGCTAAAGAAAACAACTTCGCTCTGCCAGCAGTTAACTGCGTGGGTACCGACTCCATCAACGCCGTACTGGAAACCGCTGCAAAAGTTAAAGCACCGGTTATCGTTCAGTTCTCTAACGGCGGCGCTGCGTTCATCGCAGGTAAAGGCGTGAAAACTGACATTCCTCAGGGGGCTGCAATCCTGGGCGCTATCTCTGGTGCGCACCACGTTCACCAGATGGCTGAGCACTACGGTGTTCCAGTTATCCTGCACACTGACCACTGCGCGAAGAAACTGCTGCCGTGGATCGACGGTCTGCTGGACGCGGGTGAAAAACACTTCGCGGCAACCGGTAAGCCACTGTTCTCTTCTCACATGATCGACCTGTCTGAAGAGTCACTGCACGAAAACATCGAAATCTGCTCTAAGTACCTGGCGCGCATGGCCAAAATGGACATGACCCTGGAAATCGAACTGGGTTGCACCGGCGGTGAAGAAGACGGCGTGGACAACAGCCACATGGACGCTTCTGCACTGTACACCCAGCCAGAAGACGTTGATTACGCTTACACCGAGCTGAGCAAAATCAGCCCACGCTTCACCATCGCAGCGTCCTTCGGTAACGTACACGGCGTTTACAAACCAGGCAACGTGGTTCTGACCCCAACCATCCTGCGTGATTCTCAGGAATACGTTTCCAAGAAACACAACCTGCCGCACAACAGCCTGAACTTCGTCTTCCACGGCGGTTCCGGTTCTTCTGCTCAGGAAATCAAAGACTCCGTAAGCTACGGCGTTGTGAAAATGAACATCGATACCGACACCCAGTGGGCAACCTGGGACGGTATCCTGCAGTACTACAAAGCGAACGAAGCTTACCTGCAGGGCCAGCTGGGCAACCCGAAAGGCGAAGACCAGCCGAACAAGAAATACTACGATCCACGCGTATGGCTGCGCGCAGCGCAGACGTCCATGGTGACCCGTCTGGAGCAGGCTTTCAAAGAACTGAACGCGATCGACGTTCTGTAATTTGAGCTGCTAACAGCATCAGAAGGCCCGCAAATGCGGGCCTTTTTTTATGCTTTTTCAATACCCTGCCAGACCTGCTTTTGTGATCTGTTTGGCAAAACCAGTGCTTTTTGTTTACCCTTTACAGACCTGCCTGTCTCCATGGGGGATGGATTTTGTGTTTTGGTTTAACAAAAGGAAGAATAAATGGAACAACTCGATGTTGTAGACAGCATCAATAACGCCGGTAACTGGCTGGTGCGCAACCAGGCCCTGCTGCTGAGCTATGCCGTGAACATCGTCGCGGCGATTGCCATCATCATCGTCGGGATGATCGTGGCGCGTATTGTCTCGAATACGGTTAACCGCGTGATGCTGGCCCGTCACATTGATGCCACGGTGGCTGACTTCCTCTCCGCACTGGTGCGTTACGGCATTATCGCCTTTACGCTGATTGCGGCGCTGGGCCGTGTTGGGGTGCAAACCGCCTCCGTCATCGCCGTTCTCGGTGCCGCCGGTCTGGCTATTGGTCTGGCGCTGCAGGGCTCGCTTTCAAACCTGGCGGCAGGCGTTCTGCTGGTGACCTTCCGTCCGTTCCGCTCCGGCGAGTACGTTGACCTTGGCGGCATTGCCGGAACCGTGCTGCAGGTACAAATTTTCTCAACGACCATGCGCACCGTCGATGGCCGCATCGTGGTCGTGCCGAACGGGAAAATTATCGCGGGCAACATCATCAACTTCTCCCGTGAGCCGGTGCGTCGTAACGAACTGATTATTAGCGTGGCATACGACTCCGATATCGATCAGGTGAAGTCGCTGATTACCAACATCATTGCTTCAGACGACCGTATCCTGAAAGACAAAGAGCAGACGGTTCGCCTGAATGAACTCGGCGCTTCCTCCATTAACTTTGTGGTGCGTATCTGGAGCAAAAGCAGCGATCTGCAAAACGTGTACTGGGACGTGCTGGAACGCATTAAGCGCGACTTCGACGCCAACGGCATCAGCTTCCCGTACCCGCAGATGGACGTAAACGTCAAAACAGTCAAAGAAGCAGAATAACGTCACCCGTAGGCCCGGTAAGCGCTAGCGCCACCGGGCTTTATTTTTATAAGCTCCGCTAATACCCAATTAATATTATCCATTTCCTCTTATGTAATTCGCGCAGTATAGTCGGCTTCCAGAACAACACTGCGAGAAAATCGTCATGCTATCTTATTATTTTCAAGGGCTTGCCTTAGGTGCAGCCATGATCCTTCCCCTCGGCCCGCAAAATGCGTTCGTGATGAATCAGGGCATCCGCCGCCAGTACCATCTGATGATTGCCCTGCTGTGCGCGGTAAGCGATTTACTGCTGATCTGCGCCGGGATTTTTGGCGGCAGCGCGCTGCTGATGCAGTCTCCGTGGCTGCTGGCGCTGGTCACCTGGGGCGGCGTGGCGTTTCTGCTCTGGTACGGATTCGGCGCCCTAAAAACGGCGATGAGCAGCAACCTCGAGCTGGCGAGCGCGGAGGTCATGAAGCAGGGCCGCTGGAAGATTATCGTCACCATGCTGGCAGTGACCTGGCTAAACCCTCATGTCTATCTCGACACCTTCGTCGTGCTGGGCAGCCTGGGCGGTCAACTGGACGTTGAACCGAAACGCTGGTTTGCGCTCGGCACGGTCAGCGCCTCTTTCCTGTGGTTCTTCGGTCTCGCCATTCTGGCGGCATGGCTGGCGCCCCGCCTGCGTACGGCCAAAGCCCAGCGCATCATTAATACCCTGGTCGGCCTGGTGATGTGGTTTATCGCTTTCCAGCTGGCGAAAGAGGGGATTCATCATGTCCAGGAATTGTTCAACTAATCCTTGTCTTATGGACAACTGAACAAGACCCGCTAAGCTTGCTGGCATGCGCCCTGTTAATGGGCACTCTTCGCAACATGGAGGAATGACAGTGAAGTTTAAAGTGATGGCCCTGGCGGCATTAGTAAGTTTCGGTGCGGTGTCGGTGCAGGCAAGCGAATTGCCGGATGGCCCGCACATCGTCACGTCAGGCACCGCAAGCGTGGACGCGGTACCCGATGTTGCAACCCTGGCAATTGAGGTGAATGTGGCGGCGAAAGATGCGGCGACGGCCAAGAAGCAGGCTGACGATCGCGTTGCGCAATACCTCTCTTTCCTCGAGCAGAACGGTGTCGGTAAAAAAGATATCAACTCTGCGAACCTGCGTACTCAACCCGATTACGACTACCAGAATGGCAAAAGCATCCTGAAAGGCTACCGTGCCGTGCGTACCGTTGAAGTGACCGTGCGTCAGCTGGATAAGCTTAACTCGCTGCTGGACGGTGCGCTGAAGGCGGGCCTGAACGAGATCCGTTCCGTGTCGCTGGGCGTTGCGCAACCGGAGAAATACAAAGACGAAGCGCGTAAAGCGGCGATTGATGATGCCATTCACCAGGCGGAACAGCTGGCTTCTGGCTTTAAGAGCAAGCTCGGTCCGGTTTACAGCGTGCGTTACCACGTCTCTAACTACCAACCAAGCCCGATGGTTCGTATGATGAAGGCTGATGCCGCCCCAGTGTCCGCTCAGGAAACTTACGAGCAGCCAACCATTCAGTTCGACGATCAGGTGGATGTGGTGTTCCAGCTGGAACCCGTTGCAGCACAGCCGAAACCGGCTCAGTAATCTGTAGGCCGGGTAAGGCGTAGCCGCCACCCGGCTTTTCTTTTTAATCTTGTCTCAATACTTTATGCCCGTACGCCAGCAGCGCGTCGGTGACGTTGCGCATCATCCGGCTTTCCGGCGCAAAACGGTGCCAGTAGAGCATCCGGCGCTGATACAGCCCTGGCGTCAGGTCAATCAGCTCACCGCTTTTCAACTCTTTCTCAATCTGCAGATGCGGGATCATGCAGCAGGTGGTGCCCTGGCGCGCAAGCTGCACGAAGGCTTCAGACGAGTTAACGATATGGCACGGCACGCTGCCCGGCGGCAGATCGAAGTTTTGCTGCAGGAACGCCTGATGCATATCGTCCAGATGGTCGAAGGCCACGGCAGGGGCTTTCAGCAGCGCAGCGCGGGTGACGCCGTTCGGGAAGTAGCGCTCGGCAAAGGCTTTTGAACCCACAAACAGGTAGTCCAGGGCGCCTAACTGATCGACAAGACAGCTTGGCAGCGCCTGAGGCTGAATACTGACCGCCCCAACCACCTCACCACGACGCAGGCGCTCCTGGGTGCGGGTTTCGTCTTCAACCTGCAAATTCAGGCGGATAGGGGAGTCCGCGAGGACCGGCGCAAGGGCCGGCAGCAGCCAGGTTGCCAGACTGTCGGCGTTGACCGCCAGAGAGAGCAGCAGCGGCGTAGAGCCCGTTTGCTCGTCACCCAGCCACTCGTCTTCCAGCAGTTCAACCTGGCGCAGCAGGGCGAGGAGCTTTTGTCCTTGCTCGGTTGGACGTGGCGGCACGGTACGCACCAGCAGCGGCTGGCCGAACATATTTTCAAGCTGTTTGATACGCTGAGAGACGGCGGACTGCGTGATGCAAAGCTTTTGCGCCGCGCGCTCAAAACCTCGTTCACGAATAACTGCATCAAGTGCCTGTAGTGTTCTGTAGTCCGGACGTTTCATTGCTCTGGCTGGCTCCTTAATTTTGCTTATTCTGCACTATGACACAATTTTCCCTTTGTGGCAGACGAATTCCATTCGACGTGTTCTATAATGCGCCCTGAGTTTTCACACCACAGGCAAAACGATCATGACGCAGGATGAACTGAAAAAAGCAGTAGGATGGGCCGCTCTCCAGTACGTACAGCCGGGTACCATTGTCGGTGTCGGTACGGGATCAACCGCGGCACACTTTATCGATGCGCTGGGCACGATGAAGGGGCAGATCGAGGGCGCGGTTTCCAGCTCTGATGCTTCCACGGAAAAGCTGAAAAGCCTCGGCATTACCGTTTTCGATCTCAACGAAGTGGATCGTCTGGGGATTTACGTTGATGGTGCGGATGAAATCAACGGCCACATGCAGATGATCAAAGGCGGCGGCGCGGCGCTGACGCGTGAAAAAATCATCGCCTCCGTTGCGGACAAGTTTATCTGCATCGCGGACGCGTCCAAGCAGGTGGACATTCTGGGGAATTTCCCGCTGCCGGTTGAAGTGATCCCGATGGCGCGCAGCGCGGTTGCCCGTCAGCTGGTGAAGCTGGGTGGTCGCCCGGAATATCGTCAGGGCGTAGTGACCGACAACGGTAATGTGATCCTCGACGTTCACGGTCTGGAAATTCTCGATGCGATTGCGCTGGAAAATGCCATCAACGCCATTCCTGGCGTCGTGACCGTAGGGCTATTCGCCAACCGTGGCGCGGATGTGGCGCTGATCGGTACCGCTGACGGTGTGAAAACCATCGTAAAATGATCTGACGGGGGGAGTCCTCCCCCCGCTAAAAAATTTTTGATACGCTAAATTCGGTGACTTGTGTCACGTTTTTATGCCTCTTTTGCCGATCCTTCCGCGTTTGTAAATTTCCATAGCATTTTCCTCTGCCATTTTGCGCTGTATGACTTTCCTTCAGCGTGCCGACGCAAACGTTCATATTGCTGCAATAGTTTTTTTTGATATGTTGGCTACAGCGGATTTATATCCAGCACAACATCAGTTCAGACAAAAACAGGGTCGGGTAAATGGCAAAGGTATCACTGGAGAAAGACAAGATTAAATTCCTGCTGGTCGAGGGCGTGCATCAAAAAGCAATCGATAGCCTTCGTGCGGCAGGTTACACCAACATCGAATTTCACAAAGGCGCGCTCGATACCGAAGAGCTGAAAGCGTCCATCCGTGATGCCCACTTCATTGGCCTGCGATCCCGTACTCACCTGACTGAAGATGTGATTGCCGCGGCGGAAAAGCTGGTGGCTATCGGCTGCTTCTGCATCGGTACCAACCAGGTTGACCTGAATGCTGCCGCGAAACGCGGTATTCCTGTCTTTAACGCCCCGTTCTCCAACACCCGTTCCGTGGCGGAGCTGGTGATTGGCGAACTGCTGCTGCTTCTGCGCGGCATTCCGGAGGCTAACGCCAAAGCACACCGCGGCGTCTGGAACAAACTGGCGGCGGGCTCCTACGAAGCCCGTGGAAAAAAACTGGGTATCATCGGCTATGGCCACATCGGTACCCAGCTGGGGATTCTGGCGGAATCTCTTGGTATGCATGTCTATTTTTACGATATCGAAAGCAAGCTGCCGCTGGGCAATGCCACCCAGGTTCAACACCTGTCTGACCTGCTGAACATGAGTGACGTGGTGAGTCTGCACGTGCCGGAAAATGCGTCCACCAAAAACATGATGGGTGCAGAAGAGCTGGCGCTGATGAAGCCGGGCTCACTGCTGATTAACGCCGCGCGTGGCACGGTTGTCGATATCCCTGCGCTGTGCGATGCGCTGAAGCGTAAGCACCTGGCGGGCGCCGCCATCGACGTTTTCCCGACGGAGCCTGCGACCAACAGCGATCCGTTTACCTCTCCGCTGTGTGAGTTCGACAACGTGATCCTGACGCCACACATCGGCGGTTCAACTCAGGAAGCGCAGGAGAATATCGGTCTTGAAGTGGCGGGTAAGCTGAGTAAATACTCCGACAACGGTTCTACGCTTTCTGCGGTGAACTTCCCGGAAGTGTCGCTGCCGCTGCACGGTGGTCGTCGTCTGCTGCACATCCACGAAAACCGTCCAGGCGTGCTGACCGCGATTAACCAGATCTTTGCCGAGCAGGGCGTTAACATTGCCGCGCAGTATCTGCAGACCAACTCGCAGATGGGCTATGTGGTTATTGATATCGAAGCGGATGACGATGTGGCCGAGAAAGCGCTGCTGAGCATGAAGGCCATTCCGGGAACGATTCGCGCGCGTCTGCTGTACTGATGGTGCGGTCTGTGGTGTCGGGTGGCGGCTACGCCTTACCCGACCTACAACGGTCGTGCGGTCTGTGTGTCGGGTGGCGCTTACGCTTACCCGACCTACAATGTTCGAGGATTTATGTAGGCCGGGTAAGGCGTAGCCGCCACCCGGCTTTATTCTACCAGGTCCAGGTTTTACTGGGCGTCACCACCGCCGGTAACGGCACATCCCATTTTTCTACCGGCAACGCCTCCACGCCCTGGCAATCATGCGCGTAGCCCACCGGCTGCAATCCATACTGCTGCCAGTTTTGCAGCGTCCGGTCATAAAAACCACCACCCATTCCCAGGCGCTGTCCCTGCTCATCAAACGCGACCAGCGGCGTAATCAGTACATCCAGCTGTGACAGCGGGAGCACGTCGCGCACGTCGAGTTTCGGTTCGGTGATTTTCAGACGATTCACTACCAGCTCGCTGTGCGGGTGATAGTGTAAAAACAGCAGATTGCCTTCACTGAACGGGTGCAGCACCGGCAGGTATACCTTCTTCCCGGCGCGCCAGAGTTGCTCTATCAGCGGTTGGGTGTCCAGCTCGCCGTCAAAAGACAGAAACAGGGCAACCGTGCGCGCCATCACGACAGGGGGATACGCCATCATACGGGCGGCGGCCTGCTGGGCAAAATGCGCTTGCTGAACGGGGGTTAACGCACGACGGCGTTGACGAATGAGCTGACGAATGTCCTGGCGTGAAGCCGAAACTTCAGGGAATTGAGTCATGGTAGTCGGTAGAAGAAAAGAGAGGGAATCTCCGAGATGCCGCCGCAGGCTGTAACCCTTGAACCCTTGGTTCAAGGTGAATGTGTCGTCATAGTTTTAAGGCTTCTCGGACGGACCGAGCATGCTCACCAACCATGGAGCGCCACATTCTTGTGGTATGAAATATCGGCTCAGGGGACTGGCCCGCTTGCGAACATCTCAGAGAAATTTTGTCTTCACAGTTACTCTACCATAGTCAACTGAGAAGTGTTATTCAAACTTAGGTCCCGGTCTTTCGGGATTGCGACCTTGATCAAGCAATGCTTGTTCTATGGTCTGCTGGAGCATTTTAATGCGCTGCTCCATGCTTGCCGCGTAGTCGCGGGTCTTCGCTTTTTCCTGAGTCAGTTCATAGCTGATGTTCAACGCGGCGATGAAAACCAGCTGCTCAGTATTTGTGACTCTAGTGCGTTCTTTTAGATCTTGCAACCGCTGATTCAAATCGTCCGCAGCCTGATTCAAAGCATCCCTTTGTTCAGGCGGACAATTCACTCGCAGTGAACGGCCAAAAATCTGGAGATCGACGGGTTGTGCAGACATGCCACCTTCCTGCTGATTGACTGCGCTGCCTTCGCCTGATGCCCCGGGGGCTGCGAAGGGGCGACACTATAGCTACCCTGATGTGAAGATACAAGCCCTTTTCTGGTATCACCAGGGTCCAAAGTGGTAGCATATCATGAAACTTCCCCCCAATGATGACGAATGCGCATGTCTATACAGAACGAAATGCCTGGTTACAAGGATTTAAACCAGTTACTGAACCAGCAGGGAGTCGGTTTAACCCCTGCCGAAATGCACGGTCTGATCAGTGGCATGCTGTGCGGCGGAAACAGCGACAGCTCATGGCAGCCGCTGATCCACGACCTCACGAATGAAGGGCTGGCGTTTGGTCACGAGCTGGCGGAAGCGCTGCGTAAAATGCATGCCGCCATCAGTGATTCGCTGGAAGACGATGGCTTCCTTTTTCAGCTTTATCTGCCTGAAGGCGACGACGTCAGCGTGTTCGATCGCGCCGATGCACTGGCGGGGTGGGTAAATCACTATCTGCTGGGTCTGGGCGTCACGCAGCCTAAACTGGATAAAGTCACCGGCGAAGCGGGTGAAGCGATCGACGATCTGCGCAACATCGCCCAGCTTGGCTACGATGAAGACGAAGACCAGGAAGAGCTGGAAATGTCTCTCGAAGAGATCATCGAGTACGTGCGCGTGGCGGCACTGCTGTGCCACGACAACTTTACGCGCTCACAGCCGACTGCGCCGGAAGTCCGCAAGCCAACCTTACATTAAGAAAAATAACGCACAGGAGGGTGTCATGGTTATCTCGAGTCAAGAGTATTCGCGCCGCCGTCAGGCGCTGCTGGCAAAAATGCAGCCGGGCAGCGCCGCGCTGATTTTTGCCGCGCCTGAAGTGACGCGCAGCGCCGACAGCGAATATCCCTATCGCCAGAGCAGCGACTTCTGGTACTTCACCGGCTTTAACGAGCCGGAAGCGGTACTGGTGTTGATTAAGAGCGATGACACCCACAACCACAGCGTGATTTTCAACCGCGTGCGCGATCTGACGGCCGAAATCTGGTTTGGTCGCCGCTTAGGGCAAGAGGCCGCACCGGAAAAGCTGGGCGTCGACCGTGCGCTGGCGTTTAGCGAAATCAACCAGCAGCTCTACCAGCTGCTTAACGGCCTCGACGTGCTCTATCACGCGCAGGGCGAATATGCTTACGCCGATGAGATTGTCTTCACCGCGCTGGATAAGCTGCGAAAAGGCTCGCGGCAGAACCTGTCCGCACCGGCCACGCTGACGGACTGGCGTCCGGTGGTGCATGAGATGCGCCTGTTCAAGTCTGAAGAAGAGCTGAACGTGATGCGCCGCGCGGGCGAAATCAGCGCGCTGGCGCATACCCGCGCGATGGAGAAATGCCGTCCCGGGATGTTCGAATACCAGCTGGAAGGCGAAATTCACCACGAATTTAACCGCCACGGCGCGCGCTATCCCTCCTACAACACCATTGTTGGCGGCGGGGAAAACGGCTGTATTCTGCACTACACCGAAAACGAAAGCGCGCTGCGCGACGGCGATCTGGTGCTGATTGACGCCGGTTGCGAATATCAGGGCTATGCGGGGGACATCACCCGGACCTTCCCGGTGAACGGTAAATTCTCGCCGGCACAGCGCGCGATTTACGACATTGTTCTCGAATCCCTTGAGACGGCGCTCAGGCTGTATCGTCCGGGTACCTCCATCCAGGAAGTGACCGGTGAAGTGGTGCGCATCATGATTACCGGTCTGGTCAGGCTCGGTATCCTGAAAGGGGACGTAGATACCCTGATTGCTGAAAATGCGCATCGACCGTACTTTATGCACGGCCTGAGCCACTGGCTGGGGCTGGACGTGCATGACGTTGGCGCCTACGGCACCGACCGTTCGCGCGTGCTGGAGCCGGGCATGGTGTTAACCGTGGAGCCGGGTCTCTATATCGCGCCGGATGCCGACGTACCTGAAGCGTACCGCGGGATTGGTATTCGTATTGAAGATGACATCGTGATTACCGAGACCGGTAACGAAAACCTGACCGCCAGCGTCGTGAAAAACGCTGACGATATCGAGGCGCTGATGGCAGCGGCGCGCGCATGAGCGTGATTATCGTTGGCGGCGGCATGACCGGGGCCACGCTGGCGCTGGCCATTTCGCATTTGACGCAGGGGCAGCTTCCGGTGCACCTGGTGGAAGCCGTTGCGCCAGAGGCGTCCAACCACCCCGGGTTTGATGCCCGCGCCATCGCGCTGGCGCAGGGCACCTGCCAGCAGCTTTCGCGCATTGGGATCTGGCAGGCCATTGCCGACCGTGCCACGGCGATCGGGACGGTTCACGTCAGCGATCGCGGCCATGCGGGCTTTGTCACGCTGGACGCGCAGGATTACCGGATTGATGCCCTGGGTCAGGTTGTTGAGCTACACGACGTCGGATTGCGTCTGTTCCGCCTGCTCCATGACGCGCCGGGCGTCACGCTGCATTGCCCCGCGCGCGTGGCCAGCGTGAGCCGAAGTGAAGCGTCGGTCAGCGTGACGCTGGAAAACGGCTCTGTTCTTGAAGGCCAGCTTCTGGTCGCTGCGGACGGTTCGCGCTCGTCGCTCGGCACCCAGTGCGGCGTGGAGTGGCGCCAGCAGCCTTACGGCCAGGTGGCGGTCATTGCGAACGTCGCTACCGCAGCTGACCACAACGGCAGGGCGTTTGAGCGCTTTACGCAGCATGGCCCACTGGCGATGCTGCCGATGTCGGACGGGCGCTGTTCCCTGGTCTGGTGCCATCCGCAGGATAAGGCTGAAGAGGTGAAGGCCTGGTCCGACGAACGTTTTTGTACCGAGCTGCAGAAAGCCTTTGGCTGGCGGCTGGGGCGTATTACCCATGCCGGCAAGCGGACGGTCTATCCGCTTTCGCTGACCACGGCATCTCAGTCCATCTCCCATCGTCTGGCGCTTGTCGGTAACGCTGCACAGACGCTGCACCCCATCGCGGGGCAAGGCTTTAACCTTGGCTTACGCGACGTCATGAGCCTGGCCGAATCACTGGCGCAGGCATGGGGCGAGCAAAAAGACTGCGGGGCGTATTCGGTGCTGAGTCATTACCAGAAGCGCCGTCAGGCGGATAAAGAGGCCACCATCGGTGTGACTGATGGCCTGGTCCATCTTTTTGCCAATCGCTGGGCACCGCTGGTTGCGGGTCGCAATCTCGGGCTGATGGCGATGGAACTATTCATTCCGGCACGTGACGTGCTGGCGCAGCGGACCCTGGGTTGGGTCGCGCGTTAAGGAGTTATCACCGTGCAAAATGTTGATGTCGCCATCGTTGGCGGCGGAATGGTCGGACTGGCATTGGCCTGTGGATTACAGGGCAGCGGCCTGCGCGTGGCTGTACTGGAGCAAAAACAGCCCCAGCCCGTTGCCCCGGATGCGCCGCCGGAACTCCGCGTCTCGGCCATTAATGCGGCCAGCGAAAAGCTGCTGACGCACCTTGGCGTCTGGTCAGATATTGTGGCGAACCGCGCCAGTTGCTATCACGGCATGGAGGTGTGGGATAAGGACAGCTTTGGTCATATTGCTTTTGATGATGAAAGCATGGGCTATAGCCATCTGGGCCACATCGTTGAAAACGCGGTGATCCACCACGCGCTGTGGCAGAAAGCACAGCAGTGCAGCGACGTGACGCTGATTGCGCCTGCGCAGATCCAGCAGGTGGCGTGGGGCGAAAACGAGGCGTTTATCACCCTGCAGAGCGGCGACATGCTGACCGCGCGCCTGGTGGTCGGTGCTGACGGTGCCAACTCCTGGCTGCGTAATAAAGCCGATATCCCGCTGACCTTCTGGGACTATCGTCATCACGCTCTGGTCGCGACGATCCGCACCGAAGAGCCGCACGGCGGCGTGGCGCGCCAGATTTTCCACAACGACGGCATACTGGCGTTCCTGCCGCTTGCCGATCCGCACCTGTGCTCGATTGTCTGGTCCCTGGTGCCGGACAAAGCCCGGCAGATGCATGAGGCGACGCCGGAGGCCTTTAACCAGGCGCTGTGCGTGGCCTTTGATAACCGCCTTGGCCTGTGCACGCTTGAAAGCGAGCGTCAAGTGTTCCCGTTAACCGGCCGCTACGCGCGTCAGTTTGCGGCGCACCGTCTGGCGCTGGTGGGGGATGCGGCACATACCATTCATCCGCTGGCCGGGCAGGGCGTTAACCTTGGCTTTATGGACGCGGCGGAGCTGGTCGAGGAGCTGCGTCGCCTGCATCGCGAAGGAAAAGACATCGGCCAGCATCTCTATCTGCGTCGCTACGAGCGCAGCCGCAAGCACAGTGCGGCGATGATGCTGGCGGGCATGCAGGGCTTCCGCGAGCTGTTTGCCGGGGCAAATCCGGCGAAAAAACTGCTGCGCGATATCGGTCTTAAACTGGCCGATACGCTTCCTGGCGTCAAACCTCAACTTCTCCGTCAGGCGATGGGTCTTAACGATCTCCCTGACTGGCTGCGCTAACTTAGATCCCCGTCACACTTTATTTTCCCGGCCTCTGCGCCGGGGAAATTCCCTCGTTTGAAATATTCTAATTTCACGTCATTTTTCGCATTAGATAATCTAATGTCGCATTTTTCTCGTTACGGAAATTCGGCCCGATTTTCCGCACGAAATATCACCATGTGCTAAATCCTGTTAGATCATTGTTAATTTTGTGCGGGGTTAATCGCATTTTTCCAGTGAATAACTCTGTAGGCTTTTTAGCGATTTTTGGTCATAAGCTAATGTGATGACCCATTTTGCCTTATGGTTAACCGCCGGTTTCGGTGGTAAGTTCAGGTAAAAGAGAACGTTTGCGTCGGTGCCCGAACGCGGGGCCGATACCGGGTTTCACGGTGAATTTTTCAACGAGGACAAGATGGCTCAACAGACTCCTTTGTACGAACAACACGTGTTATGCGGCGCCCGCATGGTGGACTTCCATGGCTGGATGATGCCGCTGCACTACGGCTCGCAGATTGATGAGCACCACGCGGTGCGCACCGATGCCGGTATGTTCGACGTGTCCCATATGACAATTGTCGATCTGCGCGGTAGCCGCACCCGGGAGTTTTTGCGTTATCTGCTGGCAAACGACGTCGCCAAACTGAAGACGCCGGGTAAAGCGCTCTATACCGGCATGCTGAATGCCTCGGGCGGCGTGATTGATGACCTTATCGTCTATTACTTCACTGAAGATTTCTTCCGCCTCGTTGTAAACTCCGCCACCCGCGAAAAAGACCTCTCCTGGATCACCCAACACGCCGAACCTTATGCCATCGACATCACCGTCCGTGACGATCTGTCGCTGATCGCCGTGCAGGGACCGAACGCGCAGGCGAAAGCCGCCTCTCTGTTTAACGACGAGCAGCGCAACGCCACCGCTGGCATGAAGCCGTTCTTTGGCGTGCAGGCGGGCGATCTGTTTATTGCCACCACCGGCTACACCGGTGAAGCGGGCTACGAAATTGCGATGCCAAACGAGAAGGCCGCTGATTTCTGGCGTGCGCTGGTGGAAGCGGGCGTGAAGCCTGCGGGTCTGGGCGCGCGCGATACGCTGCGTCTGGAAGCAGGCATGAACCTCTACGGTCAGGAGATGGATGAAGGTGTCTCTCCGCTGGCCGCCAACATGGGCTGGACCATCGCGTGGGAACCGGCTGACCGTGACTTTATTGGCCGTGAAGCGCTGGAGATGCAGCGCGAGAAGGGCACTGAACAACTGGTGGGCCTGGTGATGACCGAGAAGGGCGTGCTGCGCGGCGAACTGCCGGTGCGCTTTACCGATGCTGACGGCAATCCTCGCGAAGGCGTGATCACCAGCGGAACCTTCTCACCGACGCTGGGCTACAGTATTGCACTGGCACGCGTGCCGGCGGGGATTGGCGAAACGGCGGTGGTGCAAATCCGCAACCGCGAAATGCCGGTCAACGTGACCAAACCGATTTTTGTTCGCGCCGGTAAGCCGGTCGCCTAATCATTTTTATCAGGAGAACTTCAATGAGCAATGTGCCAGCAGAACTGAAATACAGCAAAGAACACGAGTGGCTGCGCAAAGAGGCGGACGGCACTTACACCGTAGGGATCACCGAGCACGCGCAAGAGCTGCTGGGCGACATGGTGTTTGTTGACCTGCCTGACGTGGGCACGACCGTGAGCGCGGGCGACGACTGCGCCGTGGCGGAGTCCGTAAAAGCAGCATCCGATATCTACGCGCCGGTAAGCGGTGAAATTGTTGCCGTCAACGACGCGCTGAGCGATTCGCCAGAACTGGTCAACAGCGAGCCTTATGAAGGCGGCTGGATCTTCAAGATCAAAGCCAGCGACGAATCCCAGGTTGCCGCGCTGCTGGATGCGACCGCATACGAAGCACTACTGGAAGACGAATAACGTTGTGCCGGATGGCGCTGCGCTTATCCGGCCTGGAGATCAACGTAGGCCCGGTAAGCGTTAGCGCCACCGGGCAACAGCGTTACAGATAACTACGATTCACTGCACGTTTCAGGAACCATCGCTCATGACACAGACTTTAAGCCAGCTTGAAAACCGTGGCGCCTTCATCGAACGTCACATTGGGCCGGATGCTCAGCAACAGCAGGAGATGCTAAAGACAGTTGGCGCGGATTCATTAAACGCACTGATCGGCCAGATTGTGCCAAAAGACATCCAGCTTGCCACGCCGCCTCAGGTGGGGGAAGCCACTACGGAATTCGCCGCGCTGGCGGAGCTGAAGGCCATCGCCGGCCTGAACAAGCGCTATAAGTCTTACATTGGCATGGGCTACACCAACGTGCAGTTGCCGCCGGTGATCCTGCGCAACATGCTGGAAAACCCGGGCTGGTACACCGCCTATACGCCGTATCAGCCAGAAGTCTCCCAGGGCCGTCTGGAAGCGCTGCTGAACTTCCAGCAGGTGACGCTGGACCTGACCGGCATGGATATCGCCTCCGCTTCTCTGCTGGATGAAGCGACAGCTGCCGCCGAAGCGATGGCGATGGCTAAGCGCGTGAGCAAGCTGAAAAACGCTAACCGCTTCTTCGTGGCGGCGGACGTGCATCCTCAGACGCTGGACGTCGTGCGCACCCGTGCGGAAACCTTCGGCTTTGACGTGATTGTCGACGACGCTGACAAAGTGCTGGATCATCAGGATGTCTTTGGCGTGCTGCTGCAGCAGGTGGGCACCACCGGTGAAGTTCACGACTACGGCGCGCTGATTGCCGAGCTGAAATCCCGCAAGGTGGTTGTGAGCGTTGCCGCCGATTTTATGGCGCTGGTGCTGCTGACGGCGCCGGGCAAACAGGGCGCGGATATCGTATTCGGCTCAGCACAGCGCTTCGGCGTACCGATGGGCTACGGCGGCCCGCACGCGGCGTTCTTCGGCGCGAAAGATGAATTCAAACGTTCCATGCCTGGCCGTATTATCGGCGTCTCCAAAGATGCTGCCGGTAATACCGCGCTGCGCATGGCGATGCAGACCCGCGAGCAGCATATCCGCCGCGAGAAAGCGAACTCCAACATCTGTACCTCACAGGTGCTGCTGGCGAATATCGCCAGCCTGTACGCCGTGTTCCACGGCCCGGCTGGCCTGAAACGCATTGCCAGCCGCATTCACCGCCTGGCCGATATCCTGGCCTGCGGCCTGCAGCAAAAAGGTCTTAAGCTGCGCCATGCCCACTACTTCGACACCCTGTGCGTGGACGTGGCGGACAAAGCCGCCGTGCTGGCGCGTGCGGACGCGGCAAAGATCAACCTGCGCAGCGACATCCACAACGCCGTCGGCATTACGCTGGATGAAAGCACCACCCGCGATGATATCCTGAACCTGTTCAGCGTGCTGCTGGGTGACGCGCACGGTCTGGACATTGATGCGCTCGACAAAGAAGTTGCGCTCGACAGCCGCTCCATTCAGGACAGCATGCTGCGTAACGACGCCATCCTGACGCACCCGGTCTTTAATCGCTACCACAGTGAAACCGAGATGATGCGTTACATGCACTCTCTGGAGCGCAAGGATCTGGCGCTGAACCAGGCGATGATCCCGCTGGGATCCTGCACCATGAAGCTGAATGCCGCGGCAGAGATGATCCCGATCACCTGGCCTGAATTCTCCGAGCTGCACCCGTTCTGCCCGCCTGAGCAGGCGGAAGGTTATCACGTGATGATCAACCAGCTTTCCGACTGGCTGGTGAAGCTGACCGGCTACGACGCGCTCTGCATGCAGCCGAACTCCGGCGCGCAGGGTGAATATGCGGGCCTGCTGGCAATCCGTCACTATCACGAAAGCCGCAACGAAGGCCATCGCGATATCTGCCTGATCCCAAGCTCAGCCCACGGCACCAACCCGGCCTCTGCCCAGATGGCGGGCATGGAAGTGGTGGTGGTGGCGTGCGATAAGAACGGCAACATCGACCTGGCTGACCTGCGCGCGAAAGCCGAGCAGGCGGGCGACAGACTCTCCTGCATCATGGTGACCTATCCGTCCACCCACGGCGTGTACGAAGAGACCATCCGTGAAGTGTGCGACGTGGTGCACCAGTTCGGCGGTCAGGTATACCTCGACGGCGCAAACATGAACGCGCAGGTGGGCATTACCTCGCCGGGCTTTATCGGCGCGGACGTATCGCACCTCAACCTGCACAAAACCTTCTGCATTCCGCACGGCGGTGGCGGCCCGGGCATGGGCCCAATCGGCGTGAAAGCGCACCTGGCGCCGTTTGTGCCGGGCCACAGCGTGGTTCAGATTGAAGGCATGCTGACCCGTCAGGGCGCGGTTTCTGCGGCACCGTTCGGTAGCGCCTCTATCCTGCCAATCAGCTGGATGTATATCCGCATGATGGGCGCGGAAGGGCTGAAGCAGGCGAGCCAGGTGGCCATTCTGAACGCCAACTATATTGCGACGCGCCTGAAGTCTGCCTTCCCGGTGCTCTATACCGGCCGCGACGGTCGCGTGGCGCACGAGTGCATCCTCGATATTCGTCCGCTAAAAGAGCAGACCGGCATTAGCGAGCTGGACATTGCCAAGCGTCTGATCGACTACGGCTTCCACGCGCCTACCATGTCGTTCCCGGTTGCGGGCACGCTGATGGTGGAGCCAACGGAGTCGGAAAGTAAAGCCGAACTGGACCGCTTTATCGACGCGATGCTGGCCATCCGCATGGAGATCGACCGCGTACAGGACGGTGAGTGGACGCTGGAAGATAACCCGCTGGTTAACGCCCCGCACACCCAGCACGAGATGGTGGCGGAGTGGAACCACGGTTATTCCCGCGAGCTGGCGGTCTTCCCGGCAGGTGTGGCGAACAAGTATTGGCCGACCGTGAAGCGTCTCGATGACGTCTACGGCGACCGTAATCTGTTCTGCTCCTGCGTGCCGATGAGCGAATACCAGTAACATTGCTGATGTAGTAACGTAGGCCGGGTAAGGCGAAGCCGCCACCCGGCTTTTTTATTGGGAGAAGATAATGGCAATTGCACTGGTCACCGGCGCCAGCCGCGGCATAGGGAAGGCCACCGCGCTGCAGCTGGCTCGCGAAGGCTACACCGTGGCGGTGAACTATCATCACAACATTAACGCCGCGCAGGACGTCATCAGGCAGATTGTGGATGCGGGCGGTCAAGCCTTTGCCGTACGTGCAGACATCAGCGATGAAGCTCAGGTGCTGGCGATGTTTGACAGCCTCGATCGCGAAGGCGAGCCGCTGACCGCGCTGGTCAATAATGCGGGGATCCTGTTTGAGCAATCCACCATCGAGAATCTTTCGGCCAAGCGCATTAACCGTGTCCTGGCGACCAACGTCACGGGCTACTTCCTCTGTTGCCGGGAAGCGGTAAAACGCATGTCCTTCAAACATGGCGGCAAGGGCGGGGCGATAGTAAATGTCTCTTCCGCGGCGTCCCGTCTGGGCGCGCCGGGTGAATATGTGGATTACGCCGCGTCCAAGGGGGCGGTGGATTCGCTGACAACGGGTTTATCGCTGGAGGTCGCAGCGCAGGGCATTCGCGTTAACTGCGTCCGTCCGGGTCTGATCTATACCGATATCCATGCCTCCGGCGGAGAGCCGGGGCGAGTGGATCGCGTAAAATCGTTACTGCCGATGCAGCGCGGCGGCCAGCCGGAAGAGGTCGCCCAGGCGATTGTCTGGCTGCTGAGCGAAAAGGCGTCGTACGTAACGGGGAGTTTTATAGAGCTGGCGGGTGGGAAGTAAACCCCTCACCCTAACCCTCTCCCCAAAGGGGAGAGGGGATCAATCGTAGGCCGGTGCAAGCGTAGCGCCGCCCGGCGTTACGGCGTTAAAGTTTCTCGCCGTTGCTGGCAATCACGCCCTTATACCACTCGAAGCTCTTCTTACGGGAACGCGACATGTCGCCCGTGCCGTCGTCGTGCTTGTTCACGTAGATAAAGCCGTAGCGCTTGCTGTACTGGCCGGTGGTAAACGACACGCAGTCGATACAGCCCCATGGCGTATAGCCCATCAGATCCACGCCATCGTGGGTGACGGCCTTGATCATCTCTTCCACGTGGGCACGCAGGTAGTCGATGCGATAGTCATCGTTAATGCTGCCGTCTTCTTCTACCTTGTCGTAGGCGCCGAAGCCGTTTTCCACGATAAACAGCGGTTTCTGGTAACGCTCGTACAGTTCGCACAGGGAATAGCGCAGGCCTACCGGGTCAATCTGCCAGCCCCAGTCGGAGGCCTTCACGTGCGGGTTCGGTACGCTGCCTTCGAAACCGGAAATGGCATCGCCGGTACCGCCTTCCGCCTTCACTGCGTTGGTCATGTAGTAGCTGAAGCCTAAGTAGTCGCAGGTGCCTTCACGCAGGATCTGCTCGTCGCCCGCTTCCATTTTGATGGAGAAGCCACGGCGTTCCCACTCATTCAGGACGTAAGACGGGTAGTAACCCCGCAGCTGGACGTCGGTAAAGACGTAGCGCTCGCGCATTGATTCCTGGGCGAACATCACGTCTTCCGGTTTGCAGGAGAACGGATAGAGCGCCACCATCGCCAGCATGCAGCCGACTTTCATCTCCGGGTTGATGCGGCGCGCGGCTTTCACCGCCAGGGCGCTGGCCACAAACTGGTGGTGCAGGACCTGATACATGGTCTCTTCCGGATTTTCATGTTCGGTATAGACCACGCCCGAGCAGCAGTAGCCGAACAGCGGCGCGCGCCAGTTACGCTGGTTGTTGATTTCGTTGAAGGTCATCCAGTATTTGACCTTGTTTTTGTAGCGCTCGAAGACCACTTCCGCGAAGCGCACAAAGAAATCGACCACTTTACGGTTGGTCCAGCTACCGTACTCCTTCACCAGGTGCAGCGGCATTTCGAAGTGGGAGAGGGTGATCACCGGTTCGATGTTGTATTTCAGCAACTCATCGAACATGTCGTCGTAAAACTTCAGCCCTTCTTCGTTTGGCTGCGTTTCGTCACCGTTCGGGAAGATACGCGTCCAGGCAATCGAGGTGCGGAAACACTTGAAGCCCATCTCGGCAAAAAGCTTAATGTCTTCTTTGTAATGGCCGTGGAAATCAATCGCCTCATGATTGGGATAATATTTCCCCGGCACCACGTCCTGCGTGATTTCGCGCGGTACGCCGTGTGCGCCGCCGGTTAATACGTCGCAAATGCTTGGCCCTTTGCCGCCTTTGTTCCAGCCGCCTTCAACCTGGTGAGCGGCAACCGCGCCACCCCATAAAAAATCTTTTGGTAAGGTCAATTTTTTCATCGCTGCTATTCTCAATAAATGGCTTATTGGCATCGAGTCTAGCAAAGCGAAATTAAATGTCACGATATAACAAATTGGGCATAATGTGATTTGTTACATCAAAAAAACAGGATGTTTTATTCTGCAAGTTTCTTCGCCAGCTTACGGCCGAGAGATTCCAGAATATAGATGACGGGAATTTGCGTGGTGATATCGTAGACGCCTGCAATACGCGTCTGGGGAACGTGCCAGGAGAGATTAAAGTCGGCCAGTTTTGCGAGACGCGAGTGCTCGTGGCTGGTAATGGAGAGCACCTTGCAGTGATGCAGGCTAAACTGGCTGGCGAAGCGCAGGATCTCCTCGGTCTCACCCGAGACGGAGAGCACAATCGCCAGCGCATTTTTCGCCATGTCATTGGTGACCGGAAAATAAGGGTCATCAATATGGTTACTGAATTTTCCGATATTAGAAAAGAAACGTGCGCCATATTTTGCCAGCGAGCCTGACGTTCCTGCGCCGACAAATATAATGCGTTCCGACGATAAAATAATATCGACCGCACTATCTAATAACGCGTCGAACTCTTCATTATTTACGCTTTTAAAGAAGCTGATAATTTCGCTGGCGCCGAAGTTCGCCTGCTGGGGCTCGTTCTGTTCAAGATAAAGCTTAAAGCGTACGCGAAACTCCGAGTAGCCTTCGCAGTTAAGCTTGCGGCAAAAGCGCAGGATAGTGGTCGTCGAGACACCCGCCGCATCCGCCAGCTCGCGGATGGTCATGTACATGACTTTGTCACGGTTTTTAATGACATAGTTGTAGACCATCATCTCCAGGTTATTGAGACTGGCAATGGCGGAGTGGGTAAACATACTCACAATGGCATAACTCTTATTCAGACCTCATGTATCCATCATAACATGCGGCCAGACGGCAGGATCCTTTTTTATGCTCTTGATTCTTAATGGTTAAATTTTAATGTGAACAAATGTTAGGTGAAAAATTCATTTATGCCTATGATTTTTAGGTATAAATCCTGAAGTGAAATTATTTTAGCTAACAGGTGTTCACTGGAATAATTCTCAGTTAGCATAGTGATGCGATGAATAATCATCTTTTGTTTTCCCGGAGTTTTGTATGGTGAGTAGACCATTAATCGCACAGGGATATTCGCTGGCTGAGGAAATAGCCAACAGCATCAGCCACGGCATTGGCCTGGTGTTTGGGATTGTCGGTTTAGTGTTATTGCTGGTGCAGGCGGTCGATGCCAATGCCAGCGCAATGGCTATTACCAGCTACAGCCTGTATGGCGGGAGCATGATCCTGCTATTTCTGGCCTCGACGCTGTATCACGCGATCCCGCATCAGCGGGCCAAGATGTGGCTCAAGAAGTTTGACCACTGCGCTATCTACCTTCTTATTGCAGGCACCTACACGCCGTTTCTGCTGGTGGGGCTCAACTCACCGCTGTCGCGCGGCCTGATGATTGTTATCTGGAGCCTGGCGCTGCTCGGGATCCTGTTTAAGCTCACCATCGCGCACCGGTTTAAGGTGCTGTCGCTGGTCACCTATCTGACCATGGGCTGGCTGTCGCTGATCGTGGTGTACCAGCTGGCAATCAAACTGTCGATAGGGGGCGTCACGCTTCTGGCCTTAGGCGGCGTGGTGTATTCGCTCGGCGTCATTTTCTACGTCTGCAAGCGTATTCCGTACAACCATGCCATCTGGCACGGCTTTGTGCTGGGCGGCAGCGTGTGCCACTTTTTGGCGATTTATTTGTATGTGGGGCAGGCGTAGTTTTTTGTCGGGTGGCGGCTTCGCCTTACCCGACCTACGGGATAAGTAGGCCCGGTAAGCGCAGGGCCACCGGGCGATACAGCATCACTCTTCCAGTGAATAGGGCAGAGGCTCGATGCTCAGTGTGTTCACATCGTCACGCACGCGGAACACGCTGTCCGCTTCCATGTCGTTGTTCATAACGGCCTGCACCAGAAGACGTCCATCATCCAGCTGTACGGCGGCTAATACGGTGCCGGTACGGCGCCAGTTTTCACCCATCTTCAGCTCTAAATCTTCACCTGCTTCAGGTACGCGGCTGGCATGGCCCGCCAGCGTCCACAGCGCGCGTTTGTTTGCCCCGCGGAATTTCGCACGTGCGACCATCTCCTGGCCGGTGTAGCAGCCTTTTTTAAAGCTGATGCCGCCCAGCGCCTGCAGGTTCGTTGCCTGAGGAATAAACTGCGCGCTGTTTGCGGCGTCAATGATCGGCAGACCCGCTTCGATGTTCAGCGCCAGCCACTGCTGACTGTTGTTAAGCTGCGCTTCGCCGCGCAGCGCCTCGGTGACGCGCTCGGCGGTTTCAGCATCGGTGACTAACAGAAAACGCTCTGCCGGGTGTTCAAACCACAGGATAGAGGTAGCGCCTTCGCTGACGAGCTGCTTTTCGGCATCCGGCAGTTCGCTGAACAGATTTTTCAGCGCCGCACGCGCCTGGAAGCCTGCCACACCCAGCAGGACATGTTCGTCGTCCGGGGCGATAGTGACTTTGGAGAAGACCGCGTATTTTTTCAGCTCTTTGAGCTGGGCGTCACGCAGGCTGCGGCGCTCAATAAAGGCAAAACCGTCCTGACGGCGGAACAGACGCAGGTTGCTCCACATTTTGCCTTTTGGGTCGCAATGGGCGGCCAGCAGGTGCTGGTGTTCGGTCATCTGACTGACGTCGGCGGTCACCTGGCCCTGCAGATATTTTTCGGCGTCGGCACCGGTGAGCGTCGCCAGCGCCCAGTCATCAAGAGAAATAAGCGTCAGCGGCAGACGCGCAGAGGCGGCGGGCTGGCGAGGAGAAAATGGTGTAAAGGCCATAACGATATCCTGAATTGCTTAACGCTTTGATAATGCCTAATGGTAAAAGAGCCTGCAGGCAATGCAAGCGCTTTCAACAGGCCATTTGTGCCATAAACCGGTTGTGCGTAATACCACGCAAAATAATGTAATCCGCTGTCTTTGTAGGGATTATTCTGGAAGCCTGCTCGTCGATCGCAATATTCCAGTAATGAAACGCTCAAAAACACGTTACACTAGCTGGTGTCCCCGTAGAGAAATAAAGAACACTGAATGGGGTACCGACTGTGCCAAACGTAATGCAGGAAACTGAAAATGGATATTAACAACAAGGCCCGTATTCACTGGGCGTGCCGTCGCGGCATGCGTGAACTTGATATTTCCATCATGCCTTTCTTCGAATATGAGTATGACACCTTAAGCGACGATGATAAGCGTCTGTTTGTTCGCCTGCTTGAGTCTGACGATCCGGATTTATTCAACTGGCTGATGAACCACGGCAAACCCGCCGACACCGAGTTGCAACGGATGGTGCAATTAATTCAAACACGGAATCGGGAACGTGGTCCTGTGGCAATCTGATCTTCGCGTCTCGTGGCGCTCGCAGTGGATGTCTTTGTTGCTCCACGGCCTGGTTGCGGCCTTTGTGTTACTGATGCCGTGGCCGCTGAGCTATACGCCGCTGTGGCTGCTGTTACTCTCGTTTGTCGTTTTTGACAGCGTACGCAGTCAGCGTCGCATTAATGCCCGTCAGGGAGAGATCAAGCTACTGATGGATTCCCGCCTGCGCTGGCAGGGAAAAGAGTGGGATATTCTCGGTATGCCCTGGATGCTCAACTGCGGCATGATGTTACGGTTACGCAAGGTGGACGGCGGGCGTTGCCAGCATCTTTGGCTGGCGGCTGACAGTATGGATGCTGCCGAGTGGCGAGACCTGCGCCGGATGCTGTTGCAACAGACGACGCAGGGGTAATGCGCGTTAGCTAAACTTTTCTGCCATTTCGCCCAGAATCTGCTCGCACCAGTTTTGCAGGCGTTCATCGCTAAGATCGTACTGGTTGGTTTCATCCAGCGCGAGCCCAACAAACAGCTCGCCGTCGGCAATAATTGGCTTTTTACTGGTGAACTCGTAACCTTCGGTTGGCCAGTAGCCGATGAAAGACACCCCTTTCGGTGCCAGCTTGTCGTGCAGCATGCCGAGCGCGTCCAGGAACCACTCCCCGTAACCCAGCTGATCTCCCATCCCGTACATGGCAACAATCTTGCCGTCGAGATTGACTGAATCGAGTTGATCCCAGATGGCTTCCCAGTCTTCCTGTATCTCACCAAAATCCCAGGTTGGGATGCCGAGGATCAGCACATCGTACTGTTCCATCAGCGCGACCGCGTCATCTTTCAGGTTATGCAACGTCACCAGTTCCGGGCCAATGATGTCGCGAATTTTCTCTGCCGCCATTTCGGTGTAGCAGGTGCTGGAACCATAGAACAGACCAATATTCATCGCGTAACTATCTCAATTCTTGCGTTGACTTTGCGCGTAGTGTACCAGAAACCGGTCACAATCAGGCATAATGACCTGACTGCAGAATCAAAGGGGCTGATGTGGAAAAGGATCTCGCACTCGTTGAACAGTTTCTCGACGCGCTGTGGCTGGAAAAAAATCTGGCCGAGAATACGCTCAGCGCCTATCGGCGCGATCTTACCATGCTGGTGGAGTGGCTGGCCCGTCGGCAGCTCTCGCTGGCGAGCGCGCAAAGCGACGACCTGCAGGCGCTGCTCGGTGAACGTGTCGAAGGGGGCTACAAAGCGACCAGTTCTGCGCGCTTGCTCAGCGCCATGCGTCGGCTGTTCCAGCATCTCTACCGTGAGAAGATCCGCGAAGACGATCCCAGCGCGCTGCTGGCATCCCCTAAGCTCCCGCAGCGGCTGCCGAAAGATCTCAGCGAAGCACAAGTTGAGAGATTATTACAGTCACCGGCAGTTGACCTGCCGCTGGAGTTACGCGATAAAGCCATGCTTGAGCTATTGTATGCTACCGGCCTGCGCGTTTCGGAACTGGTTGGCCTGACGATGAGCGACATCAGCCTGCGTCAGGGCGTGGTGCGCGTCATCGGTAAAGGAAACAAGGAAAGGCTGGTTCCGCTGGGCGAAGAGGCGGTTTACTGGCTGGAAACGTATCTGGAGCACGGTCGCCCGTGGCTGCTCAACGGCGCGTCTATCGACGTTCTGTTTCCGAGCCAGCGCGCACAGCAGATGACGCGGCAAACGTTCTGGCATCGCATCAAGCATTACGCCACACTGGCCGGTATCGACAGTGAAAAGCTTTCGCCGCACGTATTGCGTCATGCCTTCGCGACGCATCTGCTCAACCACGGCGCGGATTTACGCGTGGTGCAGATGCTGCTGGGACATAGCGATCTTTCCACGACGCAAATTTACACCCATGTCGCGACGGAACGCCTGCGGCAGCTACACCAACAGCACCACCCTCGTGCGTGAGTGCCGACGAATTGTAACAGGATCAACTATGAAAAAGAGTTTCGCGCTGTTCACCCTGCTGGCAGCCTCCTTTACCGGTTTCGCCCATGCTGACGACGCCGCTATCAAACAGTCGCTCGCTAAGCTTGGCGTCACCGGCAGCGATATTCAGCCAGCACCGGTCGCCGGAATGAAAACGGTACTGACCAACAGCGGCGTGTTGTACGTCACCGAAGACGGCAAACACATTATTCAGGGGCCAATGTACGACGTGAGCGGCGCACAGCCGGTCAACGTGACCAACCAGCTGCTGATGAAAAACCTGAACGCGCTCGAAAAAGAGATGATCGTTTATAAGGCGGCGCAGGAAAAACACGTCATTACCGTCTTCACCGACATCACCTGCGGCTACTGCCACAAGCTGCATGAAGAGATGAAAGATTACAACGCGCTGGGTATTACCGTGCGCTATCTGGCCTTCCCGCGCGCGGGCGTACAGAGCCAGCCAGAGCAGGACATGAAGGCCATCTGGTGTGCGAAAGACCGCAACAAAGCCTTTGATGATGCGATGAGCGGAAAAGAGGTTAAGCCAGCCTCCTGCGATATCGACATTGCTAACCACTACGCGCTGGGCGTGCAGTTTGGCGTGAGCGGTACGCCAGCAATTGTCCTGAGCAACGGGTATGTCGTTCCGGGCTATCAGGGACCAAAAGAGATGAAAGAGTTCCTCGACGCGCACCAGAAACAGGTTAGTGGTAAATAATCCGCGTGAAAGCCCCGATAAAATTGCGCCGCCGCGAGGCGGTTGAACCGGTTGATTTACCGGACGATCTCCCGCCGCTGCTGAAGCGCCTCTACGCCAGCCGCGGCGTGCGTCGCGCTGAAGATCTGGAACGCAGCGTGAAAGGGATGCTGCCCTGGCAGCAGCTGAACGGCATCGAAAAAGCCACTGAAATGCTCTACCACGCCCTGCGTGAGGGCACGCGCATCGTGGTGGTAGGGGATTTCGACGCCGATGGCGCCACCAGCACCGCGCTGAGCGTGCTCAGCCTGCGCGCGCTGGGCTGCGATAACGTCACGTATCTGGTGCCGAACCGTTTTGAAGACGGCTACGGACTCAGCCCGGAAGTGGTCGATCAGGCCCACGCTCGCGGTGCGCAGATGATCATGACCGTCGATAACGGGATCTCTTCCCATGCGGGGGTCGATCATGCCCACGCGCTGGGGATCCCGGTGCTGGTTACCGATCACCATCTCCCCGGTGAAACGCTCCCTGCCGCCGAGGCGATTATTAACCCCAATCTGCGCGACTGCGATTTTCCGTCGAAATCCCTTGCGGGCGTAGGCGTGGCGTTTTATCTGATGCTGGCGCTGCGTACCCTGTTACGCGACAAGGGCTGGTTCGAATCCCGCGGTATTGCCGTACCGAACCTGGCCGAATATCTCGATCTGGTGGCACTGGGTACCGTCGCTGACGTGGTCCCGCTCGATACCAATAACCGTATTTTGACCTGGCAGGGCTTAAGCCGTATCCGGGCAGGCAAGTGCCGCCCGGGGATCAAGGCGCTGCTGGAAATCGCCAACCGCGACCCGCTCAAGCTGGCGGCAAGCGATTTGGGCTTTGCCCTTGGGCCGCGCCTGAACGCGGCCGGAAGACTGGACGATATGTCCGTTGGCGTCGCGCTGCTGCTGTGCGACAACATTGGTGAAGCGCGCGTGCTGGCCAACGAGCTGGACGCCCTGAACCAGACACGTAAAGAGATTGAGCAGGGGATGCAGGCCGAAGCGCTGACCCTGTGTGAAAAACTGGAGCGCAGCGGCGATACGCTGCCGGGCGGCCTGGCGATGTACCATCCCGAGTGGCATCAGGGCGTGGTCGGCATTCTGGCGTCGCGCATCAAAGAGCGCTTCCACCGCCCGGTGATCGCCTTCGCCCCCGCGGGCGACGGCACGCTGAAAGGCTCTGGCCGCTCGATTCAGGGTCTGCACATGCGCGACGCGCTGGAGCGTCTCGATACGCTGTATCCGGGCCTGATGATCAAGTTCGGCGGCCATGCGATGGCGGCAGGCCTGTCGCTGGAAGAGGCGAAATTCGACGAGTTTCAGCGCCTCTTCGGCGAGCTGGTTACCGACTGGATTGACCCGGCCCTGCTGCAGGGTGAAGTGGTGTCCGATGGCGAGCTTTCACCACTTGAGATGACGATGGACGTGGCGCAAATGCTCCGCGATGCCGGTCCATGGGGGCAGATGTTCCCGGAGCCGCTATTCGACGGCCGTTTCCGCCTGCTGCAGCAGCGCATCGTCGGCGAGCGTCATCTGAAGGTGATGGTGGAACCGGTCGGCGGCGGCCCGCTGCTGGACGGCATTGCCTTTAACGTTGACACGACGGTGTGGCCGGACAACGGCGTGCGCGAGGTCGAGCTGGCGTACAAACTGGACATCAACGAGTTTCGCGGTAACCGCACCCTTCAGATCATCATCGACAATATCTGGCCAATTTAGCGGCAGTAATCTCTATAAAAAAGGGCGTGGATTCGGTACAATCCCGCTCTTATCACCGCATTTTGACAAGTCCATAAAAGAAAACAGACCATGTTTGAAATTAATCCGGTAAAAAACCGTATTCAGGACCTCACGGAGCGCTCTGACGTTCTTAGGGGGTATCTTTGACTACGATGCCAAGAAAGAGCGTCTTGAAGAAGTAAACGCCGAGCTGGAACAGCCGGACGTCTGGAACGAACCTGAACGCGCACAGGCGCTGGGTAAAGAGCGTTCCTCTCTCGAAGCTATCGTAGATACGCTGGATCAAATGGCCCAGGGGCTGGAAGATGTTTCCGGTTTGCTGGAGCTGGCCGTCGAAGCCGACGACGAAGAAACCTTTAACGAAGCCGTAGCAGAACTCGACGTGCTGGAAGAGAAGCTGGCGCAGCTTGAATTCCGTCGCATGTTCTCCGGCGAATACGACAGCGCTGACTGCTATCTCGATATTCAGGCAGGTTCTGGCGGTACCGAAGCGCAGGACTGGGCCAGCATGCTGATGCGTATGTATCTGCGCTGGGCCGAAGCGCGCGGCTTTAAAACTGAAATTATCGAAGAGTCTGAAGGTGAAGTGGCCGGTATTAAATCCGTCACCATCAAGATCATCGGTGATTACGCCTACGGCTGGCTGCGTACTGAAACCGGCGTTCACCGCCTGGTGCGTAAGAGCCCGTTCGACTCCGGCGGCCGTCGTCATACCTCCTTCAGCTCCGCGTTTGTTTACCCGGAAGTTGATGAAGATATCGATATCGAAATTAACCCGGCGGACCTGCGTATCGACGTTTATCGCGCATCCGGCGCGGGCGGCCAGCACGTTAACCGTACGGAATCGGCGGTGCGTATTACCCACATTCCAACCGGGCTGGTAACGCAATGCCAGAACGACCGTTCCCAGCATAAGAACAAAGACCAGGCCATGAAGCAGATGAAAGCGAAGCTTTATGAGCTGGAGATGCAGAAGAAAAATGCTGAGAAACAGGCGATGGAAGACAACAAGTCTGACATCGGCTGGGGCAGCCAGATCCGTTCTTACGTCCTTGATGACTCCCGCATCAAAGACCTGCGTACCGGGGTTGAAACCCGTAACACGCAGGCGGTGCTGGACGGCAGCCTGGACCAATTTATCGAAGCAAGTTTGAAAGCAGGGTTATGAGGAACCAACATGTCTGAACAACAAGCACAGGGCGCTGACGCGGTAGTCGATCTTAACAACGAACTGAAAACCCGCCGCGAGAAGCTGGCAGCGCTGCGCGAGCAGGGCGTGCCGTTCCCGAACGATTTTCGTCGTGACCACACCTCAGACCAACTGCACGCTGACTTCGACGCGAAAGAGAACGAAGAGCTGGAAGCGCTGAACGTTGAAGTAGCCGTTGCGGGCCGCATGATGACCCGTCGTATCATGGGTAAAGCCTCCTTCGTGACCCTGCAGGACGTTGGCGGCCGTATCCAGCTGTACGTTTCCCGTGACGATCTGCCGGAAGGCATCTACAACGAGCAGTTCAAGAAGTGGGACCTGGGCGATATCCTGGGCGCGAAAGGTAAACTGTTCAAAACCAAGACCGGTGAACTGTCTATCCACTGCACCGAGCTGCGTCTGCTGACCAAAGCCCTGCGCCCGCTGCCGGACAAATTCCACGGCCTGCAGGATCAGGAAGCGCGCTATCGTCAGCGCTACCTGGATCTCATCTCTAACGATGAATCCCGCAAGACCTTCAAAATTCGCTCCCAGATCATGGCCGGTATCCGCCAGTTCATGGTGAACCGCGACTTTATGGAAGTGGAAACCCCGATGATGCAGGTGATCCCTGGCGGCGCGTCTGCGCGTCCGTTCATCACCCATCACAACGCCCTGGACCTGGACATGTACCTGCGTATCGCGCCGGAACTGTACCTGAAGCGTCTGGTGGTTGGTGGTTTTGACCGCGTGTTCGAGATCAACCGTAACTTCCGTAACGAAGGGATCTCCGTTCGTCATAACCCAGAGTTCACCATGATGGAACTCTATATGGCGTATGCGGATTACAAAGATCTGATCGAGCTGACCGAATCCCTGTTCCGTACGCTGGCGCAGGATATTCTGGGCACCACGCAGGTCCCTTACGGTGAAGAAGTCTTCGACTTCGGCAAGCCGTTCGAAAAACTGACCATGCGCGAAGCGATTAAGAAGTACCGTCCGGAAACCAATATGGCCGATCTGGATAACTTCGATTCTGCGAAAGCGATCGCCGAAAGCATCGGTATCAAGGTAGAGAAGAGCTGGGGTCTGGGCCGTATCGTGACCGAGATCTTCGAAGAAGTGGCCGAAGCGCACCTGATTCAGCCGACCTTCATTACCGAGTATCCGGCTGAAGTCTCTCCGCTGGCGCGTCGTAATGACCAGAACCCGGAGATCACTGACCGCTTCGAATTCTTCATCGGCGGCCGTGAAATCGGCAACGGCTTTAGCGAGCTGAACGATGCGGAAGACCAGGCTCAGCGCTTCCAGGATCAGGTTGATGCGAAAGCGGCAGGCGACGACGAAGCGATGTTCTTCGACGAAGACTACGTGACCGCGCTGGAGCACGGCCTGCCACCAACGGCGGGTCTGGGTATTGGTATCGACCGTATGGTGATGCTGTTCACCAACAGCCACACCATCCGTGACGTGATCCTGTTCCCGGCGATGCGCCCGGTGAAGTAAGGCGTTAAGATGTAAAAAAAAGCCCCGAAAGGGGCTTTTTTATTGCTCTGCGAAGGCTTTGAGTTTTTCGCGGGCGGTTGTCGCTTCCATGACCATCCACGGGCTAAAGGCCCAAGGCGTCGCGTCCAGCGCGCGGAATAGCGCGTCCAGCTCAACCCACTGATAGTCCATCACTTCATCTTCGTTTATCGTCACATCATTGGTGATGCGGGCGGCGAATACCGGGCAAATTTCGTTTTCCACGATCCCGGACGGGTCGGTTTCCCGATAGCGAAATTCAGGGGCGACGGCGGTGATATCGGTCAGTTCTGCGCCTACTTCAAAGCGGCAGCGGCGGATTATCGCCTGGACTGTTTCTTCACCTGACTGCGGGTGGCCGCACACGGAGTTGGTCCAGACGCCGGGCCAGGCTTTTTTGCTTAAGGCGCGTCGGGTGATCAGACATTCCCCTTTTGCGTTAAAAAGCCAGGAAGAGAACGCCAGATGCAGCGGGGTATGTAACGTGTGCGCGGCATACTTTTCCTGAGTGCCAATCACCATTCCCTGGTCGTTTACCAAAATAACGTGTTCTTGAATACTCATTGATGCTCCAGTGCCAAAATGCCGAGTGGTTCAGCACCATCAGCCGAAGCATTATACTGCATTCTTATACGAACGGTTTGGCTCGTAGAGCGGAAAAGGGCATGACCCCTGTTCGTTTTGGCTGTTATCATAGTGCGCCATTCACGCTGACCGAGGATCTGTTTTGTTTGCAGGAAGCCTGACGAGAAAACCCCTTACCGCTATTTTTTGCCTGACGCTGACGCTATTACTGGCGGGTTGTTCAGGGAGCAAATCTTCGGATACGGGAAGCTATTCCGGTTCGGTCTACACCGTCAAACGCGGGGACACCCTGTACCGGATTTCGCGCGCAACGGGCACCAGCGTGAAGGATCTGGCGCGGCTGAATAATCTCTCTCCGCCCTACACCATCGAGGTGGGGCAGCAGCTGAAGGTTAGCGGCGGTTCGTCCTCGGGCAAAAAGTCCTCTTCGAAAGGCAAAACCGCCAAAGTGACGCCGTCCTATCAGGTGCCGCAATCGTCATGGCCGCCGGTTGGACAGCGCTGCTGGATTTGGCCTGCCAGCGGTAAAGTGGTCGCCCCTTACTCACTCTCTGAAGGTGGCAACAAGGGTATTGATATCGCCGCTGCGCGCGGTACGCCGGTTTATGCCTCCGGTGCCGGGAAGGTGGTTTATGTGGGTAACCAGCTGCGCGGCTACGGTAACCTGATCATGATTAAGCATGGCGAAGACTACATCACGGCCTATGCGCACAACGACACGATGCTGGTCAACAACGGGCAGAACGTCAAAGCCGGACAGAAGATTGCCACCATGGGCAGCACCGGTACGGACTCAGTGAAGCTGCATTTCCAGATCCGCTATAAGGCGACGGCCATCGATCCGCAGCGCTATCTTCCTGCGCCCGGCAGCAAACCGAAGTGCTAAGTGATTATTTAATCGCCGGTTAGTTGTGAAGAGGCTTGTATGAAGGTGCGTAAGGTCTATAATGCCTTACGCACCTCAAAGCGGGCGTAGTTCAATGGTAGAACGAGAGCTTCCCAAGCTCTATACGAGGGTTCGATTCCCTTCGCCCGCTCCAGCTTCAACTCTTCTGAAGACTTCCAAACTTAACTTTCACTCGATAAACCAGCGGTTACAGCGTTTTAAGAGTCTCTTACATATGAAATATTTCCGCTCTGGAATATTTCTCGATTAAAGATCCAAACTGTCACCCGATTGGTTTTCCTGTCACCATCATTTCTTTCCTGATTATAAGCATCCAAATAACAACATCATAAAATTGCCGGACAACTACCTTTGTGAGATCCGACTTTCCTGCATAGAGCACTTTTCCGGAAGTGTACTTCGGTGAGGTAATGTGCAAAGCGGCAACTGTTGCTTAGGGCCAGAGTCGTCATCAGAGGGGAGAATTACCGCTAACTCCCTGTTAAAACTGATTTATACGGGGTAAATGGTAATCGCTTCACGAAAATGTAGCAGTGTGGATATTAAGGATCCGAAACCGGCAGAAATCGGATCTGTATGAGAAGATAAAGTAACTAATACTATTGAAGCAATAAATGTCAGTTATTGATGCCTTGATTACATTATTAACCTAAAGGCAATAATGATCATTTTCTGTTGCAGTAATCAGTACGCTGGAAAAAACAACCACCCCTCCCAAACGTAACCACTAAAATGCGCTTCGGTTTCAGATCAAATATTGTTTAACCCGTGACGAAAATAAAATAAAGCCGGGACGTGATAGCCTGCTACAGGACGTACGGGAACTGCGGGATAGATGCTACCGCTGTGCGAGCTGGTGGCCGCCTGACGGCTACCGATGAACACATGGAGGCGCAGTGAAAGGGGCCCTGGAAGAAAATCGCACATTGCAGGCCGGACAGCTGAGCTTGGCCCGGGGGGAGCCGAAAGGCGGGAAGATGATGAAATGAACCCTGAACTCCGTCGCCGAACCTATGTTCCCACGATAATAAGTGATATAGTCACAATATTATGCACATCCACGTTACGATAACCGCTGCACCATCCTTGATGGGCGTTACTGCAGTTATGTTTGTACCAGATTATTTGATATTACTGCAATAAAAAGACGGCAGGAAGTTTCGACCAAACACATATCCGTTAGGGTATTGGGGATAGATATAAAAAACACCCTGATTACCCTTACCAGACCAAATTTCCGGAAGTAACGGTGCCAGAAGAGTATCACTGGCGGTATCTTGCGCCATTTTCCTAATGGATTTTACCTGTGCAGTGACTAAACTGGCTTTCCTCTGGTAATCTAATTCGATGTCTCGACTGACTATGCCGATATCCGTGCCGTTATCTGAGAGGCGTCCCCTCATGATTATGACTCCCCTGCCATCATCCAGTATATATTTAAGATGTAACGATAGTAACATGCTCTTACGGTAAATATTCATTCCTGCATAACAGAGCACTCCCTCATATCTGGCATATATAATTTTTTTAAAATGGAATACGGTCGCGAAGCCGGAAGCAAAAGCAGCTAACAAAATTAAGAGGATTATTATTTTTCCTGAACGGCGTCCAGATAAAAATTGGTTAAACACTCTTTGCCCTCCTGGAAATTTTTATCGCACTTGATGACAGAATGCATACCGATTGAGTTACGCCCAGCAAAATATATCTTCTCATCACGTGTGCACTCTATTTTTTTTTGCCTGAAGAAAAATTGAACTTGTTCAGGAACATAATTGTAATCTTCGGCCAGAACTGGACATTCACTTTTCATGTACGTTAACTGATGATACCGTTCGAAATATCCACCTGATGGTGTCTTCATGACTGAAGCTGCAAGCCCGCCTAAAACAACGCCAGCAAAAATCCAGAGCGCTACAGACAACCATAAACTCCCTCGCATTTTATAGTCTGTTTTCTCTGGAGCCTGAACACTTTCATCAAAAAGGGATGTATTATTTTTTTTTGATTCGTAATGAGAAAGTTCTCCCGAAACAACCATTTCCCCCTTAATAATGCATACTGAATTCTCAATCGACAGACCACGACGATATCTCGTTTTTATAATATTATCGAGACCCAGATGCGAAAATCCTTTCCGGACTGTAAGTATCGTCTGGTAAAACGTATGTTCGGTTGCAATAACACCTTTTCGCCCCCATACACTTTCCAGAAATTCGTCTTTAGGAACAATATCTCCTTGCCTTTCGATTAATATTAAAAGGCATTCTGATGCCGTGCTTAGAAGTTTTACGCTCTCCTCCCCGTGTAAGGATGTCAATAAGCTTTGCTCCGGATAAAAGTACACCGATTTTTCAATAAGAACTATCTCTTTTTTTTTATCCTTAACCAATTTTTCAGTCATTTTTTATGCACCTTGCTCGTTAAAGTAATCTTAGTTGAAACATCATCCTGTTTCCACAAAATCAACAGCAATAAAATCAAGGAGTTATACGAGGGTGGGTTTTGTGCATGTAAATAATAATCATTTAAAAGATATGTTTTAAATTAATGTATTGAAATCTCATGCAGAACCCAAATAAAACTCATAAAAAAAATTATTATTGTTGATTTTAATCAATGAAAAGTTATTGGTAACATTAATTCAGATTATTCTAGGTAAAAGTGAGATACCGAGTAATTTGGTTCATTTTATCTGGGGTTATCATTATAGCTGCGATTTCAAATCTGGCTAATAATAGTTTTTAAGATCATTAAAACAGAGCACGAAGAAATGAGAGTCATTACAGGAATATCTGCATTATTTTTGATGAGCTGGTCAGCCAGTTCTGCTCCTTTGTATTTCAATTCATCTGAGGTGACTGAAGACGGTACATGGGACTGGGAAAACAAAGGATACATCATAGGTGGTGGTGATGGTCAAAGTGGCGAGCTTATTTTAAAAGGAACTTCAACTTATAATCATTCCTTCAGTGTTGGAGTTGATGGTGGAAAGGGTTCATTAACCATAGCCGAAAATGCAAAAAATCTTAACAGCGATAATACCTTTAAAGTAGGCACCGTTTCAGAAGGTAATAATTCTGTAAATGATACAACAGGGGTTTTAAACCTAACAGGCCCAAATATTGGCCCCTTAACCTCTCTTGGTTTACATGTAGGAAGCAGTGATATACGTGACTGGAATAATAAACGCGATAGTCAGGTGAACGGCGTTTTAAATATTAGGGATGGTGCTATTCTGAATGTGGGGAAACCGGTGCTTTTCTCCGATAATAAGATTTTTGTCGGAACGGGTAATAACAGCAATACTGGTGTAATAACTGTTACCGGCCCTGGGAGTGAACTAAATGCAATAAACAACGATCCATCTTTCGGGGATTATGTGGAAAATGGCTCCATGTATCTTGGCTATATAGGTAGAGGTATACTGAATATTTTTGATGGCGGTAAAGTGTCAGCTGGAAGAATAAGCGCATCGACGATAATCGATCGCGATGAAGCTATTGCAAACCTCCTTCCGCCGTCTGCTGAAATCAACGTCTCTGGCGCAGGCAGTAAGCTTATCGTCCGGAGCCTGATGTCACTGGCATCCGATATCATGGACACTTTCCCTGCGATTGACGTTAAAGTGAACATGAAAGGTGCAGGCTCTGCTGTACTCAATATAGAGAATGATGCCGACGTTATATTTGAAGGCAAAGCCAATACTGATAAAGATGGATTTGAAAATCTGGTTTCTGGACTATTCATGGCCAGCAGCGAGGGCGCATCGGCAACAGTAAATCTCAATAAAAACGGTTTTATGACTATAGCTAACAGTAACTTGTCACCTGAAGAAGATGCAATTAAAGCAGGGGACGGTTATTACGCTTTCAATCTGAATGGCGGGACGCTCCGTGTTAATGACTGCAAATATTGTGATAACCGGCTAAGTACAAAAGTAAACATGAATGTTCTTTCTGAGTCTGTACTCGAAGCTGGTGAAGCAAAAGAAATGTATCTTAACGGTTCATTATCCGGTAAGGGGGGTATCGTTAAGTCAGGTGATGGTCTGGTGGCATTATCAGGTAAAAACAGCTATTCCGGTGGAACCCGGGTTGAAGGCGGAGAACTACGTTCAGACGATGATGATGCATTCGTTAATCATACCTTCTATACGGTAAATGCCGGGAAACTGAATCTTAATAACCATGATTTAACGATGGCGCAACTGTCAGGGAAAGGTGGTGTTGTAGACATAACAGAAGCCAGTCTCGTTATCGATCAGGCTTTCGACAGTCTCTATGCTGGGGTTTTCGAAGGAAAAGGGCAGGCAGAAAAAACAGGCGCATCGACATTATACCTCAGTGGTGACAGCACAAATTATAACGGTTCGTTCTCTGTCACCGGAGGAGGTGTGGACTCTTCCGTCGCTCTGGGAGGGCATATTTCCATACATAATAGTGGAACATTATCTGCTGAAGGATATCTGGGGGATACCGAAGTCAGAAATGGAGGAACCCTCAGGGTCAGCAGCTATCATTCCGACAAGGATACGCCTGCTCAGCTCATTATAGACAGAAAGCTGATAAATAAGGGAAATATTATTCTTGGCAGAAGCGGGGATATTTCTAAAAACCAGGTAGGCAACGAGCTTCTTGTCTCTGGCGACTATACGGGTGATCAAGGTCATATCTATTTCAATTCCGTACTGGGCGATGACAGTTCGCCGACAGACAGAATGATAGTCAGCGGTGACACATCCGGCACTACTTATGTTCATGTGAATAACATTGGCGGGAAAGGGGGGTATACCACCCGGGGAATCGAACTCATCACTGTTGGGGGACAGTCCAGCGGCGAGTTCGTGAAGAAAGGCCGTATTGTGGGTGGAGCATATGAGTATTACTTGAGTCGTGGGAAAGGAGCAGACTACAGTAACTGGTATCTTGTCAACACTAAACCTGTTACAGAGCCTGAACCGAAACCAGAACCAGAGCCGATGCCAGAACCGGGACAGGAACCTGTTATTCGTCCGGAAGGTAGTGAGTATGCATCAAATCTTTTGGCCGCCAATACACTATTTGTGCACAGATTACATGATCGACTGGGTGAGACCCATTATGTTGATGCACTAACAGGCGAAGAGAAAGTAACAAGTATGTGGTTACGGAATATTGGTGGACACACCAGGTTTAAGGACAGTTCAGGACAGTTAAAGACGCAGGCTAACAGGTATGTTATGCAAATGGGTGGTGACGTTGCTCAATGGAGTAGTAATGCTGCAAATCGCTTCCATCTTGGCATCATGGGGGGGTATGCCAACCAAAAAAGCAATACCCGGAGTAGTCAAAGTGGTTACAAGGCTGATGGCAGTGTTAATGGCTACAGTGCCGGAGTGTACGGGACCTGGCTCCAGGATAATGTCGAGAAAACAGGAGGATATGTTGATACTTGGTTGCTCTACAATTGGTTCAATAACTCCGTAAGTGGAGAGAAACTCGCAGCGGAACGCTATAAATCTGACGGCTTCACAGCATCTGTCGAAGCGGGCTATACCTGGAAAACTGGCGAGAAGAATACCCGCGAAAGCTACTATGTTCAGTCTGTGGCGCAACTGACATGGATGGGTGTAAAAAGTGATGAACATCGTGAATCTAACGGAACTCGGGTGAGTGCAGAAGGTGATGGAAATATACAGTCCCGCCTTGGTATGAGAGCATACATTAAAGGTCACAGTTTAATCGATGAAGGTAAAAATCGTGTCTTTGAACCTTTTGTGGAAACTAACTGGATCCATAATACAAAGACTTTCGGCACACGTATGGACGGCGTCAGCGTTAAGATAGCGGGTACGCGAAATATTGGAGAGTTAAAAGCAGGAGTCGAGGGGCAAATTAATCCAAATATCAATCTGTGGGGGAACGTGGCCCAGCAGATTGGCGATAAAGGTTACAGTGATACCCAGGCCATGATAGGATTTAAATATCTCTTCTAATTATTGGCTTAAACTAGCCCATACATTATGGATAAACAAGGTGGTTACTTTTTTTGTAATCACCTGATTTTCATCATATTCCCATGGCCCTCTTTATTTTACCTCTCTGGTCATATGATATGACAAAAAATTGCCATTAGTACAATCAGGAGTTGGTGTGAATAATATTAGCGTCCATACTAAAACCAGTTATGTATACCGTGCATTAACACAAATTATAAACAACTCATCATCAGCACCCTGTAATGATGAAAAGTTAATTATTATGGCTTTTGAAGAACCATGGATTACGTTACAGGACTTTATTAGTATTCAACAATGTCAAATTCACCCTACATTGGTGATAGCAAAAAACACACAATCAATTTTCTCGCTGCTATACTTAAATCTGAAAAAATATATTACGAAGATATTGATGCTGATATTAGGCAATTAACAGTGGTTGTTAGTAAATTCCTGAAAAACGTTCATATTAATGTTGGTGCGCGCAACAACAAAAAAAAGCCCCAGTTGACCATTAAAGAGCACCGGATAATATCACTTTATACCTCAGGTTTTTCTGTGCCTGATATATCGCAACTCCTAAACATATCCATAAAACAAATATATAATATCAAAACTAACTTTATGCACAAAGTTGGTTTATGTTCTGATGCCGGGCTGATACATTATCGGGAAATAGTCATGTATTATTGCAAACCTGCAGAGCTTATAAGTTATTGTTATTAAAAATAAATGCATCCTTGTTCCATGGTTCGCCTCGACGATGCTGAAGCTCTTCGGCAAGCAGAGCGTGCGGATTCTTAAGGCGTGACTCTGCCTGCTTCTCGCGCAGTAGACGCAGCGCGTCATGCATTACCTTACTCTGGGTACGGCACTGGGTTCAATCAGGGAATCGATAAACCCACCCAGCTGATTACTGACCTCCATCGACACTATCGACCGAATTATCAAGAATCAGTTCCCCCGCTATTAATAAAAGTATCTCCTGTCCAGCCTGTTTTTCCGGTGAGCGGGTCATTAATGCCCCTCCTGACTAACGAAGTTTATTAACTACTCGGAAGTGTATAGATTATCTATGATGATTCAGAAGTTAATCTGCTGGCAAATTAATGCACAACAAATGAAAAGACAGGGATGATTTGAGTACATGATTGCGGGAAGACTCTGGAAGTTTATGAACTAAATGTCCACCAAACATGATTTAACATAGGATAGATTGCGTGCACTCATAATACACCAACAAAAAAGGCCGCATCCCGCAGCCTTTCCTCACACCCTCACCCTTTCGGGAACACCCAAACATGCTTCTCCGGCAGCGAAAGATGGCAGTGCTGTGGATCCCGCACCTCATGCCCATACGCACGGATCACAAAATCATCTCCCACCGTGCGGAACAGGTATTCCCAGCGGTCGCCGAGATACATGCTGGTGAGCAGCGGTAGCTCAAGCTGATTTTCCCCTGGCCCCTCGACCACCGCCACGCGCTCGACGCGGATCACCGCCGTGGCGTCAGCGCCACTCTGCACGCCTTCACCGGCCTGGCCCCACAGCACCCAGCCTTTGCCTTCGATACGCGCTCTGCCGTCGCGCACTTCGGTGACCTTGCCGTGCAGGCGGTTGTTGCTGCCCATAAACTCGGCGGTAAACAGCGTTTTCGGCGAGCCGTACATCTCCTGCGGCGTACCCTGTTGCTCAATTTTGCCGTTGTTGAGCAGCAGGATACGGTCGGAAATGGACATCGCTTCGTTCTGGTCGTGGGTCACCATCAGTGCAGATAACCCGAGCTTGATAATCAGCTCGCGCAGGAACACGCGGGCCTCTTCGCGCAGCTTGGCGTCGAGGTTGGAAAGCGGCTCGTCCAGCAAAATCACCGGCGGGTTGTACACCAGCGCGCGGCCAATCGCCACGCGCTGCTGCTGCCCACCGGAGAGCTGGTGCGGGTGACGTTTGCCAAGATGGCCCAGGCCAAGCTGGTCCAGCACGTCCTGCACGCGCTGCTGGATCTCTTTGGCCGGCACTTTGCGCAGCTTGAGCGGATAGGCCACGTTCTCAAACACGGTTTTGTGCGGCCACAGGGCATAGGACTGGAATACCAGCCCCAGGTTACGCTCTTCCGCCGGGACCTCACTGCGCGGCGTGCCGTCGTATACTTTATTGTTGCCAATCACAATCGAGCCCTGGGTCGGTTTTTCCAGACCCGCGACGGCGCGGAGCAGGGTGGTTTTGCCGCTGCCGGAGGGGCCTAACAGGGAGACCACTTCGCCGCGCTTCAGGTTCATGGAGACACCTTTTAAAACAGGATTGTCGCCGTAGGTTAAGTGCAGATCGTCAACCGCTAATTCAATCATGTATTTTCACTCCGAAACGAAGGGCAATGCCCAGACCTACCACGACAAGCAGGATGTTAATGAAAGAGAGCGCCGCCACGATATCAATGGCACCCGCGGCCCAGAGGGAAACCAGCATCGAGCCGATGGTCTCCGTGCCGGGCGAAAGCAGATACACACCCGTTGAGTATTCGCGTTCAAAGATCAGGAACATCAGCAGCCACGAACCGATCAGACCGTAGCGGGAGAGCGGAATGGTGACGTGGCGGGTGATCTGCCCGCGCGTCGCCCCGGTGCTGCGCGCGGCTTCTTCAAGCTCCGGCCCTACCTGCAGCAGCGTGGAAGAGATAAGCCTCAGCCCGTAAGCCATCCACACCACGGTATAGGCCAGCCAGACGCTGAAAATGGTGCTGCGCAGCGAGCGCAGCCAGACGATGACGTTCTCACGCATCCAGTCGGTCCAGGCAAACCCGGAAAGCCAGCCTGATTTCAGCGAGTTATCCAGCCACATCGGCAGGAACAGGAACACCCACAGGAAGGCCAGACCCGCCAGCAGGCCAGGCACGGCGCGCGGCACCAGCACGCTGTAGTCCAGGAAACGCGTGGTATTGTCCGGCTTACGGTGCATGGCAATGCCGACAAACAGGTAGCACACCACGGCCAGCGCGCCGCCAATGACGCCAATCGCCATGGAGTTGACGATGGCGCGCAGCAGGTTGGGCTGCGCCCAGATGGTGCGGAAGGTGTTCAGAGAAAGCTCGTCCCACAGCGAAACGCCCACGCCCCAGTTGGAGATAAACGCGCGCAGCACCACGCCGAGCAGCGGAACGCCGATGGTAACGGTGAGCCAGAAGGCAATCACCGCGCCAGCCACCCAGCGCCATTTACCCAGCGGTAGCGCGCGGGCCTGCGAGGCCTTGCCCTTCATGGTGACGAAGCGGTTGGCAGTACGCATCAGGCGACGCTGGAGCATCACCAGCGGGATGGTGATACAGATCAGCACCACGGCAACCGCCGCCATCAGGTTATAGGATGGGGTACCCATCTTGTTCGTCAGCTTATAAAGATAGGTCGCCAGCACCATGTTGCCTTCCGGGTCGCCGAGGACCAGCATCAGGCCGAACACCTCCAGCCCGAGGAAGAACAGCAGCACGGTGGCATACAGAATGGACGGGCGTACCATCGGCAGGCTGACGGAGGTCATCACCTGCCAGGGCGACGCGCCCGCGGTGCGCGCGGCTTCTTCCACGTCGGAGCCCACGCTGCGCAGCGCTGACGAGATATACAGATAGGCGTGCGGGACGTGCGTCAGGCCGGCAATGACCACAATGCTCGACATGTCGTAGATGTTCCACGGCACAAAGCCAATCAGCGCCTCCGCCCACTGGGAGAGAAAGCCCACCGGACCGGCGGCCACCACGTAGCCGAAGCCCAGCACCATCGGTGAAACGAAAATCGGGACCAGGATCAGCGGCTCAATCAGCCGGCGACCGGGCAGGTCGGTACGCACCATCAGAAACGCCAGCACGCCGCCCAGCGGGATAGAGATAAAGACCAGCCCGAAAGCCAGAATAAAGCCGCTTTTCAGGGCCTTATAAAAATCGGGGTCGGTGAAAATAAAATCAAATGATTCAAAGCTCCACTCTTTTGACGGCGAAAAGAACGGCGCGGACAGGAAGCTCTGGATCACGATAAACGACAGCGGCGTGTAGATAACCAGGGCGGTTATCAGCACGACGATGCCTCGCGGCAGGCTTTGCCACTTTCTGCGTAATGTATTCATGGGGTATCCCTGGTATTGCAGCCCAGAAAAACGAACTCAGTCGATAAGGGAGCGCGGCGGCCAGCGCCGCGCTCATACGCTTATTTACCGGCGGCGGTACGCCACTCTTTGATGTACTCGAGGCGTTTTTTCGGCTGCAGGTATTCCAGCAGCGTTTCATCAACCGGGATCGGCTTCAGCGCGTTGCCGAGGATTTTGGTCAGGCCGTCGATATCGTTCTTGCCTTCGATATCGTTACGAATGGAGGGGATGTCCGCCTGATTGGCCAGAATGTTTTGCCCTTGTTCAGAGAGCACGTAGTCCAGCCACAGCTTCGCGGCATTGCTGTTTTGCGATTGCTGGCTGATGAACGACACGCGCGACAGCACCAGGGTGTAATCCTTCGGATAGGAGATGCCGAGTGACGGATCGTTCTTCGCACGCGCTTCCGCATAAGAACCGAGGATGTTGAAGCCGATCAGGTTTTCACCGGAGGAGACGCGCTCCATCATGGTGCCGGTAGACGACTGCACCGACAGGCCACCTTTGGCGACGTCGGCCAGAGTCTTAAAGTAGTTCGGATCGGCGTTGTGATCCTGCACCGAAAGCATAAAGCCCAGACCCGATTTTTCGATATCGTAGGTGGTGACTTTGTTCTTGAATTTGTCCGTCTGGCTGGCGATAAGCTTCGCCAGCGCGGCGTGAGAATCCGGCACGTCACCAGCCGGGATCAGACGCTTGTTGTAGATGAAGACCACCGGCTCATAGGTGGTGCCGTAGGCCTTATCTTTCCAGACCGCCCATTTCGGCAGCTGGCTTTGCTCCGGAGATTTGTACTCCATGGCGTAGTCGGTGGCGAGCTTCAGGCCGGTGTCCATCGAGGAGCTCCAGACCACGTCGCCGCTCACGCCGCCGGAAGCCTGTTCGCTGATGAAACGGTTGTACAGCTCGGTGCTGTTCATGTCGTTGTATTCGACTTTAATGCCCGGGTAGGTTTTTTCGAAGCCCTGGATCAGCGGGCCGGCAGCTTTGATGTCGGTGGTGGAATAGATGACAACCTTGCCCTCTTTCGTGGCGGCATCAACCACTTTTTGATACTCAGCAGGATAACCCTGCGGCAGGGCAGACAGTGCAGAAGCAGAGAACAGTACGGTAGCGGTAAGCAGAGAAATTCGGAACGTGTTCGACATTATAGTTAACCTTTTAGTTACATTTGAGGAACTAATTGTCAACATAGCGTAAAGCGAGCCTCCGACAATAGGGAGGCAAGGGCAATGATTCCGAAGTGTGATTGTCGCCGTCGTTTCAGCAATTAACACCATAAAATCCGCGACCGTTAGCCAACGAACGGTTGCGGATCACGGTTTATCGGGAGCTTTGCGGTATAACCGGCGAGGATGACCAATATTGCCGTACAGCATTTCAACGCTGATTAACCCGCTCTCCACGCAGTATTCAAGATAGCGGCGCCCCGTGGTTTTGCTGATCCCCACGTTTTCCACCACCTCCTCAACCGACATCGCACTGTCGGGATGCTCGGTGAACAGGCGTTTAATCCGCTCCAGCGTCTGGGGCTCAATGCCCTTTGTGGACGGCGTAACGGAGGCTTCCGCGGCAGGCAGATGAAACAGGCGATCCAGCGCATGCTGGTCGACCACCTTCACCTGCTGCACGGTGTGGATGAAGCGCATAAACCGCTCCAGCGAAGCGTGCAGTCGCTGGAAAAAGACGGGCTTGATGAGGTAGTCAAACGCGCCGCTGCGCATGGCGTGGCTGCAGGTCTGCATATCGCTGGCGGCGGTGATGAAGATCACCGAACACTCATAGCTTTTCAGCAGCGGGTTATCGATGAGCTCCACGCCTTTACCGTCCGGAAGATAGTTGTCCAGCAGGATTAGCCGCGGCTGGTGCTGACGAATCAGGCGACATGCCTGCTCAATCGACGCGGCGATACCCACCACGCGTAAATGAAAATTCTGCTCGATATACTCGCGATGCAGCTCCGCCAGGTGCGGCTCATCTTCAACGATCACAACATCAAGTGCTCGGGTCATTCTTTAGCCCATTCGGAATAAACACAGAAAAAATAGTCCCTTGTGGCGTGTTGTCGGCAATCTCAATGCTGCCGCCAGCCTTATCGATATATCCTGCCACCAGATACAGGCCAATACCGTGCTCGGTGCCCACAATGTCGTTTTCACGTTCCGGTTTGCTGCTGAATCCCTGGCGGAAAATATGCGGCTTCATCGCATCCTCCACCCCACAGCCCCGGTCGGCCACCTCAATCAGCAGCTCCTGGTTACGGTCAGATATGTAAAGTTCCACCGGCGCGGGGACCGGTGCCTTAAGGGTCGCGTCCACCGCGTTATCCAGCAGGTTACCAATAATGGACATCAGCTCCGTTTCGTTGAGCGTGGCGGGCATTCGGGTGAGCTGGCAGGCGGGATCAAACAGCAATTCGATGCCTTTTTCGCGCGCGCTGACGTATTTTCCAAGCAGCAGACCACACAGCGCGGGAGAGGAAAAACGGGCGGAGACAAAGTCCAGCACCCGCTGCGCGCCTTCGGACTGCACCTGGATGTAACGAATCGCCTCGTCATAGTGTTTCATCTGCAGCAAGCCCACCAGCGTGGCGGTCCAGTTCAACTGCTCGTGGCGCATAATGCGCAGGTTATCGGCATAGCGCTTGATCTGACTGAGCTGGCTGCTGAGGGTGTTGATGTCATTTTTGTCGCGAAAGCTGTAGACCCAGCCGCTTTCAACGCCGGGTTCGACCTCAATCGCCACCCGGTTGACGATCACCTCGCGCTGGTTCAGCACGGCAATCTGGTCGTGGCGGCCAGCGCTCACCGAGGCGTAGCGCTGGGATAAAAAGCCCGGCGACGTCTGCAGAACGTCTTCCAGCGGTTTGCCGATCAGCGCTTTCTCACTTTGCCGAATATCCAGCATTTCTCGTGCGGCGCGGTTAATTAAAATCAGCTGCTTCTCTTCATTGACGGCAAATACCCCCTCATACATGGCTTCTAATAGCGCGCGCTGCTGCAAAACCAGCTGAGCGATATCTTTCGGCTCCAGTCGGAACATCTGTTTTTTGAGATTGCGGGTAAACAGCCAGGAGAACATAAACAGCAGCAGCAGAAGAGCCGCGCCGTACAGCCCGGACTGCCAGAGAATGCGGGCATTAATATTGGCAATATAGGAGGTCAGATAGCCGACCGAGACAATACCAATCACCTGGTGCTGCGCGTTAAAGATCGGCGCTTTGCTGCGCAGTGAAACCCCAATCCCGCCCTGGCGCACGGAAATAATGGTTTTGCCCTTTAATACCTCCGCATTATCTCCGCCGATCATCGGTAAATTAATCCGCTCCGGGGATTCCGAATGATAGAGGTGCTGTTCCTCGGTATCGCCAATCACAATGTAGCTGGCATCGCTTTCGGCGCGCAGCGGCTGGATTAACCGAGCGATGCCGGGGATATCTCTGGCCGCAACCATTGCCGCCAGACCCGGCATCAGCGCGATCTGGCTGGCCTGAACCCGGGCACGCTGACCGAGATCGTGATGGAGCTGCCGGTCAATAAAATGAAACAGGATCGTTCCCAGCAGAACTAACAGCAGGCAAGAGAAGCACACCAGCGCTAAAAACAGCTTTACCTGAAAAGAGAGTCTGCGTTTCATTCAACCTGCGGATGTTATGTAAAAGTGGCATTTGCCGAGCCTGACATGGGCAAATAGCGGACGCAATCTGGCAAGAAAAGAGTTGTGACCTGGCTTTTCGTTTTCGGCGTTATAGCCATCAGGATCCCGTCAGGCTATTCTTCATTCAGCACGATAATAATTACAGAGGCAATGTCATGGATAAAGAGCTACTGGATGCGGGTTACCGGGCCTATACCGGCGAGAAAATTGACGTTTACTTCAACACCGGGATCTGCAAACACTCCGGTAACTGCGTGCGTGGCAGCGCAAAGCTGTTTAATCTGAAACGTAAACCGTGGATTATTCCCGATGAAGTGGACGTTGAAACGGTTGTCCGCGTGATTGATACCTGCCCGAGCGGTGCGCTGAAGTATCGCCAAAAATAAGCGAGGAACCATGGATATTCTGGAAGGCCATAACAAGTTTTACGTGAATGATGCGAACGGCAACCAGGTCGCGGAGATTGTCTTCGTGCCGACCGGCGAGCACCTGAGCATTATCGAGCACACCGATGTGGATGAGAGCCTGAAAGGGCAGGGCGTCGGTAAACAGCTGGTGGCGAAAGTGGTGGAGAAGATGCGCGGTGAGAACCGCAAAATTATTCCGCTGTGCCCGTTCGCGAAACATGAGTTTGATAAAACGCGGGAATATGACGATATTCGGGCGTAAATAACACCGGCGATGGCCGGTGTTTTTTTATCTTACCTGCTCAAGCAGCAATACCATCGCGATCAGCACCATTAACCCTCCAGATGCCATGCTCACCCGACGCGCCGCCTGTGGCCGGGTCGCCAGCACCGCTTTTGAACCATACCCCACCAGCAGATAGACCAGCGTACAGGTGATAAGGTGCATCATCCCAAGCGTGGACATTTGCATTGCTAACGACCAGCTCCCGGTCGGGTCTGTAAACTGCGGGAGCAGGGCCAGGAACAGCAAAAACACTTTCGGGTTTAGGCCGCTAATACAGAGCCCTTTCACCGCCCACTGTCGCCAGTTTCCCGCGTGGTGGCTCGCTTTTTCCGGGGCGGCAGGGTGACGAAACAGTCCGATGCCGAGCCACAGGAGATACGCGGCCCCCGCGAGGGTCAGCCCGGTTAACGCCAGCGGATGTTGAGCAATCACGACCCCCACGCCAGCCACGACAATGAGCGTGGCTAACAGATGCCCTGACATCAGCCCCAGCACCGCCGGTACCACGCGTCGCCCGTTAATCCCGGCGCTAATGGCGTAGGCCCAGTCGGCGCCTGGCGTCATGATGAGCAGAAACGAAACCACCCAAAAGCCGGCCACAATACTCATTTCCATCGTTCTGAAAACTCCCGCAGTGCGTTAAACGTTGCGAAAAAGAATATCGTTAACCCTGCGAAATAGGCTTTCAATGTTATGCTCATAACACGGTGAAATTGAGAAAATCTTCCAAATGGACAGCATCGATCGAAAAATTCTTGCGGCGCTCCAGTCTGATGGACGCCTGTCGCTTACCGAGCTGGCTGAGCGGGTCAATCTGAGCCTCTCGCCCTGCCATCGTCGCGTGCGGGCGCTGGAGCAAAGCGGGGCCATAACGGGATACCGTGCCAGCCTCGACCCCGCCAAAATGGGATTTAACTTCCTGGCAATCGTCTTTGCGACGCTGAAAGAAGGGGACCGAAAGGCGGTTAGCGCGTTTGAAGAGGCGGTGGAGGAGATCCCGCAGATCGTGCTGGCGCAGCGTCTCTTTGGCGATCCCGATTATCTGATGCACGTTGTGACCCGCGACCTCTCCGCTTTCCAGAAGCTCTATGACGAGAAGCTTTCCGCCATGCCTGGCGTGCAGCATCTTCGCTCAACGCTTGTCATGAAAACGGTGGTGCAGGACAGACCTTTTCCGCTGGACGTTACGGGACGAGACTGAATGACATGCCCGGCAGAACGCCGGGCATCAAAGAGGGGTTAGCCGACGAACATTACCGACACGCACAGCACCCCGACGATCAGCGTCAGCAGGTTGCCAATGGAGCGGTACGGTTTCAGGGAGGGGATCAGATACGTCGACAGCGTCGGCATGATAAACAGGATCATGGCGATAAGCGGGCCGCTGATGGCGTAAATCATCGAAATGGCGTTCGGGTTAATGCAGCAGACAGCAAAGGTGATTAACGACACCCCCATAATGGAAATCGCGCGGTTAAAGGCGCGGCTCTTTTTCACGCCCACCTGATTCAGCGACGACTTCACGATCTCCGTCGCCCCTTCAATCACCCCAAAATAGGTGCCGAGGAACGATTTCGACATCGCAATTATCGCCACGACAATCCCGGAAATTCCCAGCCACGCCGGTGAAGAAGGCATCATCGACAGCGCGGACAGGATCGTCACCCCTTCCTCTTTAGCGGCCACAATGTACGACGGCGGAATAGAGAGCAGGCAGCTGAAGACAAAGAACAGCACGCTCAGGCAGATAATCAGGTACGCCACCTTCATGATTTTCTTGCATTTATCCATGGCGCCGTCGCCAAATTTCTCGCGACGGTCAACGGCAAACGTGGAGATAATCGGGGTATGGCTGAACGCAAATACCATCACCGGAATCGAAATCCAGACCTGGTGCAGCGTGTGGCGATCGACGGCCATCTGGCTGGTCAGCAGCGAGGGCTGCCAGCTGCCGATCAGATAGAGCGAGACAAACAGGAAATAGGCAATCAGCGGAAACACCAGGAAGCCCATCACTTTTATCGTGATATGCCGTCCCATCAGGAAGATCAGATTCAGGACCAGCACCACGCCCAGGCTGACCAGCACGCGAACGGCGGTATCCACCGTCAGGTGTTTTCCCAGTTGCTCGGTTAACGAGTTGGTGATGGCCACCGCATAAATCTGCACCACCACAAAGAAGGCGATGAAATAGAGTGTGGTGATCAGGTTGCCGATCTTCCGGCCGTAATAGTGCGAAACGGCGCCGGTGATCCCTTCGTTGCCTTTCGTTTTTGACGAGAGGATAAATTGCGCCAGCGCTTTGTGCGGCCAGTAGGTTAAGGGGTAGGCCACGAGGGCAGTAATAAACAGGACGATTGCGCCTGCGGAGCCCAGCTGAATGGGCAGGAAGAGCGTTCCTGCGCCCACGGCCGTGCCGTAGAGAGCGAAACTCCAGAGAGTCTCATCTTTTGACCAAATTTTCGACATTAGAGCAACGTATCAACTATCAAACCATCAGAATGGAGTGCAATTTACCATAGTTATGCACGGAGAGCGCAGTTGCTTCGAAGGCGTTTGGCCGGAACGGACGTCCGGCCAGAAGGCGTTTAGCCTGCCAGGGCGCGTCGTTGCTGGCGGCGCTTAAGAAATTTCTCGCGAAGGCAATCGTACGCCCAGTTATAGAACATGGTGTACGGCAGGAAGAACAGGAAGAAACCTATTTCCAGTGTGAATGCCTGCAGCAGGGTGACGCCCAGTACGGCGGCGACAATCGACACGCCAATCACAATAAACCCGCATTCGAACCCCAGCGCATGCAACGCACGCACTTTTGCCGTACGTTTGACGCGCTGAACGGGCCAGAAACGGTCGAAGCCGAAGTTATAAATAATGTTCCACAGCATGGCGGTGGTCGCCAGAATAATGGTCAACCCACCCATTTCCACCACGGAACGCTGCATGAGCCACGCCGCCGTAGGGGCGAGGATCGCCGTCGCAATTCCTTCAAAACAGACTGCATGAAAGATCCGCTCCGGCAGTTTACGTTGGAGTGCATCCTGATGTTGCATAGCGATAGACCTCGTTAATTCGCCGGTATGGGCGTTGATGTGGCCTATTTTCATCGCTAAAGCTGATATATTAAAGATAGTATCCATCGCTAAAGTAGATAGGTTATGCGCTATTCACCCGAAGCCCTTACCGCGTTTGTCGAGACCGTTGCGGCAGGCTCTTTCTCTGCGGCTGCACGCCGGCTGCGTAAAAGCCAGTCGACGGTCAGCACGTCCATTGCCCATCTTGAAGCCGACCTGGGCTTCGAGCTGTTTGACCGCTCGGCACGCCAGCCGGTGTTAACGGCTCAGGGGGAACAGGTGCTGGGCTATGTGCAGGCTATTCTCGCCGCCAGCACGCGGCTGGATGAGCTGGCGGTGTCGCTATCGGCGCAAACGGAGGCGCGTCTGACGTTTGTCCTTTCCGATACCCTCAACCCGGACGTGCTGGAAGAGATGATGAAACAGTTTGACGCGCGCTTTCCCCATACGGAATTCGAATGTCTGATTGGCGAGGAGGAGGACGTGATCGATCTCCTGCAAAAGGAGCGCGCGCAGATTGGCCTCACCGAGGCGCGAGACGGTTATCCTACGGATATCGGCGCCATCCGGCTGCCGATGCAGACCCGCATGGCGATCTATGTCGCGACCACGCATCCGCTCGCCGGACAACATGACGTTCAGCGTGACGAGCTGCACGGCTGGCGAGAGCTGCGGCTGAGCACCTATCTTGAGCGCGAGGCGGAGATCGCGCGCGGGCCCGTCTGGTCAGCCCCGAATTACCTGTTACTCTTGAGTATGGCGGTACAGGGATTTGGCTGGTGCGTCTTGCCGTGCGCGCTGGTGGATGAGTTTGCCGCCGCGAAATCCCTGGTACAGCTCAATGTTCCCGGTTGGCCGCGGGCGATCGGCATCGATCTGCTGTGGAATAAACGATCCCCTCCCGGCGTTGCCGGAAGCTGGCTGCGGCAGTATCTGCAGGATGCACGCTGATCCTTGTGATTAAACTCACTATTTTTAAACAATTAAGATAATTGCCAGTAACAATCCTCTACTATCGTCATGTCATTTAACACAGAGGTCGTGATGAAAGATGTCGTAATAGTGGGTGCGTTGCGTACAGCTATCGGCTGTTTTCAGGGAGCGCTTGCGCGTCACTCGGCGGTAGACCTGGGGAGCGTGGTGGTGAAAGCGCTGGTGGAACGTAGCGGGATCGCAGCACATGAAGTTGACGAGGTGATTCTGGGACAGGTCCTCACGGCCGGTGCCGGGCAAAACCCTGCGCGTCAGGCGGCGCTGAAGGGCGGGCTGCCCAATACCGTCTCCGCTATCACCATCAACGACGTCTGTGGTTCAGGGTTAAAAGCGCTGCATCTCGCGACGCAGGCCATTCAGTGTGGTGAGGCGGACGTGATCATTGCGGGCGGGCAGGAGAATATGAGCCGCGCGCCGCACGTGTTGACCGACAGCCGCACTGGCGCACAGCTGGGCAACAGTCAGCTGCTCGACAGCCTGGTGCATGACGGCCTGTGGGATGCCTTCAATGACTATCATATGGGTGTGACGGCGGAAAATCTGGCGCGCGAGTACGGTATCAGCCGTGAGGTGCAGGACGCCTATGCGCTGAGCTCGCAGCAAAAAGCGCGTGCGGCGATTGATTCCGGTCGTTTTCGCGACGAAATTGTCCCGGTCAGCGCGCTGCGTCAGAACGGCGAGGTGATGGTTGTGGATACCGATGAACAGCCGCGCACCGACGCCAGCGCTGAAGGGCTGGCCAGGCTGAATCCTGCTTTTGAAATGCAGGGCTCGGTGACGGCGGGAAACGCCTCTTCCATTAACGACGGCGCAGCCGCCGTCATGATGATGAGCGAAAGCAAAGCCCTCGAACTCGATCTTCCCGTGCTGGCCCGCATTAAGGCATTCGCCAGCGTGGGGGTTGATCCTGCGCTAATGGGGATCGCGCCGGTCTACGCCACCCGTCGCTGTCTGGAGCGTGCGGGGTGGCAGCTTTCTGATGTGGATCTGATTGAAGTGAACGAAGCCTATGCCGCACAGGCGATCTCCGTCGGAAAAATGCTGGAGTGGGATCCGCTTCGGGTTAACGTGAACGGTGGGGCGATCGCGCTGGGGCACCCGATCGGGGCGTCCGGCTGCCGGATCCTGGTTTCGCTGGTCCACGAAATGAAAAAGCGCAATGCCCGCAAAGGGATTGCCACGCTCTGTATCGGCGGCGGGCAAGGGGTGGCGCTGGCCATCGAACGCTAACCTTTCCTCATTGAAAAGACCTCCTCCGGGAGGTTTTTTTGTGCCCTTTTTCTCCCGTCGGTTTAATTGTGATCCGAACATCATTTCCGTTATAAACAAAAATAAAAAATGAAACGTTGTTTTAAATGTAATTGAAAAGCTCACTTTATGCCGATAGTATGTGCTTATTATGAAAAACGGAACGCTGTTTCGTTTTACTTCCCGCCTTCGGGCATGACCACATCTGGAGGTTACCGTGGACGTCAGAGAAAGCATCCACAGCGCGCACGCCAAAACGCTGGATACTCAGGGGCTGCGCAAGGCATTTTTAGTCGAGCAGATATTCGAGGCCGACAGGTACACCATGGTTTACAGCCATATCGACCGCATTATTGTGGGCGGCATTATGCCCGTCACGAAAACCGTCTCCGTGGGCGGCGAGGTCGGTAAACAGCTGGGCGTGAATTATTTCCTCGAGCGTCGCGAGCTGGGGGTGATTAACATTGGCGGGCCGGGCACCATCACCGTAGACGGACAGTGCTATGAGATTGGCCATCGCGAGGCACTGTACGTAGGTAAAGGGGCGAAAGACGTGGTCTTTGCCAGCATCGACGCCAGCAAGCCTGCGAAGTTTTACTACAACTGCGCGCCGGCTCACACCACCTGTCCAACCAAAAAAGTGACCACGGCAGACGTCGCGCCCGTGACGCTGGGCGACAACCTCACCAGCAACCGCCGCACCATCAATAAATACTTCGTGCCGGACGTGCTGGAGACCTGTCAGCTCAGCATGGGGTTGACCGAGCTTGCGCCAGGGAACCTGTGGAACACCATGCCGTGCCATACCCACGAGCGCCGCATGGAAGTCTACTTCTACTTCAACATGGATGAGGACGCCTGTGTGTTCCACATGATGGGACAGCCGCAGGAAACGCGCCATATCGTGATGCACAACGAGCAGGCGGTGATTTCACCGAGCTGGTCTATTCACTCCGGCGTTGGGACAAAAGCCTACACCTTTATCTGGGGAATGGTGGGCGAAAACCAGGTCTTTGATGATATGGACCATGTTGCGGTCAGCGATCTGCGCTAGTCGCGGGCAGTGAAGCATAAACCTGCCTGTGAGTGACAGGCTCTGAAAGAGTAAGGAATAAACATGATTCTGGATGCATTCTCTCTGCAGGGGAAAGTGGCGGTGGTTTCCGGATGTGATACCGGGCTGGGTCAGGGGATGGCGTTAGGCCTGGCGGAAGCGGGCTGCGATATCGTCGGGATTAATATCGTTGAACCGACGGAAACCATCGAACGCGTGACGGCGCTGGGTCGTCGTTTCCTGAGCCTGACCGCCGACCTGCGTAAAATTGATGCCATTCCTGAACTGCTGGATCGCGCGGTGGCGGAATTCGGCCATATCGACATTTTGGTCAACAACGCCGGACTGATTCGCCGTGAAGATGCGATCAACTTCAGCGAACGCGACTGGGATGACGTGATGGATTTGAACATCAAGAGCGTATTTTTCATGTCCCAGGCGGCGGCAAAGCACTTTATCGCGCAGGGGAACGGCGGCAAGATCGTGAATATTGCCTCCATGCTCTCGTTCCAGGGCGGTATCCGCGTGCCGTCTTACACCGCGTCCAAAAGCGCCGTGATGGGTGTGACCCGCCTGCTGGCAAACGAGTGGGCGAAGCATAATATTAATGTGAATGCCATTGCGCCGGGTTACATGGCGACCAACAACACCCAGCAGCTGCGCGCAGACGAGCAGCGTAGCGCGGAAATCCTCGACCGTATTCCTGCGGGGCGCTGGGGTCTTCCGCGCGATCTGATGGGGCCGGTGGTCTTTCTGGCCTCGTCGGCATCGGACTATATCAACGGCTACACCGTGGCGGTTGATGGCGGCTGGCTGGCACGTTAATTCCACCTGCATGACGAACCTCTGCCCTCGGGTGGAGGTTTTTTTTGGCTAAAAATTGCCATTATCCATATGACATAAGATGAAAAATCCATACTGAAAATTCATAAATGACGCGTATCACAGTTTTATCGCTTAAATATTAGGTAATTAATAAAAAACGGTGCGATTTCAGCATTAGTTGAAATTGTAATGTCCATCACAGATCGTGATGCCATAGCGAAATAATCCATATCTTCACGAATTCCCGCCTGACACTTTTCTTCACTATCTCGTAATTTCATTTAACGAATTTTGCTGTTGAGGCAGGAAAAATATGACATCTATAAATGACTCTACCCTAATGCCCGCTGCGCTGCGCGATACCCGGCGCATGAATCAGTTTGTCTCCATTGCCGCTGCCGTGGCGGGCCTGTTATTTGGACTGGATATTGGCGTCATTGCCGGTGCATTACCGTTTATTACCGATCACTTTACCCTGAGCAGCCGCCTGCAGGAGTGGGTGGTGAGCAGCATGATGCTGGGCGCGGCCATCGGCGCGCTGTTCAACGGCTGGCTCTCGTTTCGTCTGGGGCGCAAATACAGCCTGATGGCCGGGGCGATTCTGTTTGTCGCCGGCTCCATTGGCTCCGCGTTTGCCGCAAACGTTGAGGTTCTGCTGCTTTCCCGCGTGCTGCTGGGCGTGGCGGTGGGGATTGCCTCCTATACGGCACCGCTTTATCTCTCCGAAATGGCGAGTGAGAACGTGCGCGGGAAGATGATCAGCATGTACCAGCTGATGGTCACGCTGGGTATTGTGCTGGCGTTCCTGTCTGACACGTACTTCAGCTACAGCGGCAACTGGCGCGCAATGCTCGGCGTGCTGGCGCTGCCAGCGGTGGTGTTGATTGTCTTAGTGATTTTCCTGCCGAACAGCCCGCGCTGGCTGGCGCAAAAAGGGCGCCACGTGGAGGCAGAAGAGGTGCTGCGCATGCTGCGCGATACCTCCGAAAAAGCCCGCGAAGAACTGAACGAGATCCGCGAAAGCCTGAAGCTCAAGCAGGGGGGCTGGGCGCTGTTTAAAATCAACCGCAACGTGCGCCGGGCGGTCTTCCTCGGCATGCTGCTGCAGGCGATGCAGCAGTTCACCGGCATGAACATCATCATGTACTACGCGCCGCGCATATTCAAAATGGCCGGGTTCACCACCACGGAACAGCAGATGATCGCCACCCTGGTGGTCGGGCTGACCTTCATGTTCGCCACCTTTATTGCCGTATTCACCGTGGACAAGGCGGGCCGCAAACCGGCGCTGAAAATTGGCTTCAGCGTGATGGCGCTCGGCACGCTGATCCTCGGTTACTGCCTGATGCAGTTTGATAACGGCACGGCCTCCAGTGGACTTTCCTGGCTTTCTGTCGGGATGACCATGATGTGTATCGCAGGCTACGCGATGAGCGCCGCGCCCGTAGTGTGGATCCTGTGCTCCGAAATCCAGCCGCTTAAATGCCGTGACTTTGGCATCACCTGCTCCACGACCACGAACTGGGTGTCGAACATGATCATCGGCGCGACGTTCCTGACGCTGCTGGACGCGATTGGCGCAGCGGGAACGTTCTGGCTCTATACGGTGCTGAACGTGGCGTTTATTGGCATCACGTTCTGGCTGATCCCGGAGACTAAAGGCGTGACGCTGGAACACATCGAGCGCAAGCTGATGGCCGGGGAGAAGCTGCGAAACATCGGCGTGTGATCGTATTGCCTGTCTACGTATTCCAGCGTATGCAGGCGATAACCGATATTGGTTTAACAAGGCGCTGAACAGAGCGCCTTTTTTTATTGGCATCGGTTATGTTAAAAGAAGAAATCAACGGAAAGGAGGGATGATGAAAACGATCGGCCTGTTAGGTGGAATGAGCTGGGAATCGACAATCCCTTATTATCGCCTGATTAACGAAGGGGTGAAGCAGCGTCTGGGTGGTCTGCACTCCGCAAGCCTGCTCCTGCACAGCGTGGATTTCCATGAAATCGAAGCCTGCCAGTCGAGCGGCGAGTGGGATAAAGCCGGGGAGATCCTGGCCCAGGCGGCGCTCGGGCTTGAGCGGGCCGGCGCCGAGGGGATAGTGCTGTGTACCAATACCATGCACAAGGTGGCGTCGCATATTGAGAACCGCTGCTCGCTGCCGTTCCTGCATATCGCTGACGCGACCGGGCGTGCAATTGCGGCATCCGGGATGCGCCGCGTAGCGCTGCTGGGCACACGCTACACTATGGAGCAGGATTTCTACCGCGGGCGCTTACACAGCGAGTTTGGGATCGAAAGTCTGATCCCGGAAGAAGAAGACCGGGCGCGCATCAATCAGATTATCTTTGACGAGCTCTGCCTTGGAACCTTCAGTGAAACCTCCCGCGCCTTCTACGTCAGCGTCATCGAGAAACTCGCGCAGAAGGGGGCCGAAGGGGTGATCTTTGGCTGCACGGAGATCGGTTTACTGGTACCCGTTGAGCGAAGCCCTCTCCCGGTATTTGATACCACCGCTATCCATGCTGCGGATGCCGTGGCGTTTATGTTGTCCTGAGCGTCCGGTTCTGGTTACGTGTTGGCGGCGTCATAAGCGGATTGTGCCGCCACAATAGCATCAATATTATTTTCCACCCAGTGCGCCAGCACCGTCACCGTTTCAGTTAACGTCTGGCCAAGCGGTGTCAGGCTGTACTCGACTGTGACAGGTACCGTGGCGAATATCTTTCGCGACACCAGCCCATCTCGTTCCAGCTTGCGTAAAGACTGGGTCAGCACCTTTTTGGTGATTCGCTGAATATCGCGTTGAAGATGATTAAAGCGCATCGGTCCATTCTCAAGGCGCGCAAGGATTAACAGTGCCCACTTATCGGCGATACGCGTCAGCACGCCGCGTGTCGGGCAGCGCTCATCGAACACGTTGTAAGGAGGCATCTCCTTTTTCAATACTGCTGTAGGGGTCATGGTGGTTCCCTCGAGGTAACCAGGTGAGATAAAAGTGCCTTCTTACGCCCGTGAATATTTGCGTGTATAAAACGACGTAAGGTTTCTATTTGATACCAGGGAACCGAAAATGGCAACGGGCTCGCAGAGCAATTTTAAAATCGTCTTAATCGTTTGACTCACAAGGCAATATTGCATCAGGAGATAAATCATGAGCGTTGTAGTTATCTATTATTCTGGCTACGGTCATACTAAACGCGTTGCAGAAACAGTCGCCGAGGGCGCGCAGGCTGAGCTGATCGCCATTGACAGCAATGGCGATATTCAGGAAAGCGACTGGCAAAAACTCAACGATGCTAAAGCGATTATTTTTGGCGCGCCAACCTACATGGGAAGCGTACCGTGGCAGTTTAAGAAATTCGCTGATGCGACCTCTAAAGCCTGGTTCGTGCGTAGCTGGCAGGACAAAGTGTTCGCGGGCTTCAGCAACAGCGCCAGCCTGAACGGTGATAAGCAGGTGTCGTTACAATACCTGCAAACGCTGGCCTCTCAACACGGTGGGATTTGGGTGAGCCTGGGGCTACCGCCGTCAAATACGCTTGCCGCTACCCGTCAGGACATTAATAATCTGGGCGGTTCTGTTGGTTTACTGGTGCAGTCTCCTTCAGATGCTGATGCTGGCGCCATTGCCAGCGGCGATCTGCAAACCGCGGTGAAATTCGGCGAGCGTGTAGCGGCTATTGCGAAACGTTTTAACTGAGTGTTCAGGCGCCCGCTGTTTAGTGGGGCGTCTGATTCAACATCTTATTCAGCCGGTCGGTCAACATACTTAGCCCTCCTTGCAGATGCTCACTGAACGCCTCCACCAGCGCCGACGCCGGGCGATGCAATGGGCGGATTAGGCTCACGGTAAAAGGAACCGAGACGCTAAACCGACGCACAACAATTCCACTTTCCGCATAGTCCAGCGCCGTAAGCGGATTCACCACCGCGACGCCGACGCCTGCGCGCACCATCGCACAAATCGAGGCCGCGCTGTGCGTTTCTACCACCATTCGCCGTTTTACCTGATGCTCGGCAAACAGGGTATCCAGCAGCTGTCGATAACTGTCGGTCTGCGACAGGCTAATATAGTTTTCCCCATGGAAATCTTCCGGCGTGAGTACCGCCTTACCGGCAAGCCGATGTCCGGCGGGCAGAACGCACACTTCATCTAATGAGAGCAACTCCGTGCGCGCCGTGCCCGCTGGGGAGGAGAGGGTCTCGGTTATCCCTAAATCATGACGCTGAGCCGAAAGCCACTCTTCAAGCAGGGGAGACTCCTGCGGCACGATGGTGAGGCTGACCTCCGGATAGCGGGCCAGAAAGGGCTGGAGCAGCATCGGCAAAAAGGATTGCGAGAAGACGGGCAGGCAGACAATCGACAGCTCGCCCTGGCGAAACTCGCGCAGGCTTTCCGCGGCACTCACTATTCTGTCCAGTCCGTACCAGGAGCGCTGGACTTCCTCAAACAGACGTAGCCCCTGTACCGTCGGGTGAAGCCTGCCCCGGGTGCGTTCGAACAGCTTCAGCCCCAGCACTTTCTCGAAGCGGGCCAGCTCGCGGCTTACCGTCGGCTGCGAGGTATGCAGCATCTGTGCGGCTTCGGTGAGATTGCCGGTGGTCATCACGGCGTGGAAAATCTCGATATGGCGTAAATTGACGGCGGGCATAGGGCACCTGAAAGCAGAGAACTGTCCATATCATTTTTGCATAGACTCGCAATAAAACGATATTTTTTATTCTCTTTGCGCTGTGGCGTAATCATCAAAACGCATTTATCCGGAGAAGACCATGCCACGCCCGCTGAACCAGACTGATACCGATTTGAACGCCGACAACCTGCTGCGCCTGCCTGCCGAGTTTGGCTGCCCGGTGTGGGTCTACGACGCGCAGATCGTCCGCGAGAAGATCGCCGCCCTGCATCAGTTCGACGTGGTGCGTTTTGCCCAGAAGGCCTGCTCCAATATTCATATTCTGCGCCTGATGCGCGAGCAGGGCGTGAAGGTGGACTCCGTTTCACTCGGCGAAATCGAGCGCGCGCTGGCGGCCGGATACGATCCCAAAGCCGACAGCGACGCGATCGTCTTTACCGCCGATGTGATCGACGATGCGACGCTGGCGCGCGTTCACGAGCTGCAGATCCCGGTGAATGCCGGTTCTGTGGATATGCTGGAACAGCTGGGTCAGGTTTCTCCCGGCCATCGCGTCTGGCTGCGCGTGAACCCGGGCTTTGGTCATGGCCACAGCCAAAAAACCAATACCGGCGGCGAAAACAGCAAGCACGGGATCTGGTATGCCGATATGCCTGCCGCGCTGGAGGTACTACAACGCTACAGCCTGAAGCTGGTGGGGATTCATATGCACATTGGATCAGGGGTGGATTACGGCCACCTGGAGCAGGTGTGCGGCGCGATGGTGCGTCAGGTTGTCGACTTCGGTCAGGATCTGGAGGCGATCTCTGCGGGCGGCGGTCTCTCCATTCCTTATCGCGAAGGGGAAGAGGCGATCGATACCGATCACTATTACGGTCTGTGGAGCGCCGCGCGCGATCAAATCGCCGCGCATCTTGGCCACGCGGTAAAACTGGAAATTGAGCCGGGCCGTTTCCTGGTGGCGGAAGCCGGTGTGCTGGTTTCGCAGGTGCGCAGCGTGAAGGAGATGGGGTCTCGCCACTTCGTACTGATTGACGCGGGCTTTAACGACCTGATGCGTCCGTCCATGTACGGCAGCTATCACCACATTACCGCCCTGGCTGCCGACGGCCGCGATTTAACGCAGGCGCCGCGCGTTGAGACGGTCGTTGCGGGGCCGCTGTGCGAATCGGGTGACGTGTTTACCCAGCAGGAAGGCGGCAAAGTAGAAACCCGCGCGCTGCCAGAGGTCAAGCCGGGTGATTACCTTGTGCTGCACGACACCGGCGCGTACGGGGCGTCTATGTCATCTAACTACAATAGCCGCCCGCTGCTGCCGGAAGTGCTGTTTGATAACGGCAAGGCGCGGCTGATCCGCCGTCGCCAGACCATTCAGGAACTGCTGGCTTTAGAACTCATCTGAGTAAAGTAGGGCCCGGTGGTGACCGAATCGCGTAAGACCAGCGTGCCGGTAAACGGCGGGATGGCATCGACCGGCTGGTTTCTTGCCAGCCGGATCGCCTGATCGATGGCGGTGACAATCATATTGTCGATGGGCAGATAAACCGATGAGAGCGCAGGATCCAGCCATTTCGCGCTTGGGGCATCGTCAAAGCCGAACAGTGAAATATCCTGCGGGATTTTAAGCCCCGCCTGGTGCAACGCTTTGGACGCGCCCAGCGCCATGTCGTCGTTACAGGCAAACAGGGCGCTAAACGATACACCGTCGGCAATCAATTCCTTGCACAGCTCATATCCCCCGGTCATTCCCGCATCGCCGTACTTAATCCGACGCTCGTCCAGACGGATGCCGTGCTTTTCCAGCGCCTTGCGATAGCCCATCAGCCTCGCTTTCCCGGTTGGGGTATGGATCGGGACGGTGATACAGGCGATCTCCCGATGCCCCTGTTCGATCAGATAATCCACAGCCTTAAATGCGGCATCCTGCTGTTCGAAGAACACGCAGCGATCCGGTGCCTGGCTCACTTCACGGTTAATGACCACCAGCGGTGTTTTTACGGTGTTCATCAGTTTGATGATCGCTTTTTCGCTCATATAGCGCGTATAAAGCACGATGGCATCGCACTGGCGATCGGCCAGCATCTGCACCGCCTGTTCTTCCTGTTCCGGTGCGTCGTGACCGTCGGTGACGATCAGCTGTTTCCCGTGGGTTTCAGTCTGCCGCGACGCCTGCTGGAGAAGGCGGCCAAAGTAAAAGCCGTCGAAGGTCGAGACGACCAGACCAATGCTGTTGCTGGTCTGGTTAGCCAGCGAGCGTGCGAGAAAGTTCGGCCGATAGCCCAGCTCTTCCATCGCAGCAAACACCTGCTGACGCGTACTCTCTTTAACCTGACCCGTGCCGTTCAGCACGCGCGATACCGTGGCCTTCGACACGCCCGCGCGCAGTGAGACATCCAGCATTGTTGCCATTCTACATTCCTGCTTCCACGTAATGATCTGCAGTTTAACACAGAGCTTACGCCGTATAAGCGATGCGGGAAGCGCAAAAATTCCGCCACGATCACGCTTTTTGGTAACGATTCGTCAGGCCTGCCTGAAGTCAAACTAAATAGTCTGACTCTGGTAAAATAATCGCCAATCGAGCTGGAGACGTCAGGCCAGCCCATTAATGAGAATACGCAGGTGAAACGTGAAAAAGACAGTTATCCTCCCGCTCTACGATGCACCGCAGTATGCTGAGCAGGTTACCGACTGGATCTGGCAGGCCTTTGGCGAAGGGCTTCCCCGGGAATTTTTCCACAGTATTGTTGAGCACAGCCAGACGCCGGGGGCATTACCGTTGACGTTTATTGCCGTTGAGGACGAAAAGCTTCTTGGTACGGTGGGGCTCTGGCGCTGCGATTTGATCACCCGACAGGATCTCTGTCCGTGGCTGGCGGCGCTGTACGTTGACGACGCGGCGCGAGGCAAGGGGCTGGCGGGAGAACTTCAGCGGCATGTTATCGCTTACGCCGCGCAGTTCGGGTATGAGGAGCTCCATCTCTGGTCTGCCTGCCGCGACTTCTACGAACGTTACGGCTGGCAGTATATCGGTGATGGGCTGGAATACCCCAACACGCGGGTTCACCTCTACCGTTATTCGCTCTGCGCTTCTGCAGGTGACGCAACGGAGTGACGACGGACCAGCGTCGGGCTAAACAGATGCGTTATTTCCGGCGGCTGACGCTGTTCAGCCAGCGCGAGTGCCAGCTCGGCGGCCTGCGTTGCCATGGTGATGATAGGGTAGCGCACGGTAGTCAGCCGCGGGCGAACGTAGCGGGAGACCAGCACGTCGTCGAAGCCAATCAGCGAAATTTCGGCCGGTACCTCAATCCCGTTGTCATTCAACACCCCCATCGCCCCTGCGGCCATGGAGTCGTTATAGCTGGCAACCGCCGTGAAATTCCGTCCGCGACCCAGCAGCTCGGTCATGGCCTGTTCACCGCCGCTCTCATCCGGTTCGCCGTAGGCCACCAGACGGTCATTACACGGCAGCCCGTTTTCACGCAGGGCGTCGTAGTAGCCCTGCAGGCGATCCTCCGCATCGGAAATCGGGTGATTGGAACAGAGATAACCAATTCGGGTATGGCCCTGCTGAATCAGGTGCCGCGTGGCAAGCCAGGCGCCGTAGCGGTCGTCGAGGGCCACACAGCGTTTCTCAAAACCGGGAATGATACGGTTGATAATCACCATGCCCGGCATCTGCTTCATCAGATGAATCAGTTCGGCATCCGGGATCATTTTGGCGTGAACCACCAGCGCCGCACAGCGGTGGCGGATCAGCTGTTCAATGGCCTGGCGTTCCTTTTGTTCGTTATGATAGCCATTGCCGATCAGCAAAAAATTGCCTGTCTGATAAGAAACCTGTTCAACCGCTTTCACCATGGCGCCGAAAAAGGGATCGGAAACATCCCCCACCACCAGCCCGATGGTTTCTGTAGACTGCTGGGCGAGCGCGCGGGCATTGGCATTGGGATGATAATTCAGGGATTCCATGGCGCTTTGTACCGCCTGACGTGATGCGTCACTGGCTTTTGGTGAATCATTAATTACGCGCGAGACGGTTGCCACCGACACGCCTGCCAGACGGGCCACATCCTTTATTGTCGCCATTCATTACCTTCTTATTGGGGGTAAGCGTTTACACACCAAATAGTGTTGCGGAAAAGCGGCGTGCATTCAAGGGGAGCGGATTTTCGCGCTCCACAAACGTGACGCAGCACACCCCTGGCGGTGTAATCGTTACACGCCCAGTCATGTCTGAAGAATGTGAATCTGAACCTTTAGTTACACTTTGCCTCAGGCTGTTGCGATTGTCCGATAGCAAGGGTGTTAAAGAGGTTGATACAGTTGAGATCCCAGAGGTATTGATTGGTGAGAATTCTTAGTACGGTTTCGTACTCATCTCTTGCACCAACCTGCGCGGATGCGCAGGTTTTTTTTCGCCTCCACTTTTGCTGTCGCTCCCTTACCACTTCTCGTGTAATCTGCCACCATTTACTATCGACCCTCCACACTGGCTGGCAAAGGGAGTTGAGATGCTATTTGGGTTCTTCCGTACGCTTTTCCGTATTCTGTTTCGCATCCGCATCACCGGCGATGCCCGGGCGCTTCGCGGCGAACGCGTTCTCATCACACCAAACCATGTTTCCTTTATAGACGGCATTCTGCTGGCGCTGTTTTTGCCCGTGCGCCCGGTGTTTGCGGTGTATACCTCCATCAGCCAGCAGTGGTACATGCGCTGGCTCACGCCGTTGATTGATTTTGTCCCGCTCGACCCGACAAAACCGATGATGATTAAACATCTGGTACGCCTGGTCGAGCAGGGGCGCCCGGTGGTCATTTTCCCGGAAGGGCGTATCTCCGTGACCGGTTCGTTGATGAAAATCTACGACGGCGCGGGGTTTGTCGCGGCGAAGTCAAAAGCGACCGTGGTGCCGCTGCGTATTGAAGGCGCGGAACTGACCCATTTCAGCCGTCTCAAGGGGCTGGTGAAGCAGCGTCTGTTCCCCAAAATCACGCTGCATATCCTGCCGCCAACGTCGTTACCGATGCCCGACGCGCCGCGTGCCCGCGATCGCCGTAAAATCGCCGGGGAAATGCTGCATCAGATTATGATGGAAGCGCGTATGGCCGTGCGCCCGCGCGAAACGCTGTACGAATCCCTGCTTTCCGCGCAGTACCGCTATGGCGCGAAGAAAAACTGCATCGAAGACATCAACTTTACCCCGGATACTTATCGCAAACTGCTGACCAAGACCCTGTTTGTGGGCCGTATTCTGGAGAAATACAGCAAAAAGGGCGAAAAGATTGGCCTGATGCTGCCTAACGCGGGCATCAGCGCGGCGGTGATTTTCGGCGCGGTTTCCCGGGGCCGGATCCCGGCGATGATGAACTACACGGCGGGCGTGAAGGGGCTGACCAGCGCCATTACTGCCGCTCAGATTAATACCGTCTTTACCTCCCGTCAGTTTCTGGACAAAGGCAAACTCTGGCACCTTCCCGAGCAGCTCACCCAGGTGCGCTGGGTCTTCCTGGAGGATCTGAAAGCGGACGTGACCACCGGCGACAAGCTGTGGATTTTTGCGCATCTGCTGGTGCCGCGTCTGGCGCAGGTCAAACAGCAGCCGGAAGATGACGCCATTATCCTCTTCACGTCAGGCTCAGAGGGCAACCCGAAAGGCGTCGTCCACAGCCACAAGAGCATTCTGGCGAACGTTGAGCAGATTAAAAGCATCGCCGACTTTACCGCGAACGACCGCTTTATGTCGGCGCTGCCGCTGTTCCACTCCTTTGGCCTGACGGTGGGGCTGTTCACGCCGCTCCTGACCGGCGCAGAAGTGTTCCTCTACCCGAGCCCGCTGCATTACCGCATTGTGCCGGAGCTGGTGTATGACCGTAACTGTACCGTTCTGTTCGGGACCTCAACCTTCCTGGGGAACTATGCGCGCTTCGCCAATCCGTATGATTTTTATCGTGTGCGGTATGTGGTGGCTGGCGCGGAAAAACTGCAGGAGAGCACGCGCCAGATATGGCAGGACAAGTTTGGCCTGCGCATTCTCGAAGGCTATGGCGTTACCGAGTGTGCGCCCGTGGTCTCGATTAACGTGCCGATGGCGGCGAAACCGGGTACGGTTGGCCGAATTCTGCCGGGGATGGACGCGCGTCTGCTGGCGGTGCCGGGCATTGAGGACGGTGGCCGCCTGCAGCTGAAAGGGCCAAACGTGATGAACGGGTATCTGCGCGTGGAAAATCCGGGCGTGCTGGAAGCGCCGACGGCGGAAAACGTCAACGGCGAGGTTGAAACCGGCTGGTACGACACCGGGGATATCGTCCGTTTCGATGAACAGGGCTTTGTACAGATTCAGGGACGCGCGAAACGCTTCGCCAAAATTGCCGGCGAAATGGTCTCTCTGGAAATGGTGGAGCAACTGGCGACGGCCGTGTCCGCCGAGAAGATGCACGCCACGGTGGTTAAGAGCGATGCCAGCAAAGGCGAGGCGCTGGTGCTGTTTACGACCGACGGTGAGCTTAAGCGCGACAGGTTACTGAGCTATGCGCGTGAACACGGTATTCCTGAACTGGCCGTGCCGCGCGATATTCGCTACCTGAAACAGCTCCCGGTACTGGGCAGCGGGAAGCCAGATTTCGTGACCCTGAAAGGCATGGTTGAAGAGGCGGAACAGCAAAATGCGTGAGTCAGTACACACTAACACATCCCTCAGGTCGAAAGGCATGATGGCCGTCATTGCCGCGCAGTTTCTCTCTGCGTTCGGCGATAACGCGCTGCTGTTTGCCACGCTGGCGCTGCTGAAAGCCGAGTTTTACCCCGACTGGAGTCAGCCGATCCTGCAGATGGTGTTTGTGGGCGCTTACATTATCTTTGCCCCGTTTGTGGGCCAGGTGGCGGACAGTTTCCCGAAAGGCCGGGTAATGATGTTTGCCAACGGCCTCAAGCTGCTGGGTGCCGCCAGCATTTGCTTTGGCTTCAATCCGTTTATTGGCTACACGCTGGTGGGCATTGGGGCCGCCGCCTACTCCCCGGCGAAGTACGGCATTCTCGGCGAGCTGACCACCGGGGATAAGCTGGTGAAAGCCAATGGTCTGATGGAGTCATCCACTATTGCCGCTATCCTGATTGGCTCCGTTGCGGGCGGCGTGCTGGCCGACTGGCATGTGCTGGTGGCACTGGGCGTGTGTGCGGTGGTGTATGGCGGGGCGGTCGTGGCGAACCTGTTTATTCCGAAGCTGCCTGCGGCTCGCCCGGGTCAATCCTGGCGATTTAAACCGATGACCGGCAGTTTCTTTACCGCCTGCCGCGTGCTGTGGCGTAACGGTGAAACGCGTTTCTCCCTGATGGGGACCAGCATGTTCTGGGGCGCGGGCGTCACCCTGCGCTTCCTGCTGGTCCTGTGGGTGCCGGTGGCGCTGGGCATTACTGACAATGCGACGCCAACCTATCTTAATGCGATGGTGGCCATCGGCATTGTGGTTGGGGCGGGCGCGGCGGCGAAGCTGGTGACGCTGGAGACGGTTGCACGCTGCATGCCCGCCGGGATCCTGATTGGCGTCGTGGTGCTTATCTTCTCGCTGCAGCATGCGTTATTGCCCGCGTATGTCCTCCTCATCCTGATTGGTATTCTGGGGGGCTTCTTCGTGGTGCCGCTGAATGCGTTACTGCAGGAGCGGGGCAAGCAGACCGTCGGGGCAGGCAATGCCATTGCGGTACAAAACCTGGGTGAAAACCTGGCGATGCTTTTAATGCTGGGGCTCTACTCGCTGGCGGTAAAAGTGGGTGTGCCGGTGGTGGGGATTGGCGTCGGGTTTGGCGGGCTGTTTGCGATTGCGATTGCGGGTTTGTGGATGTGGCAACGTCGCCGTTGATATCTGGCCGGGTGGCGGCTTCGCCTTACCCGGCCTGGGTTTGAGCACCTTTAGGCCCGGTAAGCGTCGCGCCACCGGGCAAAAGCGTCAGGCTATGGTGCAGGATAAGTATAAACCTGATGCACTGCTTCAATCTCCGCTAACACCTCTTCACTCAGGTTCAGGTGGAAACTCTCAATATTGGTTTTCAGCTGTTCCATCGTGGTTGCGCCCAGCAGGGTACTGGCAACAAACGGCTGACGACGCACAAAGGCCAGCGCCATCTGCGCAGGGTCAAGACCGTGACGCTTCGCGATATCCACATAAGCGGCAACGGCTTTCTGCGTCTGCTCGCCGCTGTAGCGGGTAAAGCGGCTAAAGAGGGTGTTACGCGCCCCGGCCGGTTTCGCGCCGTTCAGGTATTTCCCCGTCAGGGTGCCGAAGCCGAGACAGGAGTAAGCAAGCAGTTCCACTTCTTCATACTGCGTCACTTCGGCCAGACCCACTTCATAGCTGCGGTTAAGCAGGCTGTACGGGTTCTGAATAGTCACGATACGCGGCAGATCGTGCTTATCCGCCAGGTGCAGATAGCGCATGACCCCAAAGGCCGTTTCGTTAGACACGCCAATGTAGCGGATTTTTCCCGCACGCTGGCATTCGGTCAGCGCTTCCAGCGTTTCCAGCAGCGTCACCGCGGGGGCGCTCTCATTCCAGCTGTACCCGAGCTTGCCAAAGCAGTTGGTTGGCCGCTGCGGCCAGTGTACCTGGTACAGGTCAAGATAGTCGGTTTGCAGGCGCTTGAGGCTGGCGTCCAGCGCGGCGCGGATATTTTTGCGATCGAGGATCTGGTTCGGGCGGATCCCGGTATCGTTGTTGCGCGCGGGGCCGCTGACTTTGGAGGCAATCACCAGCTTTTCACGGTTGCCGCGTTTTGCCAGCCAGTTACCGACGTAGGTTTCGGTAAGTCCCTGCGTCTCAGGACGTGGCGGAACAGGGTACATCTCTGCGACATCAATCAGGTTAATGCCCTGGCTGACGGCATAATCGAGTTGTGCATGGGCATCGGCTTCGCTGTTTTGTTCACCAAATGTCATCGTGCCCAACCCCAGTTGGCTAATTTCCAGTGCGCTGTGGGGGATACGGTGATAATGCATAGCCGGCTTCCTCAGTAGACATATAAACCGCGTCAGGGCGTACCCGACAAAGGAATATAAACATGGCAGAGGGGAAGCAAAAGGGGAAGAAAAAAATCAAAAAGGCCAGCAAGCGACTGACCTCTCTCTGATTATCGCTCGATAATTTGCGATACTTCGTCGCGATTGATCTGCATTTTATTGCCTTCCTGGTCGCGGTAGCTGACCAAACCGGTATCATCGTCGACTTCGGGTTTACCGTCGGTCAGGATCATTCGACCATCTTTTGTCGCCATGACGTAATCGCTGCTACAGCCCGATACGGCAAACGCTAAACCGACTGCTGACACTAATACTGCCCATTTTTTCATCGTTATCGTCCTCATCTGGCTTGTATCAAATCATCATCTAGTATTAACCCGATATGGCGACTTGAGGAAGCGGTAAAATCTTAAAAAGCAGTCGATTATGTTTGAGAGCTCTCAAAATAAGTAAAAAACTATGTTTTCAACAGGAAATGACGTGCGAGTAGTGCGCCGGTGAAATTCTTTTTGAGATAAAAACCGCGCGGCAACGTCAGTATCGGCTCACCCTGCGCGCCGATTGCCTCGGTAAGGGCTTTACTGTTGGCTGCTTTTGGGCGCAGCTGTAATACCTCTCCGTGTCGGGCGGTGATGCGCTCAACCTGCCCAAGAACAATCATGTCCATCAGCTCCTCCCAGTCCAGACGCAACTGATGCTCCTCATCCTCGTCCGGGCTCCAGAGCAGCGGCGCGCCGACGCGACGGTCGGCCAGGGGAATCTGACGTTCACCCTCAACCGGTACCCACAATACGCGCTTCAGCTTGTGACGAACGTGGCTGGTTTCCCACGTTACGCCGGTATTGCCGGTTAATGGCGCAACGCAGACAAAGGTGGTCTCAAGCGGCTTGCCCTGGCGGTCTACAGGAATGGTTTTTAGCTCCACGCCAAGGGCTGCAAAATCTTGTTCAGGTTTGCTCCCTGCGCTGGCACCCAGCCACAGCTCCAGCAGCATGCCGATCCAGCCTTTATCCCGTTTCAGATCCTTCGGGATCGGCAGCCCGGCCATTGCTGCCAGCTCGCCAAGCGAAAAACCGGCCAGACGCTGTGCCTGCAGTAGCAACTGGCTCTCGCTGGACGGTGGTGAGCCCAAGGGTGTAAGCGGATGCATGACGGTAACCTTTTGATTAAAAAATAAACGAAGAATTTGTCCCCTGTGGATAGAGTTTAACTTTTTCTGTACCAATATGACATCTCTATGATTTATAGGTTTTTTTATTGGTCTGAAATCGTTTCGCCTGGGTGGAAAAAGCGGTTGTTCAAATCTGGTCACTGACAATGAACAGGATCTTACACCATGTTATCCACAGAAAAATGGGATAACTGGGCATAACCCTGACTACTGTTTCCATTTACAGCCTTGACGTGCGATGAAAATCGAATTTTCACACAAATTGTGACTAACTTATTGGCACAATCTGTGGATAAAACCGACGCTGTTCGATCTTTCATCAGCACGACGATCCCTGGTGTGACGATCGTCACGCTATTCAGTTTTTTGTTTACGTAAATGCATCTAACTCTATGAATATAATCATGTTAATGAATGCTAGCAAAAGAGGGTGTGCGGCGGTCGTTGAGGTTGTTCATCGGTAATCAGACACTTCTTCACAACTATATCCACAGAAAAGGTGAATAAAATTCCCTTCACTGTCGCTCATCTGTTTATAACTCAGCACTTATTTGTGAGTTATTCAATTGTTATTAGGTTGCAGGCCTGTAAGAGAGTGGTTTACCGCCTCCCTGTAGTGTGAAACAATCATTCATATATAAGGTTTAGTTTGGGGTAGTCCGGTGATTGATGACGATGGCTACCGCCCGAACGTAGGAATAGTAATTTGTAATCGTCAGGGCCAGGTGATGTGGGCCCGTCGATATGGTCAACACTCCTGGCAGTTCCCGCAAGGCGGGATCAATCCGGGAGAGTCCCCAGAACAAGCGATGTACCGGGAGCTTTTTGAAGAGGTCGGTTTGAGCCGAAAAGATGTTCGCATCCTGGCTTCGACCCGCAACTGGTTGCGTTACAAGTTACCGAAACGTTTGGTGCGTTGGGACACAAAGCCGGTTTGTATCGGCCAGAAACAGAAGTGGTTTCTGTTGCAGTTGGTGGGCAACGATTCAGACATCAATATGCAAACCAGCAGTACGCCGGAGTTTGATGGCTGGCGCTGGGTGAGCTATTGGTATCCTGTTCGTCAGGTCGTGTCATTTAAGCGCGATGTTTACCGTAGGGTGATGAAAGAGTTTGCAAGTGTGGTGATGCAGCTTCAGGAGATCCCGCCTAAGCCGCAGAGCGCACCTGCCTGGCGACGTAAAAGAGGTTAAGCTACGCAAATCATGCTCACCCGCTTGCGAGAAATAGTCGAGAAGGTGGCCAGCGCGCCGCGTCTGAACGAGGCGTTGAATATTCTGGTCACCGACATCTGTCTTGCGATGGAGACCGAGGTCTGTTCGGTGTATCTGGCCGACCACGATCGGCGCTGCTATTACCTGATGGCGACCCGAGGTTTGAAAAAACCACGTGGACGCACCGTTACGCTCGCATTTGATGAAGGTATCGTGGGTCTGGTTGGGCGACTGGCTGAACCCATTAACCTTGCTGACGCGCAAAAACACCCCAGCTTTAAATACATCCCCTCCGTAAAAGAAGAGCGCTTCCGCGCTTTCCTTGGCGTGCCGATTATCCAGCGTCGCCAGTTGCTCGGCGTGCTGGTTGTCCAGCAGCGTGAGCTACGTCAGTACGACGAAAGCGAGGAGTCTTTCCTCGTCACACTGGCCACGCAGATGGCGGCGATCCTCTCTCAGTCTCAGCTTGCCGCGCTCTTTGGTCAGTATCGCCATACGCGCATTCGTGCCCTTCCGGCATCGCCAGGTGTGGCGATTGCTGAAGGCTGGATGGACGCCACGCTGCCGTTAATGGAGCAGGTTTACGAAGCCTCAACGCTTGATGAAGCGCTGGAGCGCGAGCGTCTCACCGCCGCGCTGGAAGAGGCGGCGAATGAATTTCGTCGTTACAGCAAGCGTTTTGCCGCAGGCGCGCAAAAAGAGACGGCGGCCATCTTCGACCTCTATTCGCACCTGCTCTCCGATGCGCGCCTGCGTCGTGAGCTTTTTGCGGAAGTGGATAAAGGCTCGGTCGCAGAGTGGGCGGTTAAGAAGGTCATCGAAAAATTTGCCGACCAGTTTGCGGCACTGACCGACGGTTACCTGAAAGAGCGGGCAGGGGATCTGCGCGCTCTGGGGCAGCGCCTGCTGTTCCATCTTGATGACACCATTCAGGGCCCGAATGCCTGGCCAAAACGGTTTGTTCTGGTCGCCGACGAACTCTCGGCAACGACGCTGGCTGAACTGCCGCAGGACAGGCTGGCCGGTGTGGTGGTGCGCGATGGTGCCGCCAACTCACACGCCGCTATTATGGTGCGCGCGCTGGGCATCCCTACCGTTATGGGGGCGGACATTCAGCCGTCGGTGCTGCACCGACGTACGCTGGTGGTCGACGGCTATCGCGGTGAGCTGCTGGTCGATCCTGAGCCGGTTCTGCTCCAGGAATACCAGCGTCTTATCAGCGAAGAGAATGAATTAAGCAAGCTGGCGGAAGATGAGGTTAACCTGCCCGCCCAGCTTAAGAGCGGTGAGCGGATCAAAGTCATGCTCAATGCCGGTTTAAGCCCCGAGCACGAAGAGAAGTTGGGCAGCCGCATCGACGGTATTGGCCTGTACCGTACTGAAATCCCGTTCATGCTGCAGAGCGGTTTCCCCTCTGAAGAGGAGCAGGTGGCGCAGTATCAGGGCATGCTGCAGATGTTTAACGACAAACCTGTCACCCTGCGAACCCTGGACGTCGGGGCGGATAAACAGCTGCCCTATATGCCGATCAGCGAAGAAAACCCGTGCCTGGGCTGGCGTGGGATCCGCATTACGCTCGATCAGCCGGAGATCTTCCTGATCCAGGTGCGCGCGATGCTGCGCGCCAACGCGGCGACGGGCAATCTCAGCATCTTACTGCCGATGGTCACCAGCATTGATGAGATCGACGAGTCCCGGCGACTGATCGAACGTGCTGGCCGTGAAGTGGAAGAGATGATCGGCTATGCGATCCCGAAACCGCGGATTGGGGTCATGCTTGAAGTGCCTTCGATGGTCTTTATGCTGCCGCAGCTGGCAAACCGCGTTGATTTTATCTCTGTCGGCACCAATGACCTGACGCAATATATTCTGGCCGTCGACCGTAACAATACCCGCGTCGCCAGTATCTACGATAGCCTGCATCCGGCGATTATTCGCGCCTTAGCGATGATTGCCCGAGAAGCGGAGCAGTACGGCATTGATTTACGCCTGTGCGGTGAAATGGCCGGGGATTCCATGTGTGTTGCGATCCTGATTGGTCTGGGATACCGCCATCTGTCGATGAACGGTCGCGCTGTTGCTCGCGTGAAATACCTGTTGCGGCATATCGACATCGATGATGCCCGCGAGCTGGCAGAACGCAGCCTAGAGGCGCAGCTGGCAGCGGAGGTCCGTCATCAGGTCGCGGCGTTTATGGAACGACGCGGTATGGGCGGTCTGATCCGCGGCGGCCGCTAATCGCCTTTCGCCCTCTCCCTGTGGGAGAGGGGCGAGGTGAGGGCACCAGCGCGCATAAAACCCTATACACATCTTTTACATCTCGGGCGCATCCTCCGCGCCCGCCTTGTGCTATGATTCGCAACTTTGGAGCCTCTGCTTACGGCAGAATCGCATTTCTACCGCTGTCCACTTTCAGCGGAATAACAACATCTTGTGGTGACAGATGAACAGTGGTTATCTGCATTTTCCGGAGTTTGATCCGGTCATTTTCTCAGTAGGACCTGTTTCGCTTCACTGGTACGGTCTGATGTACCTGGTGGGCTTCATTTTTGCCATGTGGCTCGCTGGCCGTCGCGCCAGCCGTCCTGGCAGCGGCTGGACTAAAAACGAAGTTGAAAACCTGCTGTATGCGGGCTTCCTCGGCGTGTTCCTCGGTGGCCGTATTGGGTACGTATTGTTCTATAACTTCCCGGTATTCCTGAACGATCCGCTCTATCTGTTCCGCGTCTGGGACGGCGGCATGTCCTTCCACGGCGGCCTGATTGGGGTGATCCTGGTGATGGTGATTTTTGCCAAACGCACCAAACGCAACTTCTTCCAGGTGTCCGATTTTATCGCGCCGCTGATCCCGTTTGGTCTCGGGGCGGGCCGTCTGGGCAACTTCATCAACGGTGAGCTGTGGGGCCGCGTCGACCCGAGCGTTTCCTTTACCATGCTGTTCCCGGGCTCGCGCGCGGAAGACATGGCGCTGCTGCCGTCGCATCCTGAGTGGCAGTCCATTTTCGATACCTACGGCGTGCTGCCGCGCCATATGTCTCAACTGTACGAGCTGGCGCTGGAAGGCGTGGTGCTGTTTATCATCCTCAACCTGTTTATCCGCAAACCGCGCCCGATGGGGGCTGTCTCCGGCCTGTTCCTGATCGGCTACGGTGCATTCCGTATTATCGTCGAGTTCTTCCGCCAGCCGGACGCACAGTTTACCGGCGAGTGGGTACAGTACATCAGCATGGGGCAGATCCTCTCCATTCCGATGATTGTCGCGGGTGCCATTATGATGATTTGGGCGTATCGTCGTCGTCCACAGCAACAGATTTCCTGAGGAACCATGAAACAGTATCTTGAACTGATGAAAAAAGTGCTCGATGAGGGCACGCCGAAAAACGACCGCACCGGCACCGGTACGCTTTCCATTTTTGGCCACCAGATGCGCTTCAACCTGCAAGAAGGTTTCCCGCTGGTGACGACAAAGCGCTGCCATCTGCGCTCGATCATTCATGAACTGCTCTGGTTCCTGCAAGGCGATACCAACGTTGCGTATCTGCACGAAAATAACGTCTCAATCTGGGACGAATGGGCAGATGAAAACGGCAATCTGGGCCCGGTTTACGGCAAGCAGTGGCGCGCATGGCCCACGCCTGATGGCCGCCATATTGACCAGATCACCACCGTGATGAACCAGCTGAAAAACGATCCGGACTCGCGCCGCATCATCGTTTCCGCCTGGAACGTCGGCGAGCTGGATAAAATGGCGCTGGCACCGTGCCACGCGTTCTTCCAGTTCTATGTGGCGGATGGAAAACTCTCCTGCCAGCTCTATCAGCGCTCCTGTGACGTGTTCCTCGGCCTGCCGTTTAACATTGCCAGCTATGCGCTGTTGGTTCACATGATGGCGCAGCAGTGCGACCTGGAAGTGGGCGATTTCGTCTGGACCGGTGGGGATACCCATCTCTACAGCAACCATATGGAACAGACGCATCTCCAGCTGACCCGCGAACCGCGTGCGCTGCCGAAGCTGATTATCAAACGCAAACCGGCATCAATCTTCGACTATCGCTTTGATGATTTCGAGATTGAGGGCTACGACCCGCACCCTGGAATCAAAGCGCCCGTCGCGATCTGATGCGGTAAAGCCTGACACAACCGGTGCTGTTTAGCGCCGGTTTTTTTTCGCCTTTCTCCCGTTTCCCTAAGCGCTATCCAGAAAGCCTGCAACGCGCTGCAACTCTCCCACTTCTCCGGATGACGTCTCGTAAAACGAGGATCCGATGCTCGTCATGTCCACGGCGCTTCGCCACACTCCCGGTATGAAAAAAGAGAACGGTTTTACGCTTATCGAAACGCTGGTCGCCGTTTCGCTTGTCGTCATCCTTAGCGCCTCCGGTCTGTACGGCTGGGACAGCTGGCAACGACAGCAGCGGCTGTGGCAAACCGCCAGCCAGGTGCGAGATTACCTGCTGTTTCTGCGCAACCATGCCAACCGCCACAACCGCGACCATCAAATTACCCGTCAGCGGACGGGGGACCGGGACTGTCTGGCGAGCTCTGCCGTGCAAGGCTGTGAGAAGGGCAGTCCCTTTGTGCTGATACCCCTCTGGCCTGAGGTCACGATCGGCGAGGTCACGCCGTCCCTCGGGTTTTATGGACTACGGGATACGGCATGGGCGGGGCGGATACGTATTCAAAGCCGTGCTGGAGAATGGCTGATTATGGTCTCAAATGGAGGACGCATCAGGATGTGTCAGGTCTCTGAGGGAGGTTCATGTTGATGAGGCAGCGCGGTTTCTCACTGACAGAAGTGCTGATTGCCACGGCGATAAGCAGCCTTTTGCTGATAAGCGCATCGCGTTTTTTACCCGGGCTACAGCGGGCCGTATTACTGCAATCCGGCCAGCGAGAGCTGGAAGAAGAGGTCTGGCAACACCTGTTCGCCCTCGGCAAACAGCTTCAGCGTGCGGGGTACTGCGCGGGAAATTGCCAGGGCCAGGCGCTGGCGATCGGCAGGCAGGGGAGCTGCATCATTGTGCGGTGGGATGCCAACAGTAACGGTCGCTGGGATAGCAGCACATCAGAAAATGATAGCACTGGTTTTCGTCTGGAATCGGGGGCGCTGGAAACCCTGCGTGGCGCGACGTCGTGTGAAGGAAAAGGGTGGGAAAAGCTCACGGACCCGGACAGGCTTGCGATCGCACATTTTGTCGTGAGGAAAGTGGAACATGCCGGTTTTGCGCCAGAGGTAAATATCGAACTGGCCGCGAGACGTAAAGGCGATAAAGGAGAACCCTGGCAGGCGTTGTATACGGTCACGGGGTACAACCTGTGAGCCGTCAACGCGGGATGTCTTCGCTGGCGCTGGTTCTGCTTTTACTGGTGCTCGGTACCCTGATCCTGACGGGGCTCAATCAGCAGGTCACAACGTTCAGTGCGCTCGTTGGCGGGGAGAGCCGCTCGCTTCAGCAGCAGGCGACGGCGCAGTCCGCGCTTGAGTGGGGACGTGTTCAGCGCTGGGCGCCAGAGCTACAAATCCAGTGCAAAAAGGCATCGACATGGCGAGTGTGTTTGCGTCAACTGAGTGAGGCGCGTGTACTACTGATAGCCAGCGGCAACGACCTGCTGCTCTGGCGTGCAGGAGAGATCGTCGACGGGAACGTTCGCTTTTCGCCTCACGGCTGGAGCGATTTTTGTCCCCTTAAGGAGAGCGCGTTATGTCAGCTGCCGTGAGCAGAGAAAAAGGGTTTAGCATGGTTGAGGTCCTGCTGGCGATGATGCTGCTGGTGGTGGTCGTGACCGCACTGTCGGGGTATCACCGGGCGCTGGCGGCGCGGTTCACCGCATTTAATCAGTATCGTCAGCTCTGGCACCATGCCTGGAACCAGTCTCAGCTCTCAACAAATGTTCTTCCTGCAGGCTGGCAGGCCCGTCGGGGGCAGACAACGCTCGCAGGATGTGTCAGCATCACGGTTACACTTATTTCTCCTCTGGGGCGGCGCGGTGAGTTAACACGTCTGCATTGCCCGGTTAGCCAGTAGTCGGGAGCGTCTATGTTAAGGGTCTACCACTCAAATCGTCTGGATGTGCTGGAAGCACTGATGGAGTTTATCGTTGAGCGCGAGCGGCTTGACGATCCTTTTGAGCCTGAAATGGTGCTGGTGCAGAGCACCGGTATGGCACAGTGGCTGCAAATGTCGCTTTCCCGCAAGTTTGGCATTGCCGCGAATATTGATTTTCCGCTGCCGGCGAGCTTTATCTGGGAGATGTTTGTCCGCGTGTTGCCGGATATCCCGGAGCAGAGCGCGTTCAACAAGCAGGCCATGAGCTGGAAGCTGATGGCGCTGCTACCGGAAATGCTGCAGCACGATGAATTTGCCATGCTGCGTCACTACCTCAATGACGATACCGACAAGCGTAAGCTGTTCCAGTTGGCGTCGCGCACCGCCGATCTCTACGACCAATACCTTGTTTATCGCGCTGACTGGTTAATTCGTTGGGAAGCGGGCGAGTTGGTTGAAGGCCTGCCGGAGGCGCAAATATGGCAGGCCCCGCTGTGGAAAGCGCTGGTAGAGCATACGGAGAAACTGGGCCAGCCTAAGTGGCACCGTGCCAATCTCTACGATCGGTTTATCTCGATACTTGAAAATGCGTCGGAGCGCCCGGCCCGACTGCCGTCACGCGTATTTATCTGCGGAATATCCGCATTACCCCCTGTCTATCTGAAAGCGTTGAATGCGCTGGGTAAACATATTGATATCCATATTTTGTTTACCAACCCTTGCCGACAGTACTGGGGGGATATCCTCGACGAACGCTGGCTTGCGCGGCTGGTGACCCGCCAACGAAAACGCCTTTTTGAAGAACGATCCATCCCGCTGTTTAAAGACGGCTCGACGGCCGGGCAGCTTTTCGATGAAGAGGGTATTCAGAACCTGCCCAATCCGCTGCTTGCCTCATGGGGGAAGCTGGGACGTGACTACATTCACATGCTTTCAGACATCACTTCCTCAGGGGAAGGTGACGTAGATGCCTTTGTTGAGATCGCCCCGGACAGCCTGCTGCATAATATCCAGTTAGATATTCTGGATCTGGAAAACCGTGCCGTCATGGGCGTGACGGCGAACGAGTTCGAACGCAGCGACAATAAGCGAAAACTGGATCCTGACGATCGCAGCATCACGATCCACGTTTGTCACAGCCCGCAGCGTGAGGTCGAAGTGCTTCACGACCAGCTGCTGGCGATGCTGCAGGAAGATCCCGACCTGACGCCACGCGATATCGTGGTGATGGTGGCGGATATCGACAGCTACAGTCCCTTTATTCAGGCCGTTTTTGGCAGCGCAACGGGCGAGCGATACCTGCCTTACGCGATATCTGACCGTCGTGCCCGTCAGTCGCATCCGGTATTGCAGGCGTTTATCACTCTCCTGTCACTGCCGGATAGCCGGTTTATCTCCGAAGACGTCCTGGCGTTGCTGGATGTTCCCGTGCTGGCCGCACGCTTCAACATCAATGAAGAGGGCCTGCGCTACCTTCGTCAGTGGGTTAACGAGTCTGGCGTACGCTGGGGGATCGATGACGATAACGTTCAGGAATTCGAGCTTCCCCCTACCGGGCAGCACACCTGGCGATTTGGCCTGACGCGTATGCTGTTGGGCTATGCTATGGAAAGCAGCCAGGGCGAGTGGAATGAGGTGCTGCCTTACGATGAGTCCAGCGGGTTAATTGCTGAACTGGTGGGGCATTTAGCATCGCTATTAATGCAGCTTAACCGCTGGCGATATGCGCTGTTGCAGCCGCGTCCACTTGAAGAATGGCTCCCTGTCTGCAGGGCGTTACTCAATGATTTCTTCCTGCCGGACAATGACACCGAAGCGGCCATGGCGCTCATTGAAACCCAGTGGCAGGCTATCATCGACGAAGGCGTGAATTCTCACTACCACGAGGCCATCCCGCTCTCGCTGTTGCGGGATGAGCTGACGCAGCGGCTTGACCAGGAGCGAATCAGCCAGCGTTTCCTGGCGGGTCCTGTCAATATCTGCACCCTGATGCCCATGCGCTCTATCCCGTTCAGGGTAGTCTGCCTGCTTGGCATGAACGACGGTGTGTATCCGCGCGCGCTGCCGCCGCTGGGGTTCGATTTGATGAGCGCAAACCCTAAACGGGGCGATCGTAGCCGCCGTGATGATGACCGCTACCTCTTCCTGGAAGCGCTCATTTCCGCGCAGAGTAAGCTCTATATCAGCTATATCGGTCGTTCCATTCAGGACAACAGCGAGCGTTTCCCCTCCGTACTGGTGCAGGAGCTGGTGGACTATATCGGCCAGAGCCACTACCTGCCGGGAGATGAGGAGCGCAACTGTGATGAGAGCGAGCAGAGGGTGAAAGCCCATATCACCTGTTTCCACAGCCGCATGCCGTTTGACCCGGTGAACTATATTGCCAGTGAGCGCCAGAGCTACGCCCTTGAGTGGTTGCCGGCGGCGAAAAAGGAGGGGAATGCGCATACCGATTTCATTCAGGAACTTGCCCCGCGCCCTATCGACACTCTGACCTTCGAGCAGCTTCAGCGGTTTTGGGCGCATCCGGTGCGCGCCTTTTTCCAGCAACGACTGCAGGTCAACTTCCGCTCTGAAGAGAGCGAAATTCCTGAGGCAGAGCCGTTTACGCTGGAAGGTCTGGAGCGCTATCAGTTAAATCTGCAGCTGCTGAACGCGCTGGTTGAAGAGGAAGATGCCGACAAACTTTACCGCCGCTACCGTGCTGCAGGTCAGCTGCCCTACGGAGCGTTTGGGGAGATCGTCTGGGAGGCGCAGTGTCAGGAGATGACCGCCCTGGCAGAGCGCGTACGAGCGTGCCGACAGCCAGGCAAAAGCATTGAAATCGATCTCGACTGCAACGGGGTACAGCTCACGGGCTGGTTAACCCAGGTTCAGCCGGATGGGCTGCTGCGCTGGAGGCCCTCTATGCTCAGCGTTTCCCAGGGTTTGCAACTCTGGCTCGAACATCTTGTCTACAGTGCGGGTGGGCATAAAGGCGAAAGCCGGATTTTCGTGCGCAAAGAGGGCGAGTGGCGCTTCCCGCCGATGGAAGCCGAGCAGGCGTTAGGGTATCTCTCTTTGTACATTGAGGGCTACCGCCAGGGAATGAACAAACCGCTCCTGTTACTGCCGGAAAGTGGCGGCGCCTGGATAAAAGCCTGTTATGACGCGCAGAATGATGCGATGTTAACGGATGAGGCTTCGCTGCAGAAAGCACGCAGCAAATTTATGCAGGCCTACGAAGGAAACATGATGGTGCGGGGCGAAGGGGATGATGTCTGGTATCAGCGTTTGTGGCGAACGCTCGAGCCAGAATACCTGGAGGCTATCACGGAAGAGGCGCAGCGCTACCTGCTGCCGTTGTTTAAATTTAATCAGTCCTGAGTGTTGTATAAAAATTGCGCAGATAAGGGTGTTCATTTATGATGCATTTCTTATCACGGACTGATGTACCCAAAGAAAGAGATGTTGGCGTGTCCAGCACGCAGTTTGTTAATGATGTAGCCGTGATAAAGAGGTCGTAATGCCAGGCAGCACCTTGTTTAAAGCGTTTGTTTTGTTTATTGCCCTTTGGGCGCCCGTCACTCACGCAGACTCCGGTTGGCAACCCGTTCAGGAAACTATCCGTAAGAGCGAAAAGGATACCCGTCAATATCAGGCTATTCGCCTTGATAACGGGATGACCGTGCTGCTGGTTTCCGACCCGCAGGCGGTGAAATCCCTGTCTGCATTAGTGGTGCCGGTTGGGTCGCTGGAAGATCCTGACGCTCATCCTGGGCTTGCACACTATCTGGAACATATGACGCTGATGGGGTCAAAAAAATACCCGCAGCCAGATAGCCTGTCCGAATTTCTGAAGATGCATGGCGGCAGCCACAATGCCAGTACGGCGCCGTACCGCACCGCCTTTTATCTCGAAGTCGAAAATGATGCGCTGGAAGGGGCGGTCGATCGCCTCGCTGATTCCATCGCCGCGCCGTTGCTGGATAAAAAATACGCCGAGCGTGAACGCAATGCGGTGAATGCCGAGCTGACCATGGCCCGCACCCGAGACGGTATGCGCATGGCGCAGGTCAGCGCCGAAACCATCAACCCTGCGCACCCGGGCTCGCGCTTCTCCGGGGGTAACCTGGAAACCTTGAGCGACAAACCGAACAGCCCGGTGCTGGATGCCCTGCACGCGTTTCGCGATAAATACTACTCCGCCAACCTGATGAAGGCGGTCATCTACAGCAATAAACCGTTGCCAGAGCTGGCAGCCATGGCGGCCAAAACCTTTGGCCGGGTGCCGAATAAAAATATCGACCTGCCGCAAATCACCGTTCCGGTGGTCACGGATGCGCAAAAAGGCATCGTGATCCACTACGTTCCTGCCATGCCGCGTAAAGTGCTGCGCGTGGAATTCCGCATTGATAACAATACGGCGCAGTTTCGCAGTAAAACCGATGAGCTGGTCACCTACCTGATTGGTAACCGTAGCCCGGGTACGCTGTCTGACTGGCTGCAAAAGCAGGGGCTGGCGGAAGGCATTCGCGCCGACTCCGATCCGGTTGTGAACGGCAATAGCGGCGTGCTGGCGATCTCCGCGACGCTGACCGACAAAGGACAGGCCAACCGCGATGAAGTTGTGGCGGCTATCTTTAGCTACCTCGCTTTGCTGCGCGAGAAAGGCGTCGATAAGCGCTATTTTGATGAACTCGCGCACGTGCTGGATCTCGATTTCCGTTACCCGTCCATCACCCGCGACATGGACTATGTGGAGTGGCTGGCGGATACCATGATCCGTGTGCCGGTGGAACATACTCTCGACGCGGTGAATATTGCCGACCGGTACGATGCCGGGGCGGTAAAAGCCCGCCTGGCGATGATGACGCCGGAGAATGCCCGCATCTGGTACATCAGTCCGAACGAACCGCATAACAAGACGGCGTATTTTGTCGATGCCCCTTATCAGGTGGATAAAATCAGCGCTCAGACCTTCGCCGACTGGCAGAAAAAGGCCGGGGAGATTGCGTTGAAGCTGCCGGAGCTGAACCCCTATATACCGGATGACTTCTCGCTGATCAAAACGACGAAAGATTACCCGCACCCGGAACTCATCATTGATGAGCCCACGCTGCGCGTCGTGTATACCCCAAGCCGCTATTTCGCCAGTGAGCCTAAAGCCGATGTCAGCGTGGTGCTGCGTAACCCGAAAGCCATGAACAGCGCCAAAAATCAGGTGATGTTCGCGCTCAATGACTATCTCGCCGGTATCGCGCTCGATCAGCTCAGCAACCAGGCCGCCGTGGGCGGGATCAGCTTCTCCACCAATGCCAATAACGGTTTGATGCTTAATGCAAACGGCTATACCCAGCGCTTGCCTCAGCTTTTCCAGGCCCTGCTGGAGGGCTACTTCAGCTACACGCCGACGGAAGAGCAGCTTGAGCAGGCTAAATCCTGGTATGCCCAGATGATGGATTCTGCCGAGAAGGGCAAGGCTTACGATCTGGCCCTTATGCCAGCGCAAATGCTGTCGCAGGTTCCTTATTTCCAGCGTGAGGATCGCCGCGCGCTGCTGCCTTCCATCTCCTTAAAAGACGTGCTCGCGTACCGCGATGCGCTGAAAACCAACACGCGTCCGGAGTTCCTGATCGTCGGCAACATGAGTGAGGAGCAGGCCAAAACCCTGGCGGAGAATGTTCGCACTCAGCTCGGCTCTAAAGGCGACGAGTGGTGCCGCAACCAGGACGTGCTGGTTGAGAAAAAACAGAATGTGATTTTTGAAAAGGCGGGCAACAGCACGGATTCCGCGCTGGCCGCGGTCTTTGTGCCAACGGGCTATGATGAATTCGCCAGTTCAGCGCAGAGCGCCGTGCTGGGACAGATTATTCAGCCGTGGTTCTATAACCAGTTACGCACAGAGGAGCAGCTTGGCTACGCGGTGTTTGCCTTCTCCATGAACGTCGGTCGTCAGTGGGGGCTTGGTTTCCTGCTGCAAAGCAGCGATAAACAACCGGCGTATCTCTGGCAGCGTTACCAGGCTTTCTTCCCGCAGGTGGAAGCAAAACTGCGCGCCATGAAGCCGGAAGAGTTTGCCCAGATCCAGCAGGCCGTCATCGCGCAGGTGATGCAGCCGCCGCAGACGCTGGGTGAAGAAGCCTCGCAACTGAGCAAAGATTTCGATCGCGGTAATCTGAAATTTGATTCGCGTGATAAAGTAGTGGCCGAGATAAAACAGCTGACGCCGCAGAAGGTTGCCGACTTCTTCCATCAGGCGGTCATTAAGCCGCAGGGAATAACCATCCTGTCTCAGGTTTCCGGTAGCCAGAACGGGAAAACGGAGTACGTAAACCCGAAAGGCTGGAAAGTCTGGAAGAGCGTCAGCGCGCTGCAGCAATCTATGCCCTGGAGTAAGAAAGAATGACCGATACCGCTGAGTCCCTTGATCCCTTACGTTTACCTCTGCAGGGTGAACGATTGATTGAAGCCTCAGCGGGAACCGGAAAAACCTTCACCATCGCCGCCCTCTATCTGCGCCTGCTGTTAGGGCTTGGCGGCAACGCTGCTTTTCCACGTCCTTTGAGCGTGGAGGAGCTGCTGGTGGTGACCTTCACCGAGGCCGCTACCGCGGAGCTGCGGGGCCGTATTCGTACCAATATCCACGAGCTGCGCATTGCCTGTCTGCGTCAGAGCACGGATAACCCCCTCTACGCCAGCCTTCTGGAAGAGATTGCCGATAAGCAGCAGGCCGCCCAGTGGCTGCTGCTCGCTGAACGGCAGATGGATGAAGCGTCCGTCTTTACCATTCACGGTTTTTGCCAGCGCATGCTGAGCCTGAATGCGTTCGAGTCCGGTATGCTGTTCGAACAGCAGCTCATTGAAGATGAGTCCGTGCTTCGCTATCAGGCCTGCGCGGATTTCTGGCGTCGCCACTGCTACCCCTTACAGCGTGATATCGCCGAAGCGGTACATGCGTTATGGAAAGGCCCGGAAGCGCTGCTGCGCGCGATCGATCGTTATCTGCAGGGGGAAGCGCCGGTCATTAAATCCCCACCGCCGGCAGATGAAACCCTGGCCTCACGGCATGAAAAAATCATCGCGAAAATTGCGGATATCAAGCAAAAATGGATGGAGTCAGTCGGCGAGATTGACGCCATTATCGAAAATTCCGGGATTGACCGTCGCAAGTTCAACCGCGGCAATCAGGCAAAATGGATCGACAAGGTCAGCGCCTGGGCGCAGGAAGAGACGCGGGGCTATCAGCTCCCGGATGCGCTGGAGAAATTCTCCCAACGTTTCCTGGCTGAGCGGACCAAAGCCGATGGCATTGTGCCTGAGCATCCGCTGTTTGTGGCGATTGAAACCCTGCTGGCGGAGCCCCTTACGCTCAACGATCTGATGATCACCCGCGCCATGACCGAAATTCGTGAAGCCGTGGCGCGCGAGAAACGCCGCCGGGGTGAACTGGGTTTCGACGATATGCTGAGCCGCCTGGATGCGGCGCTGTGCAGTGAGAATGGCGAAGCGCTTGCCGCCGCGATTCGCACCCGCTTCCCGGTCGCGATGATTGATGAATTTCAGGACACCGACCCTCAGCAGTACCGCATTTTCCGCCGTATCTGGCGCCAGCAGCCCGACACCGCGCTGCTGTTAATCGGCGATCCCAAACAGGCCATCTACGCCTTCCGCGGCGCGGATATTTTCACCTATATGAAAGCCCGCAGCGAGGTTGACGCGCATTACACGCTCGATACTAACTGGCGCTCCTCTCCCGGCATGGTGGAAAGCGTCAACGCGCTGTTTAGCCGTATGGATACGGCGTTTATGTTCCGGGAGATCCCGTTTCAGCCGGTAAAATTTGCCCCGAAAAATGCCTCGCTGCGCTTCGAGTTTAACGGCGTGACGCAGCCTGCCATGAACTTCTGGCTGCTGGATGGGGAAGGCTGTGGCGTTGCCGACTATCAAAATGCCATGGCCCAGCACTGTGCCGCGCAAATCCGTGACTGGCTCAGTGCCGGGGCGCGGGGCGCGGCGCTGCTGTGGAAGGGGGATAACCCCACCCCGGTAAAGGCATCGGATATTACGGTGCTGGTTCGCAGCCGTCAGGAGGCCGCATTCATCCGCGACGCCCTGACGTTACTGAATATCCCCTCCGTCTACCTCTCGAACCGTGACAGCGTCTTTGAAACGCTTGAGGCGCAGGAGATGTTATGGCTGCTGCAGGCCGTGCTGGCCCCGGAGCGGGAAAGCACGCTGCGCAGCGCATTAGCCAGCGCGATGCTCGGACTGAACGCGCGCGATATTGATACCCTCAACAATGACGAAGCCGCGTGGGATGCCGTGGTAGAGGAGTTTGTGCGGTATCGCGAAAAATGGCAGAAGCGCGGCGTGATGGCGATGGTGCGCGAGCTCATGGCTCAGCGCCACATTGCGGAGAATATGCTGGCTACCGCAGGCGGGGAGCGGCGTTTGACCGATATTTTACACATCAGCGAACTCTTGCAGGAAGCGGGTACGCAGCTGGAGAGCGAGCACGCCCTGGTGCGCTGGCTGGCGCAGCAGATTGCCGATCCGAACAGCAATTCGTCCAGCCAGCAGATGCGCCTCGAGAGTGATAAACATCTGGTGCAGATCGTCACCATTCACAAGTCGAAAGGTCTGGAATATCCGCTGGTCTGGCTGCCGTTTATCGCCAATTATCGCGTGCAGGATCAGGCTTTTTACCACGATCGCGAGTCTTTTGAGGCGGTGCTCGATCTCAGCAACGCGGAGTCCAGCGTTGAGCTGGCAGAGGCCGAACGTCTGGCGGAAGATTTACGCCTGCTCTACGTGGCGCTAACCCGCTCGGTCTGGCACTGCAGCCTGGGTGTTGCGCCGCTGTTCAGGCGTCGGGGCGAAAAGAGCGGGGAGAGCGATTTTCATCTGAGCGCGCTGGGGCGGCTTATTCAGCAGGGTGAACCCAAAGACGCGACGGGCCTGCGCCAGTGCATCGAATCCCTTTGCTCTGAGCATGTTGCCCTGCATATTCCTTCGCTGCCCGACAACAGCCGCTGGCACATGCCAGAGCCGCAAGAGTCAGATCTCCATGCCCGTCGGGTGGTACGCACGATTGCCGACGACTGGCGCGTGACCAGCTACTCCGGCTTACAGCAGCACGGGCAGAGTATTGCGCAGGATCTGATGCCAAAACTGGACGTGGATGCCGCAGGCGCCGGTAGCGTACCCATTGAGCCGGTGCTGACGCCGCACCAGTTCCCGCGCGGCGCCTCGCCGGGCACGTTTTTGCACAGCCTGTTTGAAGAACTGGATTTTACCCAGCCGGTTTCCGAAGAGTGGGTGCTAAAGATGTTACAGAGCGGTGGTTACGACGCGCAATGGCAGCCGGTTCTCACCGACTGGATCCGCGCGGTTCTGCATGCTCCGCTCACCGCGCAGGGGATCTCGCTTAGCCAGTTGACCGCCAAAGATAAGCAGGTGGAGATGGAGTTTTACCTCCCCATCGCCGGCCCGCTCAGGGCCGAGGCGCTTGATGCGCTGATCCGCGAGTACGATCCGTTATCCGCCGGATGCCCGCCGCTGAACTTCCGCCAGGTGCAGGGGATGCTAAAAGGCTTTATCGACCTCGTTTTCCGCCACGACGGGCGCTACTACCTGCTGGATTACAAATCGAACTGGCTGGGCGAAAACAGCGAAGCCTATACCCAACAGGCGATGGCGTCGGCTATGCAAATGCATCGCTACGATCTGCAGTACCAGCTTTATACCCTGGCGCTGCACCGTTACCTGCGCCATCGTATTGCCGATTACCGTTACGACGCGCATTTTGGCGGCGTGATTTACCTGTTCTTGCGCGGCGTGGATGCCAACGACCCGCGTTCCGGCGTCTTTAGCACGCGTCCGGCTGTGGAACTGATTGAAAAAATGGATAACCTGTTTGCTGCAGGCACGGAGGAGGTGGCATGACGATGCAGGCGCTACTGCTGGACGCGGTTGAACAACGATTACTGCGCCACCTGGACGTGCAGTTTGCCATGATGGTGGCAGGCGAGGAGCCTGCCGTCATGCTTGCCGCCGCCATTCTGAGCAAAGACGCGGGGGAGGGGCACGTATGTCTGCCGCTGTCGCGTCTGGCGGTGGATGAGAAAATGCCTCCGGCTTTACAGGCGTGTTTCGCGCTGCTGGGTGACGCCGTGGACTGGCAGGCGATATTACGCCGTTCGCCTGCCGTGAGCGGAGCCGATACCGGGACGCCAATGATTCTGGTCGGCGAGCGTTTGTATCTTAACCGGCTGTGGCGTAACGAACTGACGGTGGCGCGCTTCTTCAGCGAGACCAACGCCCCGCTTCCCTGTGATGAAACGCGGCTCCGGCAAACGCTGGATGCGCTGTTTACCTCTGACGACGCGACAGACTGGCAAAAAGTGGCGGCTGCAGTGGCCTTAACGCGTCGGATCTCGGTGATTTCTGGCGGTCCGGGCACCGGGAAAACGACCACCGTGGCAAAACTGCTTGCCGCGCTGATTCAGTTATCGGGCGAGCAAAAGTGCCGTATTCGCCTGGCGGCCCCCACCGGTAAAGCGGCGGCGCGTCTGACGGAGTCGTTAGGCGGCGCGCTGCAAAAGCTGCCGTTAACCGGGGATCAGCTTGCGCTTTTCCCCAATGAAGCCAGCACGCTGCACCGTTTGCTTGGCGCACAGCCAGGCAGCCAGCGTCTGCGCTATCATGCCGGTAATCCCCTGCACCTGGATGTGCTGGTGGTGGATGAGGCGTCGATGATTGACCTGACGATGATGTCGCGTTTGATTGATGCGCTACCGCCGCACGCGCGCGTCATTTTTCTCGGCGATCGTGACCAGCTTGCCTCCGTGGAGGCGGGGGCCGTACTGGGCGATATCTGCACCTATGCCAGCCTGGGGTATACCGCTGAACGCGCCCAGGAGCTCGCCCGTCTCACCGGATGTACGCTCACCTCTGAAAGCCACTCGCTTGCAGGCGCGCTGCGCGACAGCCTGTGTCTGCTGCAGAAAAGCTACCGTTTCGGCAGCGATTCCGGCATCGGCCAGCTTGCGGCGGCCGTAAACCGGGGAGACAGGCACGCCACCTCCGCGGTGTTTGCCGGAACCTTTACGGATATTGAGAAAAAATCGCTGGAAAGCGGGGAGGCGTATCAGGCGATGCTGGATGACGCCCTGCAGGGTTACCAGCACTTTCTGACGGGCGTACAACAGCAGCGTCCGCCGGAGCAGGTCATTGCCGCGTTTGGTGAATATCAGCTGCTCTGTGCGCTGAGGGAAGGTCCCTTTGGCGTCCGGGGCCTGAACGACAGGCTGGAACAGCTGCTGGCGCAAAAACGCAAAATTAACCGTACCCCGCACTCGCGCTGGTATGAAGGGCGGCCGGTGATGATTTCCCGCAACGACAGCGCGCTGGGGCTCTTTAACGGGGACATCGGGATTGCGCTCGACTGCGGCCAGGGCCTGCGCGTCTGGTTCCAGATGCCGGACGGGAGCGTGAAGTCTTTCCAGCCCAGCCGCTTGCCCGAGCATGAAACCGCCTGGGCGATGACGGTGCATAAATCCCAGGGCTCCGAGTTTAACCACGCGGCGCTGGTCCTGCCCACGCAGCTTTCCCCCGTCATCACCCGCGAGCTGATCTATACCGCCATTACGCGCGCGCGTCAGCGCCTGTCGCTGTATACGGATGAACGCGTGCTGGTGCAGGCGATAGCCACCCGCACGGAACGCCGAAGTGGGCTGGGCGCGATATTTGAGTCCCTCTGAACGAACGCCCTCGCCGGACGGTGAGGGCGTCGTATCATCCCAGATCTGCCATCAGCACTTTTGAACGGCGCTGATAGTTGTACATCTCTTTCTTCGTTTCCGGCAGGGAGTCGATATCCACCGGCGTGAACCCGCGCTCCTGGAACCAGTGAATGCTGCGCGTCGTCAGGACGAACAGCTTGCTCAGCCCCATCTGGCGCGCCTGTGCCGCCACGCGCTCAAGCAGCATTTCACCGCGTGAAGAGCTGCGGTAATCAGGATGCACCGCCACGCAGGCCATTTCACCGATCTTCTCTTCCGGGAACGGATAGAGCGCGGCGCAGGCGATGGTCAGGTTATCGCGCTGAATAATGGTGAATTTGTCGATCTCCATCTCCAGTTGCTCGCGTGAACGACGCACCAGAATACCCTGCTGTTCCAGCGGGCGGATCAGTTCCAGAATACCGCCGATATCGTTGATGGTGGCGCGGCGTATCTGCTCCGCGCTCTCCATGACAATCTGCGTACCAATACCGTCGCGGGAGAACAACTCCTGCAGCAGGGCGCCATCTTCCTGATAGCTGATCAGGTGGCTACGGCGCACGCCGCTGCGGCAGGCCTTCACGGCGCCACGCAGGAAGCGGACGGTGCCGGAGTAGTAATCGCCTTCAGCTTCCAGCGCCTCCACGCGGGCCTGGGCTTCATTCGGGAAGAGTTCCGGCACGATCGTTCCTTCATCGTTCACGACGCCCTGGGAGGAGCAGAACCCAATCATTTTTTCCGCCTTCAGCTTGATCGCCAGCTGCGTGGCGATCTCTTCTGAGGTGAGGTTAAAGCTTTCGCCGGTCACTGAAACGGCGACCGGGCCCATCAGGACGATGGCTCCGCTGTCCAGCTGGCGGTGTATGGCTTCTTCATCAATACGACGAATGCGGCCGCTGTGGCAGTAATCTACGCCATCGTCCACGCCGAGCGGCTGGGCAATGATGAAGTTGCCGCTCACGACGTTGATATGCGCGCCCTGCAGCGGCGTGTTGTTCAGGCTCATGGACAGGCGAGCGGTAATATCCAGCTGCAGCAGACCTGCCGCCTGCTTCACCAGCTCAAGGGTTTTGGCATCGGTGACGCGGGTATGTTTGTGGTAAATCGGCTCGTGCTGGTGAGCGGCCAGGTTGGCGTCGATCTGCGGGCGCGCGCCATAGACCACCACCAGGCGGATCCCCAGGCTGTGCAGCAGGCCAATGTCATTGACGATGCTGGAAAAATTTTCATGCTCAATGGCTTCGCCGCCAAGCATGATGACAAACGTTTTTCCCCGATGGGCGTTGATATAGGGAACAGAATGGCGGAATCCCTGGACCAGTTCGGTTCTACGTTCCTTCACCATGGCACAACCCTTAATGAATGTTTATTCGTAATTTCTGTATTTTTATTCGATTGTGGCCGCGTGTGCAAGCGCAAATTTTCCGCGACCCACAGAAAATGATAAGTAATCCGTGCGTTAGCGTATGATTGTTTACCCTTTTATAGATGACAGTTTATGAGTCATTCGTTAAAGTTTTCGGTCAATCTGGAGATTTTGTATATCAGTCAGTGTTCTTGCTCGGGAGAAGCATGTCGGGATCCAATTCAGCAATAAGCCGCCGCCGTTTGTTAAAAGGGGCCGGGGCAATGTGGTTGCTTAGCGTCAGTCAGGTCGGTCTTGCCGCCACCAGTCAGGTCGTGGCGGTGCGCGTCTGGCCATCGTCGACCTATACGCGCGTGACGGTCGAATCCAATCGCGTGCTGAAATATAAGCAATTTGCTCTCAGCAACCCGGAACGTGTGGTGGTGGATCTCGAAGGCGTTAACCTTAACTCCGTGCTGAAAGGGATGGCGGCGCAGATCCGCGGTGACGATCCGTTTATTAAATCGGCGCGCGTCGGGCAGTTCGATCCGCAAACCGTGCGCATGGTGTTTGAACTGAAGCAGAACGTGAAGCCGCAGCTGTTTGCCCTGGCGCCTGTCGCGACGTTCAAAGAGCGCCTGGTCATGGATCTCTACCCGGCCAATGCGACGGATATTCAGGATCCGCTTCTCGCTCTGCTGGAGGACTACAACAAGGGCGATCTGCAGCGTCAGGTTCCGCCGGCGCAAAGCGGTCCGCAGCCGGGGAAAGCAGGGCGCGATCGTCCGATTGTGATCATGCTCGATCCAGGCCATGGCGGCGAAGACTCCGGCGCGGTGGGGAAATACCGCACGCGCGAAAAAGACGTGGTCCTGCAAATTGCCCGTCGTCTGAAGGCGTTGATTGATAAAGAAGGCAATATGCGCGCCTATATGACGCGCAATGAAGACGTCTTTATTCCGCTGAAGGTCCGGGTGGCGAAAGCGCAGAAGCAGCGCGCAGATTTGTTCGTCTCGATCCATGCGGATGCGTTTACCAGCCGTCAGCCAAGCGGCTCGTCGGTGTTTGCGCTCTCAACCAAAGGCGCAACCAGTACCGCCGCGAGATACCTGGCGGACACCCAGAACGCCTCGGATCTGATCGGTGGCGTGAGCAAAAGCGGCGATCGCTACGTCGACCACACCATGTTCGATATGGTGCAGTCGCTGACCATTAACGACAGCCTGAAGTTTGGTAAAGCGGTGCTGGGCAAGCTGGGCAACATCAATAAGCTGCATAAGAACAGCGTTGAACAGGCCGGATTTGCGGTACTTAAGGCACCGGACATCCCGTCCATCCTGGTTGAAACCGCGTTTATCAGTAACGTGGAAGAGGAGCGTAAGCTCAAGACGGCAAAATTCCAGCAGGAGGTGGCGGAGTCGATTCTGGCAGGGATTCGTGCGTATTTCTCTGACGGGGCGACGCTGGCGCGGCGCGGGTAGATCTTTTGGCCGGGTTTACGCCCGGCAAATTCACAAACGACAGATACAAAAAAACACCCTTAAGGGTGTTTATTGTTTTAGAAGTGTTGGTTGCGGGGGCCGGATTTGAACCGACGACCTTCGGGTTATGAGCCCGACGAGCTACCAGGCTGCTCCACCCCGCGTCCGTCTTTCTACTCTTGTAGAAGCTTACTTCTTCAAATTTGATTGGTTGCGGGGGCCGGATTTGAACCGACGACCTTCGGGTTATGAGCCCGACGAGCTACCAGGCTGCTCCACCCCGCGTCCGTCTTTCTACTGTCGTAGAAGATACTTCATCAAATTTTAATTGGTTGCGGGGGCCGGATTTGAACCGACGACCTTCGGGTTATGAGCCCGACGAGCTACCAGGCTGCTCCACCCCGCGTCCGTGGATGCGCACTATACTCGGATAGGTTTGTGATGCAACCCCTTTTTCACATTTATCATGATTTTGTATGCAAATTGAACGACATGGCGCTATTTGGACTATTTTTTGCGCAAAATTTGCCAAAGGGCATGCGATCGCATTTCATTAGCCCTGGCGGTTTGTTATCTTCATCACGCGGAAATGGGCAACTTAAAGACGAGACAGAATGAAAGGACGTTGGGCGAAGTATCTGATGGCGGGCGCAATGGTAGCGATTCTTGCGGCCTGTTCTTCCAAACCGACCGATCGCGGTCAACAGTATAAAGACGGGAAGTTATCCCAGCCTTTCTCTTTAGTTAATCAGCCTGATGCTGTCGGCGCACCGATTAATGCCGGTGATTTCTCCGAGCAGGTCTACCAGATCCGCAACGCGTCACCGCGTTTATATAGCGCACAGAATAACGTTTATAGCGCGGTACAGGACTGGCTGCGGGCGGGCGGCGATACGCGCAACATGCGCCAGTTTGGTATCGACGCCTGGCAGATGGAAGGGGCCGATAACTACGGCAACGTTCAGTTTACCGGCTACTACACCCCGGTTATCCAGGCGCGACACACGCGTCAGGGCGAATTCCAGTACCCTATCTACCGTATGCCGCCAAAACGCGGTCGTCTGCCGTCGCGCGCCGAAATCTACGCCGGTGCGCTGAGTGAAAATTACGTTCTGGCCTACAGCAACTCCCTGATGGATAACTTCATCATGGACGTTCAGGGCAGCGGCTACATTGATTTTGGCGACGGTTCACCGCTTAACTTCTTCAGCTATTCCGGTAAAAACGGCCACGCCTATCGCAGTATTGGCAAGGTGCTGATCGACCGCGGCGAAGTGAAGAAAGAAGACATGTCGATGCAGGCGATCCGCGAGTGGGGCGAAAAGCACAGCGAGGCCGAGGTGCGTGAGCTGCTGGAGCAGAACCCGTCGTTCGTCTTCTTTAAACCGCAAAACTTCGCGCCGGTGAAAGGGGCGAGTGCGGTACCGCTGATTGGCCGTGCGTCGGTGGCATCGGATCGTTCGATTATTCCTGCGGGCACCACGCTGCTGGCAGAGGTCCCGCTGCTGGACAACAACGGCAAGTTCAACGGCCAGTATGAGCTGCGTCTGATGGTGGCGCTGGACGTCGGCGGCGCGATCAAAGGTCAGCACTTCGATATCTATCAGGGCATTGGCCCGGATGCAGGCCACCGTGCAGGCTGGTATAACCACTACGGACGCGTGTGGGTACTGAAGGCCGCACCGGGTGCCGGGAACGTATTCAGCGGCTGATTGTGGTATTCTGAGCGCAATACGGATTACTGTTCAGGGTGAGGAGAACCTCACCCTTTTTACATCTGAGGTGTTATGTCTGTGGTAATCAGCGATGCCTGGCGCCAGCGTTTTGGCGGCACGGCACGTCTCTATGGTGAAAAAGCCCTGCAGCTGTTTGCGGATGCGCATGTCTGCGTCGTGGGCATTGGTGGTGTGGGGTCGTGGGCCGCAGAAGCGCTGGCGAGAACCGGTATTGGCGCAATCACGCTGATTGATATGGATGACGTGTGCGTCACCAACACCAACCGTCAAATCCACGCCCTGCGTGATAATGTCGGCCTGGCAAAATCTGAGGTCATGGCGGAGCGCATCCGTTTGATCAACCCGGAGTGCCGCGTGACGGTGATCGACGACTTTGTGACGGCAGATAACGTCGCGGAGTACATGAGCAAAGGCTACAGCTATGTGATTGACGCCATCGACAGCGTGCGTCCAAAAGCCGCGCTGATCGCCTACTGTCGTCGTTACAAGGTCCCACTGGTGACGACCGGCGGCGCGGGCGGGCAAATCGATCCGACGCAGATCCAGGTGGCCGATCTGGCGAAAACCATTCAGGATCCTCTTGCCGCCAAGTTGCGTGAACGCCTGAAAAGCGACTTTAATGTTGTGAAAAACAGCAAAGGCAAGCTGGGCGTTGACTGCGTGTTCTCGACCGAAGCGCTGGTCTACCCGCAGGCGGATGGCTCCGTGTGTGCGATGAAAAGCACGGCGGAAGGGCCAAAAAGAATGGATTGTGCCTCAGGCTTTGGCGCGGCCACCATGGTGACCGCTTCCTTCGGCTTTGTGGCGGTGTCTCACGCCCTGAAGAAGATGATGGCGAAGGCGGAACGTCAGGCCTGAGCCTGACGGGCGGCGTCCAGTACCGCGTCGCTGAGCGCGATCAACCCCTGACCGCGCGAGGCGCTGAGCTGCGCGCGCAGCCCCAGCTCATCAAATAGCGCCAGCGGCGAATGCGCCAGCAGTTCCGCCGCGCTTTTCCCTTCCACTGCCGTCAACAATACGGCCAGCAGGCCCCGGACGATGCGGCCTTCACTGTCGCCGAAGAAGTGCAGTTTCTCGCCGGAAACGCTTACGCCCAGCCAGACGCGGTTTTCACAGCCAGCGATCTCTTTCGCCTGCGCCTTGAGATCGTCAGAGAGGGGCGGTAATTGCTTACCAAGAAGAATCAGCTGGCGATATTTATCTTCCCATTGTGAAAGCGGGGCAAAGATCTGTTTTAACGTCTCTTCAGTGATGACGGTGCCAAACGGATGTCCGGCTAAAGCAGCGTGAGTCATTAATCCACCAGTATTTCAAGCGCGCGGTCAACGGCAGCGACCAGCGCGTCAACATCGCTTTGTGTGTTATAGGGCGCGAACGAGGCACGCAGCGTACCGCTCACGCCGAGCGCCGCCAGCAGCGGCTGCGCGCAGTGCTGCCCGGCGCGCAGGGCGATGCCATACCCGGCCAGCAGCGTCACCATGTCGCTGTGATGCACACCCGTAAAATCAAAGGCGAGCAGGCTTGAGTCCTGAACGCGGAACGAGCGGAAACCCGTGCGCTTCTTCAGTTCTTCCTCTGCCAGCGTCGCCAGTCCCCGGCTCCAGCTTTCAGCCTGAACAACGTCTGTTTCTGCCAGCCACTCCAGCGCCGCGCTTAGGCCAATGACACCCGCCACGTTCGGCGTACCGGCTTCCAGGCGGTAAGGCACATCCTGCGTTTTGAAACCGTCAAAAGTCACTTCGGTGATCATCTTGCCGCCCCCGAGCCACGGCGTCATTTTTGCCAGCAGTTCCGGCTTGCCGTACAACGCCCCTATACCGGTTGGTCCGTAGAGCTTGTGCCCTGAGAAGGCATAGAAGTCGATATCCAGCGCCTGCACGTCGGCCGGGAAGTGCACCACGCCCTGCGCGCCGTCGACCATCACCACCATCCCGCTGGCATGGGCTATCCGAATAGCCTGAGCCAGGTCCGGGCAACCACCGGTAACGTTGGACATCTGTCCGAGCGCCAGAATGCGGCTGCGGGGGGTAATCAACTCGGGGAGACGGGCCACATCGGGCAGAAGGTCTGCGCCAAGCGGAAGCTTCACCACGCGTGCACCCGTTTGTTCGGCCACCATCAGCCACGGCACCAGGTTGGCGTGATGTTCCGCCTCGCTGACGACGATCTCATCGCCCGGTTGAAGTAGCGGGCGCGCGTAGCACTGGGCCACCATATTGATGGCCTCGGTGGTGCCGCGCGTCCAGACGATGCTCTTCCCGCTTTCGGCATTGATCAGGTGCGCAACCCGATCGCGCGCCGCTTCATAGCGCGCGGTTAATCGCTGCGCTTCGGCAAACTGGCTGCGATGCACGTTCCCGGCGCTCAGGCTGTAGAACTGCTGCGTGGCGTCAATGACCGCCTGTGGCTTGAGGGCGGTGGCGGCACTGTCCAGATAAATACCGGCATCGGCCAGCGCCGGAAACTGTGCGCGGAACTGCGCAGGACTGAAAGCGTTCATGGGATTCCTCATTTCAATATCACGATCGTCGCGCAATTTCAGCGGCAGGGCAAGGAGGTTGATATCTATCGGAATTGTCTGCTTATCCTGATGACCCCAAAAAAGCAGGTTATGCTAAATAGTGTTAGGCGGATGTTTTAGCCTGTTATAAATCGAGGTTTGAATAGCATTAATTGCTAAAGGAGAATAATCATGAATAAGACAGCTGCAATCATCTCTGCCTGTGCGTTTACTTTTGCCCTGAGCGCCTGTTCCGGTAACAACTACGTGATGCACACCAACGATGGTCGTTCCATCGTTTCGGAAGGGAAACCGACAACCGATAACGATACCGGGATGATTTCGTACAAAGATGCTAACGGGAACAAGCAGCAAATCAACCGCACGGACGTGAAAGAGATGAAAGAGATCGAGCATTAACAGATCGCAGGCGAAAAAAAAGCACCGCAAATTGGCGGTGCTACATTAATCACTATGGACAGACAGGGTAAATGTACAGGAAGTGAAAAATTGGTAGCGTTGCTACCGTGGTCTGAATCGCAGACCAATTGCAAACACAACAACACAACATCACAACCGTAAGCCAAAAGCCCTTCAGAACACGCATTCCGAAAAAAGCTCTTCGTTCCGGCTCAGGAAGTGCCGCCACTATAGGTATTTGCTGGTAGTTCCTCAACGGACAAATTATAATGGCTCAGATAAAAAAAACTAATAGGTTAAACGTTGTTTCCTATTTGTTAAATTCCGTTAACATCTAAGCCAGATAACCATGTCAAAGCGATTGCCCCCCCTCAACGCATTACGTGTTTTTGATGCAGCAGCACGTCACCTGAGCTTCACCCGTGCAGCCGATGAGCTTTTTGTGACACAGGCCGCAGTAAGTCACCAAATCAAGTCTCTGGAGGATTTTCTGGGCCTTAAGCTGTTTCGTCGACGCAACCGCTCGTTGCTGTTGACCGAAGAGGGGCAGAGCTATTTTCAGGATATTAAAGAGATTTTTTCGCAGCTCACTGAAGCCACGCGTAAGCTACAGGCCCGCAGTGCAAAAGGTGCCCTGACCGTCAGTTTATTGCCCAGTTTTGCCATTCAGTGGCTGGTGCCAAGACTCTCAAGCTTTAACTCAGCTTATCCGGGGATAGACGTTCGAATCCAGGCCGTGGATCGTCAGGAAGACAAGCTGGCCGATGACGTGGACGTCGCGATTTTTTATGGTCGCGGTAACTGGCCGGGCTTGCGTGTTGAGAAATTATACGCAGAATATCTCCTGCCGGTCTGTTCTCCCCTGCTGTTAACGGGTGACAAGGCGCTGAAGTCCCCCGCTGACCTGGCGCAGCATACGCTTTTACATGATGCCTCTCGACGCGACTGGCAAACTTATACCCGTCAATTAGGTCTTACTCATATAAACGTGCAGCAGGGACCCATCTTTAGCCACAGTGCGATGGTGTTACAGGCTGCCATTCACGGGCAGGGCGTGGCGTTGGCGAATAACGTCATGGCGCAGTCCGAAATTGAGGCAGGTCGCCTGGTCTGCCCTTTTAATGATGTACTGGTCAGCAAGAATGCGTTTTATCTGGTTTGTCATGACAGTCAGGCAGAACTGGGTAAAATAGCCGCCTTCCGGCAGTGGATACTGGCGAAAGCGGCAAGCGAGCAAGAAAAATTCCGCTTCAGGTATGAACAATAACGTTTGTGTGCCGGGCACGCATTAATTCAGGACTTAAACATGACCAGCCGATTCATGCTGATTTTTGCCGCGGTGAGTGGCTTTATTTTTGTTGCACTGGGCGCCTTCGGCGCACATGTCTTAAGCAAGTCGTTGGGCGCTGTAGAGATGGGCTGGATCCAGACCGGCCTTGAATATCAGGCGTTCCATACGCTGGCGATCTTTGGGCTGGCGGTGGCGATGCAGCGCCGTATCAGCATCTGGTTTTACTGGAGCAGCGTCTTCCTGGCGCTGGGCACGGTGCTTTTTAGCGGCAGCCTCTACTGTCTGGCACTTTCGCATTTACGCCTGTGGGCGTTTGTTACACCTGTCGGCGGCGTCAGCTTCCTGGCGGGTTGGGTATTAATGTTTATCGGAGCTATCCGTCTGAAACGCAAGGGCGTTGTTCATGAATAAGGTTGTTTTATATTGTCGCCCGGGGTTTGAGAAAGAGTGCGCCGCGGAAATTACCGATAAAGCGGCGAAGCGCGAAATCTTCGGCTTTGCTCGCGTAAAAGAAAACGCGGGTTACGTGGTTTTTGAATGCTATCAGCCTGAAGATGCGGATAAGCTGGCACGCGAGCTGCCGTTCAGCTCGCTGATCTTTGCGCGCCAGATGTTTGTCGCGGGTGAGTTGCTGAAGGATCTTCCCCCGGAAGACCGCATCACCCCCATTGTCGGCATGCTGCAGGGCGTGGTGGAGAAGGGCGGCGATCTGCGCGTTGAAGTGGCGGATACCAACGAAAGTAAAGAGTTGATGAAATTCTGCCGTAAGTTCACCGTTCCGCTGCGTGCGGCGCTGCGTGATGCGGGCGTGCTGACGAACTACGAAACGCCGAAGCGTCCGGTGGTGCATATCTTCTTTATCGCACCGGGCTGCTGCTATACGGGCTATTCGTACACCACCAACAACTCTCCTTTCTTTATGGGCATCCCGCGTCTGCGCTTCCCGGCCGATGCGCCAAGCCGTTCCACGCTCAAGCTGGAAGAGGCGTTCCACGTCTTTATCCCGGCGGATGAGTGGGATGAGCGTCTGGCAAACGGCATGTACGCCGTCGATCTCGGCGCGTGCCCGGGCGGCTGGACCTATCAGCTGGTGAAACGCAACATGTGGGTATCGTCCGTCGATAACGGCCCAATGGCGCAAAGCCTGATGGACACCGGGCAGGTCACCTGGTTGCGTGAAGACGGCTTCCGCTATCGCCCGAACCGTAACAACATCTCATGGATGGTGTGCGACATGGTTGAGAAACCGGCGAAAGTGGCTGCGCTGATGGCCTCCTGGCTGGTAAACGGCTGGTGTCGCGAGACCATTTTCAACCTCAAGCTGCCGATGAAAAAGCGCTATGAGGAAGTGTCGCAGAACCTGGCCTACATTCAGGAGCAGATGGACGAACACGGGATTAACGTGGAGATCCAGGCACGTCAGCTGTATCACGACCGCGAAGAGGTGACGGTGCATATTCGTCGCTGGTGGGCGGCCGTAGGCGGGCGTCGCGACGAGCGATAGTACGTGCTTTGTTTTGCCCGGTGGCGCTGCGCTTACCGGGCCTACAAAACCGTGTCGTCGCTTTAACGTTCTAACCTTAACTGCTGTAAATTCCCGTCCAGCTGTAAATCCGTCTGTAGCGTTGCGATTTCCCGGCAGATAAACGCCATCTCTTTATGCGCCTCCAGCTTCTTGCGCCATTTTTCTGGCACCTCGTCCAGACGGGCGTAAATGCCTTCCAGACTCTGAAAATCGGTCAGCAACTGCGCGGCGCTCTTCGGCCCAATCCCGGCCACTCCCGGTACTTTAGAACTGCTGATGCCAGCCAGGCCCCAGTAATCCGGCAGTTGCTCTGGCGATACGCCAAACTCGCTGGCGATGAACGGCGCGTCCAGCCAGCGTTTTTGAAAATAGTCGCGAATACGGATAGTGGGGGAGAGCAGCTGGCAGTAGCCTTTGTCTGTAGAAACGATAGTGGCCTGATGCCCGGCACTCGCCACCTTTACGGCCAGGGTGGCTGCGAGATCGTCGGCTTCATTTCCCTGGGCGCCCCAGCAGGGGACGCCCCGCAGTTCAAATGCGGCGCGCAGCATGGGCAATTCGGCGTGAAGATCGTCCGGCATCGGTGCGCGTCCTGCTTTGTAGTCGGGCAGACGCTGGTGCCGCCAGCCCGTATTGCGGGCTTCGTCATCAAATACCGCGACCGCATGGGTGGGTTCACTGTGGCGGATAAGCTGTTCCAGCGCGTGCAGGCAGGTGTCTTTACAAGGCGTCCCCTGTACCGCATGGATACGGCGAATCAGGTTAAGTGCATCGACGATAAGTAAATGAACGGCCACAGATAATCTCCCTTCTATCTAATGCATGAAGGGTAACACTGTCAGCAGCATGAAACTATGAATGGTGGGGAAAACAGGAAGAAGCCTCGCAAAACGAGGCTTCCTGAGAGGCTTAATCGCAGGTTACGATCTTCATCGCCAGGCCGCCGCGAGAGGTTTCGCGGTATTTGGCGTTCATATCTTTACCGGTTTCGTACATGGTCTCGATAACCTTATCGAGACAGACGCGCGGTTCGCTGGTGCGGCGCAGCGCCATACGCGCCGCGTTCACCGCCTTCACGGAGGCAATCGCGTTACGCTCGATACACGGAACCTGTACCTGGCCGGCAACCGGGTCACAGGTCAGCCCCAGGTTGTGTTCCATGCCGATTTCCGCAGCAATGCACACCTGCGCCGGGCTTGCGCCCAAGAGCTCCGCCAGACCGGCTGCCGCCATGGAGCACGCCACGCCGACTTCACCCTGACAGCCTACTTCCGCACCGGAAATGGAGGCGTTCATCTTATACAGAGAACCAATCGCACTGGCCACCAGCAGGTAGCGCGCCAGCGAGTTCGCATTCACTTCACGGATAAACTTGTCGTAGTACGCCAGTACCGCCGGAACGATGCCGCAGGCACCGTTGGTCGGCGCGGTGACCACACGGCCCCCTGCGGCGTTTTCTTCGTTTACCGCCAGGGCGAACATGTTGATCCAGTCCACCACGGCCATCGGGTCCGTTGTCGTTTTGTCGGTGCTCACCAGCATACGGCGCAGCGCTGCCGCACGACGCGGTACGCGAAGCTTGCCCGGCAGAACGCCTTCGGTGGTGATCCCGCGCTCAATACCGCCGCGCATCACGTCCCAGACGTTAGCGAAGTGCTGTTCCAGCTCCTCTTTGCTGTGCAGCGCCAGCTCGTTTTTCATCATCAGACCGGAGAGGGAAAGGCCCGTCTCCTGGCAGTGGCGCTGGAGGTCTGCCGCCGTTTTGTACGGATACGGCACCTCGACAGAGGAAGTACTGGTTTGACCAAAGTGGTCTTCGTCGACGATAAAACCGCCGCCGATAGAGTAATAAGTCTGGCTGTATACCGCTTTGTCGCCGGCCAGCGCGGTGATGCGCATACCGTTTTCGTGCAGCGACAGGTTGTCCGCATGGAAATTCATGCAATGGTCAACCGGGAATTCAACCTCATGCTCGCCGTTCGCCAGCAGCAGGCGCCCGTGGGTGTTCACGTCCTGGATAAAGCCAGGGATCGCATCAATATCAACGGTGTCCGGCAGGTTTCCCGCCAGGCCCATGATAATGGCGATATCGGTGTGGTGGCCTTTCCCGGTCAGGGAAAGCGAGCCGTATACATCGACAACCACGCGGGTGATGTCGTGCAAGATGCCGCGTGCAATCAAGTCATCCGTGAACTGCTTACCGGCTTTCATCGGTCCGACGGTGTGAGAGCTGGAAGGACCAATACCGATTTTGAAAATATCGAATACGCTAATCATGATGCGTCCATTGCTTTCAGTCAGAGAGGAGGGAGTGCGCCGTCCGGGGACGGCGCGGGTGAGAATCAGAACATGGTGTACAGGGAGTAGAAGATCGCAGAGATAGCGATAAGCCCCATGATAACCACAAAGACGTTGCTGACATGACCGCTGTACTTACGCATAGCCGGGACTTTCTGAATCGCGTACATCGGCATCAGGAACAGAATCATCGCGATGACCGGGCCGCCCAGGGTTTCAATCATGCCCAGGATGCTTGGGTTCAGCGTCGCTACCGCCCAGGTGGTGAGCAGCATGAACAGTGCAGTGATTTTGTTCAGCTTGTTGATTTCAATGCTCTTGCCTTTACCGCGCAGAGATTTAATCACCATACCGTTGAAGCCTTCACGTGCGCCCAGGTAGTGGCCCAGGAAGGATTTGGTGATGGCGATCATCGCGATGATCGGTGCCATCCACGCAATCAGCGGTGCGTTAAAGTGGTTCGCCAGGTAAGACAGAATAGAGATGTTCTGCTCTTTCGCTGCCGCCAGGTCCGCCGGGGAGAGGCTCAGTACGCAGCTGAAGACGAAGAACATAACGGTCAGCACCATCATGATGTGAGCGCGTGCCAGAATGCTGGAGCACTTCTTCTCTGCACCATTGCCGTACTCTTCACGTTTCGCCACGGCGAAAGAGGAGATGATAGGAGAGTGGTTGAAGGAGAAGACCATTACCGGGATCGCCAGCCACAGGGTCATCAGCAGGCCGTTACCGGTCGCAGACGCGCTGCTCAGGGACAGGGTTTCCAGCGCTGCACCGTTCCACTGTGGGATCAGGTAGCAGGCCAGCAGCATCAGTGCGGCCACAAACGGGAACACCAGTACGCTCATCGCTTTCACAATCATCTGCTCGCCGAAGCGCACGATGGTCATCATGCCGACAATCAGGATCAGAGACAGGATGGCACGCGGTGGTGGCGTCATGTGCAGCTGGTGCAGCATGAAGCTTTCAACGGTGTTGGTGATCGCCACGCTGTAAACCAGCAGGATAGGGTAAATCGCGAAGAAGTAGAGCAGGGTAATCAGTTTACCTGCGCCCACGCCGAAATGCTCTTCAACCACTTCAGTGATGTCTTCACCCGGGTTTTTACCGGACAGCACGAAGCGGGTCAGACCGCGGTGTGCAAAGAAGGTCATCGGGAAAGCAATGATAGCCATAATGATCAGCGGGATCAGACCGCCGACGCCTGCGTTGATAGGAAGGAACAGTACACCAGCGCCGATTGCCGTGCCGTAAAGGCCAAGCATCCACATGGTATCCGTTTTGCGCCAACCACTTCGGGATTCAATCGAAGCAACGGTGCTGGTTTGAGTGGTTTCCATCTGTATCTCCTGGAGGAAGCGAATTGTCAGGTTTTTAGTCAAATCCGATGAAAAAGTGCCTGACGGTAATATGAAATTCGTTCAGTGACGGTTTTTTAATAATTTTTGCCCGTAACTATTGGCGGGCGGAAAGATACATTCTAGTTATGAATCTATCAGTGATCGTGATCCCAAATGCAATAATCCACTTATGATGTGGGCATCTTTAGACCATTAATCTGTTAAAAAAACATCAAAGAGAATTTACGGGCGCGAAGGCTACCACCAACGACATGTGCGCTGAAAGACCGTCCCGTGATATAGGTGTCTTTCGCTGTAAAGAAATGGGTTTTTAGTATTTTCTGGCAGGTAATTTGGATTAAGGCTGATAATTTACGGTTGCAAATTGCAGGTAATCGTTTGCGTATGTGGCAACTTTGTAAAAGATATAAGTGATGCCTATGAATTACATCAGGAATAAAAAAAGCCGGGACGCGCAACAGGGCGCCCCGGCTTTGATGAGATATCGCTAAGCGTCAGGTGCAGATTTCGTAGCAAGGAATATAGGCAGAGCCCGGCAGCTTCATGCGGTGCTGGGCGACAAAGCCCTGAAGCATGTCATCCATACGGCGCATCATCTCCGGATCGCCGTGGATCTTGTACGGACCGTACTGCTCAATGGCGCGGATACCGACCTCTTTGACGTTGCCCGCCACAATCCCGGAGAAGGCGCGACGCAGATCGGCGGCCAGGACTTCCACCGGCTGATCCGGGTAAAGTTTCAGGTTCGCCATATTCTCGTGTGAAGGCTCGAACGGGATCTGCAGATCCGGTGCAATGCGGATTGACCAGTTAAAGCTGTAGGCATCCCCGGTATCGCGACGGTTCTCTTTCACCAGCGGCATCGCTTTTTTCATCTGACGCGCCACTTCCGCAGCATCGTCGATGATGATGCGATAGTGACGACGCGCGGCTTCACCCAGCGTGTGCACGATAAACTCGTCCAGCACGCGGAAGTAGTCGGCGCTCTCTTTTGGCCCGGTCAGGATCAGCGGCAGAACCTGATCTTTGTTGGCCGGGTTCATCAGAATACCCAGCAGATAGAGCAGCTCTTCCGCTGTCCCCACGCCGCCCGGGAAGATGATGATGCCGTGGGCGATACGGACAAACGCTTCAAGACGTTTCTCGATATCCGGCATGATAATCAGTTCGTTAACCAGCGGGTTAGGTGGCTCTGCGGCGATGATGGACGGCTCGGTCATGCCGATAAACCGTCCCTCTTTGTAGCGCTGCTGCGCGTGACCCACTGCGGCACCTTTCATTGGCGCTTCCATCGCACCCGGACCACAGCCGGTACAGATATTCAGCTCGCGCAGGCCAAGCTGGGTGCCCACCCGACGCGCATAAAGGTATTCGGTTTCGTTAATGGAGTGACCGCCCCAGCAGACGACCATGTTCGGCGCTTCACCCACGTGCAGGGCACGGGCGTTGCGCAAAATGGAGAACACCAGGTTGGTGATATGGACCGAGCTTTCCAGATCGAGATGCTGGAAACGGCCTGCGTTGTGGATCTGCCCGTTAACAAACAGGATGTCACGCAGCACGGCAAACAGGTTAGCCTGAAGTGAACGGATGATGCGTCCGTCGACAAACGCCTCTTCCGGCGGGTTGATGACTTCAAGCTTCACGCCGCGCTCGCGGCGCAGCACGTTGATATCAAAGCTTTCGAAGCGGGACAGCAGTTCTTTACTGTTATCTGTCAGGCTTCCGGAGTTCAGAACGGCAAGTGAACAGTTACGAAACAGTTGATAAAGATCGCTGCTGGCCGTGCGTTTAAGCATGTCCACTTCCAGCTGCGACAACATATCCATTGAGCCAAGCGGGCTAATATGTGTAATCAAGTGAGCTCCTTACGGGACGATTATCGTCTTTCCCTGTTGATTACAATAGCCCTGGCGCGTGACGTTTCACAACCCAAAGCGCGGAAGATACCGCGCATATTGTGAAAATATTTATATTACTGACGCACCAGCCGGCCCGTCGCCGGCACAAAATCGGTATTGGTGCGCCACGGGTTAATGTCCAGACCGCCGCGGCGGGTGTAGCGCGCGTAAACGCTCAATTTTTCTGGCTGGCAGAAGCGCTGAATATCGCTAAAGATGCGCTCCACGCACTGCTCGTGGAATTCATTGTGATGGCGGAACGACACCAGGTAGCGCAGCAGCTTCTCCCGGTCAATTTTCGGGCCGCGGTACTGGATCTGCACCGAGCCCCAGTCCGGCTGATGCGTGATCAGACAGTTGGATTTCAGCAGATGGCTGACCAGCGTCTCTTCGACCACCTTGCCGCTCGCCGCGTTTTCGAGGTAGTCCGCGCTGAATTCATAATTCTCCACCTCGATATCCTGATCGTCGATGCAGGTTCCGTTGAGGTGGGCGACCGGCTGGCCTTCCAGCTCGTGCAGGCGATACAGTGAGACGCTCACCTTTCCCTGCGCGCAGGCGCTTAAATCACGTTCCAGGGTGTGCTGAACATCATCCCAGGAGCTGAATTTTGTCTGGTTAAAACTGTTGAGATAGAGCTTAAAGCTTTTCGACTCGACGAGATTCACGCTGGCGTAGTCCAGCTCAACGTGGCCCACCGCCACCTGCGGCAGGCCGCGCGCGTTGAGCCACGAGAGTTCGTACAGCGTCCAGATATCGCCCCCCACGAACGGCAGGGCGTCCGCGTGCAGTCCCAGAGGATCGCGGTTCAGGCTACGCGGCACGCCCTGCAGCAGGCTTGCATCGTAGGTATCGCGGTAATCGGTCGATTTACCCAGCGTTAAGCCGGTTAACGCCTGATGATTTTCGTAAGACATGTTTCATAGCCACTTTACAGGTACACTTATGGCCTGAGTTTATCCTGTCTGACAAGAAGAGAGAAATCGGTGGACATCGAAACTGCAAATGCCCTCACTACCTTTACGACCCGCTACTGCGATGCATGGCATGAAAAGCAGGGCACGTGGCCGCAAAGTGCTGATTTATATGGCGTCCCTTCGCCGTGCATTATCTCTTCGCTTGATGATTACGTGATCTGGCAGCCGAAGCCGAATACCGGCGAGCAGAATGTAAATGCGGTTGAACGGGCAATGGACATTGTGGTACAACCGGCGGTTCATGCGTTTTATGCCACGCAGTTTGCAGGGGATATGCCCGCGCGCTTTGCGGACATGACGCTGACGCTGTTGCAGACCTGGAGCGAAGACGATCTGCAGCGTGTTCAGGAAAACCTGATCGGTCATCTGGTCACGCAAAAACGCCTTAGGCTTTCTCCGACGCTCTTTATCGCCACGCTGGACAGCGAGCTGGACGTTATCTCCGTCTGTAACCTGTCAGGTGAAGTGATCAAAGAGACTATCGGTACCCGCAATCGCGAGACTCTCGCCCCCTCTCTTGCGGATTTCCTCACCCGACTTGAGCCCCTTCTGTAATCCATGCTGCTACAGCGCGTGTGAGAGATCTCTTACAAGGTTTGTGAGAGATCGCTGGAACATTCAGTATTACCTCATTAAATTCAGATTAATATCACTCTATTTTTCAATGGATTAGTTGTTCATCCTATTATTTTTAGGGAGTCCCGGCGTCTTACAACGCTGGCTGAGTGGGTTGTAAGACGAAGCGGAATAGCGGATTCTATCTCCGTCGACAGGAAGCCGACACGAGAAACGAACATCAGGATGATGGCGTTTCTCACACAGGACTCGTCAGGATGGCGCTGCAGGAAGGCTTCAGGATGAAGCAAAGTGGATAACGCAGGATGCGTAAGGGACACCTCCAGGAAGGAGAACGAGAGCCGGTCAGGATGGTCGGTGGGTCAGGAAGGCCAGGACGTTTCAGGATGAAACAAACACGTCAGGAAGATGTGTGCAGGATGCGAAAGGTAGACGGATGACCAGGCCTTCGGGCTTCAGGAAAAGTTGTCACGGATGAGCAGGGAGCACGAATTGTAGCTGGAATGCTGCGGAACGAACCGGGAGCACTGTTTTTACAGTGCTCCCTTTTTTTATTTCTGCCTTTCGCAATGCTATGCTGCGCGCCGTTCACTTTTTCAGTTGAGGTTACTATGACGCAACACGATAGCGTTCGTGCTCAGTTGCACGCCATCGAAGCCCTTTTGCGCCAACATCAGCTGTGGCAGGAGACCGCGCCGCAGCCAGAAGCGTTCGCCAGCACCCAGCCCTTCTGCCTGGATACGCTGGCGCCTTTCGAGTGGCTGCAGTGGGTGTTAATTCCGCGCATGCACGCCCTGCTTGAGGGGGGGCACCCCTTGCCGCAGGCGTTTGCTGTCTCTCCCTATTATGAAATGGCGCTCGAAGCGACGCACCCTGCGCGCGACGTCATGCTGGTCGAACTGGAAAAACTGGATGCCCTGTTTGCCGGTGAAGATGCATGACGCTTGAGATCCTCTATCAGGACGAGTGGCTGGTGGCGGTGAATAAACCGTCAGGCTGGCTGGTGCACCGCAGCTGGCTGGATCGCGACGAGAAAGTGGTGGTGATGCAGACCGTTCGCGACCAGATTGGTCAGCATGTGTTTACCGCCCATCGCCTCGACAGGCCGACCTCCGGCGTGCTGCTGATGGGGCTTTCCAGCGAAGCTGGCCGTCTGCTGGCGCAGCAGTTCGAACAGCACCAGATCCAGAAGCGCTATCACGCGGTCGTGCGTGGCTGGCTGACCGAGTCCGCCACCCTGGACTACCCGCTGGTGGAGGAACTGGACAAAATCGCCGATAAATTTGCCCGGGATGACAAAGACCCGCAGCCGGCCGTGACGGATTATCGCGGCATGGCGACGACGGAAATGCCGGTGGCCACCAGCAAATTTCCGACCACACGCTACAGCCTGGTTGAGCTTCTGCCCAAAACCGGGCGTAAGCACCAGCTGCGACGCCATCTTGCGCATCTGCGCCACCCGATTATTGGCGACAGCAAACACGGTGATTTGCGCCAGAACCGCAGCGCGGCCGAGCATTTTGGCTGCCATCGTCTGATGTTACACGCAAGCGAGCTCAGCCTGACGCACCCGTTTACCGGCGAGCCGCTGACTATCCGCGCGGGGCTGGACGACGTCTGGATGCAGGCGCTGTCACAGTTTGGCTGGCTCGGACAACTCCCCGAAAATGAAAGGGTTGAGTTTGTATCGGGCAACGTTCAGGATGAAGAGTAAGCGCATTCAATATGGGAAAATAGCATGGCTGAAGTAGGCATTTTTGTCGGCACAATGTACGGCAACTCGCTGCTGGTCGCGGAAGAGGCGGAGGCGATTCTGGCAAGCCAGGGTCATAAAGCCACGGTCTATGAAGATCCGGAGCTGGCGGACTGGGAAAAGTATAAAGATAAATACATTCTGGTGGTGACCTCCACCACCGGGCAGGGCGATCTGCCGGACAGCATCGTGCCGCTGTTCCAGGGCATTAAAGACCAGCTTGGCTATCAGCCAGATGTTCACTACGGCATCATCGCCCTCGGCGATAGCTCTTACGCTAACTTCTGCGGCGGCGGCAAGCAGTTCGATGCGCTCCTGCAGGAGCAGAGCGCCCAGCGCGTGGGCGAGATGCTGCTGATTGATGCGGGTGAGCACCCGGAGCCAGAAAGCGAATCAAACCCGTGGGTGGAGAACTGGGCCTCACTTCTCAAATAACACGCTGCCCGGCGGCGCTTCGCTTGCGCGGGCCTACGGGTTTTCCAGGCCGGGTCAGGCGTAGCCGCCACCCGGCATTACCCCCGCCCCAAACGCCATTTCCGTGAACCACCTTCCACTCCTCTGGGCTTATGCCCTAAACAACCTCCCTCACACCCTTTAATACTGTGTTTTTGCACGGTGAGGTGAAGAGGCACTCCTTCATATACTTTCCCGGTCACGATAAAACGGCTTCAGGCCGTACCAAAACGACAAAATCTATCTCATTCTGCTTACCCTACCGGTGCTGTACAGAATGAATCAGGCGAAAGCTATGTTTCAGGAGTGCAACAATGAGTTCATTAAGCCACGCAGCGAGCAGCGCTGAAAAGCGCACTAATGCCCGCTACTGGATAGTGGTGATGCTGTTTATCGTCACGTCCTTTAACTATGGTGACCGCGCCACGCTGTCGATTGCCGGCTCGGAAATGGCAAAAGATATCGGCCTCGATCCCGTGGGCATGGGTTACGTTTTCTCCGCCTTCTCGTGGGCCTACGTCATCGGGCAAATTCCTGGCGGCTGGCTGCTGGACCGCTTTGGCTCTAAACGGGTCTATTTCTGGTCCATCTTCATCTGGTCTGCCTTTACCCTGCTGCAGGGCTTCGTCGATATCTTCAGCGGCTTCGGCATTATCGTGGCGCTCTTCACGCTGCGCTTCCTGGTGGGGTTAGCGGAAGCGCCTTCTTTCCCGGGCAACAGCCGCATTGTGGCGGCCTGGTTCCCGGCGCAGGAGAGGGGAACGGCGGTGGCGATTTTTAACTCCGCACAGTACTTCGCGACGGTGATCTTTGCGCCCATTATGGGCTGGCTGACCCATGAGGTGGGCTGGTCGCACGTGTTCTTCTTTATGGGCGGACTCGGGATCGTCATCAGCTTTATCTGGCTGAAAGTGATCCACGAACCCAACCAGCATCCTGGCGTAAACAAAAAAGAGCTGGAGTACATCGCAGAAGGCGGCGCGCTGATCAACATGGATCAGAAATCCTCGACGGCGAAAGTCCCGTTCAGCCAGAAATGGGCGCAGATCAGGCAGCTCGTCGGTTCGCGCATGATGATCGGGATCTATCTGGGCCAGTACTGTATCAACGCCTTGACCTACTTTTTCATCACCTGGTTCCCGGTTTACCTGGTGCAGGCACGCGGCATGTCGATTCTTAAAGCGGGGTTTGTCGCCTCGGTTCCGGCCATCTGCGGCTTCGTGGGAGGCGTGCTCGGCGGGGTCATTTCCGACTGGCTGATGCGCCGCACCGGTTCCCTGAACATCGCGCGTAAAACGCCTATCGTGCTCGGTATGCTGCTCTCCATGACCATGGTGTTCTGTAACTACGTCAATGCCGAGTGGATGATTATCGGCTTTATGGCGATGGCCTTCTTCGGCAAAGGTATTGGCGCGCTGGGCTGGGCGGTGATGGCGGATACGGCCCCGAAAGAGATCAGCGGTCTGAGCGGCGGTCTGTTCAACATGTTCGGCAATATCTCCGGGATTGTTACACCCATCGCTATCGGCTACATCGTCGGCACCACCGGATCGTTCAACGGTGCGCTAATCTACGTGGGTGTGCATGCGCTGGTGGCGGTGCTGAGTTACCTGGTGCTGGTGGGGGATATCAAACGCGTCGAACTTAAACCTGTTGCGGAGCGTGGCTGATGACAACGCAATCGAGCCCAACCATCACTGAGATGAAGGTCATCCCGGTGGCCGGGCAGGACAGCATGCTGCTCAATATTGGCGGTGCGCATAACGCCTGGTTTACCCGTAATATCGTCGTGCTGAAAGACAGCGCAGGAAATACCGGCGTGGGCGAGGCGCCAGGCGGAGAGGTGATTTACCAGACGCTGGTCGATGCCATTCCGCAGGTCGTGGGGCAGGAGATTGCCCGCCTGAACAAGGTGGTTCAGCGGGTGCATAAGGGCAATCAGTCGGCTGACTTTGAGACGTTCGGTAAAGGTGCCTGGACGTTTGAACTGCGCGTCAACGCGGTCGCTGCCCTGGAAGCGGCTCTGCTTGATTTACTGGGGAAGGCGCTCAATGTCCCGGTCTGCGAACTGCTGGGGCCCGGCAAACAGCGCGATGCAGTCACCGTGCTGGGCTATCTGTTCTACGTTGGCGATCGCAATAAAACCGACCTCCCCTATCTGGCCCGAACCGCGGGCGACCACGACTGGTATCAGTTGCGCCACCAGGAAGCGCTCTCCAGCGACGCGGTGGTGCGGCTGGCCGAGGCGGCGCAGGATCGCTACGGCTTTAAGGATTTCAAGCTGAAGGGCGGCGTGCTGCCCGGCGAGCAGGAGATTGAAACGGCCCGGGCGCTGAAACGGCGCTTCCCGGATGCACGGATCACCGTCGATCCCAACGGCGCATGGCTGCTGGATGAAGCCATTAGCCTGTGCAAAGGGCTGGGGGATGTTCTGACCTATGCGGAAGACCCCTGCGGCGCGGAGCAGGGCTTCTCGGGCCGCGAAGTGATGGCCGAGTTCCGTCGTGCCACCGGGCTGCCGGTGGCGACCAATATGGTCGCCACGAACTGGCGCGAAATGGGGCACGCGGTGATGCTGAACGCCGTCGACATACCGCTGGCGGACCCGCACTTCTGGACGCTCTCCGGCGCAGTGCGCGTGGCCCAGCTGTGCGATGACTGGGGGCTCACCTGGGGCTGTCACTCGAACAATCACTTTGATATTTCGCTGGCGATGTTTACCCACGTTGGCGCCGCAGCGCCGGGTAACCCGACCGCCATCGACACCCACTGGATTTGGCAGGAAGGGGAAGCCCGCCTGACGAAAAATCCGCTGGAAATCACAGAGGGCAAAATTGCCGTACCGGATGCGCCGGGCCTGGGCGTGGAGCTGGACTGGGATCGGATCCAGAAAGCCCATGAGGCGTATAAAAAATTGCCGGGCGGCGCGCGTAACGACGCGGGCCCGATGCAGTACCTTATTTCCGGCTGGACATTTGACCGTAAGCGCCCTGTTTTCGGACGTCACTGATAAAAGGATTGAATGATGAGTACTTTTTCTACCCCTGTCGTCACCGCCATGCAGATCGTTCCGGTTGCGGGCCATGACAGCATGTTGATGAACCTGAGCGGCGCGCACGCGCCGTTCTTTACCCGCAACATTGTCATTATCAAAGACAATGCTGGCCATACCGGCGTGGGCGAAATTCCGGGCGGGGAGAAGATCCGCAAAACCCTGGAAGAGGCCATTCCGCTGGTAGTGGGCAAAACGCTGGGGACGTATAAAAATGTCCTCAACACCGTGCGCAATACCTTTGCCGATCGCGATGCCGGGGGCCGGGGCCTGCAGACCTTCGATCTGCGCACCACTATCCACGTGGTGACCGGAATTGAAGCCGCGATGCTGGATCTGCTGGGCCAGCATCTGGGCGTTAACGTTGCGTCGCTGCTGGGCGAGGGGCAGCAGCGCAGCGAAGTGGAAATGCTGGGCTATCTGTTCTTTGTCGGCGACCGCAAGCTGACGCCACTGCCGTACCAGAGCCAGCCCGAAGAACAATGCGACTGGTACCGGCTTCGCCACGACGAGGCAATGACCCCGGATGCTGTGGTGCGCCTGGCGGAAGCCGCTTACGAGAAATATGGCTTCAACGATTTTAAACTGAAGGGCGGCGTGCTGGCCGGGGAAGAAGAGGCGGAAGCCATCACCGCGCTGGCAAAACGCTTCCCGCAGGCGCGCGTGACGCTGGATCCGAACGGTGCCTGGTCGCTTGATGAAGCGATCGCGATCGGCAAGCAGCTGAAAGGCGTGCTGGCGTATGCGGAAGATCCATGCGGTGCTGAACAAGGCTTCTCTGGCCGTGAAGTGATGGCGGAATTCCGTCGCGCTACAGGGCTGCCAACCGCGACCAATATGATTGCTACCGACTGGCGTCAGATGGGGCATACCTTATCCCTCCAGTCAGTCGACATTCCGCTGGCTGACCCGCACTTCTGGACGATGCAGGGCTCGGTGCGCGTGGCGCAGATGTGCCATGAGTTTGGCCTGACCTGGGGTTCGCACTCCAACAACCACTTCGATATCTCTCTGGCGATGTTCACGCACGTCGCCGCCGCCGCGCCGGGCACCATCACCGCTATCGACACCCACTGGATCTGGCAGGAAGGTAATCAGCGTCTGACTAAGCAGCCGTTTGAGATCAAAGGCGGCATGGTGCAGGTGCCTTCCACGCCGGGGTTGGGGGTTGAGCTGGATATGGATCAGGTCATGAAGGCCCATGAGTTGTATCAGAAACGCGGTCTGGGCGCGCGCGACGATGCGATGGCGATGCAGTATTTGATCCCCGACTGGACATTCGACAATAAACGTCCGTGCATGGTACGATAAACGCATTGGGACCGCTCCCACGAGCGGTCTTTTACGTGGTGTATGCTTAACGTAACGACTATGCGTAAGGATGGCTTATGAAAATTGTTATCGCACCGGACTCGTATAAGGAAAGTTTGAGTGCGCTTGAGGTTGCGACAGCGATAGAACGTGGTTTTCGCGAGATCTTTCCCGAGGCGGTTTATGTGAAACTGCCGGTCGCGGACGGTGGCGAAGGGACGGTTGAGGCGATGATCGCAGCAACGCAGGGAAGCATTGTGCATGTTCCGGTGACCGGCCCGCTGGGCGAGCGCGTGGAGGGGTTCTATGGCTTGTCCGGAGATAAGCAGAGCGCCTTTATTGAAATGGCGGCGGCAAGCGGCCTGGAGTTGGTTGCGCCTTCGCAGCGTAATCCGCTAAAAACCACCTCCTGGGGCACGGGCGAACTGATTCGTCACGCGCTGGATGCGGGCGTTAAGCATATCATTATTGGCATTGGCGGCAGCGCCACCAATGACGGCGGCGCAGGCATGGTGCAGGCGCTGGGGGCGAAGCTGCTGGACGACAATGAACAGCCCCTTGGGCTGGGCGGGGGCGAGCTGGGAAAACTCGCGCGTATCGACCTGAGCGGGCTGGACAGACGTCTGGCGGAGTGCCGGATTGAGGTGGCCTGCGATGTCACCAATCCGCTTACCGGGAAGGACGGCGCGTCAGCGGTATTCGGCCCGCAGAAGGGGGCCACACCCGAGATGATCGTCACCCTGGACAACGCGCTTGCGCACTATGCGAGCGTGATTGCCCGGGACCTGGATATTGATGTGCTAAACCTTGCTGGCGGCGGCGCAGCGGGGGGCATGGGCGCGGCGCTCTACGCCTTTTGCGGCGCGCAGCTGCGCCAGGGCATTGAGATCGTGACCGATGCGCTACACCTGGCCGACCAGGTGGCCGATGCGGATTTGGTGATCACCGGTGAAGGCCGCATTGACAGCCAGACGATCCACGGCAAAGTCCCGGTGGGGGTGGCGAAGGTGGCGAAACGCTTTAACAAACCCGTTATCGGCATTGCAGGAAGCCTGACGGCGGACGTTGGCGTGGTACACGATCACGGGATTGATGCGGTGTTTAGCGTGATCTACACCATCTGCTCGCTGGAAGACGCGCTGGAAAATGCCGGCGAGAACGTCAGGATGGCCGCAAGAAATATCGCGGCGGTGCTGAAAGTGGGGCAGGCATTTTAGCTGTGATTGCCGGGTGGCGGCTTCGCCTTACCCGGCCTACGTTAGTGCACCTGTAGGCCCGGTAAGCGTAGCGCCACCGGGCTTTTACCTCAGCTCCCCAACACCTTCATTGCTTCCCGCGTCACGTTATCCATTTCATCCAGCAGCTCCAGGAACTCCGGTTCAAGCTCCGATTCCGGCGTGCCCGCACGCAGCTGCTGCTCCAGCAACTGACAGAGGTTTTTCAGCCGCGGTACGCCGCTGTACCCGCAGCTACCGTGCAGCTTGTGGATTGCGTCCAGCAGATCTTCCGGGTTTTCACCCACCAGCTGCTCTTCCACCTTATTGCGAATTTCCGGCAGAAACGCGACCAGCATTTGCAGCATGTCGCGGGCGAGATCGGGTTTACCTGCCGCCTGGCGCAGCGCAAGCTGCCAGTCAAAGGTGGCGTTCTGATTAACGCTTATCTCAGCCTGCTCGCTGGAAACCGTGTACGTTCCGCCAATATGACCCGGCTTGTAGCGCAACAGCAGGCTATGAAGTTTCTCTTCATCGATGGGCTTTGCCAGGTAATCGTTCATCCCGGCGCTCAGCAGTTTCTCCTTCTGGCCCGCCATCGCGTGCGCGGTGACAGCAATAACCGGCGTTTGCTGCTGATGCGGCAGCTGGTGGATCAGCTCGCAGGCCCGAATGCCGTCCATGCCCGGCATCTGAATATCCATCAGGATTAAATCGAACTGCATCTGCTTAGCCTGTTCAACCGCCTGCGCGCCGCTGGTGCACAGCTCAACATGCTGAACCTGGTCTTCAAGCAATGCGCCAATGAGCTTCAGGTTGGCCGGATTGTCATCCACCGCCATCACGCTCATCGGCAATTTTTGCTCATCGTTAATCAGCGGAAGGGCATGCTGGCTAAGACGGCAATATTCCGTGAGCGCGGGCAGCAGGCGGGTCGCAGTGAGCGGTTTAAGCAAGCAGGCGGCGGCCCCGTCATTTTTCAACTCTTCTGCATTCAGTTGCGCGTGGCAAGGCAGCGCCAGCAGCAGGTAGTCGGTCATCGACGCGGCTTTCGCCAGCCGCTCCTGCTGCATGGTCAGCTCGCCGGTGAAGGTGACCGGGATCCCCATCAGCAGGATGTCATAATGCTCAACGGCCAGAGCGGAGAAGGTTGGGCTGTAGACCACCTCCAGCGGCGTGGTGCTTAAGATGTCGAGCGCACACTGCGCCGCCGCAGCGTTAGGTTCAACGTAGGCCAGACGCTTGCCTTTCAGGCAGTCCGTTACCGGGCCATCGGTCAGCACGTTCGGATTGAGGTCCAGATTAATGTGGAACCAGAAAGTTGAACCGCGATTTGGCTGGCTGTGGAAAGAGATATCGCCGCCCATCTCGTTCACCAGACGCTGGGTGATCACCAGCCCCAGACCGGTGCCGCCATGACGGCGGGAGATACTGGCATCCGCCTGACGGAACGCCTGGAACAGACGCGACTGGTCGCGCTCCGGAATGCCGATGCCGGTATCGCGGATCTGGACTTCAATCTGGACCTTATTGCTGCTGATCGAGCGTTTCTCTACCAGGACGTCGATATTACCGCTTTCGGTGAATTTAATGGCGTTCCCGACAAGGTTGGTAATGACCTGCTGCAGGCGCAGCGGATCGCCAATGACGTTATCCGGCACGTCGTTTTTAATATTAAGCGTCAGCTCAAGGCCTTTGTCGTGCGACGAGTGCGCGAGCAGCGTCACCACTTCATCGAGCGTGCTGCGCAGCGGGAAGGGAATACTCTCGAGGATCAGCTTGCCCGCTTCCAGCTTGGAGAAGTCCAGCACGTCGTTGATGATCGCCAGCAGGTTGTTGGCCGAGCGTTCAATGGTGTGCAGGTGATCGCGCTGAGTAGGATTCAGCTCGCTTTTCAGGGTCAGACGGGTAAAGCCGATCACGCCATTGAGCGGCGTGCGTAGCTCGTGCGACATATTGGCAAGGAATTCCGATTTGATACGCGCCGCTTCCTGAGCGCGCTTTTTCGCCAGATCCAGCTCAACGTTCTGGATCTCCATCTGCTCCAGCGTTTCGCGCAGGTCGGACGTCGCCTGGTCAACGTTGTGCTGCATCTCTTCGTGATAGGCCGCCAGCGACATCGCCATCGAGTTGATGCCGTTTTTCAGCATATCCAGCTCGCCCAGCATAAACCCTTCCACACGGCTGTCGAGCTGTCCCCGGCGAATGCGGTCAACCGTGTTAACCATGTTGCGGATGGGACCCGTCACGTCGCGCATCAGGCGCCAACCGAAGATCAGCGCAATGCCGATGCAGAACAGCATCATCACGCCGGAGATGAAAATCTCTTTGTACTGCTGTAGCCGGACCGACTTGAGATCCAGCTCCAGCGCCACATATCCCAGCATATTATTGCTGGATTTGGCGTCGGATTGCGCAGACTCATCGGGGGAATAACTCTCCGACACGATCGGCGTGCGCAGGATCATGATATCGCCGCGCCGCAATACGGTGAGGTGACGCGGGAACGGCGTACCGTCCGGGATCTTCAGGGCTGCCGGATCGAGATGAAAATTCGAGGTGACAAACAGGCGGTTATGTTCGTCGTAAACGGAAATGGCGCGTACGATGTCCGAGTGGCGGCGGTGGAGTACGCTGATTAACTGCCCAATGGATTCGCGGTTTTGCAGGTTCATGCCGTACTCGCTGGAGACGGCAAGCGGTTCGATAATGCTGGCGCCTGCATCCTCCAGCTGTCGCTGCAAATCGTTATAGCGGTGCACCACAAAGAAGATACTCAGCAGCAAACCGATGAGAACGGTGGGGGCGAGGATCAAAATCATCATGCGCGCGCGCAGGCTGTAGTTGGTCATGGCGTTCCGTTATGGGACAATTAAGATAATTATGTTTATGTGAGAAAAATCTCGGCGATGGCGCAATTCTACTCTGCAAAGCGACGCGTGACGACGCGTCAAATCATCACTGTTGAGGCCACGGACCTTGATCCGTTTGGTCAGGGAGTGGCACGCCACAATGGTAAGGCTCTGTTTATAACAGGTTTACTGCCAGCAGAACGAGCAGAAATTACGCTGACGGAAGATAAACGCCAGTTTGCGCGCGGGCAGGTTAAGCGTCGACTCAACGATAGCCCGGAGCGTGTGGCGCCCCGCTGTCCTCATTTTGGCGTGTGTGGCGGCTGCCAGCAACAGCACGCGAGCACAGAATTACAGCAAAAAAGCAAAAGCCGCGCGCTGGCGCGTCTGCTTAAACATGACGTTAACGAAATTCTTGCCGATGCGCCCTGGGGCTATCGTCGTCGCGCACGCCTGAGCCTCAGCTATCAGCCAAAAACGGAGCGGCTGGAGATGGGGTTTCGCAAGGCCGGCTCCAGCGACATCGTTGACGTGAAGCAGTGCCCCATTTTGGTGCCCCATATTGAGGCATTGCTTCCGGAAGTGCGCATCTGCCTCTCCGGGCTGGACGGCGTTCGCCATCTTGGGCATGTCGAACTGGTCATGGCAAACAATGGCCCGCTGATGGTGCTGCGCCATACCGCGCCGTTGTCGAAAAAAGATCGCGAAAAACTGGAACGCTTTTCGCATTCCCACGACCTGGCGCTTTTCCTTGCACCACAAAGCGAGATACTTGAACAGGTTACCGGTGAGGCGCCCTGGTATGCGTCAAACGGACTACGCTTAACGTTCAGTCCGCGAGATTTCATTCAGGTCAATGATGGCGTTAACCAGCAGATGGTGGCGAAAGCGCTGGCGTGGCTGGATGTTCAGAAAAGCGACCGGGTGCTCGATCTGTTCTGCGGAATGGGCAACTTCACGCTGCCGCTGGCGCGAGAAGCGGCCAGCGTCGTCGGCGTGGAAGGCGTTGAGGCGCTGGTGGCGAAAGGGCAAGAGAACGCGCGGCAGAACGGCTTGCAAAATGTGACATTCTTTCATCAAAATCTTGAGGAAGATGTCACCCAACAGCCGTGGGCAAAGCAGGGCTTCGATAAAATTTTGCTCGACCCGGCACGTGGCGGTGCCCCGGGCGTGATGGCACATATTATTAAACTCGCGCCGAAGCGTGTGGTCTATGTTTCCTGTAACCCGGCAACGCTTGCCCGGGACAGCGAGGCATTACTCAGCGCGGGTTACCAGATTCAGCGTCTGGCAATGCTGGACATGTTCCCGCACACTGGGCATCTGGAATCGATGGTGTTGTTCGAGCACATCTAATTTGTTTGGCTTGTCGACTTCGACAGGCCCTGGTCCCTAAAGGAGAGGACAATGGTTGCGGTAAGAAGTGCACATCTCAATAAAGCTGGGGAGTTTGACCCACAAAAATGGATCGCAAGTCTGGGAATTTCCAGCCAGCAGTCGTGTGAACGCTTAACCGAAACCTGGGCCTATTGTCTGCGCACCACGCAGGGGCATCCCGACGCCGATCTTCTCCTGTGGCGCGGCGTGGAGATGGTTGAAATCCTGTCCATGCTGAACATGGACATCGAAACGTTGCAGGCCGCGCTGCTCTTCCCCCTCGCGGATGCGGACGTGGTCAGCGAAGACGTGCTGCGCGACAGCGTCGGGAAATCCGTCGTCGCGCTGATCCACGGCGTACGCGATATGGCGGCTATCCGCCAGCTTAAAGCCGCGCACACCGATTCCGTCTCCTCAGAGCAGGTCGATAACGTTCGCCGGATGCTGCTGGCCATGGTGGATGATTTCCGCTGCGTGGTCATCAAGCTGGCCGAGCGTATTGCCCACCTGCGAGAGGTGAAGGATGCGCCAGAAGACGAGCGCGTGCTGGCCGCCAAAGAGTGTACAAACATCTATGCGCCGCTGGCGAACCGCTTAGGGATTGGTCAGCTGAAATGGGAGCTGGAAGATTACTGCTTCCGCTATCTGCACCCGGCGGAATATAAACGGATTGCCAAACTCCTGCACGAGCGCCGTATCGATCGCGAGCACTATATCGAGGAGTTTGTCGGTGGCCTGCGTCAGGCGATGAAAGAAGAGAACGTGCGCGCCGAAGTCTACGGTCGACCAAAACACATCTACAGCATCTGGCGCAAAATGCAGAAGAAACACCTCGCCTTTGACGAGCTGTTTGACGTGCGCGCCGTGCGTATCGTGGCGGAGCGTCTGCAGGACTGCTACGCCGCGCTGGGGATAGTACACACTCACTTCCGTCATCTGCCGGATGAGTTCGATGACTATGTCGCCAACCCCAAACCGAACGGCTATCAATCTATCCATACCGTGGTGCTTGGCCCGGGTGGTAAAACGGTCGAGATTCAAATCCGCACCAAACAGATGCATGAAGATGCCGAACTGGGCGTTGCCGCGCACTGGAAATACAAAGAAGGCACGTCCGGCGGGGCGCGTTCAGGCCACGAAGACCGCATTGCCTGGCTGCGTAAGCTGATTGCGTGGCAGGAAGAGATGGCCGATTCCGGCGAGATGCTCGACGAAGTGCGCAGCCAGGTCTTTGACGATCGGGTGTATGTCTTTACGCCGAAAGGGGACGTTGTTGACCTGCCGGCCGGCTCTACGCCGCTCGATTTTGCCTACCACATCCATAGCGATGTGGGGCACCGCTGCATCGGGGCGAAAATTGGCGGGCGTATCGTACCGTTCACCTATCAACTGCAGATGGGTGACCAGATTGAAATCATTACCCAGAAGCAGCCGAACCCGAGCCGGGACTGGCTGAACCCGAACCTGGGGTATGTCACCACCAGCCGCGGACGCTCGAAAATTCATGCCTGGTTCCGTAAACAGGATCGTGACAAGAATATCCTTGCCGGTCGTCAGATCCTCGACGACGAGCTGGAGCATATCGGAATCAGCCTGAAAGAGGCGGAGAAATTCCTGCTGCCGCGCTACAACTTCAACGAGCTTGATGAGCTGTTAGCGGCCATTGGCGGCGGTGATATTCGTCTGAATCAGATGGTGAACTTCCTGCAGGCGCAGTTCAATAAGCCAAGCGCGGAAGAGCAGGACGCGGCGGCGCTGAAGCAGCTGCAGCAGAAAACCTACGCGCCGCAGCAGCGCAGCAAGGACAACGGCCGCGTGGTGGTCGAAGGTGTCGGTAACCTGATGCACCACATCGCCCGCTGCTGCCAGCCAATCCCAGGGGATGATATCGTCGGCTTTATCACCCAGGGGCGCGGAATTTCGATTCACCGTTCCGACTGCGACCAGCTTGCCGAGCTTCAGTCCCATGCGCCGGAGCGCATCGTGGAAGCGGTCTGGGGGGAAAGCTATTCCGCTGGCTACTCGCTGGTGGTGCGTGTTACCGCCAACGACCGCAGCGGCCTGCTGCGCGACATTACGACTATTCTCGCCAACGAGAAGGTCAACGTGCTGGGCGTTGCCAGCCGCAGCGATACCCGCGAGCAGCTTGCCACCATCGATATGACTATCGAAATCTACAACCTGCAGGTGCTGGGCCGCGTGCTCGGCAAGCTGAACCAGGTGCCGGATGTGATTGACGCGCGTCGTCTGCACGGCGGCTAAACATCCTCTTCCGTAGGCCGGGTAAGGCAACGCCGCCACCCGGCATTTTTTCATCAGGACAGAACTATGACTCAAATCGACCGCCTGCTCGGCATCATGACACGCCTGCGCGACCCGGAAAACGGCTGCCCGTGGGACAAAGAGCAGACTTTCGCCACCATCGCCCCGTACACCCTTGAAGAGACCTACGAGGTGCTGGACGCCATTTCCCGTGAAGATTTTGACGACCTGCGCGGCGAGCTGGGCGATCTGCTGTTCCAGGTGGTGTTCTACGCGCAGATGGCGCAGGAAGAAGGGCGCTTTAACTTTGACGATATTTGCGCTGCCATCAGCGACAAGCTTGAGCGCCGTCATCCCCATATTTTTGGTGACGCCACCGCAGAAAACAGCACCGAAGTGCTGGCCCGCTGGGAGCAGATCAAAAGTGCAGAGCGGGCAGAAAAATCCCAGCACTCCGCGCTGGATGATATCCCGCTGAGCCTGCCCGCGCTGATGCGCGCGCACAAAATACAGAAACGCTGCTCCGCGGTGGGGTTTGACTGGACCTCCCTCGGCCCGGTGCTGGATAAAGTGCACGAAGAGATTGACGAGGTCATGCACGAAGCGCAGCAGGCGGTGGTGGAGGAAGCAAAGCTTGAGGAAGAGATGGGCGATCTGCTGTTTGCGACCGTCAACCTTTCTCGCCACCTGGGTGTAAAAGCGGAAACGGCACTGCAAAAAGCCAACCTGAAATTCGAACGCCGCTTTCGCGAAGTGGAGCGGATTGTCGCCTCGCGAGGCCTGGAAATGAGCGGTATTGACCTCGACGCGATGGAAGAAGTCTGGCAGGAAGTAAAGCGCCAGGAATCTGATCTCTAACGAAATTTTGCGATCAAGCGCAATTTGTGTGATTTTTTAAATGACAAGCGCTTGATTTGCGTCAAAAACATTTACCCAAAAGGGGCTATTTTCTCACTCCTTATGTTTGTCATGGCCTGGAATGGAGACGGAGAATGAAAGTTTGTGGCGCTCGCCGTGTTCGGGTATACTACTTTCCCGTCCTGGTTATTCCATCGTTTCACCCTAACTTCTCAGGTTCAGCATGACAACGAACTATATTTTTGTGACCGGCGGGGTCGTATCCTCTCTGGGTAAAGGCATTGCCGCAGCCTCCCTCGCAGCCATTCTTGAAGCCCGTGGCCTCAATGTGACCATGATGAAACTGGATCCGTACATCAACGTCGATCCGGGCACCATGAGCCCAATCCAACACGGGGAAGTGTTCGTTACTGAAGACGGCGCTGAAACCGATCTGGATCTTGGCCACTACGAGCGTTTCATCCGCACCAAAATGACCCGTCGTAACAACTTCACGACCGGCCGCATCTACTCCGACGTTCTGCGTAAAGAGCGCCGTGGTGATTATCTGGGTGCCACCGTTCAGGTTATCCCGCACATCACTAACGCCATCAAAGAACGCATTGTTGCGGGTGGCGAAGGCCACGACGTGGTGCTGGTTGAAATCGGCGGTACCGTGGGTGATATCGAATCCCTGCCATTCCTGGAAGCGATTCGTCAGCTGGCGGTAGACATTGGCCGTGAACACGCGCTGTTCATGCACCTGACGCTGGTGCCGTACATGGCCGCTGCAGGTGAAGTGAAAACCAAACCGACTCAGCACTCTGTTAAAGAGCTGCTCTCCATTGGTATTCAGCCAGACATCCTGGTTTGCCGTTCCGATCGTGCGGTGCCGGCGAACGAACGTGCGAAAATTGCATTGTTCTGTAACGTGCCTGAAAAAGCCGTTATTTCAATGAAAGATGTCGATTCCATTTATAAAATCCCGGGCCTGTTGAAATCTCAGGGCCTGGACGATTATATTTGTAAACGATTCAGCTTGAACTGTCCGGAAGCTAACCTGTCTGAATGGGAACAGGTTATTTACGAAGAAGCCAACCCGGCAGGCGAAGTGACTATCGGTATGGTCGGCAAGTACATTGAGCTGCCGGATGCCTATAAGTCCGTGATCGAAGCGCTGAAACACGGTGGTCTGAAGAACCGTGTCTCCGTGAACATCAAGCTGATTGATTCGCAGGATGTTGAAACGCGTGGCGTTGAAATCCTGAAAGATCTGGATGCTATTCTTATCCCTGGCGGCTTCGGCTACCGTGGTGTAGAAGGCAAGATCGCCACCGCGCGCTATGCGCGTGAAAACAATATTCCATACCTCGGCATCTGTCTGGGTATGCAGGTTGCGCTGATCGAATTTGCGCGCAACGTAGCGGGAATGGAAAACGCGAACTCTACGGAATTTGTGCCAGACTGTAAGTACCCTGTTGTGGCGCTTATCACCGAATGGCGTGACGAAGAAGGTAACGTCGAAGTCCGTACCGAGAAGAGCGATCTGGGTGGCACCATGCGTCTTGGCGCACAGGCCTGCCAGCTGACTGACGATAGCGTGGTTCGCAAGCTGTATGGCGAGCCGGTCATCACCGAGCGCCATCGTCACCGCTATGAAGTCAACAACATGTTGTTGAAACCTATTGAAGCCGCGGGCCTGCGTGTTGCGGGACGCTCCGGGGATGATCAGTTAGTCGAGATCATTGAAGTGCCAAACCATCCGTGGTTTGTCGCCTGCCAGTTCCACCCGGAATTTACTTCAACGCCACGTGACGGGCATCCGCTGTTTGCAGGCTTTGTGAAGGCCGCCAGTGACTACCAGAAGCGTCAGGCGAAGTAAAAAAAGTTAGAACGGCAACGCGTACCTTTGGTACGCGTTGTTTGTCTGGAGTTTTAGTTTAACTTGTACTGAGGAAAATCTAATGTCCAAAATCGTTAAAGTCATCGGTCGTGAAATCATCGACTCCCGTGGTAACCCGACCGTTGAAGCCGAAGTTCACCTGGAAGGTGGTTTCGTTGGTATGGCAGCTGCTCCATCAGGTGCTTCTACCGGTTCCCGCGAAGCGCTGGAACTGCGCGATGGCGACAAATCTCGCTTCCTGGGTAAAGGCGTACTGAAAGCGGTTGGCGCTGTAAACGGTCCTATTGCTCAGGCAATCATTGGCAAAGACGCCAAAGACCAGGCTGGCATCGACAAGATCATGATCGATCTGGACGGTACTGAAAACAAATCTAACTTCGGTGCGAACGCAATCCTGGCTGTTTCTCTGGCAAACGCCAAAGCGGCTGCGGCTGCGAAAGGTATGCCACTGTTCGAGCACATCGCTGAACTGAACGGCACCCCAGGCAAATACTCCATGCCTGTACCAATGATGAACATCATCAACGGTGGTGAGCACGCAGACAACAACGTTGATATTCAGGAATTCATGATTCAGCCAGTTGGCGCGAAATCCCTGAAAGAAGCGGTACGTATGGGTTCTGAAGTGTTCCACAACCTGGCTAAAGTTCTGAAAGCTAAAGGCATGAACACGGCTGTTGGTGACGAAGGTGGCTATGCGCCAAACCTGGGTTCTAACGCAGAAGCACTGGCTGTTATCGCAGAAGCAGTAAAAGCTGCAGGCTACGAGCTGGGCAAAGACATCACCCTGGCGATGGACTGTGCAGCATCTGAATTCTACAAAGACGGTAAATACGTTCTGGCTGGCGAAGGCAACAAAGCGTTCACCTCCGAAGAGTTCACTCACTTCCTGGAAGACCTGACCAAACAGTACCCAATCGTGTCTATCGAAGACGGTCTGGACGAGTCTGACTGGGCTGGCTTCGCATACCAGACTAAAGTACTGGGCGACAAAATCCAGCTGGTGGGTGACGACCTGTTCGTAACCAACACCAAGATCCTGAAAGAAGGCATCGAGAAAGGCATCGTTAACTCCATCCTGATCAAATTCAACCAGATCGGTTCTCTGACCGAAACGCTGGCTGCGATCAAAATGGCGAAAGACGCTGGCTACACCGCGGTTATCTCTCACCGTTCTGGCGAAACTGAAGACGCTACCATTGCCGACCTGGCTGTGGGTACCGCTGCAGGCCAGATCAAAACTGGTTCTATGAGCCGTTCTGACCGTGTTGCTAAATACAACCAGCTGATTCGTATCGAAGAAGCGCTGGGCGAAAAAGCACCATACAACGGTCGTAAAGAGATCAAAGGTCAGGCATAATTGCCTACGCCTTAAAATGAAAATGCCAGTCGAATGACTGGCATTTTTTTTGGGCTATTTAAAATCGACCGCCATTTGCTCCGGGATCGTCAGCCCCTGGGTGGTTTGCACGCAGCGGGCGATATAATCCGTAAACCGGGGTGGCTTCGGCATCCCCATGCTCAGCAGCTTATCGTTGCTGAAGCGCACGTTAAGCGTGGCAAACGCACCGTATAACCGCATGGCTTTTAGCATCAGACGTTCGTTGCACGGGCCAAAAATCGTTTTCAACTCGCGGCGCATTCTGACCAGCGTTTCGTAGCTAACCTGCGCATATTTATCCCCGACGGGGGCTTTCTCCAGCGCCTGCGCCATCGCCTGATCGATATCCGCAAAGCGAACGCTGTTCTCTTCACCGGCAGAAATGTGTACCACTTCCCCCGGACGCGCGTTGCTGTTCAGCAGCATTAACAGCGCGTCGGCGCAATAATCCACCGGAACAACGTCGATCCTGTCTTCCATGGAGCACATAAACTTCTGCAGCATCAGGCCCATGCTAAAGACCCAGAAAATGCTACTCGACGGCGTGCAGCCGTGGCGGGTATGGCCGACAACGATGGACGGACGGGCGATGAGCAGCGGCAGGTTCGGACACTTCTGGCGCATCAGCTGTTCGATGGTTGACTTCGAATAAGTGTATTCCACCAGGTGTTCAGCATTCTCTCTGAATTCGGCGCTTTCGGCGACCAGGGAATCCTGCTCCGGCGTGCATGACATTGCCGTACCCACGTGGAGGAAACGCTGCAGTCCTGAGACTTGCTCCATACGGCGCGCCAGCGCCAGCGTTCCTTCAACGTTGACCTTCCAGATGAGCGGGTTGTTACCAAATGAGGCGACAGCCGCACAGTTCACGACATGAGTGACCCGATCCAGACGGGTATCGTTCAGGAAGGCTTCAGGCTGGCTGAGGTCGCCAATCAGGATATTATCCACATTCAGAGAGGCCAGTTTGTCCTCAGGAACGTTGAACTTGCGCATGTTCTCCAGCACGCGCTCCAGCCCGCTCTGCGGATCGCTGGCACGCGCGAGCAAAAGCAGTTTTACGGGTTGATCGCTGGTGAGTATTTTTTCCAGTACTGCACCGCCCAGAAATCCGGTCACGCCTGTAATCAATAACATCTTCATTAATACCGTCTCATTATGATTGATGAGGCGGATTGTAGGCGGGCAAAAGTAAACGGCATTTAAATAATAAAACGCCGAAATCAATGGCGTCTTAAGCTTATTTTAAGGAAAGAAAATCAGGTGGAGATATTGGACATTACAGGTTGGGTAAAAATTCAATTTATTAAAATTAATATTTTAAGATATTGATTTTAATGTTTTTTATGGCTTGACCACCAGGTGGTTAGCTTAATTCAAAATGTAATAAATATAATACTTTGTTACACCAAACATTTACCGGATAAATGATTTAAACGCCCCTTAACGTAAATCAGACGACACAAGACGCAGGCTGTTTTATTTAGCCTGCGAATGATTTTCAGAGTAAAAGGGGAAGCGTGGCGCTGGCTGTTTGCTGGCTAACGTCGCCGTAATGACCATCCAGCGCAATCAGGGACGTAGTCAGCAGCTCGACCAGCAGCATGACCCCAACCTTAGCATTGAGCGCGCCCGCGCTAAGCGGCCCCTCTGGCTTGGCGGCCACCAACTGCATGTCGCTCAGGGACGCCAGCGGGCTGCGGGGCGTATTGCTGAGAGCCAGTACCTTAACGCCACGTTTGCGGGCAAGCTTCACCACGTGGAGTAAATCCCGCGTTGAACCCGAGCTGGAGATAGCCACCACCAGGGTCTCTTTTGAAAGCGTTGTCGCATTCATGGCCGCGCGGTGCATATCGCTAAACAGCTGTGCGGGTTTCCCCAGACGCAACAGCTTGTAGTGGAGATACTCCCCGAGGATCGCGCTGGCCGCAACGCCATAAATCTGCACCGACTGCGCCTGATGCAGCGCCAGCGCGGCCTTTTCAAGCAGCGTGCGGTCAAGAAGCCTGGCGGTATCCTGCAATGCCTGCACCGACTCATCCACCACGTTATCAATCTCATCCCCCGCCTGACGCGCGGGCTGGCCCTGCTGAATATCCAGCGCAAGCGCCATTTTAAATTCGTTATAGCCCTTGCAGCCCAGCGTCCGGCAAAGACGCGTGACGCTGGCCTCGCTGGTGTGGCTCTCGCGCGCCAGCTCGGTGATCGTCAGGTAGAGCACCCGGGCTGGATCGCTGAGGACAAACTCACCGAGTTTTTGTTGTGTTGGGCTGTACCCGGAAGCCTCCTGGCGTAGCTTCAGCAGCAGGTTTTCATGGTCTGACATGCTCGATCCTTAATGCGTTTCTCTGCGACTAGTGTGGCGGAAAGCGGGGGAAAGATGCCAGTCATTTTGAAAAAGTATGATCGTCGTCCTGGTTTGTGATGATAATTTTCACTATTAAATATTTATATGGTAAAAATTTTCATCGTTTAATGAGGGGATGAAAAAATGATGCAAATATTCAGTGGGGCTTCTTCAGGAGGATGGTTTGAAAAAGCGCAGCGCTTTGGCAAATCCTTTATGTTGCCGATTGCCGTGTTGCCTGCGGCGGGTCTGTTGCTGGGGATAGGCGGCGCGTTATCGAATCCCAACACGCTGGCAGCCTATCCGTTTTTAGACGTGAGCTGGCTGCAGGCCATTTTCACCATCATGAGCAGCGCAGGATCCATCGTGTTTGCGAACCTCTCGGTGTTGTTTGCCGTTGGGGTGGCCGTTGGGCTGGCAAAAAGCGATAAGGGCACGGCGGGTCTGGCGGCGTTACTCGCGTTTCTGGTGATGAATGCCACCATCAACGCGCTGCTGATCCTCACCGGCAAACTGGCGCATGAGAACCCGGGGGCCGTGGGGCAGGGCATGACGCTGGGTATTCAGACGCTGGAAACCGGCGTGTTTGGCGGCGTGGTGATTGGGCTGGTGACCTGCGCGCTCCATCATCGGTTTAATAAAATTGCGCTTCCGCAGTTCCTGGGCTTTTTTGGCGGCTCGCGCTTTGTTCCTATTATCAGTTCGCTGGCGGCGATACTCGTCGGTGCGCTCATGACCGTGGTCTGGCCGCATTTCCAGAAGCTGATTTTTGGTCTGGGCGGGCTGGTGGATGCGACCGGCTATCTGGGCGCCCTGCTGTACGGCTTTATTCTCCGCATGCTGGGCCCGTTCGGTCTGCACCACATCTTCTATCTGCCTTTCTGGACCACCGCGCTTGGCGGGAGTGAAATCGTCAACGGCCATCTGGTTGAGGGCACACAGCGGATCTTCTTCGCTCAGCTGGCTGACCCGAACACGCAACATTTCTATGAGGGCACGTCACGCTTCATGTCCGGGCGCTTTATTACGATGATGTTTGGCCTGCTCGGGGCGTGCCTGGCGATGTACCACACGGCAAAACCCGAGAACAAAAAACGCGTTGCCGGACTGCTGCTTTCTGCGGCGTTAACCTCGTTCCTGACGGGGATTACCGAGCCTATCGAATTCTCGTTCCTGTTTATTGCGCCGGTACTCTACGTCATCCATGCGCTGTTTGACGGGCTGGCATTCATGCTCGCGCACATGCTGCATATCACCATCGGGCAAACCTTCTCCGGCGGTTTCATCGACTTCGTGCTGTTCGGCATTTTGCAGGGAGAGGCCAAAACCAACTGGATGTTCGTTCCGCTGATCGGCGTACCGTGGTTCTTCCTGTACTACTTTACCTTCCGCTATCTGATTAACCGCTTTGATTTCGCGACGCCAGGTCGGGAAAAGGAGGCGATGGCTGACGAAGTCAGTCTGCCGCAAAACGAACGCGCTGCTGCAGTGATCGCCGGATTAGGCGGAAAAGACAATCTGGACGAGGTGGACTGCTGCGCCACGCGTCTTCGCGTCACGGTTAAAGACGGCAGCAAAGTGAATGACGCGGCGCTGAAAGCCACCGGGGCGCGCGGCGTTATCGTGCGCGGCAACGGCGTTCAGGTCATTTATGGCCCGCACGTCACGATTATCAAAAACGAAGTGGAAGAGATCTTATCGTAATGAACACTGTACTGGAAAACCTGAAGGGAAAACTGGTCGTCTCTTGTCAGGCGCTGGAAAATGAACCGCTGCACAGCCCATTTATTATGTCGCGCATGGCGCTGGCGGCGGCACAGGGCGGGGCCGCGGCTATTCGTGCCAACAGCGTGGCGGATATTGAGGCCATAAAGCAGCAGGTGTCTTTGCCGGTCATCGGCATCATCAAACGGGATTATCCTGAAAGTGAGGTGTTTATCACCGCGACAATGAAAGAGGTGGATGAGCTCATGAGCGTCTCGCCGGACATCATTGCGCTTGATGCGACGGCGCGGGAACGTCCCGGCGGCGAATCTCTGGAAACACTGGTCTCGCGCATCCGCTCACGCTATCCCGCGGTGCTGCTGATGGCGGATATCTCCTCCGTGGACGAAGCCGTGACGGCGCAGGCGCTGGGCTTCGACTGCGTCGGCACCACGCTATACGGCTACACGGCGGAAACCGCGGGCCATACATTGCCTGACAACGACTGCGCGTTCCTGAAAGCGGTGCTGGCGGCCGTGACGGTGCCCGTGGTTGCCGAAGGCAACGTGGATACGCCTGAACGTGCGGCCAGATGCCTGGCGCTGGGCGCGCATACGGTGGTGGTCGGCGGCGCGATCACCCGTCCACAGCAAATCACGGAACGGTTCATGGCGGCGATTGGCGCGTAAAGCACCGATGGAGCATGACCATCCGGCGGGGATCTGCGATACTTATCGTTTATCCCCTTTACTGAGATGACTATGCAGTACCCGATTAACGAGATGTTCCAGACCCTGCAAGGCGAGGGTTACTTTACCGGCGTTCCCGCTATTTTCATTCGTTTACAGGGATGCCCGGTTGGCTGTGCCTGGTGTGACACCAAACATACGTGGGATAAGCTCGCAGATCGGGAAGTGTCGCTGTTTAGCATTCTGGCGAAAACCAAAGAGAGCGATAAGTGGGGCGCGGGCAGTGCCGAAGATCTGCTGGCCATTATTGGCCGTCAGGGCTGGACGGCCCGTCACGTCGTGATCACCGGCGGTGAACCCTGCATCCACGATCTGACCCCGCTGACCGAGCTGCTCGAAAAGAACGGCTACAGCTGCCAGATCGAAACCAGCGGCACCCATGAAGTGCGCTGCTCGCACACCACCTGGGTGACGGTATCGCCAAAAGTGAATATGCGCGGCGGGTACGACGTGCTGTCTCAGGCGCTGGAGCGCGCGGATGAGATTAAGCACCCGGTAGGGCGCGTGCGAGATATCGAAGCGCTGGATGAACTGCTGGCCACCCTGACGGATGAAAAGCAGCGGGTGATTGCCCTGCAGCCTATCAGCCAGAAAGACGATGCAACGCGCCTGTGCATTGAAACCTGTATTGCGCGCAACTGGCGCCTGTCGATGCAGACGCACAAATATCTGAATATTGCCTGAAAAAAAGCCCGGTGGCGCGAACGCTTACCGGGCCTACGGTTCGAGGCGCTTGTAGGCCGGGTAAGCGTCAGCGCCACCCGGCAAGCATCACTCCCCGCGATAGATGCAGCCCGCGGTGCAGGTCTCTTTGATCATCACCGCGCTCAGCAGCGGTACCCGCGGTTTCATCTGATCCCAAATCCATTTTGCCAGCACTTCGCTGGTCGGGTTTTCAAGGCCCGGGATCTCATTCAGGTAGTAGTGATCCAGACGATCGTAGGTCGGCTTAAACGCCGCCTTCAGCTCGGCAAAATCCATGATCCAACCGGTATGCGGATCAACTTCACCGGTGATCTCAAGACGCACCATGAACGAATGCCCGTGCAGACGGCCACATTTATGCCCTTCAGGGACATGCGGAAGGTGGTGGGCGGCTTCGAAGGTGAAATCTTTAAACAGTGTGGTGGACATGATCGCTCTCAGTAATGCGGAAAAAACCGCCGCATAGTACCGGAAAGCACAATTTTTAGCATTAACTAAAACGGCTCTGAGCGGCAACCGCCTCGTATTCAGTGTGTTTAACGGTTTTTGTTCTTTTATTTCATAAGGTTATTTAATCGGTTTTATCGCTAAGCATGACAACCAAAACAGGTTAGTCCATTTGGTTATTTATTATTTCCATCCCTTCTTTAATTGTTATTATCCTCGCCGTTAACCTTATCTTCAGTTTGGATTTATTCGCTTAAAGTCCGCTTGGCTACTGGAACATAACGACGCATGACAACACAGGCCCCACCTTCAAATTTGCTTCCCCTGAACCCGGAGCAACTGGCGCGCCTTCAGGCTGCCACCTCTGATTTTTCTCCCACTCAGCTTGCCTGGGTCTCCGGTTATTTCTGGGGAATGCTCAATCAGCAGCCTGGCGCTGTGGCGGGTGCACCGGCCACAGCCGTTGAAATTCCGGCCATTACCCTGATTTCCGCCTCGCAGACGGGCAATGCCCGCCGCGTGGCCGAAGCACTGCGCGACGACCTGCTGGCCGCGAAACTGAACGTGAACCTGGTCAACGCCGGGGATTACAAATTTAAGCAAATCGCGTCAGAAAAACTGCTGGTGGTGGTTACCTCTACGCAGGGTGAAGGTGAACCCGCTGAAGAAGCGGTGGCGCTGCATAAGTTCCTGTTCTCGAAAAAAGCGCCGAAGCTGGATGGCACGGCGTTTGCCGTCTTTGGCCTGGGCGACACCTCCTATGAATTCTTCTGCCAGTCCGGCAAAGACTTCGACAGCAAGCTGGCGGAGCTGGGCGCGGAGCGCCTGCTGGACCGCGTTGACGCGGATGTCGAATACCAGGCCGCCGCCGCTGAATGGCGCGCCCGCATCGTTGAGGTGTTAAAAGCGCGCGTGCCGAAAGAGACGTCGGCGCAGGCCGCGTTCACCGCGACGGGTGCTGTTAACGACATCCACACCAGCCCGTACACCAAAGAGGCGCCGCTGACGGCGAGCCTGTCGGTGAACCAGAAAATTACCGGCCGCGATTCAGAAAAAGATGTGCGCCATATCGAAATCGATCTGGGCGACTCGGGCCTGCGCTATCAGCCTGGCGATGCGCTGGGCGTCTGGTATCAGAACGATCCGGCGCTGGTGAAAGAGCTGGTTGAGCTGCTGTGGCTGAAAGGCGACGAGCCTGTCACCGTTGACGGTAAAACGCAGCCGCTTTCTGATGCGCTGCAGTGGCATTTTGAGCTGACGGTGAACACCCCGAATATCGTCGAAAATTATGCCACCTTGACGCGCAGCGAATCCCTGCTGCCGCTGGTGGGCGACAAGGCGAAACTTCAGCATTACGCCGCGACGACGCCGATCGTTGATATGGTGCGCTTCTCTCCGGCTCAGCTGGATGCCGATGCGCTGATCGGTCTGCTGCGTCCGCTCACTCCGCGCCTGTACTCCATCGCCTCTTCGCAGGCTGAAGTGGAGAGTGAAGTGCATATTACCGTCGGCGTAGTGCGTTACGATATCGAAGGCCGCGCCCGCACGGGTGGGGCATCAGGCTTCCTGGCGGATCGCGTGGAAGAAGAGGGCGAAGTGCGCGTCTTTATCGAGCACAACGATAACTTCCGCCTGCCGGCAAACCCGGAAACGCCGGTCATTATGATTGGCCCGGGCACCGGCATTGCGCCGTTCCGCGCTTTCATGCAGCAGCGCGCGGCAGACGGCGCGCCGGGTAAAAACTGGCTGTTCTTTGGCAATCCGCACTTTACTGAAGATTTCCTCTACCAGGTTGAGTGGCAGCGCTATGTGAAAGAAGGCGTACTGACCCGCATCGATCTGGCCTGGTCCCGCGACCAGAAAGAAAAAGTATACGTACAAGACAAACTGCGCGAACAGGGCGCAGAGCTGTGGCGCTGGATCAATGACGGTGCCCACATTTATGTCTGCGGCGACGCCAATCGCATGGCGAAAGACGTTGAGCAGACTTTGCTGGAAGTGATTGCCGAATTCGGCGGTATGGATGCCGAAGCGGCGGACGAATTTTTAAGTGAGCTGCGCGTTGAGCGCCGTTATCAGCGAGATGTCTACTAATGAGCGAAAAACATCCAGGGCCACTGGTGGTCGAAGGTAAACTGACAGACGCCGAGCGCATGAAGCTGGAAAGCAACTATCTGCGTGGCACCATTGCTGAAGATCTGAATGACGGTCTCACCGGCGGTTTCAAAGGCGACAACTTCCTGCTGATCCGTTTCCACGGCATGTACCAGCAGGACGACCGCGACATCCGCGCCGAGCGTGCAGAGCAGAAGCTGGAGCCGCGTCACGCGATGCTGCTGCGCTGCCGTCTGCCGGGTGGGGTGATTACCACCAAACAGTGGCAGGCGATCGACAAGTTTGCCGGTGAAAACACGATCTACGGCAGCATCCGTCTGACCAACCGTCAGACCTTCCAGTTCCACGGCATTCTGAAGAAGAACGTCAAGCCGGTGCACCAGATGCTGCACTCCGTTGGGCTGGACGCGCTGGCGACCGCCAACGACATGAACCGTAACGTGCTCTGCACCTCGAATCCGTATGAGTCCGAGTTGCACGCCGAAGCGTACGAGTGGGCGAAGAAGATCTCCGAGCACCTGCTGCCGCGCACGCGCGCCTATGCAGAGATCTGGCTCGATCAGGAAAAAGTCGCGACCACCGACGAAGAGCCGATCCTCGGTCAGACCTACCTGCCGCGTAAGTTTAAAACCACGGTCGTTATTCCACCGCAGAACGATATCGACCTGCACGCCAACGACATGAACTTCGTGGCGATTGCCGAAAACGGCAAGCTGGTGGGCTTTAACCTGCTGGTGGGCGGCGGCCTGTCCATCGAACACGGTAACAAGAAAACCTACGCCCGTACCGCCAGCGAGTTCGGCTTCCTGCCGCTGGAGCATACGCTGGCCGTGGCGGAAGCGGTGGTGACGACCCAGCGCGACTGGGGTAACCGTACCGACCGTAAAAACGCGAAAACCAAATACACCCTGGAGCGCGTGGGCGTGGAGACGTTCAAAGCGGAAGTGGAGCGTCGCGCGGGCATCAAGTTTGAGCCGATCCGCCCTTACGAATTCACCGGTCGCGGCGATCGCATTGGCTGGGTGAAGGGTATCGACAATAAATGGCACCTGACGCTGTTTATCGAAAACGGCCGTATTCTGGATTATCCGGGGCGTCCGCTGAAAACCGGTCTGCTGGAAATTGCGAAGATCCATAAGGGCGAGTTCCGCATTACGGCTAACCAGAACCTGATCATTGCTGGCGTGCCGGAAAGCCAGAAGGCGAAGATCGAGAAGCTGGCGCGCGAACATGGGTTGATGGATGCGGTGAAGCCGCAGCGCGAAAACTCAATGGCCTGCGTGTCGTTCCCGACCTGTCCGCTGGCGATGGCGGAAGCGGAACGTTTCCTGCCGTCGTTTACCGACAAAGTGGAAGCGATTCTGGAAAAACACGGCATTCCGGACGAGCATATTGTTATGCGCGTCACCGGGTGTCCGAACGGCTGCGGTCGTGCGATGCTGGCCGAGCTCGGACTGGTGGGGAAAGCGCCGGGTCGTTACAACCTGCACCTGGGCGGTAACCGAATCGGTACGCGCATCCCGCGTATGTTCCGCGAGAACATCACCGAGCCGGAAATTCTTGATTCCATCGACGAGCTTGTCGGGCGCTGGGCGAAAGAGCGCGAAGCGGGTGAAGGCTTCGGCGACTTTACGGTGCGTGCGGGCATCATTCGCCCGGTGCTCGATCCCGCCAGGGATTTCTGGGAGTAAACACGAGAGGTAATTATGTCCGTACTCGATCTAAACGCCCTTAATGACCTGCCAAAAGTCGAACGCATTCTGGCGCTGGCAGAAACCAATGCCCATCTTGAAAAGCTGGACGCCGAAGGGCGCGTGGCGTGGGCGCTGGAAAACCTGCCGGGAGAGTATGTGCTCTCGTCGAGCTTTGGTATTCAGGCGGCGGTCAGCCTGCATCTGGTGAATCAGATCCGTCCGGACATTCCGGTGATCCTCACCGACACCGGCTATCTGTTCCCGGAAACCTACCAGTTCATTGACGAGCTGACGGACAAGCTCGGGCTGAACCTCAAAGTTTACCGCGCGACGGAAAGCGCGGCCTGGCAGGAGGCGCGCTACGGCAAGCTGTGGGAGCAGGGCGTTGAGGGCATTGAGAAGTACAATGAGATTAACAAAGTTGAGCCGATGAACCGGGCGCTGAAAGAGCTTAATGCGCAGACGTGGTTTGCGGGTCTGCGCCGCGAGCAGTCCGGCAGCCGGGCAACCTTGCCGGTGCTGGCGGTTCAGCGCGGGGTCTTTAAAGTGCTGCCGATTATCGACTGGGATAACCGGACGGTGTATCAGTATCTGCAAAAGCACGGGCTGAAATACCATCCGCTGTGGGACCAGGGCTATCTGTCGGTGGGCGATACTCACACCACGCGTAAGTGGGAACCGGGAATGGCGGAAGAAGAGACGCGATTCTTCGGGCTGAAGCGCGAGTGCGGGTTGCACGAAGGGTGATAACCTTTTTGCCCGGTGGCGCTGCGCTTACCGGGCCTACAAAGGCTCGTTCCCTATGTAGGCCCGGTAAGGCGTAGCCGCCACCGGGCTTAACGGCCTCAGGCTTTCCCCGCTTTCGCCAGCTCTTTCACCAGCGGCAGCATCACCTTCACCACATCACGACTGCGGTGTTCAATCCGCTGCGGCAGCGCGCGATCGATGTGCTGCTGATTGTCCAGCATCACGTTGTGCCAGCTCGTCCCGTCCGGGAAGGCCTTCGATTTAGCCCGCTGCTGGTAGCCATCTTTTTTGCCCAGCGCCCAGTTTGTCGCTTCCACGTACAGCACCGGAATGCCCGCCTTATCGAACACTTCCCCGTCGTTGCAGCAGCCTGTGCCTCGCGGATAATCCGGGTTACCGCCAGGGTTGCTGGTGGCATAAACACCATGGCTGCGGGCTATCGCCAGGGCCCGGTCGCGCGTCAGTTTCCGCACGGTACCCGGCGTACTCTGCCCGCTGTTGAAATAGAGCTTGTCGCCGACGATCAGGTTGTCGAGGTTAATCACCAGCAGTGTATTTTTCTTCTCCTCAGCGCTCATGCGCTTAAGGAGATTCTCAGCGCCGAGTTTGCCCTCTTCTTCACCGCTGGTGGCAACAAAACGAATGCCATATTGGGTGGGAATATCTTTCATCCGCTCGGCCAGTTCGAGCATCACGCCCAAGCCTGCGGCATTGTCGTCCATGCCCTGCAGCGTCAGCCCGCCAAGATTATTATCCGTATCGGCGTCACTCATCGGGGCGTAGGTATCGAGGTGCGCCATAATAATAATTTGCTCTTTTGCGGTGCCTTCGTGGGCCGCAATCACCGTACTGCCGGTCACGTTATGCCAGTTTTTCGTTTTATTTCGTGAGGTATAGACGTAGCGGCTGTGAAACGACCGGATATCGCTCTGATAACCCATGTCGGCAAACTGCTGGCGAAGATAGTCTGCGGAGAGCATTTCCGCAGGCGATCCGGTCATGCGACCGGGGAAAACGGTGGCAATATGCCGCGCCTGCATATTGGCGATTTCACCATAAGGTTGGTTTTTTGCCTGAGCGGGAAGAATAAAGCAAACGCCGAGCGCCAGGGCAGCAATACGGTGGCGCGTTGCGGAAAACATAGTGAGTCCTTAAAAACAGAGCAAAATAGTCACCCGCCTAGTATGAAACTGTGATCGTCCATACACAATTTGAATTGCTCTTAAATGCCCGAAATATCGCGTGTTAAGCACTTTTTGGTATTAGCATTTTCATCGCGTTATTCCATTGAGTAACTACTCATTCCAATTCGTAATTTCATTCGGTCTAAGCCGCCCCCTATAGTCCCTCTATTCCTCGTTGTTAGTGAGTTGTTGCTTGTGGACTATCTGCCCTTATTTGCTGCGATTAAAGAGAAACCGGTGCTGGTTGTTGGCACGGGTGAAATCGCCGATCGCAAAATTGCGTTTCTGCAGCGCGCAGGGGCGCAGGTGCAGGTCGTTGCAGAGGCAGATTTTCACGAGTCACAAATCGATAGCGTCGTGCTGGTGATTGCGGCGACCGAAGATCGTGACCTCAATCGGCGGATCTCCGACGCCGCTCAGGCCCGTTACCGCCTGGTGAACGTGGTGGACGACCAGCCTTTATGCTCGTTTATTTTCCCGTCGATCGTTGACCGCTCGCCGCTGCTGGTGGCGATCTCCTCCGGCGGGACCGCGCCGGTGCTGGCACGCGTGCTGCGGGAAAAAATCGAAGCGCTGCTACCGACCAGCCTCGGGCGGATGGCTGAGAAAGCCAGCTACTGGCGCAACCATCTGAAAACGCGCCTGACCAGCGTGACGGAACGCCGTCGCTTCTGGGAGCGCGTGTTTCGCGGCCGCTTTGCCAGCCTGATGCATGCCGGCAATGAGACAGCGGCGCAGAAAATTCTTGAAGATGAACTGGATAACCCCGGCAGCACCGGCGGGGAGATCATTCTGGTGGGCGCGGGGCCGGGCGATGCCGGGCTTCTGACGCTGCGCGGCCTGCAGGTGCTGCAGGACGCGGACGTGGTGTTCTACGACCATCTGGTCACCGACGGCGTGCGCGAGCTGATCCGTCGCGACGCGGAGCAAATCTGCGTGGGTAAACGGGCAGGCGAGCACTCTGTGCCGCAGCACGACACCAACCAGATGCTGGTTGACGCCGCCAAAGCGGGCAAAACCGTGGTGCGCCTGAAGGGGGGCGATCCGTTTATCTTCGGTCGCGGCGGCGAAGAGCTGCAGGCGGCGGCCGAAGCGGGCATACCGTTCCAGGTGGTGCCCGGCATCACGGCGGCCTCTGCGGTGACGGCTTACGCCGGTATCCCGTTGACCCACCGCGATTACGCCCAGAGCGTCACCTTTGTGACCGGCCACTATAAGGCGGACAGCACGCCGTTTGACTGGTCGCATCTCGCCCAGAGCCGCCAGACGCTGGCGATATACATGGGCACGATGAAGGCGGCGGACATCAGCGAACAGCTTATTCAGCACGGTCGCGAGGCGACGACCCCCGTTGCCGTCATTTCTCGCGGCACGCGCGTCGATCAGCACGTTGCGACGGGCACCCTGGAACATCTTGCAACCCTGGCGAAAGACGCCCCTATGCCCGCCCTGATCGTGGTGGGGGAAGTGGTGCAGCTGCACAGCACGCTCGCCTGGTTTCAGCACACAACCGATACAGAAGGCTTTGGTTCTTCTGTTGTAAATTTGGCTTAAGGAACGGTTATGGACCAAAAACGTCTTACACACCTGCGGCAGCTCGAAGCGGAAAGTATCCATATTATCCGCGAAGTGGCCGCCGAGTTTTCTAACCCGGTGATGATGTACTCCATCGGTAAAGATTCCAGCGTCATGCTGCATCTGGCGCGTAAAGCGTTTTATCCAGGTACGCTGCCGTTCCCGCTGCTGCACGTGGATACCGGCTGGAAATTCCGCGAGATGTACGAGTTCCGCGATCGTACCGCGAAAGCCTACGGCTGCGAGCTGCTGGTGCATAAAAACCCGGAAGGGGTGGCGATGGGCATTAACCCGTTCGTGCACGGCAGCGCCAAACACACCGATATCATGAAAACCGAAGGGCTGAAGCAGGCGCTGAACAAATATGGTTTTGATGCGGCCTTCGGCGGCGCGCGTCGTGACGAAGAGAAATCACGCGCTAAAGAGCGTATCTACTCCTTCCGCGATCGCTTCCACCGCTGGGACCCCAAAAACCAGCGTCCGGAGCTGTGGCACAACTACAACGGCCAGATTAACAAGGGCGAAAGCATCCGCGTCTTCCCGCTCTCCAACTGGACCGAGCTGGATATCTGGCAGTACATCTATCTGGAAAACATCGAAATCGTTCCGCTGTACCTGGCTGCCGAGCGCCCGGTGCTGGAGCGCGACGGCATGCTGATGATGATCGACGACGATCGCATCGACCTGCAGCCGGGCGAAGTGATCAAAAAACAGATGGTCCGTTTCCGCACCCTCGGCTGCTGGCCGCTGACCGGCGCGGTGGAGTCCAGTGCGCAAACGCTGCCGGAGATCATCGAAGAGATGCTGGTGTCGACCACCAGCGAGCGACAGGGGCGCGTGATTGACCGCGACCAGGCAGGCTCCATGGAGCTGAAGAAACGTCAGGGTTATTTCTAAGGAGCCGCCATGAACACCACTATTGCTCAACAAATTGCCAAAGAAGGCGGTGTGGAAGCGTATCTGCATGCGCAACAACACAAAAGCCTGCTGCGTTTTCTGACCTGCGGCAGCGTGGATGACGGGAAAAGTACCCTGATTGGCCGCCTGCTGCACGATACGCGCCAGATTTATGAAGATCAGCTCTCTTCCCTGCATAATGACAGTAAGCGTCACGGTACCCAGGGTGAAAAGCTGGATCTGGCGCTGCTGGTGGATGGCCTGCAGGCGGAGCGCGAGCAGGGCATCACTATCGACGTGGCCTACCGCTATTTCTCTACCGAGAAGCGCAAATTTATTATCGCCGACACCCCGGGGCACGAACAGTACACCCGCAATATGGCGACCGGCGCGTCGACCTGCGACCTGGCGATCCTGCTGATCGACGCGCGTAAAGGCGTGCTGGATCAGACCCGTCGCCACAGCTTTATCTCCACGCTGCTGGGGATCAAACACCTGGTGGTGGCGGTCAACAAGATGGATCTGGTGAACTTCAGCGAAGAGAAGTTCGAGGAGATCCGCCAGAGCTATCTGACCTTTGCTGAACAGCTGCCGGGCAACCTGGATATCCGCTTTGTGCCGCTCTCGGCGCTGGAAGGGGATAACGTCGCCTCCCAGAGCGCGAACATGCCGTGGTACAGCGGCCCGACGCTGCTGGAAGTGCTGGAAACGGTTGAAATCCAGCGCGTGGTCGACACCCAGCCGATGCGCTTCCCGGTGCAGTACGTGAACCGTCCAAACCTCGACTTCCGCGGTTTCTCCGGTACCCTTGCGTCAGGCTCTGTGAAGGTCGGTCAGCGCGTCAAGGTGCTGCCATCCGGCGTGGAATCGACCATCGCCCGCATCGTCACCTTCGACGGTGACCTGCAGGACGCGGGTGCCGGTGAAGCGGTTACGCTGGTGCTGAAAGACGAGATTGATATCAGCCGGGGCGATCTGCTGGTGGATGCCCAGGAAACCCTGGCCGCCGTGCAGGGGGCTTCCGTGGATGTGGTGTGGATGGCGGAGCAACCGCTGACGCCGGGCCAGAGCTACGACATCAAAATTGCCGGCAAGAAGACCCGCGCCCGCGTGGACGGTATTCAGTTCCAGGTGGACATCAACAATCTGACCCAGCGCGAGGTTACCGAGCTGCCGCTGAACGGTATTGGTCTGGTCGATCTGACCTTCGACGAACCGCTGGTGCTGGATCCGTATCAGCAGAACCCGGTGACGGGCGGGCTTATCTTTATCGACAGGCTGACCAACGTTACCGTCGGGGCCGGTATGGTACGCGAACCGATTAAACAGGCTGCCGTGGCCTCTGAATTCAGCGCCTTTGAGCTGGAACTGAATGCGCTGGTGCGTAAACACTTTCCGCACTGGGGCGCGCGCGATCTGCTGGGAGGCAAGTAATGGCCGCCCATGATGAGAACGTCGTCTGGCATCCTCATCCGGTCACCGTCGCCCAGCGCGAACAGCTCCACGGTCACCGTGGGGTTGTGCTGTGGTTTACCGGGCTGTCCGGCTCGGGTAAATCGACGGTGGCGGGCGCGCTGGAAGAGGCATTGCATCAGCAGGGCGTAAGCACGTACCTGCTGGATGGCGACAACGTGCGCCATGGCCTGTGCAGCGATTTAGGGTTCAGCGACGACGACCGCAAAGAGAACATCCGCCGGGTCGGGGAAGTCGCCAGCCTGATGGCCGATGCCGGGCTGGTGGTGCTGACCGCGTTTATCTCTCCGCACCGCGCCGAGCGCCAGATGGTGCGCGAACGCGTCGGTCAGGATCGCTTTATTGAAGTGTTTGTGGATACGCCGCTGGAGGTTTGCGAAGCGCGCGACCCGAAAGGGCTGTACAAAAAAGCGCGTGCCGGGGAGCTGCGCAACTTCACCGGAATTGACGCGGTCTACGAAGCGCCTGAATCGCCTGAAATTCACCTGGAGGGTCAACAATTGGTAACAAATTTAGTAAGCCAATTATTAGACCTGCTCAGACGGGACGATATTATCAGATCCTGAGACGGTATCGTTCGGGAGCTGTCTTCCCGAACGATGAGTCACGGTCACAGGACTAGCTATGCGCAACAGTGAACATTACATTACCACCACCGGGTCGGAGCCGCTTGCGACCGACGACGAAACGACCTGGTCATTTCCTGGGGCCATCATTGGCTTCGTCTCATGGTTGCTGGCGCTGGGTATCCCGTTTCTTATCTACGGCGGAAACACGCTGTTCTTCTTTCTCTACACCTGGCCTTTCTTTCTGGCGCTGATGCCTGTGGCGGTTGTCGTCGGCATTGCGCTGCACTCGCTGCTCAATGGCAAGCTGCTCTACAGTACCGTGGTCACGATTGTGACGGTGGTTCTGATGTTTGGTCTGTTATTTTTGTGGCTCATGGGCTAACTTCAGCCATAATTCAAACCGTAACCAACTGTGTAACGATATTGAGCAGGACGATTCTGCGGAAAAAATGTGGTACATTTGCCCGCGATGTTGCGGCATCTCTGTTACCCCGGCGTAGTGCTCTGGGGAAGTCTTGGGATGATGATGCCGTTTTTCAGGGGGCAGGATGGGTAAACTAACGCTGCTGTTGCTGGCTTTGCTAATCTGGCTGCAATATTCGCTGTGGTTCGGTAAGAACGGACTGCACGACTATAGCCGGGTGAGCGATGACGTCGCGGCTCAGCAGGCAACAAACGCCAAACTTAAGGCGCGAAACGATCAACTCTTCGCTGAAATTGATGACCTCAATGGCGGGCAAGAGGCGATTGAGGAACGCGCACGCAATGAACTCAGTATGACTAAGCCGGGCGAAACCTTTTATCGTCTGGTTCCGGATGCGTCTAAACGCAATCAGGGCTCAGCACAAAACAATCGATAATCAGGCCCAGGATTACGACATGGCAGTAACTTTTTCGGACGTATGCGCCGTGGTGCCGGCCGCAGGTTTTGGCCGGCGCATGCAGACAGAATGTCCCAAGCAATACCTCTCTATTGGCGATAAAACGATCCTCGAGCACGCCGTTGCGGCGCTGCTGGCGCACCCGCGGGTGACGCGGGTGATCATCGCTATCAGCCCGGGCGATGCGCGCTTCGCGCAGCTACCGCTGGCAAATCATCCACAGATTACCGTTGTCGATGGCGGTGCCGAGCGCGCCGATTCCGTGCTGGCAGGCATTCAGGCTGCCGATAACGCGCCGTGGGTGCTGGTGCATGACGCGGCGCGTCCGTGCCTGCATCAGGACGATCTCGCTCGCCTGCTGGCGTTGAGCGAAACCAGCAAAGTGGGTGGCATTCTGGCCGCCCCCGTGCGCGACACCATGAAGCGTGCCGAGCCGGGCAAACGGGCTATCGCCCACACCGTCGATCGCGTCGATCTATGGCACGCGCTGACGCCGCAATTTTTCCCCCGCGAATTACTCCACGACTGCTTAACGCGCGCGCTTAACGAAGGTGCGACCATTACGGACGAAGCCTCTGCGCTGGAGTACTGCGGTTTCCACCCAACGCTTGTTGAAGGACGTGCTGATAATATTAAAGTGACGCGTCCGGAAGATTTACAGCTCGCGGAATTTTATCTTACCCGTTTGACCCATCAGGAGAAGGCATAATGCGAATTGGACACGGTTTTGATGTACACGCCTTTGGCGGCGAAGGCCCAATTATCATTGGCGGCGTGCGCATTCCTTATGAAAAAGGGCTGCTGGCGCATTCTGATGGCGACGTGGCGCTGCATGCGCTGACCGACGCGCTGTTGGGCGCGGCCGCACTGGGTGATATCGGCAAGCTGTTCCCGGACACCGATCCGGCGTTTAAAGGGGCAGACAGCCGTGAACTGCTGCGCGAAGCGTGGCGCCGCATCCAGGCGAAAGGCTACACCCTTGGCAACGTCGACGTGACGATTATCGCCCAGGCCCCGAAAATGCTGCCGCACATTCCGCAGATGCGCGTGTTTATCGCAGAAGATCTGGGCTGCCATATGGACGACGTGAACGTCAAAGCGACGACGACTGAGAAGCTGGGCTTCACCGGTCGTGGCGAAGGGATTGCCTGTGAAGCCGTGGCGCTGCTGGTGAAGGCGAGCAAATGACAGACTTCGACAACCTGACATATCTGCATGGCAAACCGCAGGGGAACGGGGTGCTGAAAGCCAGCCCTGAAGATTTCCTCGTGGTCGAGGATCTGGGCTTTGAGCCGGATGGCGAAGGCGAACATATCCTGGTGCGTATTCTGAAAAATGGCTGCAATACCCGCTTTGTGGCCGACGCGCTGGCAAAATTTCTCAAAATTCATGCCCGCGAGGTGAGCTTTGCCGGGCAGAAAGATAAACACGCCGTCACCGAACAGTGGCTCTGCGCGCGCGTTCCCGGCAATACGATGCCTGATTTAAGCAAATTTGAGCTTGAGGGCTGTAAGGTACTGGAATATGCCCGCCACAAGCGCAAACTGCGTCTGGGCGCGTTGAAAGGCAACGCGTTTACGCTGGTGCTGCGCGAAGTGACTGACCGTGAAGACGTTGAAAAACGTCTGAACGCCATCAGTGACCGCGGCGTACCGAACTACTTTGGCGCGCAGCGCTTCGGCATTGGCGGCAGCAACCTGCAGGGCGCACTGCGCTGGGCGCAAAGCGACGCGCCGGTGCGGGACAGGAATAAACGCAGTTTTTGGTTGTCGGCGGCCCGCGGTGCGTTGTTTAATCAGATTGTGAGCGAAAGGCTGAAAAAACCGGACGCGAATCAAGTTGTTGTTGGCGATGCGCTACAATTAGCGGGACGCGGAAGCTGGTTTGTGGCAACGGCCGAAGAGATGGTCGATGTCCAGTCGCGCGTGGACGCAAAAGGGCTGCTGATCACCGCCGCGTTGCCTGGCACGGGCGACTGGGGAACACAGGGCGACGCCCTGGCTGCCGAGCAGTCAGCCGTGGCGGATGCGCCAGAATTGCAGTCCTTGCTGGTGCGGGAAAAAGTCGACGCGGCACGCCGCGCGATGCTGCTCTATCCGCAGCAGTTAAGCTGGAACTGGTGGGATGACGTGACCGTCGAGTTACGCTTCTGGCTGCCGGCAGGCAGCTTTGCCACCAGTGTTGTCAGGGAACTTATCAACACCTCGGGTGATTATGCGAATATTGCTGAGTAACGATGACGGGATCCACGCGCCAGGCATTCAGACCCTGGCGAAACACCTCCGCGAGTTTGCGGATGTGCAGGTCGTGGCACCCGATCGTAACCGCAGTGGAGCGTCTAACTCGCTGACGCTGGAGTCGTCGCTTCGCACCTTTACCTTTGAAAATGGCGATATTGCCGTACAGATGGGCACGCCAACCGACTGTGTTTTTCTGGGCGTGAACGCGCTGATGCGGCCGCGTCCGGATATAGTCGTCTCCGGCATTAACGCCGGGCCTAACCTCGGCGATGACGTGATTTACTCCGGCACCGTGGCGGCCGCAATGGAAGGACGTCACCTGGGGTTCCCGGCGCTGGCGGTCTCGTTGAACGGCTACACGCACTACGACACCGCCGCCGCGGTGACCTGTTCGATCCTGCGGGCGCTCGGCCGTGAGCCGTTGCGTACCGGACGCATCCTCAACATCAACGTGCCGGATCTTCCTCTTGATGAAATTAAAGGCATCCGCGTCACCCGTTGCGGGAGTCGACATCCTGCCGATCAGGTGATCCCACAGCAGGATCCGCGCGGCAACACGCTTTACTGGATCGGCCCTCCTGGCGATAAGTGCGATGCGGGTCCGGATACCGACTTTGCCGCCGTAGAGGAAGGCTATGTTTCGGTTACCCCGCTGCACGTAGATTTAACCGCGTATAGCGCGCATGATGTGGTGTCGGGCTGGCTGGATCGCGCAGGAGTGAACGCGCAATGGTAAACAAACGTGTACAAACTCTTCTGGAACAACTACGCGCGCAGGGGATCCGCGACGAGCACGTGCTTGAAGCGCTCGCCCTGGTTCCGCGTGAGAAATTTGTAGACGAGGCGTTTGAACACAAAGCGTGGGAAAACGTGGCGCTGCCCATCGGGCAGGGCCAGACGATTTCGCAGCCTTACATGGTGGCTCGCATGACGGAGCTGCTGGAGCTGACGCCCGACTCCCGCGTGCTGGAGATTGGCACTGGATCGGGGTATCAGACCGCGATCCTGGCGCATCTGGTGCATCATGTTTGCTCCGTTGAGCGGATTAAAGGTTTACAGTGGCAGGCGCGTCGTCGCCTGAAACAACTTGATTTACATAATGTTTCGACACGACACGGTGATGGATGGCAGGGTTGGAAAGCTCGCGCCCCGTTTGACGCTATCATCGTGACGGCGGCCCCGCCTGAAATTCCAGCAGCCCTGTTGTCGCAGCTGGATGAGGGGGGCATTCTGGTTCTGCCGGTCGGGGACGAGCAGCAGCTGTTGAAGCGCGTTCGTCGGCGCGGCGGCGAGTTTATTATCGATACCGTGGAAGCCGTGCGCTTTGTGCCTCTGGTGAAGGGGGAGTTGGCCTGAGACTCGGAATTATCCAGGGTTATTAAGGCAAATTCAGCGTATGGTGTGGCGCGAAAGATTCGTGCCATCACGGTAAATTTTAAGTCACTGGTAGTTAACACATTCCTGGGGGATAAATGAGCGCGGGAAGCCCTAAATTCACCATCAGCCGTGTTGCGGCATTATCACTGGTTTCGCTCTGGCTGGCAGGCTGTACAAGTTCTAACAACGCGCCTGCGCCCGTCAGTTCCGTCGGCGGAAACAGCGGCTCCGGTAACACGTCCAGCGGAATGTTAATCACGCCGCCACCTAAAATGGGGACGGCTACACCGCAGCAAACGCCACAAATTCAGCCTGTGCAACATCCTGTTACACAGCCAATGCAGGTTCAGCCAGTTGAACAACCTGTTCAGACCCAAAATGGCCGCATAGTCTATAACCGCCAGTATGGGAACATTCCGAAAGGTAGCTACACCGGTGGCAGCACCTATACCGTGAAACGCGGTGATACGCTGTTCTACATTGCGTGGATCACCGGGAACGATTTCCGTGACCTCGCGCAGCGCAACAACGTCCAGGCCCCATATGGTCTGGAAGTCGGGCAAACGCTCCAGGTGGGCAACGCGACGGGTACGCCGCTTACGCCTGGCAACACGGTTTCAGCGGCCGATGTGACGGCTCAAAATAACAGCGTTAAGCCTGCACAAAAATCCACCACGGTGGTTGCTTCACAACCTGTAATTACGTATTCTGAGGATTCAGGTGATCAGACTGCTAACAAAATGTTGCCGAATAATAAAGGGACTGCGACTGCTGTCACAGCACCGGTTACGGCACCTGTGGTTAGCTCTACTGAACCGACTGCCAGCAGTATGACCTCCAGTTCGCCGATTTCTGCATGGCGCTGGCCGACTGACGGCAAGGTTATCGAAAACTTCTCTTCCTCCGAAGGGGGAAATAAAGGGATCGATATCGCAGGGAGTAAAGGACAGGCTATCATCGCGACCGCAGATGGACGCGTTGTGTATGCCGGTAACGCTCTGCGCGGTTACGGTAATCTTATTATCATCAAACATAACGATGATTACCTGAGTGCCTACGCCCATAACGACACAATGCTGGTCCGGGAACAACAAGAAGTTAAGGCGGGGCAAAAAATCGCTACCATGGGTAGCACCGGAACCAGTTCTACACGCTTGCATTTTGAAATTCGTTACAAGGGGAAATCCGTAAACCCGCTGCAGTATTTGCCGCAGCGATAATTTGACGGGGCATGCCAGCCAGGGTGTCTCGTTCAGGGATCACGGGTAGGAGCCACCTTATGAGTCAGAATACGCTGAAAGTTCATGATTTAAATGAAGACGCGGAATTTGATGAGAACGGAGTAGAGGCTTTTGACGAAAAAGCCTTAGTAGAAGAGGAACCCAGTGATAACGATTTGGCTGAAGAAGAGCTGTTATCGCAGGGTGCCACACAGCGTGTACTGGACGCGACTCAGCTTTACCTTGGGGAGATTGGTTACTCCCCACTGCTAACGGCCGAAGAAGAAGTCTATTTCGCACGTCGTGCTTTGCGTGGTGATGTCGCCTCGCGTCGTCGCATGATTGAAAGTAACCTGCGACTGGTCGTGAAAATTGCCCGCCGTTACGGCAATCGTGGTCTGGCTCTGCTGGATCTGATTGAAGAGGGCAACTTAGGTCTCATCCGCGCAGTTGAGAAGTTTGACCCGGAACGCGGGTTCCGTTTCTCAACCTACGCGACCTGGTGGATTCGTCAGACCATCGAACGGGCTATTATGAACCAGACCCGTACGATCCGCCTGCCGATCCACATCGTTAAAGAGTTGAACGTCTATCTGCGCACCGCACGCGAGTTGTCCCATAAGCTGGACCACGAGCCAAGCGCAGAAGAAATTGCCGAACAACTCGATAAACCGGTTGATGACGTAAGCCGTATGCTGCGTCTCAACGAGCGCATTACCTCCGTTGACACCCCGCTGGGTGGCGACTCCGAAAAAGCGCTGCTGGACATCCTGGCCGATGAAAAAGATAACGGTCCGGAAGACACCACGCAGGACGATGACATGAAACAGAGCATCGTCAAATGGCTGTTCGAACTGAACGCCAAACAGCGTGAAGTGCTGGCACGTCGTTTCGGTTTACTGGGGTATGAAGCTGCGACACTGGAAGACGTCGGCCGTGAAATTGGCCTGACCCGTGAACGTGTTCGTCAGATTCAGGTTGAAGGTCTGCGCCGCCTGCGTGAAATCCTGCAGGGGCAAGGTCTGAATATCGAAGCGCTGTTCCGCGAATAAGCAACCTTTCGTCAAAAAAGGCCCGTCGTGAGACGGGCCTTTTTCTTTTGTGTTACGGCTGTGCCGCCGTTTCGTGCAGCAGACGCCACGTTATTTTGTCGCCTTCCTGACTGAGCACCGCGGTCGACCAGCGCACGTTGACGGGCAGGTCTGGCCGGGTTTGCGTCTCCCGGTAGTGAAGCACTGCACCCCGTTCGCCGCTCTGGACCGTGGTTAATTCGTCAATAACGATTTTCAGCCCGGGACGGCTTCCGCGCTGTTTTTCCAGAAAACTGGCCAGGCCGCGATAGTCGATCTGCACACCGCCCGGCGGGATCATCAGAAAATCGGGACGGAAACGGGCGAGCAGGGCGTCGGGATCACCTTCACCTTTGCCTAACCAGTCTTCAAGCGCAATGTGGAGGTCGATAATGTCGTGTTCGAAAGGCGTCATGAATTCTCCTGTCGCAGCGGGTTTAGCACCTGCGTATTGTTAAGACGAAAAACGTACAGTACAGGCAGCAAGGTCATGCCTGCAGCAAAAATAAACATCCCGTGCCAGGCGGCGTGAGGTGTCAGCCACGCCTGCGCCAGGTTCAGCACCTGCGCAAGCAGCAGGGCACCGGCAAAAAAGCTCAGCTGACGATTGAGATTCCACAGCGCGCTGGCATCCGGCATCTCGTCCCGGCGCATTGTCAGAAACGCGCTGCTCTGAGCCGTACTGCTGCACAGGCTTCCTCCCGCGCCCATCAGGGTAAACGCGACGGCAGGCAACAGCATTGACGAGCTGACGTCAATCAAAAGCAGAATACCCACCGCCTGCAACAGGCAGCCGATGACGATCAGCGGCCGGGGGCCGATACGGTTAAAATAACGTCCCGTCGCCGTGATGGCGAGAAACGATGCCACAGACCACGGCAGCATGAGCATTCCCGTTGCGGCTGGGCTCATGTTCGCCTCGTGCTGAAGATAAAACATGCCCGTGACGTTCACCCCAATAAATATGCCGGGGACGCATAAATAGACAAGCATGGAAAAACGCAAAAGCGGGTCCGCGAGCAAGGTCAGGTTTAGCAGTCTGGCCGCGTTCATCGTGGGTTTTTCGTGCTTAAGCCACAGACAGGCCAGAACAAAGGTCACAATAGCCACCGGGAGCGTGGCGAAAAAGATCCATCGCCAGCCCAGCGTCTGCACCAGCACGCCGCCGACAGCCGGGGAGCAGGCCGGGGCAAGCAACGCAACCAGCATCACCGCTGAGGAGAGTCGGGCCCGCTCGTGCGGCCTGAACTGTTGCCAGGTCAGCGCCTGTCCGACCGGGATCAGTAAGCCTCCTCCTACGCCCTGAAGCACTCGCCAGGCGATCAGACTCTCAAGCGTTGCCGACGTGCCTGCCGCAGCAGAGGCGGCACTGAACAGAAAAAGCGAAAACAGGATGACGCGCTTTGGCCCGATGCGGCGCGTGAGCACGCTGCTGAACGGGATCACCAGCGTCAGACCGGCAATATACCCGTTACTGACCCAGGCAAGCGCAGAAGGCGTGGCAGTAAAGGCGTGAGCCATTGCCGGAAAGGCGACGCTGGCAATAAACATGTTGATCAAATCAAGAAAAAAGCCCAGCAGATAGACAACGGCAATTTTGCTGCGATACGTCATGGTGGATCCTCCGGTGAGGTGGCGTATCGTATCGGCTCGGGAATCACGGATAAACCTGACAAAGCGCGATATACTGTCAAAAATATTTTGACAGTATCGGGCGTGACGATGATTAACCTACAGCGGACGCAGATGTTTATCGCAGTGGCCGACACCGGCAGTTTTACGGCGGCTGCCGAGTCGATGGGGCTGACAAAAGCGGTCGTCAGCTTCAATATTCGCCAGCTTGAAGATGAGCTGGGCGTTACGCTGCTGCTGCGCTCTACCCGCCGCCTGACGTTAACCGAGGCGGGCGCGCTGTTTCATCAGCGCAGCGTGGCGCTTCTGAAGGACGCCGAACGGCTGCAGGAAGATGTCCGCGCGAACCATGCGGGGCTCACCGGCGAACTGCGGATCACGACCACGCCGGAATATGGCGCCCGGGTCGTGGTGCCGCTGCTGGCCAGATTTAGCCACCAACACCCGGATCTTCGCGTACGACATGCTTCGTCGTCACTGCATGCTGACCTTATCTCGGAGCGCTTTGACGTGGCCATCCGGCTGGGGACGCTTGTCGATTCACGCAACCACGCCGCACTGATTTCTCACTTTTCTATTCTCCCCGTCGCAACGCCCGAGTGGCTTGTGAGAAACCCGATCGACTCGCTTGCGCAGCTGGCGCAAGCCGAGTGGATCATCCACGAGCGATTAGCATCGCCGCTGCGCTGGCAGGTGAAAGATGCCCGCGGTGTGCCTGACATGCTGGAGATAAAAAAAGCGCCGCGTTTGTTTGCCGACAGCGCTCAGTCGCTAATGGCTTTTGCGCTCGCAGGCGGTGGCGTGGCGTTACTGCCGGAATGGCTGGTGCGCGATGCGCTTGATGCGGGAACGCTGGTGAAGGTTTTACCGGGGTATACTTTTGCGCGGCAGGGCATCTATGCGGTCTATCCTGATGCCCGGCATGTGTCAGCGAAAGTGCGCACCTTTATCGATTTTATGCGCACCAGCGTGAATTAATCGTGCATCATCTTTTTGATGAGAGCCGAGAACTGCTCCCGCTCGGCCTTGTTTAGACGGCCTAAAAAGGCCTCATCAACCTCATTGCCTACCGGCTTACAGTCTGCAAGCAGGGCCTCACCTTCTGGCGTGAGGAAGACAAAGCGACGGCGCTTATCCGCAGGGTCGTGCTCGCGTTTGACCAGCCCGCGTGCCTCCATGCGGCTGAGCATTTCCGCCAGGGTCGCTTTCGTGCTGACCGCGACTTCAGTTAATGCCACTTGTTCGATGCCTGGATGCTCGGCAATGGAGCGCATCACCGCATACTGCGGCTTGGTCAGCTCCGGTAATGCATGTTGCCACTGGGCAGTATGCTGTTGAAAAAGCTGACGTAACAGGTGGAACGCCTCTTGTCTTAGTTCCATGAACACTCCGACGGAAAAAATCTCCCTCTATGATAGCCGCTCTTGCTCTGGATTTTAACGCGGCATTTTTTAGCAATTCGTGTGATCGTATGCGAACAATCTTGTCAGGAAATCGATCCGGGAGTAGTTTACTCACAATGTTCGTGTACGAACAAATTGATTGAGGTGCTGAATGAGATTAATCGTGGGAATGACGGGAGCAACGGGTGCTCCGCTGGGCGTGGCGCTGCTGCAGGCGCTGCGGGAAATGCCGGAAGTAGAGACGCATCTGGTGATGTCGAAGTGGGCAAAAACCACCATTGAACTGGAAACCCCTTACACCGCGCAGGACGTTGCTGCGCTGGCTGACGTCGTCCACAGCCCGGCTGACCAGGCCGCCACTATCTCCTCCGGTTCATTTCGTACCGACGGCATGATCGTCATTCCCTGCAGCATGAAAACGCTGGCCGGGATCCGCGCGGGCTATGCCGAAGGGCTGGTAGGCCGTGCGGCGGATGTGGTGCTGAAAGAGGGGCGCAAGCTGGTGCTGGTGCCCCGTGAAACGCCGCTCAGCACCATTCATCTGGAGAATATGCTGGCGCTCTCCAGCATGGGTGTGGCGATGGTGCCGCCCATGCCTGCGTATTACAACCACCCGCAAACCGCCGATGACATTACCCAGCATATTGTGACCCGCGTGCTTGACCAGTTTGGTCTGGAGCATAAAAAGGCGCGCCGCTGGAACGGGTTGCGGGAGGCGAAACATTTTTCACAGGAGAATAAAGATGGCATTTGATGATTTGAGAAGCTTCCTGCAGGCGCTCGATGAGCAAGGGCAACTGCTGAAAATTGAGGAAGAGGTAAACGCCGAGCCGGATCTGGCGGCGGCAGCCAACGCGACCGGCCGCATCGGTGACGGCGCGCCCGCGCTGTGGTTCGACAACATTCGCGGGTTTACCGATGCCCGCGTGGTGATGAACACCATCGGCTCCTGGCAGAACCATGCCATCTCGATGGGGCTGCCTGCGAACACGCCAGTGAAAAAGCAGATCGACGAGTTTATTCGCCGCTGGGATAAATTCCCGATTGCGCCAGAGCGCCGCGCCAATCCGGCCTGGGCGCAGAATACGGTGGACGGTGAAGACATTAACCTGTTCGATATTCTGCCGCTGTTCCGTCTGAACGACGGCGACGGGGGGTTCTATCTCGATAAAGCGTGCGTCGTCTCGCGCGATCCGCTCGACCCGGATAACTTCGGCAAGCAGAACGTCGGCATCTATCGCATGGAAGTGAAGGGCAAGCGCAAGCTCGGCCTGCAGCCGGTACCGATGCACGATATCGCTCTGCATCTGCACAAAGCCGAAGAGCGCGGCGAAGACCTGCCGATTGCCATTACCCTCGGCAACGATCCGATCATTACCCTAATGGGCGCGACGCCGCTGAAATACGATCAGTCAGAGTATGAAATGGCCGGCGCGCTGCGTGAAAGCCCATATCCGATTGCCACCGCGCCGCTGACCGGCTTCGACGTGCCGTGGGGTTCTGAAGTGATCCTGGAAGGGGTGATTGAAGGCCGTAAGCGCGAAATTGAAGGGCCGTTCGGCGAGTTTACCGGGCACTACTCCGGTGGCCGTAACATGACGGTTGTGCGTATCGACAAAGTTTCTTACCGCACCAAACCGATTTTCGAATCCCTTTATCTCGGTATGCCGTGGACCGAGATTGATTATCTGATGGGGCCAGCCACCTGCGTGCCGCTCTACCAGCAGCTGAAAGCGGAGTTCCCGGAAGTGCAGGCGGTGAACGCGATGTACACCCACGGCCTGCTGGCGATTATCTCCACCAAAAAGCGTTACGGCGGTTTTGCCCGCGCGGTCGGCTTGCGTGCCATGACCACGCCGCACGGCCTGGGCTACGTGAAGATGGTGATCATGGTGGATGAGGATGTCGACCCGTTCAACCTCCCGCAGGTGATGTGGGCGCTGTCATCGAAGGTCAATCCGGCTGGCGATCTGGTGCAGTTGCCGAACATGTCGGTGCTGGAACTGGATCCTGGATCCAGCCCGGCGGGCATTACCGACAAGCTGATTATCGATGCCACCACGCCGGTTGCACCGGACACCCGAGGCCACTACAGCCAGCCGGTACAGGATCTGCCTGAAACCAAAGCCTGGGCCGAAAAACTGACCGCGATGCTGGCAGCACGCCAATAAGGAGGAAAAGATGATTTGTCCACGTTGTGCCGATGAGCATATTGAAGTGATGGCGACGTCACCGGTGAAAGGGGTCTGGACCGTTTATCAGTGCCAGCATTGTCTGTATACCTGGCGCGATACCGAACCGTTGCGTCGTACCAGCCGCGAACATTACCCGGAAGCGTTCCGCATGACGCAGAAGGATATCGATGAGGCGCCGCAGGTGCCGACAATCCCGCCGCTACTGTAAAAAAAGCCCGGTGGCGCTGCGCTTACCGGGTGATAACATCGTGCGGTCTTTTTTGCCGGGTGGCGGCTTCGCCTTACCCGGCCTACAAAAACCGTTGGCCCGGTAAGCGCAGCGCCACCGGGCAAAGATCGCAGAAAACTAAACCAGACTCTTCAAACGATAAATCCACTCCAGCGCCTGACGCGGCGTCAGTGAATCCGGATCGAGGTTTTCCAGCGCTTCCACGGCAGGCGATGTCTCTTCCGCCGGTACCAGCAGCGACATCTGCGTACCGTCAATCTGCGTCGCCGCCGCATTCGGTGACAGGCTTTCCAGTTCACGCAGTTTCTGACGCGCGCGCTTGATCACCTCTTTCGGTACACCAGCCAGCGCCGCAACGGCCAGACCATAGCTCTTGCTTGCCGCGCCATCCTGCACCGTGTGCATGAAGGCGATGGTGTCGCCGTGCTCCAGCGCATCAAGGTGGACGTTGGCCACCCCTTCCATTTTATCCGGCAGCTGCGTCAGCTCGAAGTAGTGGGTGGCGAACAGCGTCATGGCCTTGATTTTATTCGCGAGGCTTTCCGCGCAGGCCCATGCCAGCGACAAACCGTCATAGGTTGACGTTCCGCGTCCGACTTCGTCCATCAGCACCAGGCTGTGCTCCGTCGCGTTATGCAGAATGTTAGCCGTTTCAGTCATTTCGACCATGAAGGTTGAGCGACCGCTCGCCAGATCGTCCGCAGCTCCAACACGGGTAAAGATACGGTCGATGGGGCCAATCTCCACGTTTTGCGCCGGAACGTAGCTGCCGATATAGGCAAGCAGGGCAATCAGCGCCGTCTGACGCATATAGGTACTCTTACCGCCCATGTTCGGACCGGTAATGATCAACATTCTTCGCTGCGGCGACAGGCTCAGCGGGTTGGCGATGAACGGTTCGTTTAGCACCTGCTCGACCACCGGATGACGGCCTTCGGTAATACGAATGCCCGGCTTGTCGGTAAAGGTCGGGCAGGTGTAGTTCAGCGTTTCCGCGCGCTCTGCCAGGTTCACCAGCACGTCCAGTTCCGCCAGCGCGCTGGCGCTCAGCTGCAGGTCGGCCAGGTGCGGCATCAGCATGTCGAACAGCTCTTCATAGAGCTGTTTTTCCAGCGCCAGCGCTTTCCCTTTCGAGGTGAGGACTTTGTCTTCATACTCTTTCAGCTCGGGAATGATATAGCGTTCAGCGTTTTTCAACGTCTGGCGGCGCACGTAGTGAATCGGTGCCAGGTGGCTCTGCCCGCGGCTGATTTGAATGTAGTAACCATGAACCGCGTTATAACCCACTTTCAGGGTGTCGAGCCCAAGACGCTCGCGCTCGCGGATCTCCAGCTTATCAAGGTAGTCCGTCGCACCGTCGGCCAGCGCGCGCCATTCGTCCAGCTCCTCGTTGTAGCCCGGGGCAATCACGCCGCCATCACGCACGAGAACCGGAGGCGCATCAATAATGGCGCGTTCAAGCAGCTCGCGGAGTTCGGTAAATTCACCCATGGTTTCGCGGAGTTTCTGTACCGGCGCGCTGTCAACGTCGCTCAGCTGCGCGCGCAGTTCCGGTAACTGCTGGAAAGCATGACGCATCCGCGCGAGGTCGCGCGGTCGCGCCGTGCGCAGCGCCAGACGGGCCAGGATACGTTCCAGATCCCCCACCTGACGCAGGACAGGCTGCAGCTCGGTATACCGATCCTGCAGGGCGGCAATCGTCTGCTGACGGCAAACCAGCGTTGCGGTATCGCGAATCGGCATATGCAGCCAGCGTTTCAGCATACGGCTGCCCATTGGCGTGACCGTACTGTCCAGGACCGACGCAAGCGTATTTTCTACACCGCCCGCCAGGTTCTGCGTGATCTCCAGGTTACGGCGCGTGGCGGCATCCATGATGATGCTGTCCTGCTGGCGCTCCATGGTGATAGAGCGAATGTGCGGTAGGGCAGTGCGCTGGGTATCTTTCACGTACTGCAGGAGGCAACCTGCCGCGCACAGACCGCGCGGGGCATTTTCAACACCAAAGCCAATCAGATCGCGGGTGCCAAACTGCAGATTCAGCTGCTGGCGCGCGGTATCAATTTCGAATTCCCACAGCGGACGGCGGCGCAACCCGCGACGACCTTCAATCAGCGCCATTTCGGCGAAATCTTCGGCGTAGAGCAATTCTGCCGGGTTGGTGCGCTGCAGTTCGGCTGCCATCGTTTCACGATCGGCCGGTTCACTCAGACGAAAACGCCCGGAGCTGATGTCCAGCGTTGCGTAGCCAAACCCTTTGCCGTCCTGCCAGAGCGCGGCCAGCAGGTTATCCTGGCGCTCCTGAAGCAGGGCTTCATCACTGATGGTGCCCGGCGTGACGATGCGCACGACTTTGCGTTCCACCGGACCTTTTGAGGTCGCGGGGTCGCCGATCTGTTCGCAGATGGCGACAGATTCACCCTGATTCACCAGTTTCGCCAGGTAGTTTTCTACCGCATGGTGCGGAATGCCTGCCATCGGGATGGGCTCACCTGCCGATGCGCCACGTTTAGTCAGCGAGATGTCGAGCAGCTGCGATGCACGCTTAGCATCGTCATAAAACAGCTCGTAAAAATCGCCCATACGGTAAAACAGCAGGATTTCCGGATGCTGTGCCTTCAGCTTCAGATACTGCTGCATCATAGGAGTGTGGTCTGATAGATCCTTGCTTGCAGACTCTTTCATATTGATTTTACTCATTTTTAAAGTCTTCTGAGTACTTATGTGGCCCCAAGTGATACCCCTTTAAACTCACATAAACCCATAAATTTGTATACCAGAAGTATTCTAGCTACTATCTGGTATACACACTTGAACCACTGGTATACATCGATGAAAATGACACTCAATCAGTCGATTATAATCAATAAGTTATCTATCGACGTGAAACCGAGCCTTGATCCGCAAGGCAGAGTAGTCTACTTACCCAATCCAGAGCGAAAACCGTATCTTATCACTGATAATCACCGGGATTCACCCGTTGGTTTTGGTGTCAAAATCAGTGCAACGAAAAAGACCTATATCGTTCAGCGACGAGTCTCTTCTCCTGGCAATCGCCCTAAGACAGGGGGAAAATCCCCATCTGAGGTTATCAGGTCTACAATTGGCAATGTCTCTGATTTCGCTAACATCGATCAAGCCCGCGAGGTTGCTCGCAATTTAGTTCAAACCATGAAGTTGACCAAAAGGAACCCTAACAAAATAAAACGGGAGTCCGATGCTTCTGAACTCACTATCAGTGAAGTGTTTGCACAATACCGCCAGCATCTGCTGGGTAGAGCGAAACCAGCTAAACCCAACACCTTGGCTGTATTAGATAAAGCAGAAAACAGGCTTTCTGAGTGGGCTGGTTTGCGAGTTAAAGATCTTACTGGTAATGAAATTCTTAGGAAGTTTGATGAGATTGCTTCAAGAGCCAGAACAGCAGCGGAACAGACCTTTAGGTGGGCGAATGTTGCTGTAAAACACGCAATAGAGATTGAAGCTGGGAATGCTCAGACCCAGCAACGACAACCTTCTCTATCTTACAACCCTTTCAGTATCTTAAAGGTACAGAAAAAGTTTAGGACACGTTCTGAGCTTGAGGATAGTTATCGGGCAAAAGGTGTCAGAAACCCCTTATCACCAAAGGATACACTTGGTCGGTTCTTGACTGCATTGTTCAACAAGAGAAGCTTCAACCGGCTTGGGTGCGATTATCTGCTACTTACCGTTCTCTTAGGTGCTCGTAAGGAAGAAACAGCTTCTCTGTGTTGGCGAGAGTCTCTTACAAAGGAAGAAGCTAAAACGACAAGCTATGTTGACCTGAGTAACAGAACTATCCGTTTTTACGACACTAAGAATCGAAACGATCACGAGCTTCCGATTTGTGATGCTGTCAAAAGAATTTTGGAAGATAGAAGAGACATAGTAAACGATACGGTAACCCAGAAGGACAAACAGAAGTGGGTTTTCCCGGCCCGTTCTTCTCGAAGTAAAGTTGGTCACTATTCCGATAGTAAAAGTCTAAGGGAATATATCTGCCAAGAGGCGGGAATCCTGAAGCTTGGTATGCATGATCTACGAAGGACATTTGGTAGGGTTGCTGAAGAACTTGTTTCATATGCCGTCGTTAAGAGACTGCTCAATCACAGAAATACAACAGATCCAACAGAAAGGTATGCAGAACCTGATCAAGAACGGATTTTTGAAGCATTACAAAGGATTGAGTTGCATATGCTTATGACTGCTCCTAAATTATACAATGTGTTACTTGCTTCGGCTAAGTATCCTCCATTACCTGAAACGAGGGAGTGAAGATGAGTGTGGTGGAAGTTTTGCGGGAGTATTCAGAGGTATGGAAACTATTTGGTCAAATGCCTGATTCTGCCATTGTAAATAGTGAGCTTGCTTCTGTCTTTCTTGGCATAAGCATCAAAACCCTTGCCCGATATAGACAAAATGGGGGAGGGCCACCTTATATCCAATACCAAGCAGAAGATACGAAAGCGAGAAATCAGCGGGTTCTCTATGTATTAGGTGATCTGCGAGTTTGGAGAGATATCCATAAAGTAAATAGTTCAATGCATGGTGCTCAGGTTCGTGGCTTGGCTTTTACATCATTGACCGATTTTATAGAAGAACATCCTTTTATTGTTAAAAATAAAATCATCCAAAAAAGGAAAATAAAAAGGTTAGGAGTTAGAGATTCAGATACTGACATATACGATGATGTCATCTTAGGGCATATACTTTGTGTGGAAGAAACAGTTTTAACAAGCCAAATATCTAATAACGATTTTCAAGTTATTTGGATTTCAATTGAAGAAGCTTTGAAAAAACATTGGGAACATAACGATAATAAAAATATATTTTTAGAATGTTTTAAGCTGTGCTCACAAGAAATCATTACAAACGCAGAAATAATTAGTGATTATAATTTTTTAAAACAGCAATTGAGGTGATAATGAAAATTACACAAATGGAGATCAAAGGTTTTAAGAGCTTTGATAATGTAGGGCAAACTATAAATATAAATTCATTCACCAGCTTAATTGGAGGGAATGGAACAGGTAAGACGGCTGTTCTCCTCGCATTGACAAGGATGTTTGGTGTCAAAAGCTCCGATAGAATTGTTCAAGTTGATGATTTTTATGTTCCTCCTGGAGATGAAATCGATACTCAAGATGAAAGAGAATTATCAGTTCGTGTAAAATTTGAATTTGCAGATCTGCAAGATGGTGAGGACGATTCAGTCGCTGATTTCTTTAAGCATTTGGTCTCAAATGAAGCAGACCAGATCCCATACTGTATAGCAAAATTAAAAGCTAAATGGACAAAAACTAATCTTGCAGAAGGGGATATAGATAGTGATTTAGTATGGGAAATAGGAGAATATGAAAAAAATATTACAGCATATGAAAGATCAAAAATCCATGTTCATTATGTCCCTGCTTATCGCGATCCTGCTCAACAACTGAAGCAAACAGCCGGAACCATCATGCACCGTTTGATAAATGCAGTTGAATGGTCTGAACAGATGAGTTCAACGGTTGATGAGGTTGCAGAATCAATCGGAAACCAGTTCCAAGAAGAAATTGGGGTTCAGACAATAACATCTTCATTGGGCAGAAATTGGAAAACTCTTTTTAGCGGAGGGTATTTTGAACAGCTTAAAATTCAGCCAGTAATGAATGGAATAGAAGATGTATTAAAGCATATAGATACTGTATTTATGCCTACTCCGGTGACTCAGCCATTACCAACTGAAAGATTGAGTGATGGTATGAAGTCATTGTTTTATCTTTCGTTAGTCAAATCTGCATTTGATATTGAAGATGAGATCATTAATTCAGGAGAAAATGAATTATCAATATCAGTAGAAGCATTAGATCCTCCAAATTTAACGATAATATTAATCGAAGAACCAGAAAATCATCTTTCACCCCAATATTTAGGAAGAATAGTTAAACTATGTGAAGATATATCTGAGAATGATCGAGCACAGGTTGTTTTAACAACACACGCACCTTCATTACTCAATAGAGTAGAACCAGAAAATATAAGGTATTTTCGTCTACATGATAATAAAAATACTGTTGTCAAACCAATATTATTACCAAGCGAAGATGAAGACGATGGAGACAATGTTGATACTTTCACTTATGTAAAAGAAGCAGTGAAGGCATATCCAGAAATTTATTTTGCAAAAGTTGTAATACTTGGTGAAGGTGATAGCGAAGAAATAGTAATACCTAAAATAGCTCAAGTAAATGGTATAGAGCTTGACACTTCATTGATAACATTTGCTCCATTAGGAGGGCGATATGTTAATCATTTTTGGAAGTTACTCAATGAGCTTTCAATTCCACATGTGACTCTTCTCGACTATGATTTCAAGAGAGGAGGAGGTGGTGGTTGGGGAAGAATTAAATATGCAGTCAAACAATTAATATCTATAGGTGCAGATAAAAATGAATTGTTAAGTATTACTTCAGGAACTTTAAGTGATGAAGAGCTTGAAAAAATGCATACATGGGATGAGGATCAAGATAATGAATCGGCATGGATTAATTGTCTAAAAGATTATAATGTTTATTTTTCTTACCCCTACGATTTAGATTGGCTAATGCTTAATAAATTCTTTGAGGATTATAAGACATTTGTTCCCAAAAATGGTGGGCCAAGATTGCCAAAAGATGACGATCATGAATATGATAATAAAGTTAAATCGGCAATTGCTGCAGTTTTGAAAAAAGAAGAGAAAGATATTGATATTAGTGAGTTCGATGATTATGAAAAATATTTTTGGTATCGTTACCTATTTTTAGGAAGAGGTAAACCATTATCGCACAATTATGTTCTATCAAAAATGGAAGACGATAAGTTAAGAGATGATAGTCCTGAAGTTCTTAATGAAATTATCGAAACAGTAAGAGGATTACTTTAATGCCGACTATTAAAGATGCCGATTGGGTTTTAAAGGATATCCAAGAAGTAGAAGACGAGGCTATGAGGGTAATTCGAAATAGTACAGGGCATAATCTCGTTCTTGCTGGTCCCGGTGCAGGTAAAACAGAATTATTGGCTCAGAAAGCTTGTTTCTTGATTGAGACAGGAAAATGCAGCAATAAAAAAATAATTGCATTATCCTTTAAAAAAGATGCGGCCAAAAATCTTCAAGATAGAGTAAACTCACGGCTTGATACAAAATATAGACACAAATTTGAATCAACAACATTTGATGCATTCTGTAAAAGTATTGTTGATCGCTTTAAAAGCACTATTCCGGAATCTTATCGTCCATCAAATGACTATGAAATAATCTTTCCAAATAATAATGATTTAGTTGAAGAAATTAAAAGAGAGGCCGTAGGCTTTGAAGGTTTAACATCTGAAGAATTAAATAAATTACAACCTTATAATTTTGAAGAGAATTATATAGTAACTCCTTATAATAAAGCATTAGAACATTCTGTTGATGGCAGGATAAGACGGTTTGTGTGGTTACACTTATTAAAACCAAAATCAAGGATTTCATTCAAGATGATTAATTTTCTTGCTAATTATATTATTAGTAGGAATCAATATTTATCTAATGCTATAAATTCAACATATGACTATGCTTTTATCGATGAGTTTCAGGACACAACATATAGGCAATATGAGATTTTTAAGAGCATTTTCTTGGGTAAAAAAATAAAAATAACAGCAGTCGGTGATACAAAACAAAGAATAATGGGTTGGGCAGGTGCAATGCACAATGCTTTTGATGTGTTTAAAAAAGATTTTGGAATCGAACAATCTAATGAATTAGTTAGCAATAGAAGGTCATTAAAAAACCTCATAAATTATCAACGCATGATGGAAGCTTTCATGAATCATGCTGATATAAAGCCTGATATGATGTTGATTGAAAATGAAGGTTCAGCTAAGTTACTACAATTTGACGAAAGTAGTATTGAAGGGGCATATATAGCATTATGTATCCAGCAATGGATTGCTGAAGGAGTAAATGAAAGAGATATATGTATACTGCTAAGAAACCCGGCTAAACAATATACAGACGATATCATTTCAGCATTGCAATATTTGAAAATACAATGTCGCCTTGAGAACGAGTATCAGGATCTTTTAAATGAAGCTGTAGTACAGTTACTTTTACAAATGCTAATGTTTGTCTGTAATAGAAAATCCATAGAAAGCTGGGCCACTGCAATGGAGCTTCTATGTAATATAAGAGGAGTAAGTAAAAGAGGTGATGTTACACGGTTAGAAAAAGAACTTAGCCAGTTTATTAAATCTCATCGGGTAATTAAAGGAGAAATTGTCGATTATTTATATTCATTATTAAGTATATTTGGTGTCGATAAAATAAAGTCTTACTTTCCGCAGTATATGAGTGGGAATGGTTTAGAATATAGCATAGAATTACTTTCTCGCCACCTCGATAAGTTAGATGTAAAAGAAAACACATCAGAAGCCATTGATTTATTACTTGGCAATAAAACAATACCTCTTATGACCATCCATAAAAGTAAAGGGTTAGAGTTCAGGAAGGTCATCGTTGTGGGGCTTGAACCTGGTGCCTATTTTGGTAAAGAAGAAGAGCAAATAGAAAATCAAAAAACAGTCTTTGTGGCATTTTCAAGAGCCATTGAAGAAGTATTAATGACTCGTTGTAAAATAAGAAACAATAGTTATGGCAGGTCTTTCAAGCAGAATTGTAATGATATACCGTTAATAACAAACATGATAACTTATTGTGGTATCGAGGCTGAAGATTATCAAGGTTGAAAAATGATGGCGATTTCAGATCGCCATCATTTCTATTTTGTTTTTTGCATAGTAAAGTTGAAATTGCTTCCGATTTCGTTAATAACCTCCAATGTTAACTGGCTTTTTGAAGATTTTATTATTTTATAGGATTGGTTTTTCCCATCAGCCATATTCTCCTCAATAGTTGGTAACTTTTTATTGTTTATCACCTCTATTTTCAGTGGATCAAGATCTTCGTTATTTAAAGCCAGCTTCATAGGTTTTGTTTTTAGGCTATTTAATGATGTAATTAACTCATTATCATATAGTTCCCAATCACCAGCACCATCAGAAAGATAATCTATTAATATATGGTCACCTGGAGCATTAGAGTCAATAGAGATACTGCCATGAAAGTTGTATTTTCCATTAGAGAAGAAGGTCGTTTTTCCATTAACCCTAACGGTATTCCCTTTTACGGTGTAAGAGTAATCAGATAGCCAGCTTCCTACAATACTGTCATATCTCTGAGTAGAAGGGGAGGTCGGGTTGTAGTACGCATAGATTGTGAATACTGTCGCAATAATCCCGCATAAAGAACCTATAACTCCTATTATCTTTAAAAATGTAGAGATTTTTCGTACCATGAAACATTACTCATATAATATAGATCGTTAGATGAGTAATTTTATCATCATATAGTTGCCATTAACATAGTTGGTTAATTTTTCGTACACTGTACATTTAAATATTTTCTAATTTCTTATTTGTGCTTTACAAAACAAATTACACTTTTCTATTATTTATTTTATATCAATGAGTTACTAACTAAAGTAAATATAGGGGACCATATATTCACCTTAAGGTGAATATATGGCCGATTCGTTATTGGAGCCGCAATTAATAAGGTTGTTGAAAATAATTAAAAATAAATTTGTAACTTGCTAAAAAATTATGTTACCTATAAATAAAAATGAATTATGGGGTAACAATGAAGAGTGAATATTTAGTTAAAAAGATAATGACGAAAGGGGGAGAAAGATTTTGTATGATATTAAATTCAAACTCTGGCCTGCCGTTATACTATCAAAATGTATATCTTGGTTTGCTTGGGCGACAGAAAAATAAGTCGTTCAATACTATATTGAGAAACGCCTATGTTTTGATCCTTTTTGAAAAATACTTGATTAAGGAAAATATAAGTATACTCGAAAGAGTAAGTAACAAGACTTTTTTAAGCTATACAGAGTTATATTCATTATCAGAGTTTCTTAGAGTGAAAAGGAAGAAACGTAAAATAATTGATATGGTGACATACAAAAAGGTTAACGAAGAAAATCTACATTATCGACTTACAGTTATTAGCGACTATATATCATGGATTTATGATTCCTTTTATAGAGGTTCTGTGTATGAAACAAATTCATTGCTAAAATTCATTAAATCCAACTTTCAAAAGCATAAACCTAAGATAACTTCATATTCTTATATGAGCGATAATTTCAAATCTTTAGAAAAAGAAACTATAGAAGCTCTACTGGAATGTGTCAGTCCTGAAAGCGAATACAATCCATTTGAGAGGAATTGTCGGAAAAGAAATCAACTTGCTATATTAATACTTTATGAAACTGGAATGCGAGGAGGGGAGCTTTTAAACTTAAAGATATCAGATTTTAAAAGAAAGCAAAGATATCTGAAAATATCCAAAAGAATAAATGACCCTGAAGATCCCAGAGTATTTCAACCACTCGTAAAAACGGTTGAGAGAGAGATTAATATCAGTGAAAGGTTATGTATGCAGATAAGTTCATATATTGAAGGTGAGAGATCATATCATGCTAAATGTAAGAATCATGATTATCTATTAGTTACTCACAAATCCGGAGTTACAGAGGGATTACCATTAACCATAAGTGCATATAACAAAATTATGAGAAAAATAAAAGAAATTGAATATGAAGGAAGCTCTTTCAGACACTTCACTGGACATTGTTTACGACATACATGGAACTATATATACAGCTTAAAGTATATAGGTGTAACAGACCCATATAAATTAAACGAGTTAGATAGAATCCGGTGCATTAGAATGGGTTGGAAAGTAAACTCAAAATCAGTTCTGATTTATAATAATAGATTTATAAGCGAAGAGGCTTCCAGGGCTTTCCAGGAAGCAGATTTACTGAAAGAAGAAAAAATAAATAATAATAAAGGAGTAGTGAATGGAGAAATCGATTTTAGAAAAGCTCTCGGTATTAAAAGTAAAAGATAGCGGATTTGAATTCAATGTAAAGGATAATGTTTGGGTTCTTAGTAAAGACATAAAGTTGAATTTGTTATATTTAGAAAATACAATCAACTTATCTTTATTATCACTTGTAAAAGAAACTCTTGCATATACCGCTGTACATTTTAGCTCTGCTTATACGAGAAAGTTCTACTTTGCCATTAAGAAATTAATTGTATTTAATAATGGTGAGTTGAAAGAGTTTGAGTGTGGTTTGTTGAAACGGTTCTACAATACATTCTTAAAAATAAACTATACGCATGTAGAAAGTATGAAATACTTTCTAATAAAATTTCATGAGTTACACAATAAAGTCTTAAAACAAGAGGTTATAGATTTAATTTCAAAATGGAAAGTCGCAAAACCCAGGACAACTACGGCCTATAATGAAAGGCAAAAATACTTAAGGCCACTGCCTGATAATGAAATGAAGCACTTAATATTTAGTATTACAAAAGAATATAATGAAGGCAACATAACCATGAATGATTATCTTTTGGTTATGCTACTAATTTATACTGGTCGAAGACCAATGCAGATAGCACAACTTAAGAGAAAAGACCTTTATATTAAAAATGAAGGTAATTATTTAAATATTCCGAGATTAAAACAAGGTGGGAAGTTTCGAACTGATTTCACTGAATTGAAAATTAGTGATAATTTATTTGATTCATTATCCGAGCTTAAAGCCATAGTTAAAGCTTTTGTACAAAATGAAGCTCAGGATAAATTAAGCAAAGAAGAATTAGATAATCTCCCATTATTTATTGACCCAAGCTTTTTTAATTCTGGTTATAAGATTAACGAATTTTATGAAAATAACTTTGTAAACTTGCATATGAGTTCAAAGACAATTACAAGTCGATTGCAATCTGTTCACCGTAGAGTTAGTGGTAATAAAAATTCTACAATAAACTCCCGACAGTTAAGGATTACTCTGGCAACAAGACTTGCTCAAAGAGGATATGGGTTAAGTACTTTAGCTAAAGTTCTGGATCATACAAATTTGAAATCCGTACTATCTTATGCGAAAAATAACGAGGAGTTTTCTTTCAGAATAGAACAAGCAATTAATGAATCAATAAGCCCCTATGCTTCTTCATTTCTAATGGATAGTGAGGGTATCACATTCAAAATGATTGAGGATTTGATTAATATAAAAAAACTAACTAATCAATTAATATCCAATCATTCAAAACAATCAGAAGTAGAACTATTGGTTGCTTTATTCACAAGTGTAGAGAGTAAAATCAATACAATAATAAAGTTTCTTAACACTGAAGAGGAATAAATACCATGTATTTTAAAAATTATGATTTTTTCGCAAATGAAGTAAGAGTTCAAGCAGAAAGAGACAATATAATAAACTGGAGTAGCCTATCATGGGGGAAAGGAGTGGCTTTCAAAAAGTTTAGTTATAAAATAAATGATATAAATATGGGGGAGCATTTTCAACAGTTAGCGAAAGTCCTTATATATAGAGAATGTTTCCCTAATGTGCATAAATCACTGATTTATCTGACAACAATCAAGCTTATGGAATATTCATATATGGAATTAAATGTTGATCTTCATATCGTTAACTTAAATTCAGAAATTATATTCAATATTGTAGATCAAGCTGAAAAAAATTACTCAATCAATCGTGCATGTGCAATAGAAAAAACACTGAAAGAAATTTTAGAAGTCTTAGCAACCAAAAACATAATAAACCCAAGACTCAGCAGGTTTAACACCAGGTTGAGAGGGATTTCAAATAAATCAGCAAGGGATATTTCAGAACAAAATAATGTTAAAAAGAAGTTACCCGAAGACGATGTGATTGATTTTATAGGTAGAGTATTTCGTTCTGAAGATAAAAGTGAACGAGATATATTTACCACCTCTATTATAGCTTTACTTCTTTGTGCCCCTACACGAATATCTGAGATCATAAACCTTGAAGTAGATTGTGAAGTTGAAGGGACTGATTCTGAGGGGAAAGCTACTTATGGCATTCGCTATTTCTGTGCAAAAGGGTATGGTGATAGTATTAAGTGGATTCCAAGTAATATGAAACCAATAGCCAGATTAGCTATCCAAAGGTTAAAAAATTTATCTCATACAGCAAGGGCTATCGCTGCTATCCGCGAAAATGGTGAATTAGAATTTTACAACCTGTTAGGAACAGAACCAGAGGCAAATGATTTTTATACAAAGCTGTGCGATATCTTGAATATAAAAGACAAAAACTCCTTTAATATCAGGACACAAAATGTCTTGGCAAAGGTCGAAGAGGAGAGAATTAGTGCAAAAGAATTTTGGAACGAAGTTTTAAATTATGAGGAAAAAATAGATCATTGGAATGTTTTTTTTATTCCTACCAAACTCAGCAATAAACTCTTACTGTTAGCTAAAGATCAATTGCATATGAAAAAGGGAAGTGACTTATTTCATGTTGCACCTGCAACTAAAAAATTATTTTTTGCAGACTTCAAGAAAAGATCAGGTGCAGGGAAAGATAGTGCTTTAAATTTCTTTCAAAGGCATAAATCGTTACAACCAGATGGTATGAAAGAAGTGTTTAGAAGCCATCAGCCAAGGCATCTTTTGAATACGCTTGCTCAAAGGGCTATGTTATCTGAAGTGGAAATAGCATTTTGGTCAGGAAGACGAAGTGTGGAACAAAATAGTGTTTATGACAACAGAAGTTGGGAAGAATTGAGAAATATCGAGAGGAAGGTGTTATTTTCCGAAGAAATGTTATCTGATTTAGGAGAAGGAGTTAGATTTGAACTAATTGCTAAGATCAAAGAGAATTTAGAATCACTGCGCAATAATTATGAATTATATAAAAGCCAGCATGATAATCAACGAGTGAAAATAATTGTTAAGGAAATTAAAGAAATCGATAAAATCATAAACCATATCATTAGATATTACAATAAAGGTGACGAACATGAGCAAAAAGTTTAGTAGTAAAGATATTGAGTTTATTCTTGATAGAATAAACAGCTGGGAAGGAGATATAACTTGGGTTGGGATTTGTGACTCACTTGAAGAACATTTTGGAAAAAAACCATCACGACAAGCTCTTTCAAGACATACCGCTATAAAATATGCATATAACCAGAAGAAGAAAAATAAATATAATACTGTTACGAATATTAAAAAACCTCAGAGTCTCGCTTATGCTTCGAATAAAATTCGAACATTAGAATCTGAAAATGCGAGATTACTAAATGAAAATAATAGACTTCTTGTTATGGTTAGAGACCTTCAGATGGTCGCATACAGCAAAGGTCTTAGAGAAGATCAAATTTTTCCCAAAAACAAAAAATAATTTTGACATCAATAGGTTTTGTCTATTGATGTTTTTTAAATATGTGGTAATTATATATGTATTGTCAGGAAGACAAAATCAAATTTTGCAAGGATGCAACTTATGAACAAAAACAATCTTAATTCAGTAATGACACTTGAAGAACAGCTTGTTGTCATCGTAGATAAATACATCTCAAGACGGTACCTGTCGCACGATAAAAGTTTCGCTTACCAGCTATACCTCCTTTTCGTAGGATATCATTTAAAGTATTTCTATCCGAGACAGATCTACACCCGCTCTAACCGAAACATAGACAACATCATGACGATGTTCAGTTCAGTGTATAAATGCCTTACAAGTAATCTGTTACAGCGATTAAACAATAAGGAAGCTGTTATCAGGGAGCTAAACTCTCTCGTTAACTATATCGATAGCAATCAAGAAATGGCAGAAGAAATCTATGCTACTGTCAGAGCACAATATGAAATGAAAGTAATCGAGAAAGAGTTAACCCATGAAGTTCGCGTAAGAGCCGTCAGGTTATAGGCAATAAAAAGCCCCTGTGCAGGGGCTAAAAGAGACTTCTTGATATAGGCTACTACTGAACTTCTTTCCAGACACCATCAGCTTTAACTAATTTAATTGGTTTCGTCTGTTTATTGTTGCTAATAGAAGCATCGACAATGCAGTTGTAAACATTGTTTGCTTCTTCCGAACAGCTTACTTTTTTTACATAATCGATTTTTAAAAGGTCTTTTTCTGACACTCTTGAATCAAAAGCATTCATGCTGGCATTGGTTTTATCTACAACACTTTTGAATGCATTGTAGATATCATCTTGACTTGGTTCACTATTACATGCAGTTAATAGAAAAGTAGAAAGAATGATTGTTAGCATAGCATATGCTTTCATGTTAAATCCCTTTTGTTCTTAATGTTGGTGAGTGAAAACTGCTCTGTGTGCAAATTTTTTACGAATATATAATCTTGTAGAAATCATTAATGTTAAAAGAATAACGAGAGCTACTAAAAAACTTTGACTTATATAAAGTATGATGTAAGCAATGGCTAATAAAATAAATCCTATTAGTAAAGATAACCAAGGTGAAACTTCGCCATATTTGATGGTTGAATGACAGCCGGTACAAACACGGACACCAAACTGGCTCTCTTTGAAGCAGAACGGACACTTAATGGTTTCGTTATTCATATTAACTCCATTTTTACAATCGGTTCCTGATACTGCTATTGCTTAAAAATCATCAGGCTCTTTTCAGGGATTCTCGATGAATAATTATCTTTAGTAAAATCACTTGTACCGATCGATGTCTAAGTTACGATAGGTTTAGACTATCATAATATTGATATTGATCTGTAATAACGATCAATCATTTCTTGACTAAACACAAGTTGTCCACTAATAGGCAAAGTGCGGTTACAGAAGGAATTTGTAATTGACTGTCTATAAACGAATTTTTCTTGAAGATTTCAGGTGATGTGATGAATAGACTACTGAGAAGTTTGAAGGGACCTGGTGGAGGATGTTCTTCCCATAGCTTCTGAGAAGCTCTATGAACCTTCTTAAAAATGGAATCCAGCCACTAAGCCTGGAGTGTTTTTGCCTTTGTACTGCATTTTTTTGAAGAATCTTTCCTACGATTTCGTTTCGTTTGTCTTCTCTGAGCCGTAATTCCAGTTCTGCAATTTTTTCAACGATACTTTCCTTTCTCTCAGTGGTTTTCAACACTGTTGCAGGAGCAGGAGCAGGAGCAGGAGCAGGAGCAGGAGCA
>NZ_MDVW01000013.1:0-966 GCF_001742765.1 Enterobacter sp. ku-bf2
TTCAGACTCTGGGCTGCTCCCCGTTCGCTCGCCGCTACTGGGGGAATCTCGGTTGATTTCTTTTCCTCGGGGTACTTAGATGTTTCAGTTCCCCCGGTTCGCCTCGTTAACCTATGTATTCAGTTAACGATAGTGTGACGAATCACACTGGGTTTCCCCATTCGGACATCGCCGGGTCAAAGGTTCATATCACCTCGCCGGCGCTTTTCGCAGATTAGCACGTCCTTCATCGCCTCTGACTGCCAGGGCATCCACCGTGTACGCTTAGTCGCTTAACCTCACAACCCGAAGATGTTTCATCTTCTGATTGCGAAAATTTGAGAGACTCGAACACACCATTWAAGATGTGTCGTTTCAATTTTCAGCTTGATCCAGATTTTTAAAGAGCAAAACTTCGCAGTGCACCTTTTCAGGTTCACTCTGAAGTTTTCTTGGGTTCGCAGTAAAAGATGGTGGAGCTATGCGGGATCGAACCGCAGACCTCCTGCGTGCAAAGCAGGCGCTCTCCCAGCTGAGCTATAGCCCCATCGTTTTGCAATCTCTGTACCGCTCATCCTTTAAAAGGAGTTTGGTAGGCCTGAGTGGACTTGAACCACCGACCTCACCCTTATCAGGGGTGCGCTCTAACCACCTGAGCTACAAGCCTGCAGAGATTTTTACTGCTGTTTTTTCATCAGACAATCTGTGTGAGCACTRCAAAGGCAGGTTCTTTAAGGTAAGGAGGTGATCCAACCGCAGGTTCCCCTACGGTTACCTTGTTACGACTTCACCCCAGTCATGAATCACAAAGTGGTAAGCGCCCTCCCGAAGGTTAAGCTACCTACTTCTTTTGCAACCCACTCCCATGGTGTGACGGGCGGTGTGTACAAGGCCCGGGAACGTATTCACCGTAGCATTCTGATCTACGATTACTAGCGATTCCGACTTCATGGAGTCGAGTTGCAGACTCCAATCCGGACTACGACG
>NZ_MDVW01000014.1:0-920 GCF_001742765.1 Enterobacter sp. ku-bf2
GAGGAAGGTGGGGATGACGTCAAGTCATCATGGCCCTTACGAGTAGGGCTACACACGTGCTACAATGGCGCATACAAAGAGAAGCGACCTCGCGAGAGCAAGCGGACCTCATAAAGTGCGTCGTAGTCCGGATTGGAGTCTGCAACTCGACTCCATGAAGTCGGAATCGCTAGTAATCGTAGATCAGAATGCTACGGTGAATACGTTCCCGGGCCTTGTACACACCGCCCGTCACACCATGGGAGTGGGTTGCAAAAGAAGTAGGTAGCTTAACCTTCGGGAGGGCGCTTACCACTTTGTGATTCATGACTGGGGTGAAGTCGTAACAAGGTAACCGTAGGGGAACCTGCGGTTGGATCACCTCCTTACCTTAAAGAACCTGCCTTTGCAGTGCTCACACAGATTGTCTGATGAAAAGTAAATAGCAAGGCGTCTTGCGATTGAGACTTCACGTCCCCTTCGTCTAGAGGCCCAGGACACCGCCCTTTCACGGCGGTAACAGGGGTTCGAATCCCCTAGGGGACGCCACTTGCTGGTTCGTGAGTGAAAGTCACCTGCCGTCATATCTCAAAACTGACTTGCGAGTCATGTTTGAGATATTTGCTCTTTAAAAATCTGGATCAAGCTGAAAATTGAAACGACACATCTTTAAGGTGTGTTCGAGTCTCTCAAATTTTCGCAATCAGAAGTGAAACATCTTCGGGTTGTGAGGTTAAGCGACTAAGCGTACACGGTGGATGCCCTGGCAGTCAGAGGCGATGAAGGACGTGCTAATCTGCGAAAAGCGCCGGCGAGGTGATATGAACCTTTGACCCGGCGATGTCCGAATGGGGAAACCCAGTGYRATTCGTYRCACTATCGTTAACTGAATACATAGGTTAACGAGGCGAACCGGGGGAACTGAAACATCTAAGTACCCC
>NZ_MDVW01000015.1:0-781 GCF_001742765.1 Enterobacter sp. ku-bf2
CGTCGTCGTAGTCCGGATTGGAGTCTGCAACTCGACTCCATGAAGTCGGAATCGCTAGTAATCGTAGATCAGAATGCTACGGTGAATACGTTCCCGGGCCTTGTACACACCGCCCGTCACACCATGGGAGTGGGTTGCAAAAGAAGTAGGTAGCTTAACCTTCGGGAGGGCGCTTACCACTTTGTGATTCATGACTGGGGTGAAGTCGTAACAAGGTAACCGTAGGGGAACCTGCGGTTGGATCACCTCCTTACCTTAAAGAACCTGCCTTTGTAGTGCTCACACAGATTGTCTGATGAAAAGTAAATAGCAAGGCGTCTTGCGATTGAGACTTCAGTGTCCCCTTCGTCTAGAGGCCCAGGACACCGCCCTTTCACGGCGGTAACAGGGGTTCGAATCCCCTAGGGGACGCCACTTGCTGGTTCGTGAGTGAAAGTCACCTGCCGTCATATCTCAAAACTGACTTGCGAGTCACGTTTGAGATATTTGCTCTTTAAAAATCTGGATCAAGCTGAAAATTGAAACGACACATCTTTAAGGTGTGTTCGAGTCTCTCAAATTTTCGCAATCATGAAGTGAAACATCTTCGGGTTGTGAGGTTAAGCGACTAAGCGTACACGGTGGATGCCCTGGCAGTCAGAGGCGATGAAGGACGTGCTAATCTGCGAAAAGCGCCGGCGAGGTGATATGAACCTTTGACCCGGCGATGTCCGAATGGGGAAACCCAGTGTGATTCGTCACACTATCGTTAACTGAATACATAGGTTAACGAGGCGAACCG
>NZ_MDVW01000016.1:0-774 GCF_001742765.1 Enterobacter sp. ku-bf2
CCATATTCAGCCTTCTCATCATCCGTCATGTTTCCGGCTACATTGGGTTTCAAGCCCTGATCTGAATCATCCGAAGAACATGCACGCCCAAAGCTACACTGAGTGGCTTTATCAACTGCATCAAACAGATCATCCACAGCTAACGTTATTTTGTCATTAGCGTTTTTGGTGACCTGATCTCCCGGGTTTACCGGAACCCCGGGAACAGGCACCGGAACCGGAGGTGCAATACCCAGCGTGTTATTCTCAACCGTCGTTTTGCCCGCCTGAGCCGCCGCTACCGCATTCGCTCTGCTGTCTCCGACAAGCCCGCCAGCCAGGCCAGAAGCCAGTGTCGCCAGCGCAGATATCGTCTGTTTATCTTCCTCACTCAGTTCGCTGACCTGTTTGCCAAAACCGTCAACCGCAATCTTACCGGCCAGCTCACCCACCGCCGCACCGGCTGCGGCCGACGCCCCATCTCTGCCGGAAGCGGCTGCAAGTGCGGCGTTGACAACCGCATGGGCCAGCACGCGTCCCTTAAGATCCTTCTCCGGGATGGCATTCGCGATGGCATTGGCGATACGGCGCGGCACCGCCCGCAATCGCAGCTTTAATATCACCACCTGCCAGCGCCTGAATGGCCGCCGTTGCTGCCGTGATGGCGCGCTGGGTGCTCTGCCCCGTTCCCATGCCAGACTGGTTAAACGCTTCGTTATAGAAGGTCTGGTACATCTGGTCATGAATCGCCTGATCGGTAACCTCTTTACCGTCTTTTTTCAGCTGGCTGATGGC
>NZ_MDVW01000017.1:0-638 GCF_001742765.1 Enterobacter sp. ku-bf2
GCCATTTGATAAAGCCAGGGTGTTTACTTAGCCAGTTTCCAAATGTCCCTGATGCCATCGCGACTGACCCCAGGGAAATAATTCCTGCCAGCTTCTGGATACTACCCAGAACAAGCAATTGCAGCCAGACAGGACCCGCGGCAGGATCGACAAACTGAGGAAGAAAAGCAAACATGAACAGCAGGGATTTTGGGTTAGTCAGGCTGTTCAGGGCGCCTTCCTTAACGGCACTCCAGTCAGAAATTTTGGCCGTTTTTCGCAACCGCGTATCTGTGCCTGAAATCGCAATCATTTTTATGCCCAGCCACATCAGATAAGCCGCACCAGCCCACCTTAACAGATCTAGTGCAACCGGCCAGGCATGAACAACGGCTACCAGCCCCAGAACAAGAAAAGAAACCTGCACAAAACCCGCTACAAATACATTACCCAGTACCGTAAACAGTGCAATACGTCTTCCCTGACCGACGCCTCTGGCGATAGTTAGCATCATGTCTGGCCCCGGAGAAATCTCCAGAAGCGTCAGCGCGAGAAGAAAAGTGATAAACGTTTCGATGGAAGGCATCTTGGTTGAGTCCGGATAAATATTTCTGCTACGTTACCTCAGTCCGATTCGAGCCGAAAGTGGAATATACTGC
>NZ_MDVW01000018.1:0-495329 GCF_001742765.1 Enterobacter sp. ku-bf2
GCGGAAAAGATAAGTGCTGAAAGCATCTAAGCACGAAACTTGCCCCGAGATGAGTTCTCCCTGAGACTTTAAGTCTCCTGAAGGAACGTTGAAGACGACGACGTTGATAGGTCGGGTGTGTAAGCGCAGCGATGCGTTGAGCTAACCGATACTAATGAACCGTGAGGCTTAACCTTACAACGCCGAAGATGTTTTGGCGAAGAGACGAACAATCAAAATTCAGCCTTGATACAGATTAACAGAATTTGCCTGGCGGCTTTAGCGCGGTGGTCCCACCTGACCCCATGCCGAACTCAGAAGTGAAACGCCGTAGCGCCGATGGTAGTGTGGGGTCTCCCCATGTGAGAGTAGGGAACTGCCAGGCATCAATTAAGAAGAACCCCGTACCGTAAGGTACGGGGTTTTTTGCTTTGTGCGTCAGAAATCATGCCGGATGGTTTTGTAGGCCCGGTAAGCGCAGCGCCACCGGGCATGGCAGACCGCACGATCCCACGGTAAAAAGAAGCAAGAATACTAAAGAAGGGATTTATAAACGCAGAAAAGCAAAAACCCAGCCATAGGCTGGGTTCTTTAAATAGTGGTGCCCGGACTCGGAATCGAACCAAGGACACGGGGATTTTCAATCCCCTGCTCTACCGACTGAGCTATCCGGGCAACGGAGCGCATTAAACCGCAATCGCGCCTTATCGTCAACATTATTTCGGGAAAAGCTGTTCAATTGCTTAACTTTGCGGCAATCTGATGGTTTACGCGTCGAATAGGGCAAATTTAACAGGCTCGCTTACGTCAATGCCCCACCCATACGGCACTGAGCAAAGCGCAGAATATCTTCCGCCAGTCGGTGCGCCGTATCTACGTCGGCCTGGCTACGGTTCACCAGCATGCGGCTCAGGCAGCCCTCCAGCACCAGCTCCATCTGTTTCGCCACCATTGCCGGGTCATCCACTTCAAGACGGGTCAGCAGCTCGTGAGTGAAGTCATGCGCTGCCCGTTTTTGCTGATCCGCCAACTGGTGGACAGGATGGTCGGGATCGGGATAGAACGTACAGGCCGCAATAAACAGGCAACCCGGATAGCGATTGTTGCTGACACATTCCGTCAGGGCGGTATAGCGCGCCAGCAGCTTTTGTTCCGCAGTCAGCTCTTCATTCAGCATCAGCTGCCTGCGCCAGATATCAACCTGCTGGCTGAGATAGCGTAGAGCATCATAAACGAGCGCCTCTTTATCCGGCCAGAAGCGCTTAAGATCATCCAGGGGGTAATCGATACGGTCGGCTACCATCTCAAGCGTGGTGCTGGCGATCCCATAAATCTCAAGTAATTGCAGGGCTTGTCCCAGTACGTCTTCGCGTTGCACGGTTGTCTCCTCCGCTATTCCCAACGGTGTGTTACGTTTACAGTGTTGTTTACGGTTGGCGATTGCGCAAATGCGCGCTGAATGCCGCGGCATCCATAAAGCCGGTTACACGCTGTTCTGGCTGCTCCTGTCCCTGTTGATTGAAGAACAGGATGGTTGGCAGCCCAAGCACGTTAAGCTGCTTCAGCAGAGCCTTATCCTGCGCATTATTGGCGGTTACGTTCGCCTGGAGCAGAACAGTCTCTTTCAGGGTGTTTTGTACCTGAGGATCGCTAAAGGTGTATTTTTCAAACTCTTTGCAGGCGACGCACCAGTCGGCATAGAGATCGAGCATCACCGGCTTGCCTTTTGCCTGTGCGAGCGCGCTGTTGAGCTCATCAACGTTCTGAATCTGGATGAAGTTTAAATGCGCCTGCGTCTGGCCGACCGGCGAGCCGAACGCCCAGTCCTGAAGAGGACGTACGCTCACCAGCGCGGCGGCGAGCAGGAGGATTTGCACCAGGCGCATCCACGCTTTTTTCGCCCCCAGACTGACGATAAACGCCCAGGAGAAGAACGCTACGCCGAGCATCGCCCACAGGCGAGTGCCCCACACGTCACCCGTAATACGTTCCAGCAGGAACACCGGCAGCGCCAGAATGACAAAACCAAACGCGGTTTTCACCGTCTCCATCCACGGGCCGCTCTTCGGCAGAAGTCGATTGCCGAAAACCGTAACCAGAATCAGCGGCAGGCCCATGCCCAGCGCGTAAAGGTACAGCGTACCGCCGCCAAGCCACAGATTGCCGCTCTGGGCAATATAGAGCAGGATGGCGCTCAGCGGTGCGGTGGTGCAAGGGGAGCAAATCAGTCCGGCGATGGCCCCCATCATAAACACGCCGCCTGCCGAACCACCCTGCTGGCGATTACTCATCAGCGTTAAGCGGGTTTGCAGAGCTGACGGTAACTGCAGCGTGAACAGGCCAAACATCGACAGTGCCAGCAGGATAAATATCGCCGACAGGCCAATCAGCACATAAGGGTGCTGAAGTGCGGCCTGGAACTGCAACCCGGCAGCGGCGACCACAAGGCCGAGTGCCGTGTAGGTCAGCGCCATACCCTGCACGTAAATAAAGGCCAGCAGCAGCGCGCGGGCGGTGGAAAGGCGCTGTTTGCCGCCCAGCACAATCCCAGAGATGAGTGGATACATCGGCAGCACGCACGGCGTAAAGGCAATGCCGATACCGATCAGCAAGGCCCACAGCGCGGAGAACGGAAGGTCAGTGGGAGCTTCACGCTTCTCGCCTGAAGGAAGAGGGGGAACCGTGGCAGAGGCTTTCACTTCACTAAGCGGAACTACCTTTGTTTCAGGCGGATAGCAGAATCCGGCATCCGCGCACCCCTGATAGGTCACCGTCAGGGTCGCACCTTTATCCGCCTGATTCACCGTAACAGGCACGCTCAGGTGCTGGCGATAGATTTCGCTTTTGCCGTAAAACTCATCTTCATGCCACTCGCCAGAGGGCATCTGTAAAGCGCCCACGCTGGCCTGAGCAGGCGTAATGCTTACCTGCTTGCGATAGAGGTAATAGCCCTCTTTCACCTGCCAGTTAAGCGTAAGGACATGCTGGTTTTGCTGAAAATCGAAAACAAACGCCCGATCGGCAGGAATGAAGTTCGAACGGCCGGGCGCGTCAAACAACCCGGCAAATACTGATGTGCTGCACAGCAGCAGGATCAGCGTAAGGAAGCGTTGAGCCATGAGAGATAGTCGTTATCGCCATGAACCACTGGCAGGACCAGCAGCTCCGGGGTTTGGTAAGGATGATGAGATTTGAGGCAGTCCAGGAGTGCCTGCTGATTCGCCAGATTGGTTTTGAGCAACATCTGGACTTCGTACTCTTGCTCCAGCTTACCTTCCCAATAGTAAAGAGAGGTCGCGCTGGGGAGGAGCGTGACGCAGGCTGCCAGTTTTTCGGCCAGCACTTTGGCGGCGAGATCCTGGGCAGAGGCTTCATCAGGGGCGGTACACAGTACGACAACGGCATCAGGCGTGTTCACAAGTCGACCTCCTCATCACGAAAGGTTTCACTATATCACGCAAGGCGGTTGGTCATTAATGAAACGGGCCGCAGAGCGGCCCGATTTTAACTATTTTTACAACCGGGAACGGTTTACAGCACCACGCCACCGATGATAAAGCCGAGGATCACGCAGAGTGAAATGGCGACCACGCCCGGGATCAGGAACGCATGGTTAAACACATACTTACCGATACGGGTTGAGCCGGTGTCGTCCATCTCAACGGCCGCCAGCAAGGTTGGGTAGGTAGGCAGCACGAACAGGGCAGAAACAGCAGCAAACGAGGCGATAGCGGTTAACGGGGTGACGCCCAGCATCAGAGCCGCAGGCATCAGCGCTTTGGTGGTCGCTGCCTGAGAGTAAAGCAGGGTAGCCGCAAAGAACAGCACGACCGCCAGCAGCCATGGGTAGTTATGCAGCAGGTCGCCTGCTACGGTCTGAATGTCGCTAATGTGCGCTTTCACGAAGGTATCACCGAGCCACGCCACGCCCAGCACGCACACGCAGGCGCTCATACCGGATTTGAAAGTGCTGGCGTTCAGCACTTCGCTGGTATCAATTTTACAGGTGATGCTAATCAGCGTTGCGATGGTCAGCATGAACACCACAATCGCTTCGTTACGCGGCAGGACCGGGTTCTGGATCAGGCCCACGGTATCGCTGATGGCGGTCGCATAGAACATAACGGCGACGATACCAATCAGGAACAGCAGCACGGAGCGTTTTGCATGTGGCTTCAGTTCGAAGACCTGGCTGCCGCGCAGGCTCACTTCACCTTTTGCCAGACGCTCCTGATAAACCGGGTCGTCTTTCAGTTCAGCGCCGAGGAAGTTGCACAGCACAGCGGTAATCATCACCGCAATCAGCGTCACCGGGATACAGATCGCCAGCAGCGTCAGGTAGCTCACGCCCATCGGCTCCAGGATACCGGCGAAGAAGACCACCGCCGCGGAAATCGGCGAGGCGGTAATGGCGATCTGGGACGCGACGACGGCAATAGAGAGCGGACGCGACGGACGGATACCCTGTTCTTTCGCCACTTCGGTAATCACCGGTAACGTGGAGAAAGCGGTGTGGCCAGTACCGGCGAGAATGGTCATAAACCAGGTCACCAGCGGAGCAAGGAAGGTAATGTATTTAGGGTGGCGGCGTAGCATGCGTTCCGCCAGGCTTACCAGGTAGTCCATACCGCCTGCCACCTGCATGGCGGCAATAGCGGCAATAACAGCCATGATGATTTCGATAACATCGAACGGGATAGCGCCGGGTTTAATCTGAAAGATAAGGGTAAGAACGAGCACTCCAAGACCGCCGGCAAAACCGATGCCGATACCCCCGAGTCGTGCTCCCAAATAAATCGCCAACAAGACGATGACGAGTTCTGCTCCAAACATAAGGACCTGCCTTGCTTATTAACAAGTTGATATTGAATTGTTGTATTTTGGTAACGCCTAAAAAGAAAAAAGGCACGTCACAAGTGACGTGCCTTAAGAAGCCTAGCCTGAACGGTTACTGTTCGCTTTCATCGGTATATCGTTTCGCTTTATATGCCGGGTGCATCAGGTTTTGGGCCGAGAAGATATCGTCCAGCTCGGCTTCGGTCAACAGCCCGCGCTCCAGCACCACTTCACGCACGCTCTTACCGGTTTCGGCACAAATCTTACCGACGATGTCGCCGTTGTGGTGGCCGATGAACGGGTTGAGGTAGGTGACGATCCCGATGGAGTTATAGACATAACCTTCACAAACTTCTTTATTCGCCGTGATGCCGTTAATGCATTTTTCCAGCAGGTTGTAGCAAGCGTTGGTCAGAATGTGGATAGATTCAAACATCGCCTGGCCAATTACCGGCTCCATCACGTTCAGCTGCAGCTGGCCCGCTTCAGAGGCCATGGTCACGGTCGTATCGTTACCGATGACTTTAAAGCAAACCTGATTCACCACTTCTGGCACGACCGGGTTCACTTTGGCCGGCATGATGGATGAACCCGCCTGCAGTTCTGGCAGGTTGATTTCGTTCAGGCCAGCGCGCGGACCGGAAGAGAGCAGGCGCAGGTCATTACAGATTTTGGACAGTTTCACCGCCAGACGTTTCAGCGCGCTGTGTACCATGACGTAGGCGCCGCAGTCGGAGGTCGCTTCAATCAGGTCTTCTGCAGGCACAACCGGCAGGTTGGACACTTCAGCCAGCTTCTGTACCGCCAGTTGCTGATAGCCATCCGGGGTGTTCAGACGCGTACCGATGGCGGTGGCGCCCAGGTTCACTTCCAGCAGCAGCTCGGAGGTACGCAGCAGGTTTTTGGTCTCTTCGTTCAGCAGTACGTTAAACGCGTGGAATTCCTGACCGAGGGTCATCGGCACCGCATCCTGCAGTTGGGTACGACCCATTTTCAGAATGTCCTGGAACTCAACCGCTTTACGCTGGAAGCCATCGCCCAGCTGGTTGATCGCATCCACCAGTTTCACCACGGAGGCATACACCGCAATACGGAAGCCGGTTGGGTAGGCGTCGTTGGTGGACTGGCATTTGTTGACGTGGTCGTTCGGGTTCAGGTACTGGTATTCACCTTTCTGGTGACCCATCAGCTCCAGGCCAATGTTTGCCAGTACTTCGTTAGTATTCATGTTGACGGAAGTGCCCGCGCCGCCCTGATAGACGTCAACCGGGAACTGATCCATGCATTTGCCGTTGTTCAGCACTTCATCGCAGGCCGCGATAATCGCATTTGCCGCGCTTTTAGGAATGGTTTGCAGCTCTTTGTTGGCCAGGGCTGCGGCTTTCTTCACCATCACCATGCCACGAACAAACTCAGGGATGTCGCTGATTTTGCTGTTGCTGATGTAGAAGTTTTCAATCGCTCTCAGAGTGTGGACACCGTAGTAGGCATCCGCTGGAACTTCCCTGGTACCCAACAAGTCTTCTTCGATACGAATGTTGTTTAACATGTGAACCTTCTTTTCAAGCTGCCGATGGATTGTACTAAACACACAGTATTTATGTGGTTTTGAATATTTTCTGGCCGACGATTATTCCCTCAATCAGCCAGATGCTCGAGATCATATGCTGATGATAGCGAATTGCCGTAAGCTGGATCACTTATTATCGAGCCGATTCCATGATAATTATTAATCTGTGAAATGGGTCACCGCTTTAATATTTCCAAAAAAAATATCCGTGCAAACTGATTGAATTTTCGCTAACCGTCACCATCTCATACAAACGCGCGTCGCGAAAACATTCAGACAGGGGCCCGATGGCCTCTGCCACACAGGAGATGCCAGTGCGCTGGATACCGTTTATTGCTTTCTTTCTCTATGTTTACATTGAGATTTCCATTTTCATCCAGGTTGCCCATGTGCTGGGCGTCCTGCTGACGTTGATTCTGGTGATTTTCACCTCCGTCATCGGCATGTCGCTGGTGCGTAATCAGGGTTTCAAAAATTTCCTGATAATGCAGCAGAAGATGGCCGCAGGCGAAAGCCCGGCGGAAGAGATGATCAAAAGCGTGTCGTTGATTATTGCGGGGCTGCTGCTGATTCTGCCAGGGTTCTTCACCGACTTCCTCGGCCTTCTGCTGCTTCTGCCGCCGGTGCAAAAACACCTCACCATGAAGCTGCTGCCGCATCTGCGCTTTAGCCGTATGCCCGGCGGTGGGTTCAGCACCGGGCCAGGCGACACGTTTGAAGGGGAATATCAGCGTAAGGATGAACAGCACGACCGTCTGGATCACAAAGACGATCGGTGATTTTGTTGCCCGGTGGCGCTTCGCTTACCGGGCCTACTAAAGCGCCAGCCACAACACCGCCAGCATGACGATGGCATACATGCTCTTCCATCCCACCATCGCCAGCAGCAGCAGGCACAGCAGCCCCCCAACAACCGCCAGTGCTTTATAACGACCTTTCAGCAAACGGCAGCCCGCCAGCATACACAGCAGGTAGATCATAATAAAAATGCCGTTGGCGTAGACGAGCAGCGTATCCAGATTGATCTTCAGGGCGTAAATACACAGCGTACTCAGCACGCAGCAGCCCAGTACGGCATTCAGGGCATTCAGCGGCAGCTGGCGTTTAGACAGGCGCGCGAGGCGGTTATCAGGTTTATCCAGCGCCTGCGACCACACCAGACGGGCAAAGCTCTGGATATAAATGTTGAGGCTGGCAAAACAGGCCAGATAGCCGATGACGCAGGCGATCCACAGCGCCTTCACACCAAACAGTTCAACTACGATATCCGGCAGCGATGCCGCGGCGGCGAGATCCGCGCCGAACGCGTGGAAGTGCAACACCAGCACGGTACACGCCCAGTAGACCGTACCCGCCAGCAGCAGGCCGATCATCAGCGCGCGGGGGAAATCACGTTCAGGTTGCTTAAATTCCGACGCCAGATGGGCAAAGGCTTCCAGACCGACAAAACACCAGAACATGACGGAGAGCGCGGCAAAAAGCTGCGCGTGGTCGATATCTGTTACCGCCGGGAAGGGAATTTCCTTTACGGTGATATCGCCCGCCCACCAGATAGCGGCCACAAGCGCGACAATCAGCACTGCAACCAGCGTCTGCAGGTTGGCGCTGGAGCTGGCGCCGCGTGAGCCCACCCACCAGACGATAGCCAGCGTCCCCAGCTCGGCCAGCAACAGCTGCTCATGATGCCAGCCAAACAGCGCCTGCCCAAAACCTGTCGCAATATGCAGCGCCGCCGGGAGGCCAACCGGAATGACGGAGAGAAACAGCCAGCCGGTCACTCGCTCCAGCCGTGCGCCAAAGGCCAGGCCGACAAAGTGCGCCACGCCGCCCGCGCTGGGAAAATGCCGCCCCAGGATGGCAAACACAATGGCTATCGGGAAAACCAGTACAATCAACACCGGCCACGCCCACAGGCTGTTATTTCCTGCCACCAGCGCCGCCAGTGCGGGTACGGCAAACACGCCCGTACCTAACAAGGAGGTTGAGAGCAGGCCAACACCCTGCGCCAGCCCCAACTCCTGCTTGAGTCCACTCATTGACATCGCCCTGCCAATACCAAAAGAGAGGCGATGGTAACACTTTCGCAAATTTTTTTTTCAACTCCCCCTTGAAGGGGTAAAAAGCTATCCCCATCTCTCAGGGCACTAGTCGGAAAACCGCATGCGGGCCGGCGTCATCCATAACTGATAATGACTTTCTCAAAGGAGAGCTATCAATGAGTATTCGTCCGTTACATGATCGTGTGATCGTCAAACGTAAAGAAGTTGAAACCAAGTCTGCTGGCGGCATCGTTCTGACCGGTTCTGCAGCAGCCAAATCAACGCGTGGCGAAATCATCGCTGTCGGTAAGGGCCGCATCCTGGAAAACGGAACTGTGCAGCCGCTGGACGTTAAAGTTGGTGACATCGTAATTTTCAACGATGGCTACGGCGTGAAATCCGAGAAGATCGACAATGAAGAAGTGTTGATCATGTCCGAGAGCGACATTCTGGCAATTGTTGAAGCGTAATTTACGCACGAGAATTTGAGGAAATAAGAACATGGCAGCTAAAGACGTAAAATTCGGTAACGACGCTCGTGTAAAAATGCTCCGCGGCGTAAACGTACTGGCAGATGCAGTTAAAGTGACCCTGGGCCCGAAAGGCCGTAACGTAGTGCTGGATAAATCCTTCGGCGCGCCAACCATCACCAAAGATGGTGTTTCTGTAGCACGTGAAATCGAGCTGGAAGACAAGTTCGAAAACATGGGCGCGCAGATGGTGAAAGAAGTTGCCTCTAAAGCGAACGACGCTGCAGGCGACGGTACCACCACCGCGACCGTTCTGGCGCAGGCGATCATCACCGAAGGTCTGAAAGCCGTTGCGGCGGGCATGAACCCAATGGATCTGAAACGTGGTATCGACAAAGCTGTCGCCTCCGCTGTTGAAGAACTGAAAGCGCTGTCCGTACCGTGCTCTGACTCTAAAGCCATTGCTCAGGTAGGTACCATCTCCGCTAACTCCGACGAAACCGTGGGTAAACTGATCGCGGAAGCGATGGATAAAGTCGGTAAAGAAGGCGTGATCACCGTTGAAGACGGTACCGGTCTGGAAGATGAACTGGACGTGGTTGAAGGTATGCAGTTCGACCGCGGTTACCTGTCCCCATACTTCATCAACAAGCCAGAGACTGGCGCTGTTGAGCTGGAAAGCCCGTTCATCCTGCTGGCTGACAAGAAAATCTCCAACATCCGCGAAATGCTGCCAGTGCTGGAAGCCGTTGCGAAAGCAGGCAAACCGCTGGTTATCATCGCTGAAGACGTTGAAGGCGAAGCGCTGGCGACCCTGGTGGTTAACACCATGCGCGGCATTGTGAAAGTGGCTGCGGTTAAAGCACCTGGCTTCGGCGATCGCCGTAAAGCGATGCTGCAGGATATCGCTACCCTGACTGGCGGTACCGTCATCTCCGAAGAGATCGGTATGGAGCTGGAAAAAGCGACTCTGGAAGACCTGGGTCAGGCGAAACGCGTTGTGATCAACAAAGACACCACCACCATCATCGATGGCGTGGGTGAAGAAGCCGCTATTCAGGGCCGTGTTGCTCAGATCCGTAAGCAGATCGAAGAAGCGACTTCCGATTACGACCGTGAAAAACTGCAGGAGCGCGTAGCGAAACTGGCAGGCGGCGTTGCGGTAATCAAAGTCGGTGCTGCGACCGAAGTTGAAATGAAAGAGAAAAAAGCTCGCGTTGACGATGCCCTGCACGCGACCCGTGCTGCGGTAGAAGAAGGCGTGGTTGCAGGTGGTGGCGTTGCGCTGGTGCGCGTTGCCGCTAAACTGGCTGGCCTGACTGCTCAGAACGAAGACCAGAACGTGGGTATCAAAGTTGCGCTGCGCGCAATGGAAGCCCCTCTGCGTCAGATCGTGTCTAACGCCGGTGAAGAGCCATCTGTAGTGGCGAACAAGGTTAAAGCGGGCGAAGGTAACTACGGTTACAACGCTGCAACCGAAGAATACGGCAACATGATCGACTTCGGTATCCTGGACCCAACTAAAGTGACCCGTTCTGCTCTGCAGTACGCGGCCTCTGTTGCTGGTCTGATGATCACCACTGAGTGCATGGTGACCGACCTGCCAAAAGGCGATGCGCCTGACTTAGGTGCTGCTGGTATGGGTGGCATGGGCGGAATGGGCGGCATGATGTAATCATGTTGTTCTGAACCTCTCAGAACGAACCCCGGGCAGAAATGCCCGGGGTTTTTTATTGCGTGCTATTCGAAAGTCCCTTTGACGCACACGGCACCTTCACGCACCATCTGGCGGCCTTTGGCCCAGACGTCGCGGATCTGCAGGTCATCCGTCAGCACCAGGAAATCGGCATCGCATCCGGGCGCGATCCTGCCCTTATGTTCCAGACCGAGAAACGCCGCCACGTTTTGCGTAAACGGAAGAAGCGCCTCTTCCAGCGGCAACTGATGTCGGTTGACCAGCTGTTGCAGAGTTTCGAGCAGGGATTCGAACCCCGCCACGCCTATACCCACCAGATTGCCGCTCTCGTCAAATTTCGGCTGGCTGCCGTTACCGTCAGAACTGAGCGTAAGCCGGTTAAACGGCACCTGCGCCTCGCGGGCCATCACGATGGCGCTGGCGGCGTCAATCGGTTCGCTGATGCTGGTCGTGATGTCGATAAAGCCGCCTTCGCGGGCATAGTTCAGCGCGGCATGGAACAGCGCCTGGGCGCGGTTAACGTGGGTTGGCAGCAGTTTTACGCGGGGAACGTCGGCGTTATGCAGGATGCTTAATAGCGGCTCCAGCAGCTTTGGGCTGTTGCCGAGGTGAAACACGGATATGCCCGCTTTGGCACCCAACAGCCCACCTACGCGGGACTGGGCAGCCATACTGGCGAGCTGGTGGTCTGCTGGCGCGGAAGAACGATGGTCAGAGATTGCGCATTTCACGCCGATAATTTTGTCAATCAGCGCCACGTCTTTTTCGACACTGCCGGTGATTGTCGGTGAAGGCAGCCCGTACGCGCCCGTCAGCATCCATGCGCTGATCCCTTCGTGTTCGAGCGCCCGCGTTTTTGCCAGCAGCGATTCAGGATGACGGGTTACGCCGTCGGTGCCGAGCAGGCCCACAACGGAGGTGATGCCTGCGGCCACGAGTGCAGACAGGCGAACCTCTGGCGTGCGGGTGTGAGGGCCTGCCTCACCGCCGCCCCCGATCAAATGCACATGCTGGTCGATAAACCCCGGGCAAACCACCGCCCCGGCGAGATCGGTTTCCGGGCAGTCTGGCCTCGTTGTTCCCTGGTTCGCTTTTTCGATCGCCACGATTTTCCCCGCAGCGATCAGCAGATCGCAACGTCCTTTATCCTCCGGAGCGAAGAGATGCGCGTTGCGGAAAAGGTGGGGGGTCAGCACTGAAAAATCCATTTTTATCTCCTCAGAAGAGTAGCTGCATCACCCACATCGAGATCAGGGCATTAATGACGCAAAGAGTAATAATATGCGGATAATATTTTGGGTTCACGCCGGCGGTCCCCAGGCAGCGACCGGTGTTTTGCACCGGATTGCCCATCAGATAGATGGCCGGCAGCAGGATGGTGGCATCGTGGCCGTTGAGCGTGCCGGCGGCGACCAGGCTGGCGCAGACACCCACGCCGCCCCCCATACTCATCACCGAGGCCAGAAGAACCGTTGCCGCCGCGCCCGGAAGGCCCCACAGCGCCATAATCGGCTCACATAGTTTGCCGACAATATCCAGCAGGCCGGTGACCTTGAACGCCTGAATGATGACAAACGCCATGACGACGTTCGGCAACAGGCTGGTGGTGGCGATGGTAAAGCCGCGGCGGGCGCCATCAATAAACATATCCATGATATTTTTACGCGGCTGGGCGATCATGTTCTTCCTCCTGAAGACGATTTTCCATGTGGGCGATCCACAGGCGCAGGACGTTCGCGCCAACAAACTTAAACACCAGAATGACGGCCAGCGGCGTAATTACCGGGACGGTAATGAAGGTGAAGAGCGCGGCACCGGAAGAAAAATAGTTAGTAATGATGGCGCTACCGCTGGTCTGGAAGGTGGCGAAAATAGCGCGCTCCTGGTCCGTAATCGCGCCTTCATCGGTTAACTCTTTGGTCATCCCTGCCGCCGCATCGGTGTTTTGCAGGTTGGCAATCAGCGCCAGGGAGCAAACGCCCGGCACACCAAGCAGCGGACGTAAAACAGGTGTCATAAGCTGCTGCGCGGCACGCAGCCCGCCCAGACCTTCGGTGACGGCAATAATACCGAGCGATAAGATGACCGAGGGAGCCAGCTCAAGGGCAAACAGGAAACCGTCTTTCGCCCCCGTTCCGCCCGTTCCGCGAAACGTCAGGGCGCCGTTAACCGGGCCAAAGCTGCCGTTTAAGACGGTAAAGTCCAGCACGCGCCACCAGTCAGTGCTTTTTGCGAAAAAACCGGAGAAAAAAACGATGGTCAGCCCAAACGCCAGATAGCCCACCCACGTCACTCTTTCCTCTCCTGAGGATGATGCACTCATGTAACCTCCTTTTCGTTGCGTACAAAAGTTGTACGTCGCATCACTAAAAACGATCGGAGAAGAAAACACGATATCCCAAAGGCCAATATCAGAATTCATTTAGGATATCAGGGAAGGGATGACTGGAATCAGGCCCGCAGAATTGCTCAACGTTTTTCTTTTGGTCATCTTTTAGGTATAAGATTTACACACGGACAACTACTGTCCAGCTTATTGAAAACGAGGAATAACATGCGCGTAAAAGTCTGTGCAGGGATTGTAGGGGCAGCACTGCTGCTGGCGGGGTGTAGCTCCAGCAATGAGCTGTCGGCAGCGGGCCAGGGCGTTCGCTTTGTGGAAGATAAGCCTGGCACTGAATGCCAGCTGTTAGGCACGGCAACCGGTGAGCAAAGTAACTGGATGTCAGGGCAGCATGGCGAAGAAGGCGGCTCAATGCGCGGTGCGGCGAATGCCCTGCGTAATCAGGCTGCGGCAATGGGCGGCAACGTGATTTACGGCGTAAGCAGCCCAACGCAGAGTATGCTGTCCAGCTTCGTGCCGACCGCCAGCCAGATGACGGGCCAGGTCTATAAGTGCCCGAACTGATGTAATGTACTGATGGCGCTGCGCCCGGCCCTGTAGGGCAGGTAAGCGTAGCGCCACCTGCCTTTTTAGTGCTGCCGCAGCTGCAAATCCAGCGGCGTCTTGCTCGGCTCTCCGCCAATCTCACGTGCCAGCTTCGGCACCATATAGCCTGAAACCAGCGTTAACAGTTCGCGCATGATCTGCCGTGCTTCTTCATCCGTCACCATGAAATGCGCCGCGCCCTGAACGCGATCCAGCACGTGCAGGTAATACGGCATCACGCCCGCATCAAACAGGGCATTGCTCAGATCGGCCAGCACGCGGGCGCTGTCATTCACGCCGCGCAGCAGCACGCTCTGATTCAGCAGCGTCACGCCCGCTTTACGCAGTCGCGCCATCGCCGCGCAAAACGCATCGTCAATTTCGTTCGCGTGGTTAATATGATTCACCAGCAGCACCTGCAGGCGGGACTGCTCCAGGCGTGACACCAGGTCGTCGGTGATCCGTGCCGGAATGACAATCGGTAAGCGGCTATGAATGCGCAGGCGCTTAATGTGCGGGATAGCTTCAAGCTGAGTCAGCAGCCAGTCCAGCTCATGATCTTTCGCCATCAGTGGATCGCCGCCGGAAAAAATAATCTCATCCAGCTCCGGATGGGCGGCAATATAGTCCAGGGCGACCTGCCAGTTGCGTTTATTGCCCTGATTTTCGGCATACGGGAAGTGCCGGCGGAAGCAATAACGACAATTTACCGCACATCCGCCTTTGACCAGCAGCAGGGCGCGGTTGAGATACTTATGCAGTAAACCCGGCACCACGCTGTTCTGCTCTTCCAGCGGATCGGTGCTGTATCCCGGTGCAGTAATGAATTCATCCTGCGAAGTAAGCGTTTGTTTTAATAACGGATCGTCGGGGTTACCTTTCTCCATCCGCGCCACAAACGCACGGGGAACGCGCAGGGCGAAAAGGCGCTTTGCCTCGCGGCCTGCAAGCAACTCTGGGTGCTGATCGAGGTCTAAAAGACGCAGCAATTCATCAGGACTGGTGATTACATCGGCAAGTTGCGATAACCAATCTTCTCTGGACGGGGTGTTTAGGGTTACAATATGCGCCATTTTGTGGCTTAGCTACCAGTTAACAAATTTAGAGGGCCTTATGGCAACGTACTATAGCAACGATTTTCGTGCTGGTCTTAAAATCATGATGGACGGCGAACCGTACGCGGTTGAAGCCAGCGAATTCGTTAAACCAGGTAAAGGCCAGGCATTCGCACGCGTTAAGCTGCGCCGTCTGCTGACCGGTACCCGTGTTGAGAAAACCTTCAAGTCTACTGACTCTGCTGAAGGCGCTGATGTTGTTGATATGAACCTGACCTATCTGTACAACGATGGTGAGTTCTGGCATTTCATGAACAACTCCACTTTCGAACAGCTCTCTGCTGATGAGAAAGCGGTAGGTGACAGCGCTAAATGGCTGCTGGATCAGGCTGAGTGCATCGTGACCCTGTGGAACGGCCAGCCTATCGCGGTGACCCCACCAAACTTCGTAGAACTGGAAATCGTTGAAACCGATCCAGGTCTGAAGGGTGATACCGCAGGTACCGGCGGTAAGCCAGCCAAACTGTCTACCGGCGCAGTGGTGAAAGTGCCACTGTTCGTACAGACTGGCGAAGTGATCAAAGTGGATACTCGCTCCGGCGAATACGTGTCCCGCGTGAAGTAATTTACGTATGACTGAAGGCGCAGCGCCCGCTGCGCCTGATTTTTGCAGGCAGGGATGATGAAACGTACCGTTAAAATTCTGCTTCTGTTAGCGCTCTCCAGTGCATTACTTTCCGGCTGTAACACCACGCGTGGAATGGGACAAGATATCCAGGATCTGGGTCATATCATTTCTCACGCCGCCAGCTAAGTTCGTCTAATTTTCCTAAAAATGTGTCCTTTTCCGTCAACCGGCGGGATTTTGTCTATCCTTAAGTTGCTATACACAAAACAACTTTGGCTATAAAAGGAAGATATTATGGTTAAGAAGACAATTGCAGCGATCTTTTCAGTCCTGGTACTTTCTTCAGTGTTAACGGCCTGTAATACCACGCGTGGCGTCGGTCAGGATATTTCTGAAGGTGGTAGCGCAATCTCTGGTGCGGCAACAAAAGCTCAGCAGTAACGAATAAACGGTACGGGACCACCCGGGTTTCGTACCGTCAGCTTTCTGATTCCTGCAGGGATAAGAACGGAGAAAAACGCGTATCCATATGTAATTTCATGCGGATATTGCGTTTATAGGTATAAACCGTTTTTCCATTGATACTCAGGTGAGCGGCAATTTTTTGATTGCTTGCGCCGTCCATCCACAATGTCAGCACCTTCTCTTCCTGGCGGGTCAGCAAGGGGGCCGCCGCCGTTGGTCTGTCAGCGCCTGCGCGCGAGCGTAATGCGTCGTTGATGACCGTCGCCACTTCTTTGAGACTGGCGTTTTTCAACAGTGACGACCACACCGGGAACTTCCCAAGCCAGTCGGTCATGCCGCTGTCCTCTCCCGACTGCAGTAAAATAAACGGTAATCGTTCACTGGCGTTAAGCAGAGAAGAGAGCTGCTGAAAGTGGTGAATATCCTGCCTGAAGCCGTACAGGTCAGCGATGACCAGCGCAGGTTTCCATTGCAGAATGTGTTCTCTGGCAAGAAACAGATTATTCAGCCCGGTCACAACGTAGTGTCCCGGGAACAAACCGGAATGATTGAGCCATGCTTCAAACCCCGCGCGGGTGAAGTGACAACGGTCAATCAAAAGAATTTTGAACATATTTTATTCGCAGTCGGCTAGTGGTTTGGCTTCCTGCCATCAGAAAGCACATCATCATAGAGAAGTCGGATGAGTGCTAAAAGCGGGAACTCCGCGCCATACTGCGGCTATTTCTTGCCTTAACGTGTTCAGCAAAAAATGATTGAAAAAAAATAGCACGCTAACCACAATAGGGGGCGTAATCTCTGCCTTACGGGACGACCCGTAAGCGTTTCTTTCACCGGGGACGGCCCCAACTTGCATTAAGTTAAGGAGCCTGACATGTCCTGGATCATTCTTTTTATTGCTGGCCTGCTCGAAGTGGTATGGGCGATTGGTCTCAAGTACACCCACGGATTTACCCGCCTGACGCCCAGCGTCATTACCGTTACCGCCATGATCGTCAGTATCGTTCTGTTATCCTGGGCGATGCGCTCTCTGCCTGTGGGAACGGCTTATGCCGTCTGGACGGGTATTGGCGCGGTGGGAGCTGCCATCACCGGCATTCTGCTGCTTGGCGAGTCAGCGAGTCTGGCGCGTATCGCCAGCCTCGCGTTGATTGTGGCCGGGATCGTTGGGCTTAAGCTCAGCACCCACTAATGGGGCTGTTTTACCCAGATAAGTTTTGACACATCAAACCCTTGCCGGGTCGCGACGTCCAGCATCTGCTGCTTCATTTCTGGTGAAAGAGTTGGCGTGCGGGAGAGTATCCACAGGTAGTCGCGATCCGGCCCGCAGACCAGCGCGTGACGGTATTCTCTGTCGAGCGCGATCACGTTATAGCCGCCATAAAACGGGCCAAAGAAAGAGACCTTGAGCGCGGCCCGCCGCGGGTCGCCAGTGAAGTACGCTTTCCCAACCGACTGCTGCCACATCTCACGATCGGGATTATAGCCCCGGTTGATCACCTGAATACCGCCATCATCCATCGGACTGTAATTCGCAGTGACCTTCTCTAAGCCCTGCTCAAACCGATGGTCGAGGCGCGCGATTTCATACCATGTTCCAAGGAAGCGTTGTGCATCAAAAGGCGTGACGACGGTAACGCCAGGCGGTGGGGTAGGAGAACTGCAGGCAACCACTAAAAACGCGGCTGTCACCGCGGCGATAACAGGCAGAATGCGCATAGGAGTTTCCTTACTGTTTTTTGTTAAGTGTAGATGACAGCAGGAAAAATGCGGAAGAGTGTGCGGGGTATTTCGCCGCACACCGTGGATTTTATAGGCCGGGTAAGGCGAAGCTGCCACCCGGCAATGTTTTACTGCAGCGCGTCGAGGATACGGTATGCCGCCTCAACGCGTGCCGGGTTCGGATAGCTTTTATTCGCCAGCATCACAATGCCGAGCTGCTTTTCAGGAATAAATGCCACGTAGCTGCCAAATCCGCCGGTAGAGCCCGTTTTATGGACCCAGGAGGCCTTAACCGGTGGTGCCGGTGGATTCACTTCTCTTGCAGGCAACGGCGCCAGCGCCACCTTATTGTCGCTGCCCCCGACCACCGTTTGGGCGTCGACCGGCCAGTTCAGCATTTCCCAGCCCAATCCTTGATACATGGCTCCCACGCGCCAGTAGCGAGACTGTGCCAGGGCGATACCGTGCTTAAGTGGGGAATCCTGAAGGGAGTCCGGCATCATGTTGACCATCACCCAGCTTGCCATATCCTGCACGTTGGTTTTTACGCCATAGGCTTCCGCGTCCAGCATCCCTGGCGAAACGTGGACCGCTTTACCGTCACGGTATCCCCAGGCGTAATGCGCCTCTTCCGCTTTCGGGACGTTAATCCAGGTATGGTCCAGCTTGAGCGGCTTAAAGACCCGCGTCGTCATGGCCTGCTCATAGCTCATGCCGGAGGGTTTGACCGCCAGCGCGCCAAAAAGACCGATGCTGGTGTTAGCGTAAAGACGCGTGGTGCCCGGCTTCCACTTTGGCTGCCAGTTTTGATAAAAGCGCAGCAGGGAGGCGGTATCCGTGACCTCATCCGGCACCTGCAACGGCAGACCGCCTGCGGTGTAGGTTGCCAGATCCAGCATGCGAATGCCCTGCCACTGCTTGCCCGTGAGCTCAGGCCAGTATTTGGTCACCGGATCGCCCAGCGTTATTTCACCGCGCGCAATCGCATCACCACCCAATACGCCGGTGAAGGTTTTACTTATCGAACCCAGCTCGAACAAGGTTTGCGGGGTGACGGGTTTGTTCGCTGCAACATCAGCTTTACCGAAGGTAAAGTAGTGCGGCTGACCCTGATAAATCACCGCCACCGCCATACCCGGAATGGCCTGCGCGTTCATCAGCGGCGTAACGGTGCGTTCCACCACCTCAGCCAGCTGTTTTTCGGACATCGGTGCGGCGAATGCAGCGCTGGCAACGCTGAGCAGCAGGGCACAGCTTAGGGTTTTTTTCATCATTAGTTATCTTCCGTAATAGCAGTTCAAGGGAGTGTCCGGGCCCGTCAGACCGCTGTAGTCTGTGAGATTTGACTGTGGCTGACAAACGGTTAAATTTAGCATTAGCTGTTAATTTTTCTAACGGACGAGACCATGACGCGCAGCTATCTTCCTCTTAATTCCCTGCGGGCGTTTGAAGCCGCCGCCAGGCACCTCAGTTTTACGCATGCCGCTATCGAGCTGAATGTCACCCATTCCGCGATTAGCCAGCACGTAAAGGCGCTGGAGCAGCACCTGAATTGCCAGCTGTTCGTCCGCGTTTCCCGTGGGCTGATGTTGACCACGGAAGGCGAGAATTTGCTGCCGGTACTGAATGACTCGTTCGACCGAATTGCCGGAATGCTGGATCGCTTTGCCAGCCAGCGCGCTCAAGAGAAGCTGAAAATTGGCGTGGTGGGTACCTTTGCTACGGGGATGTTATTCTCGCAGCTCGCTGACTTTCGTCGCTGCTATCCGCATATCGATCTTCAGCTGTCGACGCACAACAATCGCGTCGATCCGGCTGCCGAGGGGCTTGATTACGCCATTCGCTATGGCGGAGGGGCGTGGCACGGCACGGAAGCGACATTTCTCTGTTCTGCGCCGCTGGCACCGCTTTGCACGCCTGATATCGCTGCCGCGTTGCATACTCCTGCCGATATCCTGAAGTTTACCCTGCTGCGTTCTTACCGGCGCGACGAGTGGACCGCCTGGATGCAGGCCGCGGGAGAACACCTGCCTTCACCGACGCACCGGGTGATGGTGTTTGATTCGTCCGTGACCATGCTGGAAGCCGCGCAGGCAGGCGCGGGCATAGCGATTGCCCCTGTCGATATGTTTACCCACCTGCTGAACAGTGAGCGCATTGTGCAACCTTTTGCGACGCAGATTGACCTTGGCAGCTACTGGCTCACGAGGCTGCAGTCACGCGCAGAAACGCCCGCAATGAGTGAGTTTGCCCAGTGGCTGGTGGGGAAGATGCAGAAATAAAAGGCCCGCCGGATGGCGGGCCAGAGGCGTCAGAGGGTGACCACCGCAATCAGCGTCACCACGGTCAGGATGGTCGCCAGACCGTAGAATACCCATTTCCCGCTCGGTACATGGATTTTCAGGTCATGCATCGCATGGTGAATACGGTGCAGGCCACACCACAGCGGCAGGACGATCATCAGGAAGATGAACACGCGGCCGATAAAGCTGCTCGCGAACGCCAGTACGCGCTCGTAGCTCAGCGCATCGCCCGGGAACAGCCCCAGCGGCAGCATAATGCCGACCAGCAGAATGATGACGGGGGCAATGATGGCACTCCACATGCCGCCTGCGCCAAAGAGGCCCCAGAAGACCGGCTCATCAGAACGTTTTGGATTTGGATTGATCACAATAGTCTCCTTACCAGAACAGTGCGACAAACAGAATGACCACGGTGACCAGAATCGTCACCGCCCAGAGCCCCTTAATTACCGGCTCTGGCCCCATTTTCTCGCCTTTTACAATGATGTTCGCCGCTTTTGGCGCCAGTTCAAACCAGGTTTTGGTATGCAGCAGCGCGGCCGCGAGCACGATCAGGTTCAGAATCACTATGATCGGGTTTTGCAGGAAACCGACGAAGCTGGCCCAGGTTTCCGGTCCATGCTTGAGGGCAAAAACGCCGTACATCAGCTCAAGGCTGAACCAGACCGCCGGTACCGCCGTGCCTTCACGCAGCATGTAGAAGCGATAAAACGGCAGGTTTTTCCACCAGGTGGACGGCACAGGCCGCACATAGGCTTTGCGTTTAGTCGTCATCATGCACTCCTTAGCGTGGTTTCAGGGTAGCGATAAGAAAGTCTTTCGAGCTTTCCACTTTACCCTGCTGAATAGCGGCGGCCGGGTCGACGTGCTTCGGACAGACTTCGGAGCAATAGCCCACAAAGGTACAGGTCCAGACGCCGTTCTGGCTGTTAAGCTGCGCCATACGTTCTTTTTTACCGTGGTCGCGGCTGTCTTCGTTATAGCGGTGCGCCAGGGTAATGGCGGCCGGGCCGATGAACTCGGGGTTCAGGCCAAACTGTGGACAGGCAGCGTAGCAAAGACCGCAGTTGATGCAGCCGGAGAACTGATGGTATTTCGCCATCTGAGCCGGGGTCTGGGTGTTTGGCCCCTGATCCGGCGTGCGCGGGTTGCCGATGATGTAGGGCTTAATGGCTTCCAGGCTTTCGATAAAGTGGGTCATATCGACCACCAGATCGCGTTCAATCGGGAAGTTGCCCAGGGCTTCGACCTTGATGCCTTTGGTATAGTCACGCAGGAAGGTCTTACAGGCCAGCTTCGGCACCTTGTTGACCATCATGCCGCAGGAGCCGCAGATCGCCATGCGGCAGGACCAGCGGTAGCTCAGGTCTGGCGCCAGGTTGTCTTTGATATAGCCGAGCGCGTCCAGCAGGGAGGTTTGCTCGTCGTAAGGGACTTCATAGAAAGCACTGTGCGGTGCGGCGTCCACTTCCGGGTTGTAGCGCACCACTTCAACTTTGAGTGTTTGCATCTCAGCCATTCGCCTTCTCCTTCTTCTCGGCGGCTTCTGCTTCTGCACCGTACACGCGTTTAGCCGGTGGCAGCGTGGTGATTTTCACTTCGCTGTAGTCCAGACGTGTGGTGCCATCCGCATCGCGCCAGGCGAGCGTGTGTTTCAGGAAGTTGACGTCGTCACGCTCGGTACAGCCTTCATCAAGACGCTGATGCGCCCCACGCGACTCTTTACGCGCCAGCGCAGAGTGCGCCATACATTCCGCCACGTTCAGGCCGTGGCCCAGTTCGATGGTATAGAGCAGGTCGGTGTTGAAAACGCTGGAGGTATCGGTGATGCGCACGCGCTTGAAGCGCTCCTGCAGTTCCGCCAGCTTGTCGACGGTTTTTTGCATCAGCTCAGGGGTACGGTAGATACCGCAGCCTTCTTCCATCGACAGGCCCATCTCGTCGCGGATCTTAGACCAGTTCTCGTTACCTTCCTGGTTCACCAGATCTTTCAGACGTTTTTCAACGTCGGCGACCTGTGCATCCAGCGCGGCACCGTTGGCTTCGCCTGCGGTTGCCGCCCGCTCCATCGCGCGCTCGCCCGCCATGCGGCCAAAGACGACCAGCTCGGCCAGCGAGTTTGAGCCGAGACGGTTGGCGCCGTGCAGGCCCACGGAGGAACATTCACCCACGGCGAACAGACCCTTAATACGGGTTTCACACTGCTGATCGGTTTCGATCCCGCCCATGGTGTAGTGCGCCGTTGGGCGTACCGGAATCGGCTCTTTCACCGGATCGACGCCGACGTAGGCTTTCGCCAGCTCGCAGATGAACGGCAGACGTTCCAGCAGTTTTTTCTCGCCCAGATGGCGCAGATCGAGATAGACCACATCGCCGCGCGGCGTGGAAATAGTGTTGCCTTTGCGCCACTCGTGCCAGAAAGCCTGAGAGACTTTGTCGCGCGGGCCGAGCTCCATGTACTTGTTCTTCGGCTCGCCGAGCGGGGTTTCCGGACCCATGCCGTAATCCTGCAGGTAGCGGTAGCCGTTTTTGTTGACCAGAATACCGCCTTCACCGCGGCAGCCTTCCGTCATCAGAATGCCGGATCCTGGCAGACCTGTTGGGTGATACTGCACGAATTCCATATCGCGCAGCGGCACGCCGTGGCTGAGCGCCATACCCATACCGTCGCCGGTAACGATGCCGCCGTTGGTGTTATAACGATAAACGCGGCCCGCACCGCCCGTCGCCATCACCACCGCATTGGCGCGGATCTGGACGAGCGTGCCTTCCATCATATTCATCGCCACCAGGCCGCGCGCGTGTCCATCATCCACCAGAATGTCGAGGACGAAATGCTCATCGAAGCGCTGAATTTGTGGGAACTGAAGGGAGGTCTGGAACAGGGTGTGCAGCATGTGGAAGCCGGTCTTATCGGCAGCGAACCAGGTGCGTTCGATCTTCATGCCGCCGAAGCGGCGAACGTTGACGCTGCCGTCCGGACGGCGGCTCCACGGGCAACCCCACTGCTCAAGCTGGGTCATCTCCGTTGGACAATGGTGCACAAAGTAGTCAACGACATCCTGTTCACAAAGCCAGTCGCCCCCTGCAACCGTGTCGTGGAAATGGTATTCAAAGCTGTCATGATCCTGCGCAACGGCGGCGGACCCTCCTTCTGCGGCCACCGTGTGGCTGCGCATTGGATAGACTTTTGAAATCAATGCGATTTTAGCGTTGGGATTAGCTTGCGCTGCAGCAATCGCAGCACGTAATCCAGCCCCGCCAGCGCCTATTACGGCAAGATCGGCCTGAAAAGTTTGCACGACATTCCTCCAGATTTTTGTTATTTCGCAACGCGACAAACTAAAGGTAGTTCACCCGTCCAAAAGGACGATTGCGAAAGCGTTTCCACTGCTCCTTTATGGGTAAAACAGTATAACCGTGTAGATGTCAGGGAAATTTGACGTGTTCGATTTTTTTGCTGTTCTGTCCGGCGATTTATCATTGAGATTGATGAATTGCATCACGCAATTGTTCACCTAAATGAAATGCGCTTTTTTACTGCGCAAAATTTGTCTCTGTCCCTGCTAACGAGTAGACTTCGTGCCCTTGTCTGAAATCGGAGAACAACTCATGAGCGAAACGGCCACCTGGGAGCCGAGCGCATCCATCCCTAATCTGTTAAAACGCGCTGCAATTATGACGGAGATCCGCCGTTTCTTTGCCGACCGCGGCGTCCTGGAGGTGGAAACCCCGTGCATGAGTCAGGCAACGGTAACGGATATTCATCTGGTCCCGTTTGAAACCCGTTTTGTTGGCCCCGGCCACTCTCAGGGCATGAATTTGTATCTGATGACCAGCCCGGAATATCACATGAAACGCCTGCTGGCGGCGGGGTGTGGTCCGGTCTATCAGCTGTGCCGCAGTTTCCGTAATGAAGAGATGGGGCGTCACCACAACCCGGAATTCACTATGCTGGAGTGGTACCGCCCGCATTATGATATGTACCGCCTGATGAATGAGGTGGACGATCTGCTGCAGCAGGTCCTGGACTGCTCTGAAGCTGAAACGCTCTCTTATCAGCAGGCCTTCCTGCGCTATCTGGAAATCGATCCGCTGTCGGCGGACAAAACCCAGCTGCGCGAAGTGGCGGCAAAACTGGATCTGAGCAACGTGGCGGATACCGAAGAGGATCGCGACACGCTGCTGCAGCTGCTGTTCACCTTCGGCGTGGAACCGCAGATTGGCAAAGACCGTCCGACGTTTGTCTATCACTTCCCGGCAAGCCAGGCGTCACTGGCGCAGATCAGTACCGAAGACCATCGTGTCGCTGAGCGTTTTGAGGTCTATTACAAAGGTATTGAGCTGGCGAACGGCTTCCACGAACTGACCGACGCCCGCGAGCAGGCGCAGCGTTTCGAGCAGGATAACCGCAAGCGCGCCGCGCGCGGCCTGCCACAGCAGCCGATCGATACCAACCTGCTGGAAGCGTTAAAAGCGGGCCTGCCGGATTGCTCCGGCGTGGCGCTGGGCGTAGACCGTCTGGTGATGCTGGCGCTGGGCGCCGAGCAGCTGGGCGATGTGATTGCCTTTACGGTCGATCGCGCTTAAAGAATTGCCGGGTGGCGCTGTCGCTTACCCGGCCTACTCGGTCACTTGGCCCTGCCACATTAAAAACTGCCATATTATCAATACACGGGTCTTTTTCTTAATTTGGCCCTTATAGCCACAATATTAGTCTGGTCTTCTGCTACCATCCGCGCAGTTTAATTCCGCTTTGGATGGTTCTATGTCCCACTCACTCAAAAAGATGACCCTCACCGGGCTCATCCTGATGATATTTACCTCAGTGTTTGGCTTTGCCAACAGCCCCTCCGCGTTCTATCTGATGGGCTATAGCGCGACGCCGTTTTATATCGTTTCTGCTCTGTTCTTCTTTATCCCGTTTGCGCTGATGATGGCGGAGATGGGCTCGGCTTACCGGAAAGAAGAGGGCGGGATTTACTCATGGATGAACAACAGCGTCGGCCCGCGTTATGCCTTTATCGGTACGTTTATGTGGTTCTCATCCTACGTCGTCTGGATGGTCAGTACGGCCGCTAAAGTCTGGGTGCCGTTCTCGACGTTTGTTTTCGGCGCCGATAAAACCCAGGTCTGGTCGTTAGCCGGGCTGAGCTCCACGCAGGTCGTCGGGATTCTGGCGGTATGCTGGATGGTTGTCGTGACGCTGGTGGCGTCTAAAGGCATCAATAAAATTGCCCGGATTACTGCCGTGGGCGGTATTTCCGTGATGTGCCTGAACCTGGTGCTGCTGCTGGTGAGTATCGCTATCCTGTGCCTGAACGGTGGTCATTTTGCGCAGGAGGTGAACTTCGTTTCATCGCCTAATCCAGGTTACCAGTCCGGGCTGGCTATGCTCTCCTTCGTGGTGTTTGCTATCTTCGCTTACGGCGGCATTGAAGCCGTTGGCGGTCTGGTCGACAAGACCGAGAACCCGGAGAAAAACTTTGCCAAAGGCATTATTTTTGCCGCCATCGTGATTTCCATCGGCTATTCGCTGGCGATTTTCCTCTGGGGGGTCAGCACCAACTGGCAACAGGTGTTGAGCAACAGCACCACCAACCTCGGGAACATCACCTATGTGCTGATGAAAAGCCTGGGGATGACGCTGGGGCAGGCGATGAACCTGACGCCGGATGCGGCGGCAACGCTGGGCATTTGGTTTGCGCGTATTACCGGTCTGTCGATGTTCCTCGCCTATACCGGCGCATTCTTCACGCTGATCTATTCGCCGCTGAAAGCGATTATTCAGGGTACGCCGAAGGCGCTGTGGCCTGCGCGCATGACCCAGCTCAACACGACGGGGATGCCTGCTAACGCGATGTGGATGCAGTGCCTGCTGGTATGTGCGTTCATTCTGCTGGTGTCATTTGGCGGCGATACGGCGTCTGCGTTTTACAACAAGCTGACCCTGATGGCGAACGTGTCGATGACCCTGCCGTACCTGTTCCTGACCCTGGCGTTCCCGTTCTTTAAGGCGAAGCAGGATCTTGAACGTCCGTTTGTGATCTTCAAAACCCGCGCGGCAACGCTGCTGGCCACCACGGTGGTGCTGCTGGTGGTGGCGTTTGCCAACATCTTCACCATTATTCAGCCGGTGATTGAGGCGAACGACTGGAACAGCGCGCTGTGGATGGTGGGCGGCCCAATCTTCTTCTCGCTGTTAGCGATGGGGATTTATGAGAATTACCGTCGACGCGCGACAGCGTACATCGCAGAAGTGGCGTAGCGGGAATATTCCCCTCCCGAAAGGGAGGGGAGACGCGTTACAGACTGCCCGCCGGGCGCGTACGCGCCGCTGACGTCAGCGTTCTTCCCGTTTTACGCCCGTCCAGGCTTTCCAGACGCATCTGGAACGGTGGGAACGGCATATCAATACCGTGCTCGCGGAAGCCCGCCAGAATCAGCTGGTGGATCTCATGGCGCAGCGGCATACGGTGGCCCATTTCGGCGGCGTAGATACGCAGCTCGAAAATCTGAATCCCCTGCTGTAAATCCACAAGGAAGACTTCCGGCGCCGGGTTGTCGATCACCAGCGAGCAGCGCTCCGCGGCGGTGTAGAGGATCTGGGTGACCTCTTCGCTGTTAGCGTCCGACGGGGCCGGTACCGTCAGCACCACACGGGTAACGGAGTCTGACAGCGACCAGTTGATGAACTGCTCGGTAATAAACGCCTTGTTTGGCACGATGATCTCTTTCCGATCCCAGTCGCTGATCGTCGTCGCACGGGTGTTGATCTTCGTGATGCTGCCGGTCAGATCGCGGATCGTGACGGTATCGCCAATACGGATCGGTTTTTCGAACAGTATGATCAGGCCAGAAATGAAGTTGGCGAAGATCTCCTGTAAACCAAAACCTAACCCGACGCCGAGCGCTGCGACGAGCCACTGGAGCTTCGACCACTCAATGCCGATCATCGAGAAGCCAACCAGTCCACCAAACAGCATGATCAGATACTTGGTAATGGTCGTGATCGCATAGCCCGTACCCGGCGTTAAATCCAGATGCTGCAGCAGCGCCAGCTCCAGCAGCGCCGGGAAGTTGCGCACCAGCTGGGTGGTGATGATAAGCACCAGAATGGCAATCAGCACTGCCCCTAGAGTGATCGGCTCCAGGCTTTCAACGCCCTGCACCGTGGAGGTCACATCCCACAGCGAGATGTTCTCCAGGAAGCCAAATGCGGAGTGGATCTCCGACCACAGGAAGATGACCGACAGGAGGGCAATCAGCATCAGAATGGAGCGAACCAGACGCAGGGACTGGGTACTGATGGCATCCAGATCCAGCTCGACCTCATCCGCCTCCGTCGTGCCTTCCGTACTGTTGACGTGGTTTGGCTCTTCCTCACCCCGCGCGCGCTGGGCGAGGATCTCCGCCCGGCGATGCTTGGCACGATCAAACGCCAGACGGCGGCGCTGAATCAGCATCCAGCGGCGGATCACGTGATATACCACCAGCAGCAGGAACCAGATGGCCACCGAGGTTTCCAGACGAGCCAACAGCGCTTGCGACGTCGCCAGGTAACCCACCGCGGCTGCCAGCATCGCAATCAACGGTGCGCTGAGCAGCAGGTTCCAGAGCAGCCGGTTGAACATGTTGTCGCCGCTGCCGGTTTTATCCAGATAGAGCGGGATACCCGCGCGTTTCAGGCTGAGCGTGACGATGGCCAGCGCTCCACATATCAGCATAAAGCAGAGGCGGCCCAGCGAGCCTGAGAATTCGCGGTCGTTGAGATTATCGAACATGATCAGCGCCATAATCAGCGGCACAATCAGCCCGATGCTCATCAGATAGTAACGCATGGCGCGCGCCACGCGATTACGCGGCCAGCCAAAGTGGGCGATAAACAGGCCATTGGGTCGCGCAAAGGTGGCGCAAATCATCACCACCCACAGCAGCGGTACCGTGGCGGTGACGCCATCGCCAATCGCTACCGCGAGCGGATAGGGCCAGGCTTCCCGCAGGCCATAGCCCAGCGTCATCCACAGCACCGGCAGCGGGGAGGCGACAAGAATCGACCAGAATACGGTGCGCAACGTCAGCCAGAAGTGATCCTGGGTAACCTTCCCCACCCGGGAGCTGGAACGCTCGAGGAAGCGGGTGAAATGTCTGCGCGAGTAAATGCTGAAGCCCACCAGAATCAACGCCCCCAGCAGCGGGAAAATGGTCTCTTTGCTGGTGAGCATCATTACGCTTGCCTGTCCCAGCTGGCTGAAGGTATCCAGCGAAATCAGACGGCGCAGATCCTGGACAATCTCAATTGGCCACGAGAAGGTCATCGGACGCACGTCGGACGTCCAGAAGAGATAACGGTGCGTCGCCTCGTTCACCTCTTTCAGCGCATCTTCCAGCTGGCTGTTGGACACTTTTAGCTTGGTCAGCTCCAGAATCAGCGTATCCCCGCCCTGGAGCAGAGAGTTCAGCAGTTCACGCTGGGTACGCATCTGGGCTTCAAGAATGCGGTTTTGCTCGCTGGTCAGAGGCTGTCCGTCAGCCTGACGGATCTGGCGGATTTGCGGCTGTTTGTTGAGAAGATCTTCAAAATGCAGCCGCTGAACGCGCAGCTGGGCCATTTCGGTATCCAGCTGCTGCGGCTTGGGCATTTCCGGCAGCCGCGCGACCTGGGCGCGCAGCGCTTCGCCCAGCAGGTTTGACGATCCGAGCCACTGGGACTGCTCGCGCAGGGTGTTAAGCGCCTGGCGAACCTGAAGGGTTTGATTGGTGGCCTGACGCTGCTGCGAGGCCACCAGATCCATACGCTGCGCCTGTTGGTTCAGCGCGGCCGAAAGCTCACGGTTGACCTTAAACTGCTGGACGATGCCGGCAGGCAGGTTATCGCTGTTTTCTGCCAGCAGCTCGGTACTTTCCAGCGCGCGCTCCGCTTCACGCTGGCGCTGGCTGTTGAGCTGGTTGCGCAGGGCCTGAAGATACGCGTCCAGTTGCTCGCTCTGCTTCTGAGCGAGTTCTGAGCGCATCCGCGACAGCTCCTGGCGGTTATTGGCGGAAAGCTGCGCCAGCTCAAGCTCATCGACAAGGGCCTTCAGGCGAGCCGATTCTGCCTGCAGGCCCAGATTTTGGGCCTGTGCCTGCGGCGTGTTGCCGTTTTGCGTACCCACGCGGCGCTCAACTTCATTAAGCTGGCGACGGGCGTCGGTTTGCTGCTGCGGAAGCTGGCTGAGAGAGTCGGCAATTTCGCGCGCTCGCTCCTGCTCCTGCTGAGCTAGGCGGCTCTTTTCCAGAAGCTGGCTGCTGACCTGCAGGATCTCCTGGTTCAGTGCGTCGGAGGTCATCCCTGCGGGCACATCGCGCGGTTCGTCACGCAAATTATTGAGCTGCGCGCGCAGCGTCTGCGAGAGTTTGGGGAAGTTGTCGATAACCTGCTGATACTGCTGAGCGCGCTCAAGAGAGCCTTTCCGCTCCTCAAGCGCGTTCAGTGCGGACTGGAGCGACTCGACGGTCTCTGGCTGAGCGGGTTTGGCCGCTTTTGCCTGCTCCAGTTCCTGGGTTATCTGTTTGGCGTCGGGGGCTGTCGCTGCGTACGCCCCCATGCTGAGGCACCAGGCCATCAGTAGAACGATAATCGGGCGCACGTCAGCGATCCTTCTGTTGTTAGCCTTCGTCTTTTTTGTCGTCAACCAGCGGGCTGGCGTCGTGCTCGGCCTGGATCTCTTCTTGTGACAGCGGAGCCGGTTCTGCCTCTGGCGTCACGAAGGTTTCAGTAGAGACCGCCAGCGGCTGGCCCAGCTTTGTCACCGACAGGCTTTCAAGCTGTTCAGCCAGCTTCACTTTGCCCGGCGCAAACAGGTTGATCACGGTGGAGCCCAGCTTAAAGCGACCCATCTCCTGGCCTTTCAGCAGGGCCACAGAGCCTTCCGCTTCACCGGCAGGCCAGGTCCAGCGTTTGATCACGCCTTCGCGCGGTGGGGTAATGGTGCCAGCCCAGACGGTTTCGATGCTGCCGACGATGGTCGCACCGACCAGAATCTGTGCCATAGGGCCGAATTCAGTATCAAACAGGCAGATGACGCGCTCGTTACGGGCAAACAGGTTTGGCACGTTCTGCGCGGTGAGGTGGTTCACGGAGAACAGATCGCCCGGGACGTAAATCATTTCACGCAGGATGCCGTTACACGGCATGTGCACGCGGTGGTAGTCGCGCGGTGACAGATAGGTGGTGGCAAAGGTACCGTTGCGGAACAGATCCGCCATCAGGTAGTTACCCGCCAGCAGCGCTTCCAGGCTGTAGTTATGGCCCTTCGCCTGCAGAATTTTGTCGTCTTCGATGTTACCCAACTGGCTGATCACGCCGTCTGCAGGCATCACCAGGACGTTAGGGTCGGTGTTCACCGGGCGCACGTCGTCACGCAGCGGGCGCACGAAGAATTCGTTGAAGGTGCGGTAGCTGGCGGTATCCGGCTTCTGCGCCTCTTTCATATCGACCTTGTAATATTTTACGAAAAGGTCGATGACCAGTTTGGTCAGCCAGCCTGCGCGTTTGCTCGCGCCCCAGCCCGCCAGGCGAGTGAGCCACAGTTTTGGCAGAATGTATTGAAGCGAAAGTTTAAATGCGTTTAACAAGGTAGCCTCCAGGCCATTGTTTTGTCGTTCCTGATCCGGCGTTAAGCCGCCGGAACCTGAAAAAAGGGGACGATTTTAGCGATGCTTAGCTTAGTTGTCAGTTATCAGAATCAGAAAAGTTTTTACGCGTTTTTACCTGATCCATGCTCTCAAGAATACGGTGGTAATTCTCGAAGCGGGTCTCCGCAATTTCGCCTTTCTCAACCGCTTCACGGATAGCGCAGCCTGGGTCGTTATCGTGTTTACAGTCGCGGTACTTGCAAGCGCCTAAATAATCATGGAATTCGACAAATCCGTTAAAGATTTGTTCCGGCTCCAGGTGCCATAAACCGAACTCTCGCACGCCCGGGGAGTCGATGACATCGCCCCCATGCGGGAAGTGATACAGGCGTGACGCGGTGGTGGTGTGCTGGCCCAGGCCCGAGACATCAGAGACATCGTTGGTGAGGATCTCTTGTTGCAGGCCAAGCAGGTTGTTCAGCAGGCTCGATTTGCCCACGCCGGACTGGCCCGCAAAGATGCTGATGCGATCGGTAAGCGCCTCTTCCAGCGGTTTCAGGCCATCTTTGGTGTAGCTGGAGACCATCAGGACGCGGTAGCCAATCTTGCGATAGATATCCATCTGCTCATTGACGAAGGCCATTCCGTCGTCGTCCAGCAGATCGATTTTGTTCAGCACGATAATCGGCTCAACCTGCAGCGTTTCGCAGGCGACGAGGTATCGGTCGATAATATTGAGCGACAATTCGGGCAAAATCGCCGATACGATAACAATCTGGTTAATGTTGGCGGCGATCGGTTTGACCCCGTCGTAGAAATCGGGACGGGTTAACACGGACGTGCGCTCATGGACCGCTTCAACGATACCTTTTACCGTCACGCCTTCCGCCGCCTCTTTCCCCGGCCGCCAGACGACGCGGTCGCCGGTCACCAGAGAACGAATGGTCCGGCGGATGTTGCAGCGGTGAATCGCTCCATCGGCGGATTCCACGTCAGCGTGCATACCGAAACGGCTGATGACTACGCCTTCCGTTGGGTCGCCAAACAGGTTGTCGTCGTAATCGACCTTCTCCGCAGTGGTTTTAAGACGGCGCTGGTGATTGGCATTCACGCGGCGCTGCTGCCCTTTGGAGAGTTTATTTTTACTCAATCGCACTGGCTCCTGGTCGCCCGTAGGGGGCAAAACCTCTATGATACACTCTAATTAATACTAGTTAACCTGCTACTGCCGGTTATGCGAGAAGGGTGGAAAATAACATGAGCGCGGATGAAAACAACCTGATTTGGATCGATCTCGAAATGACCGGGCTGGATCCCGAGCGCGATCGCATCATTGAAATTGCAACCCTGGTGACGGACGCCAACCTGAATATCCTGGCGGAAGGGCCAACGATAGCGGTGCATCAGTCCGATGACCAGCTGGCGTTGATGGATGAGTGGAACGTGCGTACCCACACCGGCAGTGGTCTGGTGGAGCGCGTGAAGGCGAGCACCATGGGTGACCGTGAGGCGGAGCTGGCGACGCTTGAGTTCCTGAAAAAGTGGGTTCCGGCGGGCAAATCGCCTATCTGTGGGAATAGTATCGGTCAGGATCGTCGTTTCCTGTTTAAGTACATGCCGGAGCTGGAGTCTTACTTCCACTACCGCTATCTGGATGTCAGCACGTTGAAAGAGCTGGCGCGTCGCTGGAAGCCTGAAATCCTCGACGGCTTTAAAAAGCAGGGGACGCATCAGGCGATGGACGATATCCGAGAGTCCGTGGCGGAGCTTTCCTACTACCGCGAAAACTTTATTAAGCTGTGATTTTGAGATCCGGCGCCTTGCGTGGCCGGTTTTTTGTCGTTAAATTGTTCAGCTTGCCCATTAAATAAGCATTTGAACTGAATTTCGAAAAAATCGCTTTAAGGGGGGTTGCAGCTAAAAGGATTTCTCGTATAATGCGCCTCCCGTAACGACAGAGAATTACACGTTACGACAGCAACAAAAGCAGTACAGATTTGCGGGAATAGCTCAGTTGGTAGAGCACGACCTTGCCAAGGTCGGGGTCGCGAGTTCGAGTCTCGTTTCCCGCTCCAAAATTTGAAAGTGCTTCCACAGCACAGACTGCCCAAGCGGGAATAGCTCAGTTGGTAGAGCACGACCTTGCCAAGGTCGGGGTCGCGAGTTCGAGTCTCGTTTCCCGCTCCAAAATTTGAAAGTGCTTCCACAGCACGGACCACCCAAGCGGGAATAGCTCAGTTGGTAGAGCACGACCTTGCCAAGGTCGGGGTCGCGAGTTCGAGTCTCGTTTCCCGCTCCAAATTCTTCTTCATCTCTAAAATATCCACAGCGAAAAGCGTCGCTGGGGACGTTTTCTATTGTCTCTGAAATACTCTTGTGAACAGAGTTATCCACAGAAACTGCGCTTAACCGAAACAGGGTTAAAACTTAGCAGGGTGAATAATATCTTCATAACACACTGTATTTTCAGTATAAAATTTGATTTCAAAATGTTATTGAGATCACTTGACCTCATCTCCAGCCCAGATGGCGCTTGAGTTTGTAATTTTATTCACAGGCTGTGAATAGTTCAGGCATCCCTCGGAAGCCCTTTCTCAATCACCCTCACCAGACGCTGTTTCTTCGGTAGCTGCACCTCGACCACGCAGGCATTACGCTTCTCTATCTGCTGCGCAATCGCCCATTCTATGTGTTCATCAAGAAGTGGGTGCTCACCTCGACGGCTTTCAAGCGCCCGAATATTGGCTTCATCCCACGGGGCATTCCCCAGCGCGACGGCGACATTTCGCAGCCAGCGCAGATGGCCGATACGGCGAATAGCCGAACCCTCTGTCACTTTCAGGAACCAGGCCTCGGACCAGGCGAACAGCTCAATGAGCGGCGGGGCATGGAGCGCCTTACGCGGGTTGAAATCCTCTTCGTCAGTAAGCTGCGAATAGCGGTTCCATGGGCAGATGAGCTGGCAATCATCGCAGCCGTAGATGCGGTTGCCGATAAGCGGTCGGAATTCCTCTGGAATGGCTCCTTCCAGTTCGATAGTCAGGTAGGAGATACAGCGGCGCGCATCAACGGTGTAGGGCTCAACGATGGCGCCGGTAGGGCAGATGGTCATACAGGCCACGCAGCGGCCACAGCCTTCCTCTACCGGGCCGTCTACCGGCAACGGTAAATCGATCAGCAGTTCACCGAGGAAGAAGAACGATCCGGCGTCGCGGCTAAGGATAAGTGAGTGCTTACCTGTCCAGCCAAGCCCTGCTTTTTCGGCGATCGGACGCTCAAGAATAGGCGCGGAATCGACAAAGGGTCTAAAATTCAGCGAAACACAGTGCTGCTGAATAGTTTCCCCGAGTTTTTTTAAACGGTTACGCAGAAGCTTATGGTAATCACGTCCCAGGGCGTACCGGCTAACGTAACCCAGCGAGGGGTCTTTTAGCGTGCGCGCAAAGGCCGCGTTGGCGGGCAGATAATTCATGCGCACGCTGATGACGCGTAATGTGCCCGGCAAAAGCTCGTGTGGACGGGCGCGCATCATGCCATGACGCGCCATCCACTCCATTTCGCCGTGGTATTGTTTGTCCAGCCAGGCCTGCAGTTTCGGCTCGCTGGCAGAAAGGTCGGTATCGGTAATGCCCACCTTCTGGAAGCCAAGCTCAGCACCCCACTGTTTTATTTTTTGCGCTAATTCATTGAGATCGAGGGGCTGTGACATGACGGACCATACGGTGAAGAAAAACCCCGCAAGTATACCACATTCCATCTGGCATGCGGATGACCTCCGGCGCGCCGAAAAAGAGGCCGCAGATAGCCTCGGGATTACCCTGTATGAACTGATGCTGCGCGCGGGTGAGGCGGCGTTTGACGTAGCCCGAAGCGCCTTCCCCCAGGCCGCTCACTGGCTGATTCTGTGCGGGCACGGCAACAACGGCGGTGATGGCTACGTCGTTGCCCGTCTCGCGGTGGCTGCGGGTCTCCGCGTGACCTTGCTGGCTCTCGAAAGTGATAAACCGCTGCCGGAAGAGGCCAGCGCGGCGCGGGAGGCATGGCTGAACGCAGGCGGTGTGATTCATGCGCCTGATATCGTCTGGCCAGAGGATGTTGATCTGATTGTTGACGGGCTGCTGGGCACCGGGCTGCGCAGCGCGCCGCGCGAAAACGTTGCCGCGCTTATTGAACACGCTAACAGACATTCCGCGCCGGTAGTCGCCCTGGATATTCCCTCTGGCCTGATGGCACAAACCGGCGCGACGCCGGGGGCGGTGATTCAGGCGGCACATACGGTGACCTTCATCGCCCTCAAGCCGGGGTTACTGACCGGCAAAGCGCGGGATGTCGTCGGCGTGCTGCACCACAGTGCGCTGGGACTGGAGAGCTGGCTCGCCGGGCAGGAAACGAAACTGTCACGCTTTGACGCCTCGCAGCTCCCAGCGTGGCTCCCGCCGCGCCGGTCGACCTCCCATAAGGGCGATCACGGCAGGCTGGTCATTGTGGGCGGCGACCACGGTACGGCAGGTGCGATTCGCATGACCGGTGAAGCAGCCCTGCGCAGCGGCGCCGGATTAGTGCGAGTGCTCACTCGCATTGAGAATATTGCGCCAATCATCACTGCCCGACCGGAGTTGATGGTCCATGAGCTTACGCTTCAGACGTTAGAGGAAAGCCTCGAATGGGCGGATGTGGTGGTGATCGGTCCCGGGCTTGGACAGCAGGCGTGGGGTAAACAGGCTCTGCAAAAGGTCGAGAATTTTCGTAAACCGATGCTGTGGGATGCCGACGCGCTTAACCTTCTGGCAATAAACCCGGATAAGCGTCACAATCGCATTCTGACGCCACACCCCGGCGAAGCCGCGCGGCTGCTTAACTGCAGCGTGGCAGAAATTGAAAGCGATCGCTTACTTTCTGCTCAGCGTCTGGTAAAACGTTACGGAGGTGTTGCCGTTTTAAAAGGGGCGGGAACCGTTGTCGCCTGTGACGAGACGCAGGGCATTATTGATGCCGGAAATGCGGGCATGGCGAGCGGCGGCATGGGCGATGTGCTTTCCGGCATCATCGGCGCATTGCTTGGACAGAAACTTCCCCTTTATGATGCAGCCTGTGCGGGCTGCGTGGCTCACGGCGTTGCGGCGGATAAACTGGCTGCGCGTTACGGTACACGCGGTATGCTGGCCACCGATCTCTTTTGCACGCTGCGGCGTGTTGTTAACCCGGATGTGATTGACGTAGAAAATGACTAATCGAGCGATTCCTTTACCTGATGAACAAGCCACTTTAGAACTCGGCAAGCGCGTGGCGCAGGCCTGTCAGGGGGCAACCGTCATTTATCTGTATGGTGATTTAGGGGCGGGTAAAACCACCTTCAGCCGGGGTTTTTTGCAGGCGTTAGGGCATAACGGGAATGTGAAAAGCCCAACCTACACGCTGGTAGAACCGTACACCCTTGAAAATCTCATGGTGTACCACTTCGATTTATACCGCCTTGCGGATCCTGAGGAGCTGGAATTTATGGGGATCCGTGATTATTTTGCCAACGACGCCATTTGCCTGGTGGAGTGGCCGCAACAAGGTGCGGGTGTGCTGCCTGACCCGGATGTCGAAATTCACTTAGATTACCAGGCTCAAGGGCGTGAGGCACGCATCAGTGCTGTTTCCTCATCAGGCAGTTCCTTACTGGCGCGTCTGGCCGGTTAAGCGTAGGGATGACGGGATGATAAATCGCGTTAAAGGTTGGTTGTTGGCTGCCACCGTGCTGCTGTGCGCGCAGGCCGAGGCGGCAAATCTTTCAGATATTCAGGTATCGAACGGCGAAAGCCAGGCCCGGATCACGTTCAGCTTTATGGGCGATCCTGAGTATGCGTTTTCACAGCCAGACAGCCACAGCGTGGCGCTGGATATCAAACAGACAGGCGTGATCCAGGGACTCCCGCTGCAGTTCAGCGGCAACAACCTGGTGAAAAGTATCCGTTCTGGTACGCCGCAGGATAGCCAGTCGTTACGCCTGGTGGTCGATCTGACCGAAAAGGGCAAAACGAAGGCGGTGAAGCAGCAAAACGGGGCGAACTATACGGTGGTCTTTACCATCAATGCCGATGTCCCGCCGCCGCCTCCACCGCCGCCTGTCGTTGCCAAACGCGTGGAAGAACCGGTGTATACGCCGCGTCCTGCTGAACCCGCGCGTAATCCGTTTAAATCGCAGAACGATCGCATCACTGCGGCAACCAGCAGCAATACGGTGACCCGTCCGGCGGTGAGTACGCGCCGTGCTGCGACCAGCGGTGACAAAGTGATTATCGCCATTGATGCCGGTCACGGTGGACAGGACCCGGGTGCGATTGGCCCGGGTGGGACGCAAGAGAAAAATGTCACCATCGCCATTGCCCGTAAGCTACGTGCGCTGCTCAACGACGACCCTATGTTCAAAGGCGTGTTGACCCGCGACGGGGATTACTTCATTTCGGTGATGGGGCGTTCGGATGTCGCTCGTAAGCAGAATGCGAACTTCCTGGTCTCCATCCACGCGGATGCTGCGCCAAACCGTAACGCGACCGGCGCCTCGGTATGGGTACTCTCGAACCGTCGCGCCAACAGCGAAATGGCCAACTGGCTGGAAGAGCATGAGAAGCAGTCCGAACTGTTGGGCGGCGCGGGCGATGTGCTGGCAAACAGCCAGTCAGACCCGTATCTCAGCCAGGCGGTGCTGGATTTACAATTCGGTCATTCTCAGCGCGTCGGGTATGATGTCGCCACTAACGTATTGAACCAACTGCAAAGTATTGGCGTGCTGCATAAGCGTCGTCCTGAACATGCCAGCCTCGGCGTTCTGCGCTCGCCAGATATCCCGTCCATCCTTGTAGAGACGGGCTTTATCAGTAACAACGGTGAAGAGCGTCTGCTGGGAAGCGACAGCTATCAGCAGCAAATTGCCGAAGCGATTTATAACGGTCTGCGTAAATACTTTGATGCCCATCCGCTGCAGTCTGCGCCACAGAGTGGCGCAGGCCAGACGGCCAGCGCAGCGCTGCCGGGTGAGATGACCGCGACCAACTAAGGAGAATTCATGCCGATTCAGGTTCTGCCGCCGCAGCTTGCGAACCAAATCGCCGCCGGTGAGGTGGTGGAACGTCCTGCGTCGGTCGTGAAGGAGCTGGTGGAAAACAGCCTTGATGCGGGCGCGACCCGTATTGATATTGATATCGAGCGCGGTGGCGCGAAGCTTATCCGCATTCGTGATAACGGCTGTGGCATAAAAAAAGAGGAGCTGGCGCTGGCGTTGGCCCGTCACGCCACCAGTAAAATTGCTTCTCTGGATGACCTGGAGGCGATTATTAGCCTCGGCTTTCGCGGTGAAGCGCTGGCCAGTATCAGCTCGGTTTCGCGCTTAACGCTGACCTCCCGTACCGCCGAACAGCAGGAAGCCTGGCAGGCGTACGCCGAAGGGCGCGATATGGATGTAACGGTCAAACCCGCGGCGCACCCTGTCGGCACGACGCTTGAAGTATTAGATCTCTTCTACAACACCCCCGCCCGACGCAAGTTCATGCGTACCGAGAAGACCGAATTCGGACACATCGACGAGATCATCCGCCGTATCGCGCTGGCGCGTTTCGATGTCACCATCAACCTCAGCCACAACGGCAAGGTGATGCGCCAGTATCGCGCGGTGGCGGAAGGTGGACAGAAAGAGCGACGGCTGGGCGCCATTTGCGGGACCCCGTTTCTGGAACAGGCGCTGGCCATTGAGTGGCAGCACGGCGATCTGGCGCTGCGCGGCTGGGTAGCCGATCCGAACGCGAGCAGCGCTGCGTTTGCGGAGATCCAGTATTGCTACGTCAACGGCCGCATGATGCGCGACCGTCTCATCAATCACGCCATTCGCCAGGCCTGTGAAGACAAGCTCGGGGCCGATCAGCAGCCTGCTTTCGTGCTTTATCTGGACATCGACCCGCATCAGGTGGATGTGAACGTCCATCCTGCCAAGCACGAAGTGCGGTTCCACCAGTCGCGACTGGTGCATGATTTTATCTATCAGGGCGTGCTGAGCGTGCTGCAGCAGCAGGTGGAAACGTCGTTGCCGCTGGAACACGCAGAACCGGCGCCACGCCCAATCCCGGAAAACCGCGTCGCGGCGGGCCGCAACCATTTTGCGGAGCCCGCCGTCGCGCGTGAACCGGAAGCGCCGCGCTTTTCCTCCGCCGGGGGCGCACCGCGTCCAACGGGTGCTAACTACCCGAATGCCCAACCCGGCTATCAAAAGCAGCAGGGCGCGTTGTACCGCAAACTGCTGGAAACGCCGGCCGTGGAGCGTAAAACATCCATTCCGGCGCCTCAGCCTTCTCTGGACGGCCACAGCCAGAGTTTTGGTCGTGTGCTGACGATCATCGCGCCGGATATGGCGCTGCTGGAGCGTGACGGTAAATTGATGCTTCTGGCACTGCCGGTGGCCGAACGCTGGCTCAAACAGGTGCAGCTCACGCCGGGCGAAAATGCCGCCTGTGCGCAGCCGCTATTAATTCCGGTTCGCCTGAAAATATCCCCTGATGAAACAAGGGTATTACAGCGCGCCGAGGCGCAGCTGGCGCAGATGGGGATTGAAACTGTGCTCGAACCGCAACATGTGACAATTCGTGCAGTGCCTTTACCCTTACGCCAACAAAATTTACAAAACTTGATTCCTGAACTGATAGGCTACCTGGCGCAGCAAACAGCGTTTGATGCCGCTAACACCGCGCAGTGGATCGCCCGTCATCTGGCAAGCGAACACACGCCGTGGAGCATGGCACAGGCCATTAGCGTGCTGGCGGAGGTGGAACGCCTCTGTCCGCATCTGGTGAAAACGCCGCCGGGTGGATTATTACAACCTGTTGATTTACAAACGGCGATGAACGCCCTGAAACATGATTGATGTAAGTAAGGCGAGCCTGCCTAAGGCAATTTTTTTAATGGGCCCAACGGCCTCCGGCAAAACGGCGCTCGCCATTGAGTTGCGTAAAGTTTTGCCTGTAGAGTTGATTAGCGTCGACTCCGCCCTCATTTACCGGGGGATGGACATCGGCACGGCGAAGCCTGACGCAGAAGAGCTGCGTGCGGCACCGCACCGTTTGCTGGATATACTCGACCCGGCTCAGGCTTACTCCGCAGCGGATTTTCGCCGGGATGCCTTAGCCGAGATGGCCGAGATAACGGCGGCGGGGCGTATACCGCTGTTGGTTGGCGGAACCATGCTCTACTTCAAGGCGCTGCTGGAGGGGTTATCACCTCTGCCATCCGCGGACCCGGAAGTAAGAGCGAAAATTGAGCAGCAGGCGGCAGAGCAGGGTTGGGACGTTTTGCATCAGCAACTGGCGGAGATTGATCCGGTTGCCGCAGCACGGATCCATCCAAATGATCCGCAAAGGCTTTCCCGGGCACTGGAAGTTTTTTTCATTTCGGGTAAAACTTTAACGGAACTGACGCAAACGTCAGGAGACGCTCTGCCGTATCAGGTGCATCAGTTCGCCATCGCCCCGGCGAGCCGTGAACTGCTCCATCAGCGAATTGAGCAGCGTTTTCATCAGATGTTAGCTTCAGATTTTGAAGCAGAAGTGCGGGCGTTATTTGCCCGTGGAGATTTGCATACGGACATGCCTTCCATTCGTTGTGTGGGATACCGCCAGATGTGGTCGTATCTTGAAGGTGAGATTTCATACGATGAAATGGTTTATCGAGGTGTTTGCGCCACGAGACAGTTAGCGAAGCGCCAGATCACCTGGTTGCGCGGTTGGGAAGGGGTTCACTGGTTAGACAGTGAAAAACCACAACAGGCGTTAAACGACGTGATTGAGGTTGTTGGTGATATCGCTCACTGAATGTGTACAATTGAGACGTATCGTGCGCAATTTTTCAGAATCGCAAGGTTCTAAGTACAAAACAAGCATATAAGGAAAAGATAGAATGGCTAAGGGGCAATCTTTACAAGATCCGTTCCTGAACGCATTGCGTCGGGAACGTGTTCCAGTTTCTATTTATTTGGTGAATGGTATTAAGCTGCAAGGTCAGATTGAGTCTTTCGATCAGTTCGTGATTCTGTTGAAAAACACGGTCAGTCAGATGGTCTACAAGCACGCTATTTCTACTGTTGTTCCGTCCCGTCCGGTATCTCATCACAGCAATAACGCTGGCGGCGGCACAGGTAGTAACTACCATCATGGCAGCAACGCGCAGGGTTCTTCAACGCCAGCGCAGGACAGCGACGAGACCGAATAAGGTTTCGCACTGTTATCCACACGGGGAGCCAGGGATCCTGCGTTCCCCGCTGATCTTTTTAGAGAGGTTTACGCTTGTTTGACCGTTATGATGCCGGTGAGCAGGCGGTGCTGGTACACATCTATTTTTCGCAAGACAAAGATATGGAAGACCTCCAGGAGTTTGAATCTCTGGTCTCTTCCGCCGGTGTCGAAGCAATGCAGGTGATTACCGGTAGCCGTAAAGCGCCGCACCCAAAGTATTTTGTTGGTGAAGGTAAAGCAGTCGAAATTGCGGATGCCGTAAAAGCAACCGGCGCGTCAGTCGTGTTGTTTGATCATGCGCTGTCTCCAGCCCAGGAGCGCAACCTGGAAGCTCTCTGCGAATGCCGTGTTATCGATCGCACGGGATTGATTTTAGACATTTTTGCTCAGCGTGCACGTACCCACGAAGGGAAACTGCAGGTTGAGCTGGCGCAGCTGCGCCATCTGGCAACGCGTCTGGTGCGTGGCTGGACCCACCTTGAAAGACAAAAAGGCGGGATTGGTTTGCGCGGCCCGGGTGAAACCCAGCTCGAAACCGACCGTCGTTTGCTGCGTGGCCGAATTACCCAGATCCTCTCACGTCTGGAAAGGGTTGAGAAACAGCGTGAGCAGGGGCGTCGGGCACGAACGAAAGCCGACATCCCGACGGTGTCGCTGGTGGGGTATACCAACGCCGGTAAATCCACCCTGTTTAACCAGATAACCGAGGCCCAGGTTTATGCCGCAGACCAGCTGTTTGCGACCCTGGACCCTACGCTGCGCCGTATTGACGTCGCAGACGTCGGTGAAACGGTGCTGGCGGATACCGTAGGGTTTATCCGTCACCTGCCGCATGACCTGGTGGCGGCATTCAAGGCCACCCTGCAGGAGACGCGACAGGCGACGCTGCTCCTGCACGTGATTGATGCGGCAGACGTGCGCGTGCAGGAGAACATCGACGCGGTAAACGTGGTGCTCGAAGAGATCGACGCCCACGAAATTCCCACGCTGTTGGTCATGAACAAGATCGATATGCTGGACGATTTCGAACCGCGTATCGACAGAGATGAAGAGAACAAACCGATTCGGGTCTGGCTTTCTGCCCAGACCGGTATTGGTGTGCCACTGCTTTTCCAGGCTTTGACAGAACGTCTTTCCGGTGAGGTAGCTCAGCACACGCTGCGACTGCCGCCACAGGAAGGCAGGCTGCGCAGCCGGTTTTATCAGCTTCAGGCGATAGAAAAAGAGTGGATGGAGGATGACGGCAGCGTGGGGATGCAGGTGCGTATGCCGATCGTTGACTGGCGTCGCCTCTGTAAACAAGAACCTGCGCTGGTCGACTATATCGTCTGATCAGAAAGGGGATGCCTGAATAATTCGCCCTTGCATAACAAATATGGAGCATATACATGGCGTGGAATCAGCCCGGTAATAACGGACAGGACCGCGACCCGTGGGGAAGCAGCAATAATCAAGGCGGCAACTCTGGGGGAAATGGCAACAAAGGTGGTCGCGAGCAGGGGCCGCCGGATCTGGATGATATCTTCCGCAAGCTGAGCAAAAAGCTTGGTGGTCTTGGCGGAGGTAAAGGTTCTGGCTCAGGTGGAAATTCCACCCAGGGGCCGCGCCCGCAAATGGGTGGCCGCGTAGTGGGTATCGTTGCCGCTGCAGTGGTAATCATCTGGGCTGCTACCGGGTTCTACACCATTAAAGAAGCGGAACGCGGTGTGGTGACCCGCTTCGGTAAGTTCAGCCATCTGGTTGAGCCGGGCCTGAACTGGAAACCGACCTTCATTGACGACGTGACTGCGGTCAACGTGGAATCCGTCCGTGAACTGGCCGCCTCTGGCGTGATGCTGACCTCTGACGAAAACGTCGTGCGCGTTGAGATGAACGTGCAGTACCGCGTAACCGATCCTGAGCGTTATCTGTTTAGCGTGACCAGTGCCGATGACAGCCTGCGTCAGGCGACCGACAGCGCCCTGCGTGGTGTGATCGGTAAATACACCATGGACCGCATTCTGACCGAAGGTCGTACCGTTATTCGTAGCGATACCCAGCGTGAGCTGGAAGAGACCATTCGTCCGTACAACATGGGTATTACCCTGCTGGACGTCAACTTCCAGGCTGCCCGTCCGCCGGAAGAGGTAAAAGCGGCCTTTGACGATGCGATTGCTGCACGTGAAAACGAACAGCAGTACATTCGTGAAGCAGAAGCCTATACCAACGAAGTTCAGCCGCGTGCTAACGGTCAGGCGCAGCGTATTCTGGAAGAAGCGCGTGCGTATAAGACCCAGACCATCCTGGAAGCACAGGGTGAAGTGGCTCGCTTTGCGAAGATCCTGCCTGAATATAAAGCGGCGCCGGAAATTACCCGTGAGCGTCTCTATATCGAGACCATGGAAAAAGTGCTGAGCCACACCCGCAAAGTGTTGGTTAACGACAGTAAAGGCGGAAACCTGATGGTGCTGCCGCTGGATCAGATGCTGAAAGGCGGTTCTGCTCCGGCAGCAAAAGATAACAGCGGTGCGAACAACCTGCTGCGTCTGCCGCCATCCTCAACGGGCAGCGCCAGCACGAACACAACGCCTTCTTCGAACGATGGTGACATTATGGACCAACGCCGTGCTAACGCGCAGCGTAACGACTACCAGCGTCAGGGGGAATAAGGATGCGTAAGTCAGTTATTGCGATCATCGTCATCGTACTGGTCGTGCTTTATACCTCGATCTTTGTGGTGAAAGAGGGCGAGCGTGGGATCAAGTTCCAGTTCAGCAGCGTCGTGCGTGATGGCGACAAACGTCCGGTCATTTACGAACCGGGCCTGCACTTCAAGGTGCCGTTCATTCAGTCTGTGAAAACGCTGGATGCGCGTATCCAGACCATGGATAACCAGGCCGACCGTTTCGTGACCAAAGAGAAGAAAGACCTGATCGTTGATTCCTATATCAAATGGCGCATCAGTGATTTCAGCCGTTACTTCCTGGCAACGGGCGGCGGTGACGTTTCTCAGGCGGAAGTGCTGCTGAAACGTAAGTTCTCTGACCGTCTGCGTTCCGAGATTGGTCGTCTGGATGTGAAAGACATCGTGACCGACTCCCGTGGGCGTCTGACCCTGGAAGTTCGCGATGCGCTGAACTCCGGCACCGCGGGCACTGAAGATGAAGTTTCAACGCCAGCAGCTGACGATGCAATTGCCAAAGCGGCTGAACGCGTTCAGGCAGAAACCAACGGTAAAGTGCCGGTGATCAACCCGAACAGTATGGCTGCGCTGGGTATCGAAGTGGTGGACGTGCGTATCAAGCAGATCAACCTGCCGGTGGAAGTGTCCGAGGCGATTTACAACCGTATGCGCGCCGAGCGTGAAGCGGTCGCCCGTCGTCACCGTTCACAGGGCCAGGAAGAGGCGGAGAAGCTGCGTGCTGCTGCGGACTACGAAGTGGCCAAGACGCTGGCGGAATCTGAGCGCCAGGGCCGTATCCTGCGCGGTGAAGGTGATGCGGAAGCCGCGAAACTCTTTGCTGATGCCTTCAGCCAGGATCCTGACTTCTATGCCTTTATCCGTAGCCTGCGTGCTTACGAGAATAGCTTCCAGAGCAACCAGGATGTGATGGTGCTCAGCCCGGACAGCGATTTCTTCCGTTATATGAAGACGCCGACTAACGCAACGCGATAAACTCAGGCTCGTTTGAGTATTCAAACCACCGCTCCCCATGGAGCGGTGGTTTTCTTTTATAAGGAAAAAAAATGAATTCAACGATCTGGCTCGCGCTGGCCCTGGTCCTGGTGCTGGAAGGTCTGGGACCGATGCTCTATCCACGCGCCTGGCGTCGAATGATCGCCACCATGAGCCAACTGCCGGATAATATTTTACGTCGTTTTGGCGGCGGTCTTGTGGTTGCGGGCATCGTGATCTACTACATGTTGAGGAAAACGATTGGCTGATCAAAAAGTAGGCGCAATCGGCGTATTTTGAGGTCAAAAAGTGCTGTATATCTGAAAAAGCGATGGTAGAATCCATTTTTAAGCAAACGGTGATTTTGAAAAAAATGGGTAACAACGTCGTCGTACTGGGCACCCAATGGGGTGACGAAGGTAAAGGGAAGATTGTTGATCTTCTGACTGAACGGGCTAAATATGTTGTGCGCTACCAGGGCGGTCACAACGCAGGCCATACTCTCGTAATCAACGGTGAAAAAACCGTCCTCCATCTTATTCCATCAGGCATTCTTCGCGAAAACGTCACCAGCATCATCGGTAACGGCGTTGTGCTGTCTCCAGCGGCGCTGATGAAAGAGATGAAAGGTCTGGAAGACCGTGGTATCCCTGTTCGTGAGCGTCTGCTGCTCTCCGAAGCCTGCCCGCTGATCCTGGATTATCACGTGGCGCTGGACGTTGCGCGTGAAAAAGCGCGTGGCGCGAAAGCGATCGGCACCACCGGTCGTGGTATCGGCCCGGCTTACGAAGATAAAGTTGCACGTCGCGGTCTGCGCGTGGGCGACCTCTTCGACAAAGCGACCTTCGCTGAAAAGCTGAAAGAAGTGATGGAATATCACAACTTCCAGCTGGTGAACTTCTACAAAGCTGACGCTGTTGACTACCAGAAAGTGCTGGATGACGTCATGGCGATTGCAGACATTCTGACCGGTATGGTTGTTGATGTATCCGATCTGCTGGACCAGGCGCGCAAGCGTGGCGATTTCGTCATGTTCGAAGGTGCGCAGGGTACGCTGCTGGACATCGACCACGGTACCTATCCGTACGTCACCTCCTCTAACACCACCGCAGGTGGCGTGGCGACCGGCTCTGGCCTGGGTCCACGTTATGTGGATTACGTTCTGGGTATCATCAAAGCGTACTCCACTCGCGTGGGTGCGGGTCCATTCCCGACCGAACTGTTTGATGAAACCGGCGAGTTCCTGTGCAAGCAGGGTAACGAGTTTGGCGCGACCACCGGTCGTCGTCGTCGTACCGGCTGGCTGGATGCGGTTGCCGTGCGTCGTGCAGTGCAGATCAACTCCCTGTCTGGCTTCTGCCTGACCAAGCTGGACGTACTGGACGGCCTGAAAGAAGTGAAAATCTGCGTAGGCTACCGTATGCCAGATGGCCGCGAAGTGACCACCACTCCGCTGGCTGCTGACGACTGGGAAGGCATTGAGCCAATCTACGAAACCATGCCGGGCTGGTCTGAGACCACTTTCGGTGTGAAAGAGCGTAGCGGCCTGCCGCAGGCGGCGCTGGATTACATCAAGCGTATTGAAGAACTGACCGAAGTGCCGATCGATATTATTTCTACCGGCCCGGATCGTACTGAAACGATGATCCTGCGCGACCCGTTCGACGCATAATCTTCGTGACTGCTGGCCTGCGGGGAGACCCGTAGGCCGGATAAGCGTAGCGCCATCCGGCGACCGCTCCTGGATCTCCGCTTTTTCGCCCCGTCTGTCAAATAAATTAGCCGCTAACTATCTGGCTGGTTTATCATCATTAATGAATATCTCTGCGGTTTGTCCGCGATTTCCCTTTTTCCTGAGGTTGATGTGCAGTTAACAAGTTTCACCGATTACGGCTTACGCGCGCTGATCTACATGGCGTCGTTACCCGATGGGAAAATGACCAGTATCTCTGAAGTCACAGAGGTCTACGGCGTATCCCGTAATCATATGGTCAAAATAATCAATCAACTTAGTCGTGCCGGATACGTTGCTGCCGTCCGCGGGAAGAATGGTGGGATCCGTCTTGGTAAACCGGCACAGAGTATTCGTGTTGGCGATGTGGTACGTGAACTGGAGCCGCTCTCTCTGGTGAACTGCAGCAGCGAGTTCTGCCACATCACGCCCGCTTGCCGCCTGAAACAGGCGCTTTCTAAGGCCGTGCAAAGTTTTCTCATGGAACTGGATAACTACACGCTGGCCGATTTGGTTGAAGAGAATCAACCGCTTTATAAATTATTGCTGGTGGAATGAAGAAAATTTCCACCGGAGCTGACAACGGAGGAACCGACATGTCACACGATCCTTTCCAGGAACGCGAAGCCGAAAAATACGCGAATCCTATCCCCAGCCGCGAGTTCATCATTGAACACTTAACAAAACGCGAAAAACCCGCCAATCGTGAAGAACTTGCTGTTGAATTAAACATTGAAGGTGAAGAGCAAATTGAAGCCCTTCGCCGCCGCCTGCGCGCGATGGAGCGTGACGGGCAACTGGTCTTTACCCGCCGCCAGTGCTACGCGCTGCCAGAACGCCTCGATCTGCTGAAAGGGACCGTCATTGGTCACCGCGATGGCTTCGGCTTCCTGCGCGTAGAAGGCCGTAAAGACGATCTGTATCTCTCATCTGAACAGATGAAAATGTGCATCCACGGCGACCAAATTCTGGCGCAGCCGCTGGGCGCCGACCGTAAAGGCCGCCGCGAAGCGCGCGTCGTGCGCGTGCTGGTGCCAAAAACCAGCCAGATTGTCGGCCGCTACTTTACCGACGCGGGCGTGGGGTTCGTGGTGCCGGACGACAGCCGTCTGAGCTTCGATATTCTGATCCCACCTGAAGAGGTGATGGGTGCCCGCATGGGCTTTGTAGTGGTGGTGGAACTCACCCAGCGCCCAACCCGTCGCACCAAAGCGGTAGGTAAAATCGTCGAAGTGCTGGGCGATAATATGGGCACCGGCATGGCCGTTGATATGGCGCTGCGCACCCACGAAATTCCGTACATCTGGCCGAAAGCGGTTGAAGAGCAGATCGAAAGCCTGCGTGAAGAAGTGCCGGAAGAATCCAAAGCGGGCCGCGTGGATCTCCGCTCCCTGCCGCTGGTCACGATCGACGGTGAAGACGCCCGTGACTTTGATGACGCCGTCTACTGCGAGAAAAAACGCGGCGGCGGCTGGCGTCTGTGGGTAGCGATTGCAGACGTAAGCTACTATGTTCGTCCGCACACCCCGCTGGATAACGAAGCGCGCAGCCGCGGTACCTCGGTCTACTTCCCGTCGCAGGTTGTACCGATGCTGCCGGAAGTGCTCTCTAACGGCCTGTGTTCCCTGAACCCGCAGGTTGACCGCCTCTGTATGGTGTGCGAGATGACCATCTCCAACAAAGGGCGCTTAACCGGCTACAAGTTCTACGAAGCGGTGATGAGTTCGCATGCGCGTCTGACCTATACCAAGGTCTGGCATATGCTGCAGGGCGACCAGGATCTGCGCGAACAGTACGCGCCGCTGGTCAAACACATCGAAGAGCTGCATAACCTCTACAAAACGCTGGATCAGGCGCGCGAAGAGCGCGGTGGGATCTCTTTTGAGAGCGAAGAAGCGAAGTTTATCTTCAACGCTGAGCGCCGCATTGAGCGTATCGAACAGACCCAGCGTAACGATGCGCACAAGCTGATCGAAGAGTGTATGATTCTGGCGAACATCTCGGCGGCACGCTTCGTTGAGAAAGCCAAAGAACCGGCGCTGTTCCGTATTCACGATAAACCGTCGACGGAAGCCATCACCGCGTTCCGCTCCGTGCTGGCCGAACTGGGCCTGGAGCTGCCGGGCGGCAACAAGCCAGAGCCGCGCGATTACGCCGAGCTGCTGGAATCCATTAGCGATCGTCCTGATGCAGAAATGCTGCAGACAATGCTGCTGCGCTCAATGAAGCAGGCGATTTACGATCCGGAAAACCGCGGTCACTTCGGCCTGGCGCTGCAGTCTTACGCCCACTTTACGTCGCCGATTCGTCGTTACCCTGACCTCTCTCTGCACCGTGCAATCAAGTATCTGCTGGCGCAGGAGCAGGGACATAAAGGGAACACCACCGAAACCGGTGGCTACCACTATTCGATGGAAGAGATGCTGCAGCTGGGTCAGCACTGCTCCATGACCGAACGCCGTGCCGATGAAGCCACCCGCGACGTGGCGGACTGGCTGAAGTGTGACTTTATGCTGGACCAGGTCGGCAACGTCTTCAAAGGCGTGATTGCCAGCGTGACCGGCTTTGGCTTCTTCGTTCGTCTGGATGAGCTGTTTATCGACGGTCTGGTGCACGTCTCCAGCCTGGATAACGACTACTACCGCTTCGACCAGGTCGGCCAGCGTCTGATCGGCGAATCTGGCGGCCAGACCTATCGTCTGGGTGACCGCGTGGAAGTGAAGGTTGAGGCCGTGAATATGGACGACCGTAAAATCGACTTCAGCCTGATCTCCAGCGAGCGCGCCCCGCGTAACGTCGGTAAAACCGAGCGCGAAAGAGCGAAAAAAGGCGGAAATGGCAAAACGAGCGGCAAGCGCCGTCAGGCCGGTAAGAAGGTGAACTTCGAGCCGGACAGCGCGTTCCGCGGCGAGAAGAAGCAGAAGCCGAAGGCGGCGAAGAAAGAAGCCCGTTCAGCGAAGAAACCTTCCGCGAAGACACAGAAAATAGCGGCCGCCACCAAAGCGAAGCGCGCGGCTAAGAAAAAGCAGGCGGAGTAAATTCTCCCCTCACCCTGACCCTCTCCCCAACCGGGAGAGGGGAAATACTTATTACGAGAACCATCAATGAGTGAAATGATTTACGGCATCCACGCGGTGCAGGCCCTTCTCGAGCGCGCACCGGAGCGTTTTCAGGAAGTGTTTATTCTGAAAGGGCGTGAAGACAAACGTCTGATGCCGCTGATCCACGCTCTGGAAGCACAGGGCGTGGTGATCCAGCTGGCGAACCGCCAGTTCCTGGATGAAAAAAGTGACGGGGCGGTGCACCAGGGCATTATTGCCCGCGTGAAGCCGGGCCGTCAGTATCAGGAAAACGATCTGCCGGATCTTATCGCTGGGCTGGAGAATCCATTCTTCCTGATCCTCGATGGCGTTACCGATCCGCACAACCTCGGCGCGTGTCTGCGCAGCGCGGATGCGGCGGGCGTGCATGCGGTGATCGTGCCGAAAGATCGCTCCGCGCAGCTGAACGCGACGGCGAAGAAAGTGGCCTGCGGCGCGGCGGAAAACGTTCCGCTGATCCGCGTGACCAACCTGGCGCGCACCATGCGTCTACTGCAGGAAGAGAACATCTGGATCGTCGGTACCGCCGGTGAAGCGGATCATACACTGTACCAGAGCAAAATGACCGGCCGTCTGGCGCTGGTGATGGGGGCGGAAGGTGAAGGCATGCGTCGTCTGACCCGCGAGCACTGCGACGAGCTAATCAGCATCCCGATGGCAGGCAGCGTATCCTCCCTGAACGTGTCTGTTGCGACGGGTATTTGCCTGTTTGAAGCGGTGCGTCAGCGAGGGTAGCCTGTTGTGCCGGGTGGCGGCTTCGCCTTACCCGGCCTACAAAGGCACGGTACCGTAGGCCCGGTAAGCGTAGCGCCACCGGGCATTAACCTCACTCCTCTAACGACCGTAAATGGTCATCCTTCCTCAGCGTCATCAGCGCGAAAATACTCACCACCGCCGTTGCCATCACGTAGTACGCCGGAATATCCAGGTTACCCGTCTGCTTAATCAGCCCGGTAATAATTAACCCCGCACAGCCTGAGAAAATCGCGTTCGATAACGAGTAGGCCAGCCCCAGCCCGGTATAGCGTACGCGCGTCGGGAACATCTCAGAGAGCATCGCCGGACCCGGCCCTGCCAGCATGCCCACCAGACCGCCCGCAATCAATACCACTATCGCTTTCACCGCCAGCGTGCTGGACTCCGCCTGCAGAAGTTTCAGCAGCGGCAGGGCGAGGATCAGCAGCAGCGCGGTGGCGATAATCATCACCGTGCGACGCCCGATCCTATCGCTCAGGATCCCCGACGGAATGATGGTCAGCGCAAACCCAACGTTCGAAATCACCGCGATCAGCAGCGCCTGGTTAAACCCGGTGTGTAGCGCCGACTGCAGATAGGTCGGCATAATCACCAGGTAGGTATACCCCGCTGCAGACCAGACCATCACGCGGCCAATCCCCATCACGATGGCCCGGAGCGTGGCGGCAATATCCGCCTGAGCGACAGCCGGTTTGTCCTGCTGCTGCACAAAGCTGGGTGTCTCTTCCATACTGACACGAAGCCACAGCGCAACGACGCCCATGGGCAGCGCCAGGAAGAAAGGAATGCGCCAGCCCCAGTCGTGCAGGGCCTCAGGCGTGAGGAGGGCAGAGAGCAGCGCCACGATGCCTGCACCCGCTAACAGCCCCAGCGCCACAGTAAAGGACTGCCACGCGCCGTACAGGCCACGCTTGCCGCGCGGAGCGAACTCCGTCATCAGCGAGACCGCACCGCCATACTCGCCGCCCGCGAACAGTCCCTGCAGGATGCGCAGCAGCGTAACGATCAGCGGTGCGGCAATCCCGATACTGGCGTAGACCGGCACAATGCCGATGGCGGCTGTAGCGAGCGTCATGAGCACCAGCACAATAATGAGCGTCGGCTTACGGCCAATTCGGTCGCCGATGCGTCCAAACACCACCGCACCCAGCGGACGGAAGAAGAAGGCGATGGCGAATGAGGCGTAGGTGAGGATCAGGCTGGTAAGCCCAGCTTCCCCTTCAAGCTGGAAGAAGTTCTTCGCAATGACGGTCGCCAGAAAACCGTAGACCGCAAACTCATACCACTCGATAAAGTTACCAATGGAGCCGGCAATTAATGCTCGCTTGTGCGCATCCGGTTGCATAACGATCCTCACTGAAAAGGGTAAGAATAAATTATTCAACAAAAGCGAAGTCATGAAATAGTTTATTCTTATGTTCTGTGAGCTATTTCACGAATGATATCAGCGGGATCGTGAACGTGTGACTCCCCTCCCATGCAGCGTATGCGCGGTCTGTCCATACTTATCGTCATTGCCACTGAAGGAGGGAGACAGTATGCACTGGCAGACCCATACCGTTTTCAATCAACCCGCACCACTCTCTAACAGCAACCTTTTTCTCTCGGACTGCGCGCTGCGTGATGCAGTTTCGCGCGAGGGTGCCGAGTGGGATATTGAGCTGCTCGCCAGCATCGGGCAGCAGTTAGGCACCGCAGAGTCGCTGGAGCTGGGCAGGCTGGCGAACGTAAATCCGCCGGAGTTGCTTCGCTATGACGCCACCGGAGAGCGACTGGATGACGTCCGCTTTCACCCGGCATGGCACCTGCTGATGCAGGGGCTGTGTGCCAATCGGGTACATAACCTGGCATGGGAAGAGGAGGCGCGTAAAGGGTCGTTTGTCGCGCGGGCCGCACGCTTTGTGCTTCATGCTCAGGTGGAAGCGGGCACGCTTTGCCCGGTCACCATGACGTTTGCCGCCACGCCGCTTCTGCAGCAGGCGCTTCCCAAAATATTTCACGACTGGCTGACGCCGCTACTCAGCGATCGCTACGATCCGCATCTTGCGCCTGGCGCGCAAAAGCGCGGCCTGCTGATCGGTATGGGGATGACGGAAAAGCAGGGCGGCTCGGACGTGCTGAGCAACACCACCAAAGCGGAAAAATGCGGCGACGGCAGTTACCGGCTAGTGGGACATAAATGGTTTTTCTCCGTCCCGCAAAGCGATGCACATCTCGTGCTGGCGCAGGCGAAGGGCGGGTTGTCCTGCTTTTTTGTGCCGCGCTTTTTGCCTGATGGACAGCGCAACGCCGTCCGGCTGGAGCGCCTTAAGGACAAGCTCGGGAACCGTTCCAACGCCAGCAGCGAGGTGGAGTTTCTCGATGCCTCCGGCTGGCTGCTGGGGGAAGAGGGCGAAGGGGTACGGCAGATCCTCAAAATGGGCGGTCTGACGCGCTTTGACTGCGCGCTGGGCAGCCATGGACTGATGCGCCGTGCGTTGTCCGTGGCGCTGTACCATGCGCATCAGCGGCAGACCTTCGGCAAAAATCTTATCGATCAGCCGCTCATGCGCGAAGTGCTAAGCCGGATGGCGCTGGTGCTGGAGGGGCAAACGGCGCTGCTGTTCCGCCTGGCGCGGGCGTGGGATAAACGCGCGGATCCGCAGGAGGCGGCATGGGCGCGGCTGTTTACCCCGGCCGCGAAATTTAGCGTGTGCAAAGCGGGCATCCCGTTTGTGGCTGAAGCGATGGAGGTGCTGGGCGGCGTCGGGTACTGCGAGGAGAGCGAACTTCCCCGCCTGTATCGCGAGATGCCGGTGAACAGCATCTGGGAAGGGTCCGGCAACATCATGTGCCTGGACGTGCTGCGCGTGCTGGCGAAGCAGCCGGGTATTCACGATCTGCTTGCCGATGAGTTTGCACAGGTCAAAGGGCAGGACAGACACTTCGACCGCAGCTGGCGACAGCTTCAGCAAAAACTGCGTAAACCGCAGGAGGCGCAGGGGCGGGAAATTGCGCAGCAGCTTTTCCTGCTGGGTGCCGGGAGCGAAATGCTGCGGCACGCATCGCCCCCGGTGGCGCAGGCATGGTGCCGCATGATGCTGGATACCCGTGGCGGCACGCTGATGAGCGAGAAGGTGCAAAATGACCTGCTGCTGCGTGCGACGGGCAGAGTCGGTTAGTCTTTTAGCTGGAACAGACTTACCAGCTGGGCCAGATGTGATCCCTTCTCACGCAGCGTTTGAGCCGTTTGTTCGCTGCGTGAGATACGATCGGCATTAATATGCGACGCTTCGCCAATGTGGGTCATGGCGAGATTCACCTGGCCAATCCCGGCGGACTGCTCGCGTGAAGCATGGTTAATCTCGGTGACCAGCTGGCTGATGTTATCGATATGAATGATGATGTCATCCATCGCCAGGCGCGTCTTTTCAGACAGCGCATGGCCCTCACTCACTTTCCTGAGCGTATCGCCAATCAGCTGTTCAATCTCCTTCACCGCGTTAGCGCTGCGTCCTGCCAGGGCGCGAACTTCCTGCGCGACCACCGCAAACCCTTTCCCATGCTCGCCCGCGCGGGCCGCTTCCACTGCCGCATTCAGCGCCAGGATATTGGTCTGGAAAGCGATAGACTCAATCACGCGCGTGATGTCTTCGATGCGTTTTGACGCTTCGCGAATGTCGTCCATCGTCGACACCGCGTGGGTGACCGTCTCACCGCCCTGATGCACCGCGAGCGAGGTTTCACCCACCAGCTGCTGCGTTTGCTCCATGTTGGCGGCATTTTGCTGCACGGTGGCGGCCAGCTGCTCCATGCTGGCGGAGGTCTCTTCCACGCTGCTGGCCTGCTTGTTGATCTGCTCAGAAATCTCGCCGGTATCGGCGGCCAGCGCGTTGGTGCCCAAATGGATCTCGCCTGCGGCCTCGCGGACCTGCAGGACAATTTTTTGCAGGCCGCCGCCGATGCCGTTGATGGCGTCAATCAGCTGGCCGACTTCGTCCTGGCGCGTCACGGGCAGGCTGGAACGGAGATCCCCTGCGGCATATTGCCGGGCAAGATGGATCACATTGCGCAGCGGTCGGGTCAGCACGCGGCGAATAATGACCACGAACAGACCAGCAAACAGGATAGATAAGACCACGCCGGCCAGCAGGAAACGATCGCGCATGGCGGTAACGCTTGAGAGCAGCACCGATTTATCCACTTCGCCGACAATAGTCCAGTTCCAGCCTGGCAGCGGGGTATACGCCATTTTCAGCGTGCGGCCGTCGTCGCTTACGCGTTCCAGCGTGCCGGGCTTGTCACCCAGAAGCTGCTGCTGCGTCGCGTCGTCCCACTTCGGCAGCTGTCCCTCTTCACCGGCATGGAACAGGTATTGCCCGCGCGTTTTGCCGTTGCTGCGATCCAGCACGAAGAAGTGACCGCTCTCACCCAGGCGGCGGTTGAGAATTTTCTCGCGCATGACGTTCCAGGAGTGAGTGATGTCCACCCCGACAAAGACGATCGCAATGACCTGTCCTTCGGCGTTTTTTACGGGCTGATACTGGGTGATGTAGCGTTTGCCAAACAGCAGCGCCAGGCCGCGGTAGACTTCACCTTTGTTGACGGCGGCAAAGGCCGGACTGGAAGTATCCAGCACGGTGCCCATTGCCCGCTCGCCATTCTCTTTGCGCAGGGAGGTCGCTACGCGAACAAAGTCGTTTCCGCTGCGTACAAACAGCGTCGAGATGGCTCCCGTACGGTTCAGGAAGTCGTCCGACAGGGTGTTATTTTCATGTAGCCCGGTGTCGCCGCCTTTCAGAAGCGGGACGCTGAGCCCGTTGATCGTCTGGGGTTGGGAAGGATCACTATTCAGGGGCTGCGGTAAAAAGGTAGTAAACAGCCGGGTATAACTCTCAACCTCTTCACTCAGGCTGGTGTTAAACATCTGCACCATGTCGACCATGCCGGTGGACTGATTATGCAGGTCTTCTACCGCAAGGGCTTCAAGCTGCTGGCTGGCTTTTTGACTGAGCAGAAAAGTGAAAAGCAGAAACAGCGTGGCGACACTGACGCCCGTAAGCAGCGACAGCTTCGCCCCCAGGCCTGCACGACGAAAAACGTTGATCATAAATTGCTCATCATTGAAAAGGTATGGTTCTTCAACGGCAGAGCGGGGATTACGTTTACTGAATTAATGTAACAAAATGTTATTTTGTTGTTATTGATTGGTTTTTGATTAGATAAAAAATTTGCAAAAGCGAAAAGCCACTAAAAATAAGTGGCTTTTATCAGGAGGAATATTACACGTAGAGAATGGCCTGTACCCGCCAGTGGTCGATATGGTTATCTTCCTGCATCTGGATGATGCGATACCATGAAGCACCCTGCTCATCGGCCTTTAATGCCACAACGCGTTCAACGTCTTGCGGGCTCCCCGAGATATTATTCACGGAGATCTGGCCAATTTCATTCAGGCCAGTTACACAGTCAGCACTGGCGAATTCTGCTGACTGCGCAGTGGTGCTCACCAGGCCTGCTGAGAGCAACAGAGAGGTCAAAGCAAGAGTTCGTTTCATCGTCAGCTCCATTTCACATATCTCCGGTATCCGCCGGGCAATCCTTCGCGAATAAACTCCCTTCCATTGACGCGGGCATGGAGTTTATTGTGGACAGGAAAATGTCTATGGACGCAAAGCAGTGTAAATCTCGTTCAAAGGAAAACCATTATTTACGGTACAAAATGGCCTGTGAATACCACTGTCCCGTTATGATGGTTTCGTCGATCATAATGATGACGTAATAATCTGCTTTGGCGGCGACGGCTTGTGCTTTGATGGCCGCTTCTGCGTCATCCGGGGAGCCGCGAACCAGCGCGGAGACGGTGCCCATTCGTTGTAATCCTTCCGTCTGATTACGACGAATCTCCTGTGGATGATCGGCGACCGGTGGAGCGGGTTGCGGCGTTCCCTGCAGCGCGCTACAGCCACTGAGCAGAAACACCAGCACTAAAGCAGCAAACCTGCGCATAACCATATCTCGTTTCCTGATAGCCATAGTGTAGTTGTCTGTGAATTTAGTTTTGGGGGAATGTTCCCGAAGTGTTATCTGGGACGTATATTTCGAATGAAAATGATGTGAAAGCGTAACCCAGTTCTCAACATTATGAATCATACATTCGTACAGGGTCGACAATGATTGAAATTGAAATACGCCAGCTCGGCGACCATGAAATTTTACACGCTATGCCAGCGGGTAAACGTGATAAACCGCTGCCTGTTGTGGTTTTTTATCACGGGTTTACCTCATCGAAGCTGGTTTACAGTTATTTTGCGGTTGCGCTGGCGCAGGCGGGTTTTCGCGTGGTGATGCCGGATGCGCCTGACCACGGCGCCCGCTTTATGGGTAACGAACAGGCGCGTCTTGGGCAGTTCTGGCACATTCTGCACGGGAGCCTGACCGAGTTTGCCGGGTTGCGCGATGCGCTTTATGAGGCAGGGCTGGTGGCAGAGAATCGTCTGGCCGTGGCCGGAGCGTCGATGGGCGGTATGACGGCGCTGGGGATTATGACGCATCATCCGGAAGTGAAGTCGGTCGCCTGCCTGATGGGCTCGGGCTATTTTACGTCGCTGGCGAAGACGCTCTTTCCCCCTCAGGATTTAGCGGAAATCACCGCGACGCTCGAAGAGTGGGACGTGACCCGGGCATTGCCGCGCCTGGCGGATCGCCCGCTGCTGCTGTGGCACGGCGACGCGGATGATGTGGTCCCGCCTGAGGGAACCTTCCGACTACAGCAGGCGTTAATGAATGCAGGCCTGGACGGTAATCTCACCTGTCTGTGGGAAGCGGGCGTCCGCCACCGCATCACGCCCACGGCGCTGGACGCTACGGTGGCGTTTTTCCGCCAGCACCTTTAAACGCGCAGCACTTTTACGCCCTGATCTTCCAGCTTCTGGAGGATCTCAGGGTTGGCGCCTTTGCCGGTGATCACCATGTCGATCTGCTCGGCACGGCTGAACAGCATGCCAGCGCGCTCGCCCACTTTGCTGCTGTCGACCAGCACAACGAGCTTGCCCACAACGTTGAGCATGTTTTGTTCCGCCATCGCGGTCAGCATATCGGTTTTATACAGGCCATCTGCCGTCAGGCCTTTGCCGCTGGTAAACATCCAGTGCCCGGCATAGAGACTGTTTTCGCTGTCCTGAGGGCTAAGGGTGATGGACTGGCTTTTGTTGTACTGCCCGCCCATGATCACCACGCTCTCATGCTCCTGGTCGATCAGATAGTTAGCGAGCGGTAAGTAGTTGGTGATGATTTGCACCGGCTTGCCGCACATTTCACGGCCCAGCAGAAATGCCGTGGAGCCGCAGTTGATCACGACGCTCTCACCGGGATTCACCAGCTGCGACGCGGCTCTGGCAATCCGCACTTTTTCATCATGATTTTGCGCCTGATGAATATTCATTGGCGTCCAGCGAGGGCGCTGCTGGCTGATCGCTTCCGCGCCGTTGCGGACCTTTTTCAGCTTGCCGCTTTCATCCAGCTTGTTGATATCCCGCCGCGCCGTTGCCGGGGAGATCCCTAAACGTTCGATCACTTTCTCGACGGTGATAAACCCGGTTTGCGCCAGGAGTTCCAGGAGAATTTGATGCCGTTGCGCTTCCGTCATGAGCTATTCCGATAAGAATTGATTTGAAAAGATGATATTTGAAATAGCGTGAAATTACTAAAAGAAATATGACATCGCCAGACATCAAGTCTGGCGATGTGGCTGCACAATCAGAGGAAGGACTTGAACGGCAGGTCTGGCTCAATGGTGAAGCAATCATCGAAACCACGTGGGTAGTGATATTCAAGATTATCTTTGTCCAGCGGCCAGGTGAACTTGCCGCCGACCTGCCAGATGAACGGCTTGAAGCCATACTTCAGGCGGTCTTTCTTCATCTCCCACAGCACGCGGATTTCCTGCGGATCGGCCTGGAAGTTTGACCAGATATCGTGGTGGAACGGAATCACCACTTTGGTATTCAGCGCTTCCGCCATGCGCAGCATGTCGGCGCTGGTCATTTTGTCGGTAATGCCGCGCGGGTTCTCACCGTAGGAGCCCAGCGCCACGTCGATCTGGTGCTCGTTACCGTGCTTCGCGTAGTAGTTAGAGTAGTGAGAGTCGCCGCTGTGGTACAGGGAGCCGCCAGGGGTTTTAAACAGATAGTTAACCGCGCGCTCATCCATACCGTCCGGCAGTACACCCGCGGCTTTCTGATCGGCAGGCAGGGTAATCAGTGCTGTACGGTCAAAGGCATCCAGCGCATGGATTTCAATATCTTTAATTTTCACCACGTCGCCAGGCTTCATCACGATGCAGCGCTCTTTCGGCACGCCCCAGCCAATCCAGAGATCCACGCAGGTCTGCGGCCCGATAAACGGCACATCGTCAGCACAGTTTTGCATCACCGCTGCCGCCACGTTCACATCGATATGATCGTTGTGATCGTGAGTGGAGAGCACGGCGTCGATCTGGCGAATGGCAAACGGATCGAGCACAAACGGCGTGGTACGCAGGTTCGGCTGCAGTTTTTCCACGCCCGCCATGCGCTGCATCTGGTGGCCCTTTTTCATCAGCGGGTTGCCGTGGCTCTGCTTGCCGGTGCCGCACCAGAAATCGACGCAGATATTGGCGCCGCCTTCTGATTTCAGCCAGATACCGGTGCAGCCCAGCCACCACATCGCAAAGGTACCAGGAGCAACCTGTTCCTGCTCGATCTCTTCATTCAGCCAGCTGCCCCATTCCGGGAAGGTGCTCAGAATCCATGACTCACGGGTGATGGTGTTCACTTTACTCATCGTTTTTGACTCCTGGTTTAATCAAAAGTAATCACATGGTGATTTGTTGTGATTAATGCTGGCACCATTTGACGCGCTTTGCAATGGTAAAAATGCGGATTTTTATCCGTTCAACTTCACAGATTCTCCGCTTCTTACTTGTTAAAGTAGTACGCATAACTCATTAATCTGATGAATTATAAGGATTAATTAGTTTCAATGATGCGGTAGTGAAAATCATTATTAACTGCATGGAAATAAATTGCGTGATACGTCACAAATAATCAAATGCAATCTTGTGGTGATTATTTGTGATTAATAGAGTGATGACACCAACCGCACAGGGATTACCCCTCGTGTTCTCATTTCTGGAGAGAGTTATGGAGATCCTCTACAACGTCTTTACCGTGTTCTTTAATCAGGTAATGACCAACGCCCCGCTGCTGCTGGGTATCGTGACGTGTCTGGGCTATATCCTGCTGCGCAAAAGCGTCAGCGTGATTATTAAAGGCACCATCAAAACCATTATCGGCTTCATGCTGTTACAGGCGGGGTCTGGCATTCTGACCAGCACCTTTAAGCCGGTCGTCGCCAAAATGTCCGAAGTGTATGGCATCAACGGTGCGATTTCTGACACTTACGCCTCAATGATGGCGACCATCGAGCGCATGGGTGATGCCTATAGCTGGGTGGGGTATGCAGTGCTGCTCGCCCTGGCGCTGAACATCATCTACGTTCTCCTGCGCCGTATTACCGGCATTCGCACCATCATGCTCACCGGGCACATCATGTTCCAGCAGGCGGGGCTGATCGCGGTTTCTCTCTATATCTTCGGTTACCCAATGTGGACCACGATTATCTGCACCGCGGTGCTGGTCTCGCTCTACTGGGGTATCACCTCCAACATGATGTACAAGCCGACTCAGGAAGTGACGGACGGCTGCGGTTTCTCCATCGGCCATCAGCAGCAGTTTGCTTCCTGGATTGCCTATAAAGTTGCGCCATACCTGGGCAAAAAAGAAGAGAGCGTTGAAGACCTCAAGCTGCCTGGCTGGCTGAATATCTTCCACGACAACATCGTTTCGACCGCAATTGTCATGACCATCTTCTTCGGGGCCATTCTGCTCTCCTTCGGTATTGACGTGGTGCAGGCGATGGCAGGCAAAACCCACTGGACGGTTTACATCCTGCAGACCGGTTTCTCCTTCGCGGTGGCGATCTTCATCATCACTCAGGGCGTACGTATGTTCGTCGCCGAACTGTCGGAAGCGTTCAACGGTATCTCCCAGCGCCTGATCCCTGGCGCGGTACTGGCCATCGACTGCGCCGCTATCTATAGCTTTGCGCCAAACGCGGTGGTCTGGGGCTTTATGTGGGGCACTATCGGCCAGCTGATTGCGGTGGGCATTCTGGTCGGCTGCGGCTCCTCAATCCTGATTATTCCAGGCTTTATCCCGATGTTCTTCTCCAACGCCACCATCGGCGTATTCGCTAACCACTTCGGCGGCTGGCGTGCGGCGCTCAAAATCTGCCTGGTGATGGGCATGGTGGAAATCTTCGGCTGCGTGTGGGCGGTCAAGCTCACCGGTATGAGCGCCTGGATGGGCATGGCGGACTGGTCAATTCTGGCACCGCCGATGATGCAGGGCTTTGCCTCCATCGGGCTGGTCTTTATGGCCATCATCATCCTGATTGCTCTGGCTTATATGTTCTTCGCTGGCCGTTCGCTGCGAGCAGAAGAAGACGCGGAAAAACAAACAGCAGAAGTCTCTGCTCATTAAGGAGTTTCGATTATGACCGTACGTATCCTGGCTGTGTGTGGTAATGGGCAAGGCAGCTCCATGATCATGAAGATGAAAGTGGACCAGTTTTTAACCCAGTCCAACATCGACCACACGGTGAACAGCTGCGCAGTGGGTGAATACAAAAGTGAGCTGAACGGCGCGGACATCATCATCGCCTCTACTCATATCGCCGGCGAAATCAGTGTGTCGGGTAATAAATACGTGGTGGGCGTGCGCAACATGCTGTCGCCTGCGGATTTCGGACCAAAACTGCTGGAAGTGATTAAAGAGCACTTCCCACAAGACGTGAAGTAAGGACGCCATATGAAACTACGTGATTCGCTGGCAGAGAATAACTCCATCCTTTTACAGGCTGAGGCCAGCACCTGGCAGGAAGCGGTAAAGCTGAGCGTGGATCTGCTGGTTAAGGCTGACGTTGTCGAGCCGCGTTACTACCAGGCCATTCTGGATGGCGTGGCGCAGCATGGCCCCTATTTTGTGATTGCGCCGGGCCTGGCGATGCCGCATGGCCGCCCGGAAGAGGGCGTCAAGAAAACCGGCTTCGCGCTGGTGACGCTGAAAACGCCGCTGGTGTTTAACCACGAAGATAACGACCCGGTCGACATCCTGATCACCATGGCCGCTGTTGACGCTAACACCCACCAGGAGGTGGGCATCATGCAGATCGTCAATCTGTTTGATGACGAAGCCAATTTCGACCGTTTACGCGCCTGCCGTACCGAGCAGGACGTGCTGGATTTAATTGATAACGCCACAGCGGCGGCTGTTTAAGAGGAATTGAAAATGTCATTACCCATGTTGCAGGTTGCGCTTGATAACCAGACCTTGTCCCACGCTTATGAAACGACCCGTCTGATTGCGGAAGAAGTCGATATCATCGAAGTGGGTACCATTCTCTGCGTGGGCGAGGGCGTTCGCGCCGTTCGCGACCTGAAGGCGCTTTATCCGCACAAAATCGTGCTGGCAGATGCCAAAATAGCCGACGCAGGCAAAATCCTCTCCCGCATGTGCTTCGAAGCCAACGCCGACTGGGTCACCGTCATTTGCTGTGCGGATATCAACACTGCCAAAGGCGCGCTGGACGTGGCAAAAGAGTTTAACGGCGACGTGCAGATTGAGCTGACCGGTTTCTGGACCTGGGAACAGGCCCAGGAGTGGCGTGATGCGGGTATACAACAGGTGGTGTATCACCGCAGCCGCGACGCGCAGGCCGCAGGGGTGGCGTGGGGCGAAGCGGATATCAGCGCGATCAAACGTCTGGCGGATATGGGCTTTAAAGTCACCGTTACCGGCGGTCTGGCACTGGAAGATCTGCCGCTGTTCAAGGGCATTCCGATTCACGTCTTTATTGCCGGTCGCAGCATTCGTGATGCGGCGTCTCCGGTGGAAGCGGCGCGTCAGTTCAAACGCTCAATCGCTCAGCTTTGGGGCTAAGGAGCGGGTATGTTGTCCAAACAGGTCCCGCTTGGTATCTATGAAAAGGCACTCCCTGCGGGGGAGTGCTGGCTGGAGCGGTTACAGCTGGCAAAACAGCTGGGCTTCGATTTTGTCGAAATGTCCGTGGATGAGACGGACGAACGCCTCTCTCGTCTCGACTGGGGCCGTGAACAGCGCCTGGCGCTGGTGAGCGCCATCGCCGAAACGGGGGTACGCGTGCCGTCGATGTGCCTGAGCGCCCACCGCCGGTTCCCTCTCGGGAGCGAAGATGATGCTGTGCGCGCTCAGGGGCTGGAGATCATGCGTAAAGCCATTCGCTTTGCGCAGGACGTGGGTATCCGCGTGATCCAACTGGCGGGTTATGACGTTTATTACCAGGAAGCCAACGATGAAACGCGCCGTCGTTTCCGTGACGGGCTGAAGGAGAGCGTTGAGATGGCCAGCCGTGCGCAGGTCACGCTGGCGATGGAGATCATGGACTACCCGTTGATGAACTCCATCAGCAAGGCGCTGGGCTACGCGCACTATCTGAATAACCCGTGGTTCCAGCTTTATCCTGATATCGGCAACCTGTCGGCATGGGATAACGATGTGCAGATGGAACTGCAGGCAGGTATGGGGCATATCGTGGCGGTGCACGTCAAAGATACCCGTCCTGGCGTGTTTAAAAACGTACCGTTCGGCACCGGGGTGGTGGATTTCGAACGGTGTTTCGAGACGCTCAGGCAGACCGGCTATTGCGGGCCTTATCTGATCGAGATGTGGAGCGAAACGTCGGAAAACCCTGCGGCGGAAGTAGCAAAGGCGCGGGACTGGGTGCGCGAGCGTATGGCGCGCGCGGGATTACTGGAGGCTGAACATGCTTAAGCTTAAACAGCAGGTCTTTGAAGCCAACATGGATCTGCCCCGCTATGGCCTGGTCACCTTCACCTGGGGTAACGTCAGCGCTATCGATCGCGAGCAGGGGCTGATCGTGATTAAGCCTAGCGGTGTGGCGTATGACACCATGAACGCTGACGATATGGTGGTGGTCGATCTTGACGGAAACGTCGTAGAGGGAAAATGGCGTCCCTCTTCAGATACGGCGACCCATCTGGCGCTTTATCGTCGTTATCCCTCACTCGGCGGCGTTGTGCATACCCACTCGACCCATGCCACGGCATGGGCACAGGCGGGGCTGGCGATTCCGGCGCTGGGAACAACGCATGCGGACTACTTCTTTGGTGACATCCCCTGCACGCGCGCATTAACGCAGGCTGAAGTGGAAGGCGAATACGAGCTCAACACCGGGAAGGTTATCATCGAAACGTTGGGTGAAAGCGAACCGCTGCATACGCCGGGTATTGTGGTCTATCAGCACGGCCCGTTCGCCTGGGGAAAAGATGCCCACGACGCCGTTCACAATGCGGTTGTCATGGAGGAGGTGGCACGCATGGCGTGGATTGCTCGCGGCATCAACCCACAGCTCCAGGGGATTGATGATTATCTGATGAATAAGCATTTCATGCGCAAGCACGGCCCGAATGCCTATTACGGGCAGAAGTGAATAAGTGCTCTGGAATACCGAAAAACAGTTGTAACCGGTGGTATTCCGGAGCCATTCACAAAAAAAAGCCCCCGGGCAGGGGGCAACGTCAACTATGGCTATGTTCTCGTTGTTGGCTTTCCTGGTGCTAGCGTTAACGCGTTATCGGTAAATATCTGCACTGGCGTGCATATTGCCGTTGCTGCCGGGCTCACGGATTAACATCACGTGGTAATAGGTTGCGCCCTGTGCATCGGTTTCTTGATTAAGGGCCTGATCTGCTTCACTTTCCGTGGCGAAATTATGATTGATGTAAATGACGCCCAAGCTTTGCACATCATCCATGTTTCTGGCCTGTCGGCTGTCTATCTTGATGGCTGCCATCGCGTTTGCACTGAGCAAAAGCGCTGCCATTAGGGCTAATGCGATTTGTTTCATGATATGCGCTCCACGACTGCGTGCTCTGAGAGGGGGACTCCTTCTTCTGTTCAGGTGATCTCTGATTAAAGTGTAATCATTCCTCCGGCGGGGAAGCGTGACCATTTCTGATGCAGTTGTTCAAAAAAACACCGCTTCCGGGTGTGAGTAATTTTAAATCACCCACTTAGACCCGCTTCGCGCTTTGTGCGAATTATTTGTGCAATCAGCTTGAGTTTCCGGGGGCGCGCAAGTATTATGACGCGTCAATTTTTCAGCCGACCTTTAACACGTTCCTTGCCTCCCCGGGCCTCGGCTGACCCAGACAGGAGGCTGAATAATCCGTAAGGAGCAATTCGATGCGTCATTACGAAATCGTTTTTATGGTCCATCCTGACCAGAGCGAACAGGTTCCGGGTATGATCGAGCGCTACACTGGTGCAATCACTGCAGCAGCGGGCACGATCCACCGTCTGGAAGACTGGGGCCGCCGTCAGCTGGCTTATCCGATCAACAAACTGCACAAAGCTCACTACGTTCTGCTGAACGTTGAAGCGCCGCAGGAAGTGATCGATGAGCTGGAAACTAACTTCCGCTTCAACGATGCCGTTATCCGCAGCATGGTTATGCGTACTAAACACGCAGTTACCGAAGCATCTCCGATGGTTAAAGCGAAAGACGAGCGCCGTGAGCGTCGCGATGATTTCGCAAACGAAACCGCAGATGATTCTGATGCTGGGGATTCTGAAGAGTAATTTCTGATGACCAACCGTCTGGCGTTGTCCGGCATCGTATGCAGGGCTCCCCTTCGAAAGGTCAGTCCATCAGGAATTCCGCATTGCCAGTTCGTGCTTGAGCATCGTTCTGTGCAAGAGGAAGCCGGGTTTCACCGGCAGGCGTGGTGCCAAATGCCCGTTATTATTAGCGGACACGAAAACCAGGCCATTACTCACAGTTTAACGGTCGGTAGTGCAGTAATCGTTCAGGGGTTCATCTCTTGCCACAAGGCAAAGAACGGTCTGAGCAAAATGGTTCTGCATGCCGAGCAGATTGATTTGATAGATTCTGGAGACTAGCCATATGGCACGTTATTTCCGTCGTCGCAAGTTCTGCCGTTTCACCGCGGAAGGCGTTCAAGAGATCGACTATAAAGATATCGCAACGCTGAAAAACTACATCACCGAAAGCGGTAAGATTGTCCCAAGCCGTATCACCGGTACTCGTGCAAAATATCAGCGTCAGCTGGCTCGCGCTATCAAACGCGCTCGCTACCTGTCCCTGCTGCCGTACACTGATCGTCATCAGTAATCGGGCACGGTCCATTAATACGACTTTAAGAGGATAAGGTAATGCAAGTTATTCTGCTTGATAAAGTAGCAAACCTGGGCAGCCTGGGTGATCAGGTAAACGTTAAAGCGGGCTACGCTCGTAACTTCCTGGTTCCACAGGGTAAAGCTGTTCCAGCTACCAAGAAAAACGTAGAGTTTTTCGAAGCACGTCGCGCTGAACTGGAAGCCAAACTGGCTGACGTTCTGGCGGCTGCTAATGCTCGCGCTGAAGCAATCAACGCACTGGGCACCGTTACCATCGCGTCCAAAGCTGGCGACGAAGGTAAACTGTTCGGTTCCATCGGTACCCGCGATATCGCTGATGCAGTTTCTGCAGCAGGCGTTAAAGTGGCTAAGAGCGAAGTTCGTCTGCCGAACGGCGTTCTGCGTACCACTGGTGAGCACGAAGTTGACTTCCAGGTTCACAGCGAAGTGTTCGCTAAACTGGTTGTTAACGTTGTAGCTGAGTAATTTTTTACTCTGCTCACGTTGAAACGCCGGCCTTGTGCCGGCGTTTTGCTTTTTACAGATCCCAGTCCTTAACGTGCCCTGATAAAACTGCCGTCCGGCTGGCGGGTAAACAGCACCTGTTGTCCATTTCCGGTATCAATCGTTAACCCTGTCACCACCCCACTGGCATTCTGGCGTATTTGCACCATCTGGCCATTCTGCAGGTTACTGAGCGGCTTACCCGCACCTTCCACTTTCGCCATGGCATACACGTCTGTCGGCGGCAGGTTGTGGTCACGGAACAGCTGCGCCAGCGTTTTACCCGGTTCTACGCGATAGGAACGCCACTGTTGCTCAATGCCGGTGGGCTGTTGCGCCTGAGGCTGAGACGGGGCGGCGGCTTGTTCCTGCGGCTGTTCGTCCTGAATGGGCTCTGGCTCAACCGGCGCGACCTGACCCGGGTCGTTAGACGGGGTGACGAGCTGCGTCTGCATCGGCTGTGCGTCAGGCTGCGGTCGGGTTTGCGACTGAATATCCAGCTGAGCATTGCGGGTGACGGGGGCGGTATCAACATCATCGCCACCGGAAGGAAGCAGGAAGCCCACAATCACCATCAGCGCACCAATGATGATCCCTCTGCGATGCAGAGGCGGCAGCGGGTCCATGATGCGAAAATTGTCCGGCGCCTGCCAGATTTTCGCCAGGGTAGGTTTCAGTTCAAATCGCCCGGGCATGGCACTCCTCCTGCTCCGCGTATTTTTTATCCTGTGCCCCGAAGTATAGTTTGCTAACTGCCTGAACGGCGTAGTAAACCCGACATCCGTGACATCAGTTCGGGATTAATCCTGGTTCTCTCTATTGTTTCTGTTTCGTCGCGGTTTGTCACCTTAACTTCAGACAAAGTTTTACCCATAAGGGCATGGCTGATATGCTGCCCGCTACTTTAAATGTGATGGAAGGAAAACCCATGACCACCCCGACTTTTGACACTATCGAAGCGCAGGCAAGTTACGGTATCGGCTTGCAGGTAGGACAGCAGCTGAGCGAATCCGGCCTGGAAGGTCTGTTACCCGAAGCGCTGGTGGCGGGTATCGCTGACGCGCTGGAAGGTAAACAGCCTGCCGTTCCGGTTGACGTTGTGCACCGTGCGCTGCGTGAAATCCACGAACGTGCTGACGCCGTGCGTCGCGCACGTTTTGAAGAGATGGCCGCCGAAGGTGTGAAATATCTGGAAGAGAACCGTGAGCGTGAAGGCGTGAACAGCACCGAGTCTGGTCTGCAGTTCCGCGTGATCAATCAGGGTGATGGCGCAATCCCGGCGCGTACCGACCACGTTCGCGTACACTACACCGGTAAGCTGATCGACGGTACCGTCTTCGACAGCTCCGTGGCGCGCGGCGAACCGGCTGAGTTCCCGGTGAATGGCGTTATCGCAGGCTGGATCGAAGCGCTGACCCTGATGCCAGTGGGTTCTAAATGGGAACTGACTATTCCGCACAACCTGGCCTACGGCGAGCGCGGCGCTGGCGCGTCCATCCCGCCATTCAGCACCCTGGTCTTTGAAGTTGAGCTGCTGGAAATTCTGTAATCGACTTTTCTTATTTCCTCTCCCCGGCTGGGGAGGGGAAAATAGCGTGAAAACCTATAGTTAAGCCGGAATCAATATTTTATCTTGCAAACGAAACTGTTGCGTGTATTTTTGTGAGCTGTTTCGCGCTGTATGAGTGATATGACACTCACTTTCAACATATTATTAACATAATATCTAAATCATAGTATTCATCCCGCCGATTCTTACCTAATATCGATTAGCCCTTACAAGGGAACGCCATTTTTTTGGCGTATTTAAAGGCCAGAAGAGCCTTAACAACACAGACAGGCATAAACAGGAAAATATCACATGGTAGATCAGGTCAAAGTCGTCGCCGACGAAGAGGCGTCGTCTGAACAGTCGCTACGGCGCAATCTTACAAACCGTCATATTCAGCTCATTGCCATCGGGGGTGCCATCGGTACCGGGTTGTTTATGGGGTCAGGCAAAACCATCAGTCTCGCCGGACCGTCAATCATATTCGTCTATATGATTATCGGTTTTATGCTGTTCTTCGTGATGCGTGCAATGGGTGAACTGCTGCTCTCGAACCTTGAATACAAATCCTTCAGCGATTTCGCTTCAGACCTGCTCGGACCATGGGCGGGCTATTTTACCGGCTGGACCTACTGGTTCTGCTGGGTCGTGACCGGTATGGCGGACGTCGTGGCGATTACCGCCTATGCGCAATTCTGGTTCCCGGGGCTGTCGGACTGGGTGGCCTCGCTGGCGGTCATCGTTCTGCTGCTGAGCCTTAACCTCGCCACCGTTAAAATGTTCGGTGAGATGGAGTTCTGGTTCGCAATGATCAAAATTGTGGCCATTGTCGGGCTCATCGTGGTGGGCCTGGTGATGGTGCTCACCCACTTCCAGTCACCAACCGGCGTTCAGGCGTCGTTTACCCATCTGTGGAATGACGGCGGCTGGTTCCCGAAAGGCATCAGCGGCTTCTTTGCCGGCTTCCAGATTGCGGTGTTCGCGTTTGTAGGGATTGAGCTGGTCGGAACAACCGCTGCGGAAACCAAAGATCCTGAGAAGTCCCTGCCGCGCGCCATCAACTCCATTCCGGTGCGCATCATCATGTTCTACGTCTTCGCGCTGATTATCATTATGTCCGTGACGCCGTGGAGCTCGGTGGTGCCAAGCAAGAGCCCGTTCGTTGAGCTGTTCGTGCTGGTAGGTCTGCCTGCGGCAGCGAGCCTGATTAACTTCGTGGTGCTGACCTCTGCGGCTTCTTCCGCAAACAGCGGCGTGTTCTCAACCAGCCGTATGCTGTTTGGTCTGGCGCAGGAAGGCGTGGCGCCGAGCGCGTTCGCCAAGCTCTCTAAGCGTGCCGTACCGGCAAAAGGGCTGACCTTCTCCTGCATGTGTCTGCTGGGTGGTGTGGTGATGCTCTACGTGAACCCAAGCGTGATTGGCGCATTCACCATGATCACCACGGTCTCTGCGATCCTGTTTATGTTCGTCTGGACCATTATCCTCTGCTCCTATCTGGTGTACCGCAAACAGCGCCCACACCTGCATGAAAAATCGATCTACAAGATGCCGCTGGGCAAGCTGATGTGCTGGGTGTGCATGGCGTTCTTCGTCTTCGTGCTGGTTCTGCTGACGCTGGAAGATGATACCCGTCAGGCGCTGATCGTCACGCCGCTGTGGTTTATCGCGCTGGGGCTGGGCTGGATGTTTATCGGTAAGAAACGTATGGCTGGCATGCGTTAAGCATGTTGCCGGGTGGCGCTGACGCTTACCCGGCCTACGTTCGAGGACGTTGCAGGCCCGGTAAGCGCTAGCGCCACCGGGCTTTTTTATTCCCCCGCCAATGCCCGCGGGAACAGAACGTTATTCTCCAGACTGATGTGTTCCATCAGGTCGTCGATCGTTTCGTTAATGCCGTTGTACATCGCTTTCCACGTTGTGCACGCTTCTGGCGGCGGCGTGACGTTTTGGGTGGTATGTTTGATCACCTCCAGCAGTTCGCCTGCGTCATCATGCTCGCTTTCCATCACGCTGATGGGCCCCATCGCCTGGCTTCCCATTCCCTGTTTAATCATCGGGAAGAGGATCTGCTCTTCTTTCATCATATGGCTGGAAAGCTCTTCGTGCAGAAGGGTCAGGTATTTCGCCAGACCGCGCGGTACGGAAGGTTTGTCGGCATGGACGCGCTCGACTTTGGTCGCCTGCAGGATCAGCTCCGGCAGCTGTTCACGGTGACGGTCATGGTAACGCACGATGATATGGTCGATGATTTCCGCGAGCGGAGCGGTTCGCCAGTCTTTGTCGATGGGCTGTGCGGCCAGCTGCGCCAGCTCGGCTTCAATCACCTCAACGTCCAGCTCTTTGCGTAACGCCGCACGCGCCAGGGTTTGCTTACCGCCGCAGCAGTAGTCCATATCGTATTTACGGAACAGCGCAGAAGCGCGAGGAATGGAGAGCGCCAGCTCGCCGAGGGGTTGGTCGCGAAAGGCCATAGCAGTTACCTCATTCTCAATAATATAAGGTGCATATTAAATGCATCTTTAAGGTGGCGCTATAACCCTTTAGAGGGACGGGTAAAAATGAGATGTAGATCACAAAAAAATATCCGATTTAACTCTCTGAATGGGCTCAGGAAAGTGGTTTCGAAACTTTTTAAAGGTGGAGAAACAGTAAACAACCCGCTGTGCCTGCCGATATATCCACGTCAGACAAACCTGCATATAACAAAGGCAACGCATGTTTAAACGTATAAAAGTCATTACCCTTCTGATTTCGGTGCTGCTTGTGCTCGGCATCATGCAAGTGATTTCCGCCGGTATCTTTATCAACGCCCTGAACAACGATAAAGACAACTTCACCGTGGCGCAGCTCTCCAGCAAGAACGTGGCGGAGTTTACTGATGCGTGGATCAGTCTGAACCAGGCGCGCGTCACCCTGAACCGCGGGATGCTGCGCCTGCAAAGCAGCATGGCCTCGCAAATTAACGGCGGTCAGCTGAATGAGCTGGTGACCACGGCGAAAAATCTGCTGACTGAAGCGCAGGTTCATTACGATAAATACTATGCCTTGCCGAACACGCCAGGCCTGGATGAGAGCCTGACTAACCAACTCGAAGAGCAGTACCGCATTTACTCTGCAACGCTAACGCAAATGAACGTTCTGCTGAGCCAGGGCAATCTGGAAGATATGTTCAAGCAGAATGCCGAACAAAAACAGAACGCGATGCAGACGGTGTATCGTGAATGGCGTGAAGCGCAGGCTGCGCTCACGGATAAAGGCATTCAGGATAACGAAAGTGATTACAAGCGCATCCTGTGGATCCTCTCTGCGGTCATGTTGCTGGTGATTGTGGTGATTATCTCCAGCTGGATTGCGATGCGCCGCGTGCTGCTGCTGCCGCTGGAAGAGGTGATCAACCATATTCGCGCCATTGCGGCAGGCGATCTCACCCAGCCGATTCAGGCCGACGGTAAAAATGAAATGGCTATCCTGGCGCGCAACGTGCAGGAGATGCAAACTTCGCTGGCAAACACCGTGGGCGTAGTGCGTGAAGGCGCAGATACCATTTACACCGGTGCAGGCGAAATCTCTGCAGGCAGTAACGATCTCTCTTCCCGCACCGAGCAGCAGGCCGCGTCTCTGGAAGAGACGGCAGCCAGCATGGAGCAGCTGACGGCAACCGTGAAGCAGAATGCCGATAACGCGCGTCAGGCTTCCCGTCTGGCGCTGGACGCCTCCTCAACGGCGAAGAAGGGCGGCAACGTGGTGGAAGGCGTCGTACGTACGATGGATGAGATCGCCACCAGTTCCAGCAAGATCGCGCAAATCACTAACGTGATCGACGGTATTGCCTTCCAGACGAATATTCTGGCGCTCAACGCGGCGGTGGAAGCGGCCCGTGCAGGCGAGCAGGGCCGTGGTTTTGCGGTGGTGGCAGGGGAAGTGCGTACCCTTGCCCAGCGCAGTGCTCAGGCGGCGAAAGAGATCAAAGCGCTGATCGACGACTCCGGCGAACGCGTGAATGCGGGTTCGCAGCTGGTTAACGAAGCCGGGGCCACGATGGCCGAGATCGTCAATGCGGTTACCCGCGTCACCGACATCATGGGCGAAATAGCCTCGGCCTCTGACGAGCAGAGCCGCGGTATTGACCAGGTGGGCCAGGCGGTAGCCGAAATGGACCGCGTGACTCAGCAGAACGCCTCGCTGGTGGAGGAGTCTGCGGCCGCAGCGGCAGCGCTGGAAGATCAGGCTGCACGTCTGAACGAAGCGGTGGCGGTGTTCAAAATCACCCGCAATCAGGCGGTTAAAGCGGCGCCGGTGAAAACCTATGTGCCAAAAGCGCAGCCCGTAGCGACGGCACCTGAAGGGAACTGGGAAACGTTTTAAGGTCTTGCCCGGTGGCGGCTACGCCTTACCGGGCCTACGGTTTTGTAGGCCCTGCAAGCGCAGCGCCGCCGGGCAATACTCACATCTCCGACGCCGGAACAACCCTCGGTTTTTCCGGCTTCGCTCTCACCGCCATCACCACGCCCACGACCAACAGCACGATCCCGCAGGCCGTGAACAACGGCGGCACGCTCTGGCGCATCAGGAAGGTATACAGCAGCCCGGCCAGGGTTTCGAAGACAATCAGCGGCCCTAAGATCACCGTCGGCAGCTTCTGGCTGGCAATATTCCAGCACAGCGCGCCCACCCATGAACACAGCACCGCAATCGCCACCATCAGGCCGATAAACACCCACGGTCTTGGCCCGAAGGGCTGGGCGAAGTCCGGCTGCTGATGGCCCAGCCAGAGGCATGCGCCGAGATACCCCACGACAGATACAGGCAACGTGACCAGCGCCTGCGCCGTCGCCCACATCATTGGGTGCTTGTCCGGATTCTCACGCAGCCAGCGCGCGTTGCGCAGGGCATACCAGGCCCAGCACGCCACGGAAATGAACGCCAGCAGAATGCCAGAGCCGTATCGCCACAGGTCAACATCCCCCTGCCCATGACGCAGCTCGGCAATATTGACGCATATCAGCCCCAGGGCAGTGCAGACCAGCGCCGGTGCCATTTTTGACCACGCCAGTTTGCCATCGCGGTGGCTGTAAAGCAGGTTAGCAAAGACGGGGATGACGACCGGCAGCGTGCCGATAATCATGGTCGATACCGGCGCACCGGTACGCTGAATGGCGCTCGCGAGGCAAACGTAATAGATAAGATTGCCCATCATGGTCAGCGCCAGCGCGGTGCCCCAGTCCTGACGGCTGAGCTGACGCAAGCGCGCGCGCCCCAGCCACGCCAGGGGCAGGGCAATCAGCCCCAGCGCCAGATAACGTCCGGTCGACTGCAATATCGCCGGGTACTCCGGCACGATCAGCGGGCCGACAAAAATCAGCCCCCACATCATCCCGGCCAGCAGGGCATACAACACTCCACTAATCATTTTTCCATCCACAGGTATTTACGCTGTTCTCAGTGTAGGAGGGGCAAATGCGCGCGTATTGTATGAGGTTGCGCATTAGCGCCGGGTGACCTGCTTCTGGTAGCGCACGGGGGTAATGCCATAGCGGTGGGTAAACGCGCGGGTCAGATGCGACTGATCGGTCAGTCCGGTTGCGGCGGCGACCTCTGCGGCGGGCATGCCGTGGGTGAGGAACGCTTTGGCGCGCCAGAGGCGAATGGCCATCAGCATCTGATGCGGCGTCACGTGAAAATGGGCTTTGAACTGGCGCTGGAAATGATACGGGCTGAGTGAAACGACGCTGGCCAGCTCGTCCAGCGTCAGGGCGCGCATATAGTTGTCATGCAGGTACTCGCGTACCCGTTCGAAGCGGTGCGCGCGTTCCTGAACCCGCGGCGCGTGATGGGCAAACGGCTGGAAGGTCTCAATCAGATCCAGCAGTAATCCTTTTTGCGCAAGCGGATCGTCCGTGTGCCACAAGCCGTAAATAAGCCTGCCAATTTGCTGCGAGCGCAACGGGTCATGACGGGTCACGTCGCTGAACCACCAGTGCCGCAGACCGGTCACCTCTTCCAGCAGATCGGGTTCGATATAGACCATCCGGTAGCGCCAGCCGCCCTCGGTGGCGGATTCGCCGGTGTGGATCTCGTCCGGGTTCATGGTAACGACGGATTTTTCCGCCGCGAGATGCTGGCTACCGCGATAGCGAAAGCGTTCGGCACCGGTTTCAATCGTGCCGATCCCGAAGGCTTCATGGGTGTGAGGCTCAAAGGCGTAGTCAGAAATGTGCGCGTGGTACAGCTCCAGGCCCGGCAGCTGCGCCAGATGGCGAAAGCGCGCGCTGTCTCTTTCATCATTAAACTGTTCCGGTACGCCTTGCACGGTAAGCCTCCTCGTGGGTCATCTTTTCATTATCAGAGATGACCAGAGGGGATGCCACAAAAAATAACCATCCCGTAACAATTACAGGATGGCTTTAATGCTCTGCGCCAGCGGCGTGGTGGCGCGTCCGATCAGTTTGCTCAGCGTATGGCTGTCGTCAAAGAGCCCGCCTTTGGAGGCCCCGACATCGGAGTCCGCCAGCATATCGGCCAGACCGGCAGGCAGACCGACGCTCTTCAGCGCGGCGGCAAAATCCGCTTCACTGAGATTCTGGTAGGTGACCGGCTTCCCGCTCTGTTTGCTGAGTTCAGCCGCCAGTTCGCTCAGCGTCCAGCCGTGGTCGCCTGCCAGTTCATACACCTTGCCCGCGTGGCCCTCTTCAGCGATCACTTTGGCTGCCGCCGCGGCATAGTCTGCGCGGGTGGCAGAGGCAATTTTACCCTCGCCTGCCGCTCCAATAAACACGCCGTGTTCCAGCGCAGGCGGCGCGCTCGCCAGATAGTTTTCGGTATACCAGCCGTTGCGCAGCAGGGCATAAGGAATGCCGGACGCCGCCAGCGCTTTTTCTGTGGCAACGTGTTCAACGTGCAGGCCGAGCGGTGAGGTATCCGCGTGCAGCAGGCTGGTGTAGGCGATAAATTTCACCCCTGCCGTTTTGGCGGCGTTAATCACGTTCTGGTGCTGGGTTGCGCGCTGGCCGACTTCGCTGGACGAGATCAACAGCAGCTTATCCACGCCGCTCAGCGCGGCGGCGAAGGCGGCTTCATCCGTGTAGTCCGCCTGACGCACCACAATTCCCTGCTGGCTTAAGGCTTGCGCTTTCGCCGGGTTACGTACGATAGCTACAATCTGGTTAGCCGGTACGGTTTTCAACAGCTGTTCGATAACGAGATGGCCAAGCTGGCCGGTGGCGCCGGTAATCGCGATCATGATGAATCTCCTTCGTGTTTGTCTGGTGTTGTGGCACACTAGCACCATAGCTAACTTTTAGTAAGTACGTACAAAAAGGTAAGTATGAAAACAACGATACCGACGCTCAGCGAACAAATGCGCGATGGCAATCTTTTCGCGGAACAGTGCCCTTCACGAGAGGTGCTCAAACACGTGACCAGCCGCTGGGGGGTACTGATTCTGCTGGCGTTGCGCCAGGGGACGCATCGCTTTAGCGATCTGCGCCGTAAAATGGGCGGGGTGAGCGAAAAGATGCTGTCCCAGTCGCTTCAGGCGCTGGAACAGGACGGGTTTGTCGATCGCGTATCGTATCCGGTCGTGCCGCCGCACGTAGAGTATAGCCTGACGCCGATGGGTATCGAGGTCAGCGAAAAAGTCGCCGCGCTGGCGGACTGGATTGAGGTAAATACGCCGAAGGTGATGGCGAACAGGGACGATCGCGCGGCGTAAAAGCCGGGTATGTGCGGCCTGATGCCCTCACCCTGGCCCTCTCCCACAGGGAGAGGGAACAAACACCAAAAACGGCAACGTGCGTTGCCGTTTTGCTTTTACTTGCTCAAATCCACCTGATAAATCGCGAACCCAATATCATCCGTCGCGACCTGTTTCATCGGATATTGCGCCTTCTCCTTGATAAACGCGGCTGCCTTATCGGACGGTGACGTTTCAAAACGGATATCCAGCGGCGTATCGCTGTGGATCGGCGCCAGACGCCAGTTGTTATCCACCGCCGGATGAATTTCTCCCGCTTTTTTCGACTCCGCGCTGATCCACGCCGCCAGCACCGAGCGGTTCTCGTCCGGCGAGGCAAAGGCGATGTGGCTATCTCCCGTACCGGCAAACTTACCGCCGTAGGCACGGTAGTTATTGGTCACCACCAGGAAGGTGGCATTCGGGTCGATCGCCTTGCCATTGAAGGTCAGGTTTTTAATGCGCTCCGCCTGCGGGTTGATCGCCTGACACTCACCGTCATATTTCGCCGGTTGGGTGACGTCAATCTGGTAGTTCACGCCGTCGATCACGTCGAAGTTGTAGGTGCGGAAGCCGTCCCAGTTAATCAGCGACTGCGGCTTGCTGCTGCGCGGGGCAATCTGGTTAAACTGTCCGGCAGAACACTCCAGCCACTCCTTTACCTCTTTCCCGGTGGCTTTAACCACTACCAGCGTATTCGGATAGAGATAGAGATCGGCGGCATTACGGAAGGTGAGCTGGCCCTTTTCGACCTCAACATAGCTTGCCGGGTCATTCTTACGTCCGCCCACTTTAAATGGCGCAGCGGCCGACAGGACCGGCAGCTTCGCCAGATCCGGATCGCCCTGCACAAAGTGTTCGGCATAGGCTTTCTGCGCCATGTTGACGACCTGGACGGTCGGATCGTCCTGCACCAGCGCCAGGAAGCTGTACATGTTGTCGGCGGATTTACCGATCGGCTTGCTGACGAATTCGCGCGTGGCGTCGTGATCGTGCTTCAGCACGTCGACCAGTTTTTTATCTTCCGCCGCCAGTGATTTCTTCGCTGCCGCGTCGTAGATCGGACGCGCTTCGGCTTTTGACTGCGTCACCTTCCAGCGGTCGCCGTCGTTATTCAGCACCAGATCCACTACGCCAAGATGGTCACCCCACATGCCCGGCATCACCGACGGCACGCCGTTGAGCGTGCCTTTCCCGATATCCGCCCCTTTGATGCTGGCGAAGTCTTTGCCCGGGAAGACCGCGTGGGCGTGGCCGAACAGGATCGCATCGACGCCCGGAACCTCACTCAGGTAGTAAACGGAGTTTTCTGCCATGGCCTGGTACGGGTCGGCGGAGAGACCCGAGTGGGCGACAACGACCACCAGATCGGCGCCTTTCTCACGCATTTCCGGCACGTATTTGCGCGCGGTTTCGGTGATGTCGTTAACGGTCACCTTACCGTCGAGGTTGGCCTTATCCCATGTCATGATCTGCGGTGGGACAAAACCGATATAGCCGATGTTCAGCGTCTGCTTTTTCCCGTCCCGATCGACAACCTCGGTCTCTTTAATCAGGTAAGGGGTAAAGAGCGGCTTTTGGGTCTTAACGTCGATGATATTGGCGTTAACGTACGGGAATTTTGCACCTGCCAGGGCATCGTGCAGGTATGTCAGACCGTAGTTGAATTCATGGTTGCCAAGGTTACCGACGGTATAGTCCAGGGTGTTCATCGCTTTATAAACAGGATGGACCTCGCCTTTTTTCAGCCCCTTAGTCGCCATGTAATCCCCGAGCGGACTGCCCTGAATGAGATCGCCATTGTCGACCAGCACGCTGTTTTTCACTTCGCCACGTGCGGCATTGATCAAACTTGCCGTGCGTACCAGTCCGAATTTTTCCGTCGGGGTATCTTTGTAGTAATCGAAGTCCATCATATTGCTGTGCAGATCGGTCGTTTCCAGAATACGTAAATCAACCGTCGCTGCCTGCACGCTCGCCGCAATCAGCGTCGCCAGGAGCGTTGCGCTAAACTTAATCATCAGAAGAGTCCTTTTTTCGATCCAGGCCACAAAAGAGTATGTATCTATAACGCGTTGCTTACATAAATGTGAATCCTGACAGAAAAAAGCAACCTGAAACCGGAATTGCTTCACAGATAGCGGAATTGTTCACATTACGATATAACTAAAACAAAGAGTTAACCTCACTGCGTTAACAAAGAGGTGGAAAATGCTAGATAAAATTTGTCAGCTCGCACGGGATGCGGGAGATGCCATCATGCAGGTGTATGACGGTATTAAACCTATGGAGGTCGTCAGCAAAGCGGACGACTCTCCGGTCACGGCGGCAGATATCGCGGCGCATAAGGTGATCCTGAAAGGGTTACAGGCCTTAACGCCGGACATCCCCGTCCTGTCAGAAGAAGCGCCGCAAAGCTGGGACGAACGCCAGCACTGGCAGCGTTACTGGCTGGTGGACCCCCTGGACGGGACAAAAGAGTTCATCAAGCGCAACGGTGAATTCACCGTCAATATCGCCCTGATTGAGAAGGGTAAAGCGGTGCTGGGCGTGGTCTACGCGCCGGTCATGAAGGTGATGTACAGTGCTGCAGAAGGGAAGGCGTGGAAAGAAGAGTGCGGCGTGCGCAAGCAGATCCAGGTGCGCGATGCGCGTCCGCCGCTGGTGGTGATTAGCCGCTCGCACAGCGACAGCGAGCTGCAGGAGTACCTGCAGCAGCTGGGTGAACACCAGACCACCTCGATTGGCTCATCGCTGAAATTCTGCCTGGTGGCGGAAGGACAGGCTCAGCTCTATCCCCGCTTTGGGCCGACGAACGTCTGGGATACCGCCGCCGGGCATGCGGTTGCTGCGGCCGCCGGGGCGCATGTTCATGACTGGCAGGGCAAGCCGCTGGACTACACCCCGCGCGAATCCTTCCTCAACCCCGGCTTCCGCGTCTCTATTTATTGAGCCAGCAGCTTATGCAGCAGGTCGACAACCTGCTGCACCTCTTCCTGGGTCAGCGCCCCGTCTTTTACCCACTGTACGCGACCTTCTTTATCCAGCACGATAATCGCGGAGCTCTCTTCCTCCAGCTGCCAGGCCTTACGGGTGACGCCGTTGCTGTCGACGATAAACTGCGACCACGGATAGAGCTTTTTATTGCTCTCAAGGCTTGAGCGCACAAACATCCCGGAACCCGGAATGGCGTCATCGGTATTCACGATCGTGGTGGTCTGGTAGCGGTCGTGAGGGAATTTTGCGGCCTTGATCGCTTCCACCAGGCTGGCATTTTTCTCTTTTGCAGATGTACGACCGGCAATATGTTGTACAACTCTCACTTTGCCCGCGAGTTGCGCGCTATTCCAGGCTTTGTAGCTAAACTTATCATTGTCGAGAATCAATTCTCCCCGGTCAGCAATGCCGACTGGCGGTACACGTTGTCCTTTTTCAATGTTGTGAGCACTCGCCCACAGGGGCAGCAGCAGGCAGGCTGCTGCAAGGATATTACGTAGGGTCATGGCGTTTCCTTATTGTTTGCAGGTGATCCGACCACTTGGTCATACGCTTTTAATGATAAGTGCGATCAATGTGGTTTTCCCGCAATCCCGATGCCAGTTTGCGGGTGAACGCACATATCCATGAAAAAACGACGGCTTATACTGCGCTCAGTCACGCTTTGCAAAGATTATTCTGAATAATTGTAATCAAACGGTAAATAAACTTATGCACACTGGGTAACACCGTAGTTCTGGTCTATAGTCATTGGGCATTAAAATTTGCGCTCAGGACAGTCGGGCCGATTGTGGCACCGCAAGAGCGTATGATTCGCAGGAGATACAAGAATGAAAATTTTCCAACGCTACAACCCGCTTCAGGTGGCGAAGTACGTGAAGATCCTGTTCCGTGGACGGTTGTATATCAAGGATGTTGGCGCTTTTGAGTTTGATAAGGGCAAAATCCTTGTCCCAAAAGTGAAGGACAAACAGCACCTGTCTGTGATGTCCGAAGTCAACCGTCAGGTTATGCGTCTGCAAACTGAGATGGCTTAACCAACGTGCTATGCAGTAGTAGTAGATAAAAAGACGGCTCCCGATGGGAGCCGTTGATGTTTGTGGGGGCAGGAACGTTACGCCGACACCTTCTCTTCCGCATCCGGCAGCTTCGGCACCAGTACGGTCGGTTTGTTGTCGATACGCGTCACCAGCAGCTGGTCGATGCGGTAGTTATCAATATCCACCACCTCAAACTTGTAGCCGGAGAACTTCACCGAGTCGGTGCGTTTCGGGATTTTACGCAGCATAAACATCATAAAGCCGCCGATGGTCTCGTAGTTTCCGGACTGCGGGAACTCGTCGATATCCAGCACGCGCATCACGTCTTCAATCGGCGTGCCGCCATCAATCAGCCATGAATTATCGTCACGCTGAACAATCTGCTCTTCCAGCCCCTGGCCTACCAGGTCGCCCATCAGCGTGGTCATGACGTCGTTGAGGGTGATAATACCCACCACCAGCGCGTATTCGTTCATGATCACCGCGAAGTCTTCCCCGGCGGTTTTGAAACTTTCCAGCGCTTCTGAGAGCGTCAGGGTGTCCGGCACAATCAGGGTATTGCGGATCTGCACGCCGCTGTTCAGCGCCAGGCTCTGGTTCGCCAGCACGCGGTTCAGCAGGTCTTTGGAGTCGACGTAACCGATGATGTGGTCGATATCTTCATTACAGACCAGGAACTTAGAGTGTGGATGCTGCGCCACTTTGTTCTTCAGGCTCTGCTCATCTTCATGTAAATCGAACCAGATAATGCTTTCACGGCCCGTCATGGAAGAGGGCACGGTACGGGATTCCAGTTCGAATACGTTCTCAATCAGCTCATGTTCCTGCTTGCGCAGCACCCCGGCCAGCGCGCCGGCTTCCACGACCGCATAAATATCGTCAGAGGTTATGTCGTCTTTACGCACCATCGGTAGCTTAAAGATGCGGAAAATGACGTTTGCCAGGCCGTTGAAGAACCACACCAGCGGGCGGAACACGAACAGGCAGAAGCGCATCGGGTTGATGATACGCAAAGCCACAGCTTCTGGCGCAATCATACCGATGCGTTTCGGGGTCAGGTCGGCGAAGAGGATGAACAGCCCGGTCACCAGCGAGAAGGAGAGGATAAAGCTCAGCTGTTCGGCCAATTCGGCGGACATATACTGCGCAAAGAGGCTATAAAACGCCGGGGAAAACGCCGCATCGCCCACGATACCGCCGAGAATGGCCACCGCGTTCAGACCAATTTGCACCACGGTAAAGAACGTACCGGGGTTTTCCTGCATTTTGAGAATGCGTGAGGCGTTGATGTTGCCTTCGTCGGCAAGCAGCTTCAGTTTGATTTTACGGGACGCGGCCAGCGAGATCTCGGATATCGAGAAAAATGCACTGACGGCAATCAGACAAAGTATTACTAAAATACTGTTTAACATAGTTTATCCGGCTTCTCGCCAGATCCTCAGAAGGGGAGTTGATACCATTTGTGTGGAAACACATTGAACACCAGCTCGTAGCGTTGAGCCGATTATTTCAGCGGGTAGTATAGCGTAAAGAGATGTAAATCTGCCAGAGGTCACATTTTTGGCATAAAACAGACCGGACAGCGGGCGCTGTCCGGTACATCGCGTTATTTCACGGTAGACAGGCGGACATCGCCCACCGCCCGACGGGTGGCATCGCCTCCCCATACCTGATCGTATTCATAGCCCGTGAGCTGTTTAATCACCACGCGGGTGCTGGCATCGCAGTCGCGGTAATCGCCACCCAGCTTACGGCGCGCAATCTCCTTGAGGAGCAGCTTGTGCGTCTCACGGGTGAGCTTGAACCTGTAGGTGGTGAAGAAGCTTACCGCCAGCAGAGCTGCCGTTGCGAAGATCATCAGGCCGATAATCGCCCCCAGCGCGCTTTCAGGCTGCGCGCCGCTGCCCTTCACAAATCCGGACTCCTGTAGCACCAGGCCAATAATCATGATGGCAATCGCCACGGTGCTCTTGCGGGTCAGGACCATCACCCCGGCAAAAATCCCTTCGCGGCGCTGCTGGGTCACCATCTCGTCAATATCCGGAATGAAGCTGTAGATATTCCACGGAATATAGTAGAGGCCAGAGCGGGCGGCACCGAGCAGAATAAAGACCGCGGAGAACAGCAGCGTCGGTACCTGCGTTTTGGTGAGGTAGACCGTAAACAGGAAGGCCAGCACCAGGAAGATACAGCCGTAGGAGAGCCTTAGTGCGGCAGACGGCGTGACGTTCAGCCGGTTCAGCAACAGCATAAACCCATAGGTGCCGGGGACCGAGGCGAAGGCCGCAATGCTCAGCCAGCCTGATACCGCAGCCGCATCCTGGCTTAGACAGTACACGACATAATAGGTAAACACCGAACCGAACACGTCCATCGCCGTGAACGAAAAGATATAAATAATAATATGCAGGCGGAACGCGCGGATACGGAAGGAGGAAAAGAGATCCAGCACCAGATATTTCAGGTGATTCAGTAGCCCGCCGCTGCGCTGGTTATCCACTTTAAAACTGGATTCCTGTTGCACATCCTTCGCTTCCCAGGTGGTGTACCAGGTAATAAATACCGCAAGGCAGAACACGCAGGAAAATATCAGCCCGGTGAGGGTATAGGTAAACGGATTATCTTTCCCCGTGAACTGCATAATCACCCCGGGAACGGATACCGCAAGAAAACCGCCCAGCTGGGAGCTGATCATCCGCACGCCGGACAGGCGGCTACGCTCTTCATACCGGTTCGTCATTTCAGCCGCCAGGGTCTCCCAGGGGACCAGCACCATCGCCGACAGCAGCTCAATAGAGAGGTAGGTGCCCAGGTAGTACCAGTAACCCATGTCCGTCAGCCATAACAGGGCATACAAAAACATGAGCGGTGAACTGAGTAATAAAAAGAAGCGGCGACGGCCAAATTTACGCCCGAGCCAGGTATCCCCGAAGTTATCGGTGATATAACCCATTATCGGGCTTAATAGCGCATCAATCACGCGGGCAATGGCGAATATTGATCCCGCTTCAATGACTGAGAGTCCGCAATAGGTGGTGTAAAAAAATAACAGCCAGGTGCCGATAATGGCGAAAGCGCCTCCGCCAAAAAGATCGGTTACGCCGTAGCCGAGCGCTACGCCATAACCCACTCTACGTTCAGTTGGTTTGACCATAATAATATCCAGTGTAGGGTAATGATTAACCCGTTTTTCGGGTCGTTTTTTTATTGAGTGCTGGAATACAAATTACGTTCTAGTTATTGATATCTATCCATTGTCTTAATTGAGATGAGCGGTAAATAGCCTCCACAAGCGTGAGTGAATGTCCGGCTTCACGGATGTTGGTGTAATCCGTGTGCCCCGGGTGGGTGATGGCGTGATAAAACCTGCGGATCGCCTGCTCGTGCCCCAGTCCCCAGTAGCTTTTGACCGAGCCGTCGGGAGAGTCATCGCTGGCCAGCCTGAGGCGCTCGCCGCGGGTGATGCACCAGAGCACGTTGTTATGCAGCAGCAGCGAGCCCTTTTCGCAGTGGATCTCCATCAGAAGCGGGGAATCGGTGGTATTGCAGTTGCTGGCGTAAAACAGGCCGCGCGCGCCGTTGGCAAAGTGCAGCGTGGCCATTGCGCTGTCTTCCCCTTCGGTCACGTCTGCCAGCTCGCCGCTGTCCACCACGCCTTTCACGTGCGTTACGCCACCGGCAAACCACTGCATCAGGTCGAGGGTATGAATGGCCTGGTTGATCAGCAGGCTGCCACCTTCCGTTGCCAGCCGCCCGCGCCACGGGCTTTCGGTGTAGTACGCGCCCGAGCGTGACCACGTCAGCACGGCCTTAATGCTGAGCATTTTCCCCAGCTCGCCCTCCTCCAGCATCTGGCGAATGCGCAGGCTGGTGGGGTTGAGGCGATTCTGGTAGCACACGCCGAGCAGACCCGACGCCTGTTCGGCGGCGCGGGTGATATCCACGAGTTCGCTGCTGTTCATGCCCACCGGTTTTTCGCAGAAAACATGTTTCCCGGCGGCGAGCGCCGCCAGGATCATGCTTTTATGCTCGAAATGCGGCGTGCAGATGTGGACCACGTCAATGGCATCATCCAGCAGCATTTCCCGGTAATCCTGATAGAAGCGGCACTGATAGCGCATTGCCAGCTCCAGCCCTTTGACGCTGTCGATGTCGACCAGCGCGCGTAGCGCGACGTTGGGGAGCAGGCGCAACGCATTCACATGGCAGCCGTGAATCGCTCCGGCACCGATAACCGCCGTGTTCAGGATCGTCATTGTCGCCTCCCGTTATTCCGTCGCGTTGGCCAGCATCTGGGCCTTCACGCAGAGCTCGGCCGCTTTGAAGGCGTGCGCCTGCGTCATGGCGTTTTCGGTACGATGCAGACAGTCGAGGATCAGTTCGCCAAAGAACGGGAACCCGACCTGTCCGGCGACCGGATAGCGGAATTCCCCCTCTTTATTGACGAGATAAACCACGTCCTGCTCGCCGCGGGTGAGATCGACATATTTGCGGATCTCGATATACCCGTCGGTGCCGAGCAGCGTCAGACGTCCATCGCCCCAGGTTGAGAGTCCGTCGGGGGTGAACCAGTCGCAGCGGAAATAACCGCTGGCGCCGTTTTCGCCCCTGATTGTTGCGTCACCGAAATCTTCAAATGCCGGATGCTGCGGATGGTTGAAATTGCGTGCCTGACTGGCGACCACGGTGGCGTTACGGTTACCCGTGTAAAACAGAAATTGCTCAATCTGGTGGCTGCCGATGTCGCACAGAATGCCGCCGAAGTAGCGACGATCGTAGAACCAGTCCGGGCGGCCGATCCCTTCCCGGTGCGGGCCTGTCCCCAGGGTTTGAACGACGCGGCCAATGGCCCCCTGCTGCACCAGCTGTCCGGCAAACACCGCGCTCTCCACGTGGAGACGTTCGCTGTAGTACACGGCGTATTTCCGGCCGGTTTTCTCAACCATCGCTTTGGCATCCGCCAGCTGTTCAAGGGTGGTGAGCGGGGCTTTATCCGTGAAGTAGTCCTTGCCGGCCGCCATCGCTTTTAGCCCCAGCGCGCAGCGCTCTGACGGGATGGCCGCACCGGCCACCAGGCGCACTTCGTCGTCGTTGAGTATCACCTCCAGCGACTCCGCCACGTTGACCTGCGGGTATTGCTGGATAAATTTATCCACTTTTGCCGGATCGGGGTCGTACACCCACTTCAGCGTGGCCCCGGCTTCAATCAGGCCGTTACTCATGCCGTAGATATGGCCGTGGTCGAGCGCGGCAGCGGCAAAAACAAACTCCCCCTCGCGGACAACCGGCTGAGGTTTACCCACCGGCGCGTAGTTCATTCCGTCATTTTTGTTCATGGTGTCACTCCTTAATCCAGGTCTTTGCCAAGGGGAATCGCACCCACTTCGCTGAAGTTGGCGACGCTTGCGGATTTTTCATAAAAACGGGGAGCAAGGGCGCTCGTCCCACCGGTACGGTAAAACGGGTCGTCGCGCTGAATCGGCAGCGAGACCACGGTGCGGGTAATGGCGGATTTATAGATCGCGGCGATCAGCTCCAGCGAGCGTTTGCCCTGTAACCCATCCACTAACGGTGCCGTGCCGTGCTCGATGGCAGAAAGCAGGTCATTAATCTGCCCGGCGTGCAGCGTCCACTCGAGCTTCGGCGTCTGCTTAAACACCGCGTCGAGCTGCGCTTCGCGCTGCTGGTCGTGGGTTTCCTGCGGGAAGCCATTGTCGGCGCTGACGCTGGCAAAGGCCTGCCACGGCGCGGAGATGCGTGCCTTCTCACCCTGAATAATGATTTTCTGATCTTCCCCGTGGTGCACGACCGAGGCGGTAAGCTGGGTGAGCGCACCGCTGGGGTATTTGAAGATCGCGGCGCTGAGGTCTTCGACTTCAGCGTTGTCGTGCGCCACGTTGGTCATCATCGCCACCACCTCGGACGGAAAGCCCAGCATCCACTGAATGGCGTCGATGTGGTGAACCGCGTGGTTAAGGGTGCAGCCGCCGCCCTCTTTTTCCCAGGTGCCGCGCCACCACAGGTCGTAATAGCAGTGTCCGCGCCACCAGAAGGAGTCCACCTGCGCGTGGCAAACCTTGCCCGCAAGCTCCGAATCCAGCGCTGCTTTTAAGCGCCAGAAGGCATCGGTAAAGCGGTTTTGGGCAATGATGGAGAGCATTTTGCCGCTGGCCTTTTGTGCGGCGATCATCGCGTCGCACTCCTCCAGCGAGGCGGCCATCGGTTTTTCGCACAGCACGTGGCAGCCCGCGTTCAGGGCATCAATGCTGATCTCTGCGTGGACGTAGGGTGGCGTGCAGACGTCGACGATGTCGATATCCGGTTCTGACGACAGCATCTGCTGGTGGCTGTCATACACGCGGGCATCCGTCAGGCCGTAGCGCGCTTTTTTCTCGTGGGCTTTTTCCGGATAAATATCAACCAGCGCGACGATCCGGCAGCGTTGGCCAAACTGCAAATAGCCCTGAATATGGTTGTGCGAGATATTCCCTGTTCCCACAATAGCGACATTTAACATTAATTCTTCTCCGGAGTTACCAGGTGCCTGAGGCGTCCAGCGTGACGCTGGCTGTCTCTTTAGCCACTGAGGTGCTGATGCGTTGTTGAAGCAGGCGCAGATACTGTTTTTCGTTGAGCGGGAACTCGACCCAGTCGTCTGTCCAGGTGGAGAGGTGCATGGCGTTGGAGAGCGTCAACCCGTGGATCCCTTCCAGACCCGGCGCAATGAGCGGCTCGCCGCGCAGGATGGCGGCACAGAAGTTGGCGGTAATGACGTGGTGTTCGCTGCATTCCGGGGCCACGGGAAGCTTGACCTCCCAGCATTCAGGCTCACCAAAACCGTTCTGCCAGCGGGCGTTGAAGGCGGTTTCAGATTCCCGCAGCCGCCAGTAGCGCAGCTTGCCCTCTTCGACGACCACCTTGCCGCGATCGCCGACGATTTCCAGCCGGTTGGTTCCCGGCGTTTCCGCCACGGTGGTGATGAACACGCCCGTCGCGCCGTTGGCATATTCGGCATAGGCGGTGACGTCGTCTTCCACTTCGATATCGCGATGCTTGCCGAACTGGCAGAATGCGCGCAGACGGACCGGCATACCGACCAGCCACTGCCAGAGATCGAGCTGGTGCGGGTCCTGGTTGAGCAGCACGCCGCCGCCTTCTCCTTTCCAGGTGGCGCGCCAGCCGCCGGAGTTGTAATAGCTCTGCGAGCGATACCAGTTGGTGATGATCCAGTTGGAGCGGCGGATCTCACCCAGCTCGCCGCTGTCGATCAGATCTTTCACCTTCTGGTAGAGCGGGTTCGGGCGCTGGTTGTACATGATGCCGAACACCACATCGCACGCCTGGGCGCAGGCGTTCATCTCCTGTACCTGGGCGGTATACACGCCCGCCGGTTTTTCACACAGGGTGTGGATGCCGTTGCGCATCGCCAGCATCGACAGGCGCGGATGCTCGTAGTGGGGCGTAGCGACAATCACCGCGTCGATAAGCCCGCTCTGGAGCATCTCCTGCGCGTCGCTGAACACGGGGAGGGTGCCGACCAGCTGGCGAATGGCCGGATGCTTTTCCGGCGCATTATCACAAACTGCGGCAAGGCAGGCGTCGCTGACCGTACCCGCCAGTAAATAACGCGCGTGGACCGTACCGATATTACCTATTCCAATAATGCCAAAACGTACCTTCTCCATGTCACACCTTAATTTCAGTTGAAATGAGTGATGACCGGAAAATAGGAAAGGGGAGCGGTAGCGACAATGTGTTTTTGTGAGAATACTCGCAAGGTGATTAAGTAATCTCCAGGCGTTTTGAAATTTGGTTTTAAAATCAAAGGACTGTTTCTGCAAATATTTGCAAAAACTGAATGAGAGCGAGGTCACACTATGCCGGGCAAGTTAAAAATGGAGGAAATTGCGGCCCTGACGGGCTATTCCGTCAGCACGGTTTCGCGGGTATTAAGCGGCAAGTCTTACACCAGCGATAAAGCCAGGGAGGCGATCGTTCGCACCGCGCGGGAGCTCGGTGTGCTGGAGTCTATGGCGAGCGGAAGACTGCTCATTAACGGTATCGCTGTTTTTGCACCGGAAAGAACCTTTCAGGGACGCGGGGATATTTTTTATCTGGAAGTGACGAAAGGAATTGCTGAAGCCTGCGCGCGGCATAATGTGTGGGTCACGTGCTGTGGTTTAGAAGAGCAGCACGCCGATGTGAAAGTCTTTATGGAAAAGGCCAGCCATAAGAATATTAACGCGATAATTATTATTGGCACTGATGATTCCACCATATTTAAACTGGCAAGTACCCTGAATAAGCCCTGCGTGTTAATTAATTCCGTTGACCGGGATCGGGTACTGGATTCCGTGTCACCCGATCACCGGGCGATCGGCTTCACCACCATGCAGTACCTTTTCGAGCAGGGGCATCGCCGCGTGCTCACGCTCACCTGCCTGCGGCGGGATACGCTGTACGCGCGTCTGGACGGCATCAAAGAGGCGTACCGTCATTTTCATGTCGCCTTCGATCCCCAGCGCGATTTGCTCGTGACGGAGTGGTTTACCGCAGAAGAGGCCGAGCAGGCGCTGGATGCGTGGTTAGTGAATCATGACCGCTCGCAGTGGCCGGAGGTGATTTTCCCGAACAGTACCAGCATGACGGAAGGGGTGGTAAGGGCGTTGACGCGACACGGGCTGCGCATTCCGGAAGACATTTCGCTCATCACGACCGATTTTGCATGGAATTTAGCGCACCGTCTGGAAAAACCGGTCACGGGCGTGACGGTGCCCTGCCGCGAGCTGGGAATTGAGGCCGTTCACCTGCTGCAAACGCGGCTCAACCGACCGCAGGCACCGGTCTTTAACCTGCTGTTGCAGGGCAAAGTGATGGATTACGGCTCGGTCAGCAATGCCACGCGCCACGCGGCTCGCGTGGCGCTGGATCAGTGATCAGGCCAGCTGTGGCGGCAGGCAAACGCCGATGCCTCCGATGCCGCAGTAGCCGTACGGGTTTTTATGCAGATACTGCTGGTGATCGTCCTCGGCGTAGTAGAACGGTTTCGCCGTCGCGATTTCCGTGGTCACCTCGCGCGTATCGCCCGCCTCACGCATGGCCTGCTGGAAACGCTCCAGGCTGGCGCGCGCGGCGGCATCCTGCTCAGGCGTGAGCGGATAGATAGCCGAACGGTACTGCGTGCCGTGGTCGTTGCCCTGACGCATGCCCTGCGCCGGGTCGTGATTCTCCCAGAAGACCTGCAGGAGCTGTTCATAGCTGATTACCGCAGGGTCATAGACCACGCGTACCGCTTCCGCATGGCCGGTTTCGCCGGAGCAGACTTCGCGGTAGGTTGGATTCGGCGTGTAACCGCCCGTGTAGCCGGCTGCCGTACTGTAAACGCCGGGCAGCTGCCAGAAGAGGCGCTCAACGCCCCAGAAGCAGCCCATGGCGAACAGGGCGATTTCCATGCCATCGGGCACGTTGGTCATAGAATGGCCATTGACGGCGTGTAAGGTCGCTACAGGCATAGGGGTGTTGCGTCCCGGTAATGCATCTGCTTGTGAAACCAGATGCTTTTTGTCGAATAAACTCACGATGGGGCCTCCCGGGGTGCGATGTTTCAGTTAAGGTTGTCACGAAGCGTTTAATTGAACACAATAAATGCGCTGAATGAGACTAGATTTAATCATAAGAAATATTTGGGTGTTACACCCATTTTCAACCCGCGATTCGGGTTTTTGGCCAACAGGCCGTATTTTGCCGCGGAGCGGCACTTCATTTGCTTCCAGGGTGGAAACAGGGATATTCAGGAGAAAACGTGACAAAAATCCGCCAGTTATGTTTAGTCAGTGTGTTGCTGACAAGCGGGATTGCCAGCGCGGCGAATGTCCGTTTGCAGGTTGAGGGGTTATCCGGGGCGCTACAAAAAAACGTACGTGCGCAGTTATCGACCATCCAGAGTGATGAGGTGACGCCGGACCGGCGTTTTCGCGCGCGCGTCGATGATGCGATCCGCGAGGGGCTGAAAGCGCTGGGTTATTACGAACCCACCATTGATTTTGACCTCCGTCCGCCTCCAAAGAAGGGGCGCCAGGTGCTTATTGCCCGCGTTTCGCCGGGCGAGCCGGTGTTGATTGGCGGCACGAACGTTATCCTGCGCGGCGGGGCGCGTACCGACCGGGATTATCTGGACCTGCTCAGCACGCGGCCGAAAATCGGTACCGTGCTTAACCACGGCGACTACGACCATTTCAAAAAAGAGCTGACCAGCGTTTCCCTGCGTAAGGGCTACTTTGACAGCCAGTTCAACAAAAGCCAGCTGGGCATTGCGCTGGCGCGACGTCAGGCCTTCTGGGATATCGACTACGACAGCGGAGAACGTTACCGCTTTGGCGACGTGACGTTCGAAGGTTCGCAAATTCGTGAAGAGTATCTGCAAAACCTCGTGCCCTTCAAAAAAGGGGACTACTACCAGTCGAGCGACCTCGGAGAGCTGAACCGACGCCTCTCCGCTACCGGCTGGTTTAACTCCGTGGTTGTCGCACCGGAATTTGATAAGTCTCGCAAAACCAAGGTGTTGCCGCTGCATGGCGTTGTTTCGCCGCGCACCGAGAACACCATTGAGACCGGTGTGGGCTACTCGACGGACGTGGGGCCACGGGTGAAAACCTCGTGGAAAAAACCGTGGGTGAACTCGTACGGCCACAGCCTGACCACCAGCCTGAGCCTCTCAGCGCCCGAGCAGCAGCTGGATTTCAGCTACAAAATGCCGCTGCTGAAAAATCCGCTTGAGCAGTATTACCTTCTGCAGGGCGGTTTTAAGCGCACCGATTTGAACGACACCGAGCAGGACTCGACGACGCTTGCGGTCTCCCGCTTCTGGGATCTCTCCAGCGGCTGGCAGCGCGCCATTAACCTGCGCTGGAGCCTCGATCACTTTACCCAGGCTAACGTCACCAACACCACTATGCTGCTTTATCCGGGGGTGATGATCAGCCGCACCCGCTCGCGCGGGGGCCTGATGCCGACCTGGGGCGACTCACAGCGCTACTCCATCGATTATTCCAACACCGCCTGGGGCTCCGACGTGGACTTCTCCGTCTTTCAGGCGCAAAACGTCTGGATCCGCACGCTGTACGATAAACATCGCTTTGTGATGCGCGGCAATCTCGGCTGGATTGAAACGGGCGATTTCGAGCGCGTTCCGCCGGATCTGCGCTTCTTCGCCGGGGGCGACCGCAGCATTCGCGGGTATAAGTACAAATCGATCTCACCTGAGAACGAAAAGGGCCAGCTGACCGGTGCGTCAAAACTGGCGACGGGCTCGCTGGAGTACCAGTACAACGTCAGCGGAAAGTGGTGGGGCGCCATGTTTGTTGACGGCGGTGAAGCGGTGAACGATATCCGCCGCAGCGACTTTAAAACCGGCGCGGGCGTCGGCGTGCGCTGGCAGTCACCCGTCGGGCCCATCAAGCTCGATTTCGCCGTGCCGGTGGGCGACAAAGATGAACACGGATTACAGTTTTACATCGGTCTGGGGCCTGAATTATGAGTTTATGGAAGAAAATAAGCCTCGGAGTGCTGATCTTTATCGTGCTGCTGCTCGGGACGGTGGCGTTTCTGGTAGGAACGACGACCGGGCTGCATCTGCTGTTTAACGCCGCGAACCGCTGGGTGCCGGGGCTGGAAATTGGCCAGGTGACGGGCGGCTGGCGTGACCTGCGCCTGAAGAACATCCGCTATGAGCAGCCGGGCGTGGCGGTTAACGCCGGGGAGTTTCACCTGGCGGTGAAGCTGGGCTGTTTGCGGGACAGCAAGCTCTGCGTCAACGATCTGTCGCTAAAAGATGTCAACGTGGCGATAGACTCGAAGAAAATGCCGAAGTCTGCGCCGGTTGAAGAAGAGGACAGCGGCCCACTGAATCTCTCCACGCCTTACCCGATCGCGCTTTATCGGGTCGCGCTCGATAACATCAATATCAAAATCGACGACACCACCGTGTCCGTGATGGATTTCACCTCCGGCCTGCGCTGGCAGGAGAAAAACCTCACCCTGACGCCAACGTCCCTGCAGGGCTTGCTGATCGCGCTGCCGAAAGTGGCCGACGTGGCGCAGGAAGAGATCGTCGAGCCGAAGATCCAGAACCCGCAGCCGGAAGAGAAGCCGCTGGGCGAAACGCTGAAAGACCTCTTCTCGAAGCCAGTGCTGCCGGAAATGACCGACGTTCATCTGCCGCTGAACCTTAACATTGAGGAATTCAAAGGCGAACAGCTGCGTCTGACGGGCGATACCGACCTGACGGTCTATAACATGCTGCTGAAGGTCAGCAGCATTGACGGCAACATGAAGCTCGACGCGCTGGATATCGACACCAACCAGGGCTCGGTGAATGCGTCAGGTAATGCCCTGCTGCGCGACAGCTGGCCGGTGGATATCACGCTGAATAGCACCCTGAACATCGACCCGCTGAAAGGCGAGAAAGTGAAGGTTAAGGTGGGCGGGGCGCTGCGCGATAAGCTCGATGTTGGCGTGAATCTCTCCGGCCCGGTGGATATGGCCCTGCGTGCACAAACCCAGCTGGCGGAAGCCGGGCTGCCGCTCAATCTTGAGGTTGTCAGCAAGCAGCTTTCCTGGCCGTTCACTGGCGAAAAGCAGTTCCAGGCCGATGACCTGAAGCTGAAGCTGAGCGGCAAGATGACCGACTACACGCTCTCGTTCCGCACCGCGGTGAAGGGGCAGGGCGTGCCGCCCGCGAACATCACCCTGGATGCGAAGGGCAACGAACAGCAGGTCAACCTCGACAAGCTGACCGTCGCGGCGCTGGAAGGTAAAACCGAGCTGACCGCGCTGCTCGACTGGCAGCAGGCGATCAGCTGGCGCGGCGAGCTGAAGCTGACGGGCATTAACACCGCCAAAGAGGTGCCGGACTGGCCATCGAAGCTCGATGGTCTGATCAAAACCCGCGGCAGCCTGTACGGCGGCACGTGGCAGATGGACGTGCCGGAGATCAAGCTCACCGGGAACGTGAAGCAGAACAAGGTAAACGTTGAAGGCTCGGTGAAAGGCAACAGTTATCTGCAGTGGGTTATCCCGGGCCTGCACGTGGCCCTGGGGCGCAACACGGCGGATATCAAAGGCGAGCTGGGGGTGAAAGATCTTAATCTGGATGCCACCATCGACGCGCCGAATCTGGATAACGCCCTGCCGGGGCTTGGCGGTACGGCGAAAGGACTCGTGAAGGTGCGCGGCACGGTAGACGCACCGCAGCTGCTGGCGGATATCACCGCCAATAACCTGCGCTGGCAAGAGCTAAGCGTTGCCCGCGTCCGCGTGGAAGGGGATGTGAAATCCACCGACCAGATCGGCGGTAACCTGAACCTGCGCGTGGAGCGTATTTCCCAGCCGGACGTGAACATCAGCCTGGTCACCCTGGACGCGAAAGGGAACGAGAAGCAGCACGACCTCCAGCTGCGGGTGCAGGGCGAGCCAGTCTCCGGCCAGCTTCACCTGATCGGCAGCTTCGACCGCAAACAGGAGCGCTGGAAAGGGACGCTGGATAACACCCGTTTCAATACGCCGGTCGGGCCGCTGGCGCTGTCGCGCGCCATTGCTCTGGACTACCGCAACGCCGAGCAGAAGATCAGCATTGGGCCGCACTGCTGGACCAACCCGAATGCGGAACTGTGCGTGCCGCAGACCATCGATGCGGGCGCGGAAGGGCGCGCGCAGATCAACCTCAACCGCTTCGATCTGGCGATGCTAAAACCGTTTATGCCGGATACCACGCAGGCGAGCGGCGTCTTCAGCGGGAAAGCCGATGTCGCCTGGGACACCACCAAAGAGGGGCTGCCGCAGGGTAGCGTCACGCTGTCCGGGCGTAACGTGAAGGTGACGCAGGAGGTGAATGACGCGCCGCTGCCGGTGGCCTTCGACACCCTGAACCTGAGCGCGGACCTGCATAACAACCGTGCAGAGTTGGGGTGGCTGATTCGCCTCACCAATAACGGTCAGTTTGACGGGAAGGTTCAAATTACCGACCCACAGGGACGGCGAAATCTGGGTGGCAACGTCACTATCCGCAACTTCAACCTGGCGATGGTGAACCCGATTTTCGCACGCGGGGAAAAAGCCGAGGGCATGGTGAATGCCAACCTGCGCCTGGCGGGCAATGCACAAAGCCCTCAGCTGTTCGGCCAGCTGCGGCTCAGCGGCGTGGATATTGACGGCAACTTTATGCCGTTTGACATGCAGCCCAGCCAGATCGCCATGAACTTCAACGGTATGAGCTCGACGCTAAGCGGCTCGGTACTGACGCAGCAAGGGCAAATCAACCTGAGCGGCGACGCGGACTGGAGCCAGCTCGATAACTGGCGCGCCCGTATTGCCGCGAAAGGCAGTAAGGTGCGCATCACCGTACCGCCGATGGTGCGTCTGGACGTCTCGCCTGATGTGGTCTTTGAAGCCACGCCAAGCCTCTTCACGCTTGACGGTCGCGTCGACGTGCCGTGGGCGCGCATCGTGGTTCACGATGTGCCGGAAAGTGCGGTCGGCGTCTCAAGTGATGAAGTTATGCTCAATGAAAATCTGAAACCTGTCGAACAGAAGAGCGCTGGCATACCGATTAATAGTAACCTTATCGTGCACGTGGGGAATAACGTGCGGTTGGATGCGTTTGGGCTGAAGGCGAGGCTTACGGGCGACCTGAAGGTGGCGCAGGATAAACAAGGGCTTGGCCTGAACGGGCAAATCAATATTCCTGAAGGGCGTTTCCACGCTTATGGTCAGGATCTGATTGTCCGTAAAGGCGAGCTGCTGTTCTCCGGTCCACCGGATCAGCCCCTGCTGAACATCGAAGCGATTCGTAACCCGGAAGCGACGGAAAACGACGTCATTGCTGGGGTACGCGTCACCGGTTCTGCTGACGAACCGAAGGCGGAGATCTTCTCTGACCCAGCGATGTCCCAGCAGGAAGCTCTCTCTTACCTGCTGCGTGGACAAGGTCTCGACAGCGGTCAGAGCGACAGTGCGGCGATGACCTCGATGTTAGTGGGGCTGGGGGTTGCACAAAGTGGGCAGGTTGTGGGTAAAATCGGCGAGACGTTCGGCGTAAGCAATCTGGCGCTGGACACCCAGGGCGTGGGTGACTCTTCGCAGGTGGTGGTCAGCGGCTATGTACTGCCGGGTCTGCAGGTAAAATATGGTGTGGGGATCTTTGACTCACTGGCAACACTCACGTTACGCTATCGCCTGATGCCTAAGCTATATCTGGAAGCAGTGTCCGGCGTAGACCAGGCACTTGATCTGCTCTATCAGTTTGAGTTTTAGCAATGCGAATATTTGTCTACGGCAGTTTACGAACCAAGCAAGGCAACAGTCACTGGATGACCAATGCCCTGCTGCTGGGGAATTACAATATCGAGAACTACCAGTTGTACAGCCTGGGCCACTATCCAGGCGCGGTTCCCGGCGAAGGAACAGTACAGGGTGAAGTTTATCGTATTGATAACGCGACACTTGCCGAACTTGATGCCTTGCGCACCAGGGGCGGTGAATACGCGCGCCAGTTGATCCAGACGCCGTACGGAAGTGCGTGGATGTATGTCTACCAGCGTCCGGTCGAAGGGTTAACGCGGATTGTAAGCGGTAACTGGTTAGACAGAGACCAGTACTGAAAAAAACAACGCCACCGTGAGGTGGCGTTGTTTTTTTATGGGCTAAACGGCGTCATGACGCAGCTTGAATATCTGCACCGATTCCAGAAGCTGTTCTGCCTGTCGATGCATAGCCTGCGCTGCGGCGGCAGATTCCTGTGACAAGGTTGCGTTTTGCTGCGTGGCTGTATCCATGTGCGTCACGGCCACATTGACCTGATCGATACCCGTGCTTTGTTCATGGCTGGCATGCGAGATCGCTTCAATCAGTTCGCTCACCTTACTTACGCTATGCAGAATATCGGCCATCGCTGCACCGGCCTGCTGCACCTGCCCGTTCCCTTCATCAATTCGGTTAACAGAGCGGTCGATCAGAATACGGATATCTTTGGCGGCGGCAGCTGATCGTTGCGCCAGGGCGCGCACCTCTGCTGCAACGACGGCAAAACCGCGGCCTTCAGTACCTGCACGCGCCGCTTCAACTGCAGCGTTTAGCGCCAGGATATTGGTCTGGAAGGCAATACTGTCGATCATGCTGATGATGGAGTTGATCTCGCTGGAGAAATTATGAATTTCACTCATGGTGTGTATTGCACGTTCAACGGCTTCTTCTCCCTGGCGGGCTACCTGGCGGGCATTACGGGCAAGATCGCTGGCTGTGCGTGAATGTTCTGCATTGCTTTTTACAACTGACGTCAGCTCCTCCATGGATGCTGCGGTTTGTTCCAGGGCACTGGCCTGTGCTTCGTTGCGTGAGGAAAGCTCATGACTACCGCTGGCAATCTGCGCTGATGCGGTGGCGATGGTTTCGGTTCCTTTTCGTACACCAGAGACAATGCGAGTGAGGTTGTCATTCATCTCCTGCAGAGCGCGCATGAGCTCAGCCGTTTCATCTCGACCGGCCACGGTAAAGCGTGACTGCAAATCACCGGCGGCAACGGTACGTGCTATGGTGACAGCTTGTGCCAGCGGAAGAGTAATGCTTCGAATCAGCCACCAGGTAATGAGCATCCCGGCGGCCAGTGTGAGAACCATTGCCAGTATCAGCATCCATTTCGTTTTCTGGTACTGCGCCTCGTTTATGGCGATGGTCTGCTCATGAATAGCCTGGGCATGCTGCAGCGTATGGGCCACAACGTTGTCGATCATCTTTGTCGGCTCGCGGTCAATCCCTGTAACCTGTTTGTCCACTCGCTGGGCGCTGGTGGGATCTCCCACCTGGTAGGTAGCCAGTGCCGCCAGGTATTTCTGTTCCAGCCCGGCGTGGATGTCGCGCGTTGCCAGCACTTGTCGATTATCCATGCCAATTTTCGGCAGAAGCTCGCTTAGCCGGGTCAGCAGTGCCTGCGTGTTCTGACTTTCTGCGACAAAGGCCTTTTTGTATTTATCGAACGCTTCTTGTCCCTGAGCACCACGAATCAGGGTGTTCTTCCACTCCTGGACCTGAATTTTGAATTGTACCTGAGCATTGCGGGCGGTATCGATGCTGCTGGTGATGGTCTGTTCCATGGCCATAATCTGTTCGTTCTGCGCCTGACTGTCGCTATTGATCAGCAGGCCACGCAGGCCAATAAAAAGCGTTGCAAGCAACAGAAGCGACGCCAGAATGCCAAGTCGCTGTCCAATGGTGAGTGTGTTGAGTTTCATGATTTCCTGTTATGTGAAAACGCGATTGTGCTCATATCACGGGAGGTATCGACCTGCGGCAGGCAGACTTTAAAGGGGGAAGAGGGGATAGGGCAGGTAAAAAGCGATATCTAATTAATATTGCGAGATAAAATCTCTTTATGACGTTTTTGTGACAGTTTCAGGGCAACAAAAAGCCCCGGCATGCGGGGCTTTTTTTAATCGACAGTAAGAATTACTTCTTAGCAGCGCGTTCGAAAGAGGCGATGATTTCCGCTTTCGCTGCTTCTGCGTTGTCCCAGCCGTCAACTTTAACCCACTTGCCTTTTTCGAGGTCTTTGTAGTGCTCGAAGAAGTGAGTGATCTGCGCTTTCAGCAGTTCTGGCAGGTCGTTCACATCTTTGATGTGATCGTATTCTTTGCTCAGCTTGGTGTGCGGTACCGCAACCAGCTTCGCATCTTCACCGGATTCGTCGGTCATTTTCAGCACGCCAACGGGACGGCAGCGAATCACTGCGCCTGGCTGCAGTGGGTATGGCGTTGGGACCAGCACGTCAACCGGGTCACCGTCCAGAGACAGGGTGTGGTTGATGTAACCGTAGTTGCACGGATAGAACATCGCGGTAGACATGAAACGGTCTACGAACAGGGCGCCGCTCTCTTTGTCCACTTCGTATTTGATCGGATCTGCGTTAGCCGGGATTTCGATAACTACGTAGATGTCTTCTGGCAGTTCTTTACCCGCTGGGACGTTGAGTAAGCTCATGTCGGTGTCCTTTAAAATGGATGGTAAACAAGTGGCAGGTATTATAGCCAACTCGCGCTGAATGTCTCCGCCTGTTTTCGCCTTCTCTCCACGTTATTCCCACTTTTCAGACCGATTCCATGACAGAAAAATCCATAAACTCAGCCGCATTTTTCATGGAGAAATGAAAGCGATTACAAACTTGTGATTAACGTTTTATTCACTTTTCTGAAGTGTGATGTAACGCAATTCGTTACATATTTCATGGGCTATAGTCATTCCGCAGAACATCTTTTAACCAACAATAACTCACCCTACGAGGACGTTCATATGTGGAAGCGCTTACTCCTGGTCACAGCCGTTTCGGCAGCCATGTCGTCTATGGCGATGGCCGCTCCCTTAACCGTAGGTTTTTCGCAAGTCGGCTCTGAATCTGGCTGGCGAGCGGCAGAAACCAACGTGGCGAAAAGCGAAGCTCAGAAACGCGGTATTACCCTGAAAATCGCCGATGGTCAGCAAAAACAAGAGAATCAGATCAAAGCCGTGCGCTCCTTTATCGCCCAGGGCGTGGATGCCATCTTTATTGCCCCCGTCGTGGCGACCGGCTGGGAACCCGTCCTGAAGGAAGCGAAAGACGCTGAGATCCCGGTCTTCCTGCTCGATCGTTCCATCGACGTCAAAGACAAATCTCTCTATATGACCACCGTGACGGCCAATAACGTGCTGGAAGGGCAGTTAATTGGTGACTGGCTGGTAAAACAGGTCGACGGCAAGCCGTGTAACGTCGTTGAGCTGCAGGGTACCGTCGGGGCGAGCGTGGCCATCGACCGTAAAAAAGGCTTTGCTGAAGCCATCGCGAAAGCGCCAAACATCAAGATTATCCGCTCTCAGTCCGGCGACTTTACCCGCAGCAAAGGTAAAGAGGTCATGGAGAGCTTCATTAAGGCTGAAAACAACGGCAAGAACATCTGCATGGTTTACGCCCACAACGATGACATGGTGATCGGTGCGATTCAGGCCATTAAAGAAGCGGGCCTGAAGCCGGGCAAAGATATCCTCACCGGCTCTATCGACGGCGTGCCGGACATCTATAAAGCGATGATCGACGGCGAAGCCAACGCCAGCGTGGAGCTGACGCCAAACATGGCGGGCCCGGCATTCGACGCGCTGGAGAAATTCAAGAAAGACGGCACGATGCCGGAGAAAGTGACGGTCACCAAGTCCACGCTCTACCTGCCTGATACGGCGAAAGAAGAGTTAGAGAAGAAGAAAAATATGGGCTACTAAGACCCGCGCCCCTCACCCCAGCCCTCTCCCCGGAGGGGAGAGGGAGAAAGGCAGGGCGGAGCTGGATATTAACAATTGGCACGATCAATCCCCTCTCCCCTCAGGGGAGAGGGTCAGGGTGAGGGGGAAACCATGACCACTGAACAACACCAGGAAATCCTCCGCACAGAGGGCTTGAGTAAATTCTTTCCCGGCGTAAAGGCGCTGGATAACGTTGATTTCAGCCTGCGGCGCGGGGAGATCATGGCGCTGCTGGGCGAGAACGGCGCGGGAAAATCGACGCTGATTAAATCCCTGACCGGTGTTTATCACGCTGACCGCGGCACCATCTGGCTGGAAGGCAACGCCATTTCACCCAAAAACACCGCCCATGCCCAGCAGCTGGGGATCGGGACGGTCTATCAGGAAGTGAACCTGCTGCCGAATATGTCGGTGGCGGATAACCTGTTTATTGGCCGAGAGCCACGACGCTTTGGCCTGCTGCGCCGTAAAGAGATGGAGGCGCGGGCGACAAAGCTGATGGAATCCTACGGCTTCTCCCTCGACGTCCGCGAGCCGCTGAACCGCTTTTCCGTGGCGATGCAGCAGATCGTCGCCATTTGTCGCGCGATCGATCTCTCCGCAAAGGTGCTGATCCTCGACGAACCCACCGCCAGCCTCGATACCCAGGAGGTGGAGATGCTCTTTACCCTGATGCGCCAGCTGCGCGATCAGGGCGTCAGCCTGATCTTCGTTACCCATTTCCTCGATCAGGTGTATGAGGTGAGCGATCGCATTACGGTGCTGCGCAACGGCAGCTTTGTCGGCTGCCGCGAAACCCGTGAGCTGCCGCAGATCGAGCTGGTCAAAATGATGCTGGGCCGCGAGCTGGAGACCAACGCCCTTCAGCGCGCGGGCCGCACGTTGCTGAGCGAGAAGCCGGTCGCCGCGTTCAGCGATTACGGTAAAAAAGGGGTCATCTCGCCGTTTAACCTTGAGGTGCGGCCAGGCGAAATTGTCGGGCTGGCGGGCCTGTTAGGCTCGGGTCGAACCGAGACCGCCGAGGTGATCTTCGGGATCAAGCCGGCCGACAGCGGCAGCGCGCTGATCAAGGGCAAACCGCAAACCCTGCGATCGCCGCATCAGGCCTCCTGTCTCGGCGTCGGCTTCTGCCCGGAGGACCGGAAAACGGACGGCATTATTGCCGCGGCCTCGGTGCGGGAAAATATCATTCTGGCGCTACAGGCCCAGCGCGGCTGGCTGCGGCCGATCCCTCGCAAAGAGCAGAACGCCATTGCCGAACGCTTTATACGCCAGCTCGGCATCCGCACCCCGAGCGCGGAACAGCCCATTGAATTTCTCTCCGGCGGTAACCAGCAGAAAGTGCTGCTGTCGCGCTGGCTGCTGACCAAACCCCAGTTCCTGATCCTCGACGAACCGACCCGCGGTATTGACGTGGGGGCGCACGCCGAAATTATCCGGCTTATCGAGACCCTGTGCGCTGACGGTCTGGCGCTGCTGGTCATTTCGTCCGAGCTGGAAGAGCTGGTGGGTTATGCCGATCGCGTCATCATTATGCGCGATCGTAAACAGGTGGCAGAGATCCCGCTGGATAAGCTGTCCGTTCCGGCGATCATGAATGCCATCGCGGCATAAGGAGTGAATCGTGATGTCCCGTTCGCTTTCGCAAACCGGTGAGTCAAAGCGCCGCTTCAACTGGCCGACCGGCACGCCGCAAATCGCGGCGCTGCTGGTGGTGCTGCTGGTTGATAGCCTGGTTGCCCCGCATTTCTTCCAGATCATCGTGCAGGATGGCCGCCTGTTTGGCAGCCCGATAGACATTTTAAACCGTGCCGCGCCCGTGGCGCTGCTGGCCATCGGGATGACGCTGGTGATTGCCACCGGCGGGATTGACCTCTCCGTCGGCGCGGTGATGGCTATCGCCGGGGCCACGGCCGCCTCCATGACCGTGGCCGGGCACAGCCTGCCGGTGGTCCTGCTGGCAGCCTTAGGTACCGGCGTGCTGGCCGGGTTATGGAACGGCATTCTGGTGGCGGTCCTGAAAATCCAGCCCTTTGTCGCCACGCTGATTTTAATGGTGGCCGGGCGCGGCGTCGCGCAGCTGATTACCTCCGGCCAGATTGTTACCTTCAACTCACCGAGCCTGGCGTGGCTCGGCAGCGGCAACCTTCTGTTCTTCCCGACGCCGGTGATTATTGCCCTGGTGACGTTAGTGATGTTCTGGCTTTTCACCCGCAAAACGGCATTGGGCATGTTCATTGAGGCCGTCGGGATCAACATCCGCGCCGCGCGCAACGCCGGGGTCAACACGCGGCTGATGGTGATGCTGACCTACGTGCTGAGCGGCATCTGCGCCGCCATCGCCGGGGTGATCGTCGCGGCGGATATCCGCGGAGCCGATGCCAACAACGCCGGGCTCTGGCTGGAGCTGGATGCGATCCTGGCGGTGGTCATCGGCGGCGGGTCGCTGATGGGCGGACGCTTTAACCTGCTGCTCTCGGTGATCGGCGCGCTGATTATTCAGGGCATGAACACCGGGATCCTGCTCTCCGGTTTCCAGCCGGAACTCAACCAGGTGGTGAAAGCGGTGGTCGTGCTCTGCGTGCTGATCGTCCAGTCGCCGCGCTTTGTCAGCATCATTAAGGGGATCCGTGGCCATGATAAAACGTAATTTACCGCTAATGATCACGCTGGGCGTGTTTGTGCTGGGCTACCTCTACTGTCTGACGCAGTTCCCCGGCTTTGCCTCGACGCGCGTGATCTGCAATATCCTGACCGATAACGCCTTTTTAGGCATTATCGCCGTCGGCATGACCTTTGTGATCCTCTCCGGCGGGATCGACCTCTCCGTCGGCTCGGTGATCGCGTTTACGGGCGTATTCCTCGCAAAGGCGATCGGCTTCTGGGGCATCTCGCCGCTGGTGGCGTTTCCGCTGGTGCTGGTGATGGGCTGCGCGTTTGGCGCCTTTATGGGGCTGCTGATCGACGCGTTAAAGATTCCGGCGTTTATTATTACCCTCGCGGGAATGTTCTTCCTCCGTGGGGTGAGCTACCTGGTGTCGGAAGAGTCGATCCCGATTAACCATCCGGTGTACGACATGCTCTCCAGCCTGGCGTGGAAGATCCCCGGCGGCGGCCGCCTGAGCGCGATGGGGCTGCTGATGCTGGGCGTGGTCGTCATTGGCATCTTCCTTGCTCACCGTACCCGGTTTGGCAATCAGGTTTACGCCATTGGCGGCAACGCCACGTCGGCCAACCTGATGGGGATCTCGACCCGCAGCACCACCATCCGCATCTATATGCTCTCGACCGGCCTGGCGACGCTGGCGGGTATCGTCTTCTCGGTATACACCCAGGCGGGCTATGCCCTCGCAGGCGTGGGCGTTGAGCTGGATGCGATTGCTTCTGTGGTCATCGGCGGCACGCTGCTCAGCGGCGGCGTGGGGACGGTGCTGGGAACGCTGTTCGGCGTGGCGATTCAGGGGCTGATACAAACCTATATCAACTTTGACGGCACGCTCAGCTCGTGGTGGACAAAGATCGCCATCGGCATTCTGCTGTTTATTTTTATTGCCCTGCAGCGTGGTCTGACGGTGCTCTGGGAGAACCGTCAAAGCTCGCCTGTTACCCGCGTAAACACATCGGTAACAGAGCGATAACACCCTGAATTTGCTTAAAGTCTAAACATTTTCCGGTAGCGGCCGATACTCTTTTTTTATGCCCAGAAATATCTCGCTACCGGAAATAATATCATGCTGAAAACGCTATCGATTCGTACCGGCTTGCTCTCTTTACTGGCCGTTATGACCCTTCTGCTGCTGATTGTCAGCGGCATTGGCATTTATGCCCTCACACAGAGTTCTTCTTCGCTGCAGCGTATTAATCACCTTCAGGGTGAGCAAATGGTGCAGCTTAATTCAGGCTATACGCTGATCCTGCGCGCGCGCAATGAAGCGGGGCAGGCCGTCCGCATGATGGAAATCGGCATGCTGGACGATGCGGCCAGCGCGGTAAAAAACATCAACCAGGAAGTCGCCCTGGCCCAGAAAACGCTGAAGGGCGTGATCGACGGCGGCGTGGCTGACGAGCAGGGGCAACAGCTGCTCAATAAGGTGGCGGCCAGCCTGGGGACGTATACCCAACAGGGGATCAACCCGATGCTGAAAACCCTCAATGACCAGAGCGCGGACGGGTATTACGATCTGCTGGAGAAGACGCTGATCCCGCTGGCGTCAACGTTCGATAATGACATGCAGGCGTTTCAGAAATGGAGCGAAGCGCGAGGTCTGGCGGAAGTGAGTGCCGTGCAGGCGAGCAAAACCCGCGTCCTGATCCTGATTATCGTCGCAGCGCTGCTGACGGCGGGCATTATTGTGCTGGCCTGGCTGGCGCTGCGCCATATGCTGCTCAAGCCGCTCTCGGCGTCGATTGCTCAACTGGAGAATGTGGCAGCGGGCGATTTAACCCATACGCTGGCTGCACCCGCGAGCCAGGAGTTTAACCGCCTTAACGCGGTGATAGAGGAGATGCGTCAGTCGCTGATGAACTCGGTTCTGCGGGTACGCGATGCCAGCGCGCAGATTGACACCGGCAGCCGCGAGCTGACGCTGGGAAACCGCGATCTCGCCGAGCGTACGGAATCCACCGCCACCTCGCTGGAGCAGACCGCGGCCAGCATGGAACAGATCACCGCCACGGTGAAGCTCAACGCCGATAACGCCGAGCAGGCGCACCAGCTGGCGAAATCGGTGTCCGACACGGCCGATCACGGCAGTGAAATGGTCTGCTACGTGATTGAAAAAATGCGCGATATCTCCGGCAGTTCGGCGCGTATCGCTGACATCCTGAGCGTCATCGACGGCATTGCCTTCCAGACCAATATTCTGGCGCTTAACGCCTCCGTGGAAGCGGCGCGTGCGGGCGAGCAGGGGCGCGGTTTTGCCGTCGTCGCGGGCGAGGTGCGCAACCTTGCCAGCCGCAGCGCCGACGCGGCGAAAGAGATTCGAACGCTTATCGGCGACTCGCAGACCCACGTTAACGAGGGCAGCGAGCTGGCCCAGCAGGCTGGCGAAACGATGGACGAGATTGCAACCGAAGTGCTGCGTATGACCAAACTGATGCGTGAGATTGCGACCGCGTCTCATGAGCAGAGCCGCGGCATTGAGCAGGTGAATATTGCGGTGAACCAGATGGACGAAACCGCGCAGCAGAATGCGGCGCTGGTGCAGCAATCATCCGCCGCGACCCGCTCCCTTGAGGAGCAGTCGCGTCAGCTGATGGAAGCCATGTCATCATTCAAAGTGACGACTCAGAACGCGGCATAATATTACCCAGCCCCGGTACGTTCTGTGCCGGGGTTTTATTCCTTCCGGAATTAAGCGCCCCGATATTATCGTGAATTTCACCCATTAATATTTCCAGCGAGCTGGTTAAGGCTAACGCTTTTTCAGTCGGTTCAAGATATAAACCTTTACGGAAAAATAACGGCTCATCAAAGAGTTGATTAAAACGCTTTAATGCCAGACTCACCGCAGGACGGGACATCTCCAGACGCAAAGAGGCCTTTGCCATGCTGCCGCAACGGACGATTTCAATAAATACAGGGATAAGATTTAAATCAATACCGGTATTAGCACGGGAATAATTTTTCATTGCGATTCTGCTCCACGAAATATCTGTCAAACTGTTATGGAAATAATGCAGGAGCAGTGGCGAAGATTAAAGCATGTTTTTTATAAACACTTATACGGTAAAATATATAAATGACCAGGGGAGCCGGATCGGCTCCCCTGAAGAGAGGGATTATGCGTCCGGGTACTCACGGATGAAACGTTCGACATCTTCAACCATGTGGTTGTTGCCGACGAAGAATGAACGGCGCTGGTGAAGGCTTTCCGGCACGATCTCCAGAATACGCTCTTTACCGTCGCTCGCCTTGCCGCCCGCCTGTTCGGCCAGGAACGCCATCGGGTTGCATTCGTACAGCAGACGCAGTTTCCCGTCCGGGTGGCTGGCGGTGCTTGGGTAGAGGTAGATGCCGCCTTTCAGCAGGTTACGGTGGAAATCCGCGACCAGGGAGCCAATATAGCGGGACGTGTAAGGGCGCTGCGTCGCTTTATCTTCTTCCTGGCAGAATTTGATGTACTTCTTCACGCCGTTCGGGAAGCGGATGTAGTTGCCTTCGTTGATGGAGTAGGTGTTACCCTTCTCCGGGAAGCGCATGCGTTCCTGGCTCAGACAGAAAACGCCCAGGGAAGGATCGTACGTAAAGGCGTGCACTCCGCACCCGGTGGTGTACACCAGCATGGTGGAGGAGCCATAAACCACGTAACCGGCAGCAACCTGATTAATGCCCGGCTGCAGGAAATCTTCTTCGGTCACCGGCGTGCCAACAGGCGTGACGCGGCGGTAGATGGAGAAAATGGTACCGACAGAAACGTTAACGTCGATGTTGGAGGAGCCGTCGAGCGGATCCATCAGAACAACGTATTTCGCGTGTTCACACCCTTCGAAAACAACAATTTCATCTTCTTCTTCGGAGGCGATACCCGCAACGATGTCGCGCGCGCGCAGTGCAGCTTTCAGTTTTTCATTTGCGAACAGATCGAGTTTCTGTTGAACCTCGCCCTGAACGTTCTCGGCACCGCTGGCACCCAGGATATCGACCAGACCGGCCTTGTTGATATCACGGTGGATGATCTTAGCGCCCAGCTTTATTGCCGACAGCAAAGCAGTGAGTTCACCGGTAGCATGAGAGAACTCGTGCTGCTTTTCGACAATAAATTCACCTAACGTTTTCATAACACTTTCCCTGCATCTTTGTGAGTAGAGCGATTGTATGTTCACTAAAACGACTAAAGCCCAACAATCTTAACAAATATTCAAATAGTAGCGCAGAGGTGAATCGCGCCAGCAGGATACGGATTTTCCTGAAATGCGTTTCACACCCGCTGACATGTGAGTAAAATGTGCGCCACATTGAAGAAGGATAGTGACGTATGCGCATTCATATATTGGGGATTTGTGGCACTTTCATGGGCGGACTGGCAATGCTGGCGCGCTCGCTGGGCCATGAGGTGACAGGTTCGGACGCCAATGTGTATCCGCCAATGAGCACACTTCTGGAGAAACAGGGCATCGCTTTAATTCAGGGCTACGATGCCAGCCAGCTGGATCCTGAGCCGGATCTGGTGATCATTGGCAACGCCATGACCCGCGGCAACCCGTGCGTTGAGGCGGTACTGGAACGCAATATTCCGTTCATGTCCGGCCCGCAGTGGCTGCATGACTTCGTCCTGCGTGACCGCTGGGTGGTTGCCGTTGCCGGTACCCACGGCAAAACGACCACCGCGGGCATGGCGACCTGGATCCTCGAAGCCTGCGGCTATAAGCCGGGCTTCGTCATCGGCGGCGTACCGGGCAACTTTGACGTTTCTGCGCGCCTGGGGGACAGCCCGTTCTTTGTGATCGAAGCCGACGAGTATGACTGCGCGTTCTTCGACAAGCGCTCTAAGTTCGTGCATTACTGCCCGCGCACGCTGATCCTCAATAATCTTGAGTTTGACCACGCGGATATTTTTGACGACCTGAAGGCCATTCAGAAACAGTTCCACCACCTGGTGCGCATTGTTCCAGGCCAGGGCCGCATCATCCTGCCGGAAAACGACATTAACCTGAAGCAGACCCTGGCAATGGGCTGCTGGAGCGAGCAGGAGCTGGTGGGCGAGCAGGGCCACTGGCAGGCGAAGAAACTCAATGCCGATGCCTCCGAGTGGGAAGTGCTGCTCGACGGTGAAAAAGTGGGTGAGGTGAAGTGGGGCCTGGTGGGCGAACACAATATGCACAACGGCCTGATGGCGATTGCCGCAGCGCGTCACGTGGGCGTTCAGCCTGCGGATTCGGCGAATGCGCTGGGCTCGTTTATCAATGCCCGCCGCCGTCTGGAACTGCGCGGTGAAGCCCACGGCGTCACCGTGTATGACGATTTCGCGCACCACCCAACGGCCATTCTGGCCACGCTTGCCGCCCTGCGTGGCAAAGTTGGCGGTACCGCGCGCATTCTGGCGGTGCTGGAACCACGCTCGAACACCATGAAGATGGGCATCTGCAAAGACGATCTCGCGCCGTCGTTAGGACGTGCCGATGAAGTCTTCCTGCTGCAGCCGCAGCATATTCCGTGGCAGGTCGCGGAAGTGGCCGATGCCTGCATTCAGCCGGCACACTGGAGCGCAGATGTGGATGCGCTCGCGGATATGGTGGTGAAAGCCGCTCAGCCTGGCGACCATATTCTGGTGATGAGCAACGGCGGTTTTGGTGGGATCCATCAGAAGCTGCTGGACGGGCTGGCGAAGAAAGCGGAAGCGGCCGCCGACGCGTAAAAAAAAGCCCGGTGGCGCTCACGCTTACCGGGCCTACGTTCTTTTCCCCCTCGCCCCTCCGGGGTGAGGGGAACGGATTACTCTTCGTTCTCAGACAGCTCGCGCAGATACTGGAAAATCAGGCGCGCAGACTTCGGCGGCTTATTCCCTTCTTTCTCTTTCTTCGCGTTGCGGATCAAGGAACGCAGCTGCTGGCGGTCGGCATCCGGCCACAGGTTCAGCACTTCCGGTACGGCGTCATCACCCTGTTCAATCAGACGATCGCGGATCTGCTCCAGCTTGTGGAACAGCGCAACCTGCTGGTTGTGGCGGTTTTTCAGCTTGTCCAGCGCCTGGCGGATCGGATCAACATCGCGCTGACGCAGCATTTTCCCGATAAGCTGAAGCTGGCGACGACGGCCTTCTTTTTTGATTTTCTGTGCCAGTTCAATGGCATCTCGCAGATCCTGGTCGAGCGGGATCTTATCCAGCGCGTTTTTACCCAGTTCTACCATTTCCGCGCCAAGCTGTTTTAACTCTTCGGCGTCACGTTTAATTTCACTTTTACTGACCCAGATGATCTCATCATCTTCGTCTTCGATGTCATCACCGGGAACGTCGTCGAGCCAGTCTTCGGGCTGCTTAGTCATGTCAGGCTCCTTAAAAAAAGAGGCTAATGTTACCAGTTAAGACGCGCACTGAAAAACGGTTCTCTGTTAGACTTCAGTTAACTCTCTCTTACAGTATGGCATTTGCGATGAAAGTAACCTCACAAGTTGAAGCGCAGCGTAAGATTCTGGAAGAAGCCGTCTCCACCGCGCTGATGCTTGCTTCAGAAAAATCAGATGGCGCCGAAGTGGCGGTCAGCAAAACCACCGGCATTAGCGTGAGCACCCGCTATGGCGAAGTGGAGAATGTTGAATTCAACAGCGACGGCGCGCTGGGTATCACGGTATACCACCAGAATCGCAAAGGCAGTGCGTCATCCACCGATCTCAGTCCGGATGCCATCGCCCGTACGGTGCAGGCCGCGCTGGATATCGCCCGCTACACCTCGCCGGATCCTTACGCCGGCGTCGCAGATAAAGACCTGCTGGCGTTTGACGCGCCGGATCTCGATCTTTTCCACCCGGCGGAAGTGACCCCGGACGAAGCCATTGAACTGGCCGCGCGCGCCGAGCAGGCGTCCCTGCAGGCCGACAAGCGCATCACCAATACCGAAGGCGGCAGCTTTAACAGCCACTACGGCATCAAAGTCTTTGGCAACAGCCACGGCATGCTGCAGGGCTACTGTTCTACCCGCCACTCGCTCTCCAGCTGCGTCATCGCCGAAGAGAACGGTGACATGGAGCGTGACTACGCCTACACCATTGGCCGCGCGCTGGGGGATTTGCAGTCTCCGGAGTGGGTAGGCAAAGAATGCGCTGAACGCACGCTGTCTCGCCTGTCGCCGCGTAAACTCTCCACCATGAAAGCGCCGGTGATTTTTGCCAATGAAGTGGCGACCGGTCTGTTTGGCCATCTGGTGGGCGCGATTGCGGGCGGCTCCGTTTACCGTAAATCAACCTTCCTGCTCGACTCGCTGGGCAAGCAGATCCTGCCGGAATGGCTGACCATCGAAGAACATCCGCACCTGCTGAAAGGGCTGGCCTCCACGCCGTTCGACAGCGAAGGTGTGCGCACCGAGCGTCGTGACATTGTCAAAGACGGCGTGCTGACCCAGTGGCTGCTGACCAACTACTCTGCGCGCAAGCTGGGGCTGAAAAGCACCGGGCACGCGGGCGGCATTCACAACTGGCGCATTGCCGGGCAGGGCCTCAACTTTGAGCAGATGCTGAAGGAGATGGGCACCGGTCTGGTGGTGACCGAGCTGATGGGGCAGGGCGTCAGCGGCATCACCGGAGACTACTCTCGCGGTGCGGCGGGCTTCTGGGTGGAAAACGGTGAAATCCAGTATCCGGTGAGCGAAATTACCATCGCTGGCAATCTGAAGGATATGTGGCGCAATATCGTTACGGTCGGTAACGATATTGAAACACGCAGCAATATACAGTGTGGTTCTGTATTACTTCCGGAAATGAAAATCGCCGGACAATAGAGATAGCGTTTTGTTAATAATAAAAAAGGAAGTGAGCAATGCGTAAACATCTGTTAGCGATCGTCGCAGCTTCAACGCTGGTTCTTGGCTCTTCTGCGTTTGCTGCCGATCTTGAAGACGACATGGGCATCCTCGGTCAAAACCTGAAGGTGGTGCAGAAAACCGACAATGCGACGGAAATGAAAGACGCGCTGACCAAAATGCGTGAAGCGGCGCTGGACGCCCAAAAAGCGACGCCGCCGAAGCTGGAAAGCAAAGCGGCAGACAGTGCAGAGATGAAAGACTACCGCCACGGTTTTGACGTGCTGGTCGGCCAGATCGACGGCGCGCTGAAGCTCGCTAACGAAGGCAAAGTGAAAGAAGCCCAGGCGGCGGCCGAGCAGTTTGTGACCACGCGCAATACGTACCACAAAAAGTATCGTTAATTGGGTGCCTGAGCTGTACGTCCTTCCCCGTATGCGGAGGCGCATGACGCGCCTCCGCATCCTTGCTCCCTACTGGCCGGAGCGACAATCCATCCGCGCGGTCACTTCAAGCGAGCCGTTTCGAAAACGGATTTCGCACAGTGTTTTCCTCGTCACCAGCGTTAAGATGATTATTGTCAAAGCAACAATCATCAAAACCCGGATAATTGGGGATTGGCGTTTCATGGATGCCTCCTTGCTGTAAAGCGGGCGAGGTAGCAAACATCACGTGGCTAGACGTGTCGTTTACAGCCCCGCCCTGATTTAAATTCAGGTAGGGGCTTTCCACTTTCCGTCCCATGCCTGAGACGGTCAGTCTCAAGCACCCGCCGCCACTCTACCCAATCCCCATAAGAAAACCTTATCCACGTCACATTTCTACGAGCCTGCTCGGAATCTTTTCCACTCTGCTTACCCGTTCGTTCCCGCGTAATAGCGTGATATTCATCACGTGAATACATCGATTTATCCAGATTCGGCGCATTTATGTGGCACAGATCACTGCTGCGGCTCGCCTTTCCACTTCGAAGTGGAAAACAACTCGCTACAAACCCGTCCCTCCCACCGTTAGTTTTAATCCAGAGCCATTAACGGGGTAAGACCAGTGATTAACGGAGCGGTAATGAACGACGTTGGGGAACAGGCGGTGCAAACAGATCAACTCGCAAACACCATGCTGCAGCAGGTCTATGCCCTGCTGGCCCGGAACAACATCATCCCCAATGCAGTACAGGAGCAGATGCTCACCTCCCACGTGCGTGCCATGGCGCACCGGTCCGTGACCGGCGAGCCGCTGCCGGAGGTTGAAGCAGAGCTGTTTGACGAAATTTCACCGGATTCAATGCGGCTTGCCCGTGAAGTGGTCGCGCAGTTTGGCAACCTTCCTGATGAAGAAGCCTGGCTGCTCTCCGTTCACTTTGAAGTCGCAAAAGACAACCTTTAAGGAGCAACACATGGAACAGATTACAGTCGTGATTGGCGATCGCCTGGGTAAAGGTCAGAAAGTGGCTGCCGGTGTGGAAAAAGCAGGTGGACGCGCGGTGGTTGTGCCGGGCATGGCGGCAGACATGAAGCTGGGCGACGTAATGAAAGCGGAAAACGCCACTTTCGGCATCTCTTTCTGCGGCAGCGGCGGCGCGGGTGCCATCACCGCCCAGACCAAGTATGGCTACAAAGCCAAATACGGCATGCGTTCCGTGGAAGAGGGCGTGACCGCCATCAACGAAGGCTGCAACGTGCTGGGCTTTGGCTTTATGGATAAAGAAGAGCTTGGCGAGCGTCTGGTACAGGCGTGGCAGAAGAAATACGGCGCATAAGCATGAAAGAACAGTTCACAACCACGGTGAGAGTGAAGGGGAAGGGCGACGCCAAAGCGCGCGCCTTTGCCGACGCGCTCAACCACGTTCAGGCCGCGGTGATGAAAGCCTCACCGCATATCTTACTGCGTATTGAGCCACAGGATGTGCAGGTCGTTCAGGCGCAAGAAGCGGTGCGTAAAGAAGCGTTTCTGTTCTTCTTTCTGCGCCGGGAAAGACGCACCTACAGCGTGGAGCTGGATGTGACCGTCAACGTGACAGCCATCAATCTCGACCAGGTGGATTTCGTCACGCAACGCTGATTATTCATAAAAGGGCAGACTGATGTTCTTAATTATATTAATAAAATCGCTCATCATTGGCGGCCTGGTTGGCGTCGGTGTGGGCGCCGGGGCTGCACGCATGTTTCATGCGCCTACCACTCAGGGTATGGGCGCGTTTCGTACGTTGGGGGAACTGAACTCCTGTGAAGGGGATCCGGCGTCCCACTTCTCCTTTGGGTTAGGTTTCTTCTTTAACGCCTGGGCCTCTTCCGTGGCCGCAGGGGCTTTCACACAGGACGTTGACCACCGCATCATCCCGAACTGGGGTGCGGCTGCACTGATGATCAAAAACCGTAACGTCGGCGAAACGCTGCACGATCCCCGCAAAATGGCGATTGCCTGCGGCGTGATCGGCATGATCGTCGTGACCTTCCTTAACCTGACCGCCTCCTCCGTTCCCGCTGCGCTTCAGGTCACCGCCGTGAAGGTGCTGGTGCCGGCGGCAAACCTGCTGGTGAACACCGTCATGCCGGTGATCTTCTGGCTGGCAGCCATCGATGCGGGTAAAAAATCGGGCTTCTGGGCCACCATCTTCGGCGGCGCGGCGCAGCTGATTATGGGCAACGCCGTACCGGGCCTGGTGCTGGGGATCCTGATCGGGAAAGGCGTGGAAGAGAGCGGCTGGAACCACGTCACCAAAGTGATGATGGCGGCTATCGTGCTGCTCTTCGTGCTGAGCGGCTTCTTCCGCGGCTTCGACATGAAGATGATCGAATCCTTCCATCTGACCGTGCCGAACTGGCTCGACATGATCCACAACTCGCTCAGCGGTAAATAACAGGAGCCTCTAAATGGAACAGAATAAAGGTTTTTGGTATGCCGACTGGTCGTTCCCGATCTTCGTTGGCCTGCTCTCCTCCGGCGTGTTTGCCGGGACGCACATGTACTACCTCTACGGCATCGGCGCGTTTAACGAAGTGGCCTTCGTGGCGATGCTGAAAGCGGGTATTGATACCGGCGTTTACGGCGCGGTGGCAGCGTTTGGCGCGAGCTTCCTGTTCGCCCGTATTATCGAAGGGTCGCTGGTCGGTATTCTCGACATTGGCGGGGCGATCCAGACCGGCGTAGGCCTCGGCGTACCGGCGCTGCTGCTGGGCGCGGGGATCATGTTCCCGGTGACCAACTTCATTGCTTCGCTGATCACCGGCCTGGTGATTGGTCTGGCGATTGGCTACGTCATCATCCTGGCGCGTAAGTTCACCATCAACCAGAGCAACTCCACCTACGGCGCAGACGTGATGATGGGCGCGGGCAACGCCTCCGGCCGCTTCCTCGGGCCGTTGATCATCCTCAGCGCCATGACCGCCTCCATTCCAATCGGCGTCGGCTCGCTGGTGGGTGCGCTGCTGTTCTACATCTGGCAGAAGCCGATTACCGGTGGCGCTATCCTCGGCGCGATGATTCTGGGCTGGCTGTTCCCGGTTGCCCTTTAATACCCGCGGGCGCGCTGGCGCCCGCCTTATCAGGAGATCCTCATGTTTGATTTACTCCTGCGCCGTGCGCGCCTCACAGACGATACCCTGACCGATATCGCCATTCAGGACGGGAAAATCGCGGCGCTGGGCGAGATTAACGCGCCCGCGCATAAAACGGTTGAGCTGAACGGTGAAGTGTTCGTCAGCGCAGGCTGGATTGACTCCCACGTACACTGCTACCCGAATTCCCCGATTTACCACGACGAACCCGACAGCGTGGGCGTTGCCACCGGCGTCACCACCGTAGTGGACGCGGGCAGCACCGGCGCCGACGATGTGGACGATTTCTACGCGATAACCCGCAAGGCCTCCACCGAGGTTTTTGCTTTGCTGAACATCTCCCGCGTGGGGCTGATTGCCCAGAACGAGCTGGCCAATATGGCTAATGTTGATGCCGATGCGGTGAAGCAGGCGGTGAAGCGCCACCCTGATTTTATCGTCGGCCTGAAGGCACGCATGAGCAGCAGCGTGGTCGGTGACAACGGCATCACGCCGCTGGCGCGCGCGAAAGCGATTCAGAAAGAGAACGGCGACCTGCCGCTGATGGTGCACATCGGCAACAACCCGCCAAATCTCGACGAAATCGCCGAACTCCTGAGTTCCGGCGACATCATTACCCACTGCTATAACGGCAAGCCTAACCGCATTCTGACGCCCTCGGGCGAGCTGCGCGCCTCCATATCCTCTGCCCTGAAGCGCGGCGTGCGTCTGGACGTGGGGCACGGCACGGCGAGCTTTAGCTTTGAGGTGGCAAAACGCGCCATCGCGATGGGCATTCTGCCGCACACCATCAGCTCAGATATCTACTGCCGCAACCGCATCAACGGCCCGGTGGGCTCGCTGGCAAGCGTGATGTCGAAGTTTCTCGCCATCGGCATGTCATTGCCGCAGGTGATTGACTGCGTCACGGCGAATGCCGCCGACGGCCTGCGCCTGACGCGCAAGGGCCGCATTCAGCCGGGTCTCGACGCCGACCTGACGCTATTCATCCTCAAACGTCAGCCGACGGTGCTGTCGGATGCCGAAAACGACAGCCTGCAGGCTGAACACATTCTGGTGCCGCTTGCCGCGATCCGCGCGGGCAAGGGCTACATGACCGAACAAGGGAGCACGGAAAATGCCTTCGATTTATGAGAAGTACCGCTTAAAGCAGGTTATCAACACCTCTGGCCGCATGACGGCGCTGGGCGTCTCCACGCCGCGTCCGGAGGTGGTACAGGCGGCGATGGACGGCATGAATCACTATTTCGAGATGAAGGATCTGGTCAATAAAACCGGGGAGTACATCGCGAAGCTGCTGGACGTGGAAGGGGCGACGGTCGTCTCCTGCGCGTCGGCGGGCATTGCCCAGTCCGTGGCGGCGGTGCTGGTCAAAGACAGCGACTGGCTGCTGGAAAATCTGCACGTCACCCCGATTGAGAACAACGAAATCGTCCTGCCGAAAGGCCACAACGTGAACTTTGGCGCGCCGGTGGGCACCATGGTCGCGCTGGGCGGCGGCAGGCTGGTGGAGGCGGGCTACGCCAACGAATGTTCCGCCGATCAGCTGGCGGCGGCGATCACCCCGCGCACGGCCGCGATCCTCTATATCAAATCTCACCACTGCGTGCAGAAAAGCATGCTCAGCGTCGAGCAGGCGGCGGTTGTCGCGCGTAAACACGACTTGCCGCTCATCGTTGATGCCGCGGCGGAAGAAGATCTGCATGTTTACTACCGCTCCGGTGCGGACCTGGTGATCTACAGCGGCGCGAAGGCGATCGAAGGCCCAACCAGCGGGCTGGTGATCGGCAAAACCCAGTACGTTGAGTGGGTCAAACGCCAGACGGCGGGCATTGGCCGTGCCATGAAGGTGGGTAAAGAGGGCATTCTTGGCCTGACCTGCGCCATCGAACACTATCTGACGGCCACCAAAGAGAGCGGCGACGAGATGGTGGCGAAAATGACGCCGTTTATCGAGGCGCTCAACACCCTGAACGGTGTGACCGCGCGCGTGGTCTGGGACAGCGCCGGACGCGACATCGCCCGCACCGAGATTAAATTTGACGAAGCCACCACCGGCGTCGGCACGGGTGACCTGGTGGCGAAGCTGAAGCAGGGCGAATACGCCATTTACTTCCGTGGCTACAAGGCCAACGAAGGGATTATCGAAGCGGATGTACGCAGCGTGAATGCTGATCAGCTGAACATCGTGTACCGCCGCATTAGCGAAGTGTTAGGACAGGAGAAAAACGCATGAAACTGACCCCCAACTTTTACCGTGACCGCGTCTGTCTGAACGTGCTGGCAGGGTCGAAGGCCAACGCCAGCGCCATCTACGAGGCGGCGGAAGGTCATGTGCTGGTGGGCGTGCTCTCCAAAAATTACCCGGACGTGGCCAGCGCGGTAGCGGATATGCGCGAGTACGCGGCGCTGATAGATAACGCGCTCTCCGTTGGCCTCGGCGCGGGGGATCCGAACCAGTCGGCGATGGTGAGCGAGATCTCCCGTCAGGTGCAGCCGCAGCACGTTAACCAGGTCTTTACCGGCGTGGCTACCAGCCGCGCGCTGCTGGGACAGAACGACTCTGTGGTTAACGGTCTGGTCTCTCCGACCGGCACCGTCGGGATGGTTAAAATCTCCACCGGCCCGCTGAGCAGCGCAGCGCCGGACGGCATCGTGCCGGTTGAAACGGCGATTGCTCTGCTGAAAGATTTCGGCGGCAGCTCTATCAAATACTTCCCGATGGGCGGCCTGAAGTGCCGTGACGAGTACAAAGCGGTGGCGGAAGCCTGCGCCCGTCACGACTTCTGGCTGGAGCCGACCGGAGGTATCGATCTGGAAAACTATGAGGAGATCCTGCAGATCGCCCTCGACGCGGGCGTGAGCAAAATCATCCCGCATATCTACAGCTCGATTATCGACAAAGCCAGCGGTGATACGCGTCCGGAAGATGTGCGTACCCTGCTGGCGATGACGAAGAAGCTGGTGAAGTAGAACTCACATATATACAGGAGCCACCATGCACACCCGTACCTTGCTTGTCGCTTCACTCTCGATGCTCGCCACCGCCGCTGTCGCCCAGACGCAATATGCCTGGGTGGGTACCTATAATCCGAACGGTGAAGGGTTGTACCGTTTTACTGTTAACCCGCAAACCGGCGCGCTGAACGATAAAACGCTGGTGAGCAAACTGCCGAATGCGGCGCAGTTGACCCTTTCACAGGACGGCAAAACGCTGTATCTGGCAAGTGAAGTGGAGCAGGGCGTGGTGCAGGCGCTGCGCGTCGGCGATAACGGTGAGCTGAGCGAGCTCAATCAGGTGGCCTCCGGCGGTGCCGGGCCGGTGTATCTCTCCCTGACGCCGAACGGCCAGCATCTGCTGGTGGCGAACTATGTCAGCGGCTCAATTGCCGTTTTACCCGTTAACGCAGACGGTAGCCTGGGTGAAGCCACGGACAAACATCAGGATCAAGGCGAACCGGGCGCGGCGAAGCCCGAAGCTGCTGCGGAGGGCAGTTTCGCGATCAGCGATCATAACGGCCCCCATGCGCACATGATCGCCGCCGATCCGAGCGGGAAGTACGTGTTTTCCACCGATCTTGGGCTGGATCGCATCTATCAGTACCGTTTTGACGATCGGACAGAAAAGCTGACGCCGAACGATCCACCGTTTATCAGCGCCTCCTCGAAAGGCGCCGGGCCGCGCCACTTTGTCTTTACGCCGAAGGGCGATGCCCTGTGGCTGATTAACGAAGAGGCGTCTACGCTCACCCGGTATACCGTGAACGCCAACGGCACCCTGAAAGAGGATAAAACGGTTTCTGCCCTGCCGGAAGGTTACAAAGGCACCAGCTTTGCTGCCGGGCTCGCATTAAGCGCCGATGGCAGGCAGCTGTACGTGGCTAACCGTTTGCATAACAGCATCGGGCACTTTACCGTAACAGCAGAGGGCACGCTGACGCATCAGGATGACGTGTGGACGCGTGGTGATTATCCCCGCACCCTGACGCTCGATAAGCAGGGACGCTGGCTGTACGTCATGAACCAGCGCAGCGACAACATTACCCGTTTCCGCGTGGCGCAGGACGGGAAATTGAGCTTCGAACCGGACTATACCCCGGTCGGCAGCCCATCCCAGATGGTCATTTCACCTTAAGCTGTTAGAGGACAACGACGTGCGATTTCCGAACCAACGTTTAGCGCAACTTTTCGATCTGTTGCAAAACGAGACGCTGCCGCAGGACGAGCTGGCGCAGCGGCTGTCGGTCTCCACGCGAACCGTCCGTGCGGATATCACCGCCCTGAACGCGCTGCTGGCCAGCCACGGCGCGCAGTTTATCCTGAGCCGGGGCAACGGCTACCAGCTCAAAATTGAGGATGCCGAGCGCTATCAGCAGCTTCAGGCATCCCACCCGCGCGCGCTGCGTATCCCACGGACCGGGCCGGAGCGCGTGCATTATCTGGTGGTGCGTTTTCTCACCTCGGCGTTTTCGCTTAAGCTGGAGGATCTGGCGGACGAGTGGTTCGTCAGCCGCGCCACGCTGCAAAGCGACATGGCGGAGGTACGCGAGTGGTTTCATCGTTACAACCTGACGCTGGAAACCCGTCCGCGCCATGGGATGAAGCTGTTTGGCAGCGAGATGTCGACCCGCGCGTGCCTGACCGATCTGCTCTGGGAGCTGGCGCAGCAGGACAGCCTGAACCCGCTGGTGACCGACGTGGCGCTGAATGCGGGCGTGGCGGAGCAGATGGTGCCGGTGCTGCACGACGCCTTGACGCGTCACCACATTCGCCTGACTGATGAAGGCGAGCTGTTCCTGCGCCTGTACTGCGCGGTGTCGGTACGTCGCATCAGCGAAGGTTATCCGCTGCCGGAATTCCATGCCGAAGACGTGGAAGAGAACGTGCGCGAGGCGGCGAAGGATATCGCGGTGACCATCCAGCAGCTGGCGGGCAAAACGCTTTCGCCGTCGGAGGAGAGCTGGCTGTGCGTGCACATTGCGGCGCGGCAGATCCAGGAGATCGCGCCCAGCGCGATTAATGCCGATGACGATGAAGCGCTGGTCAACTACATCCTGCGCTACATCAACACCCACTATAACTACAACCTGCTTAGCGACGCGCAGCTGCACGCGGATCTGCTGACGCATATTAAAACCATGATCACCCGCGTGCGGTATCAAATCATGATCCCCAATCCGCTGCTGGATAACATCAAGCAGCACTACCCGATGGCGTGGGACATGACGCTGGCCGCGGTGTCGAGCTGGGGCAAATACACGCCGTATGTGATCAGCGAAAACGAGATTGGTTTCCTGGTGCTGCATATTGGTGTCGGACTGGAGCGCCACTACAACATTGGCTATCAGCGTCAGCCGCGCGTGCTGCTGGTATGCGACGCCGGTAATGCGATGGTGCGCATGATTGAGGCGGTGCTGCAGCGTAAATACCCGCAGATTGAGGTAACGCGCACGCTCACCCTGCGCGAGTACGAGCTGGCGGAAACGATTGGCGAAGACTTTGTGATCGCCACCGCCCGCGTCAGCGAAAAGTCAAAACCGGTGGTGATGATCGCCCCGTTCCCGACCGACTATCAGTTAGAACAGATTGGCAAACTGGTGCTGGTGGACCGCACCCGCCCGTGGATGCTGGATAAATACTTCGACGCGGCCCACTTCCGCATTATCGACAAGCCGATCGATCAGCAGACGCTGTTCCGCGAGCTGTGTGAACAGCTTGAGGCCGAAGGCTTTGTTGGCGCGGAGTTTCTGGATTCGGTTGTTGAGCGTGAAGCTATCGTCAGCACCATGCTCGGCGACGGCATCGCGCTGCCGCACTCCCTCGGCCTGCTGGCGCAGAAAACGGTGGTCTACACCGTGCTGGCTCCGCACGGCGTGCAGTGGGGCGACGAAACCGCGCACGTCATCTTCCTGCTTGCCATCAGCAAAAGCGAATACGAAGAGGCGATGGCGATTTACGATATCTTCGTCACCTTCCTGCGCGAGCGGGCGATGTCACGTCTCTGTAGCTGCGAGGATTTTGCCGGCTTTAAGGCGGTGGCGATGGAGAGTTTGAGTCGTTTTTGAGATAAGGGCGGATGGATAACATCCGCCTTTGATCAACGCAAATGATGCACAACCTGGTTGCTGCTGCCGCGCCAGATGAGCGCCGGGTCTTTTAAATCCTGCATGAACTTGCCGTCGACCAGCACGTTAATCAGATCCACGACTTCCATTTGCTGCGCGTTCAGCTCATCCAGCTTGTAGCCTGTCCAGACCCAGATATCTTTTCCCGAGCACTCGCGGCGAATGCGCTTCACCAGCTTCAAAATATCCTGCACGTTTTGCGGATGCAGCGGATCGCCGCCGGAGAGCGAAATTCCCTGGCGGTGAATGCGCGTGTCGTTCAGGTCGCTGATGATTTTATCTTCCATCTCCGTGGTGAACGGCTTGCCGGAATTCAGGCGCCAGGTGCTTTTGTTGTAGCAGCCGGGGCATTCGTGGACGCAGCCTGAGACGAACAGGGTGCAGCGGGTGCCGGGGCCGTTGACGATGTCGACGGGGTAGTACTGGTGATAGTTCATCGCGAATAACCACGCCGGGTGGCGCTGCGCTTACCCGGCCTACAAAAGAGAGCGGTCCGTAGGCCCGGTAAGCGCAGCGCCACCGGGCATTAACGTGGCAGCGGATTAACCGATCTGTCCATTCCCCAGATGCTTCACGCGGCGCTTCACCTCTTCCTGTTTGCCAGCGTTAAACGGACGGGCGTCCGGGCTGCCGAGATAGCCGCACACGCGGCGGGTCACGGAGACGCGGGCCGCATCGTGGTTGCCGCATTTCGGGCAGGTAAAGCCTTTACTCGTACATTCAAACTCGCCGGTAAAGCCGCACTCGTAGCACTCGTCGATAGGCGTGTTGGTCCCGTAATACGGCACGTGCTGGTAGCTGTAATCCCACACGTCCTCCAGCGCCTTCAGGTTGTGCTGAATGTTCGGGTACTCGCCGTAGCAGATGAAGCCGCCGCTGGCGATCGGCGGATACGCCGCTTCGAAGTCGATCTTGTCGTACGGGTTCACCTTCTTCTCCACATCGAGGTGGAAGCTGTTGGTGTAGTACCCTTTGTCGGTCACGCCTTCCACAATCCCGAACTCGGCGGTGTCCAGACGGCAGAAGCGGTCGCACAGGTTCTCGCTTGGGGTGCTATACAGGCTGAACCCGTAGCCGGTTTCCTCTTTCCACTGGTCTACCGCGTCGCGCAGGCGCTGAACGATGGCGATGCCTTTCTCACGCAGGGCTTCGCTGTCGTACATGTGCGTATCGCCAAACAGCGCGTTGATGGTTTCGTGAATGCCGATGTAGCCCAGCGAAATCGACGCGCGACCGTTTTTGAAGATCTCAGACACGTCATCGTCCGCCTTCAGGCGCACGCCACAGGCCCCTTCCATATAGAGGATCGGCGCGACGCGGGCTTTGACCCCTTCCAGACGGGCAATACGGGTCATCAGCGCCTTACGCGCCAGCTGCAGGCGCTCGTCCAGCAGCGCCCAGAAGGCGTCTTCATTGCCTTTCGCTTCCAGCGCGATGCGCGGCAGGTTGAGGCTGATCACGCCGAGGTTGTTGCGCCCGTCGTGGATCTGCTCGCCGTTTTCATCCTCGTACACGCCGAGGAAGCTGCGGCAGCCCATTGGCGTTTTAAACGAACCGGTGACCTTCACCACCTGATCGTAGTTCAGGATGTCCGGATACATGCGCTTGCTCGCGCACTCCAGCGCCAGCTGTTTAATGTCGTAGTTTGGATCGCCAAACTTGTGGTTCAGGCCGTCACGAATCGCGAACACCAGCTTTGGGAACACCGCAGTTTTGCGGTTTTTGCCAAGGCCGGAAATACGGTTGCGAAGAATGGACTGCTGGATCAGACGCGATTCCCAGCTGGTGCCCAGGCCAAAGCCGAAGGTCACAAACGGCGTCTGGCCGTTGGCGGTGTGCAGCGTGTTTACCTCATATTCCAGCGACTGGAACGCGTCGTAGCACTCTTTTTCGGTGCGGGAGTGCGCGTAGCCGTCAGCGTCCGGAATGTGCCACTCGTCAGCCGTTTTACGGTGCTTGTTGAAGCTTGCCGTGACGAACGGAGCCAGCACTTCATCAATACGGTTAATGGTGGTGCCGCCGTAAATATGGCTGGCGACCTGGGCGATAATCTGCGCCGTGACCGCGGTGGCCGTGGAGATTGACTTAGGCGGTTCAATCTCGGCGTTGCCCATTTTAAAACCGTGGGTCAGCATGCCTTTCAGGTCGATCAGCATGCAGTTGAACATCGGGAAGAACGGCGAATAGTCGAGATCGTGGTAGTGAATTTCGCCGCGCTCGTGCGCCGAAACCACGTCGCGCGGCAGCAGATGCTGGCGGGCATAGTGTTTGGCGACGATACCGGCCAGCAGATCGCGCTGGGTGGGGATCACTTTACTGTCTTTGTTGGCGTTTTCATTGAGCAGGGCGGAGTTGGTCTGCTCTACCAGGCCACGGATCTCCTGGTTCAGACGACCGCGCTTCTCGCGCTGCACGTCGCGATCGTGGCGGTACTCAATATAGGCGCGCGCCAGCTGCTTGTAAGGTCCTGCCATCAGCTGGTTCTCAACCGCGGTCTGGATCTCGTTGATATCGACCTGGCTGCGCTCATTCATCTGGCTGCTAACGACTTCTGCGACGGTGGCGCAGTAATCTGCGTCATCGACTCCCGCTGCTTTAGCTGCACGCAGAATGGCTTCCTGGATGCGCTCTGATTTAAACGGCACTTTACAGCCATCACGTTTCATCACATGCGGTGTCATGATCACTCCATTTTTGAAAACAGGTTATCCACAGAGGTGGAGAAGTATTCACCGGACGCATTTCCCGCCAGGCCAAAGACTTCCCGCGTTCCCAGCTCGTGTTATCCACAATTCCGGCCAGCGTAAGCGCCGTCTTGTTGTTGGAATAGTAGACGATAAATACAAGATGTTGGGTCGGTGTGCATTTTAAGTGCTACATATAGTGATTTGCATCAAACATGTTTGCGATTTATTTGATTCAGAACAAAGTAAAAAGGCGAGAGTACAAACGGCGGGCGCTACAGCATTTGTAAAGGCGAGAGAGAAAAATCTGATTAATTATTCAACAAAAACAGTAAAGTAAGCCGGGTGCAGGGCTGCACCCGGCAGGACGGTTACTGTTGCAACCACCAGACGGCTTCAAACGGACGCAGCGACGTCGTTTGCGGTGTCGGGTAGTTACTCATCAGCACCTGCAACTTACCGCTGAGAAGATCTGTCTGCCATTCCTGGGGCGTATTACTCAGGTTCGCTGCAACGATCAGGGTCTGTCCCTGCCACTGGCGACGGTAGCACCACAGAGAAGGGTGTTCCGGCAGGAGATCCTCATAATCCCCCCACGTCAGCACCGGCAGGGTTTTGCGCAGGCTAATCAGCGACTGATAGGTATAGAAGACGGAACCCGCATCGTCGAGCGCCGAGCGGGCGTTCACGGTTTCGTAGTTATCGCAGACGCCAATCCACGGTTCACCCTCGCTAAAGCCCGCATTGTGCGACGCGTCCCACTGCATTGGCGTGCGGCCATTATCCCGGGACTTACTCGCCAGGATTGCCAGTAATTCATCCGGATCGCGGCCGTTGGCGCGCAGTTCGGCGAACATGTTCAGGCTTTCCACGTCGCGGTAATCGGTGATGCGGCTGAAGTGCGGGTTCGTCATCCCAAGCTCTTCGCCCTGATAGATATACGGCGTGCCCTGCATACCGTGCAGCACCATGCCGAGCATTTTCGCGGCGTGAACCCGGTATTCTCCTTCGTCACCGAAGCGCGACACGATGCGCGGCTGGTCGTGGTTACACCAGAACAGGGCGTTCCAGGCTTTGTTATGCATCCCCTGCTGCCAGTGGCGGAAGAGGGTTTTCAGCGCCACGAAGTCCGGCTTCGCCTTCGTCCACTTTTCGCCGCCGGGATAGTCCACCTTCAGGTGGTGGAAGTTAAAGGTCATCGACAGCTCGCGGCCATCGAGAGAAGCATACTGCTGGCAGTTCTCCAGCGAAGTCGAGGACATCTCGCCTACCGTCATCAGGTTGCGCGGGGTAAAGACGTCGCGGCTCATCTCCTGCAGATATTCATGGATGCGCGGCCCGTCAGTGTAGAAGCGGCGACCGTCACCCGTCTCATCATTCGGGAAATCCTGATCTTTCGAAATCAGGTTAATGACATCGAGGCGCAAGCCGTCGACGCCGCGGTCGGCCCAGAACTCGCACACCTTTTTCAGCTCGGCGCGCACCGCCGGATTTTCCCAGTTGAGGTCCGCCTGCTCCGGCGCGAACAGGTGCAGGTAATACTGCTCGCTCTCTGCGTGCCAGCGCCAGGCGTTGCCGCCAAACTTGGAGCGCCAGTTGTTGGGCAACTGCTCAGGCGTGCCGTCGCGCCAGATGTAGAACTGGCGGTACGGGCTCGCTTTGTTCAGCGATTCCCGGAACCAGGGGTGCTGGGTTGAGGTGTGGTTGAACACCATATCCAGCACGATGCGAATGCCGCGCTGGTGCGCCTCGGCGACCAGTTCGTCGAAATCATCCAGCGTGCCGTACGCCGGGTCGATGGCGGTGTAATTCGCCACGTCGTAGCCGTTATCCACCTGCGGGGAGATATAAAACGGCGTCAACCAGATGGCGTCGATGCCGAGGGTTTTCAGGTAGTCCAGACGCTGCGTCACGCCGCGTAAATCGCCGGTGCCGCTGCCGGTGGTGTCCTGGAAACTCTTGGGGTAAATCTGGTAGATAACGCCGTTTTGCCACCAGTGAGGAAGGGTATTCATAGTGTGTTCCTGCAAATGCGAAGGGGCGCAACTGCGCCCCGAAAGAGAAAGTTAAACAATCTGCAGCGAGCCCTGACGGAACTTACGCTGATAAACCACGGTAGTCAGCGCCATTGGGACGATAATCGCGATGGCCATTGCCAGGGCGAACACCTGCCAGTAAGCGGGCTGGATGGAGAGGATGCCCGGCAGGCCGCCGACGCCAATCCCGTTTGCCATTACGCCGTTCAGTCCGCACACCAGGCCCGCCAGACCGGAACCGATCATCGCGCAGAGCATCGGGAAGCGGTATTTCAGGTTGATACCGTACATCGCCGGTTCGGTGACGCCCAGGTAGGCGGAGATGGCCGCCGGAACGGAGATCTCGCGTTCGTTGTGCTTGCGGCTGACGATGATGATGCCGGTCACTGCGGACGCCTGAGCAATGTTAGACAGGGCGATAATCGGCCAGACCGGTGTGCCGCCGAGGCTCTGGATCATCTGCATATCAATGGCCAGCGTGGTCTGGTGCACGCCGGTGATCACCAGCGGGGCGTACAGGAAGCCAAACAGCGCGGCGCCAATCGGGGCGAAGCTGCCGGTCATCAGGTGACGCACCGCGAAGGCCACGCCGTCGCCAATCATGCGGCCAAACGGACCGATAAAGGCATGCGCCAGGAAGACCGCCAGAATCAGCGAGCACACCGGCACCACCACCAGATAGAGGTAATCCGGCACAATGCGCTTCAGGCGGGTTTCGATAAAGCCCAGCGCCAGCCCCGCCAGCAGGGCCGGAATGACCTGCGCCTGATAGCCCACTTTGGCGATGGTAAACAGGCCGAAGTTCCACACCTCAGGCACCTGCTGACCAAGTAAGTAAGCGTTCATTAACTGCGGAGAGACCAGCGTGACGCCGAGTACGATACCGAGGATCGGCGTACCGCCCATCTTGCGCACCGCGGACCAGCAGATCCCCACCGGCAGATAGAAGAAGATCGCCTCGCCAATCAGCCACAGGAAGTCGTACACGGTTTTCAGCGCCGGGTACATCTGCGCCAGGGTTTTGCCGTCACTCATCGGCACGTCACCGATGACGTTACGGAAGCCTAAAATCAAGCCTCCGCTGATCAGCGCTGGCAGCAGCGGGAAGAAGATCTCCGCAAAGTGGGAAATCAGCTGCTCGTGCCACTTCATGTTCTGGCGTGCGGCCTTCTTCGCCTGCTCTTTATCGGCGGAGGAGTGCCCGGTCGTTGCCAGCAGAGCCTGATAGTAATCGCCCACTTCGGTACCAATCACGACCTGGAACTGACCGGCGTTGGTGAAGCAGCCTTTAACCATGGAGAGTTCTTCAATGGCCTTCGGGTTAGCTTTGGCCGGATCGTTCAGCACGAAGCGCAGGCGGGTAATGCAATGGCTGACGGTAGCGATGTTTTCGCGGCCGCCGACCAGGACGATCAACTGATCGATATCTGCTTGTTTGACTTTACTCATCATGAAACCTCATGACAGATGGTGAGGGGGGTAATGACCTGAGCGCAAGCCTACTCCTTCAGCGTGACGGCGAAAATGGGAACGTTCCCGAAATCGGGCGAAGATCACAATAAACCGTTGAGCGGGGGTTAAGAAAGGTGGGCAGGGATAACGATCTGACGCGGCTCAGCGCGCCCGTTGATCTGCTCGATCAGCTGCGCGGCGGCCTGTCTGCCGGACTCGGCATAACCCGGGTCGACGGTAATAATTTCCGGGTGCAAAAACTTCATCAATGGCGTGCTGCCGACGCTCGCCACCTGCAGGTTATCGATACGCTGCTCCTGAAGATATTTACTCGCGCCCAGCGCCAGCGTATCCGTGGCGCACACCAGCGCGGTAGTTTGCGGCGTCAGGACGCTGGCGACCTGCTCGTAGCCCTGCTTCATCCCCAGCCCCGGCAGGGAGGCCACGGCGGAGAGGTTGTGCTTTTTGCAAAAGGCCAGATAGGCCTCATGGCGGCGCTTGCCGGTGGTGACGTCCGCGTGCGGTACGCCGAGGAAGCTGATGTGGCGATGGCCTTCGTCAAACAGGCGCTGCATCAGGGTGATAATCGCGCCCTCGTCGTCATAGCAGACGGAGGCAAAACCGTGGGCATCGCGGGCCAGCAGCACCAGCGACGGCTGCCAGGGTTTTAGCATCTCGTCTTTGATGCCGGTAAAGCCGAACAGCACCACGCCGTCAATGTTGCGCCGCTGGAGCATACCCAGATGCTCTTCCACCAGCTGTGGCGAGAACTGGCTCTCCATCATGATCGGGTCATATCCCTGCTCATAGAAGGCGGGCAGCATGGTCTGCACGGCGAGGTTTTCAGACAGAGAATCCAGACGCGAGACAATGATGGCGACCACTTTGTCACTCTGCCCGCGCATGGCGCGCGCGGAGCGGGAAGGGGAAAAACCGTGCTGATTCATGACCGCCTCAACGCGCTCGCGGGTGCGTTCGCTGACGCCGCTTTCGTTGTTCAGCACGCGTGAGACGGTTGATTTCCCCACGCCGCTTAAACGCGCGATGTCTTTAATCGTAAGGCGGTTCTGCATGCTGTATTCCCTGTAACAACGACAAAATGGTCAATTGAGCCTAATGCTATAGCGCGATTTCGCTATGGGCAAAGTCTGGTTTACGTTCGGTTTATTTGCAGGGGGGTATAATACCGCCCGAATCGTCACAAAGGGTACGCTTAAATCCTTATACTGCGCGGCGACACCCTACTTTTTACTTACCGGAGGCTTCATGGATCCCGATCCCACACCTCTCCTGAACGGGAGAATGCGTTCTTTCCGGTAAGCCAGCCTGTTGCTGACTCACCGGTGATGTGAGGCAGCAACGTCCCAAACGTTCCTGCTTGAAAAATTGAGTGCCTCTCAGGTACGGCTTTGCCACGCCTGAAGGAAAAGCTGCGTCCGCGTTTGCGGATGCGGAGGAATGACTATGTTTAAAAATATCACCCGGCAGCTGCAGGCCCTGCTGAGCCGCCACCTGCCACACCGTCTTGTTCAGCGCGACCCGCTGCCCAATGCCAAAAACATGGCGGGGGCGGCGATCCCCGCGTCCCTGACCGAACGCTGCCTGAACGTGGCGGCGATGGATGAAAACGAAGTCTGGCGCGCCTTTGGCGGGCACCCGGAAGGGCTGAACGCGGCAGAAGTGGAAAAAATCCGTGCCGTGCATGGCGATAACCTCATTCCGGCGCAAAAGCCGTCTCCGTGGTGGGTGCATCTGTGGCTCTGCTACCGCAACCCGTTTAACCTGCTGCTGACCGTGCTCGGCCTCATCTCCTATGCGACGGAAGATCTGTTTGCCGCAGGGGTGATTGCCCTGATGGTGGGCATCTCCACGCTGCTGAACTTTATTCAGGAGGCCCGCTCCACCAAAGCGGCGGACGCCCTGAAGGCGATGGTCAGCAACACCGCGACCGTCTCGCGCGTGATCAACGATCTCGGCGAAAACGCCTGGGTGGAATTGCCTATCGACCAGCTGGTGCCGGGGGATCTGGTGAAGCTGGCTGCGGGGGACATGATCCCGGCGGATTTACGCATCATCCAGGCACGCGATCTCTTCGTCGCGCAGGCCTCCCTGACCGGGGAATCCCTGCCCGTGGAAAAGGTGGCGCGCAGCCGCGACCCGCAGCAGATGAACCCGCTCGAGTGCGACACCCTGTGCTTTATGGGCACCACGGTCGTCAGCGGCACCGCGCAGGCGATAGTCACCGCCACCGGGGGCAACACCTGGTTTGGTCAGCTTGCCGGGCGCGTCAGCGAGCAGGAGAGCGAGCCGAATGCCTTCCAGAAAGGAATTGGCCGCGTCAGCATGCTGCTGATCCGCTTTATGATGGTGATGACGCCGATCGTGCTGCTGATCAACGGCTACACCAAAGGCGACTGGTGGGAAGCGGCGCTGTTTGCGCTCTCCGTGGCCGTCGGCTTAACGCCGGAAATGCTGCCGATGATTGTCACCTCTACGCTGGCGCGCGGGGCGGTGAAACTCTCTAAACAGAAGGTGATCGTCAAACACCTCGACGCCATTCAAAACTTTGGCGCGATGGACATTCTCTGCACCGATAAAACCGGCACCCTGACGCAGGACAAAATCGTGCTGGAGAACCACACCGATATCTCCGGCAAAACCAGCGAGCGCGTGCTGCACAGCGCGTGGCTGAACAGCCATTACCAGACCGGGCTGAAAAACCTGCTCGACGTCGCGGTGCTGGAAGGGGTAGATGAAGAGTCAGCCCGCACGCTCTCCGGCCGCTGGCAGAAGGTGGATGAGATCCCGTTCGACTTCGAGCGCCGCCGCATGTCGGTGGTGGTGAGCGAGCAGACGGATGTGCATCAGCTGATCTGCAAAGGCGCGCTGCAGGAGATCCTGAACGTGTCGACGCAGGTACGCTATAACGGCGACATCGTGCCGCTGGACGACACCATGCTGCGCCGCATCAAGCGCGTCACCGACAACCTGAACCGTCAGGGGCTGCGCGTGGTGGCGGTGGCGAGCAAGTTCCTGCCGGCGCGCGAGGGGGACTATCAGCGTATCGACGAATCCGATCTGATCCTCGAGGGTTACATCGCCTTCCTCGATCCACCGAAAGAGACCACCGCACCGGCGCTCAAAGCGCTGAAGGCGAGCGGTATTACCGTGAAAATCCTCACCGGCGACAGCGAACTGGTGGCGGCGAAAGTGTGCCACGAGGTGGGGCTGGACGCGGGTGATGTGGTGGTCGGGAGCGATATTGAACATCTCTCTGATGACGAGCTGGCAAAGCTTGCCCAGCGCACCACGCTGTTTGCCCGCCTGACGCCGATGCACAAAGAGCGCATCGTCACCCTGCTTAAGCGCGAAGGGCACGTGGTGGGCTTTATGGGCGACGGCATCAACGATGCGCCCGCTCTGCGTGCGGCGGATATCGGTATCTCCGTAGACGGAGCGGTCGATATTGCCCGTGAAGCGGCGGATATCATTCTGCTGGAAAAGAGCCTGATGGTGCTGGAGGAGGGCGTCATCGAAGGGCGCCGTACCTTTGCCAATATGCTCAAGTACATCAAGATGACCGCCAGCTCCAACTTCGGTAACGTTTTTAGCGTGCTGGTGGCGAGCGCGTTTCTGCCGTTCCTGCCGATGCTGCCGCTGCACCTGCTGATCCAGAACCTGATGTACGACGTGTCTCAGGTGGCTATCCCGTTTGATAACGTGGACGACGAGCAGATCCAGAAGCCGCAGCACTGGAACCCGGCAGATCTTGGGCGCTTTATGCTGTTCTTTGGCCCGATCAGCTCCATCTTCGACATTCTGACCTTCTGCCTGATGTGGTTTGTGTTCCACGCCAACACCCCGGAACACCAGACGCTGTTCCAGTCCGGCTGGTTCGTGGTCGGTTTGCTGTCGCAGACGCTGATTGTGCATATGATCCGCACGCGCCGCATTCCATTCATCCAGAGCCGTGCCGCATGGCCGCTGATTGTGATGACGGGGATTGTGATGGCGCTCGGCATCGCGCTGCCGTTCTCACCGCTGGCGAGCTACCTGCAGCTGCAGGCGTTGCCGCTGAGCTACTTCCCGTGGCTGGTGGCGATCCTCGCGGGTTACATGGTGCTGACGCAGATGGTGAAAGGGTTCTATGCGCGTCGGTATGGCTGGCAGTAACGGCAAGCCCGGTGGCGCTGCGCTTACCGGGCCTACGATCAGAACGTAGGCCGGGTAAGGCGAAGCCGCCACCCGGCACTAGCTTTCCTCCCAAATTCAACAACCTGTGATCTCCGTCGGCGCATTCGCTTGACGACAAATTGAGCGCATGTTAACAGAATGTTTTGCCTTTATTTGGCCCGTCAGATAAGGAACATTCATGTTACGGTACAGTCTCTTAACCGCCGGGCTGATGCTCGGCGCCTCTGCCTTTGCCGCCCCGGCAGGGGATCTCCCTTTAATGCCCTGGCCTGCGAAGGTCGAACGCCCGACGACCCAGGGCGCGCTGGTGCTCAGCAACAACGTATCCATTAGCGTCAGCGGGGACGATCTCGGTGACGCCGCCAACCGCCTGCGCCAGCGCATCGCCCTGCAAACCGGCTGGACGCTGCAGCCGCAGGCTGAAAAGCCAGACAAACCGACTATCCGCATCGCGATTGCCAAAAAGGTGAAGCCGCAGCCTCTGCCGGACAGCGACGAAAGCTATAAGCTCACGGTGGATGCCAACGGCGTGACTATCTCCGCCAACACCCGTTTCGGTGCCTTGCGCGCCATGGAAACCCTGCTCCAGCTGATGCAGAACGGGGCGGAAAATACCTCTCTGCCGTGGGTGACCATTGAAGATTCGCCGCGTTTCCCGTGGCGCGGGCTGCTGCTCGATTCGGCACGTCACTTTATCCCGCTGCCGGATATCAAACGCCAGATCGACGGCATGGCTGCGGCGAAGCTCAACGTGCTGCACTGGCATTTGACCGACGACCAGGGCTGGCGCTTCAGCTCGAAGCGCTACCCTAAGCTGACGCAGCTTGCCAGCGACGGGCTGTTCTACACGCCTGAACAGATGCGTGAGGTGGTGCGTTACGCCGCCGAGCGCGGCATTCGCGTGGTGCCGGAGATCGACATGCCGGGCCACGCCTCGGCGATTGCCGTGGCCTACCCGGAGCTGATGAGCGCGCCGGGTCCGTACGCCATGGAACGCCACTGGGGCGTGCTGAAGCCGGTTCTCGATCCCACCAAAGAGGCGACTTACATCTTTGCTGACGCGATGGTCAGCGAACTGGCGGCGATCTTCCCCGATCCGTATCTGCACATCGGCGGCGACGAAGTGGACGACAGCCAGTGGAAAGCGAACCCGGCCATCCAGCAGTTTATGCGCGACAACAGGCTGGCGGACAGCCACGCGCTGCAGGCTTACTTCAACCGCAAGCTGGAAACGATCCTTGAAAAGCATCACCGCAAGATGGTCGGCTGGGACGAGATCTACCATCCTGACTTACCGAAAAGCATTCTGATCCAGTCCTGGCAGGGGCAGGACGCGCTGGGGCAGGTGGCGCAGAATGGCTACAAGGGCATTCTGTCGACCGGCTTTTATCTCGACCAGCCCCAGTCCACCGCCTATCACTACCGCAACGAGATCGTCCCGCAGGGCTTAAACGGCGTGGACGTGATAGCGGATACCGACAGCGCCCAGAGCTGGGCCTTCTCCATGCCGCGCCTGAAGGGCAAGCCGGTGGAGGGGAGCTTCACCCTGGTGAAAGGGGATGCCGGCTGGCGCGGGTTTATTGATTTTGCCGGGAAATCGCGCCGTGCGGTGCAGAACATCGAGTGGCGCGATGACAGCCAGGTCACGTTTACCGTCGATATGTGGATGGGCGAAACGCGCCCGGTCGTCACCGTCGATAACGACAAACTCTCCGGTTATTTCCTTGTCGGGAATACGCGCTACCCGATTAGCGGCACGCGTCTGGACGACGTGCCGAAAGGCGTTCCGCCCGTCGTGCCAGACGTGGCGAACCAGGCCAACCTGCTCGGTGGCGAAGCGGCGCTGTGGGCGGAAAACGTGGTGGCGCCAGTGCTGGATATCCGCCTGTGGCCGCGTACGTTTGCGGTGGCGGAGCGGCTGTGGTCCGCGCAGGATGTCAACGATGTCGACAACATGTACACCCGCCTGCAGGCGATGGACAGCTGGTCGACGGTGTCGGTCGGGCTGCAGCAGCATACCCAGCAGCAGATGCAGTTCACGCGACTCGCCGGTAATGCCGACACCCTGCCGCTGCAGATCCTCGCTCAGGCCATTGAACCGGCGCAGTATTACACCCGTCAGCACCTGAAGTTCCAGTCCGGAAACTATCATCAGTTCGAGCCGCTCAACCGCTTCGCCGATGCGCTAAACGCCGAAAGCGCCACCGTGCGCCAGATGCACAAATGGGCGGACCGTCTGGTGAGCGATGCGGAAGACACGGAAAGCGCCGACGCCCTGCGCCACGTCTTTAACCGCTGGCAGAGCAACACCAGCGACGCGCTGGCCTTAAGCGAAAACAGCTATCAGCTGAAGGCAATGAAGCCGGTGATCCAGGAGGTGGATAAGCTGGCCTCCATTGGCCTGCGGCTGACGGATCTGGTGGCGCGTCAGGGCACGCTGGATGACAAAGAGATCGCCTCGATTCAGAGCGAGCTGGATAACGCGGCGAAGGTGCAGGACGAAGTGGTGATTGCGGCGGTCTATCCGCTGGAGACGCTGCTGCGCGCCACGCGGAATCAGTAGCAAGCAACAAAAAAGGCAGCCTGGGCTGCCTTTTTTTATCGACAAAGCGAATTAACGACGAACGGCAATCGCTTCGATTTCAATTTTCACGTCTTTTGGCAGACGCGCCACTTCCACGCAGGAGCGCGCCGGGAAGGTGGCGTTATGCTCGGTGAAGAACGCTTCGTAGGTGGCATTAACGGTCGCGAAATCGTTCAGATCCTTCACGAACACGGTGGTTTTCACGATATCACCCACTTTCAGGCCGGCAGATTCAACGATAGCCTGCACGTTTTCCAGCGACTGACGCGCCTGCGCCGCGACATCTTCCGGCACCGCGCCGGTTTTTGGGTTTACGGGGATCTGACCTGAAGTGATGATCATGCTGCCCAGATCAACGCCCTGAACGTAAGGGCCGATAGCGGCTGGTGCATTTTCCGTCGCGAGTACTTTGCTCATGTTTTCTCCAGAATTACAGCGTTAAGAATGTTCCCGGCCATTATAACAGCCGGGATTTCATTACCAACCTCAATTAGTTGGCCAGCACCACATAATGAGAAAACTCTTTTTCGCAGTATTTGCATTTGAGCGCGATGTCATCGGCGCGTTTTTTCACTGCAAAGCTGGAGGAAACCGGCTCAGCATGACTGATGCAGTTGCTGTTCGGGCAAACCAGCACGTTTTCGATGCGATCCGGCAGGCTCGGGCGGGATTTGCCGACCACTTCATACTCGTCGATGCGGTTGACGGTAGCGTCCGGCGCGTACAGCGACAGCTGGTTAACCTGCTCGTCGGTCAGGAAGGTGTTCTCGATTTTAATCAGGTCCTTGCGGCCCATCTCGCCCGACGGCAGGTTCAGGCCGATGGTGATGCGCTGGTCGGTTTCGGTCAGTTTGAACAGCGTCAGCAGCTTAAAGCCCACCTGCGCAGGGATGTGGTCAATCACGGTGCCACGCTTGATGGCTTCAACCTGGAGTTTGTTATCGTGTGTCATGGTCGTCTCCCCTTACAGAGCTAATTCGCGATTCAGAACCAGTGCCAGTAACGCCTGGCGGGCGAAAATGCCGTTTCCGGCCTGCTGGAAGTACCAGGCGTGCGGCGTTTTATCGACGTCTGTGGTGATCTCATCGATGCGCGGCAGCGGATGCAGGACCTTCATGTTGTTGCGTGCGCCTTCCAGGTCGCTGGCGCGCAGCACGAACTGCGCCTTCACGTTGGCGTATTCGGACGGGTCCAGACGCTCTTTCTGCACGCGGGTCATGTACAGAATATCCACGTGGCTCATCACCTCTTCGATGCTGGCATGCAGGCTCCACGCAATGCCTTTCTCGTCCAGCATGTCGAGGATGTACTGCGGCATCGCCAGCGCGTCCGGTGCGATGAAGTAGAAGCGGTTGCCGTTAAATTTCGCCAGCGCCTGGGTCAGGGAGTGAACGGTGCGGCCGTATTTCAGGTCGCCAACCATGGCGATGTTCAGGTTCTCAAGCGTGCCCTGGGTCTCCTGAATGGTAAACAGATCCAGCAGGGTCTGCGTCGGGTGCTGGTTGGCACCGTCACCGGCGTTCAGTACCGGAATGCCGCCGGAAAACTCGGTTGCCAGACGCGCCGCGCCCTCCTGCGGGTGCCGCATCACAATCGCGTCGACGTAGGTGCTGATGACTGAAATGGTATCCGCCAGGGTCTCGCCTTTTTTACCCAGCGACGTGTTGCTGCTGTCCGAGAAGCCCACCACGCTCGCGCCCAGGCGGTGCATGGAGGTCTCAAAGGAGAGGCGGGTGCGGGTTGAGGCTTCAAAGAAGCAGCTCGCAATCACCTTGTGCTTCAGCAGCTCCGGTTGCGGATTGGCCTTCAGTTTTGCCGCGGTTTCCAGAACCAGTTCCAGCTCTTCGCGGCTGAGGTCGTTTATGGAAATGATGTGTTTTTGATAAAGCGGATTCATGTTTATCTCCTGACGCCGGGCAAAAAAAAGCCCCTCAAATGAGGGGCTCTGGGAATAGGTTTAGCAACGGGAAGAAAAACGGCAGGCCAGCGTCTGATTTCAGACGCGGTAAGACGTTATGTCGTACACGCTTGACCATGCTTCCTCCCGGCAAATTGTCGGGCATTATACGCAGCTCGCTTTTCGGATCAAGCGATTTAATGCACGCTTTACTCAATGCAAACGGTTCTTTATGAATATTAATTCGTTCTGAGTAAATAATTAATTTGCTTATGCACCAGCGCGGTGCGCTTCACCACCCGGGGGGCGACCCAGACAATACTGCTGCCGGCCACCACGCCTAATATTTCCGGAAGCTGGTGATAATCCAGAATACGCGCCACCGCGCGGCCATATCCGGCGACGGTATGGACAAGGATAAACTCGCTATTATGCTCGACGCTCACCACCATTTCCGAAACGGTACGCGCGGCATCAGGGGCAGGGCGCAGTTGAGGATTCAACGAATAAATCTTTAGCCCTTTGGCATTTCGAATTTTTATGACTCCGAGCAACTTCAGCAATCGCGAAACGGTCGACTGGCTGATGCTGTCAAACCCTCTCTCCTGCAGGTCGCGGCGAATCTCTTCCTGCGAAAGATAACTCTTTTCGGCGATCAAACGCTGGCACACCGTGAGCTGCAGTTGTTCTTTGGGAGAGTACTCTTCGTAATCCATCATGTTTCCCATATCAGTTCCCGAAATAACCGGTGACACCGCACCGATCCGTAGGCCGGATAAGCGCAGCGCCATCCGGCAAATTACAACAACGCCCCCAGACTTAACGCCACCATAATCACCACCGTCAGGATCGCCAGCAGCGGCGCCACCCATTTCAGATAGCGCACGTAGGGCACCCGGGCGATAGCCAGCCCGCCCATGACCACCGCTGAGGTCGGCGTGACGAGGTTTACGATGCCGGAGGCCGACTGGTAAGCCGTGACCACCAGGTCGCGGTTGACGTTAGCGAAATCGGCAAGCGGTGCCATGATCGGCATCGTCAGAACGGCCAGGCCGGATGAAGAAGGCACAAGAAACGACAGCACGACCTCCAGCCAGTACATCACGTTGATAAACGCCACCGTGGACAACCCGCTGACCAGCCCTTCCGCGCTGTGCAAAATGGTGTGGGTAATCATGCCCTTATCCATGATGACTACGATACCGCGCGCGATGCCGATAATCAGCGCGACGCCCAGCAAATCTCGCGCGCCGTTGATAAACGTTGACGTCAGCTCCTCTTCGCTCATGCGGGCAATCAGGCCGACGAGAATCGCGCTGGCGAGAAATACTGCGGAGATCTCCGCCATCCACCAGCCCAGCACCGCAACGCCGTAAATCATCACCGCGAAGGCGAGGGCAAAAATCACCAGGATGATTTTGCGCACCGGGGTGAATTCCAGCGACTGTTCGCCCTTGTTGCCGAGGAAATGGGCGAGGTTCTCTTCCTGCTTGTCTGCAACGATCGACTGCGAGGGATCCTTGCGCACCTTGCGGGCGTAGCGCATCACCCACGCCACGCAGATGATCCAGCCGATGACCAGCAGCGCCACGCGCAGGGCGATGCCGTTGGTAAAGGGGATCCCGGCGGCGTTGGCGGCGATGACCGTGGCAAACGGGTTAATGGTGGAACCCAGCGTGCCGATCCCCGCGCCGAGCAGCACGGTGGAGGCGGCGACAACCGGATCGAACCGGGCGGCCAGCATCACCGGCACCAGCAGGGTGTAGAACGGCAGCGACTCTTCGGCCATGCCGTAAATGGTGCCGCCCGCGGCAAACAGCGCCATCAGGATCGGGATCATCCACTCCTCGCGTCCGCGCAGCCGGGTGGTAACACGCTCGATCCCGGCGTCAATCGCCCCTGTTTTGGTGACGATCCCGAGAAATCCCCCGATGATCAGGATAAACAGCGCCACGTCGATCGCCCCGGCCTGGCCGGAAACCGGATCGTACAGCCCGGCGATGGGTGCCATCAGGACGGAAACCAGCCCCTGCGGATGTGCCGCCACGTGCGCATACGTTCCGGCAATCGGGACTTCTTTACCGAGGGTGTCGTTCATCGCCATCTGGTACTGACCGGCGGGAACGACCCAGCTCAGCGCCGCCACAACGGCAATCAGAAAGAAGAGAATGGTGTAAGCGGAGGGAAACTTAAACTTGCCCATGATGTTCTCCTTAAACCCGGCGCACCCGCGGCGCGCCGGGCGGTGATTAGTCGCCGAGTGTCGCCACCATGACCGCTTTAATGGTGTGCATGCGGTTCTCTGCCTCGTCGAAGACGATGGAGTTCGGTGATTCGAAGACCTCTTCCGTCACCTCCAGCCCCTTCAGCCCGTACGCCATCTCGATCTCGCGGCCCACTTTGGTGTGCTCGTTGTGGAACGCCGGCAGGCAGTGCATGAACTTGACGTTCGGGTTGCCGGTGGCCTTCATCACCTGGGCGTTAATCTGATACGGCTTCATCAGGCTGACGCGCTCGGCCCAGGCTTCCTTCGGCTCGCCCATGGAGACCCACACGTCGGTGTAGAGGAAATCGGTCCCCTGCACGCCTTCTTCCACGTCGTCGGTGAGGGTGATGCGCGCGCCCGTCTCTTTCGCAATGGCGCGGCACTGCTCAACCAGCCCTGCTTCCGGCCAGAAGGATTTCGGCGCGACGAGGCGGATATCCATCCCCATCTTGGCCGCGCCCACCATCAGGGAGTTGCCCATGTTGTTGCGCGCGTCGCCGAGATAGGCAAAGCTCAGCTCCGGCAGGGTTTTGCCCGGCGAGTGCTCCAGCATGGTCATCAGGTCGGCGAGGATTTGCGTTGGGTGGAACTCGTCGGTCAGGCCGTTCCACACCGGCACGCCTGCGTACTCGCCCAGCTCTTCGACGATGGCCTGACCATAGCCGCGGTATTCGATGCCGTCGTACATGCGGCCCAGCACGCGGGCGGTGTCTTTCATCGACTCTTTATGGCCAATCTGCGATCCGCTTGGGCCGAGGTAGGTGACCTGCGCGCCCTGGTCGAACGCGCCCACTTCGAAGGCGCAGCGGGTGCGGGTGGAGGTTTTTTCAAAGATCAGGGCGATATTTTTCCCGACCAGGGTTTGTTTCTCGCGCCCGGCTTTTTTGGCGGCCTTGAGCTCAATGGCGAGGTCAATCAGGTACTGGATCTCCGCCGGGGTGTAGTCCAGCAGTTTCAGGAAGTTGCGGTTTTTCAGGTTGATGGTCATGGCTAAATCCTTTTTAAAATGAGTGTTCAGTTACGAATCAACGTGCCTTTCTCGCCCGCGAGGATCTCCGCGCCGTCGGCCAGCGCGCCGATCCCGGCAATGCCGTTGCAGGCTTCAACGAACTCGCGGCAGGCGGCCACTTTCGGCCCCATCGATCCGGCGTCGAACTGCATGCCCCTGAGCAGTTCCGGCGTCACCTGCGCCAGCGGACGCTGGGTCGGTTTGCCCCAGTCGAGGTACACCGCGTCGGCATCGGTGAGGATCAGCAGGGCATCGGCTTCGATCTGGCGCGCCAGCAGGGCGGCGGAGAGGTCTTTGTCGATTACCGCCTCAATGCCGCGATAGCCGTTGGCGTGTTCCACCACCGGTACGCCGCCGCCGCCGTTGCAGATCACCAGGTGGTCGCGCTGGATCAGCGCCGTGATGGCGTCGCTCTCGACGATGCGCTTCGGCTGCGGTGACGGCACCACGCGGCGGACGTAGCTGCCGTCGGCCTTAAACACCCAGCCTTTCTCCGCCGCCAGCGTTTTTGCCTGGGCTTCGCTGTAGACCGGGCCGATGTACTTGGTCGGGTTGCTGAAGGCCGGGTCGGCGGCATCCACTTCCACCTGGGTGAGCAGAACGCTCACCTCCCGCTGCGGCAGGCTGTTTTTCAGCGCCTGCTGGAGCATGTAGCCGATCATTCCCTGGCTTTCGGCGCCGAGAACGTCCAGCGGGTAGGGCGTGACTTTGTCGTAGGCGCTGTTCTGCAGCGCCAGCAGTCCGACCTGCGGCCCGTTGCCGTGTACCAGCACCACGCGCCAATGCGCCGTCAGCCCGGCGATGGTACGGGCGGCCTGCTCGATGTTCTGGCGCTGGATCTCCGCTTCAAGCGGCTCGCCGCGCTTGAGCAGCGCGTTGCCGCCCAGGGCCACAACCAGAGTGGGTTTTCGTTCCATGATGGCTCCTTTAAATTCCGTCGCGTTCCAGCGGGCAGCTCATGCAGCGCGCGCCGCCGCGGCCGCGTCCGAGTTCGTCGCCCGGGATGGGCAGCACGGTGATACCCGCTTTGTCGTACTTCTCGTTGGTCCAGACGTTGCGCTCGTAGCCGATCACCACGCCGGGGCGGATGGTCAGGACGTTATTGGCGTCGTTCCACTGCTCGCGTTCGGCCTCAAAGGCGTCGCCGCCGGTGGTGATCAGACGTACCTGGTTAATGCCGAGCGCTTTCTCGATGGCGTGCAGCAGGTCGGTTTCCTGGGTGCGCAGCAGGCCGCCGCGTCCGTCCGGGGTGAGCGTCCAGCACTGGGCGTCTTTGCGCACCACTTCCGGGTAGACGGAGAAGGTATCCACGTCTATGTGGGTCATGACGGTGTCGAGGTGCATGCAGGAGCGGTGTTTTGGCAGCTCAACGGCGATCACGCGCTCAGCCTGACGGTGTTTGAACAGGCTGTTGGCGAGAAACTCCACGCCCTGCGGCGTCGTGCGTTCGGACATGCCGATCAATACCGCGCCGCGGCCAATCACTAATACGTCACCGCCTTCTAAGGTGGCGTGGTCGTAATTAATATTCTCGTCGCCGAAATACTTAATAAAATCGCCGTCGGCGAACGCCGGGTGCCAGCGATATATTGCCCGCAGGTTATTGGTTTCACGCTGACGCGCCGGTTTGGCCATCGGGTTAATAGAGACGCCGTTATAGATCCAGCAGGAGGTATCGCGGGTAAATAAATGGTTTGGCAGCGGCTTCATAATAAAATCATTCGCCGTGTGGGTATCCACCACCATATTTTTAATGGCTGCCGGAATTTCACCGTAGGTTAATCCGCCGCTCAGCCTGCGCGCCAGTTCGCGGTGCGGCATATCCGCCAGCCAGCCGCGAACGTCGCCGGCAAAGGTAGGGCCGAGGCGATAATCAGAGATTTGCGTCTCCAGCAGCCAGGCTTTCGCCTCAGCAATATCAAGGGTTTGTGTCAGAAGGTCGGTCAACAGCAGGACTTCCACACCCTGCTCGCGCAGCGTGTTTGCGAAGATGTCATGCTCCTCACCCGCACGCTCAACCGAGAGCACGTCATCGAAAAGCAGCTCCTGACAGTTTGATGGCGTGAGACGCTTCAGACTTAAATTTGGGCGGTGCAGCATAACGCTACGCAATTGACCAATTTCAGAACCGACGTAATGCTTTTCCATAATTATTCCTTTAACTGTTTTTCAGAATAAAAAGGGCATGCGCCATGTGATGCATTTAATTTCATGGCGGCTAAGCTCAATTGATTTCGTAATTCATACTAGGCAGTTAAATAATCTGTATTGTGATGTTGCTCACGCGAAAATGGATATTAAGCGGTTTGTTTTCATTTGCATGATTCGCATCAGATAATGATTAATTGGTTATTCTGGCGAGGTGAATAGCTAAGCACTATCCGTTGTCATTATTTGCAGTTGTTAGTGTTTTGTAGAATTTCATGCTTTGAAATATTTTGTTAAGCCATTGATTTTAATTGTGTTTAAAGGCGGCGGGGAATGGCTATGCAATATTGCTAATTAACTATTTTTGGCTTAAGGAAAATCAATAAATATTTATTGAATTTAATAGCAAATTATCAAAGTGATAAAATGTGAAGCTGTAGCGAGTTTTGTTGTTAAGGCATGACGATCAGTAAGTTAGCGCAAGGCCGTGATAACGAAGAACTGAAGATATGCATAATGACTGCATAAATGCCTGCGAGGGCTTAACAGCAAATTAACACCATTCCCGATAAACATGCGTTCGCGCAAAACCCGTCTAAAAAGCGCTGGTATGGCAGCCAGGATTCTCGTATAAAAGATGAAAATGAAACGTTGTTTTATATCGAGGGTTTTCTGATGATTATCGGCAACATCCACCATCTGCACTCCTGGCTGCCTGACGAACTGCGACAGGCCATTGAGCATGTTAAAGCCCACGTCACCGACGCGACGCCGCTCGGCAAGCACGACATCAACGGCAACAGCCTGTTTTATCTGGTCTCTGAAGATACAACCCAGCCGTTCGCCGAGCGTCGCGCCGAGTACCACGCGCGCTATCTGGATATTCAGATCGTGATGAAGGGGCAGGAAGGGATGACCTTCAGCACCCTGCCGCCCGGCACGCCGGACACCGACTGGCTGGCGGACAAAGACATCGCCTTCCTGCCGGAAGGCGAGCAGGAGAAAACCGTGGTGCTGGGCGAAGGGGATTTTGTGGTGTTCTGGCCGGGTGAGGTGCACAAGCCGCTGTGCGCGGTGGGGGCGCCTGCTAAGGTCAGGAAAGTTGTGGTGAAGATGCTTGTAGAGTAACCCTTACCCCTCACCCTAACCCTCTCCCCACAGGGGAGAGGGGACTGCTCCGAGCCGTCTTTTCCCCTTCGCCCCACAGGGGAGAGGGCCGGGGTGAGGGGGGGCAATATGTGATCCAGCTTAAATTTCCCGCACTCCCTCTGCATCTCTCATTTACCTGCGCTTTTCCTGCGTCATAGTATGATCGTTAATTTAACGAACGCTGTTCTATAATGTAGAACGAAATGATTCAGCAAGGAGATCTCATGCCGCAGTCCGCGTTGTTCACGGGAATCATTCCCCCTGTCTCCACTATTTTTACCGCCGATGGCCAGCTCGATAAGCAGGGTACCGCCGCGCTGATCGACGATCTGATCGCGGCAGGCGTTGACGGCCTGTTCTTCCTGGGCAGCGGCGGCGAGTTTTCCCAGCTCAGCGCCGAAGAGCGTAAAACTATTGCCCAATTTGCCATCGATCATGTCGATCGTCGCGTACCGGTCCTGATCGGCACCGGCGGCACCAACGCCCGGGAAACCATTGCGCTCAGCCAGCACGCGCAGCAGGCGGGGGCGGACGGCATCGTGGTGATCAACCCTTACTACTGGAAAGTGTCGGAAGCGAACCTGATCCGCTATTTCGAGCAGGTGGCGGACAGCGTCACGCTGCCGGTGATGCTCTATAACTTCCCGGCGCTGACCGGGCAGGATCTGACCCCGGCGCTGGTGAAAACCCTGGCCGATTCGCGCAGCAACATCGTTGGCATCAAAGACACCATCGACTCCGTTGCCCACCTGCGCAGCATGATCCATACCGTCAAAGCCGCTCACCCGCACTTCACCGTGCTCTGCGGCTACGACGATCATCTGTTTAATACCCTGCTGCTCGGCGGCGACGGGGCAATTTCGGCGAGCGTCAACTTTGCTCCGCAGGTGTCGGTGAATCTTCTGAAAGCCTGGCGAGACAAAGACGTGGCGAAAGCGGCTGAGTATCATCAGACCCTGCAGCAAATCCCGCAGATGTATCAGCTGGATACGCCGTTTGTGAACGTTATTAAAGAGGCGATTGTGCTCTGCGGCCGCCCGATCTCCACGCACGTGCTGCCGCCCGCGTCACCCCTGGACGCGCCGCGCAAGGCGCAGCTGAAAACCCTGCTGCAACAGCTCAAGCTCTGCTGAGCCGGACGATAACCATGACCATCGAGAAGATTTTCACCCCACAGGACGATGCGTTTTATGCGGTGATCACCCACGCGGCGGGGCCGCAGGGCGCGCTGCCGCTGACCCCGCAGATGCTGATGGAATCCCCCAGCGGCAACCTGTTCGGCATGACGCAGAACGCCGGGATGGGCTGGGACGCCAACAAGCTGACCGGCAAAGAGGTGCTGATTATCGGCACCCAGGGCGGCATCCGCGCCGGGGACGGACGCCCGGTCGCGTTGGGCTACCACACTGGCCACTGGGAGATCGGCATGCAGATGCAGGCGGCGGCGAAGGAGATCACCCGCAACGGCGGGATCCCGTTTGCGGCCTTCGTCAGCGATCCCTGCGACGGGCGCTCTCAGGGCACGCACGGCATGTTCGACTCCCTGCCGTACCGCAACGACGCGGCGATCGTGTTTCGCCGCCTGATCCGTTCCCTTCCGACACGCCGGGCGGTGATTGGCGTCGCCACCTGCGATAAAGGGCTGCCCGCGACCATGATTGCCCTGGCCTCGATGCACGACCTGCCGACCATTCTGGTGCCGGGCGGGGCGACGCTGCCGCCAACCGTGGGGGAAGACGCGGGCAAGGTGCAGACCATTGGCGCGCGCTTTGCCAACCACGAACTCTCCCTGCAGGAGGCCGCCGAGCTGGGCTGTCGCGCCTGCGCGTCGCCGGGCGGCGGATGTCAGTTCCTCGGCACGGCGGGCACCTCGCAGGTGGTCGCGGAGGCGCTGGGGCTGGCGCTGCCGCACTCCGCGCTGGCCCCGTCCGGGCAGGCGGTATGGCTGGAGATCGCCCGCCAGTCGGCGCGCGCGGTCAGCGAGCTGGATAACCGCGGCATCACCACGCGCGATATCCTCACCGACAAAGCCATCGAAAACGCCATGGTGATCCATGCGGCGTTCGGCGGCTCGACCAATTTACTGCTGCACATTCCGGCCATCGCCCACGCGGCGGGCTGCACAATCCCGGACGTAGAGCACTGGACGCGCGTCAACCGTAAGGTGCCGCGCCTGGTCAGCGTACTGCCCAACGGCCCGGACTATCACCCGACCGTGCGCGCCTTCCTCGCGGGCGGCGTGCCGGAGGTGATGCTCCACCTGCGCGATCTTGGCCTGCTGCATCTGGACGCCATGACCGTGACCGGCCAGACGGTGGGCGAGAACCTCGACTGGTGGCAGGCGTCCGAGCGCCGTGCGCGCTTCCGCCAGTGCCTGCGCGAGCAGGATGGCGTGGATCCGGATGACGTGATCCTGCCGCCGGAGAAGGCAAAAGCGAAAGGGCTGACCTCGACGGTTTGCTTCCCGACGGGCAACATCGCGCCGGAAGGATCGGTGATCAAGGCCACGGCGATCGACCCATCGGTCGTCGGTGAAGATGGCGTTTACCGCCACACCGGTCGGGCGCGGGTGTTTGTCTCGGAAGCGCAGGCGATCAAGGCCATCAAGCGGGAAGAAATTGCGCAGGGCGATATCATGGTGGTGATCGGCGGCGGGCCGTCCGGCACCGGCATGGAAGAGACCTACCAGCTTACCTCCGCGCTGAAGCATATCTCGTGGGGCAAGACGGTATCGCTCATCACCGATGCGCGCTTCTCGGGCGTGTCGACAGGCGCCTGCTTCGGCCACGTGTCGCCGGAGGCGCTGGCGGGCGGGCCGATTGGCAAGCTGCGCGATAACGACATCATCGAGATAGCTGTCGACCGACTGACGTTAACGGGTAGCGTGAACTTTATCGGTACCGCGGACAACCCGCTGACGCCGGAGGAGGGCGCGCGCGAGCTGGCTCGGCGGCAGACGCACCCGGACCTGCACGCCCACGACTTTTTGCCGGACGACACCCGCCTGTGGGCAGCATTACAGTCGGTCAGCGGCGGCACCTGGAAAGGCTGTATTTATGATACCGATAAAATTATCGAGGTAATTAACGCCGGTAAAAAAGCGCTCGGACTTTAATTATTTTTCACGCGATTGTCGTCTACGGAATATATTCCGTGGACGGCTTTTTCTTGTCTTTATTTTATCAATATAAACAATAAGTTGTGATATATCGTTGGCGTCACAAAAGCAAAATAACGTAATTCAGAAATAAGATATGACCATTGCTGGTTAATTGAACAGCTCATTACACTCCATTAACACGATGTTGTAATTCAGCACACTACATAAGGGTGTAATTCTGATGACGCAATTAACCATGAAAGACAAAATTGGCTACGGGCTGGGTGACACCGCCTGCGGCTTCGTCTGGCAGGCCACGATGTTCCTGCTGGCCTACTTCTACACCGACGTCTTCGGCCTGTCGGCGGGCATTATGGGGACGCTGTTTTTAATCTCACGCGTGCTCGACGCCGTGACCGACCCGCTGATGGGGCTGCTGGTCGACCGCACCCGCACGCGGCACGGCCAGTTCCGCCCGTTCCTGCTGTGGGGCGCCATCCCGTTTGGCATCGTCTGCGTGCTGACCTTTTACACGCCGGACTTCTCCGCGCAGGGCAAAATCATCTACGCCTGCGTGACCTACATTCTTCTGACCCTGGTCTACACCTTCGTTAACGTGCCGTACTGCGCCATGCCCGGCGTCATCACCGCCGACCCGAAAGAGCGTCATGCTCTGCAGTCCTGGCGCTTCTTCCTGGCGGCGGCGGGATCGCTCGCCATCAGCGGCATTGCCCTGCCGCTGGTGAGCATCATCGGCAAGGGGGATGAGCAGGTGGGCTATTTCGGCGCCATGTGCGTGCTGGGCCTGACCGGCGTGGTGCTGCTCTACGTCTGCTTCTTCACCACCAAAGAGCGCTACACCTTTGAGGTGCAGCCGGGCTCGTCGGTGGCGAAAGATCTCAGGCTGCTGCTCGGCAACGGCCAGTGGCGGATCATGTGCGCGTTCAAGATGATGGCGACCTGTTCCAACGTGGTGCGCGGCGGGGCGACGCTCTACTTCGTCAAATACGTGATGGATCACCCGGAGATGGCGACCCAGTTCTTACTCTACGGCAGCCTCGCCACCATGTTTGGCTCGCTCTGCTCCTCCCGACTGCTGGGGCGCTTCGACCGCGTCACCGCCTTCAAGTGGATCATCGTCGCCTACTCGCTGATCAGCCTGCTGATTTTCGTCACCCCGGCGGAGCACATCGCGCTGATTTTCGCCCTCAACATCCTGTTCCTGTTCGTCTTTAACACCACTACGCCGCTGCAGTGGCTGATGGCCTCTGACGTGGTGGACTACGAGGAGAGCCGCAGCGGGCGCCGCCTCGACGGCCTGGTGTTCTCCACCTACCTGTTCAGCCTGAAGATTGGCCTGGCGATTGGCGGGGCGGTGGTGGGCTGGATCCTGGCGTACGTCAACTACTCCGCCAGCAGCAGCGTGCAGCCGGTTGAGGTGCTGACCACCATCAAAATTCTGTTCTGCGTGGTGCCGGTGGTGCTCTACGCGGGCATGTTCATCATGCTGTCGTTCTACAAGCTCACCGACGCCCGCGTGGAGGCCATCAGCCAGCAGCTGATCAAGCACCGCGCGGCGCAGGGCGAGGCCGTTCCCGACGCCGCGACAGCCGCATCCCATTAACCGGAGGCACTATGCAAATCACTAACCCTATTCTGACCGGCTTCAACCCGGACCCGTCCCTGTGCCGCCAGGGCGAGGACTACTACATCGCCACTTCGACCTTCGAGTGGTTCCCGGGCGTGCGCATCTACCACTCCCGCGACCTGAAAAACTGGTCGCTGGTCAGCACCCCGCTGAACCGCGTGTCGATGCTGGACATGAAGGGCAACCCGGACTCCGGCGGCATCTGGGCGCCGTGCCTGAGCTACGCCGACGGTAAATTCTGGCTGCTCTACACCGACGTGAAGATTGTCGACTCGCCGTGGAAAAATGGCCGTAACTTCCTCGTCACCGCGCCGTCCATTGAGGGGCCGTGGAGCGAGCCGATCCCCATGGGCAACGGCGGGTTTGACCCGTCCCTGTTCCACGACGACGATGGCCGCAAATATTATCTCTACCGCCCGTGGGGGCCGCGCCACCACAGCAACCCGCACAACACCATCGTATTGCAGGAGTTTGATCCGCAGACCGGCACCCTCTCGCCCGAGCGCAAAACCCTGTTTACCGGCACGCCGCTCTGCTACACCGAGGGGGCGCACCTCTATCGCCACGCGGGATGGTACTACCTGATGGTCGCCGAAGGCGGCACCAGCTACGAGCACGCCGTCGTGGTGCTGCGTTCCAAAAACATCGACGGGCCGTACGAGTTGCACCCGGACGTGACGATGATGACCAGCTGGCACCTGCCGGAGAACCCGCTGCAGAAGAGCGGCCACGGCTCGCTGCTGCAGACCCACACGGGGGAGTGGTTCATGGCCTACCTCACCAGCCGCCCGCTGCGCCTGCCCGGCGTGCCGCTGCTGGCCTCCGGCGGGCGTGGCTACTGCCCGCTGGGGCGCGAGACCGGTATCGCCCGCATTGAATGGCGCGACGGCTGGCCGTACGTGGAAGGCGGCAAGCACGCGCAGCTGACCGTGAAAGGCCCGCAGGTGGCGGAGCAGCCTGCAGCCGTTCAGGGCAGCTGGCGGGAGGATTTCGACGCCAGTTCGCTTGACCCGGAGTTGCAGACCCTGCGCATTCCGTTCGACGACACCCTCGGCTCGCTCACCGCGCGCCCGGGCTACTTACGGCTCTACGGCAACGACTCGCTCAACTCGACCTTCACCCAGTCGACCGTGGCGCGCCGCTGGCAGCACTTCGCCTTCCGGGCGGAGACGCGGATGCAGTTTTGGCCGGTCCACTTCCAGCAGAGCGCGGGGCTGACCTGCTACTACAACAGCAAAAACTGGAGCTACTGCTTTGTGGACTACGAGGAGGGGCAAGGCAGAACGATTAAGGTGATCCAGCTCGACCACAACGTGCCGTCGTGGCCGCTGCACGAGCAGCCGATTCCGGTGCCGGAACATGCGGAGAGCGTCTGGCTGCGCGTGGACGTGGATACGCTGGTCTACCGCTACAGCTACTCGTTTGACGGCGAGACGTGGCACGCCGTGCCGGTGACGTATGAGGCGTGGAAGCTGTCGGACGACTACATCGGCGGGCGCGGCTTCTTTACTGGCGCGTTTGTGGGGCTGCACTGCGAGGACATCAGCGGAGATGGCTGCCACGCAGACTTTGACTACTTCACCTACGAGCCGGTTTAACGGCTCAGGCCGGGTAGCCCAGCGCGCGTGACAGCTCGAGCCCGGCCTGCTGGAGCTGCTCGCGGAAATCAGCCAGCTCTGCGTCGTCCACGCGCGAGGTCAGCGTCGACAGGCTCAGGGCGGCGATGATGCGGGATTCGTGGTTCCACACCGGCACCGCCACGCAGCGCACGCCCTGCTCGTTCTCTTCGCTATCCAGGGCGTAGCCCTGCGCGCGGGTCTGCGTCAGGGCGCTCATTAGTGCTTCACGAGAGGCGAGGGTGGAAGGGGTATAGGTGGTGTACTGATAGCCCTCAAGCAGAGCGTTCAGCTCGGCCTCGCCCAGCCAGGCAATCAACACCTTGCCGATAGCGGTGGCGTGAACCGGCAGGCGGCGGCCAATGCGCGAATAGGCGATGGCGGCCAGCTTGCCTTCAATCTTCTCGATATAGACCCCTTCACGCCCGTCCAGGATCCCCAGATGGGTGGTCTGCCCGGTCCGCTGGGACAGCTCCGTCAGCCAGCCTTTCGCCTTCTGACGAATATCGATGGAGCCCACGACAAAATGGCCGCGCTCGACCAGCTTCATGCCGAGGCGATATTTGCCGTTCTCCGGGTTCTGATCGATATAGCCGTGAAGCTGCAGGGTTTTCAGCAGCGAGTGGAGGGTACTCTTGCTGAGCCCCATCAGTTTGCTGATGTCGGTGATCTTAAGCTCGGTGGCCTGCTCGTTGAACAGGTCGAGGATCTGCAACGCACGTTCAACAGACTGAATAATCGGCATAATGCTGGTATGTCCACGCTGGAATTAAGGCGAAAACGTACCTTTTTCGGGGTGAAAAATCAATTGAGTAGAGCGGGTTGTGGGAGAAAGGGCATCAGCCGCATCGTCGCCTGATTCGCCCGGCGGCGCTGCGCTTGCACGGGCCTACGGGTTGGGTGTTCTCTCTCCCCGTGGGAGAAGGCCGGGGTGAGGGCACCAGGCCGCATCACCGCCTGATTCGCCCGGCGGCGCTGCGCTTGCACGGGCCTACGGGCTGGGTGTTCTCCCTCTCCCTGTGGGAGAGGGCCGGGGTGAGGGCACCAGACCGCAGAGGAGTCAATCACTCCCCAAGCGTCGCCACCATCACCGCCTTAATCGTATGCATCCGGTTTTCCGCCTGGTCGAACACGATGCTCGCCTTCGACTCAAACACCTCGTCCGTTACTTCCATCCCGCCGTGCAGATCGAACTCTTTCGCCATCTGCTTGCCGAGCGTGGTCTGGTCGTCATGGAACGCCGGCAGACAGTGCAGGAACTTCACGTCCGGGTTGCCGGTCAGCGCCATCATCTGCGCATTCACCTGATACCCGCGCAGCAGCGCGATACGCTCCGCCCACTTCTCTTTGGCTTCACCCATCGACACCCACACGTCGGTATAGATAAAGTCCGCGCCCTTCACGCCCGCCGCCACGTCTTCCGTCAGGGTGATCTTCCCGCCGTGCTTCTCCGCCAGTGCGCTGCACTCCGCCACCAGGCTCTCTTCCGGCCAGCAGGCCTTCGGGGCCACCAGGCGCAGATCCAGCCCGGTCAGCGCCGCCGCTTCCAGCATCGAGTTGCCCATGTTGTTGCGCGCGTCGCCCGCATAGACCAGCGTCATCTCGTTAAACGCCTTGCCCGGCAGGTGCTCCTGCATGGTCAGCAGGTCCGCCAGCAGTTGGGTTGGATGGAACTCGTTGGTCAGCCCGTTCCACACCGGCACGCCCGCATACTGCGCCAGCGTCTCGACGACTTCCTGGCCATGGCCGCGATACTGAATGCCGTCGTACATCCGCCCGAGCACGCGCGCGGTGTCCTTAATTGACTCTTTATGCCCAATCTGGCTGCCGCTCGGCCCTAAATAGGTGACGCGTGCGCCCTGGTCAAATGCGGCAACTTCGAAAGAGCAACGGGTACGGGTCGAGTCTTTTTCGAAGATGAGCGCGATGTTTTTACCGGTAAGCTTTTGTACTTCCTTGCCATTTTTTTTATCGGCTTTGAGCTGTGCGGCAAGGGTCAGCAGAGAAGTGAACTGTGCAGGGGTAAAGTCGAGCAATTTCAGAAAGTGTTTCTTGTACAGATCAGACATTTTATCCTCACATGGCGAACGCCACTTATTGAATTAAAATTCACTTTATATGTGTAATTATTCATTTGCAACCCCGTTTCACAAATCTTTCCAACAAAGGTGGAGGCAAACCCGTCCGTGTGTGAAAATAGAAGTATCTGCCGCACTTTAAAGAGGATTGAGCCATGGCAAACCCGGAACACCTGGAAGAGCAACGCGAAGAGACGCGTCTGATTATTGAAGAGCTGCTGGAAGACGGTAGCGATCCGGACGCGCTGTACACCATCGAGCACCATTTCTCTGCGGATGATTTCGACGCGCTGGAAAAAATGGCCGTGGAAGCCTTCAAGCTGGGTTACGAAGTGACCGAGCCGGAAGAGCTGGAAGTGGAAGAGGGCGACACCGTCATCTGCTGCGACATCCTGAGCGAAGGCGCGCTGAAGGCGGAGCTGATCGACGCGCAGGTCGAACAGCTGATGAACCTGGCCGAGAAGTTTGACGTGGAATACGACGGCTGGGGAACCTACTTCGAAGATCCGAACGGTGAAGACGGCGAAGAAGGTGACGACGAAGATTACATCGACGAAGACGACGACGGCGTGCGTCACTAAGCGTTTCAGGCGGTGGCGCGCGCCACCGCTTTTTTCAAGGCAGAACCATGGATTACCCGCAGATACTCGCCCCCGTACTCAACTTCCTCCAGTGCCCGACCCCGCAAGCATGGATTGATAAAGCCCGCGACCCGGCGAACCTGCCGCTGCTGCTCACCGACCACATGGTGTGCGAGCTCAAGGCCGCCCAGACCGCGCTGCTGCTGGTGCGTAAATACGTCGCCGACGAAAGCGGTGCCGACGCGCTGCTCGACTGGCTCAAACCCTACGAACAGTTCACCTTCCGCGACGGCCCGGAGCCGGACTTCATCGCCCTGCACAAGCAGATTGGCAAAAGCGTGATGCCCAAAACCGACGACCCGTGGGGCCAGGCTCTCATCGACAGCATGGTGCTGCTGATTAAAGAGGAGCTGCACCACTTCTGGCAGGTGCGCGAGGCGATGCTGGCCCGCGATATTCCGTACGTCAAAATCACCGCCAGCCGCTACGCCAAAGGGATGCTGAAGGACGTGCGCACCCACGAGCCGCTGACGCTGATCGACAAGCTCATCTGCGGCGCCTACATCGAAGCCCGCTCCTGCGAACGCTTCGCCGCGCTGGCCCCGTCCCTCGACGACGACCTGCAGAAGTTCTATCTCTCGCTGCTGCGCTCGGAAGCGCGCCACTATCAGGACTACCTGACGCTTGCCCGGCAGGTAAGCGACGACGATATCTCACCGCGCATACAGCTTTTTGGCGAAATTGAAGCCACACTTATCTCGACACCGGACAACGAGTTTCGCTTCCACAGCGGCGTGCCGGTGTAAACCGGCATAGCGAAAGGATAAGGATGCGAGATGAATAAAACGTGGACCCGTATTGTGATTGTCGTCGTCGCGGCTGCCGCCGTGGCGTTCTGGGTATTCTTCGATAAGCAGCGTGCTCCCGAACACCAGATTGATACCACCCTCAACGCGATGCCCGCCTGGCAGGTGATTAAGGAGCAGGAGCCCGCGCTGCATCAGCGCATCCTCGACCAGATGGCCGCCCTGCAAAAAGCGGGCGAGCCGGAGCAGCAGATTATCGACACCATCCAGCCGCAGATCCTGCATCTGCAGATGTCGCGCCTGCAAAACGCCCCGGACGCCAACGTGGTGAACTACATGACCATCAACATGGAGCAGACCGCCGCCATTCAGAAGGTGAGCGACGACGCCTGCTTCCGCTTCCTCTACCCGATGGTGAAGGGCGGCGTGAACCCGATGCGCATGCTGGATAAAGACCTGATGACGCGGCGCATGCAGGCCGATGCTGACATGATGCGCGCGGCCTACGGCAAAAACCGCCACACCGTGACCCCGGCCGAACGCGAGGCGGCCGTCGAGGATGTGCGACCGATTATGAAGGCGCTTGCCGATAAGTACGGTGAGGACATCCAGCTGCTGCAGATGCCGGAGAAGGCGGCGGGCAAAGAGAAGTTCTCCTGCGATATGGTGCAGGAGATGTGGGCCAAGGTGCTGGCGCTGCCGGAGCAGAAGGCGGCGAGAGTAATTCGACTGGCGGTGTCTGAGCTGGAGTGACGGTAGCGCTGGTTTTTTGGGCACTTAGCGCGGGTTTAGCGCGTCGTCGCTTGCATGGCGGCGCGCGACAGGTATAATCCACAACGTTTCCGCATCCCCTTCAGTGCCGAAGTGGCGAAATCGGTAGACGCAGTTGATTCAAAATCAACCGTAGAAATACGTGCCGGTTCGAGTCCGGCCTTCGGCACCATCGGAACATCAATAGACGTCAACGGACGTCTTTTTTTGTGCCCTAAATCCAGTATCCGCAAGGCTTTCCTCGCTTTTTCACTCAACAGAAGTCAATCTGAGTCAACCCACATCAATACGCTTGTGAGTATAGAACCGAGTATATATGTTGGTTCGATAATGGTTGTATACTCACTTCGGCACATGGAAGGAGAACTTTTATGGCTCTGACAGATATCAAAGTGCGTTCTGCAAAACCACAGGAAAAGGAGTATACCCTTGTCGATGGGGATGGCATGTTTTTGCTCATTCACCCTAACGGCTCAAAATACTGGCGGTTCCGCTTTCGCTTTGGTGGTAAGCAGCACCTGATGGCATTTGGGGTTTATCCTGAAACGTCACTGGCTGATGCTCGTCAAAAAAGGGAAGAGGCCAGAAAGCTTGTTGCTGCAGGCATCGATCCCCGTGAACACAAACGTGCAGTGAAAGAAGAGCTGACGAAAGAGGCTATTACCTTTGAGTCAGTTGCCAGAGAGTGGCACGCAGCAAATAAAAAATGGACAGAAGAACATAGCCGACGGGTGCTGAAGAGCCTGGAAGATAATTTGTTCCCAGCAATTGGGAAGCGGAGTATTGATAGTTTTAGTACGCGCGATCTCCTTGTCCCTATCAAAGTAGTTGAGGCTACAGGGCGTCTTGAAGTGGCTTCGCGTCTTCAGCAGCGTACCAATGCGATTATGCGTTATGCAGTGTAAAGCGGTTTGATCGATTACAATCCTGCTCAGGAGATGGCTGGGTCAGTTGCTTCAAGTAATCGTGTCCATCGACCAGCACTTGAACTGAAACGCTTACCTGAACTACTCCAGCGAATTGATAGCTACTCCGGACGACCTTTAACCCGTCTGGCTGTTGAGCTGACGTTATTAATCTTTATTCGTTCCAGTGAGTTGCGCTTTGCCCGTTGGCCAGAGATCGATTTTGAAAGGGCAATGTGGACAATCCCGGCAGAACGAGAAGCTATCGATGGAGTGAAGCATTCTCAACGTGGTTCTAAAATGCGCACACCTCATCTGGTGCCATTGTCTCACCAGGCTTTAGCAATCCTCAAACAGGTTCACAAGCTTAGTGGCGAGCGCGATTTTGTTTTCGTTGGAGATCACAACCCTTGTAAACCGATGAGTGAAAACACGGTGAACAAGGCGCTGCGCGTGATGGGATACGATACGAAGGTTGAAGTATGCGGGCATGGATTCAGGACGATGGCATGTAGCTCGTTGATTGAATCGGGGTTGTGGTCGAGGGATGCGGTAGAACGTCAGATGAGCCATATGGAGCGTAACTCTGTAAGAGCTGCTTACATCCATAAGGCTGAGCATTTGGACGAGCGTAGGTTAATGGTACAGTGGTGGGCCGATTTTCTAGATGTTAATCGTGAGAGGGGGGTTAGTCCGTTTGATTTTGGTAGCGAAAGATTGTAAAACGAGGATTTAGTGAATATTACTACTCTTATATAGCTATAACGTATTTTAAAATTTTTAAATTATTACGAGAAAGGAAAAATGAAGTTACTTAACACTTTTGAGGATAAAGAGGAAGCTGAGGAAGCATTAACAAAGATTGTAGGAGAAAAAAGGCTTGCTAGCGAAAGGGATAGCACTCAGACTATTTATAACCTTTTTGGGCAGCCTACATGGAATAATTTTTACAAACTAGATATGTTTGATCTTTCTGAATTGAAAGTAATTTTAGAATCTCGACGATCTGGGGCGAAGATAAATGAAGAAAGGTATGCTGAAATTATAAACACATTGAATCATGTAGCGCGAGCATTTGATTTATCAATTCCAAAGCATTGGCTATGATAGGTGTGAGTTACCTCTTTAATCTTTATCACTTTCGTAAATATATGCCTCAATAATAATTTATTGAGGTTATTTATATAATCATAGGTATTGTTGTGCATATTTATGGTTTTTGTTATTGGTGAAATAAAAAAATATCTTTTTTGTAAAAGTAATTAATTTATGCTTATTAGGTATTTCTCGATGTCAGAGTAATCATTTATTTTAAGTTGGGGGATGATTCTTTGGCCTGAAATACAAGTAATTAAAGACTCGAAATCACTCATCTCTTTGATATTTAAATATATTTTTTGTGTATGTCCTGATTTTCTATTCTCTCTATAATCACCCTTAACAGCTTGTCTTATATATTCTCTCTGAGTGTTTTTGCATTCTAATACATATCGATAAGTAGACCAAAATATGCCTTTTAAACATGGGATATCATACCAATAAACGTAGATGGTTTTGTCCTGAATTTCATTAGATTCAATAAGATTAAATTGTTTTTCAAGTTTCTCATCGCTATCTAAAGTAAGGGAATGGCTATTGCAATAAAAATCACTACTTACGAGGCTATTTATTTTTACAAATGGTTTGAATATAGACTTCATTTCAATATAGAATAAAACTTCTCCATTATATTTGTCCTCTATTTTTAGATCAGGCATATTTTTATATTCAACATCGGCTTTTTTACATTCAAGTTGTGTTTTCTTTATTTTAAAAATAAAATTTAAATAATTCATGAAAGAAACTTCAATACCTATTCCACGAACAATATCATCGTCGTGGTCGATATTTGGTCTTTTGGCTAGGAAATGATTTTTACAAGATTTGCAGGTTTCATCATTATAAGGAGGTGTGGGTTCTTTGACAGAGTAATATCCGCAGTAATATAAATCGGTATTATCATTACATTTCAAAAACGTTTCGTGTGATTCCAGTGAAAAACTCTGGGATTTTAGCTCTACAAACTTTAAAAAATGTCGGTAAATAATTTGAGATAAAATCATTTAGGGACTCCATTTCCATCCAATAGTGTATTTCAGAAAGATATAGGGTCATCAAATGATTGTTTTGTCAATGTTTATTTTAGGTTGGGATTTTTCGCAGGTCATGGCAAAAGAATATCCTCTATTACCATAAATGTTAAATGTCTAATAGTTGAATCATAAATAAGTCACTTCCAAGTTCAACTTAGAAGTGACTTTGCATCACTTTGTATCTATTTAATTTTTGAAAACAGTTTCTTCAAATAAGTATTCGGACCATCTTCCATAAATAATACATTTTTATCTTCAAGATCTGTTTTTTGGATTTTATTTCCAATATTTAATAGTTCTGAGAATTTCGTCGGAGACAAAATGAATGCATTTAGTATCAGCTCTGATTCATGTTGTACTGACTGTTCTGCTAGTTTACGTTCTAGTTTTTTAACCTCTATATACAGCCCCAATTTAGGATCGGTCAAATCAAGGTTACGTAGACCTTTGGGATCGACAAATGATAGCCATTGCTTACCAGTTTTATCATCTACTAGCCACAACAAGAAATCAGGATAGAAATTCCCAGCTAAAGCAAAACTTAAGCCTTTATCCTCTCTGCTAGCATTACGCAAAAGATAAATACTGCGCTGGCCAATGATATCTTGCCCTTCTTTAGAATTATAAAATTCCTGTAAGCCATGAACAAAATCCCATTCGCTAGGGGCGTCTAAAGATTGAGGTCGCATCTTCAGAGGAAGAGATTCCTTATTCTCTAAAGCTAATAGCGGATAGTAAAGATGACGTTCAAAGCTTATTGCAACCATATTGGAAGCATTCCATTTGCTAGCTTCACCAATATTTCCTTCAGCCACAAGATTCTTAAGAATATTTAATTTGTTATAATACTCTATACCATTGTCGTTATTTTCTATATCAAACTGATAGAGTTTGAGCATAGAACCATGATTCTCATCCACATGAATAATATCATAAAACTGCCCCTCATACGCTGTTTTAAGTGTTTTATAGAAGCGATCTGTATAGTCGATGAGAAGTCGCAGGAGAATGTCCTCCTGTTTATTAATATCAGAAAACGAGTTTACCTCAAGCTCTGTACTTGGAACGAATAAAGTATACCAGTTAGTATGCCCATTACAAAACTCGATCAATTTCTGGCGTTCTAATCTTAAGTTGCTCCAGTTTCGTTGTAGCTTGTAATCCTGTAGAGCTAAATAGATCCGATCCCAGTTAAATAAAGTAAATAAATCAGCGTTAAGTGTCCCTTTATGGCGAGCTTCAGATAAAAGAGAAGAACCTTTACGGGAAGTAGATAATGCTTCAACTCTTGGGTAAAGATCAAGAACCACATGTGGTTCCTTGATTTTCCCTTTAAATTGTGCGGGTATCTCATACAGCCAAGGGTAGTAGGTCCGTTTGAAACCCAACTTCTGATTATCCTTATAACCATCTTTTAATGTTAATGTTTTTAACTTTCCTTTAGGTAGATTGCTTCTCGTTGGGAAATCTAATTCAAGAATCTCGTCACTTGGCGTAACACCCTCTTCACGCAGATAATCTTTAAAGGCCGCCATATAATTAGCACGCACACCGAAGATATTTAGAGTTTCAAGTTTTTCTAAATGTAGCCCTTTGGGGCGTTCATGCGGGAGAGTACGCTTAAGAGAAAAATTCTTACCTTTAAGGCGTACCCCTCGGCCAAATAATTGAATAATTTGTGAGCCTTCTCCCTTGCCCATATTGAGAAGACCCATAGTTGACACGCGCCAGCTACTCCAACCCTCAGTGAATTTTCGCGAGCCAATCAGTATATTAAGCGGGCTATTCTTTTCATTTAACGAAGAAAATAGCGCACCACCGAAATCATCCCTTTCATTATCAAAATTTTCGGAATCTTCAGCCATACCAAAGAAACCAGTATCATCACCAATATTAATTAGTCCGAACGGTACAGCATCTCCAACACGTAGAGCTAATTCACCTTTGCTACTTTTAATATTAACAAGCTTTAAGCGTTGTTTGGAGGTGCTATTAAAAACGCGTATCAGGATATCACGATATAAAGTATCTATTTGATCCAAGTAACTCATCAACGGAGTGAATCGTCCTTTGAAAATATTATTTCCAGAGGCATCCAATATTTGAGCTCTGTCAGCAATGAAATCTGCTATCCATGATTTAATCGTGGCATCATTATTCAGAAAATAGGAAAGGAAATTAACAACCTCTAAAATATCAGACTCTTCTCCTGAAACTGAATTACCTACAAAAACCCACAATGGTTTTTCGATGTTATAATCAATCAACCGATCGTGGTTGTTGCTCCACAGCCAGAGTTGCTGGTAGAAAGAAAGTAGACAAGCGGTGAAATACTTCCGAGCATTTTCTTCATGTTCGTAAGCGACTCCATTCATATTCAGAATTAATGATTCTTTCCCGTAACCGTCTTCATAGAAAAATTTGTAAGAATAATCAAATAAAACGCACTTTGCGTAGATCTCCCGCGTAGCTGTGATCTTCGCTAGACGTTTATCTTCCAAAGTTAGCACTAGTTGTGATAATTGCTCGTCATTTAATTTTTTTAAATTTACTGTGCCAAAGAGCATTTTAGCGCGCTTTTTCTGTATGTCCTCTTCAGCCGCTGAAATAATCATCCCTTTAGCTACTGCCTGACCAAAAGTAGCTGAATATTCAAAGGCAAAACCTCCTCGAACAAGCACTTCTCGTCGGCTCATCCATGCACCTGCAGCAGTCCCAGTACCGCGATGACCTTCATCTACGAGTACTAGGTTATTACCTTCGAAAGCTTCCACTGCAACTTTTTTATCACCCATTGCATCACCAAGCTTATTAATGTCTATTATTTCGACTATTCCTGGGTAATGTAGTGTTTGATTTTTATTAAAGAGCTGAGCAGTTAAGCCTGACAGATTCAACTCCTCTAAATGTTGGCGTGAGAGCCCTTCATTAGGTGTAAGAAGAATAATTTTGCTTGGATAATAATCATTACGCCCAGCTTGGAAGTAATGCAAATACTGTCGAATATTTACATGTAATAACAGCGTCTTGCCGCTACCTGTTGCATTCCAGAAGGCAATTTTGTTTAAATCATCAACATCAAAATCTTGGAACGGCTCTGCTCCGTTTTCTTTGCGATAAATGGCCATTTCATAATTCAAACCATCCAGAAGCTCTTGGCGCTTATTAAAGTACCAATCCAGGTAAATCTCAGTGAATAGTAAAGACAGATACTGGAAATATTTCATTTGCAGTTCGTGTCCTTCCAGCTTATTGCGCTGAAGAGTTATGTTTTGCCAATGGCTAACAATGTTTAGATCATAGCGGCGAAAATCTGCGGTGGATGCACGTTCAACTTCGAACAAGTCGCGAGAAAGTTCGCTAAAGAATTTAGATTGCCCGTCCTCATCAATACCTTCGTGTCTGTCATCCCCAAGCCGAACTTTGAGTACACTGAGGTCACCTCCTTTGAAAAAGCCTAACATCCAACGATTAAGCACTAATTCTTGGTGAAAACTACGTTTCATATTATTAACTTTTGTTAATCGTTCAGTAGTTTTTGACAGACGAGACATCAGTTGTCCTCCATAAAGAACATTCGGGAGAGGAATTCTGACTCAATTTGACGCAGTTTGAGAGTGCGAGTATTTCCACCTTCTTCCATTGTCTGTGTGAATACGTTTGGAATGTTATGGTCGCCATTGATATAAACAACATCATATTTATTATTGATTGGGTTAATGGCCAGTAGATCGCAAAGTTTATTAACACCTTCATAATCAAGTTTGTCACAATCTCGCCATAGTACCAAGCAGGATTCTCCATTAGGTAGAATCCCCGTTACAGTAGCATAGCCTTTCTCTATATGAGCATCGATTTGATTAACTTCCAATCCGATTAAGTAATTAAATGTCTCGATTAGATCAATTTTTTGTTTTGCAAAGGCTCCTGCGGAGTCAATTGCGATATTCAACATATAATCAAATGGCTTTTGGAAATCTTTTACGGATAATAAAGAATCACGGCTTTCAACTTCAAGCATGTAATGAAGTAGATAATCATCTTTTGCTTGTTGAGGCAGCTTTTCAAACAGATCATCTTGAGTGGTAGAACGGCTTAATTGCAAATTATTTAATGTATCTTCATAGCTTTCAAGTTTAATAATCTTAAAGCATTGGGATATACCAGTTTCAGAAGAAACAGGTTTTCCTTCACTCCAATCTTGTGAATATACGGCTTTAATGACACGAGGTTTAGTTACCTTATCAAAATATTCACCCTGTTCAACTAAAATGAAACTGGTGTTGCTTTTTTGACCGGCTGAAATAGCCTGGCGTTTTAGATCAATAACAGCATGTGCAGTTGTACCACTGCCACCAAAGTAATCTAAAATTATAGCGTCAGAATCTCCTTGCGTTGCTAGAGAAACACATTTTTTTACTAAGTTAATAGATTTTGGAAAATCGAATCTTTTTTCACCAAGCATATTGATGAGAAGACTATTACCATATTTACCAGCATCGAATTCTCCTCCTGACCAGACAGTTTTTGGTACTGTTTGTTCGTGCGTAACAAAAAGATCCCATTCACCTTTTGTATTAATAGCTGCGATACGGTCTAAATTGTCGCGAATTGAATCGAGACCGAAGTTCCAGCGCCTCTCGACCCCATCTTGATCAATAGGCCAAACTTCAATACGCCCATCAGACATAATGACATTCTTCCCGGAAGGGTGAAAATCATCTTCTGGAACAACGCCAATATCAACTATCTTACCATTTTGGAGATATATCGGGTAAAAAGACAGTCGTCTATCAATTCTTCGAGAGTTTTCACCCCATCGGCGCATTTTACGTGGAGAGCTATTTTCTTCCAGTGTTCTTGCGATACTACCCGATAGACCATCACGAGTTAAAAATAAAGCATACTCATGAATTCTATTGAAATTTCGTGTAATAGATCCTTTTGGATTATGGACTACCGTTATCCTCGAAAGAGTATGTTCTGGTGCAACCTCTTCAAGTATAGTTGATAGGTTTACCATTTCGGAGTCATCGATAGCAACTGTTTTAACTCCGTCGAATTTTAATAACTTCATCCCTTTTTGCAAGCGATCCTGCATTAAGCTTGCCCATGAGGAATGCTTGTATTCATTCTTATAAAGAATCGGAGTCGAGTTTGTATTATAAGGTGGATCAATATAAATATATTTTACCTTCTCCTTATAGCGCTCTTGCATTAAGTTTAAAGCTTGGAAGTTGTCACTATGAATAAGAATTCCATCGATGTTTTTATCTAGGTTTTGTGATGCGCGTAATACTTTAGCTTTAAACGTGTCGCTAAATAAACTGGTGTCTACCATGCGATATAATGATGATTTCAGATCATCAATTGTACCTGGAGCATTTTTGTTCCAAACGCCCAGTTTATTCCACTGTGACCATTGAGCCTCATTGTCAATTATTTCAGGATACATTTCCTCAGGTATTCTATCGACAGTAATGCAATAGTGACTGGATACTACAAATTTCTTTTTTAGCCAAAGCTTTTTCTGAAAATTTTCTATTTGAGCAAGAAAATCAATCAATTCTAACGCAATGCTTCGGAAACATTGGATCATGCGTAGATTTTTTTCGATGTCAGAAAATGAGCTTGCATTTTGAACATCGTCTAAATTCATTACTTCATTTTTGATATAAAAATCCAGTTCGCGACGAAGGAAGGCTCCTAGATCTTTGTGGATAAAATAATCTGCAGTGTTCTTAGTTGTATAATCGAACAGATGCTTTTCAAGCAAAGTGCGCTGAGGATTCTTTTCAGTGGGAGCTCGGTTAGTTAAATCTAACCAGCGCGACTTAACATTTGGGTGATCAAGAATGGTTTCCACCGCTTTTGTTATCAGCGTTTCTTGTTTCATACCTTTTGGTTGAGCTGAGTACTCAAACCGGATCAGCAATACATCCTCGTTCGTACCTTTAACTTCTTCTACCGGTAGCAATTTTTCTTCATACTCATCGCCATTATCATCAATACGTATGACCGTTCTTTGTGTTGCTATAACAAATCTGCGTTCCTTGTCATTATCCTTGCGGTTATCCTTAGCAACATCTGCTGCTATTAGACGGAAGTTGACAGCTCGGCCATCTTTCAGCTTAAAGCTATAATTGGTAAAATTTTCACCGCTCTTGGTGTAGTACTGATCCTTATTAGCCCAATGCAGAATAACTTCTTCACCAGCATAGGGTATCGCATAGGTGTCGCCTTTGTAGCGCCGTTGGCTGATAAAGTCGCCTTGGTCATAGTAGCGTGAGAAAAAGGTAAGCAGATGTGAAAATACGGCATTCTCATTCTCGAGCGTTTCGGTATTTTCTTGCGCCAATTGACGTCTCAATTCTTGGATTTTGGGTACAGTATCAGGTTCTATACCATCTGCTTGGTACTGTGCTTCTTTATCCTTAAGTTCTCTAGCTAGAAGTTCATATTGAGTGTTAGCACTTTTACTAAGCACAGCTTTAGCCTTGGCGGCTAGGCGATGCTCAAGGTAGTAGCTGATCTCGGTAGCTCGCGCGTTTAGAACCTTGTAAATGCCAAAGTCAAGCTCTGGACGGTCGATTTGAAAAATTTCGCGCAACCTATTAACAAGTTCTTGGAGTTTGGCAGTTTGTTTGATGGTCATCTGTTTTATAATCCTTAATCTCGTTATATGTGTTGCGTTGAATTGTTTGTATACACAGAGCAGAATGTGTTCGCTTTGGTTGTTTTGTAACCTTGGCTATACGGCATAAGGGCCATCATTTTCGTTGATATCGCTTTCAATCGCAAAGAAATCCTAGCATCATCGTTTCCCTTTATGATAACACCGTGCAAAGTCTCGCTAAGAGTTCAAATCAAGCTAGGAGGATAAGTGTGCTGACTGCGCCTCGGTAGACGATCTGGCCATATAGTCTGGGCATAGGGGGAGTGTATGGGGACACCACGATTTACACCTGAAGTTACGGAAGAAGCTGAATCGCCACGGGTTTAACAGACACCTCAGAGTCATTTAAGATGACTTAAAGAGAGGTGCCCATGAGCGGTAAACGTTATCCCGAAGAGTTTAAAATTGAAGCAGTCAAACAGGTTATTGATCGCGGTCATTCTGTTTCCAGCGTTGCAACACGTCTCGATATCACCACCCACAGCCTTTACGCCTGGATAAAGAAGTACGGTCCGGACTCATCCACTAACAAAGAACAGTCAGATGCTCAGGCCGAGTTCCGCCGACTCCAGAAGGAGTTGAAGCGGGTTACTGACGAACGGGACATATTAAAAAAAGCCGCGGCGTACTTCGCAAAGCTGTCCGACTGAGGTACGCCTTTATTCGTGACAACTCCCTTTGCTGGCCTGTTCGTCTGCTCTGCAGGGTGCTGGATGTTCATCCCAGAGGCTTTTACGCCTGGTTTAAGCAACCGTATTCTCAGCGCCACCAGATAGATCTGAGACTGACGGGACAGATCAAACAGTTCTGGCTGGAGTCCGGTTGCGTTTATGGTTATCGCAAGATCCATCTGGACTTGCGGGATAGTGGGCAACAGTGCGGAGTGAACAGAGTCTGGCGACTGATGAATCGTGCCGGGATAAAGGCTCAGGTCGGGTACCGGAGCCCGCGGGCACACAAAGGCGAGGTCAGTATCGTATCGCCCAACAGGCTCCAGCGACAGTTCAATCCGGATGCTCCGGATGAGCGGTGGGTAACGGACATAACCTACATCAGGACCCACGAAGGCTGGCTGTATCTTGCCGTGGTTGTTGATCTGTTCTCACGCAAAATTATCGGCTGGTCAATGCAATCCCGGATGACAAAGGACATTGTCCTGAATGCGCTTCTGATGGCCATATGGCGACGTAATCCTCTAAAACAGGTGATGGTTCATTCAGATCAGGGCAGTCAGTACACAAGCCATGAGTGGCAGTCGTTCCTGAAATCACATGGTCTGGAGGGCAGCATGAGCCGTCGCGGTAACTGTCACGATAATGCGGTTGCAGAAAGCTTTTTCCAGTTGCTGAAACGCGAACGGATAAAGAAAAAGATCTACGGAACACGGGAAGAAGCCCGCAGCGATATTTTTGATTACATCGAAATGTTTTATAACAGTAAGCGTCGGCATGGTTCGAGCAATCAGATGTCACCGACAGAATATGAAAACCAGTATTATCAACGGCTCAGAAGTGTCTAGATTATCCGTGGCGATTCATTTTACAAACGAAATCAGGCATCTTTCAATACGGGATTCGGGGCCATTATCAGCATCGCTCAGGTATCCAAGCACTCTCAAATGAAACATATTTTTAAATACTGATTAAGGAGGTGTTAAATGGAAGTTGTATACCAAGTTGTTGTAAATGACAGAATCTCTAACTCTCATAGAGAGACTTTTGCAGAAATGCTTAAAGCTCAAGGAAAGGTTCAAGGTGATTTGGCTATAAAAGCAGATAGGTGCATGGCGATATGTTTTGCTTTCTACAACGAAGAGCTAGTTGCTATTGGTGCAATTAAATGTAAAACCGTATCGGATTTTTCTGCTCATAAAGCTGATGTAAGTTCACTTGAACCAGAATTTGATTGGGAGTTGGGTTATATCTACACAGCCCCAAAATTTGAAGGTAAAGGACTTGCTCGTAATGTAGTTGCGAATTTGTTAGAGTTTTTTGGAGAGGGTAACTTGATGGCATCAACTGAGATCACTGAAAATCCAGGAATGGTACGCATATTAGAAAGAAATGGTTTTAAGCTATATGGAAAACCATGGAAAAGCGCGATACACGGAAATTATTTAGGACTTTATCTTAGGTTAAAGTGATGATATCAATAATAATTCTGACAAAAATTTTGTTTTCTTGAGTAGTAACCATAATCAAATTTCATTAGCTTGAGATTTGATTATGGCATGTCGCTTCGGGAAAAAATTTGAAGTGCCATTAAACGTAACCGACTATAACTAAGTTAGTTTGGTTAAAAGAGCATACTCTACTGTGAGGAGGGCGAGCTAACTGATTGGGTTAAGACCTATAGGTTTTATCATTACTGATCTTGAGGAGAAAAATTTGGTTTATTACTTCATTAATTTTTATAGCAAAAAAGATGAGTATACAACTGAGTATACATCAATTATTAATTAATGATTAACTGTCTATATTTCAGTTGATTAGCGTTGAAATTCGAGTCCGGCCTTCGCACTCATCCTCTAAACACCTCCCTCCGATGCCATTCCACAAACCCTTCCCTTGGATAATTCCCTTTCACCATCGGCAAAGCAATCTGCCTCCCGGCAAAATCCCAAAAAAGTCTCCCAACAATTCCATTCCCATTCACCGCCTCAGACACGAGCACCCGCATACTCTCATCCAGCCCAATCGATCCCTTATCAAACGCCTTATGATGAATTGCACACAACGCCAGTCCGTTCGGGATCTCACATGGTCCGCCAAACTGCTTCCATTTTATATGCGCGGCTTCGAGTCCAACGGAGGCGTTATCATGTCGCATGTTGAATCCGCAGATGGCACATTCATAGTTATACGCACGCAACACCTGCTGGCGGAACAGCGGATCGCGAACCTTACGGATCTGCTTAATATCAAAACCCATCTCATCCGCGATCTCTTCCTGAATGCTTTCCGGAAAATGCGCTTCAAGAATCTGCTGCGCAAGCGAGCCGACCAGGTTTTTGTTCTTACTCAGCAGCGCAAAGTGTTCTTCATCAAACCCGCCTGCGACGTTATGTTCCACAAGTTCTTTAACGGGCGGTTGCTTACTGCCATTGGTCGAACAGAACTCAGTATTCTTCAGATCCCAAAATCCATCCCCTTTGAGCCGCCAGAAAGGCATATTTGGGTAATGCGCCTTCCTCTGTGGGCCAAAGCGTTCTAGCAGGCTAAGCAACTGCTCGTGGACCTCTGTTCCGTAATCAAACAGTCGCGCATGCCCCTGCTGATAGTTCGCCAGCACGTACAGAAGCAATAAAGGCTTATGCGGCGCACGCTGTTCGCCTTTGCGCCAGATGGTGATGTCGGCAATTGCCTGTTCGAGAGTTTTGCTGGAAGCCATCGCGTTACGGAATAAGGTAAATAATTGCGATGATGCTCGCAAAACCCTGACCAATCAACCCGTAACCAACAAAAACATGACCTTACCCCACAGAACTCTATTTCCTGAATCCCCCTCGCAAATTCTAAATTTACCCCACACAAAACGCTGTATTTATATTCAGCCCTGTATAATGAGCATCAGAAATTACGCCGACCGGCAAAAGGAAGTATCAAAGAATATTTAACGAGGAATTCGCGATATGAAGGTGCTGCAACACCCCCATACCGCTAACCACAAACAACTGAAAAGGAGTTGAAAATGGCTGCGACGAATTTTAAGCCAGAGTTTACCGTTTGCAAAACAGAATCAGACGCTTTCACGGGCATGATTGAAAACCGCGAGCTGATCCGCAAAAACAGCGCCCGCCGACTTCACGGCAACCAGCTCAATGCGGCGCCCGTCCATCCCCGCGCTGAGACGCCGCAGGACAGTGCCGCCTGCTGCGAACTTTATTCCCGCATAGATATGAAATACCTTCTTTTGGGCGGCGAGTGGTTAACCCGTGCAGGCTTTATCAACGGCATGCCCGTCAAAATCCGCGCCATGAAAGACTGCATTGTGATTACGCCGCAGCATACAAGAGAATTATGGGGATGCCTTGAAGGTATGAGTGTGGTGAATATAAATAAACAGAAAGTCGCGCAGTGGTTAAAGACGTTTCCGGGAGCACTGAATGATACTGGCGATATCCCGGTAGTTAAGCGCAATATAGGGCAGGCAAAATAATAACGCAGTGGAACACCCTTGATCCTGAATCGAGGGTGTTTAAATTAGTGGAAGGCGTAATCTTTTTTTTCAATAACATTATTGAACTGAATGTTATGGCTGTTTTTTTATCATTGTGGTTATATAAAGAGGATTTTCAGAAGTATGTTGGAGATCTCAATTTAATTATTGTCCAACATTTATGATTCTTCTTGGATTAACTCAATTGAATGAACTATGGACACAACCGAAGAACTAAATGGAACGTATTTTTATGCTGGCAGAACAAATCTTACCGCTGGCGGCCTTTTCTTTATGATTTACTGTGAGTCAATTGCCGATCATTTTGGTATTGACGATGTCGCTGGAATTGCTGCGCTATACAGCGGTGCTAATAATCAGAAGACCAGAAAGAAACCCGCGGGGGCGAAGGAAGGAACGTCCCGAGCCTCGAAAGCCATGAGGCGTTATTTTAAACAAGCAAAGTTCCCGTATGGAATCAAACTCCCGACATGGATTGGCGGCTACACGCCATGGACTGTACGCTGTAGGATGGTTTCACAAATCAGTACGTTTATCGGAAGAACGATTCCATTAGTTGGTATGGTGATATTAGTCGCTGATGTATCACTAATCACCTATGCTGCAATACGTGATTATAATCGAATCGCACGGGGCAGCGACAAACTATGGTAGAGAATATTGAGCAGCGCATCTACGCCTTAGCCAGACGCTATAACGGCGTTTATCTGATGAATAACGAAGCGAAGCAGAAATTACTGAATGCAAAAACTGATTTGGATACTGACATGCAGCTTGATGTTACTGAAGCAGAAGATTTAATGGAAGAGTTTTTTAAAGAATTTGATGTTGATAGAGGGAATTTTAACATAAACACCTACTATCCTGATGAGCCTTTTTCATGGAATCCATTCAAGAAATTCCCTTTGGTGATGGTTCCAGATTTCACCATTGGAATGCTTATCGAATCCGCAAAAGCGGGAAAATGGTTATACGACTAAAATGCAAGGAGCAATAAAATGGCCGTACCTGTACATCTTTTTTTTACCAATGACGGCGGCACAATGATTTGTGGTTCCTGTGACGTTGCAAACAGGGAAGGAAGTATTGAGCTAAGAGGATTACAACATAACCTCAGCCTGCCAACCGACTCGGCAACGGGAAAGGTCACCGGCACTCGCCAACATTCGCCGTTTCAGTTTACCAAGGAGCTGGACAGCTCTTCGCCCTATCTGTTCAAGGCGGCAGCGACGGGTCAGACGCTTAAAACGGCTGAATTCAGGTTTTACCATATTAACTATTCCGGGCAGGAGGAGGAGTATTACCGAATCACGCTCGAGAACGTTAAGGTCATTTCTCTGAGTCCAGTAATGTACGACACCCGAGGCTGTCCGGGGACGGGGCATATGGAGGAAGTGGCGTTTAATTATGAGAAGATTACCCATTTGTACAAGGACGGTAACTTGTTAGCGCACGATGCGTGGAATGAACGTCCAACCTCTGGTTCTGCTGCATAACGTTATATTGAACTTGCCCGCCAGCGTTTCGTTTGTGCGGGCAGAGAATATCATTCTCTATTCCTTTTCGTAAATGATGGCCGAAACATCATAAAAATAACCCACGCAAACATCCCAATAATCTTCATCGGCCAGGGTTCTAACACATCCAGACATACAATTGCGCCAATAACTAATAGCGGACCTTCTATCAGTTCAGCTATCCCCCCTAAAATATGTAACTTATGAGGCAGTGCCCGATAAAGTAATGTCGCAATAAGTTGTGCACTTCCTAATATGATTGTTATTGCGATTGTACGGTCCTCCCAGTTATCAAAACTAACCAAAGAAATGAGGCATGTAGCCAGTACATAACCACAGAATAATATATTCAGCATGTAAATAATAAACTTGCCCATAGCATTTGCCGAGACGGTTAAAAAATAAAGAGTCTATGACTATAGCGTTCTTAACAGAATGACAAACAACAATTGCTAATAATGTATTTAAGAATTTTTGCGCCTCGCTTATTTCCGCAATAATCAAGTTAGCGGCTTCATGCTAATCCCCCGCATTCCACCGCTAAATCGACTTTAACTAAACACCGGCACCCCCAACCCAACCTTCACCTCCCTCAACGTCGCCTGCGTCACCCCTTGCGCCCGTTCGGTCCCGCGCTTCAGCATCGCCATCAGCTCCCCCCTGTCACGCATATACATCGCCCTCCGCTCCCGCATCGGCGCAATCAGCTCCTGCAAACACGCCTCCAGCTCGTTCTTACAAACCCGGTCGCCCAGCCCGCCCGCCTGATAGTGCGCTTTCATCGCCGCCACTTTCTCCTTGTCCGGGTGAAACGCGTCGAGGTACGTAAATACCACGTTCCCCTCAATCTGCCCCGGGTCGCTCACCTTCAGGTGGTTCGGGTCGGTGTACATGGCGCTGACCGCGCGATGGATGGTCTCTTCGCTGGCAGAAAGGTGCAGCGTGTTACCCAGCGATTTCGACATCTTGGCGCTGCCGTCGATGCCGGGCAGGCGGCTGGTGTCGCTCAGCATCGCCTTACAGTGGCGCAGCACCGGGGCGTGCAGCAGGCTGTTCATCTTGTGCACAATCTCGTTGGTCTGCTCAATCATCGGCAGCTGGTCGTCGCCGACGGGCACGCACTCGGCCTTAAACGCGGTGATGTCCGCCGCCTGGCTGATGGGGTAGGCCATAAACCCGACCGGCAGCGAGCGGGCGAAGCCCTTCTGCGCAATCTCGTTTTTCACCGTCGGGTTACGCTCCACGCGGGCGACGGTGACGATGTTCATATACAGCATCGTCAGCTCGGCGAGGGCGGGCAGGGCGGACTGCAGGCAGATGGTGGTCAGGTTCGGGTCGATGCCGGCGGCGAGGTAGTCGGCCAGCACTTCGGGGATGTTGTCGCGAATTTTTTGCGGGTTGCTGCCGTTGTCGGTCAGCCCCTGCAGGTCGGCAATCAGCACAAACTGGTTGTGCGTCTGCTGGAGCGCCACGCGCTGGCGAAGCGATCCGACGAAGTGGCCAAGGTGCAGCGGGCCGGTTGGGCGGTCGCCGGTGAGGATGGTGGGTGCGTTCATAAAGACTCCTTAATGTGCAGTTGCCGAAAGGGGTCTTAGAAATGAGAAAGCCGCCTTTCGGCGGCTATCTAAAAATGGGGAAAACTACTCCGTGCCGCCTTTAAGAAGGCAGCCACCAGCGGTTTACGGTGAGGACGGCGTGGTTTATGTTCATGCTTTTACCGTACCACGTCCGGCGCGAAAAACAAAAGGGCACGTCATGCTGCAATCTCTCAACCATCTGACCCTCGCGGTCAGCGACCTGCAAAAAAGCGTTACCTTCTGGCACGAGCTGCTGGGGCTGACGCTGCACGCCCGCTGGAATACCGGGGCCTACCTCACCTGCGGCGATCTGTGGGTCTGCCTGTCGTACGACGAGGCGCGCCAGTACGTGCCGCCGAAGGAGAGCGACTACACCCACTACGCGTTTACCGTGGCGGAGGAGGATTTTGAACCGTTCTCGCAAATACTTGAGCAGGCGGGCATCACCGTTTGGAAGCAGAACAAAAGCGAGGGGGCGTCGTTCTATTTTCTCGACCCGGACGGGCACAAGCTGGAGCTGCACGTGGGCAGCCTCGCCGCGCGGCTGGCGGCGTGTCGCGAGAAGCCCTACGCGGGGATGGTGTTTAGCTCAGACGAGGCTTGAGGCGCGCACCTTCAGCCTGCCCGCCAGCGTCACGTGCGTGGCGGCATCTTCCTGATTGCACAGGTACTCCACCGCCAGCCGTCCCAGCTCGCTGTAGGGCAGCTGGATACTGGTCAGCGGCGGGGTGAGCTGCTCGGAAATCTTCTGGTCGTCGTAGCCCGCCAGCAGCATGTCCTGCGGGATGCGCACGCCGTTCACCGCCAGCGCCTGATAGCAGCCAATCGCCAGCCAGTCGCTGGCGCAGAAGATGGCGTCCGGGCGCTCGGCCAGTTCCAGCAGAGAGGCAGTGGCGGTAAAGGACTCGCTGAACTGCCAGTTGGTCTGGCGCACCAGACCGTCGTCGCACGCGAGTCCGGCCTGCTGCAGCGCGGCCTGGTAGCCCGCCAGACGCTGGCGCGAGGCCTCCATCCAGCTCTCGCCGGTGATGTGGGCGATGCGCGTGGCCCCGCAGGCGATGAGGTGTTTAGTCACCTGGAAGGCGTTGGCATAATCGTCCGGGATAAACGACGGCAGCAGTGGCGAGCCGGGGTCGCGCTGGTTGAGCAGCACCAGCGGGATGCGGGTGCAGTCCTGGAAGGCGGTCATGTCCACCAGCGTGGTGACCGGAGACGCGAGAACAATCCCGATGCAGTTGCGCTTCTCCAGCTGGCGGATGATGTTCAGCGCCAGCTCGATGTCGTCGCCGTAGTCGTAGACGGTGAGCAGGGTCTCGTTGCGCCACGCCGCTTCCCGCGCCTGGCTGATGGCGTCGATAAACGGGTCAAAGCTCTGCAGCGAGCTGACCAGCAGGGCGATCTCTTCCTGGTTGCGCGGGGCGTGAACGGCGGGGAGGCGGTCGTAGCCGAGCTCGGTGGCGACGCTAATCACCCTATGACGGGTGTCGTCGCTGAGCTTGATGTTGCGGGACTGGTTAAGCACCAGCGATACCGTCGCCTGCGACACCCCTGCCGCCCGCGCAATATCGTTCATCGTCACTTTTGTTTTTCGCTTCATCCGTCCTCTCCCTTTCGCGACTTCGCATCATACCCTAACCGCACGCTTACGCGCCGTCGATCACGTTTCTCATTCATCGAAGCGTGAACTTTGTGAGTGGCATCGCTTTTCTTCGTGCGGGAAATTGCGCATTTATCCCACGGCTAATATTTATTAGCTAAATATTATCAGTAAGAGGACGCGTAATGAAAGAGCAGTGGAGCAGGGAGCAGGCACAGGCGTGGTATCAGCAGAAGGGCTGGCTGTGCGGGTTTAACTATCTGCCGTCGACGGCGGTGAACTGGACCGATATCTGGCAGGCGGAGACCTTCGACGCCGGGACGATTGACCGCGAGCTGGGCTGGGCGGCGGACGCGGGCTATAACACCCTGCGCATCAACCTGCCGTTTATCGTCTGGGAGCATGACCGCGACGGGCTGATGGCGCGCATCGACCGCTTTTTAACGATTGCCAACGGCCACGGGTTCAGCACCATGCTGACCCTAATGGACGACTGCGGCTTCTCCGGCGACGAGCCGTACCTTGGCCCGCAAAAGCCGCCGGTGCCGGGCAAGCACAACAGCCAGGCGGCGGCGAGTCCGGGGCGCAACAAGGTGTGCGATCCGGACTGCTGGGCAGAAATTGAGCGCTATATCCGCGACGTTGTCCGCCAGTTCCGCGAGGATGGGCGCGTGCTGCTGTGGGATCTCTACAACGAGCCGGGCAACCGCGGCATTTTCGCGACGGGCACGCAGGAGGTGCAGTACGACGCGAAGCTGGAGACCTGCGCCCACGCGCTGATGAAGCTCGCATTCCAGTGGGTGCGTGAAGAAGACCCTACCCAGCCGCTCACCGTCTGCGCGTGGCGTCTGCCGCCGGAAGAGGAGGGCGAGACGTTCTTCCAGCATCCGCTGGACCAGACCGCGCTGGCGCTCTCGGACGTGGTGAGCTTCCACGCCTACACCCACACCGGGCGCATGACGGCGATTATTCAGCAACTGCAGGCGCTCGGTCGCCCGCTGTTCTGCACCGAATGGCTGGCGCGCCACGTGGGCAGCACCATTGAAGAGCAGCTCCCGCTGATGTACGCGGCGAAGGTCGCGCCGTACCAGTGGGGGCTGGTGCGCGGCAAAACCCAGACGTGGCTGCCGTGGCCGATGGTGATGAAGGAGTCCACGGACTACTGCCGTCTCTGGTTCCACGACGTGTTTGAGGAGAACGGCATTCCGTTCTCGCGCCGTGAAATCGCATTAATGCAGCAGCTGCGCAAGATCGCCCCGCAGGCGCAGGACTAATAATATCGACCCGGCGGTCCACCGCCGGGCAACCAGGCAGGCATATAACAATGGCAACGACAATGAAAATACCGTCTCGCGAGCTGTGGTCTTATTTTGGTTATGGTTTAGGTCAGTGTTTTAGCTTTGGTTTAGTGGGTTCGTTTATTAACTATTTTTACACCGACGTGCTGGGGATCTCGGCACTGGCGGCGAGCACCATCTTCCTGATTGCCCGCGCGTGGGACGCGGTTCACGATCCGCTGTTTGCCAGCATTATGGACACCATTAACAGCCGGTTCGGCAAGTTTCGCCACTTTTTGCTGATCGCCCCGCTGCTGATCACCGGCGTCACGCTGCTGTCGTTCTATAAAATCGAAGCGGACATGACCACCAAAATCCTCTACGCCGGGGTGACGTATATCCTGTGGGGGACGCTGTACGCCATCTCCGATATCCCGTTCTGGTCGATGTCGTCGGTGATGACCAACGACTCCGGGCAGCGCACCCGCGCGGTGACGGCAGCGATGCTCGGGGTGAACGCCGGGATTGCCTGCGCCAACATCTTCTTCCCGAAGCTGGCAGCCTACTTCGCCCAGTACAGTAATGACAAAGGCTACTTTATGGCGGCGCTGGTGATGATGCTGGTGGGTCTGCCGCTGATGCTTAACGGCTTCATGCAGATCAAAGAGCGCGTGCCGCCGAGCCCGGAAAAGGTGACCATCCGCGACACCTTCCACAACCTGCGTCAGAACAAGCCGCTGTTTATCGTCCTGCTGTCGTTCTTCTTCTGCGTGTTCCACAACGTGGCGGGCGGGCTCTATATCTACTTCTTTATCAACAACCTGGGCGACGGCAGCCTGCAGATGGCGATTGGCGTGATGGGGATAGTCGCGGCGGTGCTATGCCTGGTCGCCCCGATGCTGACGCGCCGGATGCAGAAACGGAAGCTGTTTATGATCCTCTGCGGGCTGGACGTGGCGGTGCGCGTGATGATGTGGTTTGTCGGCTATCAGCAGGTGACGATGCTGTTTATTCTGCTCGGCCTGAGCACGCTGTTCGTGATGATGACCAATATCCTCACCTCGTCGATGATTGCCGACACCATCGAGTACGCGGAGTACCACACCCACAAGCGCTGCGCGGCGATCACTTTCTCCGGCCAGACCTTCACCGGCAAGATGTCGGTAGCGGTGGGCGGCGGGTTAATCGGCGTGTTTCTGACGATGATCGGCTACGTGCCGCAGGCGCAAATCCAGAGCGAGAGTGTGCTGTCGGGGCTTTTCTTCGGGATTTGCCTGCTGCCGGCGATAGGGTCGCTGATTCGAATGGGCTTCATGTCGCGCTTTACCTTTACCGAGGAGAAGCACGCGGAGATTTGTCGGCTGCTGGCGGAGCGGAACGCGTCTGCGAAAGCGCCGGGTGACGGCTGCGCCTTACCCGGCCTACAGGACCAGCCCTTGTAGGCCTGATAAGCGAAGCGCCATCAGGCTTCGCTTTTTAAGATTTACAGCGACTTCACAAACGCCAGCAGATCTTCGTTAAGCTGGTCCTGGTGGGTCAGCGCGAAGCCGTGCGGCGCGTTGTCGTACACCTTCAGCGTGGCGTTTTTGATCATCTCTGCCGCCAGCTTGCCGGTGCTTTCAAACGGCACGATCTGGTCGTTGCTGCCGTGGATCACCAGCGTCGGCACATCGAATTTGGCCATAACGCGGTGAGCCCGGGCAGAAGCATGATCCTCCGCTTACGGTGAATTGATTAAGTAGCGCCCGCGCTGCGGGCGTTTCTTAAAAAGCTACTTGATATCATGAAGCAACTTTAATAAAAGGCTATCACCGGTAGATTTAATTTTCTGAAAATAAACAGGTTCAGCTATAGGCGAATCCCATTGGTGTATCTCATCCTTCTTAAACGGGATACATTTCATAGCGGTGTTTTTTAACCGTTTTATGCGAAGGTCATATTCGTCAAAGTTGTCTGGCGTAGTTTTCAGGCTCAGCGATCTGGCATGATTGATTTGCGTAGGGCAAATAAGCTGAATGTTTCCAAGCGAGAAAATGTTTACGCCGGTGATAAAGAATCTCGAAGGGATATCTTTATAGTAACGTGTGTTCCATGTTAAACCATCAAACATCGCTGGCGGGTGAGTGTGAGTATCTATGTAATATTGATGTGTGCGCCAGTCGCTAATGCCGGAAAGGTTCATGGTCATGTTAATGATCATATTAGGGGTGGGGCGGAAAATCATTGTCAGGACAAGCATGCTGACAGGAATAATGATTAGTGTATAAATGATTATTTGCAATAAATTTTTATTTTTCTTTTCGTTTATCAGGATCATTCCTGGGAAGATACCCACAATAATCATCGCGACCGAGAGTGCAAGGAAAATGATAACCTGTAAGAACGTATTACTTTCTTCGTTAAAATCTAGCTGACCCGCGATAAAAATGAGTGGGAAGATTTGTGTAAAAGCAGGGGCAATCAATAACAGAGGCAGCCAGTTCCTGACGGCGTTTTTCTGCAAATATTTTACATCACGCGTATCATCAACATCCTTATATGACTGAACGTTGAACATAAGCTTGTAGCATAAGCCATACGATGCGGCCAGTATTATTGCTATCGCTAAGGCAAGAACGATAAAACCATTTACATGCAGAAAAAATTGTAAGCAGAACGCTCCGATAAGCACAACGCACATCACAACGCTATTACCAAAACAGACTGAGGTAAAGCTATGTGTCAAACCTTCGTATTTAACAAACTCTTTCTCATGTGCGGTGTAAATTAAGTAAGCAAGGAAAGATGAGATAAAAATGACAAGGCTGAAGCCAAGTAGTGAGACAAGGGTAAATCCAAATATTATTCCTACTGCGCTACTCACGCTCAACGCATCATATAAAATATCAAGCCGGTCAATATTCGCAAGATAGAACCATATAACGCTAAATGTACAGGCTGTGACAAATGAAGAGGATGTTAAAATAGCGATGATAAACTTTCGAGTTAGCCGCTTATGAAACTGGATATTCATCTTATGTAGTCTCCCTTTGAAATGAAGGAATACTAGTCACAAGGGAGAGGGAGTTCTACGCTCAAATTTGGTATGTCCGGAAGTGCATATTCAGGCTGACGCCTTCTGGCGTCAGCCCCGGGAACTTACAGCGACTTCACAAACGCCAGCAGATCTTCGTTAAGCTGGTCCTGGTGGGTCAGCGCGAAGCCGTGCGGCGCGTTGTCGTACACCTTCAGCGTGGCGTTTTTGATCATCTCTGCCGCCAGCTTGCCGGTGCTTTCAAACGGCACGATCTGGTCGTTGCTGCCGTGAATCACCAGCGTCGGCACGTCGATTTTCGCCATATCCGGGCGGAAGTCGGTTTCGCCGAACGCGGTCACGCAGTCGATGGTGCCCTTCAGGGAGGCCAGCAGGGCGATATTCAGCGTCTGGGTCAGGGCACCGGCGGAAACGGTCTGCCCGGCGTTGGTGCCGTAGAACGGGGTGGCGAAGTCGCTGATGAACTGGGCGCGATCTTTACGCAGCCCGTCGCGAATGCCGTCGAACACGCTCTGATCCACACCCTGCGGGAAGGTGTCGGATTTGCCGAAGATCGGCGTGACCGCGCCCAACAGCGCCAGACCGGCCACGCGCGCGCTGCCGTAGTTGTTGATGTAGCGGGTCACGTCGCCGCCGCCCATGGAGAAGCCCACCAGCGTCACGTCCTGGAGGTCCAGGGTGGTAATCAGGTCGTTGATGTCGGACGCAAAGGTGTCGTAGTCGTAACCGTTCCAGGGCTGATCCGAGCGGCCAAAGCCGCGGCGGTCAAAGGCGATGGCGCGGAAGCCGCGCTCGGCCAGGTAGTTCAGCTGGCTGTCCCACATGTCGCCGTCCAGCGGCCAGCCGTGGCTGAAGAGAACCGGTTTGCCCGCGCCGCCTTCTTTGTAGTAAATCTGCGTGCCGTCTTTTGCCTTAAACGTTGCCATAGTGTGTTCCTGTGCAGGTGATGGTTATGGTTATACCGGCGCGACCAGATAACGAATTGCCGGTGATGTTGTGCCCTGATGAAAAGCCAGAACGCGGCTCTGCAGCAGGAGGTCATTCATGGTGTGGCGCTCCTGCTGGCGCAGATGCTCAATCCAGGAGCCCATCAGGAAGGTCTCGATAAACAGTCCGGGGCGTTCGATATCCTCGTATACCGCCCAGCTCATCGCCCCGGCGCGGCGTCGCACCCGGCGCAGCTCGTGCACTGCCTGCAAAAACGCTTTCGCGTTGTGCGGGTCGATGATGTACTCGTGCGAGACCAGCACCGGGCCGCGCTCGTTCGGCAGGTCGATCTCCACGCCGTCCAGCGGCTGGCCGCTCAGGTCGAGGTTCAATTCCGGGTCTTTCTCTAGCTTCCAGCGGAACACGGTGGCGCTTGCCAGCACCATCCCCAGCGTGGCGACAACCAGCGCGGTCGGGGTGCCGAACCGGGAGGCTATCTGCCCCCAGATGGCGCTGCCTGTGGTCATCGAGCCGAAGAACACCGTCAGGTAGACCGCCAGCGCGCGGGCCTTCACCCAGCGGGCGGCGCTGCGCTGGGCGCCGAGGTTCAGCGTCGAGAGCACCGCAATCCACGCGAAGCCGGTGAAGAACTCAAACAGGTTGAGCAGCCAGACGTGGCGCACAAACGCCAGCGCCAGCATGGTGAGGGCAAAGACCAGACTCGCGGCCACCATCAGGCGGTCAGCGTTCAGCCGCTGGCGCAGGCGCGGCAGCAGGATGGCCCCGGCAATCGCCCCCAGTCCAATGCACGCCAGCATCACGCCGTAGCCCGCCGGGCCCAGGCCCAGCTCGCGGCGCGCCACCAGCGGCAGCAGCGCCCAGCCTGCGCTGCCGAAAACGAAGAAGGCCACCGTACGCACCAGCACGTTGCGCAGCACCGGGGCGGCGTGCACGTAGCGGATGCCTGTGCGCACCGCAGAGAAGAAGTGCTCCGGCGGCAGACGCTGAATGGACGGGGCCGGACGCCAGCGCCACAGTACCCACGCCACGCCCACCACGGACAGCGCGTTCAGGGCAAACACCATCCACGGCCCGGCGAGCGACAGCAGGAAACCACCCAGGGCGGGGCCAATCGCCCGGCTGATGTTCACCCCGAGCGAGTTCAGCGCCACGGCGGCGCCCAGCTCCGGCTTGCTCACCAGATCGGGCAGCACGGCCTGGAACGGCGGCGAGCTCATCGCCGCCCCCACGCTCAGCAGAAACGTCGCCACCAGCAGCACGGTTGGGGTGACGTGTCCGGTGAAGGAGAGCACCGTCAGCCCGGCGGCGGCGATGAACACCCACAGCTGGGAGAAGAGCAGGTATTTACGCCGGTCAACGATGTCCGCCATCACCCCGGACGGCAGGGCGAAGAGGAACATCGGCAGGCTGCTGGCCGCCTGCACCAGCGCGATATCCAGCGGGTCGGCGCTCAGGGTCAGCATGCTCCAGTTGATGCCGACGTCGCTCATCCATGAGCCGACGTTAGAGACCACCGTGGCGATCCACAGCATGCGGAACACCGGCTGGCTCAGCGGCTGCCAGGGTGAAACCGTCGGTGCGGGCGTCGTCTCGACGTGTGCGTCGCGAACGTCGTTAACCTGGGTCATGCGAACCTCTCCGTTGCCTTACGCTGCAGCCGCCACTGGCCCGGCCCGGTGAGGGCGAGAGTGGTGAAGATAATCAGCAGCAGCCAGCCAAATTGCCCTTCGGCAATCGACCAGTTCGGGTGGACCGCCAGCATCGCCACCAGCAGCACGGCGATAATCGGCAGGCACGCCAGGCGGGTGTAGACGCCCGCAATGATCAACAGCGGGCAGATCACCTCGGCGACAATCGCCGGGATCAGGCTGGCGTAAGGCCCGAAGCCGAACGGATCTTCAATGCGCGTCAGCTCTTCGCTGAAGTGCAGCACCTTCGGCAGGCCGTGCACGTACAGCAGCAGCAGGCTGCCGGTCAGGCGCAGGAAGAACAGCCCCAGGTCGATCCGGGGCGGCATAGTGGTGTTTTTCATCAGAATGCAAAGCAGCTGCAGCCCAGCGCCCCCCAGAAAGCGTTATCGTCGGACACCGGCATCGCTGACGTGCGGGCGAAGTCATGCTGGTGGCTGTGAACCCCGCACGGCCCGCTGCAGTGGTGGACGGCGCTCATACCCACGCGTGCGGCCTGCGGCGGCGCGCTGCGGTAGTGGCCCGGCACCTTGACCACCGGGGACCACTCGGGCAGGACCGGGATGGCCGGCGGCGCGAGCGGGCCAAAGCTGCCCGCGGCGTAGACGATGTCGCCGTTGACCACCGTGAGAACGGACTCGATGCCCTTGATCTCCTCTTCCGGCACGCGGAAGTAGTCTTTGCTCAGCACCGCCAGGTCGGCAAGCTGGCCGACTTTAATCTGCCCCTTCTGGTTCTGCTCGCTGGAGAACCACGCGCTGCCCTGGGTCCAGAGCATCAGGGCCGTATCGCGGTCCAGACGGGCGCTGTGATCGTACATCTGCATCCCGCCGACGGTGCGGCCGGAGACCAGCCAGTAGAGCGCTGTCCACGGGTTGTAGCTCGCCACGCGGGTGGCGTCCGTTCCCAGGCCCACCGGCACGCCGGTCTCGAGCATTTTCGCCACCGGCGGCGTATGGCGGGTGGCTTCGATGCCGTAACGCTCGGCAAAGTATTCCCCCTGGAAGGCCATGCGGTGCTGGACGGCAATGCCGCCGCCGAGCGCTTTGATGCGGTCGATGTTGGCCTGTGACACAGTTTCCGCATGGTCGAAGAACCAGTGCAGGCCGTTGAACGGAATGTCGCGGTTCACCTTCTCGAAGACGTCCAGCATGCGGCTGATGGATTCGTTATAAGTGGCGTGCAGGCGGAACGGCCAGCGGTGCTCCACCAGATGGCGTACCACGCGCTCCAGCTCGTCCTCCATGCCCGGCGCGAGATCCGGGCGCGGTTCGAGGAAATCTTCAAAATCGGCGGCAGAGAAGACCAGCATCTCGCCCGCGCCGTTGTGGCGGAAGAAGTCGCTGCCCTGGCCCGGCGTGAGCATGTCGGTCCATTTTTCAAAGTCTTCCAGCTCGTGGCCCGGACGCTGGGTAAAGAGGTTGTAGGCGATGCGGATGGTCATCTGCTTTTTCGCGTGCAGCTCGGCGATCACCTCGTAATCTTCCGGGTAGTTCTGGAAGCCGCCGCCCGCGTCGATGGCGCTGGTCAGCCCCAGACGGTTAAGCTCGCGCATGAACTGACGCGTGGAGTTGACCTGCTGCTCCAGCGGCAGCTTCGGCCCTTTGGCCAGCGTGGCGTAGAGGATCATGGCGTTCGGACGGGCAATCAGCATCCCGGTCGGGTTGCCGTTGGCATCGCGCTGGATCTCCCCGCCCGGCGGGTTTGGCGTGTCTTTGGTGTAGCCGACCACCTTCAGCGCGGCGCGGTTGAGCAGGGCGCGGTCGTACAGGTGCAGGATGAAGACCGGGGTATCCGGCGCGGCGTCGTTAATTTCGTCGAGAGTCGGCATGCGGCGCTCGGCAAACTGGAACTCGGTCCAGCCGCCGACTACGCGCACCCATTGCGGCGACGGGGTGCGCAGCGCCTGCTCTTTCAGCATCCGCAGGGCGTCGGCCAGGGAGGGCACGCCTTCCCAGCGCAGCTCGAGGTTGTAGTTCAGCCCGCCGCGGATCAGGTGCAGGTGCGAGTCGTTGAGGCCGGGGATGGCGGTGTGGCCTTTCAAATCCACCACTTTGGTGCCGTCGCCGTGGTGCTGCATCACCTCGGCGACGGTACCCACTTCCAGAAATTTTCCGTCGCGCACGGCAACGGCTTCCGCGACAGGATTCTCGCGATCGACGGTGTGAAACTGGCCGTTAACCAGAATGAGATCGGCTTTACCGAGGGTAACCATAACTGCTCCTGACTGAGAGGGGAATGGTCAGGATTATGGGAACCGGTTTCGGCAAAGATCCAGTTATACAATAGGATAGGTATACCAAAGTATAACTATACCTAAGGTTAACTATACGAAGAGATAATTACGCGCGGAGAAGGAAAACCGCAGGATGAGGGTGACTTTATCGCCGCGGCGCTCGCGGCGATTTCTACCCTTAACCACTGGAAAATGCTATGACCTCTTCAAAGCTCGAAGTGTTAACCCCTGCGAACTGTCAGATCATCTTTATCGATCACCAGCCTCAGATGGCGTTTGGCGTGCAGTCGATTGACCGCCAGGTGCTGAAAAACAACACCGTGGCGCTGGCGAAAGCGGCTAAGGTGTTCAACATCCCGACCATCATCACCACCGTAGAGACCGAAAGCTTCTCCGGTAACACCTATCCTGAGCTGCTGGACGTGTTCCCGGGTCAGGACATTCTGGAGCGCACCTCCATGAACTCCTGGGACGACCAGAAGGTGCGCGACGCGCTGAAGGCCAACGGCAAGAAGAAGGTCGTGGTTGCCGGTCTGTGGACCGAAGTGTGCAACAACAGCTTTGCCCTGTGCGCGATGCTGGAAGGCGACTACGAAATTTATATGGTGGCGGACGCGTCCGGCGGCACCTCCAAAGAAGCCCACGACTACGCGATGCAGCGCATGATCCAGGCGGGCGTGATCCCGGTAACCTGGCAGCAGGTAATGCTGGAGTGGCAGCGCGACTGGGCGCGTAAAGAGACCTACACCGCGGTGATGGACATCGTGCGCGAGCACTCCGGCGCGTACGGCATGGGCGTGGATTACGCCTACACCATGGTGCATAAAGCGCCGTCTCGCCAGAAGAGCGAGCACCGCACCTTAGCGCCGGTCCCGGCTCGCTAAGTCCCGTCGGCGGGCTGGTCCCTCATCCGGCTCGCCGCTGCCTCTTTCTCTGGAGTTCACGATGAGTACTGGGCTGATATCCCTTGCGGCAGGCGTGTTGATTGGCCTGATGTATGCCGTGCTGAAGGTGCGCTCCCCCGCGCCGCCCGCGCTGGCGCTGATTGGCCTGCTGGGGATGCTGGCGGGTGAACAGGCGACGCGCCATCTCTTATCCCGCGACGGCGCCCCACCTCCTCAGGTGACCGTTCCGCAGGCGGCATCGCAGACGGGAGCGTCATCATGAAAGCATGGATAATTTCGCTGGTGTGTGGCGTGGTTGCTGGGGTAATTTACGCTCTGCTCGACGTCCATTCCCCGGCACCGCCGGTTGTCGCCCTGCTTGGCCTGTTCGGCATGCTGGTGGGCGAACAGCTTATCCCGGTGGGACGACGTTTACTGAGTCGCGAACCGCTCACCCTCGCCTGGTTTCGTCACGAATGCGTACCGAAAATCAGCGGCACGGCGCCCCCTGCGCCCGCGAAGGACCCTCGCGACGTTAAATGACTGGTTAGAGGAATAACAGCATGACGCTGCCGTGGCGCATTGCCATCATTGATGACGAACGTTCCGTCCGCAGCGGGTTGAGTAATCTCCTGGAGTCGGAAGGCTATTCAACCGACACGTTTGATTCGGCAGAGGTATTTCTGAGCCATCCGCTTGCCCTGTCCGGCGCGGCGCTGGTGATCACCGATATCAAGCTCCGGGGCATGAGCGGCCTTGAGCTGTTTGACAAGCTGCGGCTGCTGGCCGTACCGCCTCCGCCCGTGCTCTTTATCTCCGGTCATGCTGATGAAAATATGCAGCGGTACGCTCTCGGTCTGGGCGCCGCTGCTTTTTTGCGTAAGCCGATTAACATCGATATTCTGCTGGATCATATTCAGCGGGAGCTGGCCCGCCGACAATAAGGATCGCGGATGAACGAACACGAGCAGCCTGCATTCTGGCCCGCCCAGGGAAATCTTCACCAGGGGCGGGTTTTTGTCCTTAAAGAGGATGTGATTTTTACCGTGCTGGCGCAGGAGGGCGGAATCGCCTGGATGCACGCGCGACATCCTCATTCCGGCGGCTCGTTCATTATCGCCACCGCGGTCAGCGACGAAGAGGAAGAGCGGGCAACCCGGCTGCTGAAAAACGAGTTTGCGCTGCGTGACGCGCTGCAGGACAGCTGGGCCATTCGCGCCGTCGCGTCCACCCAGTACCGGGGACGCTTCGCGCTGGTGTACGCCCCGTTTTCCTTTGAGCTGCTGGCGCGGCGCGCGGGCAGGGCGATCTCGGGGATCGCGCGCTTTATCGAGCTGGCGATCCAGATCTGCGTTCCTCTGCGACAGATGCATCTGCAAAACCTGATCCACGGCGATATCAAGCCCGGCAATATTTTTGTTCATCACGATGCCACCTGCCGTCTGGGCAGCTTTGGCCTTTCATGTAGCCTCTCCGGCGCCTTCGCGCAGACCCGGCTTGCCGTTTCAGGCGGCACGCCGGCGTATATGTCCCCGGAGCACACCTCCCGCACCCAGCGCCCCGTCGATGGCCGCAGCGATCTCTACAGCCTCGGCGTGGTGCTGTATGAACTCCTGACCGGACGCCTGCCGTTTGAACTGGGGGAGGACGATCGGACCAACTGGGCTCACTACCATATTGCCTCGGCACCGCTGGCTCCGGATGCGATACGCCCGGACGTGCCGGGAATGCTGTCGACCATCATCCTGAAGCTGCTGGAGAAGCACCCGGATAACCGCTACCAGACGGTCGACGGGCTGATTGCCGACCTCCGCCGCTGCCAGGCGACGTTGACCGGTGAGGGTGAGATCGTCGCCTTTACCCCCGGCCAGCAGGACCGCACCCCGGCGATTCTTCTGGCGGACTCGCTGTTCGCGACGCATCCGCAGGCGAATGACGTCATTGCCGCGTTTGAGCGGGTGGGGGAGAACCGCGTGCCGGAGCTGGTGACCATCGGCGGGCCGTCGGGGATCGGCAAATCCTCCATCATTGCGACGGCGTTAAAAACGCTCCAGCAGCGTACGGTGCTGCTGGCGGTGGGCAAAGTGGATCAGTTTTCACCGTCATTGCCCTACGGCGTATTAAGCTCCGCATTCCGCCCCCTGGCCCTGCACCTGCTGGGCCTGCCGGCAGACGAGGTGGCGAAGTGGAAAATCCGTCTTTCTCGCGCCCTGGAAGGACACGAGGCGCTGGCCGTCAGCCTCGTGCCCGAGCTGGGCCTGCTGCTTGAGCGCAAGCCGCGCTTCCCGGCGGATACGTTTTCCATTGATGCCCGGGCGCGCTTCAGCCATATGGTGCTGGCGCTGGTGAAAACCTTTGCCTCGCAGGGCTGCCCGCTGGTGCTGGTGCTCGACGATCTCCAGTGGAGCGACGCCGCCAGCCTGCATACGCTCAACTACTTGCTGGTGAACTGCGGCGCGATCCCGCTGCTGGTGGTTGTGGCGCACCGCGACATCGGTTCGTTGTCCGAACCCGCACTGCAACAGCAGCTGGCGAGCCTGCCGGAGGCGGCACAGCACGCGAGCGAAATTGTCCCGCAGGCGCTCTCTGTCAAAGCCGTGTCCCGCTGGCTGGGGACAGTATTTCGCACCCGCAGCACGGCGACGACCGACCTCGCCACGCTGATCCATGAAAAGACCGGGGGCAACCCGCTCTTTGTTCACGAATTTTTCCGCCGCATCGTCGATGACGGGCTGGTGGTGCACAACAAATATCAGGACAAGTGGCACTACGATCTGCAGGCGATCCGCGCCCGGCATTACACCGAAAACGTCGTCACCCTGGTGCTGGAGAAGCTGGAAGAGCTGCCCGACGAGACGCGTCACCTGCTGGGCAGCCTTGCCTGCCTCGGCGGCACGGGCGAAATGGAGATGATCTGCCGCGTGGTTGGTATATCGATGGCGGAAATGCGCTACGCGCTGCATCCGGCGGTCATGGCGCAGCTGATCGTGCTGACGGAGAAAGCGTACTCCTTCACCCATGACCGGGTGCAGGAGGCCGCCTTTGCGCTGCTGGATCGGCATGAGAAAAGCCATCTTCATCTGACCACCGCCAGCCTGCTGGCTGACGCCGCGCGGCAGGCGGCGGGGAACGAGCTGCTGTTTCGCGCCGTACATCACGTCACGGCCGCGCTGGACAGCATCCAGCCCGCCCCGCAGCGCCAGATGTTCCGCGAGCTGAGCCTGCTGGCCGCGCGACGCGCGAAACGCTCGGGGGATTATCTCTCGGCGCTAAGCTATATCCAGACAGCCCGAGCGCTGGGCAACGCCGGGACGGTGTCAGACTTTATGCTCGATATCGAAGAGGCGGGCTGCGAGTTTGCGCTGGGGCACCTGGCGCGAACCCGCGAGCTGTGTGACGCCATTCTCGGGTGCCCCGGCGGGCTGACCGAAAAGGCGCTGGCGGCCAATCTGCTGGTGGAAGTGTACATTCGCCAGTCGGACAGCCGTCTGGCGCTGGAGGCAGCGCTCTGCTGGCTGGGGGTCTTTGGTATTCAGATCGGCCGCTATCCGGAAGATGCCGACTGCGACGAGGCCTGGGAACACTTCTGTAACCGCGCGGGCGACGCGCCGCAAAGCCTGTTTGTCCCGCTCTCGCGGATGGATAACCCGGAAACCGAAGCGGTGATGAACCTGCTTTACAGCGCCAGCATTTGCGCCAGCTTCATCTGTCCGCGCCTGCACTTTTTACTGCTTTGCCGCATGATGCACCTGACGCTCGACCACGGTATTACCGGCGCCTCCACCACGGCGATGGCCTGGTTTGGCGTGCTGATGGGCCACCGCTACGCCGAGTATCGCCTCGGCTTCCAGTACGGCACCCTGGCCCGCGAGCTGGTGAATCGCCACGGCTACGACGCATTCGAAGCTAAAACCCTGTTGCCGCTCGACCAGCTCAGCGTCTGGACCCAGCCCTTATCGTTTACCATCGAGTGCGCGAAGGCCTGCTTTACCTCGGCGGTGACCCACGGGGATATGACGATGGCCTGCTTTGCGGCCTGCCACCAGGTCATTAATTTCCTCTCCCGGGGCGATCACCTGGACGGGGTGCTGACCAGCATCGATCGCGGCCTGGCGTTCGTGCGTAAAACCCACTTCCAGGACGTGGAGACCATTTTGATGGTCCAGCGCGGCTACGTTGAGTTCCTGCGCACGCCTGTTATCGGCACCTGGACCGCATCGCAGGTGCTGCCGGAGGCATTGCTGCCCGCGTCGCCGGAGCAGGCACCGGAGCAGACCTCCACCATGCTGTTCTGGTACTGGCTCTACCGCGGCATGGCCCACTTTACCTGCGGCGAGTATGCCGACGCGCAGGCGGATCTGGAGATGGCGGGCTGGTACGCGTGGTCTGCGCCGGGGCACATTCATCTGCTGGATTACCATCTCTACAGCGCGCTGGCGCTTTCGCGTCAGTTAACGCCGGAGACCTTCTCGGCGAACCACCGTCGCAGCATTCACGCTCACTATGACAAAATCGCCCTCTGGGCGCGCATTAATCCCGGCACGTTCGCGGATAAAGAGGCGCTGATCTACGCCGAAATCGTGCGTCTGGACGGGATGAACAGCATCGCGCTTGAGCAGTATGAGAAGGCGGTCCGGCTCTCCCGCGAGGGCGGGTTTAATCCGATTAATGCCCTGGCCCACGAGCTGGCGGGCCGCTTTGCGCTGGCCTGCGGCTATCCAACCGCCTCTGACGCACACTTCCGTGGCGCAATTGCCGCCTGGGGCCGGGCGGGCGCGCAGGCCAAGGTGCGCCAGCTGGAGCAGGATTTCCCGCATCTGCTGGCCTCAGGGCAGGCGAGCGCCTATGACACGGTGGCGTTCGCCCAGAACGAGACCATCCGCGATCTGCAGAGCGTCATCAAAGCCTCCCGCGCGCTGTCGGAAGAGATCAATCTTGAGCGCTTAATCGAAAACCTGATGACGATCCTCCTCGAACGCGCCGGGGCGCAGCGCGGCCTGCTGCTTCGCGTGAGCGATAACCTGATCCCGGAGATCGAGGCCAGCGCCTGGACCAGCACCGACGGCGTGCGGGTGCGGATCCTGAAAGACGTGCCGACGGCGACCGACATGCCCCTGTCGGTGCTGGCGGCGGTGATCCGCACCGGGCAGGAGATCCGCACCGGTAAGCCGGAGGAGTTTCACCCCTTCAGCCAGGATCCCTATCTGGTGACCTCGGGAGCGGCCGTCATGTGCGTCCCGATGTTCAAACAGGCGCGGCTGGTGGGCGTGCTCTACCTGGAAAACCGCCTGATGCCGGAGGTTTTCACCGCCGAGCATTCTCGCGTGGTGAGCCTGCTGGGGGCGCAGGCTGCGGTCTCCCTGGAGACGGCGCGGCTGTACGCCGAGCTGCTGGGGGAGAACATCCAGCGCCGTCGGGTGGAAAAAGAGCTACGCGCCAGCCAGACCTCGCTGATGCTGGGCGAGCAGATCAGCCACACCGGCAGCTGGCGCTGGGAGCTGGAGCAGGATCTGATGTTTGTCTCGGAGGAGTACGCCCGCATCCTCGGCCTGCCCGAGCAGCAAAAGATGATCTCCATGGCGGAATTTTTGACCTTCGTTCATGAAGACGATTACGCCCGCATCAGCACCATCGTCACGCAGAGCGTGCGCGAAGGGCTCTCCATGCGCGCGGAGTTTCGGGTGAAGCGTACCGACGGTTCAACGCGCTATATCCTCGGGATTGGCGATCCGGTGGGCGTGGGCAGCGAGGTGAACGAGTATTACGGCATCATCACCGATATCACCAGCCAGCGCGCCGCGGAGGATGCCATGCGGGTGGCGCAGGCGGATCTGGCGAGGGTGTCCCGCGCCACCACCGTCGGGCAGCTGACCTCCTCTATCGCCCATGAGATCAACCAGCCGCTGATGTCGATCGTCTCTAACGCCGGAGCGAGCCTGCGCTGGCTCAGCCGGGAGCCGGCCCGGCTGGATAAAGTGCGGGAAGGGCTGGAAGAGATCGCCGCGGAAGGCGCTCGGGCGGGGGAGATCATTCGCAGCATCCAGTCCCTGACGCGCAAGCAGGATCCCACCTTCTCGCGCATCGATCTGCACTATCTGATCCACCATATCATCGCGCTCTCCCGCAGCGAGCTGGAGCAGCGACACATTAGCGTTGATTACCTGTTGAAGGCGCAGGACAGCTTTATCACCGGCGATAGGGTGCAGATCCAGCAGGTGCTGCTTAACCTGGTGATGAACGCCGTTGAGGCGATGGCCGAGGTGAAGGATCGCGCCTGCACCATCACCCTCAGCACCAGCAACGCGGACGGGAAAGCGATCGTTGAGATCGCCGATACCGGGAGCGGCATTGAGCCCGAGCGGCTGGAGCAGATTTTTGACTCGTTCTACTCCACCAAGCCACAGGGGATGGGGATGGGGCTGACCATCAGCGCCAGCATCATTGAGCGCCACTGCGGGAAGCTGAGCGCGCGCCGCCGGGAGCCTTACGGCACGGTGTTTGCCTTTGCGCTGCCGCTGGCGGTACAGGAAGGGTAAACGTTACTCCGCAGGCTGGCTTTTGGTCAGGCGCTCAACGGCCCTGACCAGCTCTGCCACGGAGCGCACCTGCATTTTCTCCATTACGCGGCGGCGATGCACTTTCACCGTGATCTCACTGACGCCCAGCTCGGCGGCAATTTGCTTGTTCAGCATGCCGCTTATCGCCAGCGTGAGCACCTCGTGTTCGCGCGGCGTGAGGGAGAGATGGCGCTGCTTCAGGGCGTAGTGCTCTTTATTGCGCTCGGCATTGTTTTCCGCCAGCTGCAGCGCGGACTCAATGGCGTCGATAAGCGCGGTGGATTCGACGGGCTTGGTGAGAAATTCGTAAGCGCCGCCTTTTATGGCGCGCACCGACATCGGAATGGTGCCGTGGCCGGTGAGAAAGATAATCGGGATTTCACGCCCGCTGTCCTTGAGGGCATCTGCCACCTCAAAACCCGAGATGGTGGGCATCTGCATATCGAGGACCACGCACGAGGGGAGCTCTTCAAAGCGGTGCTGAAGAAACGCTTCTGCCGATGAAAAGCCGATGGCTTTTAAGTCCGCGGATTCCAGCAGCCCGATTACGGACTGTCTGACTGCGTCATCGTCATCAACCACATACACAATGTGTTCCATTCACCGCCCCGGTGCTGATTTACATGTCGAGGATGCAAACAGCCCCCAGGAGTGACGTAAGGGACTGTTTATGCTGACTTTCATCTTAACACATTAATTATAATTATCATTTAACAATATGATAATCATATGAAGTATAGCGATCCGTGACCGGGCGAGTTCAGGAACGAAACGCTGATGTTATGCACCGACCAGCTCAATCCGGTTGCCGTCCGGGTCCGCGATGACCGCTTCATAGAAGCCGTCTCCGGTCATGCGCGGGGCGCTGAGCAACGTGCCGCTGGCCTGCGCCCGTTCGGCCATGTCGTCCACCTGCGCCTTGCTGCCGACGTTGATGGCAATATGCGCCCAGCCGATAAACTCCGGATGTGACGGGGCTGCGGGCAGGTCCGGCAGCGTCATCAGCTCGATGGTCGGTCCGTCATTCAGCGTAATAAAGTTTGATTCAAACCCGGGACGATTTTTACTGACGTAGCGTTCGTTGCTGCGGCCATTAAAAACCGTTTCCCAGAACTGAACCTGGGCGTTCAGGTTTCGGGTCCACAGTGCAACATGGGCAATATGCATAAGCTCCCTCGTTATTTGTCTGTGAGGACTTTGATCGGTAAAACAGGCTACACTCTGGTTTTGAGCGCGACAAGCTGAGGAAATAACAATGCACTACACACTGAAAGAAAGCGACAAGGAAAAGGCGGAAGGGTCAAACGGCGCGGGCGCTCTGCAGCAAAAACTGCTGGAGTCTCGTTCGATTGTGATCTCCGGTGAGATCAACCAGGAGCTGGCGCAGAAAGTGATCACCCAGATGATCCTGCTGCAAAGCGTCAGCAACGATCCGATCAAGCTGTACATCAACAGCCAGGGCGGCCACGTGGAAGCGGGCGACACCATCCACGACTTCATCAAATTCATTCGCCCGGAAGTGCACGTGATCGGCACCGGCTGGGTCGCGAGCGCCGGGATCACCATCTTCCTGGCTGCGAAAAAAGAGCACCGCTACTCGCTGCCAAATACCCGCTTCATGATCCACCAGCCGCTGGGCGGCGTGCGCGGTCAGGCGACCGATATTGAGATCGAAGCGCGCGAGATCATCCGCATGCTGGATCGCGTGAACAAGCTGATCGCCGACGCTACCGGCCAGCCGCTGGAAAAAGTGAAAAAAGACACCGACCGCAACTTCTGGATGTCCCCGGCAGAAGCGCTGGACTACGGTATCGTGGGTAAACTGATTACCCACTATGACGAGCTGAAGCTGGATTAAGTTTTCGCGGCGTGTTTGTGTCGGGTGGCGGCTTCGCCTTACCCGACCTACACGTGCTGGTTTGACCCATGACAAGTTCCCCCTCTGCCTTCTTGCCTATAATCGCGCCTGTTTCCCTTCTCACTGGTGCTACCCATGGCGTATCAACTGAACCTGAACTGGCCGGAATTTCTTGAGAAATACTGGCAAAAGCAACCCGTTGTGCTGAAAAATGCCTTCCCGAATTTTGTCGACCCGATTACCCCGGACGAGCTGGCGGGTCTGGCGATGGAGCCGGAGGTCGATAGCCGTCTGGTGAGCCATTTCAACGGTAAATGGCAGGCCAGCAATGGTCCGTTCGAGCACTTTGACGATCTGGGCGAAACCGGCTGGTCGCTGCTGGCGCAGGCGGTGAACCACTGGCATATGCCCGCGGCGGAGTTGGTGCGTCCGTTCCGCGTTCTGCCGGACTGGCGTCTGGACGATCTGATGATCTCCTTCTCCGTACCGGGCGGCGGCGTGGGTCCGCATATCGATCAGTACGACGTGTTTATCATTCAGGGGATGGGCAGCCGCCGCTGGCGCGTGGGTGACAAGCTGCCGATGCGTCAGTTCTGCCCGCATCCGGCGCTGCTGCATGTGGATCCGTTCGAGCCGATCATCGACGAAGATCTGGCCCCGGGCGATATTCTCTATATTCCGCCTGGATTCCCGCACGACGGTTTTACCCATGAAACGGCGCTTAACTACTCCGTCGGCTTCCGTGGGCCAAACGGCCGCGATCTGATCAGCAGCTTCGCCGATTATGCGCTGGAAAACGATCTGGGCGGCGAGCACTACAGCGATCCGGATCTGACCTGCCGCGAACACCCGGGCCGCGTGGAGCAGTACGAGCTCGATCGCATTCGTCAGATGATGATCGACATGATCGCCAAGCCAGATGATTTCACAAAATGGTTCGGCAGTTTTGTCTCCACGCCGCGCCACGAGCTGGATATTGCCGCCGCCGAGCCGCCGTACGCGCCGGAAGAGGTGCTGGACGCGCTGCAGGGCGGCGAAACGCTGTCTCGCCTGAGCGGCCTGCGCGTGCTGAACATCAACGGCAGCTTCTTCATCAACAGCGAACAGCTTGAGACGGTAGACGCGAAGGCGGCGGATGCGCTGTGCCGCTACACCGAACTCGGTCAGGCCGAGCTGGGCGATGCGCTGAAAAACCCGGCGTTTGTCGAAGAGCTCACCGGGCTGATTAACCAGGGGTATTGGTACTTCGACGAGTAGTGCGGCCTGTTGCCCGGTGGCGCTGCGCTTACCGGGCCTACAACGGCAAGAACGTAGGCCGGGTAAGGCGAAGCCGCCACCCGGCAAAACACTACTCCTCCATCGCAATCACAATCGCTTCACCCAGCTTCTTCAACGCCTCGCGATGTTTCTCCGTCGGCGGCAGCGCTACGTTGATCCGCAGGCAGTTGCGGTACTTCCCGGAGGCGGAAAACAGCGACCCGGCCGCGGCCTGGATCTTCATCCGGCACAGCTGCTTGCTGACGCACACCATATCGACCTTCTCCGGCAGCTCAATCCACAACAGGAAGCTGCCCTGCGGGCGCGTGACGCAAATCTCTGCCGGAAAATACTGCCGCACCCAGCAGGTGTAGGTTTCCATATTCTGCTGATAAATCTGGCGCATACGGCGCACATGGCGATGGTAATGACCGTCGCGAATAAACGCCGCCACCGCCATCTGCGTGCCCGGCACGTTAAATCCGCCGGCGGCGTATTTCATGTGCATTACCCGGTCGTAGTAGCGTCCCGGCACAATCCAGCCGACGCGCAGGCCCGGCGCCACGGTTTTGGTAAACGAGCTGCAGAGGATCACGCGGCCGTCGATATCCATCGAATGAATGGTGCGCGGGCGCGGGTACTCCGCCGCCAGCTCGCCGTAAATATCATCCTCGACAATCACGATATCGTGCCGCTGGGCGAGGGCCAGCACCTGCTTTTTCCGCGCCTCCGGCATGATAAACCCGAGCGGGTTATTGCAGTTGGGCACCAGGATCACCGCCTTGATTGGCCACTGCTCCATTGCCAGCTCTAGCGCTTCGATGCTGATCCCGGTTTCAGAGTCGGTGGGAATTTCAATCGCCTTGATGTCAAACCCGCGCAGCATCTGCATGGTGCCGTGAAACGACGGCGATTCCACCGCCACGATATCCCCCGGTTTGCATACCGAAAGCAGGGCAATCGACAGCGCGCCGTGGCAGCCGTTGGTGATCACAATGTCGCTTGCCGAAACGGTGGAGCCGCCGTCGAGCATCAGGCGGGCGATCTGCTCGCGCAGCTCCAGACGCCCGTCAAGCACGTCATAGCTCAGCATCTCGCCAGGGTTATGCTGCGCGATGCGGCTCATCTCGCGCCACAGGGGCTTCAGGCTCGGCTGGTTAATGTCCGGCGAACCGCCGCCGAAGGAGATCATCTCTTTGTCGGCGCGGGCGTCCAGCAGCATCATCACCTCATCCCACTGGGTAACGTCCACGGGGCGCTGCACCGGGCGCGTCATCGCCGGGACGGGCGGCTGGGCTTTGCGCGGTGAGACAAAATAGCCGGAGCGCGGTTGAGGCGTGATCAGTTGGAGGTTTTCGAGGATCTGGTAGGCCTGCTGTATGGTGCTGATGCTCACGCCGTGCTCCTGACTCAGCGTGCGCACCGACGGCAGACGTTCGCCGCTGCGATACAGCCCTTGCTCAATGCGTTCAGCCAGAAGATTGGCCAGATGTTGGTAGCGTGTCATGCTGTATCCTTTGTTTTCACCATACAGATTATAAAACCAGTACAGATTGCTGCGAAAATTGCCATGCAGATACTGTTTTAGCGGATCTGTATGTTAAACAAAAGTTGTTTTTGCATCTGTATTGCACGGGTGGATTTCCGGGATGATAACCCCACTGACACAGTGAGGAGAGCATCATGGAATTCTACGAGAATCGTTCAAAACGTCCGTTTATTGTGTTTGTCTGGATCGCAAAAACGCTGCGTAACTGGTATCGCATCAACCGCACCCGCCGCATCCTGAGCCAGATGAGCGACGAGCAACTCAAGGACGTTGGGTTATCGCGATATGATGTGTGATCCACGTCGTCGCCGGGTGGCGGCTGCGCCTTACCCGGCCTACTCGATCCCGTAGGCCCGGTAAGCGTAGCGCCACCGGGCGATTTTCAGCGCAACAGCGCAAACGTCTGCCGCTTCGGCCTTTCCAGTAAATCCAGCGCCTCCTGATACGAGCGCACGTTGTTATAGCCCATCACCAGCCCGTAACGTTTGCCCGACCCGCGATACCACTCCGAGAGCGCATTGACCTGCAGCTGCTGTTCCTGCCAGCAGCGCGCCACTTCCCGATCACGGCTTCCTTTGGTCAGAAACGCCACGATATGCATCCCACCGTCGTTTTGCTCGGTGAAAAACAGATCGCCATACACCTCCTGCAGGGCGGCAATCATCCAGTCGCGGCGGGTCTGATACAGCGCGCGCATCTTTTTCAGATGACGGAAAAAATGCCCTTCGTTGAGAAACGCGGTGAGGATCTTTTGCGTCAGCACCGGCTGGCCGCTGGTGGTGATGTCCGCGCAGTCGGTAAAGGCTCCGACGGTGCTGGCGGGCATCACCACGTAGCCCATGCGCAGCGACGGCATGATGGTTTTACTGAAGGTACCCATAAAAATCACCCGGTCGTGCTGGTCGAGGCTTTTCAGCGACGGCAGCACCTTGCGGGTGTAGTGAAACTCCCCGTCGTAATCGTCTTCGATAATCCACGCCTCGTTCTGGCTGGCCCAGTCGAGCAGCTGCTGCTTACGCGGCAGGGAAAGCGTCACCGCCAGCGGGCTCTGGTGTGACGGGGTGACGATGGCAAAACGGGCGTCGCGATGGTGACGCAGCAGGTAGTCCGTGTCGATGCCGCAGCGATCGACCGGCACGGTGTGCAGGCGCGGCACGATCCGCTTGAGCAGCTGCTGGCCCATAAAATAGCCCGGATCTTCAAACACCACCTTGTCGCTGCGGCTGGCGAGGGTGTCGAGGATCAGCCGCAGGCTGCCGCTGTAGCCGCTGGTGATCAGCACCTGCTCGGCGGTGCAGGAGAGCCCGCGCGAGATGTTGAGGTAGCTGGCGATGGCCTGGCGCAGCGGATACCAGCCCAGCACCGGCGGGTTGAGCATCTCCTCCTGACGCATGGCGCGCGTCGCCTGGCCCGCCAGCAGCAGCCATTTTTTATACGGAAAACTGTCGAGGGCAGGGATGCCGGGGCGCAGAAACCCGGCCCGCTCGCGCTGGCTGATGAGCGAGGCCGGAAGCGCCCCGGTGGGCTGCTCCGCAGGGGCAGTCTTATCCGGCAGCAGTAAGTCCGGGTTAACCCGCGTGCCGCGCGCGCCCTGGCTCACCAGATATCCTTCACCCGTCAGAATGGCGTACGCCGTTTCGACGGTTTTACGCGCCACCTTCAGCTCTTCCGCCAGCACGCGGATGGCAGGCACCCTGTCGCCCGGCTTCAGCACGCCGCGCATGATGTTGTCGCGGTAGCGGGAATAAATCTCGTGATAGCCCGGCTTCATGTCCTACCTCATTTCACGCTTTTTGTATCTTTTTACTATGTCATGAACGGCGTAGATTTGCCTCATCGCACGGCACATGCCGCACAAAAAGAGGAAAGACCATGAGCACTCGCGTTAACCACCATAAAGTTACACCTGCCCTCGCCAACGCGCTGTCTGCCCTGAGCATGGAGGTAGCAAAAACCTCCATCGATCCGGCGCTGAAGCACCTGATCGACATTCGCGTGTCGCAGCTGAACGGCTGTACGTTCTGTCTGGATATGCACTCAAAAGAGGCGAAAATCGCCGGCGAGCGCGAACTGCGCCTGTACCATCTGGCAGCCTGGCGCGAGTCCCCGCTGTTCAGCGCCCGTGAAAAAGCCGCGCTGGCCTTCACCGAAGCGCTGACCCAGATTGGCGTTCACGGGGTGAGTGACGCGCTGTACCGCAGCGTGGCGGAGCACTTCTCGGACGTGGAGATTTCAGAGCTGAACTTCGCCATCGTGGCGATCAACGCCTGGAACCGTCTGGGGATCACCTCCCGCATGGCGCCCGGTTCGCTGGATGCGGCGTACGGGCTGAATAAAGCTAACCTGGAATAATTCCGCGCTCGCGGATCATCGCCACCAGCGCCCGCAGCCCTGGCGGGACGTGGCGATGGCCGGGGTAGTACAGGCGCAGCCCGGCAAACGGCTGCGTCCAGTCGTTTAAGACGCTCACCAGCTCCCCGCTTTTCAGCTCGTCCCGAATATAGAGTTCCGGTAAAAATCCCACCCCTAATCCCGCTTTCACGGCGCGGATCGAGGCAAAAAGATCGGACGTCGCAAAGCGCGGCGGCACGGCAAGCGCGTACGTTTCCCCCCGACGGGCCAGCTCCCAGCGGTAGATCCCACCGTGCGCCATACGCATGCCGATCCCCTGATGTGAAAGCAGATCGTCCGGCGTCTCGGGTATGCCGTGAAGGGCGAAATAGTCCGGCGTGGCGGTGACGAGCTGGCGGATCTCTCCGGTCAGCGGCACGGCGATCATGTCCTGCGGAACGGACTCTTCGAGGCGGATCCCTGCGTCATAGCCTTCGGCAACGATGTCGATCATCCTTGCTTCACTCACCGTTTCCACGCGCATTTTCGGGTAGCGGATCATGTAGTCGATCAGCAGCTGGTCCAGAAACAGGGTGCCGATATGATTCGGCACGTTTAGCCGTAGCGTGCCGGCAGGTTCCCCGGTTTCGCTGTGGATCGCCTCCCCGGCGAGACGGATCTCCTGCAGGGCGGGGCCGATACGCGCCACGTAGCGCTGTCCGGCGTCGGTAAGCGCTACGCTGCGGGTGGTGCGGTTGAAAAGTCGCGTCTCAAGGCGGCTCTCCAGCCCGGCGATGGCGTTGCTGACCGCCGTGGCGGACATCCCCAGCTCCTGTGCCGCGCCGCGAAAGCTGCCGCGCCGCACCACCGCCATCACCACTTCCAGCTCTGTCAGACCTGAACGATGCATAGATTATCCTGAAAATCGAAACAACCCTTGCAGCATAGCGTGGATTATCGCAACGGAGAAGCCGTGCCAGACTGTGCTCACACAGCCTGAGGAGGGTGATATGCACACTATCGAACAGATCTTTATTAACGGCGAGTTTGTTACCCCGCACGGTACCGAGCGGTTTGATTTGTACAATCCGGCGACGGCGCAGGTCATCGGCCAGGTTCGTCTGGCGGATGAGGTTGACGCTGAACGCGCTATCGCGGCGGCAAAAGCGGCGTTTCCGGCATGGTCGCAGACCACAAAGCAGGAACGCATCGCCGCGCTGAAGCGCATGCACGCCGCCGTGGCCGCCCGTCACGATGCGATGCTGGACGCCATTGTCGAGGAGTACGGTGCGCCCGCCTCGCGCTCCGCGTGGATGGCAAGCTATCCGGCAGAGGTGATTGCGCAGGCCATCGAGGCGCTTGAGGCGTTTGAGTTTGTCACCCCCGCAGGTGCCGCAACGGTGCAGATGACGCCGCTTGGCGTGGCCGGGCTGATTACGCCGTGGAACAGCGATGCCGGGTTTATCTGCGGCAAACTGGCGGCCGCGCTCGCCGCGGGCTGCACGGCGGTGATCAAGCCGAGCGAAATGAGCGCCCTGCAAACGCAGATTGTCACTGAAGCGTTGCGCGATGCTGAATTACCGCCAGGGGTATTTAATATCGTCACCGGACGCGGCGAGACGGTCGGCGAAACGATTAGCCGTCATCCGGACGTGGCAAAAATCTCGTTCACCGGTTCCACGAATACCGGCAAGGCGATCCTGCGCAACGCGGCGGAAAGCTTTAAGCGCGTAACGCTGGAGTTGGGCGGTAAATCGCCGACGATCCTGCTGGATGATGTGGATCTCGCGCAGGCGATCCCGCTGGTGATCCAGGCCGGGTTTATGAACAGCGGGCAGGCGTGCGTGGCCGGGACGCGCATTCTGGTGCCTTACTCGCGTAAGGCGGAGATCGAAACCGCGCTGGCGCAGGCCGTGGCGGCGGTGAAATCCGGCGATCCGCGCAACAGTGCGACAGACGTCGGCCCGATGGTCAGCGAGAAGCAGTGGCTGCGGGTGCAGGGCTATATCCGTAAAGGCCTCGAAGAGGGGGCACGCCTGCTGGCGGGCGGTGAAGGACGACCGGACGGCACGCAGGACGGCTGGTTCGTGCGTCCGACGCTGTTTGCCGACGTGAACAACCGGATGACCATTGCCCGCGACGAGATTTTCGGTCCGGTGCTGTGCGTGATCCCCTATCGTGACGAGGCGGAGGCGATCGCCATTGCCAACGACACCGACTACGGCCTGAGCGCGATGGTGCTGGGCGGCGATGTGGACCGCGCACGACGCGTGGCGCAGCAGATTGTTGCCGGTCGCGTGCTGGTGAACACCCTGGCCCATGAACCGAAAGCGCCGTTCGGCGGGTTTAAGCACTCCGGTTTGGGGCGCGAGATGGGTGAGTGGGGAATTCGGGCGTTTATGGAGCCGAGGTCGATGGTGGGTTAAAACCCGCCCGGTGGCGCAGCGCTTACCGGGCCTACATGAGCCGTAGGCCGGATAAGCGCAGCGCCATCCGGCGCAACACTTCGCTCCTTGCCGAAGCATTGTGCTTTTCCCTCCTGCATTCTCTCCCCTACATCACAACGGAGAGAAAACCATGATCGCAGTCCTTTTCGAAGCCAAAGCCGCGCCTGCCCATCAGGCGCGCTATCTTCAGCTTGCCGCAGAGCTTAAGCCTTTGCTGGCGGACATTGACGGTTTTATTGATATCGAGCGGTTCCAGAGCCTGACGACCGAGGGCAAAATCCTCTCCCTTTCCTGGTGGCGGGATGAAGAGGCCGTCCGCCGCTGGAAGCAGAACGTCTTTCATCAGGCGGCGCAGGCCGAAGGACGGGAGTCAATTTTTGCGTACTACCGCATTCGGGTGGCGCAGGTCGTGCGGGAATATACCTCTGAAACCGGAGGACACGCCGATGTATGACGTTCATGTCATTTTTCGCGATATCCCGGGTGAACTGGCGCGCTTTGGGCAGCTGCTGGGCCGCAACGGCGTGGGGCTGGAGGGCGGTGGCGTATTTGGTACACATGCCCATTTCCTGGTGGAAGACGGGGAAAAAGCGCGACGCGTGCTGCTCGACGCCGGGTTTACCGTGCAGGCGGTGCGAAAGCCGGTGATCAGAAAGCTTAAGCAGGAACGCCCTGGCGAGCTGGGCGAGATCGCAGCGGCGCTGGCGGCACGCGGTGTGTCTATCCTGACTCAGTACAGCGACCATGCGAATCACCTTATTCTGCTGACGGATGATGATAAGCTGGCCGCAGAGATCACCGAACCCTGGGCGGCCCATGCTTAAGACGAGTTTACCCCCTGATAACAGCGCGATGCTGGAAAAGGCGATTGCCGCGGTGGCGGCTGCAATGGCCGATCCGTCGCGCGTGAAGATGCTCTGTGCGCTAATGGACGGGCGGGCGTGGACGGCCACTGAACTGAGCGCGGCGGCAGATGTCGCACCGTCGACCGCCAGCGGGCATCTCGCCCGACTGCTTGAAGGGCAACTGATAACCTGCCTGTCGCAAGGGCGGCATCGCTATTATCGTCTTGCCGGGCACGACGTGGCAGCGCTGGTGGAGCAGATGATGGGGCTTTCGTGGAGCCGCATTACCCCGCCGGAAACCACCGCGCCGAAAGCCATGCGTGAAGCCCGGACCTGCTATGACCATCTCGCAGGCGCGGTGGCGGTGCAGATCTATGATTTCATGCAGGCGGAAGGCTGGCTGGAGGCTGACGGTTCAGCGTTGACACTCTATGGCCGGGAGCAGTTCCTGACGCTGGGCATTTCGTTAAGCGCGCATCCGCGCCGGAAGGCCTGCTGCGCCTGCCTGGACTGGAGCGAGCGGCGGTTTCACCTGGGCGGAGAAGCCGGCGCGTTGCTGCTCGATCATCTGGAAAGTAAAGGCTGGATCCAGCGGGTGGCGGGGTATCGGGAGGTGGTGGTGACGGCGTCGGGGAAGGCCGCTGTAAAGAGGCTTTTTAGCCGCTAAAAACGCCCGGTGGCGCTGCGCTTACCGGGCCTACGCGTACATCGCCTCCAGTAACACCTTTCGCAATTCCTGCGCTTTCGCCTCTCGTTTCTTGATAGTTACCCTGATAACTATTATCTTGGCCGTGTGTGACGAGAGGTTTCCCCATGAGTGAAGAAGAACTGTTCTGCCGCAGGCCGATGGGCATGCGAATGGCGATGATCGTGCGCCAGTGGCGTGCCGTCATCGACGAGGCCATTCTCGATACCGGGTTAACCCAGTCGAGCTGGACGGTGATGATGCAGCTTCATCAGCTCGGGGATAACGTCTCAATGAGTGAGCTGGCGGAGGTGCAGGGCATTGAACTGCCGCCGCTGATGCGCACCCTGACACAGCTGGAAAAGCAGGGATACCTGCTGCGCGCTGTATCGCCTTATGACAAGCGCATCCGGCTTCTGACGCTGACACCTGAGGGAAAAGCCCTGTTACAAAGGCTCACTCAGGTGATTGAGACGTATCAGGCGCGCGTATCGCAAAACATCGCGCCGGAACATCTCGACATTTTCAGCGCCACGTTGAATCAAATCGCCTGCAATTTGCGGACAATCCGCGAAGAAGATAACAAGACCGAAAAATAATGACCCCTGAACAAAAGTTTGCCCGCTGGGTAAGGGTGAGTATTGCCTCTTTCCTGCTGATGTTTGTCTACTTTATCGTCGCGGATATCTGGATCCCGCTGACGCCGGACTCCACCGTGATGCGCGTGGTGACGCCGGTGTCTCCGCGTGTCTCCGGTTACGTGGCGGCGGTACATGTCCACAACAACAGCCAGGTGAAGAGAGGCGATCTGCTGTTTGAGCTCGACGACACGCCGTTTCGCAATAAGGTGGAAGCGGCGCAAATTGCGCTCGAGCAGGCACGCCTGTCCAACGAACAGCTGGATGCGCAGATCGCCGCCGCGCAGGCCAGCCTGAAAACCGCCGTGCTGACCGCGCGTAACGACAAAGTGACCTTTGATCGCTACCAGAAGCTGAGCACGCTGCAGAACGTCTCGCAGGCGGATCTGGATAAAGTCCGCACGACCTGGCAGAGCAGCGAACAGTCCGTCAGCTCAATTCAGGCCAACATCCAGAACCTGCGTATCCAGCGCGGCGAGCGGGACGAGCACCGCAACGTGACGCTGCAAAAATACCGTAACGCGCTGGATGAAGCAGAGCTGAATCTCGGCTGGACGAAGGTCTACGCCCAGGCGGACGGTACGATCAGTAACCTGCAGTTGAGCCCCGGCTTCTACGCTTCATCCGGTTCCGCCGCGCTGGCGCTGGTGAACAACCAGACCGATATCGTGGCCGATTTCCGTGAGAAGAGCCTGCGCCATACCCATCAGGGCACCGATGCGGCCGTGGTGTTTGACGCCTTCCCGGGACACGTTTTCCGCGCCCACGTCACCAGCAGCGACGCGGGGATCCTGGCAGGTCAGGAGGCCGTTAACGGCCAGCTCTCCGAGCCGGAAACCTCTAACCGCTGGGTGCGCGACGCTCAGCGCATGCGCATTCACGTGACGCTGGACGAGGCGCTGCCGAAGCATCTGCCGACCGGCGCCCGCGCGACCGTGCAGCTCTACAACAGCGAAGGGCCGTTTGCGCGCTTCTTCTCCGGGATGCAGATTCACCTGGTAAGCCTGCTTCACTATGTCTATTAGTACCCTGGCGCGGGTCTTTACCCCGCACGGCAACATCGTCTACACGGCAAACGACTTTCGCCAGACCCTGCGCATCGTCTTTGCCGGGATGATTGCGCTCAGCATCTCCAGTTTCTACAACACCAGCTACGGCGTCTTTTTCGTGGTCTATCCGATCATGCTGCTCTCGCTGGTGCCGGTGTTTAACCGCCACGTGGCGAAGCAGTTTATCTTCAGCGCATCGCTCAACTGCGTTGAAATGGTGATTATCATCGGCTATCTGTCGCAATGGCCGATCATCATGACGCTGGTGGTCTTTGCCCTGTACGTGATGCGCTTTCGCTTTATGAGTAAAGGCCCGCTGTTTCTGTTCGGTTCGATGGGCGTGGTGTGCCAGAGCGTGATGCTCAACTTTATGAGCTACCCCACCACCAACTGGCACACGCTGCTGTTTTCCAACATCGAAGCGAGCGTGATGGCGGTGTGCCTGAGCGCGCTGATGAACTATCTTCTGCCGGACGTGGAGCCCCGCAAGCCGCCGCCGCTGATTGAGAAAGACGACGCCCGCGTGCGCCACGAGTCGTTGCTCTCCGGCACCGTCGCGACGCTGATATTCGTCGTTTTTCAGATCAGCGATTTAAGCGATTCGCTTTCGGCGCTGATGGCAGGGATTTTGATCCTGTTCCCGATGCACTATCGCGGCGCGGTGATGAGCTCTATCTGGCGCGTGGTCGGCGTGGTGCTGGGCTGTCTCTATATTCTGGTGGTGCAGCTGATCCTCTACGATCACAGCAGCCATATGCTGCTGATGATGCCGCTGATCGGCCTTGGGCTGGCGTTTGGTGCCCGACTCCACGTGATGGAGAAGGTGGGGGCGGGCGTGGGCTTTTCCAGCATCACCACCATCGGGATAATGTTCGGGCAGAACATGCACCCGGACACGGACCTGGTGTTCAGCGATCTGTACCGCATCACCTCCGTTACCTTTTCGCTGGTGGCGACGCTGACGATGGTCTTTCTGGTGCACCTGATCCTGAACCGTTTTGAGGCGACGCGCTACGTCATCGCACCGCCCAAAGCGGATTAATGTCCCAGCACGGCAGGCAGCTGCGAGAGTAAAAACAGGATCAGGCCAATCGTCCCGCCCACCAGGGTGCCGTTGACGCGGATAAACTGCAGATCCTTGCCAATGTTCAGCTCAATCTGGCGGGACATGTCTTTGGCATCCCAGCTTTTCACCGTGTCGCTGATGTGGCGTGTCAGGAACGCGGCAAAATCCGGCGCGAGGCGGTGCGCGGCCTGCTCCAGATGCTCGTTCAGCGAGGCCTGCAGGTTCGCATCGTTCGTCAGCGTTTCACCGAACCACAGCCCGGCGTTGGCGATGCGCTGCTTCACGCGCGAGTCCTCACTCTGCATATCCGCCTTCAGCCACTGGCGCAGATCGGCCCACATCTCGCCCAGATAGCGGTTAAACGCCTCATCGTTTTTCAGGTAATGCTTGATGTTGTCGGCTTTGGCCGCCATGTCCGGATCGTTTTTCAGGTTGTCGATAAGCTTCAGCGTGGCGCGGTCAAACGCCTGGCGGATCTGGTGCGTGCGGTCGTGGCTGATATCGTCCAGCAGCGTGTTGACCGCGTTCGATACCATCTCCGCACTCTGATCGCCCAGCCACTCGGTGGGCAGCACCATCGCCTTGCGGGGATGCTCGGTTTTGAGCCAGTGGACGATCTGGTCGGCGATAAAGTCCCGCGTGCTTTCCCGCTGAATCAAAGTAATCAGGCGATTGATGATGGTGTCCAGAAGCACCTGATGGCGGTTGTTTTTGGTCATGCTCTCCAGCATCACGGCGCTGGTTTCGGTGAAATCGACCTTGTCGATGGCCTTATGCACCGCGCGTTTGAGCAGGCGCTGAATGCGCCCGTCGTCGGTCAGCTCGAGAAAACCGCTCATCACCTGCATCAGATGCAGCCCGACGCGCTGGGCGTTGTCAGCCTTGCTGAACCAGGCACCAATCATCTGGGCAGGTTCATAGCGGCGAATCAACGCCACCAGCGACTGGGTATCCAGAAACTTCTCCTGCACGAACTGGCCAAGATTGTCGCCGATCCGGTCTTTATTGCGCGGGATGATCGCCGTATGGCGGGAGATAAAGGGAATCGGCACCCGGCGGAACAGCGCGACCACCGCAAACCAGTCAGCCAGCGCGCCGACCATTGCCGCCTCGGCAATGGCCTTGACGCCGCGCACCCAGAAGGTCTGCGGCAGGAACAGGGTGGTGATAAAGGCCGCGGCGGCAACCAGCAGCAGCGACAGCGCCAACAGCTTGGCGCGTTTGAGTTCAGCAATTTTTTCCATGGGTTAAGGATAGAGGCAAGTGAACCAAAAGTGCAAAACTGGTGTAAGGGGGAGACGCATTCTCAGTGTGAACCAATGGCGTCTATATAAAAAATATATACATCTAAATTTTCTATTATTAATTTTTCTATATTTTTTGTGCTTATTTATTTTCGGACGTAATGTTTTGTGACTGTCGTAGTCATTTTAACGCTCCTGTTAGCCATAAGATAAAGGACTATTTATGAAAGGAGACGGTATCGATGACATGGGAGTATAAAGTTTCGACGGGGGTATTGAGCCATAATGGTGTGTTTGTCGCTAACTGCTACAGCGGTGCGGGTGAATCGAAAGATAAGCCAGAGTGTGAAAGTCAACGAAACAGAGGCCCCATTCCCAGAGGTATTTATTTTATTGCCGGGTGGAATAATCATAAAAGTGCTGAGGCCATTATTCTTGAGCCTATAGCGGGGACCAATACCTTTGGTAGAGATCATTTTCAAATTCATGGTGATAAAAAAGGCCAGCCGCCAGGTACTGCATCAGCAGGTTGCATCATTATGAACGGTCAGGACAAGCGTCATATGATTTATGATTCGGGTGATACAATACTGGTGGTGCGATAATGAAGTATATTATTGCGCTATTCTTCTTGTGTTTACCGATGGGTTTATTTGCCAAAAACCACACTCCTGAACAGATCTTGCAGATGATAAACGGCAAAGGCGCCATGTCTGTTGTAGCGGAACTGGATTCAAATGATACGGGTGAGTCGGAATGGTGGAATCATGTCATACCAGAGATAAGTAAAGGAACTCAGGCATGGTTAGCCGTGGCGAGTGCCCTTGAACCCGGAGTGGACGCCAGTACGGCTGAAGATTTAAAGGCGGCGCTTTCTGAAGCCATCCCACATAACCCTGAAGGTGTCTTAGCAATCTTAAAAGACGATAAACCGTTACTCACTGTTGAACAAATTTGCGCGTTTGCGAATTTCCCCGAAACGGAGGCAGAAAGTAATAAGCTTTTTGTGGATTCAATCAGGGAGATGTTCAAAATAAAAAGCCCGCAGGGTAAAAGATGTCTCGCCGTTATGATCTCAACTGTTGAACACTCTTTTCCATTCGATAAGGATATGTAAATGGCCATTCCGGGATATATGTCATTAACTGACGATGCGGGTAATAGCATAAAAGGCAGCGTGAAAGTTAATGGCCGTGAAAACCAGATTGAGGTTTTAGGGCTCTATCATAACGTAAGCTATAATTCTGACCTGCATAATGGCAGAGCATTGAGCAAACGCCAGCATCGTCCCTTTCTGATTGAGAAGGAAATTGATGCCTCCAGCGTTTTTCTCTATAAAGCACTCAGCACGGGCGGTACGTTCAGGAAAGCGACTATCGACCTGTACAGAATCAATGATGCCGGTCAGGAAGAAATCTATTTCACGATAACGCTTGAAGCGGTGAAGGTCGTCACGGTGTTTTCATTAATGCATGACGTGAAAGAGACTTACCATGAAAAACAGGGTCATCTTGAGCTTGTTTTGCTTCGTTATGAAAAGATTACCTGGCATTACCGTGACGGTAACGTTATTCATTCGGATGACTGGGATTATCGGTTAGGGGCATAGAAAACGGCTGATAAGATTCTTTCATATCACCCGCCACAGCACCCACCCGCCAAACCCCATCAGCACCACCCCCGCCGTGCGCTCTATCAGCCACAGCGCACGGCTGAGCTTCTGTTGCACCGCCGATAGCCCCATCATCGACACCAGAGCCAGATCCCACGCCAGCACCACCATCACCATCCAGACGCCGCACGTTGCCTGCTGAAGCAGCGTCACGTCCGGCCCCAGTAGCGCCGTCATCAGCGCCAGATAGAACAACGCGTTCTTCGGATTAAGCAGCGCCGAGCCGAGCCCCAGCAGGATCTGCTTGCGCAGCGAGGGGCAGTGTTGACGGGTTTCATTCAGCCTCATCGCCTGCGGTTGGCTGCGCACCAGATGCGAGCCGATCCACAGCAGATACAGCGCCCCGCAAAGCTCTATCAGCGTAAACAGCCATGCAAACTGGCGCAACGCGTTCCAGCCGATAATCACCAGAACAATATAAAGCGCGTTACCCGCGGCGATGCCGACGCACAATCCAGCGCTGCCGCGCAGCCGGTAGCGCGCCGCGTAGCCCACCAGCAGGAAGAAGTCCGGCCCCGGGCTCAACAGCGCAACAAAATGCGCCAGCGCCAGGGCGAGAAAAGCAGAAGGGAAGAACAGTTCCATAGCAACCTCGGTTAACAATCTGAGGTCAGGCTACGGTGATGCCAACGTTATTTATTGTCTGATATTGATCGGCCCGTCGCGTACTGGCGCGGCGTGGCGGCGGTATAGCTGACGAAAGTCTTATGAAAATGGCTCTGGTCGGCAAAGCCGCTCTGGTAGCCAACGTCGGCGATGTCGTCCCCGGCACGTAGCCGCGCTTTGGCGAACTCCACGCGGGAGATGTTGAGGAAGCTGCCCGGCGTCAGGCCGGTATCCTGCCGGAAGGTGCGGATCAGCGTCTCCTTGCGCAGCGAGAATCGTTGGGCAAGTTCGTCAAGCGAAGGCGGTGCGGTCAGGTCGGCAAGAAACGCCTGCCGCACGTGCTGACTGGTTGAGCGAAGCGCATCTGCGTTTTCCACGCAGCGGGGCAGGGCTGAAAGCAGCGTATCCACGGATACAGGCGACATCATCTCAACAATATCCAGGTAGCGCTTAAACAGCGTAGGGTCGCGAATCACCTGGAGCGCCAGAGGAATATCGGTGTCGATATAGAGCATATGGTAGCTGCGCGGTTGCCCGGCGACGGGGTTGCAGCTGTGCGGCGCACAGGCCGGGATCACGATGAGGTCCCCGGGGTTAAGGATGTATTCTTTGTCATGACAAATGCAGCAGGTCTGGCCTTCCATAATCGCGCCGATAGAGAGCTGAGGGTGACTGTGGCGTTTGTACGCCTGCGTGCTCTGCCACGTGCTGCGCAGCTCAAGGCCTGAGGCGCGGTGAAAAGTCTGCCGGATGTGTCGGGTATCGGTCATAAGCACTCCTTCTGGACGTTTTTTATACCACGTCAGCGAACCGTCTGGCAGCGCTTCATTAAGAACCTTCCGGATATACCCAACTTTACGTCCACAGCCAGTCATGTTGACTAACCTTAATACCCTAAGCGGTAAAACAAGGAGATTCGACATGGCTTATCAGACAGTAAATCCTGCCACTAACCAGCTCATCAAAGAATACCCCTCGCATACCGACGCGGATATCGACGCGGCGCTGAAAGCGGCCGATGCGCTTTACCATTCGGACTGGGCGAAAGGCGACATCAGCCAGCGCCTGCCGGTGCTGCATAAGCTTGCCGACCTGATCGACGAGCGCACCGAGGAGCTGGCGAAAATTGCCAGCCAGGAGATGGGTAAGCTCATCGAACAGAGCCGCGGCGAAGTGAAGCTGTGCGCACAGATCGCCCGCTATTACGCTGACAACTCGAAGCAGTTCCTGGCTCCGGTGAAGTATCAATCCGAACTCGGCGAAGCGTGGGTGGAGCACCACCCCATCGGCGTGCTGATGGCCGTTGAGCCGTGGAACTTCCCGTATTACCAGCTGATGCGCGTCCTGGCGCCAAACCTGGCGGCGGGCAACCCGGTAATCGCCAAGCATGCCAGCATCGTGCCGCACTGCGCCGAGACCTTTGCCCACCTGGTCCGCGAGGCGGGCGCGCCGGAAGGGGCATGGACTAACCTGTTTATCTCGTCCGAGCAGGTGGCGAACATCATTGCCGACGATCGCGTGCAGGGTGCCGCATTAACCGGCTCCGAAAAAGCCGGTAGCGTGGTGGCCGCACAGGCGGCGAAGCACATCAAGAAATCTACCCTTGAACTGGGCGGTAACGACGTCTTCGTGGTGCTGGATGACGCGGATTTGGACAAAGCCGTCAAGACTGGCGTGAATGCGCGGCTCAACAACGCCGGGCAGGTCTGTACCGCGGCGAAGCGCTTTATCCTGCATGAAAAGATCGCGGATGCCTTCCTGAGCAAATTCACCGAGGCGTTTAAGCAGGTGAAGATTGGCGACCCGCTGGACGAAAGCACCACGCTGGGGCCGCTGTCGTCGAAAGATGCGCTAGAAACGTTGGCCAAACAGGTTAACGAGGCGGTGAAAAACGGCGCGACGCTGCACTATGGCGGCAAGCCGGTGCAGCGCGACGGGAGCTTTTTTGAACCGACGATCCTGACGAACATCTCGCGCGACAACCCGGCGTACTTTGAAGAGTTCTTCGGCCCGGTAGCACAGATGTACGTGGTGAAAAACGACGACGAGGCAGTCGCGCTGGCGAACGACTCCCACTACGGCCTGGGCGGGGCGGTATTCAGCCAAGATATCGAGCGCGCGAAGAAAATGGCGTCGCGGATCGAGACCGGGATGGTGTACATCAACTGGCTTACCGATACCGCGCCAGAACTGCCGTTCGGCGGCGTGAAGCGCTCCGGTTACGGACGCGAGCTGTCGGATCTGGGGATCAAAGAGTTTGTGAACCAGAAGCTGGTGGTGGTGCGTCAGTAAGAGATCATAAAAAAACCTGCCAGCCGGCAGGTTTTTTTAAGGTGATTATTGCACTTCGATCTTGTCCCAGCCGCTTTTAAACATGCAGCTGTCAACCAGCGTATCCCGGCGATATTCATTCGCATCTTCAACCGTGTAGCTCGTGGAAATATCCTTTTTCTTTTTTGATTTGTCCGTTTTTTCCGAGCTCGAACCGGTCACCACGTTATCCGGGGGAAGATCGATCAGTGCCTGCGCTTCGCATTCCGTGAGCTTTTTATTCATTTCCGCGTCGCTGACGCCCGGTTTCACCCATTTGTACTGGACGCAGCCGGTGAGCATCAGCGTGAGGCTCAGAACGCAAAGCGCGGTCATGCGGTGTTTCATCAGAAGGTGACTCCACCGCCTACATATGCGCCGTCAATCAGCGTGTGGTTCGGACGACCGTCTTTACCATCAACGCTCACGTGGCGGTAGCCCACTTTCAGGGTCACCGGCGCGATCGGCGTCCAGCTTACGCCACCATTGGCTTCCACATAGTTTTTCACGCTGTTGTTCAGCCCTTCTGGCGCCACGTAGCCTTCACCGTACACGTGGATGCTGTCGGTCAGAGCAACGTTTACGCCGCCGCCGATCGGGAACGCCACGCCGTTATCGCCTTTTTTCGGGCCGATGTAGATGGCTTTCGCGCCTGCATTCAGCATTACCGGGCCTACTTCCAGGTTGTAGCCTGCGCCCACGCCGCCGGTCTGGGTACCGTCATCGGTGTTTTTAAGCCAGTTGCTTTCGGCATACAGGCCGGATGAGGATTTCCCCATTTCCAGGTTGAGGTTGGTAAAGTTTTTACCCTGCTCAATGCTGCCACCCATTGCCAGAGCGGAACCCGAGAGGGCGGTCAGAGCAGAAAGAAGAAGGATATTCAGTTTTTTCATGTTTTATGCCTCGTCATTAAATTCATCTGGGGGCACCTTAACAAGCGATGTTTATGACTGCAAATGTGATGAAGGTCGCTGTTTTATACTGATATTGTTAACTTTTTTATTTGAAATGTTGCATCGATGTTTGATTGTCGAGGTGTCAACGCGTGATGTTCGGACGTTTAGGCACCGTTTAATTTTTTGACTAAACATAAACTGAACGAGGAAGGGATAGTGATTAGAGGTGAATTAATTGAGTTTCTAATAATTTCCAAAAATATTTCAGATGACACACAATACAACACAACCTTACATTTCCGGGCAATGAATATACGTTCATTCGCCCATGCCGATTGCCTTTCCATGTCATTTTTCTGACACGTTTATTCTTTACGTTGTTGGCTTCACTTACTGGATGCTAACAATATGAAAAGAAAAATTATTCCTGTGCTTATCGGTTGTGCGCTCTCTTTCTCTGGCCTGGCGGCACAGCCTACCGCTGAGCGCTATGTCGTCAGCTTCCCCGAGGGCTCCCATGTGAAATACAGCGGCGCGTTTGCCGATGCGTTCCCGAATGGGCTCCCGGTGGGGATTGGTTCTGGCCTGCTGTTTACGGGCAAGCAGGGCGATGCCCTGACGTTTGCGACCGTGACCGATCGCGGTCCCAACGCCGATGCGCCAAAAATGGGTAAAAACGAAGCCAAAATATTTGTCACGCCAGATTTCGCGCCGCTGCTGATGACCATCCGCGTCCAGAACGGCAAAGCGGAGGCGGTTGATGCCCGCCCGCTGCATGACGATAAAGGCGAGATTAACGGTCTGCCGCTGCAAAGCGGCGTGATTGGTTCCACCAATGAAGTGGCGTTCAGCGATACCTTAAAGACGCTCAAGGGTGACAACCGCGGACTGGATACGGAAGGCATCACGCCGGACGGCAAAGGCGGCTACTGGCTGTGCGACGAGTACGGCCCGTTCCTGATTAACGTCGACAGCAAAGGCAAGACCCTCGCGATCCACGGGCCGCAGGCCGCGGAAGGGGAAAAATCTATCGCGGGCGGTCTGCCAAACATCATCAAATGGCGCCAGCCCAACCGGGGCTTTGAAGGCCTGACTCGGATGCCGGACGGACGGATTATCGCCGCGGTGCAAAGCACGCTGGACATCGACGGTAAGAGCAAAAAGCAGGCGCTGTTCACCCGTCTGGTGAGCTTTGACCCGACGACCGGCAAAACCGCGATGTACGGTTACCCTATCGACAGCGCGGCCTACGACAAAAATAGCGACGCCAAAATCGGCGACATCGTGGCGCTCGATAATCAGCACATCCTGCTGATTGAGCAGGGAAGCGATAAAAACGACGGAATGCGTAACCTGATTTACAAGGTGGATCTCAGCAAGGCGAGCGATCTTTCCGCCTTTGACAAGCCGGGCGAGTACCCGGAATTTGATGATGAGAAAACCCTGGCGCAGCGCGGCATTACGCTTGCGTCAAAAACGCAGGTGGTCGATCTCCGCGCGCTGGGCTGGCAGCAGGAGAAGGCTGAAGGACTGGCGCTGATCGACAGCAAAACGCTTGCGGTGGCGAACGATAACGATTTTGGCGTGAAGGTGGCGATGCAAAACCCGGTCGAGGGCAAGAAGCTTAAGGATTACCGGGTAAACGCGGAGGGTAAGCTGACGCTGGATGATAAACCGGTGGAAACCACGCTCAGCGTGAAGCCGCTGAAGAAGCCGGAGTCCGACAGCGAGCTGTGGATTGTGACGCTGCCGGAGGCAGTGAAATAAGTTTACCGCTCACCCCTCTCCCCACAGGGGAGAGGGGATTGTTCGGAGCGCATAGTTAAGCGGGGAGGCTATTTCTTCAGACCTGCAAACGCCGTCCGAATCTCCTCTTCCGGCAGCTGTATACCAATAAACACCATCACGCTGTGCGGCGGTTCATCGCCCCACGGTCGGTCCCAGTCGGCGCTGTACAGGCGCTGCACGCCCTGGAACAGCAGGCGGTTGGGCTCGCCGTCAATCCACAGCATCCCCTTGTAGCGCAGCAGCTTGTCGGCAAACGACAGCAGCAGGTTCTCCATCACGCGGGAAACCTCGCTGATATCCACCGGATAATCCAGCTCCACCACAATTGACGCCACGTCGTTTTGCTTGTCTCCCATAAAGTGGAAGCGCGGTTTCGCGGTGACGTTCTCCTCCAGCATAAAGCCGTTGGTGTTGAATAGCTGAGACAGGTCGATATCGCCGTGCGTCACCGTGTAAATCGGCGCGCGGGAGTTGATGCGCGTCAGGCGCTCGCGAAGCTTAACGCTTTCGCCCGCCACGTCGGTTTTGGTCAGCAGGATGCGGTCGGCGTAGCCCACCTGAGACTGGGCGATGGTGAACTGGTTCATCTGCTCGTCCGCGTGGACCGCATCGACCAGGGCAATCACGCCGTCCAGCAGGTAGCGCTGGCAGAGGATTTCGTGAGAGAAAAAGGTCTGAATAATCGGGCCGGGGTCGGCCATGCCGGTGCACTCGATCACCAGACGGTCAAAGTCGATTTCACCGCGATCGCGGCTGTCGAGCAGGTCCAGCAGGGCGTCTTCCAGCTCGTTAGAGCGGGTGCAGCAGATGCAGCCGTTGGTCAGGGTTTTGATCTGCGTGGCGCGATCGCCAATCAGCTGGTCGTCTACGGAGACTTCGCCAAATTCGTTTTCGATGACGGCGATTTTGAAGCCGTGCTGCTCGTTCAGAATGTGGCGCAGCAGGGTAGTTTTACCGGCGCCGAGGAAACCGGTCAGCAGGGTAACGGCAATCGGGGTCATGGTCTCTCCTTTAGCAGCAGCGGACGCCGCCTTCTCCACTTCCGCCGTAGCGCGCTTCCTGACGCTCGCGGAAGAATTCGGTGTAGGTCATGTATGGCTTATCCGGATGGTTGGTCTTCATATGCTCAACGTAGTTGTCATAGTCCGGAATGCCAATCAGCATCTTCGCCGCCTGACCGAGGTATTTTTTTGCTTCGCCTAAGTTACCAAACATAACGTGTCCTGATAAGAAAAAGCCCGGTGGCGCGCAGCGATCCGGGCCTACAGTACCGTTGTAGGGCGGGTCAGCGCAGCGCCACCCGCCATTGTGTTAGTGGTGTGAAGAGGTCTTCACGCCGCCTTCTGGCACCGGTACGTACGGGGTTTCTTTGTCCGTACGGCCTTCAGCGTTACGCACTTTCAACCAGGTTTTGATGCCGTAGAAGATAATGCTGTACACCACCACCAGGAACAGAATGCTCAGACCCGCGTTGGTGTAGTTGTTCACCACGATATGGTTCATGTTGGCAATCTGCTGGGCTGTCAGGTCTGCGCCGCCTGCGGCAATCTTCTCTTTGTACTGGTTAGCCATGAAGAAGAAGCCTTCCAGCTGCGGGTTGGCGCTGAACAGCTTCAGGCCAAGCGCCCAGGTGGTGCAGAGCAGCAGCCACAGCGCAGGAACCACGGTGACCCAGATGTATTTGGTGCGCTTCATCTTCACCAGTACCACGGTGCCGAGCACCAGCGCCACGGCAGCCAGCATCTGGTTAGAGATACCGAACAGCGGCCACAGGCTCTTCACGCCGCCGAGCGGGTCGACAACGCCCTGATACAGCAGGTAGCCCCACAGGCCGACGCAGCCCGCCGTACCCAGAATGCCCGCTACCAGAGAGTCGGTCTTCTTCAGGAACGGCACGAAGTTACCGAGCAGGTCCTGCAGCATGAAGCGGCCCGCACGGGTACCGGCGTCCAGCGCGGTGAGGATGAACAGCGCTTCGAACAGAATACCGAAGTGGTACCAGAAGCCCATGTCCGCCCACGGCAGCACTTTGTGGAACACGTGTGCGATACCGACGGCCAGCGTCGGTGCGCCACCGGCGCGGTTCAGCACGGACGGTTCGCCGATGTCTTTCGCGGTCTGCATGATCTGCTCAGGCGAAATCACGAAGCCCCAGGAGCTGACGGTCGCCGCCGCGTGTGCGCTGGCGTCTTTCAGCTGCGCCATAATCAGCGCCGCGTTGTCGCCGCCCATCTCATGCAGGTTAGGCATCGTAATGCCGAGACCCGCCGGTGGGGTGTTCATCGCAAAGTACAGACCCGGTTCGATGATGGACGCGGCAACCAGCGCCATGATCGCTACGAAGGACTCCATCAGCATCGCGCCGTAGCCGATCAGACGTGCGTCTTTCTCGTTCGCCAGCAGCTTAGGCGTGGTACCGGAGGAGATCAGGGCGTGGAAGCCGGAGACCGCACCGCAGGCAATGGTGATGAACAGGAACGGGAACAGGGCGCCTTTCCACAGCGGGCCGGTACCGTCGATGTACTGCGTTACCGCAGGCATTTTCAGATCCGGGTTGATCAGCAGGATGCCGATCGCCAGACCGACGATAACGCCGATTTTAAGGAAGGTGGCCAGGTAGTCACGCGGGGCCAGAATCAGCCAGACCGGCAGCAGCGCGGAGATAAATGCATAGCCAATCAGCGCGAAGGTGATAGTGGTGTCCTTGAAGGTCAGCGCCGGGCCCCAGTACGGGTCGTGCGCAATCACGCCGCCGAAGTAGATGGAGGCGACCAGCAGTACGATACCAATCACCGACACTTCACCCACGCGTCCCGGACGCAGGAATCGCATGTAGATCCCCATGAACAGCGCAATCGGTACGGTAGAGCAGACGGTGAAGACACCCCACGGGCTTTCGGCCAGCGCTTTCACCACGATCAGGGCCAGCACCGCAAGGATGATGATCATGATCAGGAAGCAACCGAACAGGGCGATAGTCCCCGGTACGCGGCCCATCTCCTCTTTGACCATCTCACCCAGAGAGGCGCCGTTACGGCGAGAAGAGATAAACAGCACCATAAAGTCCTGCACCGCACCCGCCAGCACCACGCCCGCCAGCAGCCAGAGCGTACCCGGCAGGTAGCCCATCTGCGCGGCCAGTACCGGGCCGACCAGCGGGCCCGCACCGGCGATCGCGGCAAAGTGGTGACCAAACAGCACGTAGCGGTTGGTTGGCACGTAGTTCAGGCCGTCATTGTTAATGACCGCCGGGGTGGCACGCGTCGGGTCGAGCTTCATGACCTTCTGCGCGATGTATAAGCTGTAGTAGCGATAAGCCACAAGATAGACGGAAACCGACGCGACCACGATCCACAGGGCGCTTACGTGTTCGCCCCGGCGTAATGCGACAACCGCCAGACAAAAAGCGCCGAGGATCCCGAGTAAGGCCCAGGGCACGTGCTTCAGTAGTTTTTTAGTATCCATAGTAAGACCTGGTTTTTTATGTAAAGAAAAAAGGGTCAGGGTTCGTTGTGAGGAGGTATTGATTAATGCTGGAGCGATCGTGCCAGATCAACGCGCGCGTAAAGGACGGTAAATGAATGAGTGGTTGAAAGTGACAGGTGAGCGGTCAAAGGGGGCGACGAGCGGTTCCGGCTCGCCGCCAGGGGGCGAAATTATGTGATTGAGATCACTTGATTATTCGGGGTACGCTCCACGGCCAGATAGCTTTCCAGCGTCCTGATGAGCTTCTCCTTCAGCCAGCTTGGTTCCAGTATCTGAATATGGGGGAGCCAGTAGAACAGCAGCGGCAGGATCTGGTTCTCGTGGGCCGCCTGGCAGCGCAGCGTGACGCCGCCCTGTTGCTCCTCCACCAACTCCTGTTCCGGCAGAAGATCGCGGCGCAGGAAGTAATGTGAAATATTATCTTTAATGAATATTTTCACCGCGAAAGTATCTTCGGACACCCAGGGATCAAGGCTTTTTTCCAGCAGCTCAAGGACATTTTCTTCGGGAGTGAAGGTCGTTTTCTGAATATCAAACCAGCTAATCTGGCTCAATGAGAAGGATTTCAGCCGGTTATTTTCGGTGGCTTGTAAATACCATATATTTTTTTTGTTAATGAGTTTATAGGGATTAATCAGGCGGGTTTTGCCCTTATAAACGATCTGGCAAACATTATGGTTTTTAATCGATTTCTCAACTTTCGTTAAATGACGGCGAATATCGCGTTCTAACGTGTGTTCCGCTTCATTACCAAGAATAAGAATATGGTTTTCATCTACGCGCGTTTCAAGCTTTTGCCAGAATTCCGTATTTCTTTCAGGGAAAAAGCTGTCGGCATTCAGAAAGTTAGCCAGAGTGTGGTGCAATCCTTGTCCGCCGGGCGATTGTGCAGAATGAATCAGACGATATAGCCCGTTACCGGTATGTTCAACAATGGGAGAGAGTGCATTTAAATCCCGATAGACGGTGCGCTCGGTAATTTTAAATTTCTCCATTAGCGCACTGCGGTTTACCACACCGTTTAAATGTAGCTCAAGGAGAATATCGACCAGACGTTCAGCCGAGCGGCTCCGCGTCGTTTTAGCCATAAGGTCATCCTGTATATATAGGCATGCGCTGAATGATGCGGGTGCACTGACACAACCTGTCAGTATTCAGGCACAGAAAATTTCTCTTATGGGTATATAACGGCGTGATTTAGCGGAAACCTTAGGAGTTTTTGCAGAAAGCGGCGCTGGCCGGAAAAAAGGCCAGCGCGAGGGAGATCACACGGCGGCTTCCGTCTCCAGCATGACCGGGTGGAAACGGCGCCTGAAGTAGATCAGGCCGTGGCCCGCATCACTCAGGATGATGTTTTTAATTTCAACAAGATAAACCAGATGCGTGCCGATGGTTTGCACCTGGCTTATTTCGCCTTCAAGGCTGGCCAGCGCGCCCTTGAGCACCGGCTGCGCCAGCGGGCCTTTCTGCCAGCAGGAGAGGGCAAAGCGATCCTCCATCGTCATACCGGTCATCCCGGCGAAATGGCGAGCCATGATCTCCTGCTCGTGGTTCAGCACGTTAACGCACAGCCTGCCGTTGCCCTGGAATACCGGGTTCATGGCGCTGTTGGCGTTGATGCATACCATCACCGACGGCGGGGTGTCCGTGACCGAGCAGACGGCGGTGGCGGTGATGCCGCAGCGTCCGGCCTCACCCTCGGTGGTGACAACATTGACCGCGGCCGACAGGCTGGCCATCGCGTCGCGAAAACGCAGGCGTTGTTCTGATTGCATGAAAACCTCCCGCTGCGCTATTTCAGCAGCTTATCCAGCATGTTGATATCGCTGTTATTGTGCAGGTGCGGCACCGTCCAGCCGTGTTGGTCGTATTCGGACATGCAGCGGTCGACCATCGCCATCATCTTGTCCATGTTGCCGGAGCTCTGCGCCTGGCGCAGACACTGCAGGCGGATCTCATCCTGGCTGCCGGAGTAGTTAATTTCGTACAGCTCGTGACGGCCGCCAAACTCGCTGCCGATGGCATCCCACATCAGCTTCAAAATCTTGATGCGTTCGACGTGATCCATGCCGTTGGAGCCGCGCACGTATTTCGCCAGATACTGATCGATCTGCGGGTTGTTCAGGTCCCGGGCGCTGGACGGCAGGTAGATCAGCCCGGAGGTGACGTTACGCTCGATGATGTTCTTGATCTTGGCGTAGGCCATCGGGGCCATCACGCGGTAGGTCTGCAACGCCGCGTGGTCCGGCAGATACGCGCCGTTGACCCACGGCGTGGCTTCGGAACACATGGAGTCGCTCAGCGCCCAGAACATGTTGCGCCAGGCCACCACTTCGCCGAGATCCGCCTGCACGCCGCGGAACTCCAGGGTGCCGGTGCACTCCAGGGATTTCTTCAGCAGGGCGGTGATGAAGTCGAGCTTCACCGCCAGGCGCACGCAGGCCTGCAGCGGGTACATGCGGGCGAAACCGCCTTCCATCGTCCAGCGGCGGCAGCGGTCGAAATCGCGGTAGATCAGCACGTTTTCCCACGGGATAAGCACGTGATCCATCACCAGGATGGCGTCGTTCTCGTCAAAGCGGCTGGAGAGCGGATAGTCGTAAGGGGATCCGGTTGCGCCTGCCACCATCTCGTAGGAGGCGCGGGAGATAAGTTTCACGCCCTCGGCATCCATCGGCGCGACGAACATCAGCGCGAAGTCCGGGTTTTCGCCCATCACCTGCGCGGATCCAAAGCCGATCATGTTGTAGTGGGTCAGGGCAGAGTTGGTGGCCACCACTTTCGCGCCGCTGACGATAATCCCGGCGTCGGTCTCTTTCTCCAGCTTGATGTAGACGTCTTTTACCTCGTCCGCTGGCTTGTGGCGGTCGATCGGCGGGTTAACGATGGCGTGGTTGAAGTACAGGCCGGTTTCCTGAATGCGGGTGTACCAGTTCCGGGCGTTCTGCTCGAACTGGCCGTAGAAGGCCGGGTTGGCGCCCAGCGCACAACCGAACGCGGCTTTGTAGTCCGGCGTGCGGCCCATCCAGCCGTAGCTCAGTCGCGACCACTCGGCGATGGCATCGCGCTGCTGGCGCAGGTCGTCGGCGCTTTTCGCCACGCGGAAGAACTTGTGGGTATAGCCGCCGCTGCCGGTGTCGGTGCCCCAGCACAGCGTGTCCTGCATGTCCGGCTTGTGCAGCGCGTCGTACATCTGCGCGATGGAGGCTGCCGCATTGCGAAATGCCGGATGGGTGGTGACGTCTTTGACGCGCTCGCCGTAGATATAAATCTCACGCCCGTCCTGCAGGCTTTTTAAATACTCTTCACCGGTTAACGGACGTTTGGCATCAGCGCGGAACTCTTCAGGCTTCATAGGGACCTCGTATCGGAATAGTGTTGTTAAATTTATGTTTTGTTTTTGTTGTTTAATTGAAGCCTGAGAGGGACGTAACGTGAAGGGACGTTTGGGACAACGACGGGTACTTTTCGGGGGGGATGTGGTTTTGTGATCTGGGCGGCTTTTCGGCGGGTGGCGCTGCGCTTACCCGCCCTACGAACCGTGATGCGTTCAGGAAACCGGTACTTTCTGCGCCCGATACGCGCTGGGCGAGCATCCCACTAAGCGGTTAAAAAAGCGGGCGAAATAGGCCGGATCTTTGAACCCCAGCTGCCAGGCAATCTCGCTGACGGTGCTGTCGGAGAAGAGCAGCAAGCGCCTGGCCTCCCGCAGCTGGCGGTCGAAGATCAGGCGTTTTGGCGGACGGTTGGCGAAGCGGCGGCAGATATCGGTCAGTCGGGATTCGGTCAGGTGCAGCTCGCTGGCGTATTCCGGCACCGTCCAGTGCTGGTGGTAGTGGGTGTCGATCAGCTGGGTAAAGCGCTGGAACAGCTTCAGCTCGCCGCGCATGCCGCCTGAGGCGTGGTCGTCGAGCTTCGCGTTGCGCAGCAGCAGGGTAAACACCGCCTGCGCCAGCAGGACCAGGGTATGCTCGCGCCCGGGCAACTGCTCCGTGGATTCCCGGGCAATCAGCTGCCAGTAGTGCTTCAGCGCCGCCAGCTCGTCCGGCCTGTCGGCAAGCGAGAGGCAGATCCCCGGCAGGCCAAAGGCCTCCCGCGTGCCGGGGTAGAGCACCTCCAGCAGCGGCCAGATCAGATCCTCGCGCACCGTCAGCACGTGACCGTCGCTGTCGGATTCGGTGATAAACGCGTGCGGCACCGACGGCGGCGTGAGGACAAACAGCGGCGCCTGCACCGAATAGCGGTGATCGTCGAGCTGGAGCTCGATTTGCCCGGTATCGAGAAAGTGCATCTGAAAGTACTGGTCGTGACGATGCGCCTGCATGTCGCGGCCAAAAAAGGCCGCCATGCGGGCGAACGACTGGTAGTGCACATCGTCGGTGCCCAGACTTTCGTCGTACTCCTTGCTGATATCAATGTTGGCGATAGGGTTCTGGCACATGATCGTTCCTCTGTTGATCCCGCTGCGTCATCGGAATGCGCGTCAGCACCAGCGCGCCGACCACCAGCAGCCCGGCCACAAACCACAGCCCCGAGCTGAAGCTGCCGGTCGCGTCGCGCAGGATCCCGATCAGCAGCGGGCTGACGGCGGAGCCGACGTTGCCGATGGCGTTGATCACCGCCAGCGCCACCGCGCGGGACTGCAGGCTAATAACCCGATCCGGCGTGGTCCAGAATATCGCCATGGCGGTAAACGATCCGGTTGAGGCCATGATGATGCCAAGCAGCTGGATCAGGCTGTGATCCGTCGCGGAGGCCAGCATCCATCCCGCCGCGGCGAACAGGTACGGCAGGATGGTGTGCTTTTTTCGCTCTTTCAGCCTGTCGGAACGGCGGCTCCACCAGATCATCCCGAGGATGGTGCAGAACTGCGGGATCGCCGCCAGCAGGCCGATGACGATATTGCTGCTGCCCGTGTTGAAGCTTTGCAGGATCTGCGGCGTCCAGATGTTGATCGCACTCAGCGTATTGGTCAGGCAGAAGTAGGCCAGCGTGTAGAGCAGCACCGCCGGGGTCAGCACCTCGCGCAGCGTCGAACGCGGCGTGACGGATTGGGCAATCGCGACCTCCTGCTCGCGGGCGATCATCGTTTTGAGCGCCTGCTTTTCGTCCTCCTCCAGCCAGGTGGCCTGGTCCGGCGTGTCGTTGAGGTAAAACCAGGTCACCACGCCGAGCACCACCGACGGCAGCCCTTCCAGCAGGAACAGCCACTGCCAGCCCTTGAGGTTCCACAGTCCGTCCATCGCCAGAATGTACCCGGAGAGGATCGAGCCGAGCATCATGGTGACCGGCATGGCAATCATAAACAGCGCGTTGGCGCGGGCGCGGTGATAGGCCGGGAACCACCAGGTGAGATAGACCAGAATACCCGGCAGAAAACCGGCTTCGGCAATGCCCACCAGCATGCGAAGGACGTAAAGGGTTTCGGGGCTGGTAGCGAACATGGTGCAGGTAGAGGCCACACCCCATACCACCATGATCCCGGCGATCCAGCGGCGTGCGCCGATCTTCGCCAGCATGATGTTGCTCGGGATGCCGCACAGCACGTAGGTGACGTAAAACAGCGTCGCGGCCAGGCCAAACATGGTTGACGTGAGGCCCAGATCTTTACCCATTGTCAGCCCGGCGAAGCCGATGTTGATGCGATCGAGGAACGAGAAGACAAACAGGATAAAGAGAAAGACGATCAGGCGTCGGAACAGCTTGTGAATGACGCGGTGTTCAACAGCTTTATTATCATGCATTTGCAGGGTAGAGGTCGTCATGATGCGCTCCAGATCTTACGTTTAGTAGACGGATTTATTGTTATGAACTGACGTAACCGGTGTTTCGATAAAGCGTGCCGCCAGCGCTTCCGCGCCGCGGGCAAGCAGGGTCGTGTCGACCCCGACGGCGACAAACAGCGCGCCGAGCTCAAGATAGCGTTTTGCCAGCGGTTCATTCGCCATCAGGATGCCGGGAGCTTTACCGGCAGCGCGTATCTGCGCGATCGCCTGCTCAATAGCGGCCTGCACCTCCGGGTGCTGCGGATTGCCGGCAAAGCCCATGTCGGCGCTCAGATCCGCCGGGCCGATAAACACGCCGTCGACACCTTCCACGTCCAGGATCTGCGGCAGGTTTTTCAGCGCCTCGCGGGTTTCAATCTGCACCAGCACGCACATGGCGTCGTTGGCCTGCTGCAGGTAATCGGGAATGCGGTTCCAGCGCGACGCGCGTGCCAGGGCGCTGCCCACCCCGCGAATGCCCGCAGGCGGGTAGCGGGTGGCACGTACCGCCAGACGCGCTTCGTCGGCGTTTTGCACCATCGGCACCAGCAGGGTTTGTGCACCCACGTCCAGCAGCTGTTTGATCTGCACCGGGTCGTTCCACGACGGGCGGACCACCGGCTGGCTCGGATAAGGGGCGATAGCCTGCAGCTGGGTCAGGACGGTCTGCACGCTGTTCGGCGCGTGCTCGCCGTCGATCAGCAGCCAGTCGAAGCCTGCTCCGGCCAGCAGCTCGGCGCTGTAGCTGCTGGTCAGCCCCAGCCATAATCCAATTTGCGGACGGCCTGCTTTTAGCGCCGCTTTAAATGCGTTTTGCATCGTGCTCTCCTAGGCAAAGCGGCAGCTGATGGAGCCCATGTTGCCGTAATCGACGTGGAAGGTGTCGCCTCTGCTGGCGGGCACCGGGCGGGTAAACGAGCCGCCGAGAATGATTTGGCCAGGCTCAAGCTGCACGTCGTACGGCGCAAGCTTGTTGGCCAGCCACGCCACGCCGTTGGCCGGGTGGTTCAGGACGCCTGCGGCCACGCCGGTCTCTTCGATCACGCCGTTGCGGTAGAGCAGGGCGGAGATCCAGCGCAGGTCCAGCTCGTCGGGCTTAATCGGACGGCCGCCGAGGATCACGCCCGCGTTGGCGGCGTTATCGGAGATGGTGTCGAAGACCTTGCGCGGACGCTGGGTCTCCGGGTCGACGTTGTGGCAGCGGGCGTCGATCAGCTCCAGCGCGGGGATGACGTAGTCCGTGGCGTTATAGACGTCGAAGATCGTGCAGTTCGGGCCGCGCAGCGGTTTTGCCAGCACGAACGCCAGCTCCACTTCAATGCGCGGGACGATAAAGCGATCGACGGGAATGTCGCTGCCGTCATGGAAGAACATGTCGTCCAGCAGTGCGCCGTAGTCCGGCTCGCTGATCTGCGAGCTGGCCTGCATCGCTTTAGAGGTGAGGCCGATCTTGTGGCCCTTCAGCACGCGGCCTTCGGCGATCTTCAGGCTCACCCATTCGCGCTGGACGGCGTAGGCGTCTTCAATCGTAATCTCCGGATAGTCCAGCGAGATCGCGCGGATCTGCTCCCGGGACTGTTCCGCCTGATGCAGACGATGGGCGATCAGGGTATGGGTATGTTTGTCGAGCATGGAGTATCCTTTATGCGGCTGTTGCCGGGTGGCGCTGCGCTTACCCGGCCTACGATGTAGGGTACGGGCGGTGTGGGTCCGCTACTTAAACAACGCATGCACGTTGTTCTGTTTGTAATTGAGCGTCGGGTGCAGTTCGTCGAGCTCAAACGACAGCGCCAGGTAGCGGCTCGCCATCAGCTCCGCGAAGTGCGCTTTGATAAGCCCAAACAGCATCTCCCCCACGGCCTCCCGGCTCTCCAGACTGCGCCCGGCACCAATCTTCAGCGTCATATGGACAAAGGCGTAATCGTGTTTTCCGTCGGCCATCTGCCAGGTGTCCAGCCAGTGGGCGCGGCTGCGGATACCGCCGATAGGGAAGATGCCCGTGGCGGCGAGTGCCTCGTTCACTTTGGCGAACAGCCCCGGCAGGTCGGCCTGCTCGCGGATGTTGTCGGTACATTCAGCAATAAAGTGCGGCATGGTGGCTCCTTAGGCGGACAGCGGGAAAACGGCGTTGACCTGGCCGGTGCCGGAGCTGGCGAACAGCTCGGTGAGAAACTCCACCTTGCCGTCGTATTTGTCCCAGCCGAGCATGCCCAGCAGCATCACCGTGTCGTGCATATTGCCCTCGCCGTAGCAGTAGTCGGCGTACTCCGGCAGCATGCTGCAGAATTCTTTGAACTGACCCTCGCGCCACAGCTTCACGACGCGCTCGTCCATCTGGCGGTCGAACTCGCGGGTGTAGCTGTTCATCCCTTCTTCCGCGCGCTGGTCGTCGATAAAGCGGTGCGACAGCGAGCCGCTGGCGAGCACCGCCACGGTGCCGTCGTATTTTTCAATGGCGCTGACGATGGCCTCGCCCAGCCTGCGGCTGTCGGCGAAGTCGTGAACCGTGCAAAACGCCGAAATAGAGACCACTTTGAAGTGCTTATCCGCGTTCATGTAGCGCATCGGCACCAGCGTGCCGTACTCGAGCTTCAGGCTCGGAATGTTGTGCGCTTTGGCGCGCACGCCAAGCTTCACCGCCTCGTCGGCTATCAGCTGGCCGAGTTCCGGGTTGCCGTCGTAGTCGTAAGTCATGTCGCGGATAAAGTGCGGCAGCTCGTTGCTGGTGTAGACGCCCGAAAAATGGTCCGCACAGTTGATGTGGTAGGCGCTATTCACCAGCCAGTGGGTGTCGAAGACGATAATGGTATCGACGCCCAGCTCCCGGCAGCGCTTGCTGATCTCTTTGTGTCCGTCGATAGCGCCCTGGCGGCAGCCGTGGTTTTTACCCGGCAGCTCGGAGAGATACATCGACGGCACGTGGGTGATTTTTGCCGCTAACGCTAATTTACCCATTTTCAGATCCCCCACTTTGGAATCGGATGGTCGCCCATGGAGATGCAGACGTTCTTCATCTCCGCGAACACCTCGAAGCTGTACTCACCCCCCTCGCGGCCGGTGCCGGAGGCCTTCACGCCGCCAAACGGCTGGCGCAGGTCGCGCACGTTCTGGGTGTTGACGAACACCATGCCCGCTTCGATATTGCGCGCCAGACGGAGTACCTTGCTCACGTCCTGGGTCCAGATGTATGACGCCAGGCCGTACTCCACGTCGTTGGCCAGGCGCAGCCCTTCTGCTTCGTCCTTGAACGGCAGCAGGCAGGCCACCGGCCCGAAGATCTCCTCCTGCGCCACGCGCATGCGGTTATCAACATCCGCCAGCACGGTCGGGCGCAGGAAGTTGCCGCCTTTCAGGTGTGCAGGCAGATCGGTCGGTTTGTCCGGGCCGCCCGCCAGCAGGGTTGCGCCTTCCTCGATGCCGAGGCGGATATAGCCGGAGACTTTCTCCCAGTGCTGCTGGCTAATCAGCGCGCCAATCTGGGTATTTGGATCGGTCGGGTCGCCCACGCGCAGGCGGTTGGCGCGCTCGGCGAAGCGCTTGACGAATTCCGGGTAGATGCTCTGCTGGATGAAGATGCGCGAGCCCGCGGTGCAGCGCTCGCCGTTGATGGAGAAGATGGTGAACAGGGCGGCGTCCAGCGCGCGCTCGATATCCGCGTCTTCAAAAATCAGTACCGGGGATTTGCCGCCCAGCTCCATGGAGTACTTCTTCAGCCCGGCGTTTTTCATGATGTTGCGCCCGGTGGCGGTGCCGCCGGTGAAAGAGACCGCGCGCACGTCGTGATGACGCACCAGCGCATCGCCTGCCGTCGCTCCGTAGCCCTGAACGACGTTCAGCACGCCCGCCGGAATACCCGCTTCGAGGGCCAGTTCGCCCAGACGGTCGGCGGTCAGCGGGGAGAGTTCAGACATCTTCAACACCGCGGTATTACCTAAGGCCAGACAGGGCGCGACCTTCCAGGTGGCGGTCATAAACGGCACGTTCCACGGCGACACCAGCGCGCAGACGCCCACCGGCTGTACCAGGGTGTAGTTGAGCATCTTGTCGTCAACCGGGTAGGTCTTGCCGTTCATTTGCTGGCACACCTCGGCGAAAAATTCGAAGTTGTGCGAGGCGCGCGGGATCAGCACGTTTTTGGTCTGGTGGATCGGCAGCCCGGTATCGGCGGTTTCCATGGCGGCGATCTCCGGGACGTTCTGGTCGATCAGATCGCCCAGACGACGCATCAGGCGCGCGCGCTCCTTCATCGGCAGGTTGGCCCACTTCGGAAACGCCTCTTTGGCGGCGGCAACGGCCTGATGGATTTCGGCTTCACCGCCGGAGGCCACTTCAGCCAGGACCTCGCCGGAGGCCGGGTTAGTGGTGTGGAAGTAGTCGCTGCCCGCGACGTTTTTTCCGTTGATCCAATGGTTTATCTTTTTCATTTTGCCGTCTCCTCACTCACAATTCGGTTCACCAGGCGTCCCACGCCTTCCACTTCCACCACCACCTCATCGCCCGGCACCACGTCGGAGAGCCCCTTCGGCGTGCCGGTGGCAATCATGTCGCCCGGCTGCAGGGTCATAAAGTCGCTCAGGTACGCAATCAGGTACGGGATGCTGAAGATCAGATCCGCCGTGGTGCCTTCCTGACGCAGCTCGCCGTTCACGAAGGTGCGCAGGGCGAGGTTGTGCGGGTCGGGAATGGCCTCTTTTGGCACGATGTTGGGGGATATGGGGGTCAGCCCGTCGCGGCTTTTCACCCGCAGGTTCGGGCGGTAGTAGTTTTCGAGATAGTCACGAATGGCGTAGTCGTTGCAGACCGTATAGCCCGCAACATAGTCCATCGCCTCGGCTTCGCTCACCTTACGCGCCGTTTTGCCGATGACCACCACCAGCTCCGCTTCATAGTGCATGTACTCGACGTTGTTCGGGCGCACCGAGGTCTGGTTGTCACCGTTGAAGGTGTTAGGCGCTTTGATAAAGACCAGCGGCTCGGTGGGCGGCTTGAAGTCCAGCTCGCTGGCGTGATCGGCATAGTTCAGACCGAGGGCAAACAGCGTGGCGTGCGGCGGCGTGCGGTGTGTGTTAGCGACGTCGCGTTCATCCACCACCGGGTTTTCCAGCGGCGGAAACCCCTCCGCCAGAATACGCACGCGATCGCCCGGGCGGATCTCAACGCGGCTGTGCGGGGTACCGAGCAGGATCGCATCGCCGGGATTAAGGGTGGCGAACTCGCTCAGGGCGCTCAGCAGTTCGGCAGCGTTACGCTGCAGATCGGCGGTGTTCCAGTGGTCCGCTTCGCGGCCGTTGATCTCGGTGATGATGGTCAGGTTATCCACGTTATCAACGGCGACCGGTTCGCCAAGCGGGCAGAATCCGTCCCGGCATTTGGCCTTGATGGCCGGGCGGTAGAAGCTCTCTTCCGGCAGGCTCACCTCGTTGGCGAGCGCGTATCCCGCAATATATTCCGCGGCGTCCTCCACGCGCACCTTGCTGGCGGTTTTGCCCACGACCAGCGCCACCGTGGCGCCGCTCAGCACCGTTTCCCCCTGCGGGAACGGAATGGGCTCGCCCGCGCGAATCACGGTGTTATGCGGTTTGATAAACCACACCGCCGTTTTCGGCGGCGTGTTGTAGGGGGCTTTTTCAAACGCCTCACGCCAGGCTTCGCGCTGGCTTTGATGGTTGAGGGCGACGGCAAAAACGGTACCTTTCATTCACATACTCCTCAGGCCGGAGGTCCGGTTTGGATTTCATTAATATGTTAATGATCTGGTTTTATGCTTTTGCTGTTTATTTCGCAATCAGAAGTGAAAAATTTGTGATATGAATAACAATAAATTTACATATTCTTTTTTATGTATAGTAAAATCAGTTTGTTAATAAAATTAATGGGTTTCTGTTAGACTTTTTGGCAGAAAACGTGTTGTTTATAAAAACATCTTTTCGTGTTTGTTTACTTGTTAATGATGTGAAGGGAACAGGCTATGCATGATTCATTAACCATCGCGCTGCTGCAGGCGCGGGAAGCGGCGATGTCCTACTTCCGCCCGATTGTGAAGCGCCATAATCTGACCGAGCAGCAGTGGCGTATTGTGCGCGTGCTGGCTGAACATCCGTCGATGGATTTTCACGATCTGGCGTTTCGCACCTGCATCCTGCGCCCGAGCCTGACCGGCATTCTGACGCGCATGGAGCGCGACGGTCTGGTGCTGCGCTTAAAGCCGGTGAACGACCAGCGCAAGCTGTACGTCTCGCTGACCAAAGAGGGCAATGCGCTGTATGAGCACGCCCAGGCGCAGGTGGAAGAGGCGTATCAGCAGATTGAGGCGGAATATACGCCGGAGAAGATGAAACAGCTGACGGCGCTGCTGGAAGAGTTTATTGAACTCGGAAACCGTCATAACGCAGCGCGGGATGAAGAGTAAAAACCACAAATTCCAGGATGAATTTCGTAAAGTTTTCCCTTTCCAGGCCGAAAATTCTGTATCTGTCTGAGGAAAGAGAAAACATGTTAAACCGTATCAAGATTGTCACCAGCTTAATGCTGGTTTTAGCGATATTTGGCCTTTTACAACTCACATCCGGTGGTCTTTTCTTTAATGCTCTGAAGAATGACAAAGAGAATTTCACCGTTCTGCAAACCATTCGCCAGCAACAGTCCACGCTGAACGCCAGCTGGGTAGCGTTGCTGCAAACCCGTAATACCCTGAACCGCGCGGGTATCCGCTACATGATGGATCAGAGCAATATCGGCAGCGGCGCGACCGTGAACGATTTGATGCAAATCGCCTCTGTGTCTCTGAAGCAGGCGGAAAAAAACTGGGCTGCCTACGAAGCCCTGCCGCGCGATCCGCGTCAAAGCGATGCGGATGCCATGGAGATCAAGCGTAACTATGATATTTACCACGGCGCGCTGGCGGAGCTGATCCAGCTGCTGGGCGCGGGCAAAATCAACGCCTTCTTCGACCAGCCGACCCAGAGTTACCAGGACGGTTTTGAGAAGCAGTACGTGAGCTACTTGCAGCAGAACGACAAGCTGTACCAGATGGCGGTCGAAGACAGCAACAGCTCCTACAGCCAGGCTATCTGGGTGCTGATCAGCGTCCTGATTGCCGTGCTGGTGGTGATCGTGGCCGTCTGGCTGAACATCAAGCAGACGCTGATCTCCCCGCTGAATCGTCTGATCGATAACATTCGCCATATCGCCAGCGGCGACCTGGTGAAGCGTATTGAAGTTCAGGGCACCAACGAGATGGGTGAACTGGCCGACTCGCTGCGCCATATGCAGGGCGAGCTGGTGCGTACCGTTGGCGACGTGCGTAACGGCGCGAATGCGATCTACAGCGGCGCGAGTGAAATCGCGATGGGCAACAATGACCTCTCCTCCCGTACTGAACAGCAGGCCGCTTCCCTGGAAGAGACCGCTGCCAGCATGGAGCAGCTGACCGCGACCGTTAAGCAGAACGCCGAGAACGCCCGTCAGGCGAGCCATCTTGCCCTGAGCGCCTCCGAAACCGCGCAGAAAGGCGGCAAAGTGGTGGATAACGTGGTGCAGACCATGCGCGATATCGCGGGCAGTTCGCAGAAAATTGCCGACATTATCAGCGTGATCGACGGCATTGCTTTCCAGACCAACATCCTGGCACTGAACGCGGCGGTAGAAGCGGCGCGTGCGGGCGAGCAGGGCCGTGGTTTTGCGGTGGTGGCAGGTGAAGTGCGTAACCTGGCCCAGCGCAGCGCCCAGGCGGCACGCGAGATCAAGAGCCTGATTGAAGACTCCGTGGGTCGCGTTGAAGTGGGTTCAACGCTGGTCGAAAGCGCTGGTGAAACCATGGGTGAGATCGTGAATGCGGTCACCCGCGTCACGGACATCATGGGCGAAATCGCCTCTGCGTCTGACGAGCAGAGCCGCGGTATCGACCAGGTCGGTCTGGCGGTGGCTGAGATGGATCGCGTGACCCAGCAGAACGCCTCGCTGGTGGAAGAGTCTGCCGCAGCGGCAGCCGCACTGGAAGAGCAGGCAAGCCGTCTGACGCAGGCCGTGGCGGTGTTCCGCATTCAGCAGGAGCAGATGAAAGCGCGCGAATTCGCTTCCGCGAAAACCGTTGCAGCACCGGCGATGGCGCGTAAAACGGTTACCGCTGATGCAGGTGATAACTGGGAAACGTTCTAACGCCGTATGTTGTGCCGGGTGGCGGCTGCGCCTTACCCGGCCTACGGTTCGTGGTTTTGCCGGGTGGCGGCTGCGCCTTACCCGGCCTACGGTTCGTGGTTTTGCCGGGTGGCGGCTGCGCCTTACCCGGCCTACGGTTCGTGGCTTTTGCCGGGTGGCGGCTGTGCCTTACCCGGCCTACGGTTCGTGGTTTTGTAGGCCCGGTAAGCGCAGCGCCACCGGGCGATATTACAGAGGCAGGCGCATGGCGCAGCGCGTTTCATACGCGAAACCGTGCGCTGTCTCTTCTTCCCTTTTCTGACGCATTTCAGGCGTCAGGGTCGTCATTTTTTCAAACCCCAGCCGGGCATAGAACGGCGCATTCCACGGTACGTCCCCGAACGTCGTCAGCGTCAGCGCTGTCAGCCCCCTGTTACGGGCATGGTCTGCCACGCAGGCGATGAGCTGCCTGCCGATCCCTTTTCCCTGCCAGTCCAGATCAACCGAGAGTTCGACAATAAACAGTGAAGACGGATGGGCTTCGGCAAGGATAAACCCGACGGGGTAGTCGTTTGCCAGCGCCAGCCAGCTTAGCCCGCGTTCGACATAGCCGAGGTGTTGCTCAGCGGAAATGACCTCGCCGTCGGCAAGCCAGGCGAGTGCCGGGAAGTCACGAAAGCGCCCGGCCGCCGCGCGTTCAATGGCGGACAGGGCAGCAACGTCGTTGCGGGTGGTGGGGCGAATGCGAAGAGTCATGGCGGCAAGTATAACCTGACCCGTCGACATTATTCCGAGCAGATCAGCACCGGCGAATAGAAATTGCTGATCACCAGCGCGTCTTCCGGCGTGCGCTCGATCGTCAGAAGCCTTTTATTGCCCAGCGTCAGGCCGGCAACGTATTTTTCAAAGACCCCGGGCGGCATGGCGTCATGGCTAAAACGCTCCACTTTTTGAATAACGATCTCATACAGTTCACCTTCCACGTGACGCCATTTAAACATCTCCTGGCGGGAAATCTCCCAGCTGCGCGGGGCATTCACCACACTGCCGTTAACCGTGATGTACCCCGTTTTGTCGGGATGAAAACGCATAATGATCTCACCGTCAAAGGTGAAATCGTGGCTGTCGCGCCGGTCGGAGAAGGTCAAGTTTCCGTCACAGGCCACCGACAGCGGGGGCGTGTGAAAGTACCATGCCAGCACGGTGCCCAGCAGCAGCAGGTTGAGGATCAGGATTAGCCAAACTTTTTTGTGTCTCATATCACCACTCGTAATAGTAAAGCGTACGACAGGCGCTGGCTTTACCCTGCGTGAGGGAACATTGGGAGAGCACCAGCCGCCCTTCGTGGCCGTAGAAAAGCGTTCTCTGAATGTGCATGTAGAAAATTGAATTTTTCAGGCACGGAAGATGGCCGTCCTTCTGAAGCGTTTGCGCCAGCGTAATCGCCTTCCCGTGAAACACGTCCGCCAGCGGCGTAAAGGTGTAGACCGGGCAGGTGCCAATGTGCGTTAGCAGATGGATCTCCCGCTGTGAATTTTCTGGCTTGATGAGCGCGATCCAGAGGCATAGCGCAACGACGACCAGCGTGAGCGCGCCGCAGAACAGCCCTTCCGGGCGAACGCGCCATGCAGGTTTCGCCGTTTCGGCGGTCGGCGGAGCCTCCTCCAGCGGAGTGACCGTGACATCGGCGCTGAGCATAAAGCCCGTTTTCGGTACGGTAACGATAAACAGCGCGTCGGGAAGCAGTGTCGCCAGCATCTTGCGCAGAATGCTGATGTACTGGTTTAAGGAGTTGTTAGACCCCTGGAGCCCTCGCCGATCCCAGACTTCCTGGAGAAAGGTTTCCCGTTCAACGACGTTCCCATGATGCTGAACCAGCAGCTTCATGATGGTATTGGCCGTACAGGTGAGGAGCTGCGCATCATCGTCCGGCGCATTGATAAGAGAAACAGAACCGTCCTCGTCGTTGTAGACGATGGCGTCAGCAAGCAGGTATTTCATAAGTTCTTGTAATAAAAACAGAGATAAAAAATAAAAAGAGAAGGCCTACGCCTTCCGGGCTGCATTGCTGGCTATTTTAACGCCACTGTTACCGATAACATTGATCCAGGCAGGATTTTGGGTGGTTTAATAAGTCAGCGTGATAATCACGTCATCAATAAATTCCCCGGTGCCGGTTAGCGGCTGCGCCGGGACCTCGCCGTAAACGGTGTAGTTCTGGGTGCCGCCAGCGGGATTGGTGACCTGCAGCGCATCGCCGCTGCTTTGATCTCCCCAGCGTTGCGTGGCCGCCTCATCCTGCCAGAGCCCGTAGCGCAGGCACTGGCCCTCGCTGTTGCAGAGCTGCCGCTGGTTACCGCTGGCATGGTTGCCTTTGCCCATGGCAAGGGTGAGCGCGGTTCCGGCCGGACAGCGCGTGGTCAGGGTGGCGGTGGAACGCGTCGGACGCAGGGTCGCGGTGCTGGTCAGGGTGCCGAAGTTAAGGGGCGTCACGCGCTCGATGTAGCATCCCTGGCTGATTTCGGCCTGCGCGCTGGTGCCGCCCTGCACCTGCTCCCCCTCTGCGGAACCGTCCGAGCAGTTTTGCAGGGCATCCTGACGCAGGGCGCTGTGCCAGGCGATACGCAGATTCATGTTGTAGTTGTAATAGTGGTAGGCCGGAAGCTGGCTTTGCCCTGCCGGAATGGTCGCGATAAGCGGAAAGGTACCGCTGACGTTGGCATTGCTCTCCGCGGCCAGAGTTTGCTGAATCAGGTTCCCGCTGCTGGCAGGCCCCAGCTCCTGAGATCGCGCAGCACCGTTCAGCAGGCGGAAGAGGAGGGTGTACTGTTTTCCCTCCTGATCCCCCGGCGAGATCATCTCAAAGGGCGGGGCGTCTACGCTGCTCAGGCAGACGTTGAGATATTCCGTCCTGCCTTCGTTGTCGGCCTGGCAGCTAAACTTGACCTCGGTGTTGACGGAGGTGGTATTGCCCGCCACGACGTTGCCAAAGTTAATGGCGGTCATGGAGGTTATCCAGCAGGCTGCCGCCATCGCCTTCACGGACAGGACGATCAGCAATAATAACGGTGCTCTTAATGACACAGTTGTTCTCCGATATTCTGTATAGATGACGCGGTACGGGGCGCCGGAAGCGTGACCCGGCACTCCCCCTCACCGGTCTTCACCACCAGCTCACCCGGCAGGGGCGGATCTTCAAGCCAGATAAAGCCGTCGCGTCCCACGATGGTGGCACCCTGCGGCGTTGACACGACGCTGCCCAGCGGGAGCGGCCTGCGGCGGCTGTCGACCAGCCGGGCCTGAACCGTGACGGCATGATGGACGTTAAACTCGACTTTGACCGCGCTGCTGTTGCCCGGCCTGGCATGCATGTCGGTGACGGGGGCGATCACATCGGCGGGCAGATCGAGCGGGTTAATGCTGACTTTGCTGTTGTGGTAGCGCGGCAGATCGGTCAGCAGGAGATAACCGTCCTCATCCGTTTCACCGGCCGGGCGGTTTTCCAGCATCACCGGTACGTGCCCAACACCGTGCGTGGAGACCAGCGCCATGCCCTGCTGGATGTAGCGCAGCGCGTGCAGGCTGCCGTCCAGCAGCGTCAGGCTACCTTCGGCGGAGGCGTACTGGTTGCCCTGGCTGGCACCTTGCTGCAACCCAACGTGCCATTCGCCCGCTCGGCCCAGATAGCCTACGTCCGCATATTTTTCACGTCGTTCGCCAAAGCCCTGGCCCAGCTCCCATGACCAGCCGCCGGCCTCATCGTCCGGCTGGTGGCGGTAATCCATGCGCGGCGTATCCCGGCTGGCCTGAGCGGAGAGCGTGTCCTCGCGACCCAATGGGACGGAAAACAGCAGCTGAACGTGACTCGACGCATCCGTAAACGAGCGGGTGTAGCTCAGCGTGGTGGAGATGTGTGCCGGCAGCGATACCGACCAGGAGGCGTTGAGGTAACGCTCTGTGCTGCCCTGAATGTTCTGCTGTACCCAGCCCGCGCCCACGGTACCGAAATGGGGGATGGACTGGCTTACCCACACGCTGTCGCTGCGCCTGACGGGCGCGGCACCGCTCATGCGGGCGTTGTCGGCGAAATCCGCTTCGGTTCGGACGGTGCTGGCAGAAATGCCCGTTCCTCTGCCGTTCCACTGCCAGCCGAGGCCCCATTGAACGCCCTGACCGTAAGGGCTGTCGCTCACGGCAACGTGCTGGCTGAGCACCCCTACGGCGGGGGAGACCAGCCAGTCAGCGCCCGCGCCCACGTTGCGCAGCCTGCGCTGCTGCTCCGTATGCAGCGCCAGCGTCAGGTGATTATTCACCCCATAGCGCCAGCCTGCGTCCAGCAGCGGCGAGGCGGCATAGTCGTCGGAGTGCAGGGCGTAGTTTTCGCGCATCCAGCCGATGTCCAGCGAACCGCTGCTGAGCCCTTCCGCCAGCATCCCCGGCGCGCCGTAGAGATCGAGCTGTACGGCGCGACGCTGGCCGTTGATATCGGTAATGACCACCTCCGCTTGCCCGCTTCCGGTGAAGGAGGGCAGGGTATCCAGCAGAAAGTCTCCCGGCGTGACGCGCTGGCTGCTCTGCTTAAGGCCGTCGATATACAAATCGACCGTGGAAGGCAGCACGGCGGTGTCGCTGTAGCGGCTGCGCGGTTCGGTATTGAGCTGGGGATTGAGCTCAAAGTTACGTGCCCAGTGTAGCCCGCCAAAGCGCACCTGTCGGCTCCAGCGGGTGCCGGTGGTGACGCTGTCGCCCAGCGCCAGCGTGGTCAGCGAGTCGGTGTTGTCCCACTGCCAGCGGGTTTCGAGACGCGTGTGGGTCGGTCGACCGGCGCTGTTTTCCTCCCCGGCATGGCTTGAAAAACTGCTGCTGAACGTTCCGGGCAGCCCGCCGGACGCGGTCAGCATGGTCTGGGCGTTAAGCTGGCGCTTCCCCTGTACGTCGCTGGCGTAGAGCGCGTATCCGAGCGTATAGGCGCTGACGGGCTGCGCATCGGGATAGCGGTACATCGGCGCGGGCTTTGAGACGGTCAGATGCTGCTGGCCTTCGAGCGCGTCGGCCTCTGCGGTAATTGAAACCTGCTGGGACAGCACGTCGAGATTGACCTTCAGGCCTGGCAGGGAGGTCAGCTCAACCCACCCGGCGCGATCCTCCGGGGCGTGAAGCCCCAGCTTTTTCATGTCGCTGCGGCTTATCCATAGCGCATTATCCACCACCCGGCAGGCCCAAAGTTCGCCTCGCGGGGCGTGGTTCACGGTAATGGCCAGCCATTGCACGGTGTCGGCGGGATCAGTCCGGGCTGACAGCATGAGCGGTAGCCAAAACAGGAGCGCGAGAAGCGAGCGGGCGCAGAGGTATCTGGCTGGCATGATGGTCATCATTGAGATAGACGCGCAGCGTGCTGAGCGCGTGACGTGTGGGCTGCTTGAGCGATAAAAGGGCGGTTTGTCCCGGAAGCACATAGCCCGCCAGGCCTTTAATCGACCCTACAACTTTCCCATCGGCCGTCAGGGCCTCAAGGTGGCTCAGGCGGATGTGGCGGTTTCCGGCGTTAAAGCAGCGGAGAGTGGCCGGTATGTCTGCCTGCTCACAGCTCAGGGCATCGTGGCTGACGGGCGCGCTCTGGTTCCCGGCAATAAACACCGGAATCGAGTAGCGCAGCAGGAAGTGTACCGCGGAGGGGTTGGCGGCACGGGACGCGGCGTCCGGCAGTTCGTCGATGACCAGCCGGTAACTTTGTTCCTGCGCACGGTTGCCGGGCTGCATGACGATAATGCGCACCAGCTGCTGCTGGCCCGGCGCCAGTGATGTCATCGCCGGGCTGCTGACCACCTCCCCGGTGGCCACCAGCACATCTTTACCGTTTTTTTGCGTCCATTCGTACACCCGAATCTGCGCATGGATAGCCGCTTTCCCACTGTTAGTGAGATAGACCGCCGCTGCCCGCTGGTCGCTCTGCAGATCGAGCGTTACCGGGGCCACCTGAAGCGTGGCGGCCAGCGCGTAGCGTGACAGCAGCGCCAGCATCATGAGCCACAAAATGAAGCAGGGAAGGTAACGACGCACGATCAATACTCCAGTTTTAACGTGATATCGTCGCTGTAGTTCCCTGCCTGGGCGGTTGTCAGCGCCCCGGCGTCAATGACGCCATACAGCGTTTCCTCCTGTTCCGCTCCGTTGCCGGTATCGTCCAGGCCATTCGTACCGGTGATTTGCGTCTGTTTGCCTTCGTCAGCAAAGAGCTTCCACGCAATCTTCTGCGCGCCCGTTTCGCCATTTTCCGGCTTCAGCCAGAAGGTACCGTTTTCGCCGTCGTTGCTGGTGGCGGTGAGGGTGAACGGCGTGCCGTTGGTACAAACGATATCGACCTGCGTTTTGGCCTGGATTTCACTCGACTCATCGGAGCCGTGACGCGAGAAGTTAAGATCGTTGGCTTTGAGGGTGCACGACTTCACAACCTCAAGTGAGACGTGCATCGTCGCGCTTGCGGTACTGTCTGCGGCGATCGCAGCAGCAGGAAGCAGGAGAGCGGAACAACATACAGCGGTGGGAATAATTTTCATGATCTTATTTCCTGACGTGAGTAACAGTGCAATTACAAAGCGAATGACTGAGCGTCCAGCAGGCAGCGTTTTTGATGGCATTCCGCCAGGTTGTGGCAGCAAAAAGTGGGGCAAGGCCATAAGCAGGCGTTGCCGCGCAGAACGATGACCCGATCGCCAGCATTCGGAATGAAAGGGGTCATTTTCTCCCCCACAGATAGCCCTGGCCGTAATCGGCCTCGCTGGCGCGGGCCAGCGCGAAATCACCCGCGGTTTCGATGCCTTCGATCAGCACCTTGCTGGCGACGCGCTTGCACTCGCGGGTGAGGTGCAGAAACTTCGCCTGCTCGGTCCGTCCGTTCCAGAAGGTATGTTTGTCAATTTTGATGCCGCAGAAGCGGATCTGGCTGGTCAGCAGGTCGGGAAGAAGGTCTTCGCAGACATCGTCTGCCCACACTTCAATCCCCCACTGATGGAGCGTCGCAATGCATTTTTGCAGCACCCGGCTTTGCGTATCGTCGAGTTGGACCATCGTATGGAGATCGGTGATCTCGATAGCAAGTCTCTCCGGGCACGGGGTTTCTTCTTTTAGCCTGTCGAGGAAGTCCGTTTCCAGCAGTAAATCCGATGTCGCATTGAGATAATACTTGTCGCCATCCTTGCAAAACATGGCGTGACGAAGCTGCGCAAAGAAGTGCGCTTTACGCTGCGTCGCCGACATCGAGCCAAAGTAATCTTCAAGATTGACGTTGGGCTTTGCCGTGGACAATACCTCCCAGGCAATCACATTTTCACTGCGCAGTGCCCGGATGGATTCGAACTTATAGCCGGTTAGCATGATAAACGTGCGTAACGCTCCGTGGTGATTTCAGGAGCTGCACATTTTATGGATTTGGTTTTTGGCAGGATATTTATAGATAAAAATAGCTTATATAAAGTGTTTTTATCTAATTTATAGGAGTTATATAGGATTATTTATTTTCATAAGCGCCCGGCAGAACGCCGGGCGCGACGCGCATTAACCCGCTTTGCTGATGATTTTGATTTCGACCATGCCGATCCCGAGCTCACGCGGTGAGTGACCAAGGATATTCCCCTCGTTCGTGGACTGCGGGTCCGGCGGCACGATGACCAGGGTATTGCTGCGTGAAGGATTCTCAAAATGCAGCGTGTGCGTGCTCACGTCGTTTCCAAGCGTTAACGTCTGCTCCCGATCGCCCACGCGCACGGGGACGGGCTTGTTAGCATTCGGCCCATAGGCCCTGGCGGTGATCACCAGGTCGAACTGTTCCGGCAGGGGATGGGTGTACTCAATTTTCACCTCATTGCCCAGCTGCGCGTTGGACCAGCGTCCCCAGGACTCCGGCCGCGAGATGCCGCTAAACTGCTTCACTTCTTCCGGCGCGCCGGCCACGTTAAAGATAAAGCTGTCCGCTTTGTAGCGAATATCGTTGTCGCTGATTTTCAGCATGTCGATGTTGTGCTGATAGCGCGCCGTATCAATTACCGTATCTTTAAACGCGGTTTTGCCTTTCCACTGGGCTTTATCCACGTGCTGCACGGTTTGCTCGCCGCCGAGCTGGCCCTGAGAAACACACCAGTCGGTAGAGAGCGCCAGCGGCTGCGACCAGAGCTGGCCCATTTTGTAGCACCGGTCGACCCAGACGAAGTTATCGCGTGGCGCAAAATCGGCCAGCTGATAGCGCAGCGGCGCGGAATACTCGCTTTCTGGCAGCGGCTCAACGCGACCCTCCGACACGCGTACCAGCAGCGGCAGGCGGAAGTTGCTGCCCGAGAAGGCAATGGTGTTTTTATCCCGATCGACGGTGAAGTCCTTCATCTCTTTCGGGAAGTTCCACAGACGGATGATGTCGGGCTTCCAGGCGAGGATTTTTTCCTTCATGTTGAGGAACACTTCCGACAGGGATTGCCCCGACAGCGTGCTGCGGCCCAGGCCAATAAAGTTGTCGCCGCCCAGGATGTCCAGCACGGTGGCGCCGTTATCCATGGAGTTGCGTTTGGTGGCGATCTCCTCCTGCTGCGGCTGGTCGCCGCGCAGGACGAAGAACAGATTGCTGCGATCCTGCTTGTTGAGCTGGTCCCACGCGCTGTTTTTCATCGCCAGGTGATCGGACGAGACGACAATGACGGTGTTTTTAAACCAGGGCGAGGCTTTGATTTTCTCGACCAGCGCGGCAATGTGCTCCTGACTGCAGGTGACGGCGCTGAACGATTTGTTGTTTTTACCATCAATGTCATAGCTTTTGCGCTTGCAGGTGCGCGAGACAAACCCGTCCGGATGATGGGTGTCCACCGTCAGCGCAAAGAGAGAGAAACGCTTGCCCGCGCGGGACAGCTCCTCGAATTTCTTCCAGGTTTCGTCGAGTACCGTATCGTCATAGAAGCCCCAGTCGTTGCGGTAGCTCGGATCGGCAACCGTCGTTTTTAACTCTTCTGAGCCGTACAGGTGGTCAAAACCGTGGGATTTCAGGAACACATCTTTTCCGGCGAAGCGCAGGTTTGCTCCCTGCACAAAATAGTTTTCGTAGCCGGAGTTTTTCAGGATATCGCCGAGGCAAATATTCTGCGGGAAGAAGGTCGACATGGAGGCTGAGGCGTTACCTTCAAAAGGCGCGAACAGCGGGATACCACACTGGGAGGCAACCATACCGGCAATCGTGTAATCCGTACCGGGCAGCTGCATGGTGTGGCTGAAATCGAGACCTTCATTTTTCAGCGCACCCAGATCTGGCGTCAGGTCCGGGAAGGCATCGTTATCAAAGTACGTGCGCTCCAGACTTTCACCGTAGATATAGACCAGATTGAGCGTCGGGTTAGCGATCGTTTTCGACGGCTCTTTGTAGTAAGCCGCGAAATCCGGATCGCCGTCGCGCGACTGGGATTTCACCAGTTCGGTGATCTGATGGAACGCCGGGCTGGCGTCGACGGAGGCCAGCGCCAGGAATAACGCCAGCAGGCTGTAGCCATGATGGTGCGGATGATGGCGACGTCGACGCAGCACCCAGGCCAGTGCGCCAAAAATGGTGACCAGCGCAACGACAAGGCCGAGCCCCGGCAGAATGTACTTGCTTACACCCGCGCCCGTCAGGCTGTTTGTCAGCGTGTAGAGCACCGCATCGTTAATGCCGTCACCGGTAAAGTAATCGCTGGCGTATAAGGTAATGTTTAAAATAATAAAAATGCCGAGCACCACCAGCGTGGCGATAAACCACCAGGTGTGACGGCCGGCTTTCCAGGCGTAAACGCCGACAGAAGCCAGAAAAAGGATAAGAGACAGGAATTCAGACAACAGCATATCCTCGTGACGCCAGATGCTTCGCTGGCTAACTGTTTATTTTTTGGGTCATACAATGTAATTGCGATGTCGTTAAGCTGCAATTTTAGTGTCACGAAAGTGTGCTGTTGTTAGGATTTGGTTTAGAAAATCGTTTTTATGAAGACGTGCACATCCTGACAAACGGACGCTGAGACGGTGGCAGGCAGGAAAAACGCTCATTTAGCGCCGCGTTGCAAGACTATCGCATTAAACGCGGCGTGTTATGGCAGAAAATGGGGTGGATCAGGAGATGAAATTAACGCCTTGTTTCAGCACCAGATCGCAGGCTTTGGTTTTCACCTGTTTGGCCAGAGAAGAGTTGCCGAGGGTGCTCAGGTTAAGCTGCTGACCGTTCTGCGCGTTAAGCAGGCCCTGAATGCCGTCCATATAGTTGGTGTCCGCTTTTTGCTCCTGGGTATCCAGACCCAGTTTACCCAGCACCTGGTTTTTCACGTTTTGCGCGTCGGTCACGGAGGCCAGCTTTTGCTTCGCGCAATATTCCAGAATCCCCGCCGCGTTGTTCATCGTGCCCGCGCTCAGGCTTTGACCGCTGTTGCCCAGCAGGCTGGTGAGGGAAGAGGCGGAGAGTCCGCCCTGCGTGCTGCTGCTCTCTTTGGTCAGCTCATTTGCTGCGCTTGACAGGGACTCCTGCCAGGACGCCGCCTGCGCTGCGCCGGTTACCAGCAGTGCGCCTAAAAAGGTGCTGATTAGAATCTGTTTTTTCATCATGGCTCTCTCAAAAAGGTCCGTTTTGGGCCGAAGGGGTTCCAGTATATACCTGCGACCTGTCGGCGATTCCTGGAACTGTCTTAATACTCTTTCCCGGTGACGCGGCTGCGGTAACTGTCCCAGTCGAAGATGACATACAGGCTGTTACCCAGCTTCATGCGGTCCATGACGCGTTCCCCCAGCAAGCGGGTCATCTCGTCGATGTTGTGGTTTGTCAGCATGCCGGTCGGGCGTTTGGACGAAGAGCGGCGATCGACAATCTGGTTGATGATGACTTTTTCATAGCGGGATTCCGTCTGAACGCCAATCTCATCGATGACCAGCAGGTCGACGTTACTCAGATCGTTAAGCAGCTGTTCTTCGCTGGTTTCACGGTTGCTGAAGGTGTCTTTCATCGCGGACATGATATCGGCCACGGTGATGATGAGGACTGATTTACCGCGCAGAAGCAGCTCGTTGCAGATGGCGGCAGCCAGGTGGTTTTTGCCGGTGCCCGGCTTGCCGCTAAAGATGAAGCTGGCGATATTGCCGTCGAATTCATCCACATACTGCCGCGCGGCGGCCAGCGCGTTCATCTGCCCGGTGGTCTCAATTTTATAGTTATCGAACGAGCAGTTCTGGTGCAGGGGACGAATACCGGAACGGTTAAAGGTGCGCTGCATTTTCATCGCCCGGTTTTCGCGTGCGAGCGCGGCGGCGCGGATCTTACCTTGCTCTTTTTGCCACGCCAGCAGCTCTTCACCGGTGGTGAAAGCAGGCTTCACGTTGGCAGGCATCATTTTTTGCAGACGTTTCATCAGGTCGCCGACGTTCTTCATTTCGCACCTCGGAATCCGCTGGGGATCTGTTTATCCGGTTCTGAAAACGCATTGATATCACGTTTTGGCTGGCCATTGTTGCCGGCGCGGGTAATCTGGAGATGACGCGCGAGCTTTTGCTGCCACTGAATATGGGTGAACACTTTCCCTTCCGCCTGCCACCAGGCGGTAAACGCGGCAAGCTCTTCCGCGGTGGCGGGTTGGGTTAACGCAATGCCCCACAGCGCGGCCTGCCGCTGAAAATCTGCATCCGGCTGCCAGCCCGAATAGAGGGCAAATTTACCCATCGGAACGGTCACGGGAACGTTAACCGGTTCATCAAAGAACTGATTATCCAGCGTGACATCGCTTGCCGGGCGTGACAATTGCGCTTCGATCTCCAGAAGCTGTGCCAGACGTTCCGGTGTGATTGCGTAAAACGCTGGCGCGTTGTCGGCAAAAACCGCAACCGTGCCCCCTTCGGCGTGGGTCAACACACCGCGAGGGTCGCGCATAAAGGCATCAATACCAGCAATGCTGGTGGTCAGAATTCTGGAGGACATAACGCTTACTCTACTGATGACTACGGGCGTGATATGGGCTTATGGTAGCACAGAGAGGGGAAAGGGAAGGAGGGGATTTCCCCGGCGGCGCTGCGCTGACCGGGGCTACAGTTGTAGGCCTGATAAGCGCAGCGCCGTCAGGCAGTTATTACGCGATGATGTTCAGCGTGACGTCGATGTTGCCGCGGGTTGCATTAGAGTACGGGCAAACAATGTGCGCCGCATCGACCAGCTTTTTAGCTTCCGCAGGATCCATACCTTCAACATGGATGTTCAGTTTTGCTTCGATACCAAAACCGGTAGGCAGCGGACCAATACCCACTTCGCCTTCAATAAAGGCATCTTTTGGCAGGGTAAATTTGTCGCGTGCCGCCACGAACTTCATCGCGCCCAGGAAGCAGGCAGAGTAGCCCGCGGCAAACAGCTGCTCAGGGTTGGTCACGTCTCCCCCCATGCCGCCCATCTCTTTTGGCACACCCAGTTTGACGTCCAGTACGCCATCGGAGGAGGTGGCACGACCGTCACGGCCACCGGTGGCTTTTGCTTTGGCGGTATAAACAACTTTTTCTAAAGACATGGCAGGTTCCTCATCTTGTTTTAACGTGTACTATTAAATAGCGTGCGATATATATGGGTAAATAATAACGCGTAAAGTATAGCGTTACGCGCGGTGTAGCTGTTGTCGCAAAAGTTCGAGCTGCTGTTTGAGCGCCAGCAGGGTGTCAGTATCACACTGCGCTGCGCACCCCACCGCATGGGGGATACCCAAAGCCTGCTGCTGGAGCTCACGTCCCGCTTCACTCAGGGTGACGGCGACTTGACGTTCGTCTTTGCGTGAACGGTGGCGGTTGATGAGCCCGGCGCTTTCCAGACGCTTCAACAGCGGCGTCAGGGTCGCAGAGTCAAGGAACAACCGTTCACCGATGTCCGACACCGTCATATCATCCTGCTCCCACAGCACCAGCATCACCAGATATTGTGGATAGGTCAGGTTCAGCGGTGCCAGCAACTGCCGGTACAGCTTGTTAAGCGCCAGATTTGCCGAATAGAGGGCAAAGCAGAGCTGGTTATCCAGCTTGAGCGCAGCGGTTGCATCGTTCGTTTTCGCGTTCATGAGATGAATATAGATAGTGTACGATTTAATTGCAAGCAATTTTATGGGCAGGTGTAACGGAGCGCCACCTGAACGGCCATTTTGCGGTAGTGCTGGCGCTGCGCCTGCTCGTCTGCGCCTTCTTCAAACAGCAGCGTAAAGGTGTAGCTGTTGGCAACGTAGTGAAAGCTGAAGCTGCTTATCAGACGATGAAGATCGCGGGCGTCTACCGTCTCACTGAAGAGCTGTTTTTCTTTCCCCCGGCGCAGGATCTCCTCCAGCAGGTCGAGCGCGCTGCGGTTGACCTGGCGGAGATAGCTCGACTGCTGCATAAAGCGGCCGCGCTGCATGTTTTCCATGCAGATAATCCGGATGTAGTCAGGGTGGTCGGCATGATAGTCAAAAGTGGCTTCAACCAGATTGACCAGCGCTTCGACCGGGGGCATTCCCGTCAGGCTTAGCGCTTTTTCACTGGCGCGAATCTGGGTGTAAACATGTTCCAGTACCAGGAGATAGAGGTTCTCTTTATTCTTGAAATGGTAAACCACCATGCGTTTGGTGGTGCCCGCTTTCTCTGCGATCTGCTCCATCCGTGCACCGTTCAATCCATACTCGGCAAAAAGCGCGATGGCGCTCTGAAAGATTTTCTCTTTCAGGCTGGATTCTTCACTGTGATCGGGGTGTTCGCTGCCAGGGTTAGCCACATCCTTTCCTTATTTTCACCAAACGGACCAGACGGATTATCTCCACGGCAGCGAAATAACACAAATATCAAACGCGTGGGCGTTTGCGGTATAGCCACAGGCCGGGGATCGACAGCCCGATGGAGAGCGCGCCGACGATGGAGGACGCCTTAAGAAAATTGCTGAGAAGAAGGATCATCTGAGGCTCGGTATAGCCGAAATGGCTGATTTTCACCGCGGAAATCATTGCGGTATAGGCCGATATGCCCGGAAACATCGGGATCACCGCGGCAACGGTGAACACTTTGGGATGTGCCAGGTACCAGCGCGACCACTGAATGCCGATACTGCCGACCAGCATGGAGGCCATAAATGTCGACCATTCGATGTTAAAACCCGCCGTCATCATGACCATGCGTGAGCCATGGCCAATCGCGCCCAGCAGGGCACACCACGGCAGAGCGCGTTGCGGGACGTTAAATACCATCGCGAAGCCGATGGCCGGAATCGCGGCCAGAAGCATGTCCTGCGCCAGTGCCAGCAGAAAATCGATTACGCCCATCCGCGTAGCCCCCAGAGTGTCATGGCCATGACCACGCCGATGCAGGTCGCCAGCGTCAGCAGGCTGGCGATCGCCCAGCGTGCCAGACCGGTATTGATGTGCCCTTTAAACATGTCGGCGACGGCGTTGATCAACGGAAAGCCCGGAACCAGCAGAAGCACGCTGGCGGCCATGGCAACGGTCGGGGTGTTGGCAAACTGCGGCAGACGCAGCAGCAGGCCAGAAACCGTGGTGGCGACAAATGCGGTAATGCAGAAGTTAATTTGCGGGTGCAGCTGCCGATGCGTCAGCAGCTGGCGAACATACATGGCGATACTGCTGGCGAAAAAGGTGATGATTGCACCGTCCCATCCGCCTTTGTTGAGCTTACAAAAGCAGGCGCACGAGAGCCCTACCATCAACACGACGAGCCAGCGCGGATAACGTAATGGCTTGATCTGGTTGAACCGTTTTTCAATCTCCCTGAGATCGAGAAGCTTATGTTCAGCGAGGATGACAATGTGCTGCACTTCGGTCACGACGTGCATGTTTATGCCGCGGTCATGGTTTTTGCGCGTGGAGGTCAGGCACTGACCGTCTTTAATCGTGGTCAGCACAATGGCATTGGATGAGATGGCACTTTCGACGCTGTCCATCCCTAGCGCCAGCCCCAGCCGGGTGGAAAGCTCCTCAACCAGCGCGCTTTCCGCGCCGTGCTGAAGCAGAAAAAGACCGCACTGAATACATAGCCGCGTGATAGCACGCTGCGTTGACCGCTCTGCCTGCATGTCGTGTCCTGAAAAAGATGGAGAGGTTGCCGGTTAGCCCATAATGAGTACTTTTAGCACAAAGTGCAGTCCCTCTTGCTGTGGGCCAGATCAAGGTTTGTGCAAACAGTGACAGTCGGTGTCGTGAAAGTGGGCGGGATTAATTTATTAATGCCGTGAATTATTAATATCAAACTATAAAATATTTGTATTTAGTTATTCTAATTTTAAATTGTCGTTATTTTAATGACTCCACAATTAAATTTTATTTCGCTTTGTGAGATATTACTGCTGTTTAGGCATTTCTTAAACTAAGCATACATCTCATCTTCTGCTTGTATTAACCAGTCTTACACTCAGGGACGAAATAGTCATACGTTGATGTGTTTTAACGTTACTCATCAAATGAAAAATGGACACGGAGGGTCTATGTTGTCATTGCATGGTAAGCATGGCGTTGTCATTAGCCGGATGCCCGTGATGCAAAACGGGTTAGGAGGCGTGATGGCACGTCATTTCCCCGATTTTGAATTGAGCTATTGCCGCTCATTGCAGGAATTAACGCTGCTCCAGTTACGCCGCGCGGACGTCATTATTGCCGATATTTCAGGCGAATACAGGAATCCTCGGGGTGCGCTTGAAGAATATTACAGTTTATTGAATCAATACCGGGACATTCACTGGATCTTTTTAGTCTCGCGTCCGCTTTACCCTATTGCGGTTGAGTTACTTATGCGCCCGGAAAGTACGTTGCTTTCTGATATGGAGCCCATTGAAGGCGTGGTTAACGCGATTCGGGCAGGGAGTGAGCGGGCAGAGCGGATAAGCCAGACGTTATTAACCCCGGAGCCTCAGGGCTCGGAGGATGAAAACGAACACGTTATCGCGCTTACGCACTCCGAACGTAAGGTCCTGCGTCTGTTAGGGAAAGGATGGGGGATTAACCAAATCGCCACATTGCTTAAGAAGAGCAATAAAACCATCAGTGCGCAGAAAAACAGTGCGATGCGACGGCTTTCATTACGCAGCAATGCGGATATGTACGCCTGGATCAACAGTACACAGGGAATGAGAGAGCTGAGTTTGTTGTCAGCCTATGGAGAGTTCGAGGAATGGAAAAAACCGATTCAACAAGACATATCGCCATCATCGAAAGTTGCACGATGACGGCTGTCGGGCTAAAGCATCTTTTTGCCATGCCCGGCCTGAGCCATTATCAGCTACACCTGTTTAGTGAATTTGACAGCTTTAAGAATGCACTTCGTCACGTTAATTTTTTCTCGCTGATCTATTCCCTTTCCGATGCGCGAGAGGAGCGCCGTAACTGCCTGGCGCACCTGCGGGACCTTGCGTTTACGCACGGCCATATCCAGCGCATCATTTTGGTTTCTGACGAGATGGAAGCACGGCTCATTAGCCATCTTTCTCCATCACGCCTGCACGGTGTCGTCAGTAAATCGGTGACGCTTGAGCATCTGCAGAAGGAACTCGTGGAGTTGCTGAGCGAAACGCTGCGTATCAATGACAATATGCTGAATCACTGGTACCGGAGCCAAAACAGGATGCTGAGCCCCACAGAACGGGCAATATTGCGTTATATGTCCTGCGGGTATTCCATCCCTGAAATCGCGGCACATCTTGAACGGAATATTAAGACCATCCGGGCACATAAGTTTAATGCGATGGTGAAACTGGGCGTGAATTCAGACGTAGGGTTACTCGATGCGGCGGATATTATTACGCATCTTCCTGCAAGAGAGCCACAATGTTTGACTCTCCTCACGCCTACCTTTTTATAAACCGTTTTTTGCGCGCCAGATACGCTCTGGCGCGTCAATCAGATACAGACATCCACCCATTTTGCGGAAGTCAGCTCTGCCATTCTGTCAGGTGAAATGCGCACAGCGCTGTGAATTGCGCCTGCGGCAGGCAGCACTTCGGCGTACTGCTTTAAAGAGATATCGCAATACACCGCGAGCGGGTTTTCCAGCCCGAACGGGCACACGCCGCCAACGGGATGACCGGTGATGGTCACCACTTCATCACTGCTGAGCATGCGCGCTTTCGCACCAAACGTGTCTTTCAGCTTTTTGTTATCCAGACGCGCATCGCCTTTCGCCACGACCAGAATCACCTCATTTTTAACCTTGAGTGACAGGGTCTTGGCGATTTGTCCCGGCTCGACACGATGGGCGGCAGCAGCCAACGCAACGGTAGCAGTACTTTGACTAAGCTCAATAACGTCTATATCCGGCGCGTTGTCGGCAAAAAACTGCTGTACAGACTGCAAACTCATTGTTTCCTCCTGACAAATATCCTGCGTAATCTGTCATAAGAAATTATGCTCTGTAAATATCTCTTAAGTAACAAATATCCCAAACGGCTGATTTCTGGATCCTCTTCACAATCACAGAAACCGGTTACAGTAACCGGTTGCAGAGCGGGAAGCGTAGATTAATACTGAGTACGTAACGTCCCCTGTATCCAATAATAAGAGCCAAATATGAAACCATTTCGTCTGAGCAGTACCGCTGGTTGGCAAGCCAGCAAGGTTGTGAAGCTGATGTATGGAACAACGTGCGGCGCGTATGTGCCCGTAACAAACGTCTGACAGGAGATCTGCCATGTCTGCCAACCATGCTGCGTTTAACCTGATATTCCGTTTCGTCGAAAATTACGTCAGCCCGATAGCCGGGCGGATCTCGTCCCAGCGTCATGTTATGGCTATTCGTGACGGGTTTATCTCCGCGATGCCATTTATGATTGTGGGTTCGTTTTTGTTAGTGTTCGCTTACCCACCTTTTTCGCCTGATACCACCTGGGGTTTCGCCCGCGCCTGGCTGGATATGGCGAAGCAGTTTGAGGGCCAAATCCTGACGCCGTTTGATATGACGATGGGCATTATGTCCATTTATATCTGTGCGGCCATTGCCTATAACCTTGGCAAACACTACGTCAAATCTCATCAGCTGGACCCGTTTATGTGCGCCATGCTGTCGCTGATGGCGTTTCTGCTGGTCGCGGCACCCAAAACCAAAGGCACGCTCCCTGTCGACAGTCTGGGTGGCACGGGCATTTTTACCGCGATTCTGGTGGCGATTTATTGCGTTGAGATGATGCGTTTCCTCAAAGCGCATAACATCGGCATTCGACTGCCGGACCAGGTCCCGCCGATGATCAAAAACTCTTTTGATCTGCTGATTCCGGTGCTGGTGGTGGTGGTGACCCTCTATCCTCTGAGCCTGGTGATTCAGTCTCAGTTTGGCATGCTGATCCCGCAGGCCATTATGTCGGTCTTTAAACCTCTGGTTTCCGCGGCGGATTCTCTGCCTGCGATCCTGCTGGCCGTGTTGATTGGTCATCTGCTGTGGTTCGCCGGGATCCACGGCGCTGCCATCGTCTCCGGAATGTTGCAGATGTTCTGGCTGACTAATCTGGGCGCTAACCAGACCGCACTGGCCGCCAGCCAACCTCTGCCGCATATCTTCATGGAGGCGTTCTGGACGTTCTTTATCGTGATTGGCGGGTCGGGCGCCACGATGGGGCTGGTGATTTGCTATCTGCGTAGTCGTTCAGCGCATTTACGCTCTATTGGCCGTTTGAGCGTGGTTCCCAGCTTCTTTAACATCAACGAGCCGGTCATTTTCGGTACACCGATTGTAATGAATCCGGTGTTCTTTATTCCGTTCCTGCTGGCACCGATGGTCAACGCCGTGCTGGCGTGGGCGGCGATGACGTTTGATTTGATTGGGCGCGTCATCTCGGTCGTTCCCTGGACGGCACCGGCGCCGATAGGCGCAGCGTGGGCCCTGGGCTGGGACTTCCGCGCGGCTATTCTGGTTGTGGTTCTGGCCTGCGTATCGGCGATCATCTACTTCCCGTTCTTCAAAGTGTATGAGAAGCAGCTGCTGGAGCAGGAAGCGGAAGAAGCGCAGCGTAGCGCGGAAGAGGACAATCAACAGGTGGCATAGGTAAAAACAAAACGGCAACGCAGGTTGCCGTTTTTTGTTTTTGTAGGCCCGGTAAGCGAAGCGCCACCGGGCAATTCACTGCTCTACTTCAGCGTGCAATCCCCACACTGCTTAACGTCCGGCAGGCGATAACGCTGGCAGCAGGTGCGGCGAACCAGAAGCCCGTCACGGAGTACAACGGTGCGGAATAGCGGGTTGTCACGGCCATCGGAAAGCTGCCTGGCAAAGAAACAGGACTGACGCAGGGCCTCAACGTTCTCATCACCGAGCAGCGGCTTCATTTCCGTTAAATACCAGTGGATTAAATAGCCCGTATTGCTCCAGATAAGCTTCCCGTTAATCTCTCCCGTCGCTTCCAGCGCTTCCACCACCGGGATCAGAGTCTGGGTGATGAGCTGCTCCATACGTTCCTGAGCCGTCAGGCGTTCAGCGCTATGGTCTTCGTGGAGATCAATCCAGAAGCAAGCAGCACGTCCGGTTTCGTGAAACTCAACATGGAATTTATCCGGCGAGAGTTCCAGCATGCTCTTCTGTGTTAACAGCGCCAACATGAGCGGAGGAACCATCAGCCCGATATACCACTGCGCCCAGAGAGAGAGCAGGGGTTTATTTTCCCGCGTAAGGGTGGGTTGATTGCGATAGATATGGTCGGAATAGGTGGCCAGCAGCGATTGCAGCTTTGACGGCTGTCGCCACTCTGAGAGCGTCATCGCGTGGGACGGGGGCGCTTCATCAAGCCGGATAAAATCCAGCAGGTGGGCGCGCGTTTCCGCAATTTTGTCCCGTATCGCATCTGCAAGCGAAGCATTCCCGCTGGTGAGCGGCGCTCGCCAGAGGAGAGGTTCGACGATGTGTGCAGTATGCGTGGCCATAGTATAGATAGAAATCTAAATGATAATGATTGCCAATCCTAACTATTGCTCATACCAATGGCAAGACTTTTGTCCGGGTGACATCGTCGTTATGTCTACGCCGTCTGAATCTCTTCACTTAACAGAATGTTATTGCGTCCCATATGCTTTGCTTCATAGAGGGCTTTGTCCGCTTTTTCCAGCGCGCCTTCCACGTCTTCATCCTCGAAAATGGCGATACCAATGCTGATGGTGACGTTTGTCGCGACGCTTTCGTTAAACAGATGCGGGATTTTCAAATCATAGACTTTCTGACGGATCCGCTCGGCCGTCTGGCGGGCGTGTTCGAGTGAAATGTTGGTCAGCAGCACCATAAACTCTTCCCCACCAAAACGCGCCACAATATCGCGAGAACGCACGGCATCGCGGATTGCTGCAGAGACGCGCTTCAGCGCCTGGTCGCCCATCATATGGCCGTAATGGTCGTTATAGGCTTTGAAGTGGTCGATATCCATCAGCAGGACAAAATGCTCGCCATTTTCTACCGTGGGCAGATTCTCCAGACGGCTTTGCAGACCGCGACGATTATAGAGCCCGGTAAGCGGGTCCATCATGCTGAGATCGGTAAGGGTTTCTCGTTCTTCCAGAAGGCGAGAGAGCAGCTCCTGAGCGAAACGGTCGTTGCGTCTTTGCAAAATGTTATGAATAGCAATTGCCACCACAGGAAGTGCGAAAGAATAGGTCATTCTCAGCCATATATCGTGATCGCTTAACCACAGGCAGACAATAAAGGTGGGCAGTGAATGCAGCGTAAAGGCTTTGATATTACTGGCGAACGCCAGCGTGCCGATAAAAAGCACCGTTAAAAGTGCGATTAACAAATACGTCGCATGATCATGGGTAATTAAGGCGAATTTGGAGACAATTTGCCAGGCCCACAAAATACCGAAGATCCCTGAAACGACAGGAATATTTATCTTCCGCGCGCGCTTTCGCCAGTGCCAGATGAACAGGCCGGTACTGATGGAGAAAATAGCAATCAGAGGGGCGGAAAACAGGCGTACAGAATTGAGCGGGTTTGTTACCGAGAACACTGCCGAGGTTGCGTTCAGAAATAAAAATAAACGTAACGATAATTGATATTTTCTGTGAACCAAAGACCGCCAGGATTGTGATGTCATAGTCGTGTGTTTTTATTAAAATTTAATTAAAACAAATAAATAGATGTCGTTTCGCAATAAAATATGCAAAAAGCGCAAAGAGTAATTATCAGAAAATCTTTAGACGTTGTTAACAGGTGCGCAATTTATCACCTTAGGCAATTCCTGTCATTACGGGAAAGGTAAAGGTCGATGGATTTTGATTCATTCAGCTGACAAATGATAATCTCTATCATATGATATTGGTTATCATTATCGTTGAAAGAGGACGGATCATGTTGAACAGGGCGCTGGGCAGCGGTTGGGGGGTATTGCTACCGGGAGCTATTCTCGGCGGTTTGACGTTTGCCGATCTCTCTCTTGATACCTGGAAAGCCATCATTGTGTCAGGACTGTTAGTCACGTCAGGCATGATCTGGCATAAGCAACTGCGTCACTTTGTTTTACTGCCATCGTGTGTCGCGCTGGTCAGCGGAATTCTGGTGATACTGATGAGTTTGAAATAACAGGGAAAAGAAGATATTCAGAGGGGTTGTAAGATAATTGGTGCGAGGGGGGGGACTCGAACCCCCACATCCTAAGGACACTAACACCTGAAGCTAGCGCGTCTACCAATTCCGCCACCTTCGCACAGTCATCTTACTCTTTATTGCTATGTTGATATCGCCTCGTTGGTGCGAGGGGGGGGACTCGAACCCCCACATCCGTAAGGACACTAACACCTGAAGCTAGCGCGTCTACCAATTCCGCCACCTTCGCCCAGTGCGAGCAATATCATCGTGATTTATGGTGCGAGGGGGGGGACTCGAACCCCCACATCCGTAAGGACACTAACACCTGAAGCTAGCGCGTCTACCAATTCCGCCACCTTCGCATACCATCGATACTGTAAAAGTATCGTAACCACGGAGGCGCATTCTAGATGTTTTCAGCTTTACGTCAACAGAAAAGTGCGCGTGATGCCTTGATTGATGGAAAAATGTCCTATGGACGCGCCGTGTAAAGCCGGATGGCGCTTTCGCGTATCCGGCCTACAGGGGAGGCGATTACTTTTTGGCCTGACGTGTCATCACGGTGCGGTAGACCTTAAAGCGACCCGTCTGGGCGATGACTTCGTGGAAGCCAAAGGTTTCATCCAGCACTTTCGGGTACGCCAGGAAGGCGTTCGCAACGATACGCAGCTCGCCGCCGCTGTTGAGGTGACGGACTGCACCACGGATCAGCGTTTGTGCTGCTTCCAGGCTGGTCTCCATACCGTCGTGGAACGGCGGGTTAGAGATAATCATGTCGAAGCGACCGGTGATGTCGGAGAAGACGTTGCTCGCAATCACCTCGCCTTCAATGCCGTTTGCGGCAAGCGTTGCGCGGCTGGCTTCAACCGCCGGGGCGCTCACGTCACACAGGGTTAAGCGCACCTTTGGCGAATGGCTGGCGAGCACGGTAGAGAGCACGCCCGCGCCGCATCCCACATCCAGCACTTTGCCTTTGGTGTGCGGCGTCAGAGTGGAAAGCAGCAGCTTGCTGCCCGTATCCAGCGCATCGCGGCTGAACACGCCCGGCAGCGTTTTGATGGTCAGGCCGTCAAGCTGGTACTCATCCCAGTATGCCTGCGCATGAAATGTTGTCTGTTTTTCCAGACGGCCATGGTACAGACCACAGCGGCGAGCGCTGTCGACTTTGTTCAGCGGCGCATAGCCTTCCAGCAGCTGTTCCGCGCTGCGCACGCCGCTGCGGTTTTCACCGACCACGAAAATATCGCAGCCGACCGGCAGCAGGGAGAGCAGGTTCATCAGCTGGAACTGGGCTTCCGGTTTATTCTTCGGCCAGTAGTAGATCAGCGTATCGCAGTCGGCGATATCGCTCTGCTCTGCCACCAGGCTAAAGCGCGCGCGCTCGCCCATCTGGCGGCTCAGCACCTGCCAGTGGTGGTAGTATTGGGTGTGGGCACGGCTTTCAGCACAGTCGAAACGCGCGGGCAGGTCATCCTGCATATCTCCGGCAAACAGAATACGGCTTTCTTCGAAATCATCACTGTGACGCAGCAAGACTTCACTTGCCGGGGTAAATGCAGACATGAATTGTTCCTCAATAAACTCAGGCGGGGATTATAGTAGGTAGATGGCGCACTTTCGACACATTTGCTATATTTGCGCGCCTGAGAGACAGGAGTTTTCCCTATGACATCCCGACGAGACTGGCAGTTGCAGCAACTGGGCATCACCCAGTGGGCTTTGCGTCGCCCGACGGCGTTGCAGGGCGAAATCGCCATCTCCATCCCGGCGCACGTTCGTCTGGTGATGGTGGCGGAAGAACTGCCTGCCCTGAATGACCCCCTGATCGATGATGTCCTTCGCAGCCTGAAGCTGACGGCCGACCAGGTTTTACCGCTGACGCCAGAGCGTGTCGCGATGCTGCCTCCTGATAGTCGCTGTAACAGCTGGCGTATCGGAGAGGCGAATGAGATCTCTCTTCAGGGGAGCCAGATCTGCTCGCCAGCGCTGGACGAACTGAAAGCCAACCCAAAAGCGCGCAGCGCGCTATGGCAACAAATCTGCGAATATGAACACGATTTCTTCCCTCACGACGCCTGACCTGTCCACAGCGTTCGCGATTGAAACACGCGCCCACGCGTTTCCGTGGAGCGAAAAAACCTTCGCCAGCAATCAGGGCGAACGGTATCTGAACTACCGCCTGGACGTTGACGGCACCATGGCCGCTTTCGCGATCACGCAGGTTGTTCTTGATGAGGCGACGCTGTTTAATATCGCGGTTGATCCCGCGTTTCAGCGCCGTGGGCTGGGAAGAGAACTGCTTGAGCACCTCATCCGTGAGCTCGAAACCCGTGACGTTTTCACCCTGTGGCTGGAGGTGCGCGCGTCGAATGTCGCCGCCATCGCGCTCTATGAAAGCTTAGGCTTTAACGAGGCGACAATCCGCCGTAACTACTACCCCACCGCAGAGGGACGTGAAGACGCCATCATAATGGCTCTGCCGATTGGATAATAAAAAATAAGGTTGTAACGATGAAATGGGACTGGATTTTCTTTGATGCCGACGAAACGCTGTTTACGTTCGACTCGTTCGGCGGCCTGCAGCGGATGTTTCTCGACTATAGCGTAACCTTCACCGCTGAAGATTTTCAGGACTATCAGGCGGTCAACAAACCGCTGTGGGTGGATTACCAGAACGGTGCCATCACCGCGTTACAGCTTCAGCACCAGCGCTTTGACGTCTGGGCGGAACGCTTAAAGGTCAGTCCGGGAACGCTGAACGAGGCTTTCCTTAACGCCATGGCCGATATCTGTGCGCCGCTGCCGGGCGCGGTTTCCCTGCTGAATGCGTTGAAAGGTAAGGTGAAACTGGGGATCATCACCAACGGTTTTACTGCCCTGCAGCAGATCCGCCTTGAGCGTACCGGCCTGCGCGATCATTTTGACGCGCTGGTGATCTCGGAAGAGGTTGGCGTGCCGAAGCCAGATCCGCGAATTTTCGACTACGCGCTGGCGCAGGCTGGCAATCCCGACCGCGATCGTGTCCTGATGGTGGGGGATACGGCAGAGTCAGATATTCTGGGCGGCATGAAGGCCGGTCTGTCGACCGTCTGGCTCAATGCGCATGGCCGTGAGAAGCCTGACGGCATCGAGCCGACCTGGACCGTGACGTCGTTGAACGAACTGGAGCAACTCCTGTGTAAACAATGATTGCCTGCCCCCCGTTGATGGGTAAAATAGCCGCAATTTTGTATTCCATGATGCGTGGCGTGCTGCCGCGCTTATAAAAGAAGATTTAATTATGACGTTGTCTCCTTATCTGCAAGAGGTGGCCAAGCGCCGCACTTTTGCCATTATCTCGCACCCCGATGCCGGTAAAACGACCATCACTGAGAAGGTGTTGCTGTTCGGACAGGCGATCCAGACTGCGGGTACCGTTAAAGGCCGTGGCTCCAGCCAGCATGCAAAATCCGACTGGATGGAGATGGAAAAACAGCGTGGTATTTCGATTACCACCTCTGTGATGCAGTTCCCGTATCACGACTGCCTGGTGAACCTGCTGGACACCCCGGGTCACGAAGACTTCTCCGAAGATACCTACCGTACCCTGACGGCGGTGGACTGCTGTCTGATGGTGATCGACGCCGCGAAAGGTGTAGAAGATCGTACCCGTAAGCTGATGGAAGTCACCCGTCTGCGCGATACGCCGATCCTCACCTTTATGAACAAACTCGACCGTGACATCCGCGATCCGATGGAACTGATGGATGAAGTGGAAAACGAGCTGAAGATCGCCTGTGCGCCAATCACCTGGCCGATTGGCTGCGGTAAGCTGTTCAAAGGCGTTTATCACCTCTATAAAGACGAAACCTACCTGTATCAGACCGGTAAAGGCCACACCATTCAGGAAGTGCGCATTGTTAAAGGTCTGGACAACCCGGATCTGGACGCGGCGGTCGGGGAAGAGCTGGCCGCGCAGCTGCGCGACGAGCTGGAGCTGGTCAAGGGCGCGTCTCACGAATTCGACAAAGAGCTGTTCCTGAGCGGCGAAATTACCCCGGTCTTCTTCGGTACCGCACTGGGTAACTTCGGCGTTGACCACATGCTCGACGGTCTGGTGGAGTGGGCGCCGCAGCCGATGCCGCGCAAAACCGACACCCGTGAAGTGGAAGCAAAAGAAGAGAAGTTCACCGGCTTCGTATTTAAGATTCAGGCCAACATGGATCCGAAACACCGTGACCGCGTGGCCTTTATGCGCGTGGTGTCCGGTAAATATGAAAAGGGCATGAAGCTGCGCCAGGTGCGTATCGGGAAAGACGTTGTCATCTCCGACGCGCTGACCTTTATGGCGGGTGACCGTTCGCACGTTGAAGAAGCCTATCCGGGCGACATCATCGGTCTGCACAACCACGGTACCATCCAGATCGGCGACACCTTCACGCAGGGTGAAATGATGAAGTTCACCGGTATTCCGAACTTCGCGCCGGAACTGTTCCGTCGCATTCGTCTGCGCGATCCGCTTAAGCAGAAACAGCTGCTGAAAGGCCTGGTCCAGCTCTCCGAAGAGGGCGCCGTGCAGGTCTTCCGCCCGATTGCGAACAACGATCTGATCGTTGGTGCGGTCGGCGTGCTGCAGTTTGACGTGGTCGTTGCGCGCCTGAAGAGCGAATACAACGTAGAAGCGATTTACGAATCGGTGAACGTCGCGACCGCGCGCTGGGTTGAGTGTTCTGACGTGAAGAAATTCGAAGAATTTAAGCGTAAGAATGAAGTTCAGCTGGCGCTGGATGGCGGCGATAACCTGACCTATATCGCGCCAACGATGGTCAACCTGAACCTGACGCAGGAGCGTTATCCTGACGTTCAGTTCCGTAAAACCCGCGAGCACTAATCCCCTCTCAGAGCACGGCAGCAGCCGTGCTCTTCTTTTATTCCTGTCTTATTAATCCCTTGCGGAATGTTCTTAATTCAACGCAATTTCACGCTATTCGCCCATTTTTTACCCAATTCTGAAAGCGGCTCTGTGAGAGTGATCTATATTTAACTCAGTGTTTAACACCGGGCGTGGATAAATTAACTGTTCAATGCATGGCTTTAGGTTATCCATTTCACCCGTGTGTTTATTCGCAATATATATCACTACTAAGGAAGTACGTAGCCCGAATAACGGGTCAACACAGGAATAGATCGATGAATATGACAAGACTGAAGATTTCTAAAACTCTGCTGGCTGTAACACTGGGTAGCGTTCTGGTGAGCGGCTCCGCCCTGGCGGAAAGCAGCACCATGGATAAAGCACAATCCACGGCTGACAGCGCAGGGCAAAAAATCGATAGCTCTATGAATAAAGTCGGCAATTTCATGGATGACAGCTCTATCACAGCAAAAGTGAAAGCCGCACTGGTGGATGATGAAGCCATCAAGAGCACCGATATTTCCGTTAAGACCGACAAAAAAGTGGTCACGCTGAGCGGCTTTGTTGAAAGCCAGGCTCAGGCAGAACAGGCGGTGAAAGTGGCGAAAGGCGTCGAAGGCGTTGCCTCCGTCAGCGATAAGCTGCACGTCCGTGACGGCAAAAACGCGTCGGTGAAAGGTTATGCCGGTGATGCAGCCACCACCAGCGAAATCAAAGCTAAACTTTTAGCAGATGACATCGTGCCGTCCCGTAAGGTGAAAGTGGAAACCACCGATGGTGTGGTTCAGCTTTCCGGTACGGTAGATTCGCAGGCGCAAAGTGAACGTGCCGAGTCTATTGCGAAAGCGATTGATGGTGTGAAAAGCGTTAAAAACGATCTGAAAACGAAGTAAATCTGGACCATTCGCCCGTCTGGCTAAAACCTGCGGGCGATATAAGAACGACTCTGGAAAAACGCCGGTGAGTGACCTGAGCGCTCACGTTTAGCGGCCGACATTAACTATGGTAAAGGAGAAGCTTATGTTTCGTTGGGGCATTATATTTCTGGTTATCGCGTTAATTGCCGCCGCATTGGGCTTTGGTGGACTGGCAGGTACAGCGGCATGGGCAGCTAAAATTGTCTTCGTTGTCGGTATTATTCTGTTCCTGGTCAGCCTGTTTACGGGGCGTCGACGTCCGTAGCAAACGCAATATTCCGTCAACAAAATAAAGCCAGTCACTGCGACTGGCTTTTTCTTATTTGCGTAACAGGTCGGGTGCGTTACTGTGGTGTTATAAAATAATCAAAACAGGAAAGCAGAGGTGGGGCAACGAATTCCCGTTACGCTCGGCAATATTGCGCCGCTGACGTTAAAACCGTTTCGCGCAGGTCAACTCGCGCTGGTCTGCGAGGGTGGCGGACAGCGCGGCATTTTCACCGCTGGCGTGCTGGATGAGTTTATGCGCGCGCAGTTCAATCCGTTTGACCTGTACTTCGGCACGTCTGCCGGGGCACAGAATCTTTCTGCCTATGTCTGTAACCAGCCCGGATACGCGCGAAAGGTCATCATGCGCTACACCACGGCGAAAGAATTTTTTAATCCGGTGCGCTTTGTGCGCGGCGGTAACCTGATCGACCTCGACTGGCTGCTGGAATCAACTTCCAGCCAGATGCCGCTGGCCATGGACACCGCGGCCCGCCTGTTTGATAGCGGTAAAGAATTCTGGATGTGCGCCAGCCGGGGGGATGACTATTCGCCGGGCTATTTTTCGCCTCAGAAAGATAACTGGCTGGACATCATCCGCGCCTCCAGCGCCATTCCCGGTTTTTATCGTACCGGTGCGCTGCTGGACGGCATTAGCTATCTGGACGGCGGGATCAGTGACGCCGTGCCGGTGCAGGAAGCCGCCCGTCGCGGGGCGAAAACCATTGTGGTGATCCGTACCGTACCGTCGCAAATGTATTACACCCCACAGTGGTTTAAGCGGATGGAGCGCTGGCTGGGCGACAGCAGCCTGCAGCCACTGGTGAACATCGCGAAGCAGCATGAAACCACCTACGGCGCGATGCAACGTTTCATTGAAAAGCCGCCGGGTAAGCTGCGTATTTTTGAAATTTATCCGCCTAAGCCGCTGCTGAGCATGGCGCTGGGCAGCCGCGTCCCTGCGCTGCGCATGGATTACAAAACGGGACGGCTGTGCGGACGCTACTTCCTGGCGACGGTGGGGAAAATGCTGGCGGAGCAACCGCCGCTTCATCGCCATAAACGCATTATTACGCCGCCTGCGATTGTCGCCAACGACGCTCTGACGGTGCCCCTGGTGGACATTCCGCAGGCGAATGACGCTTTACTGGATAACGAGGATCTGGCGTGACGCACCGCTTTATCGATACCCACTGCCACTTTGATTTCCCACCGTTTACGGGAGATGAAGAACACAGTATTGCGAAAGCGGCTGACGCAGGCGTTCAGGCCATTATTGTGCCGTCAGTGGAGGCGGCGTACTTTTCCCGGGTGCTGGATCTTGCTGCACGGCACCCCGCGCTCTATGCGGCGCTCGGCCTGCATCCGATCGTGATTGAGCGGCATCGTGATGAGCACATTGAGAGACTTGATGAGATCCTGCGGACCGCAGGGGACAAGCTTGTCGCCATCGGGGAGATCGGCCTCGATCTTTATCGCGAGGATCCGCATTTTGAGCGCCAGCAGACGATCCTCGACGCGCAGCTCAGGCTGGCGAAGCGTCACGATCTGCCGGTGATCCTCCATTCAAGACGTACGCACGATAAGCTGGCAATGCACCTGAAGCGCATCGATTTGCCGCGCAGGGGCGTCGTACACGGTTTCTCCGGCAGCCTGCAGCAGGCGCAGCGTTTCATTGAACTGGGCTACAAAATTGGTGTAGGTGGCACCATCACCTATCCGCGCGCCAGTAAAACCCGTGACGTGATGGCACAGCTGCCGCTGTCGGCGCTTCTGCTGGAAACTGACGCGCCGGATATGCCGCTGAATGGTTTTCAGGGACAGCCGAATCGCCCGGAACAGGCGGCGCGCGTGTTCACCACCCTGTGTGAACTGCGACAGGAGCCGGAAGAGGTAATTGCCGATGCGCTGCTGGAAAATACGCGCTCGGTATTTGGCATCACGCTATAGATAAAGCGCCGGGCGAATCACCGTTATTTTCTGTTTTTCCAGCGCCCGCGCCAGCGGTTCAACGTCCTCGGGCGTGGCGCTACGCCACGACGCCGCCTCACCGTATACGCCGTGCGCATGAAACGCGTTAAGGCGTACCGGCACGTTTCCCAGCCCGTGGATAAACGCCGTCAGCGGCTTCAGATGTTCCAGGTAATCACACTGCCCCGGAATCACCAGCAAGCGGAGCTCCGTCAAACGGTGGCGTTCTGCCAGCCAGCGGATACTCTGCTTGATCTGCGGATTGTCGCGTCCGGTCAGGAAGCGGTGGTGTTCGTTCCCCCATGCTTTCAGGTCCAGCATCGCGCCATCCAGTACCGGCAGCAGCTTTTGCCAGCCGGTTTCGCTTAACAAACCGTTGCTGTCGACCAGACAGGTCAGATGACGCAGGGCGGGATCGGCTTTGATCGCGGTGAACAGCGTCACTAAAAACGGCAATTGCGTTGTGGCTTCCCCGCCGCTTACGGTGATCCCTTCGATAAACGGTGCGGATTTGCGGACCTGGGTGAGGATCTCCTCCACGCTCAGGCGGTGCGCCATGGGCGTCGCCTGTTGGTGGCACAGGTGCAGGCAGGTGTCGCACTGCTGGCAGTCGCTCTCCTGCCACCAGACGCGCCCGGCCTGAATGGTCAGCGCGTCGTGTGGGCAGTGGGGCACGCAGTCCCCGCAGTCGTTGCAGCGGCCGATCGTCCACGGGTTGTGGCAGGTTTTACAGCGCAGGTTGCAGCCCTGCAGGAACAGGGCCAGGCGGCTGCCCGGCCCGTCCACGCAGGAAAAAGGAATGACCTGACTAACTAAAGCGCATCTGCTGTTCATGGCTAATCACGCGCGGCTGACGTTCCAGAATGCGGGTATTGCGTGCGGCCTCTTCCCCCAGCCACGTGGTGTTCGTTCTCGACCCTGCTTGCCGATATTTCTCCAGATCCGATAGCCGCACCATATACCCGGTGACGCGCACCAGATCGTTACCCGCGACGTTGGCGGTAAACTCGCGCATACCCGCCCTGAACGCGCCCAGGCACAGCTGGACCACCGCCTGCGGGTTGCGTTTTACCGTTTCATCCAGCGTCAGGATATCGCTTATCCCGGAAGAGTAGTGCTTGTGATGGGGAGCCACCGCCAGCAGGTGGCTGATGGGATCCGGCTCGTCACCGTAGGGCAGGCGCGCGCCCGGCGTGGTGCCCGAATCGGAGCTGATCCCCGACTGCGCATGAAGCATCGCGCGCTGCTTCCAGCCGTGTTTCACCGGCGTGTTTTCGACAAACGTCGCAAGCTGTTCGCTGATGCGATAACCCAGCGCGTTGGCCTGCTCATCCTTTCCGTAACGTCCCGCGATGCCTGCTTTCTCACAGAGCACGTTTACCGCTTCTGCCAGACCGTACATGCCAAACATCGGCACAAACCGATCGGCATCAATCAGCCCCTCTTTCACCAGGAAGCTATTCTCAAAGAAGCCGGATTGTTGATACAGGAAATCGCAGCGGGCATCAATGATGGCTATTTGCTGCTGGCAGTAGTGCGGAAGGGCGCGGCTGAAGAAGTCTTCACTTGTCGTGCTGTGTTCGGCGATGGCCTTGAGATTGAGACGCACCAGGGTGCTGCCACCGCCAGCCAGAGGCAGGGAGTTGTAACAGCTCACCACGCCATAACGGCCTTTTGTGAAAATTTTATCATTCACCGGGCCATTAGAAATATGCGGTTTGCTGCATTCACATATGTTTTTCGCCACCTCAAGCAGTAAATCATCCGGGGTGATCTCTGGATCATAAATAAAGGTCAGGTTCGGCGCGACCTGCTTCAGCTCTGCATCGGCACGCAGAATGGCACGGGTGATGGGCGTATCTTCCGGCCCGATATTGGCATGCATAAAGGCATCCGGCAGCGTACGGTCAAGATAGCGCCAGAAACGTTTTATTCGGCTATTGATTTCTTCTTGTGTTAGAATTCTAACATACGGTTGCAGCAGCGCATCAAGCTGGCCGAGATAGACCGGCATCGATGTGACGGATGGAACATGATGGTAGAGGATGGTTAACAGCGAGAGGGCATCGTCGAGATCTTTTGCCCCTTCCAGCTCCAGCCATTCTGAACCGTTAGCCAGAAATTTTGCGTAATCCGGCAGAACGTAACGGGGTTTGTAAGGCGCATGGCCTTCGAACATGTCACAGATAAACCCCTCGTCCAGCGCGGCGCGCGCAGCTTCAGGAAGTGCCGGATACGGCAGGTTGTTTTCCGCTTCCAGCGCCAGAAAATGACGTTTTTGTTCCGGGGTTAACAACGGGCTTGTCACAATTTGCTGGCAACGTTGCTGCAGGGCGTCGGGGCTGGAGTGAGGCATATTCGCTTCCTTGAATGTTCTGCGGATGATGAACGGATTGTAGAAAGCCTGCCTGTTGGCGCTTTTGATCCCACTGGGGGTATTGCTGCTTTAGTCGGCAATTTGCGCACTAAAGTTTGAAGAAGATCTCATTACAGTAATGCAAATTTGTACGCAGTTTTCATTAACTGTGATGAATGTCGAAGTGTGGATGCGGGTGGATGTTAGAATACTCACAGACCCGCAAGGTAAAATTTATACGGCACTGCCGTTGGAGATTGTTATGACCGATTTAACTGCAAGCAGCCTGCGCGCGTTGAAACTGATGGACCTGACTACCCTGAACGATGACGACACCAATGAGAAAGTCATCGCCCTGTGCCATCAGGCAAAAACGCCAGTGGGTAACACCGCAGCCGTTTGTATCTACCCGCGCTTTATCCCGATTGCCCGTAAAACGCTGAAAGAGCAGGGCACGCCGGACGTGCGCATTGCAACCGTGACTAACTTCCCGCACGGCAACGACGATATCGAGATTGCGCTGGCAGAAACCCGCGCGGCGATTGCCTACGGTGCAGACGAAGTTGACGTGGTGTTCCCTTACCGCGCGCTGATCGCCGGTAACGAGCAGGTCGGTTTTGACCTGGTGAAGGCCTGTAAAGACGCGTGTGCGGCGGCAGACGTGCTGCTTAAAGTGATCATCGAAACCGGCGAGCTGAAAGAAGAGGCGCTGATTCGTAAAGCCTCTGAAATCTCCATCAAAGCCGGTGCGGATTTCATTAAAACCTCTACCGGTAAAGTGCCGGTAAATGCGACCCCGGAAAGCGCGCGCATCATGATGGAAGTGATCCGCGACATGGGCGTGTCCAAAACCGTAGGCTTCAAACCTGCGGGCGGCGTGCGTACCGCCGAAGACGCGCAGCAGTTCCTGGCGATTGCCGACGAGCTGTTCGGCGCCGACTGGGCCGATTCCCGTCACTACCGCTTCGGTGCGTCCAGCCTGCTGGCCAGCCTGCTGAAGGCGCTGGGTCACGGCGACGGTAAGAGCGCAAGCAGCTACTGATTGCCAACAATGCCGGATGACGCCTCGCTTATCCGGCCTACAGGATCGTAGGGCGGGTAAGCGTAGCGCCACCCGCCACAATTCCCCCGATTCCGCATGGAGGTTACCGTGTTTCTCGCACAAGAAATTATTCGTAAAAAACGTGATGGTCATGCATTAAGCGACGAAGAGATCCGCTTCTTCATCAACGGCATTCGTGATAACACCGTCTCAGAAGGGCAGATTGCGGCTCTGGCGATGACCATTTTCTTCCACGATATGTCGATGCCTGAGCGCGTGTCGCTGACCATGGCGATGCGAGATTCAGGAACCGTTCTGGACTGGAAAAGCCTCAACCTTAACGGCCCGATTGTGGATAAACACTCCACCGGCGGCGTGGGTGACGTGACCTCCCTGATGCTCGGCCCAATGGTGGCAGCCTGTGGCGGTTACATCCCGATGATCTCCGGGCGCGGCCTGGGCCACACCGGCGGTACGCTCGATAAACTGGAAGCCATTCCGGGCTTCGATATCTTCCCGGATGACAACCGCTTCCGCGACATTATTAAAGACGTTGGTGTGGCGATTATCGGCCAGACCAGCTCTCTTGCTCCGGCAGACAAGCGTTTCTACGCGACCCGCGACATCACCGCGACCGTTGACTCCATCCCGCTGATCACCGCCTCTATCCTGGCGAAGAAGCTGGCAGAAGGGCTGGACGCGCTGGTGATGGACGTGAAGGTAGGCAGCGGCGCGTTTATGCCAACCTATGAACTCTCTGAGGCGCTGGCCGAAGCGATCGTTGGCGTCTCCAACGGCGCAGGCGTGCGCACTACCGCACTGCTCACCGATATGAACCAGGTGCTGGCTTCCAGCGCCGGTAACGCCGTCGAAGTGCGTGAAGCCGTCCAGTTCCTGACGGGGGAATACCGTAACCCGCGCCTGTTCGACGTCACCATGGCGCTGTGCGTTGAGATGTTAATCTCCGGCAAGCTCGCCAAAGACGACGCCGACGCCCGCGCGAAGCTGCAGGCGGTGCTGGACAACGGCAAAGCGGCGGAGATCTTCGGCCGCATGGTCGCGGCGCAAAAAGGCCCGACCGACTTCGTCGAAAATTACGCGAAGTACCTGCCCACCGCGACGCTCAGCAAAGCGGTGTATGCCGATAGCGAAGGATTTGTCTCCGCCATGGACACCCGTGCCCTCGGCATGGCGGTGGTCTCAATGGGCGGCGGTCGTCGTCAGGCCTCAGACACCATTGATTACAGCGTCGGCTTTACCGATATGGCCCGTCTGGGCGACAGCGTTGACGGCCAACGTCCGCTGGCGGTGATCCACGCCAAAGACGAAGCCAGCTGGCAGGAAGCGGCGAAAGCGGTGAAAGCGGCCATCACGCTTGACGATAAAGCACCGGAAACCACACCGACTGTCTATCGCCGTATCACCGAATAGCGGTATACTGATCTGATCGATAATTTTTGAAGCACTACGTACGGAGAACAATTATGAAACGTGCATTTATTATGGTGCTGGACTCATTCGGCATCGGCGCAACCGAAGATGCAGAACGTTTTGGTGACGTGGGTTCCGATACCATGGGTCACATCGCGGAAGCCTGTGCGAAAGGCGAAGCGGATAACGGTCGTAAAGGCCCTCTGACTCTACCTAACCTGACCCGCCTTGGGCTGGTGAAAGCGCATGAAGGCTCTACCGGTAAAATCGCAGCCGGTATGGACGGCAACGCGGAAGTCGTGGGCGCCTATGCCTGGGCGCACGAGCTCTCCTCCGGTAAAGACACCCCGTCTGGCCACTGGGAAATCGCCGGTGTGCCGGTGCTGTTCGACTGGGGTTACTTCTCCGATCACGAGAACAGCTTCCCGCAGGAGCTGCTCGATAAGCTGGTGAAGCGTGCCAACCTGCCGGGTTACCTCGGCAACTGCCACTCTTCCGGTACCGTGATTCTGGACCAGCTCGGCGAAGAGCATATGAAAACCGGCAAGCCGATTTTCTACACTTCTGCTGACTCCGTGTTCCAGATTGCCTGCCACGAAGAGACGTTTGGCCTGGATAAACTCTACGAGCTGTGCGAAATCGCCCGCGAAGAGCTGACCGAAGGCGGCTACAACATCGGCCGCGTGATCGCGCGTCCGTTTATTGGTGACAAAGCGGGTAACTTCCAGCGTACCGGTAACCGTCACGATCTGGCCGTTGAGCCGCCGGCGCCAACCGTGCTGCAGAAGCTGGTCGATGAGAAAGACGGTCACGTGGTGTCCGTGGGTAAAATTGCGGATATCTACGCTAACTGCGGCATCACCAAAAAGGTCAAAGCGACCGGTCTCGATGCGCTGTTCGATGCCACCATCAAAGAGATGAAAGAAGCGGGCGACAAGACCATTGTCTTCACCAACTTCGTGGACTTCGACTCCTCCTGGGGTCACCGTCGCGACGTCGCGGGTTATGCTGCGGGTCTTGAGCTGTTCGACCGCCGTCTGCCGGAGCTGATGGAGCTGGTGGGTGAAGATGACATTCTGATCCTGACCGCGGACCACGGCTGTGACCCAACCTGGACCGGTACCGACCACACCCGCGAGCACATTCCGGTGCTGGTGTACGGCCCGAAAGTGAAGCCGGGCTCGCTGGGTCACCGTGAAACCTTCGCGGACATCGGCCAGACCCTGGCGAAATATTTTGGTACGTCTGACATGGAATATGGCAAGGCCATGTTCTGATGTCATTGCCCGGTGGCGCTTCGCTTACCGGGCCTACGGTTTTGTAGGCCGGGTAAGGCATAGCCGCCACCCGGCAAAAACAACAATGTAAAAGGAACTGAAGATGGCAACTCCTCACATTAATGCAGAAATGGGTGATTTCGCTGACGTCGTGTTGATGCCGGGCGACCCGCTGCGCGCGAAGCACATTGCAGAAACCTTCCTCGAAGACGTGCGCGAAGTGAATAACGTACGCGGCATGCTGGGCTTTACCGGTACCTATAAAGGCCGCAAAATCTCCGTCATGGGTCACGGTATGGGTATCCCATCCTGCTCTATTTACACCAAAGAGCTGATCACCGACTTCGGCGTGAAGAAAATCATCCGCGTGGGCTCCTGTGGCGCGGTGCGTATGGACGTTAAGCTGCGCGACGTGGTTATCGGTATGGGTGCCTGCACCGATTCCAAAGTAAACCGCATGCGTTTCAAAGACCATGACTTCGCGGCAATCGCTGACTTCGGCATGGTGCGTGACGCGGTTGACGCGGCAAAAGCGCTGGGCGTTGACGCGCGCGTGGGTAACCTCTTCTCTGCCGATCTGTTCTATGCACCAGACGGCGGCGAGATGTTCGACGTGATGGAAAAATACGGCATTCTGGGCGTGGAAATGGAAGCGGCGGGTATCTACGGCGTTGCGGCTGAGTTTGGTGCGAAAGCGCTGACCATCTGCACCGTGTCCGACCATATCCGTACTCATGAGCAGACCACTGCCGCTGAGCGTCAGACCACCTTCAACGACATGATCAAAATCGCGCTGGAATCCGTTCTGCTGGGCGATAAAGCGTAATGTTGTCTGCCGGGCGGCATTCGCTGCCCGGCATTTTAACTTCTTACAGATACACGACGCTGATCGTCGCCTGACCATCAAACTCGGTGTCTTCCGTCAGAGACAGCTTCTTCAGGTTTTCCACTGCCAGCGAGACGTTCAGCGGGAAAGAGACGCTGGTCACCGCCATCGGGTCGGTTTTACCGGCAGATGCCACGCTCATCAGACCCAGGTCTTTGTTCGCAATGGTGCCACCATTGGCTTTCTGCCAGCGGCCCATACTTGTACCTGCAGACAGCGCAGTACGGATAGGCTCAACCGTTGCGCCGTTCGCCGTGACGTCACCGGTGCTGGTATACACTGAGTATGCGCCGATGTTCTTACCGTCATGCGTTTTACCCAGACCAAAGGTCGAGATGCTGCCGCGCAGCTCGCCACCGTTAGACGTCGCATTCATCACCTTCAGATTGGAACTGCTGCCGGTGCTGGCGTTGGTGTCTGCGCGGTTATCCGCGATGCTCCAGCCCACTTTAGTCGGCGTTGGGCAGTTGATCGTAAGTGTCAGACCCTTTTCACCCAGCTGGGTTGCCTGGGTTTGAGAGAGATCGCCGACCTGGACGGTACCGAAATCGATCACGCCATTGTTGCTGAGTTCAGGCGTACAGGAATTGCCTGTCAGCGACGCTTTGACTTTCAGTACCGCTGTGTCACCCGCATGAGCACAGGTCGCTGCCAGTGCCAGTGCGGCGGCAAGGAGACTCTTTTTCATGGTTAATCCTTAACATAGATGTAATGAATATTAAATTGAATGGACGGATCCATAATTTAAAAGGTTTATTTTTCTTCTTACTCTTCACCCAAAAAATGAATACGAAGGTGAATTCTTTTACTCGCTTGTTAATAATTCCCAGGCGAGGGTGCTTTCCAGGTCGGTATTATCGGAAATTCTGCGCAGCTGGTTATTATTAATGATGGGTATAAGTTTTATGGTTACGCTCATTTGCTTGCCCTGAACCGGTGTCGCGTTTTGGCGAGCAATGATGCCGTCGTTGTTTTTCAGGAAAACATGTTCTTTGGGGCTGTCTGATGAGGTAAATTTTACCCGGTCGGTGGTTTTGACGAGATCGTAGCGGCGTCCGTCTACCGTCATGTTGTTCGCGACCAGCGCCAGCCGTCCCTCCTGCCCAAACAGCACGCCGCCGTTGGCGCCAGATGCGGACTGCATGAACAGGGCCATGAACTGAGGCTGAGGGCAAAACACGTTGATCATCACCTCTTTTGCGGGCATGCGATTCCAGTTTTTCAGAGAGGCAGCAATATCGTCCTGTTTGAATCGGCCAAACGAGACGGTCGGCTGAGAAAGGGTCATCTGGCACTCCTCGCTGAATACCTGAGAGGCGAAAAATAATGTCAGACCGCTCAGCATCACGTTAACTATTTTCACTGGCATGTTCCTTCTGCTTTTTCGTAATAGGCGTCTTTATCTTTCTCTTCATTCAGCGTGTAGTGGATCTGGCATAAACGCGTCATATTGTCGTCCACTACATACAGCTCCGGCGTCGTCGAGGCATCAGAAATAAACACGCTGCCGTTATCCATCACGCTGACAATATAGTTGCTGTCTTTGTCCACGATACTTAGCCCTTTTTCGAGCCAGCCGCCATTGACATGTTTTACCTTCAGCATCACGCGACGGGTATTCAGCACCTGGAAATCGACCTGGGCAAATGAGCCGTAGGCCGCGGACACGGTCTGGATACCATTTGATAAATCCATCCCCTGCGGCAGCGAGCTGGTATTGATCACAATTTGTGATTTCTGCCACTCTCTGAGCCCGGGAACGACGGCTTGCCCCCAGTAATCTGTCCAGACGGTGCCATCGGGTGTGGTGATTTCTATTCCGCTTTCCGGCTCACTTAGCCTTGCGATGCCAAAGGTCTCTTTCACCGGGAAGGGGGCAAAGGTGAGGCCATGGCGGTGCATGACAATGCCACCCCCTAACGATGCGCTGTAGTTATGCTGGTTTCCGTCATTCAGACCGGCAGACAGCCCAAGTTGGGTATAGTGCAGGTTGGTCGTTATATTGCCGTTAAAGGAATCACTTTTGTCCTGATTATCGCGATCGGCAGAAATGTTGTAGTTGAGGTTTCGGCCGACAGAACCGCTGTCCTGGACGCCATAGTTTTGCTTTTCACCCTGAGTACGCATGTAGGTACTGACGCGATCGTCGCCCAGAGGGACGATCAGGCTGACATAGAAGAGATCGTCATTGTTGCTGGTGCTGTTTTCTGTTTCGCTATTGCTCATGGCGTGTTGCCAGTTTACGGACAGCGAAGTACGCCCCAGGCTTTTGCTCCACGAGGCCATCAGATAGCGTGAGTCACCGCTGCTCTCATCGCCAGAGTTCGCGCTGTATTGTAAAGAGAGGGAGCCGATGTATTCGTTGTTCCAGCTGAGGCTGGTATTCCATGCGTTTTCATAGCTTTGCGATTCTTCGTCCATGGCTTCGGTGAGCTCACGAAAGTCGCCGTTATACTGGGAAGCACTGAGCCCAAGCGTCAGCTGCGCGGGGAGTAAAATATTGCTGCTGAGCTCAAACTTGCTGCCCCGCTGCGTATCATAAAAGCGGGACTGACTCAGCAACACGCTGGGTGAAATGAGCCAGTTTTCATTGACGGACCAGTCGAGCTTTGCACCGGTAGACTGATATTTCTCGGCCAGCACGCTTGCCCCAACGGCAGTCAGGCGTGTAGTCAGGCTCGTACCGTCAGACACGGTGAACACCCAGGGAGAGTTCTTTTCATCGCCACTGTCGCGAACCTGACCAAGTGCCAGATTTAACCCCTCGGCACGGTTGCTCCCGATGACGTTGAGGGCTGATGAGGGCACGGTGAAATGGGTTGTTGAGCCATCGGTTTCGATGACGCTGACATCCAGGTCGACATTGCTGCGCAAAACCGGTACGTCCGGCAGCGTGAAGGGACCGGCATTGATCAGCGAAGAATAGATAACCTGACCGGACTGACGAACTTCTACGCGAGCCTGGTTTGTACGGGCAATACCAGAGACTTCCGTGACCTGAATATTGGGCTGAAGACCGGTTTCAGGCATGAGCTGGACCCCGGTAATTTGCGCGCCGCTAAACAGGGCGGAGTTGATATTGATTTGACCGACCTGCGCACGCATTTTTTTCTCTTCAAAAACGTGCTCAGCGTAGGTGTAAAGATTCTCGGCACTGCGGGTGCCGTTATCGTCCGTCAGGATGTAGTTACTGCGCAGCGTCCAGTTTGCAATGTTAATACCGGTGCCGATATTTCCCTGTGAAAACGTGCTGTTGCCACCGCTGCCATATTCGTTGTAGTTGGTGAAAGCGTTGTAGTTAATGAGGCCCGCAACGCCGCCGTGAGAGTAAAACCTGGCGGCATAGAACCCGTTATCCATGGCTTCTGCCGGAACGAAGATCTCCAGTGACTCGGTGTTGGGCATGAGCTTGATCGTGGCTGAAGGGTAGTCTTTGAGCAGGTCATGACACGTCTCTTTTTCGCTGATATTTAGCGGTAAAAGCCCCACGGCGCTGATGAAATCATCATCAACGCAGAGCTGCCCTTCGTCCCCAATCTTGACGGCGAGGCTGCCCTTTTCAATGCCGTTTATTTTTACCTGCACGGCATGCTTGCCAGGCAGATAGCGTTGAGCTTCAGAGAAATAGTGGGCGAGGTTGGTACTGATGCCACGTGTCGCCAGAATATCCGTATTAAAGTCCACATCGGACGCATGCAACGCGGAAGACGGCAGTAATGCTGCCACTACTGCCGCTCGGCGCATCCTGTTGCGCAATGATAGCTCAGTCACCAAAGCATCCCTGTCGTTTTAGCGTTTAAGGGGGGCTGTGTAGTTATCCACTTCAATCCCGTAGCGACTCGCGGGGCTGAACTCTACTGCGTTATCGGCGCTACCCATCGGCTTGTCCATCTGCACTTTCATGGTTTCACCCGGCAGGATAAAGGTCTTGTTGACCAGCCCGGTTGCTCGCGATGGAAGTAGGGTAATGGCGGTTGAGAAGCGCACGACGTAAGGGGAGGTATTGCGCACCACAACCTCTTTTCCTTCCAGCGACCAGGTCAGTAACTTCCACGCGTCGGTGACGACAGGCAGACTTTTCGGATGGATCAGTACCGGCAGATCCTGGCGAAGGTTAATCCCCACCTTCACGTTTTTATCTTTGCTCTTCGGCGGAATGCCTTCGAAGATCACGCGCTTATAGTGTTCGACCGTGAGAGGTTTATCGGTTTCAAGAATAAAACGCACCTGCTGTTCCTGGCCAGGCTCCAGACGAACAACGGGCTGGGTGACGTTGAGCTTTACGCCATTTTCCCCTTCGATATCGTTGATAGAGGTGTAGAGCAGAGTCGGTATGGTGTCGGTATTTTTGACGCTCATTACGCCGCCGTGGTTGGCTTCATCAATCATCAGCAGCGTGGTTTCAGGTACCATGCCTGCGGCGAACAGCGTGGTGGGAAGCGCGAATAAAAGGACGGAAAACAGGGATGAAGTTTTCATTATTCTGGTCATGATTTTTTCGTGGTTAACGGTAGTAAAAAACTCCCCATCGAAATGGAGAGTTTTGCGGCAACATGCTGAATTACAGATAAACCAGCGTAATAGTGGACTGGCCGTCGAGATCGGTTTTGTCGGTCAGGGTCAGATCTTTGCTTGGCGCGATAGCCAGGGCGATTTTCAGTGGGAAAGCCGCAGTGGTGAAGGCCATTGGCGCACGCTGACCCGTTTTGGCAACGGTCATCACGTCGGTGCCGTCGTTCATGATGATGCCGCTGGTCCACATGTTGACCCAGCTTCTGCTGCTGATGGCGCCGCCGGTGTACATAGACGCGGCAATAGGCTGAGCCGTTGCGCCGTCTGCGGTGACGGAAGTCAGATAGGTCGCAACGGAATAGGCACCGATGTTTTCCCCTGCGCTGGTTTTACCCACGCCGTTCAGCTGGTAGTTACCGGATGCCTGAGCACCGTTCGCCGTGCCGTTATCCACGTGGAACTCGCTTGATGTTTTATTCTTACCGGCATTTGAATCTGCACGGTCATCTTTGATCGTCCAGCCTACGCGGGTAGCCGACTGGCATTTGATGGTGAATGTCACATCTTTATGGCCAGCCTGGTAGGCCGCGGAGGAGGAAAGCGAATCCAGACCCACTTCGCCGAAATCGGCCAGACCGCCGTTGCTGATTTCAGGCACGCAACCAGCGCTGGTCAGCGTTCCCTGAACTTTCAGCATTGCAGTCGGTTCAGCATAGACCGCAGTCGCTGCCATTGATAAAACGGTAGCGAGAAGGAGCTTTTTCATTGTTATTCCTTAACCATAGAAAGAGTTAATAACTCAGATATTTTTAATTTAAAAATGACTTGCAAATCGATAAGTATCGGCATGACAAGCAGCGCCGATTTTAGTAATGATTTAAGTAATTCAATAATTAGTTTTACTTACACGTGCTTTGAGATTTAATAAGGCTCATTTAAACATTTATGAATGTATTTATTTAAATGAAAACGGCGGAATACTCCGCCGTGATAGTGACCAATCGTCAATGATTACAGGTAAACCAGCGTGATGGTGGTTTCGCCGCTCAGCTGAGCTTCATCCGTGGTGGACAGGCGGTTAGTGTTAACAATCGCCAGAGACACTTTGAACGGATAAACCACGTTGGTGATGGCCAGCGGTGCGGTATAGCCAGGCTTGGTTGCGGTCATAATTTCCGCGTTACCGTTAGCGATAACGCCAGACGCCAGGTTGCGCCACATGTATTCGCCTTTGCTGTTCACGTAGGCTGGGGCATAGATAGCCTGGGCAGGCATGCCGTTAGCCGTGATTTCATTGACGCGGGTGCTGATCGCATACGCACCAATTTTGTCGCCAGCGGCAGTGGTGCCCACGCCATAGGTGGTGCCTGCACCATACACGTCGCCGCCATTGTCTTTAGCATCACGAATATAAAACTCGCTGGAGCTCAGATCGTTTGCCGCATTGGAGTCTTCTTTGTTATCGGCAATACTCCAGGCAACTTTGGTTGCAGACGGGCAGTTGATGGTCAGAGACATGTCTTTCTGGCCCATCTGGTTGGTCTGGGTTGGAGAGAGCTGATCCAGCGCGATAGTCCCAAAATCAATAGAACCGCCGTTGCTTAATTCAGGGGTGCAAGAAGCATGGTTCATTTTACCCTGAACCTTCATCACGATGCTGCCGTCTGCCAGCGCTGCCGTGGACGTCATTGCAATCAGTGTTGCAAGAAGAACTTTTTTCATTGTTATTCCTTAACCAATAATTGAATAATTGTATTAATTATCATGAAGTCATTAACTTGCAGTGTTGCAAGCGCGAGGATTCTATTAATGGTTAATGTTAATTCTATAATGATTAATTCTAATTTTTGTTTTGAGAAATATTAATGCGGGTAAATACATTTGTGCATGTATTTACATGTAGAGGCAAGCGAATAATAAAAAAGCGGTGCATTTATTCACCGCTTTTTATCCGGGTTATTTTATAGCCTGGGCGATCCAGGCCGATAATTCCCGCAATTCTCTTTCTTGTTGCGGAAAATCGCCGATCAGCGCATCACACTCCTGCTGCAACATATCCGCCCGATACAAACAGCCCTGCAGACGCGCGGCCAGCGCCTCTAACGGTGCCGGATTGAGACTATCCGTAAAGACCTGCGTGCGGGTAATATGGCCCTTCTCAACGTCAAAGTGCAATTCCACGCCGCCCCAGGTAAAACGTTCGTCCAGTAGATGGGAAAAGGCAGGGGCCTGACCGAAGTTCCACTCCCAGCTGCTCTGGCGGGCGAAGGTGTCGGCGAAGTTGGGCAGGTCCGGCGTTTTGTCCGGGGAGATCACTTCGGCTTCTACCCGCTCACCGTAATGTGCAAAGAAAGCGTCACGGATCGCATCGCAAATCTGCTCGTGAGTAATCCCGGGCAGCAGTTCCACCAGATTCGCCACGCGCCCGCGTACGGACGTAATGCCCTTAGCCTGTAGCTTTTTCTTATCAGGATTAAGGTAGTTCGCCAGACGGCTCAGATCGGCATTCAGCAGCAGGGTACCGTGGTGGAAGCCGCGATCCATCGTTTCACGATAGGCAGAGCCGGAGACCTTGCGGTCACCGTCGGGCGTTTTGACCACCAGATCGTTGCGTCCCGAAGCTTCAGCCGTCACGCCGAGCGCATTGAGCGCGTTGAGGACGATGGATGTTGAGATGGTTTTGTCGTATTCCGGTTTTCCCGCCATAAAGGTAAAGCAGGTATTGCCCAGATCGTGGAACACCGCACCGCCGCCGCTGCTCCGGCGCGCCAGGCGGACGTTGTCTTCTTCCATGCGCCGGGTGTTGCACTCTTTCCACGGATTTTGCGCACGACCAATGACCACCGTATCGGCGTTACGCCAGAGAAAGAGGACGCGCTGGGTGGCAGGCATCTGGCGGAAGATGCACTCTTCCACCGCGAGATTAAACCAGGGATCGTAAGAGTCAGAGATAAGCAGGCGTAACGTCGTCATGGCAAAGTTCCTTTTCTGAATCGTTCGCCTACTTTATCACTATTCTTTCTTCTCGCTCTCTTCGTCTTCGGGGACCGACCGGCTGGCGGTCAGCAGGAACGGGGATTGCTGCCAGCGCGTGCGTTTGCCGCGAAGCAGGGTGCGCGCCAGCACAACGCCAATGGCGAGTGAAAGCAGCAGCATCAGGCGCAGAATGTTGGTGGTATTATCGACCTGCTTGGCTTCAGTCGGAAGAGTATGGGTGTCGAGCGTCAGGCGCAGATACCCCAGAGGGCCATTCTTGCCCTGAATAGGTTCAACAAGCTGTTGGTTGAAGTAGCCGCCGGCTTTTTTGCCGTCCAGCGCCAGCCTGTCGCGCACGTCGACATGTTCGCCCGCGCGGGCAATCAGGTTGCCCTGCTCATCATAGACGCCCGCATCAAGAATGCGGCTGTTCTCCGTCAGCAGGCGTAAAACCTGACCTATTCGTTTCTCGTCCGGCGTTTCGGTTCGCATGGACGGCGCGACGTTGAGCGTCACCTGGCGTGCCAGCGTGCGGGCCAGCTCTTCAAACTGCGGGTTGCGTTGCCGTTGATGATTCTGGCTAAACCACGATGCCCCTTGCATCAGCACCACTAAGAGTGCGAGACAGGAAAGGACAATCACGGCGCGATGGAGCCGGAATTTCAGTTTTGCGCGAGCCATATTCCACCTGCTGAAAATTTACGGCTTAATGTTGCCAGAAGTGATGGTTACAGGGTAGCCTCATGCGTTATTTTCCCTCTGCAACCTTCCGGCGCGAACGAAATTACAGGAGCTTTAATGCCGAACATTACCTGGTGTGACCTGCCAACGGATGTCTCTTTATGGCCAGGATTGCCGCTCTCTTTAAGTGGCGATGAGGTGATGCCTCTGGATTACCACGCCGGTCGTAGCGGCTGGCTGCTGTACGGACGCGGTCTGGATAAGCAACGCCTGACCCAGTATCAAACCAAACTGGGGGCCGCGATGGTCATCGTCGCCGCCTGGTGCGTGGAAGACTATCAGGTCATTCGTCTGGCGGGCTCTCTGACGCAGCGCGCCACGCGCCTGGCGCATGACGCCGGGCTGGACGTCGCGCCGCTGGGTAAAATTCCGCACCTGAAAACGCCCGGCCTGCTGGTCATGGACATGGACTCTACCGCCATTCAGATCGAGTGTATTGACGAAATTGCGAAGCTGGCGGGCAGCGGCGAGCTGGTGGCGGAAGTCACCGAGCGTGCGATGCGCGGCGAGCTGGATTTCACCGCCAGCCTGAGACAGCGCGTGGCGACCCTGAAAGGGGCCGATGCCAACATTCTGCGCCAGGTGCGCGATGTGCTGCCGCTGATGCCCGGGCTGACGCAGCTGGTGCTGAAGCTGCAGTCCCTCGGCTGGAAGGTGGCGATCGCCTCCGGTGGCTTCACCTTCTTCGCGGATTATCTGCGGGAAAAACTGCATCTGACCACCGTGGTGGCCAATGAGCTGGAGATCATGGACGGCAAGCTGACCGGCCAGGTGATCGGCGATATTGTGGATGCCCAGTACAAAGCCAATACGCTGACGCGTCTGGCGGAAAAATATGAAATTCCGGTTGTCCAGACCGTCGCCATCGGGGACGGCGCGAACGACCTGCCAATGATCAAAGCGGCCGGCCTGGGCATTGCCTACCATGCCAAGCCAAAAGTGAATGAAAAGACGGAAGTGACTATCCGTCACGCTGACCTGATGGGGGTGTTCTGCATTCTCTCCGGCAGCCTTAATCAGAAATAACGGTCTGCTTTATAGGCCGGGTAAGCGTAAGCGCCACCCGGCTCGCAGGCCGCAGAGAAATAACGAGGTAAACCGTGGCGAAAGCTCCAAAACGCGCATTTGTCTGTAATGAATGTGGTGCGGATTATCCGCGCTGGCAGGGGCAATGCAGCGCCTGTCATGCCTGGAACACCATCACCGAAGTGCGTGGTGTGGCGGCTTCGCCGAGCGTGGCGCGCAATGAACGCCTGAGCGGCTACGCGGGCAATGCAGGCGTAGCGAAAGTCCAGAAGCTCTCGGACATCAGCCTCGAAGAGCTGCCGCGCTTCTCCACCGGGTTCAAAGAGTTCGATCGCGTGCTCGGCGGTGGCGTGGTGCCGGGCAGCGCGATTCTTATCGGCGGTAACCCGGGCGCGGGCAAGTCAACCCTGCTGCTGCAAACGCTCTGCAAGCTCGCCGAGCAGATGAAAACCCTGTACGTCACGGGGGAAGAGTCCCTGCAGCAGGTGGCGATGCGCGCGCACCGTCTGGGCCTGCCGACCGGCAACCTGAACATGCTGTCGGAAACCAGCATTGAGCAGATCTGCATGATCGCCGAAGAAGAGCAGCCGAAGCTGATGGTGATCGACTCCATCCAGGTGATGCACATGGCGGACATCCAGTCCTCGCCGGGCAGCGTCGCGCAGGTGCGTGAAACGGCGGCCTACCTGACGCGCTTTGCTAAAACGCGCGGCGTGGCGATTGTGATGGTGGGCCATGTGACCAAAGACGGCTCGCTGGCGGGGCCGAAGGTGCTCGAACACTGTATCGACTGCTCCGTGATGCTCGATGGCGACGCGGATTCCCGCTTCCGCACCCTGCGCAGTCATAAAAACCGCTTTGGTGCGGTGAACGAGTTAGGCGTGTTTGCCATGACCGAGCAGGGGCTGCGCGAAGTCAGCAACCCATCGGCCATCTTCCTGAGCCGTGGCGATGAGATCACCTCCGGCAGCTCGGTGATGGTGCTGTGGGAAGGGACGCGCCCGCTGCTCGTCGAAATTCAGGCGCTGGTCGATCACTCGATGATGGGCAACCCGCGGCGCGTAGCGGTTGGTCTGGAACAGAACCGTCTGGCGATCCTGCTGGCGGTGCTGCACCGTCACGGCGGGCTGCAGATGGCGGATCAGGACGTCTTCGTGAACGTGGTCGGCGGCGTCAAAGTCACCGAGACCAGCGCAGACCTGGCGCTGCTGCTGGCGATGGTCTCCAGTCTGCGCGACAGACCGCTGCCGCAGGATCTGGTCGTCTTCGGCGAGGTGGGGCTGGCCGGGGAAATCCGTCCGGTGCCGAGCGGGCAGGAGCGAATCTCCGAGGCGGCAAAACACGGTTTCCGTCGCGCGATCGTTCCCGCCGCCAACGTGCCGAAAAAAATCCCGGAAGGGATGCAGGTTTTTGGCGTGAAGAAACTCGCAGATGCGTTAAATGTCTTTGACGACTTATAATTACGTATTCGATTTTGCAGGAGGCACCGTAATTTATGTCATCATTTGACTACATCAAGACCGCTATCCGCCAGAAGGGCTGCACGCTGCAGCAGGTGGCAGACGCCAGCGGCATGACCAAAGGCTACCTGAGCCAACTGCTGAACGCCAAAATCAAAAGCCCCAGCGCGCAGAAGCTGGAAGCGCTGCACCGCTTTCTGGGGCTGGAATTCCCGCGTATGCAAAAGAACATCGGCGTGGTGTTCGGCAAGTTTTACCCGCTGCATACCGGGCATATCTATCTGATCCAGCGCGCCTGTAGCCAGGTGGATGAGCTGCACATCATCATGGGGTACGACGAAACCCGCGATCGCCAGCTGTTTGAAGATAGCGCCATGTCGCAGCAGCCGACCGTGCCGGACCGCCTGCGCTGGCTGCTTCAGACCTTCAAGTACCAGAAAAACATCCGTATTCACGCCTTTAACGAAGAGGGCATGGAGCCGTACCCGCACGGCTGGGACGTGTGGAGCAACGGCATCAAAGCGTTTATGGAAGAGAAGGGCATTGCGCCTAACTGGATCTACACCTCTGAAGAGTCCGACGCGCCGCAGTTTCGCGAGCATCTGGGCATTGAGACGGTGCTGATCGACCCGAAACGCACCTTCATGAACATCAGCGGGGCGCAGATCCGTGAGAACCCGTTCCGCTACTGGGATTACATCCCGACCGAGGTGAAGCCGTTCTTTGTGCGCACCGTCGCCATCCTGGGCGGCGAGTCGAGCGGTAAGTCAACGCTGGTCAACAAGCTGGCGAATATCTTCAATACCACCAGCGCGTGGGAGTACGGGCGCGACTATGTCTTTTCCCATCTGGGCGGCGATGAGATGGCGCTGCAGTATTCCGACTACGACAAAATCGCGCTCGGTCACGCTCAGTACATTGATTTCGCGGTGAAATACGCCAACAAGGTGGCGTTTATCGATACCGATTTTGTCACCACCCAGGCGTTCTGCAAAAAGTACGAAGGGCGTGAACATCCGTTCGTGCAGGCGCTGATTGACGAATACCGCTTTGACCTGGTGATCCTGCTGGAAAACAACACCCCGTGGGTGGCCGACGGCATGCGTAGCCTCGGCAGCTCCGTCGACAGGCGTGAATTCCAGACCATGCTGGTGGATATGCTCAACGAAAACAACGTTGAGTTTGTGCACGTGGAAGAGTCGGACTACGACTCCCGTTTCCTGCGCTGCGTCGAGTTGGTGAAGGAGATGATGGGGGAGCAGGGTTAAAGACGGCTCCGTGCTATCCCCTCTCCCCTATGGGGAGAGGGTTAGGGTGAGGGGGAGCAACCCACTCAATACTCAACCACCACTTTCCCACGCATATGCCCGTCCAGCACTTTACGGTGCGCCTCCGTAATGCTTTCCACGCTCAGCCCGTGCAGCGTTTCACTCAGTGAGCTTTCCACCACGCCGTTATCCACCAGCTTCGCCACCTCATTGAGGATCTCACCCTGACGCGCCATATCAGCGGTCTGGTACATGCTGCGGGTGTACATAAATTCCCAGTGCAGCGCGGCGGATTTCGACTTCAGCTTGTCCTGGTTCAGCGGGTGTTCATTCTCCACGATAGAACAGATATGCCCCTGCGGCGCAATCAGTTCGCTGACCGCCTCCCAGTGTCCGTCGGTATCGTTGAGGATGAAAATGTAATCCACAAAGTTCAGCCCGTGCTTCGCCAGTTCGCCTTTCAGATCGCGGTAGTTCACCACCACATCTGCACCGCGATCGCGGCACCACTGGGCGGAATCTTCACGGGACGCCGTTGCGATAACCTTTACCTTGCTGTTGTGCTTCGCAAACGGGATCGCCAGCGATCCCACGCCGCCCGCACCGCCGATGATCAGCAGGGTTTTGTCCGTACCGGCATCCTGAATATTCAGCCGTTCAAATAGGCCTTCCCACGCGGTGAGCGCGGTCAACGGTAGCGCAGCGGCAGCCGCCCAGCCGAGGCTTGTCGGTTTGTGCCCGACAATGCGCGCGTCGATCAGCTGGTGTGTGGTGTTGCTGCCCGGGCGGGTGATGTCCCCTGCATACCACACCTCATCTCCCGGTTTGAATCCGGTGACGCCAGCGCCAGCGGCTTTGACGATCCCGCTGGCATCCCAGCCCAGCACGCGCGGCTCTTTCAGCCCGTTTTTGGCAATGCCTGCGTGGACTTTGGTATCGACCGGGTTAACCGAGACGGCTTTGACCTCCACCAGCAGATCGTGCTCGCCGGGCTGTGGCATTGGTGGGGTGATTTCAATGAAGGTGGACGGATTTTCCGGGTTCACGGCAATGGCTTTAACTGACATGGTGTGCTCCTCAATGGCATGCGTTTTGTTGAGGCTAGTCTATTAAGTGGCCAGCTGCATGATAAGATGGACAATCAAGAACTCAGCGTTCGTACAGGATGAACAATCATGTTTAAACAGCTGCAGGATATGGCGCTTTTCGCGCTGGTGGCGGAGATGGGCAGCTTTACCGCGGCAGCCCAGAAAGCCGAACTGCCGAAATCCAGCGTCAGCCAGCGAATTAGCCAGCTGGAGCAGCAGGTGGGTATCCGCCTGCTGAACCGCACCACCCGCAGGCTGAACCTGACGTTTGCGGGCGAGCACTATCTGGTGCACTGCCGCGAAATGCTGGCGGCCAGCGAGCGGGCGGAGTATGCCATTCAGCGCCTGCGCGAAAACCCGAGCGGGCGGCTGCGCATCACCTGTCCGGCTGGGATTGGCGCGACGCTGCTGGCGCATATGAATGCCGAGTTCCAGCTTCGCTATCCTGAGGTTTCGCTGGACGTGTCGATCTCTGATGATGTGGTGGATCTGGTCGAGTCCGGCTTTGATGTGGCGCTGCGTACCGGCAAGCCGCAGGACTCCTCCCTGATTGGTCGAATGATCGGGCACTGTCCGCGCTACATGCTGGCCTCGCCGAACTATCTGGCGCGTCGGGCGCCGCTAACGCATCCCCGTCAGCTGGTGGAGCACCGCAGCATTACGCACAGAGCCTGGTCGGAGTGGCTTCTGCGAAGCGAGAATGAGGATTACCGCTACCTGCCGGATAACGCGCACATGACCGATAATCTGGTGTACGCCCGCGAGTGCGCGATGGCCGGGGCGGGGATCACGCTGCTTCCTGCATTTTTGCTGGAAGATAAGGTTGAAAAGGGCGCGCTGGTGCAGGTGCTGCCGGAGTGGAACGTTGAAGGCAACGACCTCTGGCTGGCCTACCCGAGCCGCAAGCTGAATTCGCCCGCGCTGATGAGCTATATCGAGTTTGCGATGCAGTTTGACGAGGTGAAGCGGTATTACGTGGGCAAATAAAAAAGCCGGGTGGCGGCTTCGCCTTACCCGGCCTACACACTGTGCGGCCTGATGCCCTCACTCTGGCCCTCTCCCGCGGGGAGAGGGAACAACCATAAAAAACGGCAACCGAAGTTGCCGTTTTGCTTTTATTTCGCAATACGCTTGTACTTAATACGCTTCGGCTCCAGCGCGTCGGCGCCCAGCGTGCGTTTCTTGTACTCTTCGTATTCGGTGAAGTTACCTTCGAAGAACTCCACCTTACCTTCGTCCTGGTAGTCCAGGATGTGGGTCGCGATACGGTCCAGGAACCAGCGGTCGTGCGAGATAACCATCGCGCAGCCCGGGAACTCCAGCAGGGCGTTTTCCAGCGCGCGCAGGGTTTCGATATCCAGGTCGTTTGTTGGTTCATCGAGCAGCAGAACGTTACCGCCCACCTGCAGCAGCTTCGCCAGGTGCAGACGACCGCGCTCACCGCCGGACAGCTCGCCCACGCGTTTGCCCTGGTCGGTGCCTTTAAAGTTAAAGCGACCAACGTAGGCGCGGCTTGGCATCTCGGTGTTGCCGATACGCATGATATCCAGACCGCCGGAGACTTCTTCCCACACGGTTTTGCTGTTATCCATCGCGTCACGGAACTGGTCAACGGAGGCCAGCTTCACGGTCTCACCCAGGGTGATAGAGCCGCTGTCTGGCTGTTCCTGACCGGACATCATGCGGAACAGAGTTGATTTACCCGCGCCGTTCGGACCGATGATGCCGACGATAGCACCTTTCGGTACGGAGAAGGTCAGGTCGTCGATCAGCACACGGTCGCCGTAAGACTTACGCAGGTTGGTCACTTCAACCACTTTATCCCCCAGACGTGCTCCAGGTGGAATAAACAGTTCGTTGGTTTCGTTACGTTTCTGGTATTCGGTGTTGTTCAGCTCTTCGAAGCGTGCCAGACGGGCTTTGCCCTTAGACTGACGGCCTTTCGCGCCCTGACGCACCCACTCCAGCTCTTTCTCGATAGACTTACGACGGGCCGCTTCCTGAGACGCTTCCTGAGCCAGACGCTGATCTTTCTGCTCCAGCCAGGAGGAGTAGTTGCCTTCCCACGGAATACCTTCACCGCGGTCCAGCTCCAGGATCCAGCCGGCGACGTTGTCGAGGAAGTAACGGTCGTGGGTAATCGCCACAACGGTGCCTTCGAAGTCGTGCAGGAAGCGCTCCAGCCACGCCACGGATTCCGCATCCAGGTGGTTAGTTGGTTCGTCGAGCAGCAGCATGTCTGGTTTTTCCAGCAGCAGGCGGCACAGCGCCACGCGGCGGCGTTCACCCCCGGAGAGGTTCGCGATTTTTGCATCCCAGTCCGGCAGACGCAGGGCATCAGCCGCGCGCTCCAGCTGCACGTTCAGGTTGTGACCGTCGTGCGCCTGGATGATCTCTTCATACTTGCCCTGCTGTGCGGCCAGCTTGTCGAAGTCCGCATCCGGCTCGGCGTATTTGGCATACACTTCATCCAGACCTTTCAGGGCGTTAACCACTTCGGATACCGCTTCTTCAACAGATTCGCGAACGGTGTGTTCCGGGTTCAGCTGAGGTTCCTGCGGCAGGTAGCCAATCTTGATGCCAGGCTGCGGACGGGCTTCACCTTCGATGTCTGTATCAATGCCGGCCATGATGCGCAGCAGGGTGGACTTACCGGCACCGTTGAGACCCAGAACACCGATTTTTGCGCCCGGGAAGAAGCTCAGCGAGATATTTTTAAGAATATGACGTTTCGGCGGGACAACTTTGCCGACACGATGCATGGTATAAACGAATTGAGCCACGTTGGACTTCGCCTCTTTTATCGTAATGAGAAGGAATTTCAGCCTCGAAGTGTAGCCTTTTTCCCGCCCTAATCCCAGCCAGGAACGTCGGGAGTGTTAAAACGCGCAAGAAAGGTAAAAAAGTGTCCATGACGTGGCGCGTTGAAGGATGCCTGGTTAGCATAAGTTAATGAGACTTTGACGTGGCAAGACGCTGCAATTGACGAAAAAACAATGAGGAAGAGCTTGTGGAAAAAGCCAAACAGGTGGTCTGGCGTCTGCTGGCTGCCAGCGTATGCGTAATGGCGGTAAGCCAGGCGGTGCATGCCGATTCACTGGATGAACAACGTAGTCGCTACGCTCAGATTAAACAGGCGTGGGACAACAAGCAGATGGATACCGTTCAGGCGCTGATGCCGACGCTAAAGGATTATCCGCTGTATCCGTATCTTGAGTATCGCCAGATCACGGACGATCTCATGAACCAGCCCACCGTCACCGTGAATAACTTCATTCAGGCGAACCCGACCCTGCCGCCAGCCCGAAATCTCCAGTCTCGTTTTGTGAATGAGCTGGCGCGTCGCGAAGACTGGCGCGGGCTGCTGGCGTTTAGCCCAGAAAAGCCGAATACCACCGAAGCGCAGTGTAACTACTACTACGCAAAATGGGCGACCGGCCAGCAGGAAGAGGCCTGGGCCGGGGCGAAAGAGCTCTGGCTGACCGGGAAAAATCAGCCGAACGCCTGTGATTCCCTGTTTGGCGCGTGGCGTGCTTCCGGCAAGCAGGACCCGCTGTCCTATCTTGAGCGCATCCGCCTGGCGATGAAGGCAGGCAACACGCGGCTGGTGACCACGCTGGCGGGGCAGATGCCGTCCGATTACCAGACGATCTCCACGGCGGTTATCTCGCTGGCAAACGATCCCAACAGCGTGCTGACCTTTGCCCGCAGTACGGGCGCGACCGATTTTACCCGCCAGATGGCGGCGGTGGCTTTTGCCAGCGTGGCGCGTGACGATGTGGAAAACGCACGGCTGATGATCCCACAGCTGGTGCAGGCGCAGCAGCTTAATGAGGAGCAAACCCAGGAGCTGCGCGATATTGTGGCGTGGCGACTGATGGGCACCGATGTAACCGACGAGCAGGCGCGCTGGCGAGACGATGCCATTATGCGTTCGAACTCCACGTCGCTGGTGGAGCGCCGCGTGCGCATGGCGCTGGGTACGGGCGATCGTCGCGGGCTCAATACCTGGCTCGCGCGGTTGCCAATGGAGGCCAAAGAGAAAGACGAATGGCGCTACTGGCAGGCCGATCTGCTGATGGAGCGCGGTCGTGATGATGAAGCCAAAGAGATTCTCCATACGCTGATGCAGCAACGCGGGTTCTACCCGATGGCGGCCGCGCAGCGCCTGGGCGAGGAGTACACCTTCCGCATTGATAAGGCGCCCGCTAACGCGAACCCGGCGCTGACGCAGGGGCCAGAAATGGCGCGCGTTCGCGAGCTGATGTACTGGAATATGGATAACACCGCGCGCAGCGAATGGGCGAATCTGGTGACCAGCCGCACCACCGATGAAAAAGCCCAGCTTGCCCGCTATGCCTTTGATAACCACTGGTGGGATCTGAGCGTGCAGGCGACGATCGCCGGTAAGCTGTGGGATCATCTGGAGGAGCGTTTCCCGCTGGCGTACAACGATCTGTTCGAACGCTATACCCGCGGCAAAGATATTCCGCAAAGCTACGCGATGGCCATTGCCCGTCAGGAAAGTGCCTGGAACCCGAAAGTCCGTTCCCCGGTGGGCGCCAGCGGCCTGATGCAGATTATGCCGGGAACGGCGACGCACACGGTGAAGATGTTTAACATCCCTGGATACAGCAGCCCGTCACAGCTTCTCGATCCGGATACCAACATCAATATCGGTACCAGCTATCTCCAGTATGTGTATCAGCAGTTCGGCAACAACCGCATCTTCTCGTCGGCGGCCTATAACGCGGGACCGGGTCGCGTGCGCACCTGGCTCGGCAACAGCGCCGGACGCATCGACGCCGTGGCGTTTGTCGAGAGCATCCCGTTCTCGGAAACGCGCGGCTACGTGAAGAACGTGCTGGCCTACGACGCCTACTATCGCTACTTCATGGGGCAGAAAGATACCCTGATGAGCGATGCCGAGTGGCAGAGACGTTACTGATCGGCGTGGGTTGTGTTATGCTGTACTCGCTAATGAGTACAAGAGGCAGCATAACATGACCCAGCATTCCCCGTATTCCTCGGCAATGGCCGAACAACGTCATCAGGAGTGGCTTCGTTTTGTGGAGTTGCTTCGCCAGTCTTACGAGCAGGATTTGCATTTACCCCTGATGCAGCTGATGCTCACGCCGGACGAGCGTGAGGCGCTGGGCACGCGCGTGCGGATCATTGAAGAGTTACTGCGCGGCGAAATGAGCCAGCGCGAGCTGAAAAATGAGCTCGGCGCGGGCATCGCAACGATTACCCGCGGATCGAACAGCCTGAAATCGGCGCCCGTTGAGCTGCGTCAGTGGCTGGAAGCGGTGTTGTTGAAAAATACCTAAAGATAAATCGCGTTATGGAACGGGCTTAATGCCAGGATCACCGCCTGGTGGTAAACGCCTGAACGCGTCAGCGCGCCTGCGGTAAAGACGCCAATCGCTCCTTCTTTACGGCCAATCTCATCAATGCCGGTGTACTGCGACATCACCGGCCCGAGCGCGTCACCCGCACGCACTTTTTCCAGAATGATCTCCGGCAGGGGCAGGGTGGCCGAACGCGCTTCGCCGCGCTGTTCACGGCTTTCGATCACCACCCAGCTAAAGGTTGCGCCTTCGTCGATACCGGCTTCAATCGCCACCCAAAAGTCCGCATCCGGTGCCGCAGCCCTGGCATTTGCCACGCGATTTCGTGCGCCAGCGCGCGTTTCCTCGCTGCCAAACGGCTGTTCAGGAACGCCACTCTCGACGCCGATGGCCTCAATATGGCAGGATCCTGCGCCGAAGATCTCGTCAAATGCCCTTAGAATTGCCTGAATTTTGGCAGGATTAGTGGTAGCAGAGACAACATGGTGCATAATTAAGCTCGATTCAAAAAAAACTCATCGCAGTATAACGGAAAAAAAGCATGTTACAGGTATACCTTGTTCGCCACGGTGAAACGCAGTGGAACGCCGAGCGACGTATTCAAGGCCAGTCAGACAGTCCTCTCACTGAGAAGGGTGTGCAGCAAGCGTGGCAGGTGGCAGAGCGTGCCAGAACGCTGGGCATTACCCACGTCATTACCAGCGATTTAGGTCGCACACAGCAGACGGCGCGCATCATCGCAGACGCCTGCGGCTGTGACGTCATGCTTGAGCCGCGCCTGCGCGAGCTGGATATGGGCGTGCTGGAAAAACGCCATATCGATACGCTGACGGAAACGGAAGAGGGCTGGCGCCGCACGCTGGTGAACGGTACCGAAGATGGCCGTATTCCTGAGGGCGAATCCATGCAGGAGCTCAGCGTACGTATGCATGCCGCCCTGGCGGAATGCCTGAAGCTTCCGGCGGGAAGCCGTCCGCTGCTGGTGAGTCATGGGATTGCGTTGGGTTGCCTGGTGAGCACCATTCTGGGGTTACCGGCTTACGCTGAGCGCCGTCTGCGTCTGCGTAACTGCTCCATTTCCCGAATTGATTATCAGGAAAGCGCGTGGCTGGCATCAGGTTGGGTCGTGGAGATGGCAGGGGACATTTCGCATCTCGATGCCCCTGCGCTTGACGAACTGCAGCGTTAACGACGTATTGGAATCAAGAATTCCATACGCAGATTGATAGGGCCTTCTTCCGGTTTCGCATCCTGAGCCGGGTAGTAGAGCTCAATGTCCTGACCTTTACGGCGATTCAGATTCAGCATCGGCATGCAGGTTCCGTAAACGGTCAGGATAAACTCCTGCACCCCCGTTCCCAGCCCTTCATAGGCGAACATCACGTATTCGCCACCTTCCAGCACGACAGGCTTCGAACCCTGAATGTAGCCATTGGCCATCTCTGGCGTCAGCGCGGTGGTGTAGAACACCTCCTGTTCGTCGTCTTTTTCCTGGCTTGGGTGCGTTTCGTTGAGACCATACAGGATCGGCGGGATCGCCGGCGCGTGGCTCAGGAAGTCGCGCCAGAACTGAACGCGCATCTGATGACGAAACTCGGAAATCTGCTCCAGTGAACAGGAGTAGCTCTGCGTTGTGCCGATCAGATGGGTTTCCGGCAGGGTAATAATTTCATACTTCGGCATCGCGAACTCGCCCAGACGCAGCGGCGGACGCATGCCAAACGAGCTCCAGTCAGGCGAGCGACGATACAGCGCTGGCGTCAACGAGAACTGTTTTTTAAAGGCGCGGGTGAAGGTCTGCTGCGAATCGAAACGATATTGCAGGGCAATATCCAGAATCGGGCGCGCGGTCAGGCGCAGAGCCACAGCAGATTTCGATAAACGACGTGCGCGAATATAGGCCCCGATAGCATGACCGGTGACATCCTTGAACATCCTTTGCAGATGCCACTTGGAATAGCCTGCTTTAGCCGCCACATTATCCAGTGACAAAGGCTGGTCGAGATGACCTTCCAGCCAGGTGAGCAGGTCGCGAATAATTCCAGCCTGATCCATATACTATCCTCATCCTTAAAACAGCAGGTGCCTGATAACAGGTTAGCGGATAATAGCATTTTTTGATGTTTTAGCATTCAGTGTTTTTTTTGCGCATTCATGCTTTTTGCAGGGCATTATGGGCAAATATATTCTAATCCTGTGATCTTGCTACATTTTTGTCTAAAGTGTTGAATAATCGCTCAGTGTAATTTTAAAGAATGGTAACAATATGAAATACAAGACTTTGCTCTTCACCGCGCTGATGTTGATGGTCGGACGCGCTGCACAGGCGGAACAGATTGGTTCCGTCGATACCGTGTTCAAAATGTTTGGCCCGGACCACAAAATTGTCGTTGAGGCGTTTGATGATCCAGACGTGAAAAACGTCACCTGCTATGTCAGCCGTGCGAAAACGGGCGGTATCAAAGGCGGCCTGGGGCTGGCGGAGGACACCTCCGATGCGGCGATCTCCTGTCAGCAGGTGGGACCGGTTGAATTGAGCGATAAAATTAAAAACGGCAAAGCGCAGGGCGACGTGGTATTCCAGAAACGGACCTCGCTGGTGTTCAAAAAGCTGCAGGTTGTGCGTTTCTACGATGCCAAACGCAATACGCTGGCCTACCTTGCCTATTCCGACAAAGTGGTGGAAGGCTCACCGAAGAACGCGATCAGCGCGGTGCCGATTATGCCGTGGCATTAATTCAGGGATGAATCATGCAACAACCTGTGGTCTGGCTGGTTGAAGACGAAACCAGTATCGCCGATACGCTGATCTACATGCTTCAGCAGGAAGGATTCGCGGTAAAGGCGTTTGAACGCGGTTTACCCGTGCTGGAGGAGGCGCGGCGGCAGGTTCCAGCGCTCGCCATTCTGGATGTCGGATTGCCGGACATCAGCGGGTTTGAGCTTTGCCGTCGGCTGCTGGCGCAGCATCCCTCGCTGCCTGTGCTGTTTCTGACGGCGCGCAGTGATGAAGTCGACAAGCTGCTTGGCCTGGAAATGGGCGCTGATGACTACGTTGCGAAACCTTTCTCCCCTCGTGAAGTCTGCGCGCGGGTTCGGACTGTTTTACGGCGCATGCAAAAATCCGCCGCACCCTCAGAAACGTTGCGTATCGGGCAGTTTGAACTGAACGAGCCTGCCGCGCGAATCAGCTGGTGCGGGGAAACATTGCCCCTGACCCGCTACGAATTCTTGCTGCTCAAAACCTTGTTACAGGCACCCGGTCGGGTCTTTTCGCGTCAGCAGCTCATGGACAAGGTGTGGGGTGAAGACGGCGACAGTTTCGATCGTACCGTGGACACCCACATCAAAACCCTGCGCGCCAAGCTGCGGGCGGTGAACGAGGAACTGTCCCCCATCAGCACCCATCGCGGTATGGGCTACAGTCTGGGCCTTTACTGATGCGCATTGGGATGCGGTTGCTGCTGGGGTATTTCCTGATCGTCGCCATCGCCGCGTGGTTCGTGCTGTCGATCTTTGTTCAGGAGGTGAAGCCCGGCGTGCGCAGGGCAACCGAGGGCACATTAATCGATACCGCGACCCTGTTGGCCGAAATCGGACGTGATGATTTGCTTTCGGGTCACGCGCAGCAGGGCAAGCTTGCACAGGCCTTTTCTCAGCTTCATCAGCGCCCATTTCGCGCCAATATTGGCGGTATTCATAAAGTGCGTAACGAGTATCACGTCTACATGACCGATGCGCAGGGCAGGGTCGTGTTTGATTCCGCTGGTCTGGCCGTGGGAAAAGATTACTCGCGCTGGAATGATGTCTGGCTGACGCTTCGCGGCGAATACGGCGCGCGCAGTACCCAGAGCCATCCAGACGATCCGGAAAGCACGGTGATGTATGTTGCCGCACCGGTTGTGGATCAGGGCAAGATAATCGGCGTGCTGTCGGTGGGGAAACCGAACAGCGCGATGGCTCCGGTGATTCACCGCAGCGAGCGACGGATATTGTGGGCAGGCGGTGCGCTGCTCGGCATTGCCCTGCTGATTGGCTTGGCGGTGGCGTGGTGGATCAATCGATCTATTGGTACGTTATCGCGCTATGCCGACTCGGTAACCACCGATACGCCTCTCCCATTGCCTAATCCAGGCAGTAGCGAGCTGCAAAAGCTGGCACAGGCGCTGGAAAATATGCGTATCCGCCTTGAAGGGAAAAACTACATTGAACGCTATGTCCATGCGTTGACCCACGAGCTGAAAAGCCCGATTGCCGCCATACGCGGCGCGGCAGAAATTCTCTCCGAGCAGCCGCCGCCGCAGGTTGCCGCGCGGTTTATCGATAATATTCTGGTGCAAAATGCGCGCATGCAGTCGCTGGTTGAAAAGCTGCTCACTCAGGCGCGGCTTGAAAATCGTGTCGAGATTACGCCTGAAGCTGTCAGCGTTGACTCGCTCTTCACTCGGCTTGCAGACGCGCGAGCGACGCTGTTGGCAGCGAAAGAAATTGTGCTGACCCTTCAGCCGACATCGCTTTATGTGGCGGGCGATCCCGACCTTCTCGAACAGGCGCTCGGCAATTTGCTGGATAACGCTATCGATTTCACCCCGCAGGGTGGCGCCATTGCGCTGGCGGCCCGGGAAGATCGCAGGCAGGTAGAGCTGATCGTCACCGACAGCGGAAGCGGGATCCCGGATTACGCGCTGGAGCGTATTTTTGAGCGCTTTTATTCCCTTCCGCGCGAGAACGGGTTAAAGAGCAGCGGGCTCGGGCTGGCGTTTGTTCAGGAGGTGGCGCGTCTGCATCAGGGAGAGATTACATTGCGTAATCGTGATGAAGGTGGCGTGATGGCCACGCTGAGACTTCACCGTCCCTTCACATAACTTCAAACTGGCCCCACATAGCCTGGTTACGCTCTCCTCATCACAAAGGAGACGTAATGATGAAATCCCCCCTGTTCTGGAAAGTTAGCACCCTTCTGGGGTGCATCCTGCTGTTGTTAGTCCCGCTTTTTATGGTCAGTAACCTGATATCAGAGCGAGAGAGCTACCGCAACGATGTTGAAAATACGCTGCGTCAGAGTACCAGCGGGCCGCAAAAACTGGTCGGGCCGCTGATTGCTATCCCGGTAACGGAGATTTTTTACAAGGTAGAGGATGAGAAGAAAGTCGAGTACAAGAAAAGCTATATGCATTTTATTCTGCCGGAGTCTCTGGTTGTTGAAGGTAGCCAGCACGTTGAGTCCCGAAATATCGGGATCTATGACGGACAAATCTGGAACACCGATCTCAGGATAAAAGTGCGGTTCAGCACCGAGAAAATGGCGCAGCTTAAAGGGGAAACGATGACCCTTGGGCAACCGTTTATCGTTGTCGGCGTGGGGGATGCGCGGGGCATTGGCACGGTGAAAGTCTCCAGCATCAATGGCGAGGCGTTGAGCGTCGAGCCTGGGTCGGGTGTGTATGGTGCGCTTTCCGGTATTCATATTCCGCTGACTGACAAAACGCTGGAGTCAAAAACGTTTGCCCTGGAGATGTCTCTGAATCTGGCCGGAACGGGGAGTTTTGCCGTGGTTCCTGTGGGACGCAACAGTGAAATGACGCTCAACAGCAACTGGCCTCATCCGGGTTTTATGGGTAACTATCTGCCGGTGAAACATAAAATTGGTGATTCTGGTTTTCAGGCGAACTGGCAGAGCAGCTGGTTTGCGAACAATCTTGAGAGCTGGTTTAACGGCAGTGAGTCGCCAGAGTGGGAATCAATCCCTGCTTTTAGCGTTACGGTAGCCACGCCTGCCGATCAGTATCAACTGACTGACCGTGCGATCAAGTACGCCATTTTGCTGATTGCGCTGACGTTTATGGCCTTCTTTGTCTTCGAAACCTTAACCGGATTACGCCTTCACCCGATGCAGTATCTGCTGGTGGGGCTGTCGCTGGTCCTGTTCTATCTGGTGCTGCTGGCGCTGTCTGAACACGTCGGGTTTACGCCCGCCTGGGTCGTTGCAAGTCTGGTTGGTGCAGCGATGAACGTAATGTACCTGCAGGCCGTGATGAAAAGCTGGAAGCGCAGCGGGCTGTTTGTGCTGGCGCTACTCGGGCTGGATGTCGTGATGTGGTTCCTGCTGCGCTCGGAGGACAGCGCGTTGCTGTTGGGGTCAGCGGTTCTCGCGCTGGCGCTGTTTGCCGTGATGTACCTGACCCGGCATTTCGACTGGTACTCGCTTTCTCAGCCAAAGCGGCCTGAACCTCCGGCAGAGCCTGATAACGACACGATGCGGATCTGGAAATAAAAAAAACGGCGCAAATGCGCCGTTTTTTAATGCGTTAACTGCGGGATTACTCCTGCAGGTCACCGCAGAAACGGTACCCTTCGCCGTGGATCGTGGCGATGATTTCCGGCGTATCTGGCGTAGATTCGAAGTGCTTACGAATACGACGGATGGTGACGTCTACGGTACGGTCGTGCGGCTTCAGCTCACGGCCGGTCATTTTCTTCAGCAGCTCTGCACGGGACTGGATCTTGCCCGGGTTTTCGCAGAAGTGCAGCATCGCGCGGAATTCACTGCGCGGCAGTTTATACTGCTCGCCGTTCGGGCTAATCAGCGAACGGCTATTGATATCAAGTTCCCAGCCGTTGAATTTGTAGCTATCGACGCTACGACGCTCTTCGCTGACCGTGCCCAGGTTCATGGTACGGGACAGCAGGTTGCGTGCACGAATGGTTAACTCGCGAGGGTTGAACGGCTTGGTGATGTAATCATCCGCACCGATTTCCAGGCCAAGAATTTTATCAACTTCGTTATCACGGCCCGTCAGGAACATTAACGCGACGTTCGCCTGCTCGCGCAGTTCGCGCGCCAGAAGAAGACCGTTTTTGCCCGGCAGGTTGATATCCATGATCACCAGGTTGATATCATTTTCAGAAAGGATCTGATGCATCTCTGCGCCATCGGTCGCTTCAAAGACATCGTAGCCTTCTGCTTCGAAAATGCTCTTTAACGTGTTGCGTGTTACCAACTCGTCTTCAACGATAAGAATGTGCGGGGTCTGCATGTTTGCTACCTAAATTGCCAACTAAATCGAAACAGGAAGTACAAAAGTCCCTGACCTGCCTGATGCATGTCGCAAATTAACATGATCGGCTTAACGTGACTAAAGTACGTAATTGCGTTCTTGATGCACTTTCCATCAACGTCAACAACATCATTAGCTTGGTCTTGGGTACTTTCCCTTTGGACCCGACAGTGTCAAAAACGGCTGTCATCCTAACCATTTTAACAGCAACATAACAGGCTAAGTGACACCAGACACCCAATAAAACTACGCTTCGTTGACATATATCAAGTTCAATTGTAGCACGTTAACAGTTTGATGAAATCATCGTAGCCGAATGCTAGCCTTTGTCACAATTTTTCAATAAACCAACTAGTTGCGGACATTGATTTATAAACGAAGCGAATCCAATCAGAATAGGGTATTCATGTCGCTATTATCATTATAAAACATAAGGATAATAGTGTTCTGTTAACATTCTAACTGATTGTTCAGACACAGAATAGTTTAGCGTTTTTAATTTGTTATGAAACGCTATTTCGGTGATTTGTGTTGCAATTTTGTAAATTCGCGCTGCGTAATATGTTGAAGTGCATCACATTTTTACCGGCTAACTGATTAAAAAGAGAGCATAAATGCATCTGTCGATTGTACTGGTTGCCCCAGCCAGAGCAGAAAATATAGGCGCAGCGGCGCGTGCCATGAAGACCATGGGTTTTACCGATTTGCGTATTGTGGACAGCACGGCCCATCTGGAACCCGCCGCCCGTTGGGTGGCGCACGGATCGGGAGATATTCTCGATAATATAACCACTTACGCTACGCTTGCCGATGCGCTGCACGATATTTCGTTTACCGTCGCAACCACGGCGCGCAGCCGGGCGAAGTTCCACTACTATGCCACGCCAGCGGAGCTGGTGCCGATGCTCAGCGAGAAAAGCCAGTGGCTGGAGAAAGCGGCGCTGGTGTTTGGGCGTGAAGATTCTGGATTAACCAATGAAGAGCTGGAACTGGCGGACGTGCTGACGGGGGCACCGATGGTCGCGGATTATCCGTCCCTCAATTTAGGCCAGGCGGTCATGGTGTATTGCTATCAATTAGCATCCTTAATACAAATTCCCCCGTCGCAAAATACAGGAACCGATGAAAATCAGCTTGCCGCACTTCGCGCGCGCGTAGAAAACCTGCTCGTGCATCTGGGGGTGGCGGACGATCAAAAAATGGCTGACTGGTTGCAGCAGCGTTTGGGGCGTCTTGAACAGCGGGACACCGCCATGCTGCACCGTTTGCTACACGATATTGAAAAAAAATTGGCCGAGTAAAACACTGCCATAAGTTTTTACTATGGCGAATAAGTCTGTCTGGATGGGTTGCACATGGGGGAATCGGATGAAAATAAATCTGCACACAGCGGGACGTGAGAGTCTCCCGAATTGTGATCAAATTAAAAATTCGTTGACTTAAGGTGCCCGATCCTTTAACCCTAAAAGAATACAGCACAGACAGATAATAATGACAGAGTACACAACATCCATGAAACGCATCAGCATCACCACCATTACCACAACCATCATCATTACCACAGGTAACGATGCGGGCTGACGCGTACAGGAAAAACAGAAAAAAGCCCGCACCTAGACAGTGCGGGCTTTTTTTTCGGCTAAAGGAAACGAGGTAGAACCATGCGAGTGTTGAAGTTCGGCGGTACATCAGTGGCAAATGCAGAACGTTTTCTGCGTGTTGCCGATATCCTGGAAAGCAACGCCAGGCAGGGGCAGGTTGCGACCGTGCTCTCTGCCCCGGCAAAAATCACGAACCATCTGGTGGCGATGATTGAAAAGACCATCGGTGGTCAGGATGCACTTCCGAACATCAGCGACGCAGAGCGTATCTTCGCTGACTTACTGCATGGGCTGGCAGAGGCGCTGCCTGGCTTCCCGCATGCGCAGCTGAAGTCCTTCGTTGAGCAGGAATTCGCGCAAATTAAACATGTCCTGCACGGCATCAGCCTCCTCGGCCAGTGCCCGGACAGCATCAACGCGGCGCTGATTTGTCGCGGTGAAAAACTCTCTATCGCCATCATGGCGGGCGTGCTGGAAGCGCGCGGCCATAGCGTGACCGTGATCGATCCCGTTGAAAAACTGCTGGCGGTGGGCCACTACCTCGAATCCACCGTTGATATTGCCGAATCAACCCGCCGTATCGCCGCCAGCAAAATTCCGTCTGACCACATGATCCTGATGGCGGGCTTTACCGCCGGTAACGAGAAGGGCGAGCTGGTGGTGTTGGGCCGTAACGGCTCCGACTACTCCGCCGCCGTGCTGGCTGCCTGCTTACGTGCGGACTGTTGCGAGATTTGGACTGACGTCGACGGCGTCTATACCTGCGACCCGCGCCAGGTACCGGACGCCAGGCTGCTGAAGTCGATGTCGTACCAGGAAGCGATGGAGCTTTCCTACTTCGGCGCCAAAGTGCTTCACCCGCGTACCATCTCCCCGATTGCCCAGTTCCAGATCCCTTGCCTGATTAAAAATACCGGTAACCCGCAGGCGCCGGGTACGCTGATTGGCGCGAGCACCGATGAGGACGGTCTGCCGGTGAAAGGCATCTCCAACCTCAACAATATGGCGATGTTCAGCGTCTCCGGTCCGGGGATGAAAGGAATGGTCGGCATGGCGGCGCGCGTGTTTGCGGCCATGTCCCGCAACGGTATTTCGGTGGTGCTGATCACCCAGTCCTCTTCCGAATACAGCATCAGCTTCTGCGTGCCGCAGGCTGACTGCCTGCGCGCCCGCCGCGCGCTGGAGGAAGAGTTCTATCTGGAGCTGAAAGAAGAGCTGCTGGAGCCGCTCGCGATTCAGGAGCGTCTGGCGATCATCTCCGTAGTAGGCGACGGTATGCGCACCCTGCGCGGTATCTCCGCCAAATTCTTTGCCGCGCTGGCGCGCGCCAATATCAATATCGTGGCGATTGCCCAGGGCTCGTCAGAGCGTTCAATTTCTGTTGTCGTCGATAACGACGATGCCACCACCGGCGTTCGCGTGGTTCACCAGATGCTGTTCAACACCGATCAGGTCATCGAGCTGTTCCTGATTGGCGTGGGTGGCGTGGGCGGCGCGCTCCTGGAGCAGGTGAAGCGCCAGCAGGCGTGGCTGAAGAAGAAACACATCGACCTGCGCGTCTGCGGGATCGCGAATTCCAAAGCGCTGCTGACCAACGTCCACGGCCTGAACCTGGAAAACTGGCAGGCCGAGATGAAGGAGGCAAAAGAGCCGTTCAACCTGGGTCGCCTGATCCGTCTGGTAAAAGAGTATCACCTGCTTAACCCGGTCATCGTCGACTGCACCTCGAACCAGGCGGTGGCCGACCAGTACGCGGACTTCCTGCGTGAAGGTTTCCACGTGGTGACGCCGAATAAAAAGGCCAACACCTCGTCGATGGATTACTATCACCAGCTGCGTCTGGCGGCGAGCAAGTCGCGCCGCAAGTTCCTGTACGACACCAACGTGGGGGCGGGCCTGCCGGTTATCGAGAACCTGCAGAACCTGCTTAACGCGGGCGACGAACTGCAGCGTTTCTCCGGCATTCTCTCCGGCTCGCTGTCGTTTATCTTCGGCAAGCTGGATGAGGGGATGAGCCTCTCGGAAGCCACCCGCGCTGCGCGCGAGCTGGGCTATACCGAGCCGGATCCGCGTGACGACCTTTCCGGTATGGACGTGGCGCGCAAGCTGCTGATCCTCGCCCGCGAAACGGGCCGTGAGCTTGAGCTTTCCGATATCGTGATTGAACCGGTTCTGCCGGCAGAATTTGACAGCAGCGGCGATGTTGGCGCCTTTATGGCCAGGTTGCCGCAGCTTGACGACGCGTTTGCCGCTCGCGTTGCAAAAGCCCGTGATGAAGGTAAGGTATTGCGCTATGTTGGCAACATTGAAGAAGATGGCGTGTGCCGGGTGAAGATTGCCGAAGTGGATGGCAACGACCCGCTGTACAAAGTCAAAAACGGCGAAAACGCCCTCGCGTTTTACAGCCACTATTATCAGCCACTGCCGCTGGTGCTTCGCGGCTATGGCGCAGGGAACGATGTTACGGCGGCGGGTGTGTTTGCCGATCTGCTGCGTACCCTGTCATGGAAGTTAGGAGTTTAACATGGTCAAAGTTTATGCCCCGGCTTCCAGCGCGAATATGAGCGTCGGATTTGACGTGCTGGGTGCGGCGGTGACGCCGGTGGATGGTTCGCTGCTGGGTGATACGGTGACGGTGAAAGCGGCAGACAGCTTCAGCCTGAATAACGTGGGCCGCTTCGCCAGTAAACTGCCGTCTGAGCCGCGCGAAAATATCGTTTATCAGTGCTGGGAACGCTTCTGTCAGGAGATCGGCAAAAACGTGCCGGTCGCCATGACGCTGGAAAAGAGTATGCCGATCGGCTCGGGTCTGGGGTCCAGCGCCTGCTCGGTGGTCGCCGCGCTGGTAGCAATAAACGAGCACTGCGGCAAGCCGCTGAACAACAATCGCCTGCTGGGCTTAATGGGCGAGCTGGAAGGGCGTATCTCCGGCAGCATTCACTATGACAACGTGGCGCCGTGCTTCCTCGGCGGCATGCAGTTGATGATCGAAGAAAATGGCATCATCAGCCAGCAGGTGCCAGGGTTTGATGAGTGGCTGTGGGTGCTGGCCTATCCGGGTATCAAGGTTTCAACCGCGGAAGCGCGTGCGATCCTGCCCGCGCAGTATCGTCGTCAGGACTGTATTGCCCACGGGCGTCATCTGGCGGGCTTTATCCACGCCTGCTACACCCGCCAGCCGCAACTGGCGGCCAAACTGATGAAGGACGTCATTGCCGAGCCGTACCGCACGAAGCTGCTGCCCGGCTTTAACGAGGCGCGACAGGCATCAATGGATATCGGCGCGCAGGCGTGCGGCATCTCCGGCTCCGGCCCGACGCTGTTCGCCCTGTGCGACAAGGCAGACACTGCGCAGCGCGTGGCGGACTGGCTCTCTAAACACTACCTGCAAAATCAGGAAGGCTTTGTTCATATTTGCCGTCTGGACACGGCTGGCGCACGAGTACTGGGATAATTAATGAAACTCTACAACCTTAAAGATCATAACGAGCAGGTCAGCTTCGCGCAGGCGGTGACTCAGGGACTGGGCAAAAATCAGGGGCTGTTTTTCCCTCATGACCTGCCGGAATTCCAGCTGACCGAGATTGATGACCTGCTGAAGCAGGATTTTGTCACCCGCAGCACCAAAATTCTGTCCGCGTTTATCGGCGATGAAATTCCGCAGGAGCTGCTGGAAGAGCGCGTACGCGCGGCATTCGCGTTCCCGGCGCCGGTTCAGCAGGTTGAGCCTGACGTCGGCTGTCTGGAGCTGTTCCACGGCCCAACCCTGGCGTTCAAAGACTTCGGCGGCCGCTTTATGGCGCAGATGCTGACCCACATCAGCGGCGACAAGCCGGTGACCATCCTGACCGCAACCTCCGGCGATACCGGCGCGGCGGTAGCCCATGCGTTCTACGGCCTGAAAAACGTCCGCGTGGTGATCCTCTATCCGAAAGGTAAAATCAGCCCGCTGCAGGAGAAACTGTTCTGCACCCTCGGCGGCAACATTGAAACCGTGGCAATTGACGGTGATTTCGATGCCTGCCAGGCGCTGGTCAAGCAGGCCTTCGACGACGAAGAGCTGAAGGTGGCGCTGGGTCTGAACTCCGCCAACTCCATCAACATCAGCCGTCTGCTGGCGCAGATCTGCTACTACTTCGAAGCGGTGGCGCAACTGCCGCAGGAAGCGCGCAACCAGCTGGTGATCTCCGTGCCGAGCGGTAACTTCGGTGACCTGACGGCGGGCCTGCTGGCAAAATCCCTGGGTCTGCCGGTGAAACGCTTTATCGCCGCCACCAATGCCAACGACACCGTGCCGCGCTTCCTGAAAGACGGGAAGTGGGCGCCGAACGCCACGCAGGCGACCCTCTCCAATGCGATGGATGTGTCACAGCCAAACAACTGGCCGCGCGTGGAAGAGCTGTTCCGCCGTAAGATCTGGCGCCTGGGTGACCTGGGCTATGCCGCGGTGACGGATGAGACCACCAAATCCACCATGCGCGAGCTGAAGGCGGTGGGGTATACCTCTGAACCGCACGCGGCGATCGCCTACCGCGCGCTGCGCGATCAGCTTAATCCGGGTGAATACGGCCTGTTCCTGGGAACCGCACATCCGGCGAAGTTCAAAGAGAGCGTGGAGGCGATTCTGGGCGAAACGCTGCCGCTGCCAAAAGAGCTGGCCGAGCGTGCCGACCTGCCGCTGTTGTCTCATGAGCTGCCGGCAGACTTTGCCGCGCTGCGTAAGCTGATGATGTCTCGCGCATGATTTTTTGTCGGGTGGCGGCTACGCTTTACCCGACCTACAACCAATGATGACGCGTGCGTGATTGTGTTGCCCGGTGGCGGCTATGCCTTACCGGGCCTACAACGACGAACAAATCGTAGGCCGGGTAAGCGAAGCGCCACCCGGCTTTTTTTATGGAGAAATTAAGGAGAAAAATAGCAGGGAAAAAGTAGAAATTCCCAATAAATGCGGTCACTTAGCGTTTAGGATTGCAGAGAATAACATCCCCCGTTCCCCTCGCGTACTCTCCTTACATCGGCCCACGTTGGGCAAAGATAATAAGGAGTCACCGATGTCTACACTGAAACCTGTGCTGATTGCGCTTTCACTGATGCTGGTCGCTCCCATGGCGGTACAGGCATCCGAAATCACCCTCGTACCCGCGGTCAAACTGCAGATTGGCGACCGGGATAATAACGGGCATTACTGGGACGGCGGCCGCTGGCGCGACCACGACTGGTGGAAAGCGCATTATGACTGGCGCGATAACCACTGGCGCCCACATGATGAGCATCGTAAACACGACGATCGTCACGATGACCATCACCACGATGACCGCCGCGACGATCGCGGCCCGGACTGGAAACACCACTAATGCAAAACCCCGCCAGCTGGCGGGGTTTGTTTTTACTGCTCGTGGCGCTTAAACACCAGTTCGCCTTTCCCTGACGACGCCTCGTCAAAGAAATAGCCTTCGCTGTTGAAGGCGGTTAGCTGCTCCGGCTTCGTCAGGCGGTTCTGAATGATGTAGCGGCTCATCAGGCCACGCGCTTTCTTGGCGTAGAAGCTGATCACTTTGAACTTACCGTTCTTCTCGTCAAGGAATACCGGCTTGATGATGTCGGCATCCAGTTTTTTCGGCTTCACCGACTTATAATATTCATCGGACGCCAGGTTAATCACTACGTTATCGCCCTGTGCGTGCAGCGCCGCATTCAGCTTATCGGTGATGATATCGCCCCAGAAATGGTAAAGGTCTTTGCCTTTGGCATTCTCCAGACGAATCCCCATCTCCAGACGATAAGGCTGCATCAGATCCAGCGGGCGCAGTACGCCGTACAGACCCGACAGCATGCGCAGATGCTGCTGGGCAAAATCGAAATCGGCTTCGCTAAAATCTTCCGCCTGCAGGCCGGTATACACGTCGCCTTTAAATGCCAGAATCGCCTGACGAGCGTTGGCAGGGGTGAAATCCGGATGCCATTCATGAAAGCGGGTCGCGTTAAGGTCTGCCAGCTTGTCGCTAATGCTCATCAGCGAGGCGATTTGTGGCGCAGAGAGCTTACGCGCTTCGCGGATCAGCTGTTGCGAGTAGTCCAGCAGTTCAGGCTGGGTATAGCGTTCGGTGGCGAGCGGGCTCTGGTAGTCGAGCGTTTTTGCAGGTGAAATCAGAATCAGCATATCCAGTCCTTGCAGGAAATTTAGAGCGACTTTAGCAAAAAATCGCCCCGAATTGATCGATAGCTGTTATTGCCGCGGCAAATCATCCCACGTGCCGGGGGCAAGCTGCGCCTTGATATCGGGATAGCGGGCGGGATCAAAGACCGGCGGAACGCCGAGTTTACGCTGACGCAGATAGTCTCTGGCAATCAGGGTCACCACGGGCGAGAGCAGCAGGATTGCCGTGAGGTTAGTGATCGCCATCAGCGCCATAATGATATCGGCCAGCTGCCAGACCAGCGGCATACTGAGCAGGGAGCCTGCAATCACCATCAGGATAACCCCCAGGCGCAGGGTTCCGATTGCGGCGCGGGAGTCGAGCTTCAGGAAAATAAGGTTATTTTCGGCGTAAAGGTAATTCACCACTATCGAGCTGAAGGCAAACAAGATCAGGATGAGCGAGACAAATCCGGCTCCCCAGCCGCCGGTCAGGTTGACCAGCGCCTGCTGGAGAAGCTGTATCCCGACGGTGCCCGACGCGTGCGGTACGGGGCCTGCCAGCAGCAAAATCATGGCGCTGGCGGAACAGATAATAATGGTATCGGTAAAGACGCCAATCATCTGCACAATGCCTTGTGCGGCCGGGTGCGGCGGCCAGGAAGAGGCGGCGGCGGCCGCGTTGGGGGTTGACCCCATACCGGCTTCATTGGAGAACATGCCCCGTTGAAAACCCGCCATCAGCGCCTGGCTGAAGGTGTAGCCCAGCGCCCCGGAGGCCACTTCGCGCCAGCCAAAGGCGCTTTTGACGATGGTGGCAATCACGCCCGGCACCTGATCGAGATGCAGTGCGGCAACGAACAGGCTCGCGGCAACCCAGAGCAGCGCCATAATGGGCACCAGCCACTGCATCAGGCGAGCGATGCCCTTGAGACCGACCGAGATGGTAAGCAGAACGACGAGGGCTAAAGCGAGACCCGCGATCCACTCGGGGCAGGAGAAGGCATAGCGCAGGGCGTTGGCGACCGAATTCGCCTGGACGGTATTAAAAATAAGACCGTACGCGAGCAGTAAAAAAACCGAGAACAGGACGCCCATCCAGCGCATCCCTAAGCCACGCGCCATGTACCAGGCTGGACCACCGCGAAACTGGCCGTGCTTATCTTTCTCTTTGTAGAGTTGTGCAAGCGAACTTTCGGCAAAGGAGGTGGCCATCCCGAGTAGCGCCGTCACCCACATCCAGAAGACCGCGCCCGGCCCACCGGCGCTGATGGCCAGCGCAACGCCCGCCAGATTGCCGCTGCCGAGGCGAGCCGCGAGGCTGGTACAGAGCGCCTGGAATGACGTTAATCCGCCCGGCTGAGGCGTGACGCTGTTTTTCAGACTTCTGCCAAACTTGCGAATATAGCGAAACTGGATAAACCCACTGCGTAGCGTAAACCAAATCCCTGCTCCCAGAAGCAGGTATATCATTATCGAACCCCAAAGGACTTCGTTAATAAAGAAAAAGAAATCAGGCATTAACGTCCCTCTTGTTGATGCCAATGTGAATATGTAAGCGCTACCACTGATTGGGCATGCTGTTGCTTAGCAGCCTGTTAATATTTCCAGTTTATCATACTCTGCCTAAGCGCACTGTCTGCGGTTGCGCTACCCCTCCGTCGTGTTATCATCAGGGCAGACCGGTTACATCCCCCTAACAAGTAAACCTGTCATTTTTCCGCTGCAGGCATGCTGTCGGTAGCGTGAATTATCCAGGGCACGTTAAAAGAGAAACACTATCATGACGGATAAATTGACCTCCCTTCGTCAGTTCACCACTGTCGTAGCTGACACCGGAGATATCGCGGCAATGAAGCTGTACCAGCCGCAGGATGCCACAACCAACCCTTCTCTGATCCTTAACGCCGCACAGATCCCTGAGTATCGCAAACTGATTGACGACGCAGTGACCTGGGCGAAAGCGCAGAGCAATGACCGCGCGCAGCAGGTTGTGGATGCCACTGACAAACTGGCAGTGAACATCGGTCTGGAGATCCTGAAACTGGTTCCTGGCCGTATCTCTACCGAAGTGGATGCGCGTCTCTCCTACGACACCGAAGCGTCTATTGCCAAAGCGAAACGTCTGATCAAAATGTACAACGACGCGGGCATCAGCAACGACCGTATCCTGATCAAACTGGCTTCTACCTGGCAGGGTATTCGCGCTGCAGAGCAGCTGGAAAAAGACGGTATCAACTGTAACCTGACCCTGCTGTTCTCCTTCGCTCAGGCGCGTGCTTGTGCAGAAGCGGGCGTATACCTGATTTCTCCGTTCGTGGGCCGTATTCTGGACTGGTACAAAGCCAACACCGATAAGAAAGAGTACGCACCGGCTGAAGATCCAGGCGTGATTTCTGTGACTGAAATCTACGAATACTACAAACAGCATGGCTATGAGACTGTGGTTATGGGCGCAAGCTTCCGTAACGTCGGTGAAATCATCGAGCTGGCTGGCTGTGACCGCCTGACCATCGCGCCTGCGCTGCTGAAAGAGCTGGCAGAAAGCGAAGGTACCCTGGAGCGTAAACTGTCCTACACCGGTGAAGTGAAAGCACGCCCAGAGCGCATCACTGAATCCGAGTTCCTGTGGCAGCACAACCAGGATCCAATGGCGGTAGACAAACTGGCGGACGGTATCCGTAAGTTTGCTGTTGACCAGGGCAAACTGGAAAAAATGATCGGCGACCTGCTGTAATCATTCTGCGTGACCGGGCTCCCGGTCACGCGACTGCTTTCGTCCCCTGTCTGAATCCCCTCTCTGCGTGTATCATTCCCTTTAATCAGTACTCTTTGAATGGAATGGATATGAATACCTTACGCATCGGCTTAGTGTCGATTTCTGACCGCGCCTCCAGCGGTGTTTACCAGGATAAAGGCATCCCCGCTCTGGAAGCGTGGCTGGCCAGTGCACTGACTACCCCGTTTGAGATCCAGACTCGCCTGATTCCCGACGAACAGCCGATCATCGAGCAGACCCTGTGTGAGCTGGTGGATGAGATGAGCTGTCACCTGGTGTTAACCACCGGCGGAACCGGCCCCGCACGCCGTGATGTGACGCCGGACGCGACGCTGGCGATTGCCGATCGTGAAATGCCTGGCTTCGGCGAACAGATGCGCCAGATCAGTCTACACTTTGTTCCGACGGCCATTCTTTCCCGCCAGGTGGGGGTGATCCGCAAGCAGGCGTTGATCCTGAACCTGCCGGGCCAGCCGAAGTCGATCAAAGAGACCCTGGAAGGGCTTAAAGCGGAAGACGGCAGCGTCATCGTTCACGGTATCTTTGCAAGTGTACCGTATTGTATACAGTTGCTTGACGGCCCGTATGTCGAAACCGATGAGAAAGTGGTAGCAGCTTTTCGTCCTAAAAACGCGCGTCGCGAAACAATCTCCTGAAATTAATCAATATGTGACATAAGCTGAAGCGGCGATAGCGTGGTAACGGTTTTACGGTATAGTAATTTTTTCTTTACGATTGCTGTAAAAATAAATCCACAATACACGCATAATGGTTCGCTATGTCACATAACACCCGACCTCTGAATCGACAGGATTACAAAACCCTCACGCTCGCGGCCTTAGGCGGCGCGCTGGAGTTTTACGATTTCATTATCTTCGTCTTCTTCGCCGCCGTGGTGGGGGAACTCTTCTTCCCGGCAGATATCCCGGAGTGGCTGCGTCAGGTGCAAACCTTCGGCATTTTTGCCGCCGGGTATCTGGCGCGTCCGCTGGGCGGCATTATCATGGCCCACTTTGGCGATCTGGTCGGCCGTAAGAAGATGTTTACCCTTAGCATCCTGCTGATGGCCGTGCCGACGCTGGCCATTGGTCTGTTGCCTACCTATGCCTCGATGGGCATTCTCGCGCCGTTGCTGCTGTTGCTGATGCGCGTCCTGCAGGGGGCGGCGATTGGCGGTGAAGTGCCGGGCGCGTGGGTGTTTGTCGCGGAGCATGTTCCCGTGCGCCGCATTGGTATCGCCTGCGGAACCTTAACGGCGGGGCTAACGGTCGGGATCCTGCTCGGCTCGGTGGTCGCCACCATTGTGAATACCAGCATGACGCAGCAGGCCGTACACGACTGGGGCTGGCGTATTCCGTTCTTGCTGGGCGGGGCGTTTGGTCTGGTCGCGATGTACCTGCGCCGCTGGCTGCAGGAGACCCCCATTTTCCTCGAAATGCAGCAGCGCAAAGCGCTGGCGCAGGAGCTGCCGGTGAAGGCGGTCGTGGTACGCCATAAAAAAGCGGTGGTGGTATCGATGCTGCTCACCTGGCTGCTCTCGGCGGGCATTGTGGTAGTGATATTGATGTCCCCAGTCTGGCTGCAAAAGCAGTACGGTTTCGCCCCTGCCGTGACGCTACAGGCAAACAGTATCGCGACAATCATGCTCTGCTTTGGCTGTCTGGCCGCCGGGCTGGCGGCAGATCGTTTCGGCGCCAGCGTCACCTTTATTGTCGGCAGCCTGTTACTGGCCGCTTCAAGCTGGGCGTTTTACCATCTGGCAGGCAGCCATCCTGAACAGTTGTTCCTGCTGTACGGCGTGGTAGGGCTGTGCGTGGGCGTTGTCGGGGCGGTACCGTACGTGATGGTGCGCGCGTTCCCGCCAGAGGTTCGCTTTACCGGGATTTCGTTTTCCTACAACGTGTCGTATGCCATTTTCGGCGGGCTGACGCCGATTGCGGTGACGGTCCTGATGGGCGTTTCTCCCATGGCTCCGGCCTGGTACGTGCTGGCGCTGTCGGTGATGGGGCTGGGATTAGGGATTTGGCTGGGGCAGAAGAAGGGATGTCGTGCCCGCGAGGCGGACACGACAGAAGGATCAGTGTTTTTCACCAATCGGTAGCACGGTGCGGTCAAACTGCTCGTTCAGCACTTCACCCATTGCAAGGTAGATAGCGCTCGCGCCGCAAACCAGACCAATCCAGCCTGCAACATGAACGATGCCTTCGTTATCCACGAGGTGACCAATCGCCAGCAGGGCGAACAGGACGGTCAGGCTCAGGAAGACGAACTGCAGCATGCGGTTGCCTTTCAGGGTACCGAAGAACATGAACAGGGTGAAGATGCCCCACAGGCCCAGATAAACGCCCAGGAAGTGGGCGTTTGCCGCGTCTGCCATGCCCATTTTAGGCAGCAGCAGAATGGCAACCAGGGTCAGCCAGAAAGAACCGTAAGAGGTGAAGGCGGTTAAGCCGAAGGTATTGCCTTTTTTATATTCCAGCAGGCCCGCGAAAATTTGCGCGATACCGCCGTAAAAAATGCCCATCGCCAGGATGATGCCATCCATCGGGAACATCCCGATATTGTGCAGGTTCAGCAGAATAGTGGTCATGCCAAAACCCATCAGGCCCAGCGGAGCCGGATTAGCCAACTTAGTGTTGCCCATAAGTCCTCAAAAAAATCATCATTAATATGGTGAAATGGTTAAACCCGCGTCAGTTCTCCCTGACGGGGCGCGGCATCATAATGGGCGCAATCGATGGCGTCTATGATCTCATCAGGGTGAAATTAAAATTTTTTTTATCATTCCCCCTTGATGGATGCCGTCGCGACCCCATCTTGTAGTCAACCGCAGTGTGTGGACCTGAAAAAAATCAAATCTGGGCAGTTGAAAAAGCACGTTCTGCCCTTATTACAGGTACACAACCACATGTTGACTGAATTTTTAGTGGAGACGTTTAGATGGGTAAAATTATTGGTATCGACCTGGGTACAACCAACTCTTGTGTAGCGATTATGGATGGCACTACTGCACGCGTGCTGGAGAACGCCGAGGGCGATCGCACCACGCCTTCTATCATTGCTTATACCCAGGATGGTGAAACTCTGGTTGGTCAGCCGGCTAAACGTCAGGCAGTGACAAACCCGCAAAACACCCTGTTTGCGATTAAACGCCTGATCGGCCGCCGCTTCCAGGACGAAGAAGTTCAGCGTGACGTTTCCATCATGCCTTACAAAATCATCGCAGCAGATAACGGCGATGCATGGCTTGATGTGAAAGGCACCAAAACGGCACCACCGCAGATTTCTGCTGAAGTGCTGAAAAAAATGAAGAAAACCGCTGAAGATTACCTGGGTGAGCCGGTAACTGAAGCTGTTATCACCGTTCCTGCCTACTTCAACGATGCTCAGCGTCAGGCAACCAAAGATGCTGGCCGTATCGCAGGTCTGGAAGTAAAACGTATCATCAACGAACCAACCGCGGCTGCACTGGCTTACGGTCTGGATAAAGAAGTCGGCAACCGTACTATCGCGGTTTACGACCTGGGTGGTGGTACCTTCGATATCTCTATTATCGAAATCGACGAAGTTGACGGCGAAAAAACCTTCGAAGTTCTGGCAACCAACGGTGATACCCACCTGGGTGGTGAAGACTTCGATACCCGTCTGATCAACTACCTCGTTGACGAGTTCAAGAAAGATCAGGGCATTGACCTGCGTAACGACCCGCTGGCTATGCAGCGCCTGAAAGAAGCCGCTGAGAAAGCGAAGATCGAGCTGTCTTCCGCTCAGCAGACCGACGTGAACCTGCCGTACATCACCGCAGACGCGACCGGTCCTAAACACATGAACATCAAAGTGACCCGTGCGAAACTGGAAAGCCTGGTAGAAGACCTGGTGAACCGTTCTATCGAGCCGCTGAAAGTTGCTCTGCAGGACGCTGGCCTGTCCGTGTCTGATATCAACGACGTTATCCTCGTTGGTGGCCAGACCCGTATGCCAATGGTCCAGAAGAAAGTGGCTGAGTTCTTTGGTAAAGAGCCACGTAAAGACGTTAACCCGGACGAAGCGGTGGCAATTGGTGCTGCGGTTCAGGGTGGCGTACTGACCGGTGAAGTGAAAGACGTACTGCTGCTGGACGTTACCCCGCTGTCTCTGGGTATCGAAACCATGGGCGGTGTGATGACTGCGCTCATCAACAAAAACACCACCATCCCAACCAAGCACAGCCAGGTGTTCTCTACCGCTGAAGACAACCAGTCTGCGGTAACCATCCATGTGCTGCAGGGTGAGCGTAAGCGTGCGGCGGATAACAAATCTCTGGGTCAGTTCAACCTGGACGGTATTAACCCGGCACCGCGCGGCATGCCACAGATCGAAGTCACCTTCGACATCGATGCTGACGGTATCCTGCACGTGTCTGCGAAAGACAAAAACAGCGGTAAAGAGCAGAAGATCACCATCAAGGCATCTTCTGGCCTGAACGAAGCAGAAATCGAAAAAATGGTTCGCGATGCCGAAGCTAACGCGGAATCCGACCGTAAGTTCGAAGAGCTGGTTCAGACCCGTAACCAGGGTGACCATCTGCTGCACAGCACCCGTAAGCAGGTTGAAGAAGCCGGCGATAAGCTGCCAGCGGAAGACAAAACTGCTATCGAAGCTGCACTGAGCGCACTGGAAACGTCTCTGAAAGGCGAAGACAAAGCGGACATCGAAGCGAAAATGCAGGAGCTGGCACAGGCTTCCCAGAAGCTGATGGAAATCGCTCAGCAGCAGCACGCTCAACAGCAGGCGGGCGCTGACGCTTCTGCGAACAACGCGAAAGACGACGACGTTGTCGACGCTGAGTTCGAAGAAGTTAAAGACAAAAAATAATCGCCCTGATGCAGGGTAATTAATCGGCACGGGCGTAGGAGAACTCTCCACGCCCGTGCTCGCATGTTAAGGGGCTTAAAAAAACCAATGGCAAAGCAAGACTATTACGAGATTTTAGGCGTTCCGAAAACTGCGGAAGAGCGTGAAATCAAAAAGGCGTATAAGCGCCTGGCCATGAAATTCCACCCGGACCGTAATCAGGGTGACAAAGAGGCTGAAGCCAAATTTAAAGAGATCAAAGAAGCCTATGAAGTCCTGACCGATGCACAAAAACGTGCGGCCTATGACCAGTACGGTCACGCAGCCTTTGAACAGGGCGGCATGGGCGGCGGTGGATTCGGTGGCGGCGGCTTTGGCGGCGGCGCTGACTTCAGCGATATCTTTGGCGATGTGTTTGGCGACATCTTCGGCGGCGGTCGTGGTCGTCAGCGCGCGGCGCGCGGCGCGGATCTGCGCTACAACATGGATCTGACGCTGGAAGAGGCCGTTCGCGGCGTCACCAAAGAGATCCGTATTCCGACGCTGGAAGAGTGTGACGTCTGCCACGGCAGCGGCGCGAAAGCGGGTACGCAGCCGCAGACCTGTCCAACCTGTCACGGCTCCGGCCAGGTGCAGATGCGTCAGGGCTTCTTCGCGGTACAGCAGGCCTGTCCGCACTGTCACGGTCGCGGTACGCTGATTAAAGATCCGTGCACCAAGTGCCACGGCCACGGTCGCGTTGAGAAAACCAAGACCCTGTCCGTTAAGATCCCAGCTGGCGTCGATACGGGCGACCGCATTCGTCTGGCGGGCGAAGGTGAAGCAGGTGAACACGGCGCACCGGCAGGCGATCTGTACGTTCAGGTGCAGGTGAAACAGCACGCGATTTTCGAGCGCGAAGGGAACAACCTGTACTGTGAAGTACCGATCAACTTCGCGATGGCGGCACTCGGTGGCGAAATTGAAGTACCGACGCTGGATGGTCGCGTCAATCTGAAGATCCCGGGCGAGACCCAGACCGGTAAGCTGTTCCGCATGCGCGGTAAAGGCGTTAAATCCGTTCGTGGTGGTGCGCAGGGCGATCTGCTGTGCCGCGTCGTCGTGGAAACGCCGGTTGGCCTGAACGACAAGCAGAAACAGCTGCTGAAAGAGTTGCAGGAGAGTTTCGGTGGCCCGACGGGTGAGAAAAATAGCCCGCGCTCCAAAAGCTTCTTCGATGGCGTCAAAAAATTCTTCGATGATTTGACCCGCTAATCGACTAGCTGGTTTTCATCCGCAAAAGCCCGGAAGCGATTCCGGGCTTTTTCTTTTTATCGGTATTGCTCGGTTAAACTGAACCTATACTCAATATTAATCTGTTTTTGCCGAGCTATCTGGCTTGGTATTATGGTTTTATCGAGGTATTGTTGTAAAAGAGAGAACTAAAGTGAAATTACTACACCGTTTCTTTAGCAGTGAGGCATCCGGCGGCGTGATCCTGATTATGGCTGCTGCGGCCGCGATGGTACTGGCCAACGTCGGAATGACCCGCGATCTGTATCATGCTTTTCTGGAAACGCCCGTTGAACTGAAGGTCGGGGCGCTGGAAATCAACAAGAACATGCTGCTCTGGATCAACGATGCGCTGATGGCGGTGTTCTTCCTGCTTGTGGGGCTTGAGGTTAAGCGTGAGCTGGTGCTGGGTTCGCTTGCCAGCCGCCAGCGTGCGGCGTTCCCGGTCATTGCTGCGCTCGGCGGGATGGTGGTGCCGGCGCTGCTCTTTCTGGCGTTCACCTGGCAGGATCCGATCGCACGTCACGGCTGGGCAATCCCGGCTGCGACGGATATCGCTTTTGCGCTCGGGGTGCTGGCCCTGCTGGGAAGCCGCGTGCCGGTAGCCCTGAAAATCTTCCTGATGGCGCTGGCGATTATTGATGACCTTGGCGCCATTGTGATTATCGCGTTGTTCTACACCAGCGATCTGTCGATCCTGTCCCTGAGCGTGGCTGCCGGGGCGATTGCGGTGCTGGCGCTGCTGAACATCTTTAATGTGCGCCGCATCGGTATCTACATCCTCGTGGGGATGGTGCTGTGGACGGCGGTGCTGAAATCAGGCGTGCATGCCACGCTGGCTGGGGTGATCGTCGGCTTCTTCGTGCCGCTGAAGCCGCAGGACGGCAAGTCGCCTGCCAAACAGCTGGAGCATGTGCTGCACCCGTGGGTCGCCTTTATGATCCTGCCGCTGTTTGCGTTTGCCAACGCGGGCGTTTCCCTCGGCGGGGTGACGCTGGACGGGCTAACGTCCGTGCTGCCGCTGGGCATTATTGCCGGGCTGTTTATCGGCAAGCCGCTGGGTATTAGTATCTTCTGCTGGCTGGCGACGAAACTGAAGCTGGCGTCATTGCCGCACGGCACTACGTTTAAGCAGATTATGGCCGTCGGCGTGCTGTGTGGTATCGGGTTTACGATGTCGATCTTTATCTCGACGCTGGCGTTTGGCGCGCATGCGCCTGAGCTGATCGTCTGGGCGAAACTCGGCATTCTTATCGGGTCATTACTGGCCGCGGTAATCGGTTATACCTTGCTGAAGGTAAAATTGTCCGGACAGGCCGTCCAGGCATAACGGAACACCGGGAGGAGGCGAGCCTTCTCCCGATCCACACTCAGGGAGAGAAGACGCGATGTCTCATTTAAATTACAACCATCTTTACTACTTCTGGCACGTCTATAAACAGGGATCGGTGGTCGGGGCAGCAGAGGCGCTCTACCTGACGCCGCAAACCATCACCGGGCAAATTAAGGCGCTGGAAGAGCGTTTGCAGGGCAAGCTGTTCAAGCGTAAGGGGCGCGGGATTGAACCCAGCGAACTGGGTGAACTGGTTTTCCGCTACGCGGACAAGATGTTCACCCTGAGCCAGGAGATGCTGGATATCGTCAACTACCGCAAAGAGTCGAACCTGCTTTTTGATGTTGGCGTGGCGGATGCGCTGTCCAAACGGCTGGTGAGCGGCGTGCTGGACGCGGCGGTGGTTGAAGATGAACAAATTCATCTTCGCTGCTTTGAATCCACTCACGAGATGCTGCTGGAACAGCTAAGCCAGCACAAGCTGGACATGATTATCTCGGACTGCCCGATTGACTCCACGCAGCAGGAAGGCTTGTTCTCGGTGAAGATTGGAGAATGCGGCGTGAGCTTCTGGTGCATTAATCCGCCGCCGGAGAAACCCTTCCCGGCCTGCCTGGAAGAGCGTCGCCTGCTGGTGCCGGGAAGGCGTTCCATGCTCGGACGCAAGCTGCTGAACTGGTTTAATTCCCAGGGGCTGAAGGTGGAAATCCTCGGTGAGTTCGACGATGCGGCGCTGATGAAAGCCTTTGGTGAAGCGCATAACGCCATCTTTGTTGCGCCGACGCTCTACGCGCACGATCTCTATTCGGATGACAAGATTACGGAGATAGGCAGAGTGGATAACGTGATGGAGGAGTATCACGCCATATTTGCCGAAAGAATGATTCAGCACCCCGCGGTACAGCGAATCTGTAACCGTGACTACTCGGCGCTGTTTACGCCACCGGCAATCTGAAGACATAAAAAAACCCGCGTTAAGCGGGTTCTTTTAAAACAAGCAACAACAAGCGGCGATTAAGCCAGTTTGTTGATCTGCGCGGTCAGGTTTGCTTTATGACGCGCTGCTTTGTTTTTGTGGATCAGACCTTTAGCAGCCTGACGATCCACGATTGGTTGCATTTCGTTAAATGCGTTCTGCGCAGCAGCTTTGTCGCCAGCTTCGATAGCTGCGTATACTTTCTTGATGAAGGTACGCATCATAGAGCGACGGCTTGCGTTGTGCTTACGAGCCTTCTCAGACTGTACGGCACGTTTCTTAGCTGATTTGATATTAGCCAAGGTCCAACTCCCAAATATGATCTATGTGGACAATTCAAAGGCCGAGGAATATGCCCTCTATACCTTCTTTTGTCAATGGATTTGTGCAAATAAGCGCCGTTAATGTGGCGACGCTACGTTACGTAGTGATGGCGCAGGATTCTACCAGCTTGTTGTTCGTGAATACAGCTTTTCGGCATAAAAATCGCAGTTCGCGAGCAGATTTTTTCGCTGCGAAAGGTCAGCCTGATGAAATCATTACGGCTTTCTGTTTTGCACGAACAATCGCCGGTTAACCTTAACCGCTGTACAAGGTATACTTTGGCGATTTTCACTGTTTTGAGCCAGACATGAAGCTGATACGCGGCATACATAATCTCAGCAGAGCCCCGCACGGGTGCGTGCTGACCATTGGTAATTTCGACGGCGTGCATCGTGGTCATCAGGCGCTGTTGCAGGGATTGCGTAAAGAAGGGGAGGCCCGTGGTCTGCCCGTTGTAGTGATGATTTTCGAACCGCAGCCGCTGGAGCTGTTCGCGGGCGATAAATCTCCCGCCCGTCTTACACGCCTGCGCGAGAAGTTGCGCTATCTGGCTGAGTCCGGCGTGGACTACGTATTGTGCGTACGTTTCGATCGCCGCTTTGCCGCGCTGACAGCACAAAATTTCGTCAGCGACCTGCTGGTTAAGCGTCTTGGCGTGCAGTTTCTTGCCGTGGGCGATGATTTCCGCTTTGGCGCTGGTCGTCAGGGCGATTTCTTGCTATTACAGAAGGCTGGTCTGGAGTACGGTTTTGACGTCACCAGCGCGATGACCTTCTGTGAAGGCGGCGTGCGCGTCAGCAGCACGGCGGTACGCCGGGCACTGGCCGATGATGAACTGGATACGGCAGAAACCCTGCTGGGGCATCCGTTCACCATCTCTGGCCGCGTGGTCCATGGCGATGCGCTGGGCCGCACGATAGGTTTCCCGACGGCGAATATACCGCTGCGTCGTCAGGTTTCCCCGGTTAAAGGGGTCTATGCGGTAGAAGTGGCAGGACTGGGCGATAAGCCGTTCTACGGCGTCGCCAATATTGGCACGCGTCCGACCGTCGCCGGTGTGCGTCAACAGCTGGAAGTGCACCTGCTGGACGTTGTAATGGACCTGTATGGTCGCCATATAGATGTAATACTGCGTAAAAAAATACGCAATGAGCAGCGATTTGGTTCGCTGGATGAACTCAAAGCGCAAATTGCGCGAGATGAATTGACGGCCCGCGAGTTTTTTGGGCTTTAGAACCGGCTTAACTGCCTACGTGATAAATACGGAACCGAGAATCTGATGAGTGACTATAAATCAACCCTGAATTTGCCGGAAACAGGGTTCCCGATGCGCGGCGATCTCGCCAAGCGCGAACCGGGAATGCTGGCGCGTTGGACCGATGATGACCTGTACGGCATCATTCGTGCAGCCAAAAAAGGCAAAAAAACCTTCATTCTGCATGATGGCCCTCCCTATGCGAATGGCAGCATTCATATTGGTCACTCGGTTAACAAGATTCTGAAAGACATTATCGTGAAGTCCAAAGGACTCGCGGGCTATGACTCGCCTTACGTTCCGGGCTGGGACTGCCACGGTCTGCCAATCGAGCTGAAAGTCGAGCAAGAGTTCGGCAAGCCAGGTGAGAAGTTCACCGCCGCCGAGTTCCGTGCGAAGTGCCGCGAATACGCAGCCACGCAGGTTGACGGTCAGCGTGCTGACTTCATCCGTCTGGGCGTGCTGGGCGACTGGTCGCACCCGTACCTGACCATGGACTTCAAAACGGAAGCCAACATTATCCGTGCGCTGGGCAAAATCATCGGTAACGGCCACCTGCATAAAGGCGCTAAGCCGGTGCACTGGTGCGTGGACTGCCGTTCTGCGCTGGCAGAAGCGGAAGTGGAGTATTACGACAAAACCTCTCCGTCTATCGACGTGGCTTTCCACGCGGTGGATCAGGATGCGGTAAAAGCCAAATTTGGCGTCGCCTCGGTAAACGGCCCGATCTCTCTGGTGATTTGGACCACCACCCCGTGGACCCTGCCAGCCAACCGTGCGATCTCCCTGTCCGGTGAGTTCGAATACGCGCTGGTGCAGATTGACGGTCAGGCGGTTATCCTGGCGAAAGATCTGGTTGAGAGCGTGCTGCAGCGCGCGCATATCACTGACTACACCGTGCTGGGCACCGTGAAAGGTGACGCCCTGGAGCTGATGCGCTTCAAACACCCGTTCCTGGACTTCGACGTTCCGGCGATCCTCGGCGACCACGTGACGCTGGAAGCGGGTACCGGTGCGGTACATACCGCCGGTGGCCACGGTCCTGACGACTACAACATCAGCCTGAAGTACGGTCTGGAAATCGCTAACCCGGTTGGCCCGGACGGTTCTTACCTGCCTGGCACCTACCCGGCGCTGGACGGTATCAACGTCTTCAAAGCGAACGACATTATCGTCGACATGCTGCGTACCAGCGGCGCGCTGCTGCACGTTGAAAAAATGCAGCACAGCTATCCGTGCTGCTGGCGTCACAAGACCCCGATCATCTTCCGTGCGACCCCGCAGTGGTTCGTCAGCATGGATCAGAAGGGCCTGCGCGAGCAGTCTCTGAAAGAGATCAAAGGCGTGCAGTGGATCCCTGACTGGGGCCAGGCGCGTATCGAATCCATGGTGGCTAACCGTCCTGACTGGTGTATCTCCCGTCAGCGTACCTGGGGCGTGCCGATGTCTCTGTTCGTGCATAAAGAGACGCATGAGCTGCACCCGAATACCCTGGAACTGATGGAAGAAGTGGCGAAGCGCGTCGAAGTTGACGGCATTCAGGCGTGGTGGGATCTCGACGCCCGCGACATCCTGGGCGCTGATGCGGATAACTACGAGAAAGTGCCGGATACCCTGGACGTGTGGTTCGATTCCGGGTCTACCCACTCCTCCGTGGTTGACGTGCGTCCGGAGTTTGCCGGTCACGCTGCCGATATGTATCTGGAAGGGTCTGACCAACACCGCGGCTGGTTCATGTCATCTCTGATGATCTCTACCGCCATGAAGGGTAAAGCGCCTTACCGTCAGGTACTGACTCACGGCTTCACCGTGGATGGTCAGGGCCGTAAGATGTCCAAATCTATCGGTAACACCGTTTCTCCGCAGGATGTGATGAACAAGCTGGGCGCAGACATTCTGCGTCTGTGGGTGGCCTCTACCGACTACACCGGCGAAATGGCGGTGTCTGACGAGATCCTGAAACGCGCTGCCGACAGCTATCGTCGTATCCGTAACACCGCGCGCTTCCTGCTGGCGAACCTGAACGGGTTCGATCCGGCAAAAGACATGGTGAAACCGGAAGAGATGGTCGTTCTGGACCGCTGGGCGGTAGGCTGCGCGAAAGCGGCGCAGGAAGATATCCTGAAGGCCTACGAGTCTTATGACTTCCACGAAGTGGTGCAGCGCCTGATGCGCTTCTGCTCCATTGAGATGGGCTCGTTCTACCTCGACATCATCAAAGACCGCCAGTACACCGCGAAAGCGGACAGCGTGGCGCGTCGTAGCTGCCAGACCGCGCTGTTCCATATCGCAGAAGCGCTGGTACGCTGGATGGCGCCGATCATGTCCTTCACCGCGGATGAAATCTGGGGTTACCTGCCGGGCGATCGTGAGAAGTATGTCTTCACCGGCGAGTGGTACGAAGGTCTGTTCGATCTCTCCAGCACCGAAGCGATGAACGATGCCTTCTGGGACGAGCTGCTGAAAGTGCGTGGCGAAGTGAACAAGGTTATCGAGCAGGCGCGTGCTGATAAGAAAGTCGGCGGCTCTCTGGAAGCGGCAGTAACCCTGTACGCGGAGCCAGAACTGGCGGCGAAGCTGACGGCGCTGGGCGATGAATTACGATTTGTCCTGTTGACCTCCGGTGCGAAAGTTGCGGATTATGCCGAGGCTTCTGCTGATGCTCAGCAGAGCGAACTGCTCAAAGGACTGAAAGTCGCGCTGAGCAAAGCCGACGGTGAGAAATGCCCGCGTTGCTGGCATTACACCACCGATGTCGGTCAGGTGGCGGAACACGCAGACATCTGCGGACGCTGTGTAAGCAACGTCGCCGGTGACGGCGAAAAACGTAAGTTTGCCTGATGAGTAAAACTCTCTGTTCAACAGGACTGCGCTGGCTGTGGCTGGTTGTGGTGGTGCTGATTATTGATCTGGGCAGCAAATTCCTGATCCTCCAGAACTTTGCTCTGGGGGAGACGGTCCCGCTGTTCCCGTCGCTTAACCTGCACTACGCGCGCAACTACGGTGCGGCGTTCAGTTTCCTTGCTGACAGCGGTGGCTGGCAGCGCTGGTTCTTTGCGGGTATCGCTCTCGGTATCTGCGTGATCCTGGCGGTGCTGATGTACCGCTCGAAGGCAACGCAAAAGCTGAATAACATCGCCTACGCGCTGATCATTGGCGGCGCGCTGGGCAACCTGTTTGATCGCCTGTGGCACGGCTTTGTGGTCGATATGATCGACTTCTACGTCGGCGACTGGCACTTCGCGACCTTTAACCTCGCTGATAGCGCCATTTGCATCGGTGCGGCGTTAATCGTGCTGGAAGGCTTCTTGCCTAAACCCGCTGCGAAAGAGCAGGCGTAAGCATCAATGCCGGGTGGCGCTACGCTTACCCGGCCTACAGAATTTGTGGCTTCCCGTAGGCCCGGTAAGCGTAGCGCCACCGGGCAACAGGTGACCCAAAACAAGCGAGCAATTTGCATGTCTAAATCCGTACAGAGCAACAGCGCGGTTCTCGTTCACTTCACGCTGAAGCTGGATGATGGTTCAACGGCTGAGTCCACCCGCAATAACGGTAAACCGGCCCTGTTTCGTCTTGGCGATACCTCCCTGTCTGAAGGTCTTGAGCAGCAGCTTCTGGGCCTGAAAGAGGGCGAGAAAAAAGCCTTTTCGCTGGAGCCGGATGCGGCATTTGGCGTGCCAAGCCCGGACCTGATCCAGTATTTCTCGCGCCGCGAGTTTATGGACGCAGGTGAACCGGAAATCGGCGCGATTATGCTCTTTACCGCTATGGACGGCAGCGAAATGCCTGGCGTGATCCGCGAAATCAACGGCGACTCGATTACCGTTGACTTCAACCATCCGCTTGCCGGGCGTACCGTTCATTTTGATGTTGAAGTGCTGGAAATCGATCCGGCACTGGAGGCCTGAAATGCAGATCCTGTTGGCTAACCCGCGCGGCTTCTGCGCCGGTGTAGACCGCGCTATCAGCATTGTTGAAAACGCGCTGGAGATTTACGGCGCGCCGATTTATGTACGTCACGAAGTGGTGCATAACCGCTACGTGGTCGACAGCCTGCGCGAACGCGGTGCCATCTTTATCGAGCAGATCAGCGAAGTGCCGGACGGTGCGATCCTGATTTTCTCCGCGCACGGCGTCTCTCAGGCGGTCCGTAACGAAGCCAAAAGCCGCGATCTGACCGTCTTCGATGCCACCTGCCCATTGGTGACCAAGGTGCATATGGAAGTGGCGCGCGCCAGCCGCCGTGGTGAAGAGTCGATCCTGATTGGCCATGCTGGCCACCCGGAAGTCGAGGGCACCATGGGCCAGTACAGCAACCCTGAAGGGGGAATGTACCTGGTGGAGTCGCCTGAAGATGTCTTCACGCTGAACGTGAAAAACGAAGCGCGCCTGTCGTTTATGACCCAGACGACGCTCTCCGTCGACGATACCTCAGACGTGATTGATGCCCTGCGTCAGCGCTTCCCGAAAATCGTCGGGCCGCGCAAGGACGACATCTGCTACGCCACCACCAATCGTCAGGAAGCGGTGCGCGCACTGGCTGAACAGGCGGACGTGGTGCTGGTGGTCGGCTCTAAGAACTCCTCCAACTCTAACCGTCTGGCTGAACTGGCACAGCGAATGGGGAAGGCGGCGTTCCTGATCGACGATGCCACGGATATTCAGGAAGTGTGGGTTAAAGACGCGGCCTGCGTAGGCGTGACGGCCGGGGCATCCGCGCCCGATATTCTGGTACAAAACGTCATTTCCCGTCTGCAGGAGCTGGGCGGCGGCGAAGCGGTGCCGCTGGAAGGACGCGAAGAGAATATTGTTTTCGAAGTGCCGAAAGAGCTGAGAATCGACGCCCGCGAAGTCGAATAGTCCCTTTTCTGATGAAAGGCCAGCACCTCCTGTGCTGGCCTTTTTTTTACCCGTTACTTTATCGTGACGACAAAATCATGTCTTTTACTGATATTTAAGTCGGTTTCACGTTAAATTCTAATTATTGGTGTTTTCAGTTGGCAGTGCTCAGAAAGGCTGGTTAATCTGAAAACGGTTTACATCATTTTAACGTAAGAGAATAACTATGCATGATGCACAGATCCGTGTCGCCATTGCGGGCGCGGGTGGACGTATGGGCCGTCAGCTTATTCAGGCGGCACTTCAGATGGATGGCGTAGCACTTGGCGCGGCGCTGGAGCGTGACGGTTCATCACTTCTGGGGACCGATGCTGGCGAGCTGGCGGGCGCGGGAAAGACCGGCGTCACCGTACAAAGCAGCCTGGACGCGGTTAAAGATGACTTCGATGTGTTCATCGATTTTACCCGTCCTGAAGGGACGCTCACGCATCTGGCGTTTTGCCGTCAGCACGGCAAGGGGATGGTGATCGGCACCACCGGTTTTGACGATGCGGGCAAGCAGGCTATCCAGGATGCATCCAAAGAGATTGCGATTGTCTTCGCCGCAAACTTTAGCGTGGGCGTTAACGTCATGCTGAAGCTGCTGGAGAAGGCGGCGAAGGTGATGGGCAACTACACCGATATTGAGATTGTCGAAGCTCACCACCGCTATAAGGTTGATGCGCCATCAGGCACGGCGCTGGCAATGGGCGAAGCGATTGCTCATGCACTTGATAAAGATTTAAAAGACTGCGCGGTCTATGCCCGCGAAGGCCACACCGGGGAGCGCGTGCCGGGCACCATTGGTTTCGCAACCGTCCGGGCGGGTGACATCGTCGGCGAACATACCGCGATGTTCGCCGATATTGGCGAACGCGTCGAGATTACGCATAAAGCGTCCAGCCGAATGACGTTTGCCAATGGTGCCGTTCGATCCGCCTTGTGGCTGAAAGAGAAGAAAAATGGTCTTTTTGATATGAGAGATGTGCTTGATCTCAACAATCTGTAAGCATTATTACCCATCGTGATGTGGTTATTGCAGTCGTAATCCTTTGATTGCATAGGGCAATAATTTATTGCCCTTTTATTTTATCTGTTTCGTGCTCATTTCGTTCCTTTAGCCTTGAAAGTATAGCTATTCCACTTAATTCTCGTTACTGAAATGTAAATTTTGACCATTTGGTCCACTTTTTGATGCTGTGCCGACTCATTTTTCATTAAAACCGGTGCGCAAGCGTTTTCCGCAGTGATTTACCTGATCTTTTTGTCGCTTAAGCTTCACTCACCTCGTCAGATACGCAAAAGACTAAACAAAATATCGGTTTTAAGTTGACTTTTACCCACCAAATCTCCAGAATGCCGCCGTTTGCCAAAAATCCGCTGGCAACACATTTGCATTGATCCATGACATGGTTATGAATTAATATGCAAATAAAGTGAGTGAATATTCTCTGGAGGGTGTTTTGATTAAGTCAGCGCTATTGGTTCTGGAAGACGGAACCCAGTTTATCGGTCGGGCCATAGGGGCAACGGGTTCGGCGGTTGGGGAAGTCGTTTTCAATACTTCAATGACCGGTTATCAAGAAATCCTCACTGATCCTTCCTATTCTCGCCAAATCGTTACTCTTACTTATCCTCATATCGGCAATGTCGGCACCAATGCGGCTGACGAAGAATCCTCTCAGGTACATGCGCAGGGCCTGGTCATTCGTGACCTGCCGCTGATTGCCAGCAACTTCCGCAATACCGAAGACCTCTCTTCTTACCTGAAGCGCCATAACATCGTGGCGATTGCCGATATCGATACCCGTAAGTTAACGCGTCTGCTGCGCGAGAAGGGTGCACAGAACGGCTGCATCATCGCGGGTGATAACCTCGATGCGACGCTGGCGCTGGAAAAAGCGAAAGCCTTCCCGGGCCTGAACGGCATGGACCTGGCGAAAGAAGTCACTACCGCAGAAGCCTACAGCTGGACTCAGGGTAGCTGGACGCTGGAAGGCGACCTGCCGGAAGCGAAAAAAGAGAGCGAGCTGCCGTTCCACGTGGTGGCCTACGATTTTGGCGCCAAGCGCAACATCCTGCGCATGCTGGTTGACCGCGGCTGCCGCCTGACGGTGGTGCCGGCACAAACGTCTGCTGAAGACGTACTGAAGATGAATCCGGACGGTATTTTCCTGTCCAACGGCCCTGGCGACCCGGCGCCGTGCGATTACGCCATCGCTGCCATCAAGTCCTTCCTGGAAACCGACATCCCGGTATTCGGCATCTGCCTCGGCCATCAGCTGCTGGCGCTGGCGAGCGGTGCGAACACCGTCAAGATGAAGTTCGGCCACCACGGTGGTAACCACCCGGTGAAAGATATCGATAACAACACGGTGATGATCACCGCGCAGAACCACGGCTTTGCCGTCGATGAGGCCTCAATGCCGGCTAACCTGCGCGTGACCCATAAGTCGCTGTTCGATGGCACCCTGCAGGGGATTCATCGCACCGATAAGCCAGCGTTCAGCTTCCAGGGGCATCCGGAAGCCAGCCCGGGCCCACACGACGCCGCGCCGCTGTTCGATCACTTCATCGAACTTATCGAGCAATACCGTAAGACCGCTAAATAATCAGGAGCCGAGAAGACAATGCCAAAACGTACAGACATAAAAAGCATCCTGATCCTTGGCGCTGGCCCGATCGTCATCGGCCAGGCCTGCGAATTCGACTACTCCGGCGCGCAGGCGTGTAAAGCCCTGCGTGAAGAGGGTTACCGCGTCATCCTGGTTAACTCTAACCCGGCTACCATCATGACCGACCCGGAAATGGCAGATGCGACCTACATCGAGCCGATTCACTGGGAAGTGGTGCGTAAAATCATCGAGAAAGAGCGTCCGGACGCGGTGCTGCCAACCATGGGCGGCCAGACGGCGCTGAACTGCGCGCTCGAGCTGGAGCGTCAGGGCGTGCTGGCCGAATTCGGCGTCACCATGATTGGTGCGACCGCCGACGCGATTGATAAAGCCGAAGACCGTCGCCGCTTCGACGTGGCGATGAAGAAAATCGGCCTCGACACCGCGCGCTCCGGTATCGCGCACAACATGGAAGAAGCGCTGGCCGTTGCGGCTGACGTGGGCTATCCGTGCATCATCCGTCCATCGTTCACCATGGGTGGCACCGGCGGCGGTATCGCTTACAACCGTGAAGAGTTCGAAGAAATTTGCGAACGCGGTCTGGATCTCTCTCCAACCAAAGAGCTGCTGATTGATGAATCGCTGATTGGCTGGAAAGAGTACGAGATGGAAGTGGTGCGTGATAAAAACGACAACTGCATCATCGTCTGCTCCATCGAAAACTTCGATGCGATGGGTATCCACACCGGCGACTCCATCACCGTTGCGCCAGCCCAGACGCTGACCGACAAAGAGTACCAAATCATGCGTAACGCCTCGATGGCGGTACTGCGTGAAATCGGCGTGGAAACCGGTGGTTCAAACGTGCAGTTCTCCGTGAACCCGAAAACCGGCCGCCTGATTGTTATCGAAATGAACCCGCGCGTGTCCCGTTCCTCCGCGCTGGCGTCTAAAGCGACCGGCTTCCCGATTGCGAAAGTGGCGGCGAAACTGGCGGTGGGTTACACCCTCGACGAGCTGATGAACGACATCACCGGTGGCCGCACGCCTGCGTCCTTCGAGCCGTCCATCGACTACGTTGTGACCAAAATTCCTCGCTTCAACTTCGAGAAATTCGCGGGCGCGAACGACCGTCTGACCACCCAGATGAAATCTGTCGGTGAAGTGATGGCGATTGGCCGCACCCAGCAGGAATCCCTGCAGAAAGCGCTGCGCGGCCTGGAAGTGGGCGCGACCGGTTTCGACCCTAAAGTGAGTCTGGACGACCCGGAAGCGCTGACCAAAATCCGCCGCGAGCTGAAAGACGCGGGCGCAGAGCGTATCTGGTACATCGCCGATGCCTTCCGTGCCGGCCTGTCCGTCGACGGCGTTTTCAACCTGACTAACATCGACCGCTGGTTCCTGGTGCAGATTGAAGAGCTGGTGCGTCTGGAAGAGAAAGTGGCCGAGCTGGGTATCAACGGCCTGGACGCTGACTTCCTGCGCGTGCTGAAGCGTAAAGGCTTCGCCGATGCGCGTCTGGCTAAGCTGGCGGGCGTGCGCGAAGCGGAAATCCGCAAGCTGCGTGACCAGTATGACCTGCACCCGGTCTACAAGCGCGTGGACACCTGTGCGGCTGAATTCTCGACCGACACCGCGTACATGTACTCCACCTATGAAGACGAGTGCGAAGCGAACCCGTCCGTCGACCGCGACAAGATTATGGTGCTGGGCGGTGGTCCAAACCGTATCGGCCAGGGCATCGAGTTCGACTACTGCTGCGTACACGCCTCGCTGGCGCTGCGCGAAGACGGTTACGAGACCATCATGGTCAACTGTAACCCGGAAACCGTCTCCACCGACTACGACACCTCCGACCGCCTCTACTTCGAGCCGGTTACCCTGGAAGACGTGCTGGAAATCGTGCGCATTGAGAAGCCAAAAGGCGTTATCGTGCAGTACGGTGGCCAGACTCCGCTGAAGCTGGCGCGCGCGCTGGAAGCGGCAGGCGTACCGGTTATCGGTACCAGCCCGGATGCGATTGACCGTGCGGAAGACCGCGAGCGTTTCCAGCAGGCGGTTGACCGTCTGAAGCTGAAACAGCCAGCGAACGCCACGGTGACGGCCATCGAACAGGCTGTAGAGAAGGCGAAAGAGATTGGCTACCCGCTGGTGGTGCGTCCTTCCTACGTGCTGGGCGGCCGCGCGATGGAAATCGTCTACGACGAAGCCGACCTGCGTCGCTACTTCCAGACGGCGGTGAGCGTCTCCAACGATGCGCCAGTGCTGCTCGACCGCTTCCTCGACGATGCGGTAGAAGTGGACGTTGACGCCATCTGCGACGGTGAAATGGTGCTGATTGGCGGCATCATGGAGCATATCGAGCAGGCGGGCGTGCACTCCGGTGACTCTGCCTGTTCTCTGCCTGCGTACACCCTGAGCCAGGAAATTCAGGATGTGATGCGCCAGCAGGTGCAGAAGCTGGCCTTCGAGCTGCAGGTTCGCGGCCTGATGAACGTCCAGTTCGCGGTGAAAGATAACGAAGTCTACCTGATTGAAGTCAACCCGCGTGCGGCACGTACCGTACCGTTCGTCTCCAAAGCCACCGGTATTCCGCTGGCGAAAGTGGCGGCGCGCGTGATGGCAGGCCAGACGCTGGCACAGCAGGGCGTGACCAAAGAGATCATTCCACCGTACTACTCGGTGAAAGAAGTGGTGCTGCCGTTCAACAAATTCCCGGGCGTTGACCCGCTGTTAGGGCCAGAAATGCGCTCAACCGGGGAAGTGATGGGCGTAGGCCGCACCTTCGCAGAAGCGTTCGCGAAGGCGCAACTGGGCAGTAGCTCAACCATGAGAAAATCGGGCCGTGCGCTGCTCTCCGTTCGCGAAGGCGACAAAGAGCGCGTGGTTGACCTTGCGGCCAAGCTGCTGAAGCAGGGCTTTGAGCTGGACGCGACCCACGGTACGGCGATTGTGCTGGGCGAAGCGGGCATCAATCCGCGTCTGGTGAACAAGGTGCATGAAGGTCGTCCGCACATTCAGGATCGTATTAAGAATGGCGAATACACCTACATCATCAACACCACCGCAGGCCGCCAGGCGATTGAAGACTCCAAGCTGATTCGCCGCAGCGCGCTGCAGTACAAAGTGCACTACGACACCACCCTGAACGGCGGTTTCGCAACAGCCATGGCGCTGAACGCGGATGCCACCGAGAAGGTGATTTCGGTTCAGGAAATGCACGCGCAGATTAGCAAGTAATCTGCGTAGGCCCGGCAAGCGGTAGCGCCGCCGGGCAAATGGCGGGTGGCGCTTCGCTTACCCGCCCTACTTTTTTTCTTTATCCATCTTCAGAACCTTCTGGTTTTTCATCCGCATTCAGTGAGTTAGCCTAAAATCATTAGGTCGATAACGAAATTCAACTGAGAGCAGGGGAAAACACCATGCAAAATAAATTACTGATCGCCACCCTTCTTGCCGCCACTGCAACGTTTACCGTCGCGGGCTGTTCCTCTAACCAGGCAGTGAAAACCACCGATGGCAAAACTATTGTCACCGACGGAAAACCACAGGTCGATGATGATACCGGTCTGGTGTCGTATAAAAATGCGGAAACGGGTCAGACCGAGCAGATCAACCGCGATCAGGTTAAATCAATGGGCGAGCTGGATAACTAATAAAAAAGCCGTGGCGTTTGCCACGGCTTTTAGTCTTTCAGGAACGATTACCAGCGGTGGTTCAGCAGGATATGACCGCCATAAGCAGCATAGCTGTTTTCACCCCACTCGCCGCTGGCGCGCAGGGAGAGCGTGGTGGTGTCGTTCAGGTTACCGGTGACGCCCAGTTCCAGTTGTCCACGATCTTCCGGCGTATCGTTGCTGACAGTCTCGCCGTTAAACGCCAGATCGTTTTGACCCGCACCTTTCAGCCAGTTCACGGCAACGTACGGCTGCCAGGCTTTCACATCTTTCTGCTGGAAGTAGCTTGATTTGACGCCCAGACGACCAAACAGACCGTCGTTGTCCAGCGTTGTCACCCGCACGCCGTCGCGATCGGTATGATTTTCCTGATCCAGATAGCTGTAGACGATCTGGGCCTGCGGTTCGATTTTCCAGGTGCGCTCATTCTCTGAATCAACCACCCACGCATGGCCCACTTCGACGGAAGCGGCAAAACCGGTGCTGTCGTAGTCTTCATCGTTGCGATTGCTGGTCACTTTATTGTTGTACCAGCTGTAGGCGGCCCAGGTATCAACGTAGCTGCCCAGGCGCAGCTTCTGATCTTCCTGCCAGGTTGCATACAGGCCGACGTTAAAGCCGTCCACTTTGCCCTGCGCATCACGCACGTTGTGTTTTGCATCAGAGTGGGTTTTCGCCTGACCGGCCCCGAACATGCCGCCCGCACGCAGAATACCGTTGTCCATAGGCTTGCTCATAAAGTCGCTGCCTACCTGAAGCACGGTGGTGGTGGTGTCATAGCTGACTTTGTCGCCGCCTGCATTGTTTTCATGGTAGCGACCTTTGACGTACATCCAGGTGTTGAGGTCTTCTTCATTACGGAAGGTGATCTGATCGCGATCGTCACGCTTGTGCAGGAACATGCTCTGCGCGGCAAGGTAGTTGCCTAAGTAAGCGCCAACCTCCGGAGCCATGACCTCAGGACCGCTGTTGCTGCCGTTGTCGGTGTTACCGCCGTTGTCGGTGTTGCCGCCGTCGTCGGTGTTACCGCCGTTGTCAGTGTTACCGCCGTTGTCGGTGTTACCGCCGTTGTCGGTGTTATCACCGTTGTCGGTGTTATCGCCATCATCGGTATTGTCAGACGGTTCATCGGAAGGCGTGGCCTTTGACTCCAGGTACCAGTTGCCGTTGCTGTGCTGATAAAGATTATATTCCCACGCACCGGCAACCACCGGTTTGGCAAGGGTCAACTGGGCTTCGGAGCTGCCGCCAACGCTGACAATTTCCATGCCGTTAACGGTTTGCGCGCCCAGGCCGCCAATGTTGTTCACGCTGACGTCGGACTGCCCAAAGCTGCTGCCAGTAATGGTGAGATGATCGGTTGGCGAGTTGTCTTCACCCAGGGTACTGTTCATCACGATCTGACTGCCCGCAGAGCCGGTATAGTCGCCGTTAATGGTGAAATTATTGCCAACGCTGTGATTGGCGGCGCTGAGTAACAGTGTGCCACCGTTGGTGACGTTGCCGTTGACCGTATCGATACCTGAAACGCTCAGCGTATCGTTACCCTGAATCGCATTCCATGCTGCCAGCGTACCACCCGTGAGGATGTTGATATTGTCGTTTACTTCGCCAGCAGTGGCAAACTGAGCGCCATTTTCGACAGTAATCGTCGCGTTGCTACTCTTTGTACCAAGCGTTGAACCAACACCGACCAGCGTGGTGCCGCTATGCAGAACGGTATCACCCGTGTAGGTGTTTTTGCCGGTTAGCGTCAGGGTGTTGGAATCCACTTTTTCAACATTGCCGCTACCGGTAATGCCGGTGGCGAACGCCGTATTACTGCCCTGATTAAAAATAAGGGTGCCGTTGTTGGTCAGTCCACCGCTCAGCGTCGCCGTTCTCGTGCCATCACCCAACTGGAGAGAAGCATCTTTGGCAACGAGAGTCGTGCCTGCATTAGACACATTCCCTGACAGGATTAACTCACCGCTGTTAACCAGCAGCGAATTACCAGAACCGATAATGTCGATATTCCCTGAGAGCGCCCAGCTTTCACCGTCCATTTCTAAAGAAGCGAAGCCATCACCTTCCGATAAGCCAACAAAATTGCTGTCTTCTGTGCCGGTTCCTGCCAGGGTTACCGTATTTCCTTTAGAGATGCTAGAAATGACGTCGCCTTTCAGTGACGAGCCTGTATCAAGTACCAACGTATTATTTTTGCTGCTGGCAAACGTAATCGCCGTATCGCCACCGCCAATCGAGCCCTTGTTAGTGATATCAACTTTCGCCGTATCCGTTACGTTGATGCCGTTCTGAAGGCCCTGAACGGTACCCGTGTTGATGATTTTCGAATTGCCATCGCTCAGGATAATACCGTTGTCACTCGTGCCGGTGATTGTACCGCTGTTATCTATACCGGCCCCTGTTTGAGCGCTGATACCGTTCTTACCTTTTATCACTCCCGATGACGTATTGGAAATATTTATTGCAGAGGAAGATTCACTGACAAAGATCCCATTTTCAGCGCCGGAAATATTTCCCTCATTATTTAAGTCACCCAGCATTGACTGGATGTTAATAGCGTTGCCTGTTTTAGATGTAATATTTGCGTTGAGATCATTATTAATAATGACGCGCTGCGCGCCAGTATTAATCTCTAGCCCGTTTGCCGTTCCAGAAATATTTCCCTGATTGGTGGCCGTTTTTACGTTAAACCCTGTTACGGAGACGGCCGCCTCATTCCCGGAAGAGGTGATCGTAACGTCTTTACTTATGACGTATTCAGTGTCGGCGGAGAAATCTTGCGGCACGGAGGTGGACTGGTCAATCGTACCGGAAAAGGCTACGGCGGGCGTGAATATCAACAAGGCAGGAAACAGATTGCCCAGCGTTCTGGTTGTTTTATTGAGTCTGAAATAATTGTTGCTCATGTACACATCCATTTGAATAAGAAGGGCGCGATATAACGCATTAAAATAACGTTTATATGCGAAGTAAAAGAATGAGCTCGCGACAAAGAGCATAAAATTATTATTTTTTCAATGTGTTATGTATAGATCGATTTATTAAAAAATTATTTTAGATTTTCTTAAAATATCTCATCTTTATATGGATTAACGGGAGGAATTCATGTCATGGATCTTTTGCGAAGATAAAAACGTCCTGCGAATGATGATTACCAATAGCTGCGCTTTCCTTTTCATGGCCTCTACGCCCCTTTCACCGGGCGGGTTAACTGTCTACACTCACTGCTACAAGAAGAGAAGAAGACAGGCCATTTGATGATACTCATTATTTACGCGCACCCTTATCCGCAGCACTCTCATGCGAATAAGCGGATGCTTGAGCAGGTAAGGACGCTTGATAACGTAGAGATACGTTCTCTCTATCAACTTTATCCCGATTTCAACATCGATATCGCCGCTGAACAGGAGGCGCTTTCCCGTGCCGATCTGATCGTCTGGCAGCATCCCATGCAGTGGTACAGCACGCCCCCGCTGCTGAAGCTGTGGATTGATAAGGTCTTCTCCCACGGCTGGGCGTATGGCCACAATGGTCATGCGCTAAAAGGGAAAAGCCTGATGTGGGCGGTTACCACGGGCGGAGGAGAAAGCCACTTTGATATTGGTTCCTTCCCGGGTTTTGAGGTCCTGGCACAGCCGCTGCAGGCGACCGCGCTCTACTGCGGCCTGAACTGGCTCCCGCCTTTTGCGATGCACTGCACCTTTGTCTGCGATGACGAAACGCTGCAGGCGCAGGCTCGCCATTATAAACAACGCTTACTTGAGTGGCAGGAGGCGCACCATGGATAGCCATACGCTGATACAGGCGCTGATATACCTTGGCGCAGCGGCGCTGATTGTGCCCGTGGCGGTACGCCTGGGGCTGGGCTCTGTTCTCGGCTACCTGATTGCGGGCTGCGTTATTGGACCGTGGGGCTTTCGACTGGTGACGGATGCAGAGGCGATCCTTCATTTCGCTGAAATTGGCGTTGTGCTGATGCTCTTTGTGATTGGTCTGGAGCTCGATCCGCAGCGCCTGTGGAAGCTTCGCGCCTCGGTATTTGGCGGCGGGGCGCTGCAGATGGTGGCCTGTGGCCTGCTGCTGGGTGGGTTCTGCATCCTGCTGGGCATGGACTGGAAAGTGGCAGAGCTTATCGGCATGACGCTGGCGCTCTCCTCGACCGCCATTGCCATGCAGGCTATGAACGAGCGCAATCTGACGGTCTCCCAGATGGGACGCAGCGCGTTCTCAGTGCTGCTGTTCCAGGACATTGCCGCTATCCCGCTGGTGGCGATGATCCCGCTGCTAGCGGCCAGCGGTTCCTCCACGACGCTGGGGGCGTTCGCGCTGTCGGCATTAAAAGTCGTGGGGGCGCTGGCGCTGGTGGTGCTGCTTGGTCGCTACGTCACCCGCCCGCTGCTGCGGTTCGTTGCCCGCTCGGGCCTTCGCGAAGTGTTCAGTGCCGTGGCGCTCTTCCTGGTGTTTGGTTTCGGTCTGCTGCTGGAGGAAGCCGGTCTTTCGATGGCGATGGGGGCCTTCCTGGCGGGCGTTCTGCTGGCGAGTTCCGAATACCGTCACGCGCTGGAAAGCGATATCGAGCCGTTCAAAGGCTTGCTGCTGGGGCTGTTTTTCATCGGCGTAGGAATGTCCGTCGACTTCGGCACGCTGGTGACGCACCCGCTGCGGATCGTCGTCCTGCTGGTCGGCTTCCTGATCATTAAAATGGCGATGCTGTGGCTGATTGCGCGTCCGCTGAAGGTGCCGAATAAGCAGCGCAGCTGGTTTGCGGTTCTGCTGGGGCAGGGGAGCGAATTTGCGTTCGTGGTCTTTGGCGCGGCGCAGATGGCAAACGTCCTCGATCCCGAGTGGGCAAAAGCGCTGACGCTGGCAGTCGCACTGTCGATGGCCGCGACGCCCGTTCTGCTTGTGGTGCTGACGCGTCTGGAAAAATCGGGTAGCGATCAGGAGCGCGAAGCCGATGAGATTGACGAGGAGCAGCCTCGCGTCATCATTGCCGGATTTGGCCGCTACGGGCAGATCGTTGGCCGTCTGTTGCTGTCCAGCGGGGTGAAAATGGTTATCCTCGATCACGACCCCGACCATGTCGATACCCTGCGTAAATTTGATATGAAGGTGTTTTACGGCGATGCAACCCGCGTCGATCTATTGGAATCCGCCGGGGCGGCGAAAGCGGAGGTATTGATTAACGCGATTGACGATCCGGAGACCAGCATGCAGATGGTGGAAATGGCGAAAGAGCATTTTCCGGATCTGACCATCATTTCCCGCGCGCGCGATGTTGATCATTATATCCGCCTCAGGCAGGCGGGCGTCGCAGCCCCCGAGCGTGAAACCTTTGAAGGCGCGCTGAAGTCTGGCCGCATGGCGCTGGAAAACCTGGGGCTCGGCGCGTATGAAGCCCGCGAACGGGCGGATCTATTCCGTCGCTTTAATACCGAAATGGTGGAAGAGATGGCGGCGATGGCAGGCAGTACGGCCACGGAGCGTGCGGCAGTGTTTAAACGCACCAGCGCCATGCTGACGGAAATCATCAATGAGGATCGCAATCACCTGTCGCTGATCCAGCGTCACGGCTGGCAGGGCACGGAAGAGGGCAAGCATACCGGCGATCCGGCTGACGAACCGGAGAGTAAACCTTCCGCGTGAAGTGGAGTTGCCAGCAATATTAAAAAATTTCTGTATCTTTACTCTGCCGCCAGTCGACGAAAGATTAAGCTTTCCGTATAGTGGCGGCAATTTTTTGCATCCGGGAAATTTTCAATGATCAGTCTGATTGCAGCGCTGGCGGTGGACCGCGTTATCGGTATGGAAAATGCCATGCCGTGGAACCTGCCTGCCGATCTCGCATGGTTTAAACGTACTACGTTAAACAAGCCGGTAGTGATGGGCCGCCTGACCTGGGAGTCGATTGGTCGTCCATTGCCGGGCCGTAAAAATATCGTTATCAGTAGCCAGCCGCGTACTGACGATCGCGTCGAATGGGTAAAATCCGTCGACGAGGCGATTGCTGCATGCGGCAATGCCGAAGAGATCATGGTAATTGGCGGCGGGCGCGTGTACGAGCAGTTCCTGCCTAAAGCGCAGAAGCTGTATCTGACCCATATTGATGCGGAAGTGGAAGGGGATACCCATTTCCCGGACTACGATCCGGACGAGTGGGAATCGGTATTCAGCGAATTCCACGATGCGGATGCACAGAACTCTCACAGCTACTGCTTCGAGATCCTGGAACGTCGTTAAGTGATTTGCCCTCTCCCGCCCGGGAGAGGGCATGATTCAGGAGGCGACGGCCTCACTTTCCCCTAAGTCCAGCTGTCGGTTGGACGGCTGAACAAAGTAAGCTTTATCTTCCCAGCGTAAACAGGTTAGCTCTCCGCCCCAGCAGCATCCGGTATCCAGACCGTAAATCCCGTCCGGCGTCCCTTTTCCTTCCAGTGCAGCCCAGTGACCAAATACCACGCTGTACTCGCTTGTCACCGGTCCCGGAATGGCAAACCACGGTTTGAGCGGGGCCGGTGCGCTTTCCGGCGTCTCTTTGGAATACATGTCCAGCTGTCCGTTCGGGAAGCAGAAACGCATACGGGTGAAGGCGTTCGTGATAAAGCGCAGACGGGCCAGACCGCTGAGATCCTCGCTCCAGTGGTTCGGCATGTCGCCGTACATGGCATCGAGGAAGAAAGGATACGAGTCGCTTGCCAGCACTGCCTCAACGTCACGCGCACAGGTTTTCGCCGTTTCAAGATCCCATTGTGGCGTGATCCCGGCATGCGCCATGACCAGCTTTTTCTCTTCGTCAACCTGCAGCAGGGGCTGACGGCGCAGCCAGTTAATCAGATCGTCCGCGTCCGGCGCATCCAGCAGCGGGGTGAGGCGATCTTTAGGTTTATTGCGGCTGATCCCGGCGAACACTGCCAGCAGATGCAGATCGTGATTGCCCAGCACCATGCGCACGCTGTCGCCCAGTGATTTGACGAAACGTAATACCTCAAGCGAGCCGGGGCCACGTGCGACTAAATCGCCCGTCAGCCAGAGCGTGTCCTGTTCTGGCGTAAAGTCGACCTGTTTTAATAATGCGATCAGTTCATCGTAGCAACCGTGAACGTCGCCAATCAGATATGTAGACATTAGATTAATGAATAAGTGTGGTTACGGCGAGACGGAACACGGGAATGGCAACGCGGAAGCCATTGCCATCGACATCGACCATTTCATAATGGCCTTGCATGGTACCCATCGGCGTTTCAATCACCGCGCCGCTGGTGTACTGGTACTCTTCGCCAGGGGCGATGTGGGGCTGTTCACCGACCACACCTTCCCCCTGAACTTCGATTTCGCGGCCATTGCCGTTGGTGATAAGCCAGTAGCGTCCGCGCAGTTGCACGGGCGTCCGCCCCAGGTTGCGAATGGTCACGGTGTAAGCAAAGACAAAGCGTTCTTCGTCCGGCGAGGACTGTGATTCAACATAGACACTTTGTACATGGACACATACGCGGGGCGAATCAATCATGGCTTAACTCTCCTTCGGCGGCGCATTTTCGCTGATGTAATTAGCCAGCTTGCAGTACTGCTCTACGGAAATGTTCTCCGCACGCATTGCCGGGTCGATCCCCAGTTCAGCTAATACCTCAACGGTGAATGAATTGCTGAGGCTGTTACGGATCGTTTTACGACGCTGGTTAAAGGCTTCAGTGGTAATGCGGCTCAGTACACGCAGATCTTTAACCGGGTACGGTTTCGTTTTGTGCGGCACAAGGCGCACAACCGCTGAATCCACTTTCGGTGGTGGTGTGAACGCTGACGGCGGTACTTCGAGTACCGGGATCACGTTGCAGTAATATTGTGCCATCACGCTTAAACGACCATACGCTTTACTGTTCGGGCCTGCAACCAGACGGTTAACCACCTCTTTTTGCAACATGAAGTGCATATCGGCAATGGCATCAGTATAGCTAAAGAGGTGGAACATGAGCGGCGTGGAGATGTTATACGGCAGGTTGCCGAATACGCGCAGCGGCTGGCCCATTTTTTCCGACAGTTCGCCGAAGTTCATGGTCATGGCGTCCTGCTGATAGATAGTCAGCTTCGGCCCGAGGAACGGGTGCGTTTGCAGGCGTGCGGCCAGATCGCGGTCCAGTTCGATGACGGTCAGTTCGTCGAGGCGTTCGCCTACCGGCTCGGTCAGTGCGGCAAGGCCCGGGCCGATTTCGACCATCGCCTGGCCTTTTTGTGGATTAATAGCCGAGACAATGCTTTCGATCACGAACTGATCGTTAAGGAAGTTTTGCCCGAAACGTTTACGGGCTAAGTGGCCCTGATGGACTCGATTAGTCATTGAGTATTAACAATCATTTTGATGGCGAGATTAAGCGCCGTAATAAAACTGCCGACATCCGCTTTCCCCTGGCCTGCCAGATCCAGCGCAGTACCGTGGTCAACGGACGTTCGAATAAAGGGTAAACCGAGGGTGATATTCACCCCGCGGCCAAAGCCCTGGTATTTTAGCACGGGCAGGCCCTGATCGTGGTACATCGCGAGCACGGCGTCGGCATTATCCAGGTATTTCGGCTGGAAAAGGGTATCAGCAGGCAGCGGACCGCTGAGGTTCATTCCCTTCGCCCGCATTTCGTTGAGTACCGGAATGATGGTGTCGATCTCTTCGGTGCCCATGTGCCCGCCTTCGCCCGCGTGCGGGTTCAGGCCACAAACCAGCACATGCGGCTGCGGGATCCCAAATTTTGTCTGCAGATCGTGATGCAAAATCCCGATGATCTCGCGCAGGAGATCGGGGGTGATCGCATCCGGAATCGCTTTGATCGGCAGATGGGTGGTCACCAGGGCAACGCGCATCGCTTCGGTCGCCAGCATCATCACCACTTTCGGACTGTGCGATCGCTCTTCGAAGAACTCCGTATGCCCGGTAAACGGTATGCCCGCTTCGTTGATCACGCTTTTGTGGACGGGGCCGGTAATCAGGGCGGCAAATTCGCCCTTCAGGCAACCGTCGCAGGCGCGCGCAAGGGTTTCAACCACATAGTGGCCGTTTTCCGTGCTGAGCTGGCCAGGAATGACCGGCGTACGAAGGGGAACAGAGAGAAGGGTGAGGGTACCGGCTTGCTGCGGTGCAGGCTGTTGACCTTCAACGTAAGGGATGAGCGTTAAAGGCAGACCGAGCAGCGTTGCCCGGTCCTGTAACAGTGTTGCATCCGCGCAGACAACCAGTTCTACTGGCCAGCTGCGCTGGGCGAGCTGGACAACGAGGTCAGGCCCAATCCCGGCGGGTTCGCCGGGCGTGATAACAACACGATGCTGTTTCATTAGTTGCTCAGCACTTTCACGTAAGCACTGGCGCGTTGTTCCTGCATCCAGGTGGCTGCTTCTTCAGAGAACTTACGGTTAAACAGCATACGGTAGGCTCTGTCTTTCTGCGCCGCATCCGTTTTATCAACGTTACGGGTGTCCATCAGCTCGATCAGATGCCAGCCAAACGAAGAGTGGACCGGCGCGCTAATCTGGCCTTTGTTCAGCTTCATGAGCGCGTCACGGAAGGCAGGATCGTAAATATCCGCTGCCGCCCAGCCCAGATCGCCGCCCTGGTTAGCAGAGCCAGGATCCTGAGAGAACTCTTTTGCTGCTTTCGCAAACGAGGTTTTACCGCTCTTAATGTCTGCTGCAATCTGTTCCAGCTTCGCTCGCGCCTGATCGTCAGTCATGATTGGTGACGGTTTCAGAAGAATATGACGAGCGTGAACTTCGGTAACGGAGATATTTTGGCTCTGGCCGCGCAGATCGTTCACTTTCAGAATGTGGAAGCCCACGCCTGAACGGATTGGACCGACGATATCCCCTTTCTTCGCCGTGCTCAGGGCCTGAGCAAAGATGGACGGCAGCTCCTGAATACGTCCCCAGCCCATCTGGCCGCCTTTCAGCGCCTGTTGGTCTGCGGAGTAGGTGATGGCCAGCTTGCCAAAGTCGCCGCCGTTACGCGCCTGTTCGACAATGGAACGCGCCTGACTTTCTGCTTCCGCAGCCTGATCGGACGTTGGGTTCTCTGGCAGTGGGATCAGAATGTGGCTCAGATTCAGCTCCGTGCTCGCATCGTTCTGGTTACCCACCTGTTTTGCCAGCGCGTCCACTTCCTGAGGCAGGATAGTGACGCGGCGACGCACTTCGTTGTTACGCACTTCCGAAATCAGCATCTCTTTACGGATCTGATTACGGTAGGTGGCGTAGCTGATGCCGTCATAGGCCAGACGGCTGCGCATCTGGTCTAAAGACATGTTGTTTTGTTTCGCGATGTTAGCGATCGCCTGATCGAGCTGCTCGTCAGTGACCTTCACACCCATTTTCTGCCCCATCTGCAGAACGATCTGATCCATGATCAGACGCTCCAGGATCTGGTGGCGCAGCGTGGCGTCATCCGGAAGCTGCTGACCCGCTTCGCCCGAATTGAGCTTCACCGATTTCATCAGACCGTCAACGTCACTTTCAAGCACGACGCCGTTGTTAACCACCGCGGCGACTTTATCAACAACCTGGGGGGCCGCGAAGCTGGTATTCGCAACCATAGCGACACCGAGCAGCAGCGTTTTCCAGTTCTTCATACTTTTTCCATTTCAATTAACCGCAAAGCGGATTACGTTGCAAATCAAGCACATTACAAGGAACTGCGGTAAGGCAGAATATTCGAGCGCAGCATTTTCTGCGTACCCAGACCGTAGTTGGAACTCAGGCCGCGTAACTCGAAGTTAAAGCCAATCACGTTATCGTATTTGCTTTGATTGTTTTCCCAGCCGTTAAGCTTACGTTCGTAACCGACACGCAGCGCGTAGCAGCAGGAGTTATATTGCAGCCCCACCATCTGGTCAGCAGCTTTATTCGCGTTAGTGTCAAAGTAGTAAGCGCCTACGATTGACCAACGGTCGGCGATGGGCCAACTCGCTGCCGCACCGACCTGAGAAATACCATCCGAATATTGTGGCGATTTCCAGTAGTTGATGCTGTTCTGATCATTGCTTTTCGGTAGCGTTGCCTGAATATATTCTGGGCTAGCGTAACGATAGCTTACCTGAATCATACGATCTTCATCGCGACGATACTCTATGGCCGCACTACTGTTAGCAACGTTGTCGAGACGCGTGTCATACTGCACACCGCCACGCAGGCCCCAACGGTCAGTCATACGCCAGTAGGTATCTCCCGCCCACACTATCGATCCCGTTTTGTTGTCTTTCTCCCACTGAATATTGTCATCGCCCGTGCGAGACTCTGTGAAGTAGTAGATTTGACCCACAGAAACGTTAAAACGTTCAACGGCGGCATCATCATAAACACGTGTTGTGACGCCGGTCGTTAACTGGTTCGCTGAGGCGATGCGGTCCAGACCGCCGTAAGTACGGTCGCGGAACAGACCACTGTAGTCAGACTGCAGTAAAGAGGAGTCGTAGTTTTGAATGTTGCTCTGATCGCGGTATGGCACGTACAAATACTGCATACGCGGTTCAAGCGTCTGGGTATACCCATCCGCCAGCAGGGCCATATCACGCTCGAAGATCAGCTTGCCGTCCATTTTAAACTGAGGGAGCGTTCGGTTAACCGACTCTTCCAGATGCGCACTGTTCGTTGCGTTGTAATTATCGAGATTTTTTTGCTGATAGTGCGTCGCCATCAGCTTGGCTTCGGTATTCAGGCTTGCCCAGTCGTTAGACCATGGCAGATTGATCGTCGGCTCCAGGTGAACACGCGTGGCTTCAGGCATGTCCGAATCCGTGTTCACGAAATGCACCGCCTGAGCGTAAACATGGGTGTCGAAGGGTCCCACGTCATTCTGATACCAGTTGACGTCCAGCTGTGGCTCAGCGCCATAGGTAGGCGTGGACTGGTCAGAAAACACCTGGAATTTCTTGGACGAGACCGTTGCGTCAAAGTTCTGCACCGCATAGCCTACGCTGAATTTCTGCGTGGCATAGCCATCGGTACTCGAGCCGTATTTGGACGAGAAGTCATTAAAATAAGCCGAATCGCTGACTTTGGTGTAGTCAACATTAAAGCGCCACACCTGATCCATCACCCCGGAATGCTGCCAGTAGTACAGCCAACGGTGACGGTTATCACCCGAGACGTTTCTGGCGTCGTCCTTGTAAACGTTATCCGACGGCAGATAATCCAGCTCCATCAGACCCGCACCGGCGTGGGTCAGATAGCGGAATTCGTTCTCCCACATGACGTTGCCGCGCTTATGGATATAATGCGGCGTGATCGTCGCATCCATGTTGGGCGCGATATTCCAGTAATACGGCAGGTAGAACTCAAAGTAGTTCGTGGTGCTGTATTTGGCATTTGGGATCAGGAAACCGGAGCGACGTTTGTCACCCACGGGAAGCTGCAAATAAGGGCTGTAGAATATGGGGACCGGACCCACTTTGAAGCGGGCATTCCAGATCTCAGCGACCTGCTCTTCGCGGTCATGGATCACTTCGCTCCCGACCACGCTCCAGGTATTTGAACCCGGCAGACACGACGTGAACGTGCCATTTTCCAGGATGGTATAGCGGTTTTCTCCGCGCTGTTTCATCAGGTCTGCGTCACCGCGCCCCTGGCGACCCACCATCTGGTAATCACCTTTCCAGACGTTAGTGTCTTTGGTATTCAGGTTTGACCATGCTTTCGGACCTTTCAGGATGACCTGATTGTCGTCATAGTGCACATTACCCAGCGCATCCACCGTGCGTACCGGTTCGGCCGCGCCTTCCGGCTGCTTCTGGTGCAACTGTACTTCATCTGCCTGCAGGCGGCTATTGCCCTGATTAATATCGACATTACCTGTAAACGTGGCATTGTCAGGGTAAGTCCCTTTTGAACTGTCGGCAGTAATGGTTACCGGCAAGCTATTGGTATCGCCACTCACCAGTGGGCGATTATAACTTGGGACGCCAAGCATACACTGCGAGGCGAGATCGGCCGCCAGCCCCTGTTGACTGTACAGGGCGGTGCCAATCATTGTGGCCAGGAGGGTGGGGATACGTTTTTTCATACGTTGTATTTTATTGTTCCGTCATCAGTGGCTACGGCTTACAAACGCTCAGAGACTATCTTACTCATCTGCGCAGTACCAGCGTTAATCCTGCCCGTTTGCGTGCCAGAGTGTTAGGCTCGCTATCGAATGACGAGTATGATAAAGCAAATTATAGGCGATGTCCTTCAATTGACCGTGACTTGAACACAGTGATGATGACGTTGCGTCGGCCAGGAATATGACTATCCGGGGAGTATATGCAGTATTGGGGTAAAATAATCGGCGTTGCGTTCGCCATCATCATGGGTGCCGGGTTCTGGGGAATAGTGCTGGGGCTTATTATTGGCCATATGTTTGATAAGGCGCGCAGCCGCAAAATGGCCTGGTTTGCCAATCAGCGCGAGCGTCAGTCACTCTTTTTCTCCACCACTTTTGAGGTGATGGGGCATTTAACCAAATCCAAAGGCCGCGTTACGGAAGCCGATATTCAGATTGCCAGCGTCTTTATGGACCGCATGAATCTGCACGGTGACTCCCGCCTGGAGGCGCAAAATGCGTTTCGCATCGGGAAATCCGATAACTATCCGCTTCGCGAAAAAATGCGTCAGTTCCGCAGCATCTGCTTCGGCCGTTTTGATTTAATTCGGATGTTTCTGGAAATTCAGATTCAGGCGGCCTTCGCCGACGGCTCGCTTCATCCTAACGAGCGCGATGTTTTATACGTGATTGCGGAAGAGCTGGGCATCTCCCGTATGCAGTTCGACCAGTTCCTGCGCATGATGCAGGGTGGGGCGCAGTTTGGCGGCGGCTATCACCAGCAGTCATCTGGCGGTGCCTGGCAGCAGGCGCAGCGTGGTCCGACGCTGGAAGATGCCTGTAACGTACTTGGCGTAAAGCCTTCTGACGATCAGACCACGATCAAACGTGCCTATCGTAAGCTGATGAGCGAGCACCATCCGGACAAGCTGGTCGCGAAAGGCTTACCGCCGGAAATGATGGAGATGGCGAAGCAAAAGGCGCAGGAAATTCAGAAAGCGTACGAACTGATTAAAGAGAAGAAAGGCTTTAAATAAGCCCCTCTGCAGAATGAAGAAGGGCCTGGCAGGATGAACTGCCAGGCCCTTTCTACGTGATTACCAGCTGTAGCGTACGTTCAGACTGCCGTTTACATCGCTGTAATCATTATCACCTTTCTGTCCGGACATCTGGGCGATAACGCTCCATTGCTTGTTCACATTCGCCTGAACACCCGCTTTCAGCTCCGCACGATCGGCAGGAATATCCTGTTTGATCTGTGTGTCACCAAAGTTAACTGCCGTTTCTTCAGAGGTATGCAGCCAGTTGACCTCCGCAAACGGCTGGATAACCGCGTCGTTCGCCTTATTCATCTTGCTGTCAACTCGCAGACCTAAACGGGTGGTCCAGCTGTCACCGTTTTGCCCATCAATCGTTGTGCCGCTGCTGTCTTTGATGTCATCGGCACGGTAATCCTGCCAGACGATCTGTGCCTGCGGCGTGAGGCTCAGCGTGTTGTCGCCGAGTGCGACATCGTAGCGATAGCCCGTTTCCAGCGAAACGGCGTTGGCGTTTGAATCGTAATCCGTTGAGCCAACGTCCCCGTTATCTACGCTGTTGTGGTACATCCCGTACTGATACCAGCTGTCGACATAAAAACCCTGATGCTGTCGGGCATCGGCAAACCAGGTGGCATAGACGCCGAGGTTATAGCCATCGACTTTACCGTCAGCGCTAAAGTGGCTGCCGTCAGCACCTCTATTTCCTGTGCTGTCGCTGCTGGCGTTCATATAGCTACCCATAATCCCGACCACCAGGTTTTGTTCGCCGTTGTTCCAGGCTGCAACATCGCCCCCCATCTGGAACTGGGAGTAGTTGCTGTCGATATCAATATTGCTCTCTGCCGCAGTGGACTGGTTCTTACCTGCTTTGAAACGCGCCCATGTCGTGCCGTTTTGCGATTTGAACTGGCTGCCTTCTCGGTCTGAGAGGGTCTGCATCTGCAGATCGCGAGCCAGCCACTGGTTGCTAAGGTATGAACCGATATCAGCACGATACTGAGGCGTTACGTCGCCACCCTCACCCGTGGCCTGGGAACGGAGATACCAGTTCCCTGAGTCCTGATACAGACGGTATTCGTAGGCGTTGATTTGGACCTGGTTACCCTGAACAAAGGTACCGTTTGATTCACCGCCGACCTTAATCACTTCAATTCCGTTTTGGGTCAGGGCCCCCTGACCGCCTGCGTTGTTAATGTACAGGGTAGTGTTACCGGACGTATTCCCCGTAATGTTAAGCATATCGGTTTGCGACGTGTCGTCGCCTAACTGCGTATTCAGCGTCAGAGACCCCTGATTACCGGTATAATCGCCGTTTACGATCAGTGTGTTACTGGTCGTTGTGCCGTCGGTACCTTCGATATTGCCGCTGATAATGCTGCCTGCGTTGCTCAGATCACCATTGATCGTAAGCGTGTCGTTGAACTGAACGGTGCCTTTGCTGTTAACATTGCCGTTCACCACACCGTTGTCGCCACCAAACGTCGCGCCTGCCGCAACATTCACGGCCTGCTCGCTGTTTTGTACGCCGATAACGCCGGCCTCGCCCAGCCAGAGCGTGCCCTGGTTAACATCTGTTGTGCCGCTGTAACTGTTTGCGGCATTCAGAATCAGCGTACCTTGCCCCTCTTTGGTGAGTGATTTACCGTCCCATCCCGTCGTGGCGTTAGCATTTTGATCGACAAGCGCCGTGCTCAGCGTAAAGCTGCCGTCAGCATTGTTCAGGGTGAATGTGCCGTGAGCCGCCGTTGGCGTTGGGTTCTGGCTGGCATACCAGGCTAATGACGGCGTCAGGACGTAATTCGTCACGTCGGCGGGGTCAACGGTGCCGCTGAAGGTGATGAAGTCAACGGATCCTGATGCCATACCCGCGACGGTGAGGTGGGTAAAATTGCCATTGATTGCATTTTCAGCGTCAATCACCGTGAAGGTGCTATCCGCTGAAAGCGTGCTGGCACCACCGTAACCCGTAATATTCAGCGTGCCATTCAACGTTGCATTCTGAGCGATAACAGGGGCACTTGTCGCGTTTGCATCGAGGTAGACATCAGTTTGGCTGTTCTCCTGAAGGATGAGATTACCGACATTGAGCATACCGGCACTGCCGTTTTCATCGCCGAGCGTGATGCGCCCGTTACTGGAAAGATTACCGACGCTGGAATCGCCGGTAAGCAGCCACTGGCTGTTTTCATCCAGATTCATGCTGACATTATCACCGCTGGCCTTAACGGCGCCGGACAACTTGCTGTTTTCAGCGCTCAGGGTGACTGCATCGGCGGTATTGGCCACGGTGAGCAGATTGTCTGCATTCATCGTTTGCACATTCTTCACGCTAATATCGGCAGATCCTGAATCCACGGCAAAAGTACTTCCTCCGGATGCGGTTGCCGTAATGCTTCCGCCGTCAATTGTGGCGACATTTTTTCCACCGCTGAACGAGAAGACGGCATTGCTACCGGAAATATTACTGTTAGCGATGGCGGCATTGCTGGCGTTTTGCAAGACGATGGCTGCAGACTGTTCACTGGTAATCGTGGTGCCGGTTGCATCAAATTTCCCGCCATTATCGATTACCACCGCCCGTGAATTTTCCCCTGTCGTGATAACAGAACCGTTATTCAGCACGACAGCGCTGGTTGCTTTACTGGAGGATATCGCGTCAGAATTCTGTCCATGCGTGGTAATTTGCGTATCCGAGAGCGCTGCGCGACCGGTATTCAATAATCCGATAGACTTTTCACCGTAAGTATCAATTTTTGATGAGTCAAAGGTAAACGTTTGGGTGTAATTCTGAATCCCGTAGCTCTCGCTACCGGTTGTACTAATGGTGACCCCGGTGCCGGTCATTTCGCCATTGTTAAATATGCCCGCATTACCAAAATCACCGGTGGTTTTTATAGTAACGTTAGCTAATGTGACCGTTCCTTGTTGGTTAACGAGCCCCCTGGCCATGCCATATCCAGAAGTAGTAATGGTGGTGTTGGGATCGTCTAGCGTGACTTTCGCGCCATTGAAAACGTAAAGGCCCATCGCTGAGTCTCCGCTAGTCGATATTGTCAGCGCGCCACTATCGTTAACAACGACATCGGAACCGTTGGCTGTTACCGCTGCGGTAACATTCTCTGTGGTTGAGTATTCGCCGCTGATCTCGTTATCACCTGGGACAGCCTCAAACGTCCTGTCAGTCGCGAGTGCCGAACCCGCAATGCCGGATAAAATAAAGGTCGCGATAGCCCCTCCAGCGCGAACGCGTGAGCGGGTTTTGCTGTCTCCACGGGAAAACTCAGAGGCAACAATGTACATATTTCTGGCGTAATTCCAGATGATGTTGTAAGTCCTGTTCATATACGTCCTTGTAAATTGATGAGTCGATTGTTTCTGAATGTTTTTGGCTAGCGAAACGACCTGGCCTGGGAGCCAGTGGGATTAGTATTTCCTTATTTTTTAGGAGGATTTTTAACAATGACCGACGTTAATTCAATTTACTATTTTTTAATATGTATTTTAGTTTTTTTAAATAAATGAGAGAGGCGTTATTATAAGAAATGACTTTTGTGAATATTATTTGTGGTGGTTTTATTATTGGTGTGAAATATATGGATTTTGAATATTTGTTATCAGGCGCGTGCCCGATAACAAATATTTATTGAGCGTGGATTAGAAGTCCACCGGAGCTTTAAACGTCATCGCATTACCGAAGGCAGGATGGGTGATGGTGAGCGTCTGCGCGTGCAGCTGCAGACGTGGCGCTAAGGCCAGCGCTTCAGGCGGCGCGTAAAACCGGTCACCCAGAATCGGATGACCCAGGGCAAGCATATGCACGCGTAGCTGATGTGAGCGTCCGGTAATCGGCTTAAGCAGGACGCGCGCGGTATTATCCGGCGCGTACTCCAGCACTTCATACTCGGTCTGCGCGGCCTTGCCGGTTTCGTAGCACACCTTCTGCTTTGGCCGGTTCGGCCAGTCGCAGATCAGCGGTAAATCCACCAGCCCTTCCGCCTGCGCGGGGTGACCCCAGACGCGGGCGATATACTGCTTTTTCGGCTCGCGCTCGCGGAACTGGCGCTTCAGCTCGCGTTCCGCCGCCTTATTCAGCGCCACCACAATCACGCCGCTGGTCGCCATGTCCAGGCGATGGACAGACTCCGCCTGAGGGAAATCGCGCTGAATGCGCGTCATCACGCTGTCTTTGTGCTCATCCAGACGCCCCGGCACGGACAACAGCCCGCTGGGCTTGTTGACCACCATAATGTGTTCATCCTGATACAGAATGACCAGCCAGGGATCCTGCGGCGGATTGTACGGCTCCATCACCATCTTGCGCTCCGGTTACTGATGCGTCACAACGATAAGACGCAGGGCATCCAGACGCCAGCTAGCCTGGTTGAGGCTTTCCAGCACCTGCTGACGGTTGCTTTCAATCGCCGCCAGCTCGTCGTCACGGATGTTAGGGTTCACGGCCTTCAGCGCTTCCAGACGCGACAGCTCCGCAGACAGTTTCTCGTCGGCTTCCGCGCGTGCGGCATCGATCAGCGCTCTGGCCGCTTTCTCAATCTGGGTTTCGCCCTGCTGCAGAATAGCGTGCACGTCCTGCTGGACCGCGTTAACAAGCTTGCTGCCGGTATGGCGGTTCACCGCGCTCAGCTGGCGGTTGAAGCTTTCGAACTCGACCTGTCCGGCCAGGTTCGTGCCGTTTTTATCCAGCAGCAGACGGACCGGCGTCGGCGGCAGGAAACGGGTGAGCTGCAGCTGCTTCGGCGCCTGTGCTTCCACAACGTAAATCAGCTCCAGCAGCAGCGTCCCCACCGGCAGCGCCTTGTTTTTCAGCAGGGAGATCGTGCTGCTGCCGGTATCGCCGGAGAGGATCAGATCCAGCCCATTGCGGATCAGCGGGTGTTCCCAGGTGATGAACTGGGCATCTTCACGGGACAGCGCCACGTCACGCTCGAAGGTGATCGTACAGCCATCTTCCGGCAGGCCCGGGAAATCCGGTACCAGCATGTGATCGGACGGGGTCAGGACTATCAGGTTCTCACCACGATCGTCCTGGTTGATGCCGACGATATCGAACAGGTTCATCGAGAAGCTTATTAGGCTGGTGTCGTCATCCTGCTCTTCGATGCTCTCTGCCAGCGCCTGCGCTTTCTCGCCACCGTTGGAATGGATCTCCAGCAGGCGATCGCGACCCTGTTCCAGCTGGGCTTTCAGCGCGTCGTGCTTCTCACGACAGGACTTAATCAGATCGTCAAAGCCGTCGGTGTTTTCCGGCGCGGCCAGGTAGCCGATCAGATCGCCATGCACCTGATCGTAAATGGTGCGGCCCGTCGGGCAGGTATGTTCAAACGCATCCAGACCTTCGTGGAACCAGCGCACCAGCACGGACTGGGCCGTTTTTTCCAGATATGGCACGTGGATCTGAATATCATGGGCCTGACCGATACGGTCCAGACGGCCGATACGCTGCTCGAGCAGATCCGGGTTAAACGGCAGATCGAACATCACCAGGTTGCTGGCAAACTGGAAGTTACGGCCTTCGGAGCCGATTTCCGAGCACAGCAGAACCTGCGCGCCGCTGTCCTCTTCGCCAAACCACGCCGCGGCACGGTCGCGTTCAACGATGGACATGCCTTCATGGAACACGGCGGCACGAATACCTTCACGCTCGCGCAGAACCTGCTCCAGCTGCAGGGCGGTAGCCGCCTTGGCGCAGATCACCAGCACTTTCTGGGAGCGGTGTGCAGTCAGGTAGCCCATCAGCCACTCCACGCGCGGATCGAAGTTCCACCAGGTGCCGGTATCGCCTTCGAATTCCTGGTAGATTTGCTCCGGATAAAGCATGTCGCGGGCGCGCTCTTCCTGCGTTTTGCGCGCGCCCATAATGCCGGAGACTTTAATCGCCGTCTGATACTGCGTCGGCAGCGGCAGTTTAATGGTGTGCAGCTCGCGTTTCGGGAACCCTTTCACGCCGTTACGGGTGTTACGGAACAGCACGCGGCTGGTGCCGTGGCGATCCATCAGCATGTCGATCAGCTCTTTGCGCGCGGATTCCGCGTTGTCGCTCTCGCTGTTCGCGGCCTGCAAAAGCGGCTCGATATCCTGCTCGCCGATCAGATCGCTCAGGGTGTTGAGTTCGTCATTAGAAAGACGCTTGCCCGCCAGCAGCAGGGCGACGGCATCCGCCACCGGACGGTAGTTATTCTGTTCTTCCACAAACTGCTCAAAATCGTGGAAACGGTTGGGATCGAGCAGGCGCAGACGGGCGAAGTGGCTTTCGAGACCCAGCTGTTCCGGCGTTGCGGTCAGCAGCAGGACGCCAGGCACGCGTTCGGCAAGCTGCTCGATAGCCATATATTCGCGGCTCGGCGCATCTTCGCTCCAGACCAGGTGGTGCGCTTCGTCGACCACCATCAGGTCCCACTCGGCATCGCACAGATGCTCAAGACGCTGCTTGCTGCGGCGCACGAAATCGAGAGAACAAATCACCAGCTGTTCGGTTTCAAACGGGTTGTCCGCATCGTGCTGCGCTTCGGCGTAGCGTTCGTCATCGAACAGAGAGAAGCGCAGGTTAAAGCGGCGCAGCATCTCAACCAGCCACTGGTGCTGCAGGGTTTCTGGCACCACGATCAGCACGCGCTCGGCGGCGCCGGAGAGCAGCTGTTGATGCAGGATCATACCCGCTTCAATGGTTTTACCCAGGCCCACTTCATCTGCCAGCAGCACGCGAGGCGCATGGCGACGGCCCACGTCATGGGCGATGTTCAGCTGGTGGGGGATCAGGCTGGTGCGCTGGCCGCGCAGGCCGCTCCACGGCATGCGGTACTGTTCACTCTGGAACTTACGCGCGCGATAGCGCAGCGAGAAGCGATCCATACGGTCGATTTGCCCGGCAAACAGGCGGTCCTGCGGCTTGCTGAACACCAGCTTGCTGTCGAGCAGCACTTCGCGCAGGATGACATTGGCCTCGTCGGTGTCCAGGCGAGTGCCGATGTAGGCGAGCAGTCCATTCTCTTCTTTTACGTCTTCAATCTTGAGCTGCCAGCCGTCATGGCTGGTCACGGTGTCACCCGGATTAAACATCACGCGGGTTACAGGGGAGTCATTGCGAGCGTACAGGCGGTTTTCACCAGTGGCAGGGAAGAGGAGGGTAACCATGCGCGCATCAACGGCAACGACGGTTCCTAATCCAAGTTCGCTTTCTGTATCGCTGATCCAGCGTTGACCAAGTGTAAAAGGCATAGTTGTTCGGCTCTAATCTTTAATTGCAGGCAATAGTTCGACCACCGTCAAAAAAGACGGTCATCGAAAAATGGGTCCGGGAATGGAAAGGGCGCTATGGTACTGGATGGCAGCCATTTCGTCACGTGTCAAAATAGGCCAAGTTGCCCTGTAACCAGTGTAGCAAAGTCGTCGTCGATGAAGGGCAAAATTCCGTCGGCAACCGGCTGAAGCTGACGTGTCAGATAGTGTTCGTAATCCAGAGGTGAGTGCTGATAATCCACCGGTTCCGGACCGTTTATCGTCCAGACGTATTTGATGGTGCCCCGGTTCTGATATTGCGGCGCGCGGCCACGGCGGACGTTTTCTTCATCCGCGAGGCGCGCGGCGCGCACGTGCGGAGGAACGTTGCGCTGGTACTCCGCGAGCGGGCGGCGCAGGCGTTTGCGATACACCAGCTGCGCGTCAAGCTCGCCCGCCATCAGGCTGGCTATCGTCTCGCGCACGTAGTCCTGATACGGTTCATTGCGAAACACCCGCAGATAGAGCGTTTGCTGGAACTGCTGCGCCAGCGGCGTCCAGTCGGTACGTACCGTCTCGAGCCCTTTAAACACCATCCGCTGTGCGTTGCCGTCCTGAATCAGCCCGGCGTAGCGCTTCTTGCTGCCCTGATCGGTACCGCGAATGGTGGGCATTAAAAAGCGGGCGAAATGGGTTTCAAATTCCAGCTCCAGCGCGCTGGTTAACCGCGCTTTCTGCAGATGTTCCTGCCACCAGTCGTTCACGAAGGCGACCAGCGCTTTGCCGATTTGCGCGGCGTCTTCTTCTGAATGCGCGCCCTTAAGCCACACAAAGGTGGAGTCGGTGTCACCGTAGATGACGTCATAGCCCCGGGACTCAATCAGCGCTTTGGTCTGACGCATGATCTCGTGCCCGCGCATGGTGATCGACGACGCCAGCCGCGGGTCGAAGAAGCGGCAGGCACTGGTACCCAGCACGCCGTAGAAGGCGTTCATGATGATTTTCAGCGCCTGTGATAGCGGTTTGTTGCCGTGGCGCTTGGCCTCATCGCGGCCGTGCCAGATGTTTCCCACGATGTCGGGCAGGCAGTGTTTTTCCCGCGAGAAGCGTGCGCCGAGGAAGCCTTCGGTGCTGTGTTCATCATCCGGCTGGGCCAGGCCCTCAACCAGCCCGACTGGATCGATCAGGAAGGTGCGGATTATCGACGGGTAGAGGCTTTTGTAGTCCAGCACAAGAACGGAATCATACAATCCTGGCCGGGAATCCATGACGTAGCCGCCGGGGCTGGCCTGCGGCGGCACCTCTCCGAGGTTAGGGGCGACATATCCTGCCCGGTGCATTCGGGGAAAGTAGAGATGGCTAAAGGCGGCAACCGATCCACCATGCCTGTCTACCGCAAGGCCGTTCACCGTCGCGCGTTCCAGCAGGAAGGGCATAATTTCGGTTTTGTGGAAAATCTGCGTGACCAGCTCGCAATCTTTCAGGTTATAGGTGGCGAGCGCGGGCTTGTCTTCGTTAAAGCGCCGGTCGATCTCGTCCATTCTGTCCCAGGGGTTGTCGATGGATTTGCCTTCGCCAAGCAGCTCCTGCGCCACCGCTTCGAGGGCGAATGATGAGAAGTTCCAGAAGGCGGACTTGAGCGCCTCAATGCCGTCGATAATCAGGCGACCGTTCGCCTGGGCGAAGAAAACGCCGTTCTTAAAACCGTGCTCGCGCCATTCCAGCTCGCTGTTGCCGCGCCCGAGCATCAGCGGGATGCGGTAACGCTCGGCGTGTTTTTGCAGCACGCGCAGGTCGAACTGCACCACGTTCCAGCCGATCAGGACATCGGGATCGTAGTCGGCAAACCACTGGTTCAGCTTCTCCAGCAGCTGCGGGCGGCTGTTGACGTACTCAAGCCGGAAATCCAGCGCAGAGGCATCACTATTTGCCGGCCCGAGCATATAGACAACCCGATCGCCGCAGCCTTCAAGTCCTATGCAGTACAGTTCGCCGTGGCGGGTGGTTTCGATATCCAGGGAGACCCACTTCAGCGGAGGGCGGTAGTGCGGGTTCGGCTTCAGCCGCGCGTTAACGAGGCTGCCGTTGTGCGCGGTGCCGTCGACCCAGACGGGCGCGGTAATAAACCGCTCCATCAGAAAGCGCTCCGGTGGGCGGATGTCGGCTTCGTAGAGCGTTACGCCCGCTTCGCGAAGCAGTTTTTCATAGCGCATCAGCTGACGATGGGCGCGACAGTAGAGGCCATAAACCGGTTGACGGTGGAAATCTTTCAGCTCAAGCGGGGTAATGCGCCAGCCGTTTTCACCGCGCAGCAGCTGTTTCACTTTTTCGACGTGCGCTTCTGGAATAAACGCCACGGACTCCTGCGGCGGCAGCGTCACCTGCAGCGGGCCGTTGTCCGTTGCCAGCCAGAATTCAACCTCGGTGCCCTGAGGCGTATCCCGCCAGTGTCGGGTCAGTAAAAAGCCTTCTTGCGCCTGCGCCACGCCGTTATCCCAGAAAACAAAACCAGGCCTGATTATAGCCTGGTTGAGGTAGGTTTGCTGGGGTTTTATACAGTGCCTGTTTCGCTGGATGGTGCTGCGCTTATCCGGCCTGCAGGTTCCGTAGGCCCGGTAAGCACAGCGCCACCGGGCAAGGGGTTACTGTCCGTAGTAGGCCTTCGCACCGTGCTTGCGCAGGTAATGCTTATCCAGCAGGGTTTGCTGCATATCCGGCAGCTGCGGCGCCAGCTGGCGACAGAAGATCCCCATATAGGCGATCTCTTCGAGCACGATGGCATTGTGCACCGCGTCCTCCGCGTTTTTCCCCCAGGCAAACGGGCCGTGGGAGTGCACCAGCACGCCGGGCATTTGCGCCGCGTCGATTCCCTGTTTTTCGAAGGTCTCAACGATCACGTTACCGGTTTCCCACTCATACTCGCCGTTGATTTCCGCATCGGTCATCAAACGCGTGCAGGGAATGGTGCCGTAAAAGTAGTCCGCGTGGGTGGTGCCGGTCGCCGGGATGGACTGGCCCGCCTGCGCCCAGATGGTGGCATGGCGCGAATGGGTATGCACGATACCGCCGATAGTCGGGAATGATCGATAGAGCAGGCGGTGAGTGGGCGTATCGGATGACGGCTTTTTGTTGCCTTCCACCACTTCACCTGTTTCGATGCTGACAACGACCATATCGTCCGCCGTCATCACCGCGTAATCGACGCCGGAAGGCTTGATCACGAACACGCCTCTATCGCGGTCAACGGCGCTCACGTTGCCCCAGGTCAGGGTGACCAGATTATGTTTCGGCAGCGCCAGGTTGGCTTCAAGTACCTGCCGTTTGAGCTCTTCTAACATTGTTGTCTCCAGTGCCGGATGGCGCTTCGCTTATCCGGCCTACAGGTTCGTAGGCCCGGTAAACGCGGCGCCACCGGGCATTCCGTGCTTTAGCGTTTTGAACCGTAATAGACTTCGTTCCAGCGCAGCGCGTCCTTGAAGGCGGGCAGGCGGGTATCGTTATCAATGACGGTCAGTTCGATATCGTGCAGCTCGGCGAATTGACGCATGTCGTTCAGATCCAGCGCGTGGCTGAAGACGGTATGGTGCGCGCCACCGGCCAGGATCCAGGCTTCTGACGCGGTTGGCAGGTCCGGCTGTGCTTTCCACAGGGCGTTGGCGACCGGCAATTTCGGCAGCGAATGTGGCGTTTCAACCGCATCGACGCAGTTCACCAGCAGGCGGAAACGATCGCCCAGATCGATCAGGCTGGCGTTGATGGCCGGGCCCGTGCGGGTGTTGAAGATCAGACGCGCCGGATCGGCTTTACCGCCGATGCCGAGGTACTGCACGTCGAGGATCGGTTTTTCCTCTACCGCGATGGAAGGACACACTTCCAGCATGTGCGAGCCGAGCACCAGGTCATTGCCGTTCTCGAAGTGATAGGTGTAGTCCTCCATAAAGGAGGTGCCGCCCTGCAGACCGGTCGACATCACCTTCATGATGCGAAGCAGAGCGGCAGTTTTCCAGTCGCCTTCGCCGGCAAAGCCGTAGCCCTGCTGCATCAGACGTTGTACTGCCAGACCCGGCAGCTGTTTCAGACCGTGGAGATCTTCAAAAGTGGTGGTAAAGGCGTGGAAACCGCCCTGTTGCAGGAAGCGCTTCATGCCCAGTTCGATGCGCGCCGCATCCAGCACGTTCTGACGCTTGTCGCCGTTGATCTGTGCCGCAGGCGTCAGGCGGTAACTGCTTTCGTACTCGTCCACCAGCGCGCTCACGTCGCCATCGCTGATTTCATTCACTACCTGCACCAGGTCGCCCACGGCCCAGGTATTCACGGAGAAGCCGAACTTGATCTGCGCGGCCACTTTGTCACCGTCGGTGACCGCCACTTCACGCATGTTGTCGCCGAAACGCACCACTTTCAGGTGGCGGGTATCCTGCTTCGAAACCGCCTGGCGCATCCAGGATCCGATACGCTGTTGCGCCTTACCATCCTGCCAGTGGCCGGTGACCACCGCGTGCTGCTGACGCATACGCGCGCCGATGAAGCCGAACTCGCGGCCGCCGTGTGCGGTCTGGTTCAGGTTCATAAAGTCCATGTCGATGCTGTCCCACGGCAGGGAGGCGTTGAACTGGGTATGGAACTGCAGCAGCGGTTTGTTGAGGATAGACAGGCCGTTGATCCACATTTTTGCCGGTGAGAAGGTGTGCAGCCACACCACCAGACCGGCGCATTTATCGTCGTAGTTCGCGTCGCGGCAGATATGGGTAATCTCATCCGGCGTTGTGCCCAGCGGTTTCAGCACCAGCTTGCACGGCAGTTTGGCTTCCGCGTTCAGCGCGTTAACGACGTGCTCCGCGTGTTTCGTTACCTGCTGCAGCGCTTCCGGTCCGTACAGATGCTGGCTGCCAATCACAAACCACACTTCATAGTTATTAAAAATGGTCATCATCGTGTCCTTAATGGGTCAGGGTTGCCGTAGTGTCCGCGGTGCTTTTGGCCGGGGCGGCGACAGGGAGATAGTGAAGTTCGGCGCTTTTTGCCCACTGCTGGTAGCGCTGATAAAGCTGTTCAAAGCGTTGTGCCTGGTGAGCACGCGGCTGAAGGGTGTTTTCGACGGCGCTCGCCATGTGCTGCTGCGCGGTGGGGATATCCGCATGGACGCCCGCGGCGACGGCGGCGAAAATCGCCGCGCCCAGCGCGCAGCACTGATCGGACGCCACAATCTGCAGCGGACGGTTCAGCACGTCGCAGCAGGCCTGCATGATCACCGGGTTTTTACGGGCGATGCCGCCCAGTGCCATCACGTTATTCACGTCGATGCCCTGCTCGGTGAAGCACTCCATAATGGCGCGGGCACCGAAGGCCGTTGCGGCAATCAGGCCGCCGAACAGCGCGGGCGCGTCGGTCGCGAGGTTGAGATCGGTAATCACCCCTTTCAGGCGCTGGTTGGCAAACGGTGTGCGACGACCGTTAAACCAGTCCAGCACCACCGGGAGGTGATCGAGAGAGGGATTTTTGGCCCAGGCGTCGGTAAGCTGCGGCAGAAGCTGCTTTTTGCTCTCGGCTATCTGGGTTTTCAGTTCAGGATGCGCCGCCGCCAGTCGATCCAGCGGCCAGCCCAGCACGCGGCCAAACCAGGCGTAGATATCGCCAAACGCGGACTGACCGGCCTCCAGACCGATGAAGTCCGGCACCACGCTGCCGTCAACCTGGCCGCAGATGCCTTTTACCGCGCGGTCGCCGACGGTGGCTTTATCCGCCGTCAGGATGTCGCAGGTGGAGGTACCGATGACTTTGACCAGCGTGTTTGGCTGTGCGCCCGCGCCCACGGCGCCCATATGGCAGTCAAACGCGCCGCCGGAGATCGCCACGTTTTGCGGCAGGCCAAGGCGCGTCGCCCACTCCTCACAGAGGGTGCCGACGGGAATATCGGCGGTAAAGGTGTCGGTAAACAGCGGGTATGTCAGGTTCTTGTTGATGATCGGGTCGAGTTCATCGAAGAAGGCTGCCGGAGGCAGGCCGCCCCAGCTTTCATGCCACAGGGATTTATGCCCGGCGCTGCAGCGACCGCGGCGGATATCCTGTGGACGCGTGGTGCCGGAGAGCAGGGCAGGCACCCAGTCGCACAGTTCAACCCATGACGCTGCAGCCTGCGCAACGGTTGCGTCGGCACGGGTGACGTGCAGGATCTTGGCCCAGAACCATTCGCTGGAGTAAATCCCGCCGATGTAGCGCGAGTAGTCCGTTTTGCCCGGCTGATGGCTCAGGCGGGTGATGGCTTCGGCCTCTTCCACGGCGGTATGGTCTTTCCAGAGCACGAACATGGCGTTCGGGTTGTCGGCAAACTCAGGACGCAGCGCCAGCACGCGGCCATCGGCATCCACAGGGGCAGGCGTGGAGCCGGTACTGTCGACGCCAATCCCAACAATATCCGCCCGCTGGGCGTCGGTCAGTTCGGCCAGAACGGTTTTAATGGCCGCTTCCATCGACTCAATGTAGTCACGCGGGTGATGCCGAAACTGGTTGTTCGGCGCATCGCAGTAGCGCCCCTCTTGCCAGCGCGGGTACCACTCAACGCTGGTTGCTATCTCCTGGCCGGACGTACAGTCCACTGCCAGCGCGCGAACCGAATCGCTGCCAAAATCGAGGCCAATCGCAATTGCCATGGTGTTGCTCCATCGAAAAAAGAGGTATGGAAGAACATTAGAGACTGGGGACAAAAGTCGTCAGGCAGGATCCGCTAATCTTATGGACTAAATTGCTGTTACAACGGAAAGTGTGACGCCGTGCAAATATTCAATGTGGACATTTCTGCCGCAGTTATAGACACTTTTGTTACTGCTTATCTGCCTGCTCAGGCGGAGAAATCAGGGGGAAAGGCTGAAACATGGCGGACGTAAAAGCGGCGTGATGCTTTTTGGATCTTTTCGCGGGCCATTTTTAACCTGCTTTTAGTGATATGGACAATTGGTTTCCTTGATGACCCTTGGGAGAACTGAATCTATGGCCGAAACGCAAAACGATCCTCTGCTGCCGGGATACTCGTTTAACGCGCACCTTGTGGCGGGACTGACTCCTATCGAGGCTGAAGGATATCTCGACTTTTACGTCGACCGACCGCTTGGGATGAAAGGATATATCCTTAACCTGACCGTGCGGGGGGAAGGGATCATCAAAAACGGCGACCAGCAGTTTGTCTGCCGCCCGGGGGATATCCTGCTGTTCCCGCCGGGGGAGATCCACCACTACGGCCGTCATCCGGATGCCAAAGAGTGGTATCACCAGTGGGTCTATTTCCGTCCGCGGGCCTACTGGCAGGAGTGGCTTTCCTGGCCGGCGATTTTTGCGCACACCGGTTTTTATCGCCCGGATGAGGTGCATCTGGCGCAGTTTCGCGAACTTTTTGCGCAGATTATCGAGGCGGGACAGGCCGGTGGGCGCTACGCTGAACTGCTGGCGATTAACCTGCTTGAGCAGCTGCTGCTGCGACGGATGGAGGCGATTAACGCGTCGCTTAACCCGCCGCTGGATAACCGCGTGCGCGACGCCTGCCAGTACATCAGCGACCACCTGGCCGATAGCCAGTTTGATATCGCCAGCGTTGCCCAGCACGTCTGCCTGTCACCGTCGCGTCTGTCGCATCTGTTCCGCCAGCAGCTGGGCGTCAGCGTGTTGAGCTGGCGCGAGGACCAGCGCATCAGCCAGGCGAAGCTGCTGCTCAGCACCACCCGGATGCCCATCGCCACCGTGGGGCGCAACGTGGGCTTTGAGGATCAGCTCTATTTCTCCCGGGTATTTAAAAAATGCACCGGTGCCAGCCCCAGTGAATTCCGCGCTGGATGTGAATAAACGGTAAAAAAAGATAAACAAACAGGTGAATGCGGGAAGCAACCTGTAAACTATTCAGACAATTGTTGCCTTGACGCGGTGCGGGGCGCTAAGCAGAATCGCTGATTCGTTTTCTGACCGGAATAGTTATGCAGGCATTGCTGGAACACTTTATTACCCAGTCCGTTATGTACTCGCTCATCGCCGTGGCGCTGGTGGCGTTTCTGGAATCGCTGGCGCTTGTCGGGTTAATCCTGCCCGGCACCGTGATGATGGCGGGGCTTGGGGCGCTTATCGGCAGCGGTGAGGTCAATTTCTGGCAGGCATGGCTGGCCGGGATAATCGGCTGTCTGCTGGGCGACTGGATCTCCTTCTGGCTGGGCTGGCGTTTTAAGAAGCCGCTGCACCGCTGGTCGTTCATGAAAAAGAACAAAGCCTTGCTGGATAAGACCGAGCATGCGCTGCACCAGCACAGCATGTTTACCATCCTCGTCGGCCGCTTCGTTGGGCCAACGCGTCCGCTGGTGCCGATGGTGGCCGGGATGCTGGATCTGCCCGTTGCGAAATTCGTGGTGCCAAACATTATCGGCTGCGTCTTCTGGCCGCCGTTCTACTTCCTGCCGGGGATCCTCGCGGGGGCCGCCATCGATATTCCTGACGGTATGCAAAGCGGTGAGTTTAAGTGGCTACTGCTGGGCACGGCGCTGCTGCTATGGCTGGCGGCATGGCTCTGCTGGCGACTGTGGCGCAGCGCGAAGGCAAATATCGATCGCCTGACGCGCTACCTCCCGCGTACTCGCCTGCTCTGGCTGGCCCCGCTGACGCTGGGTGTGGCGGTGGTGGCGCTGGTGGCGCTGATTCGCCACCCGCTGATGCCGGTGTACGGTGAGATCCTGTTGAAAGTTGTGAGCCGTTAAGCGCCGGGCGGCACTGCGTTTGCCCGGCCTACGGTTTTATACCCAATAATCCAGAAGCGCTTTCTTTTCCGCTCATTAATGCTTCTGTTGCTCCATCCCACAAAATGCGTCCCTCCGCGATCACCACCGATCGCGGGGCAATCCGTGCGGCATCCTCGATACTGTGCGACACCATCAGCATCGTCAGCTGCTGGTGCTGACAGACCTCCTGCACCAGGGCCAGCATCTCCTGACGCAGCGCGGGATCGAGCGCCGAGAACGGCTCATCCAGCAGCAGTATCGGCTGCTCGCGCACCAGACAACGTGCCAGCGCCACGCGCTGACGCTGCCCGCCGGAAAGCTCGCCCGGCAGCCTGTCGATAAACCCGGCGATCCCCATCTGCGCGGCAATGACCTCCAGCTTATGGCGCTGATCATCGTTCAGCCTGAGTCCCGGGTGCATTCCCAGCGCGATGTTTTGCCGCACCGTCAGGTGGGTAAACAGGTTGTTTTCCTGAAACAGCATTGAGACAGGACGTTTAGCCGGAGGGGCGCTGGTGAAATCACGATTATTGATGGCTATCGACCCGCTGGCAGGTTGCAGAAAACCGGCGATCAAATTGAGCAAGGTGCTTTTCCCGGCACCGCTTGGGCCAAGCACGGCGATCATCTCTCCCTGGCGCACGGAGAGCGTGAAGCGCATCGGCAGATGCTGATAAAGCCAGGTTACATCAGTCAGTTTTAGCATCACGCCCCGGAAGTTTTTCGATAACGGTAAATAAGGCAAAGCACAGCAGCAGCAGTAACAGCGCGGTGACCGCGCCGTCCTGACTGCGGTAAGAGCCGATTTGCTGATAGAGCCAGTATGGCAGCGTGCGGAAATCGTCATTGCCGAACAGCGCCACGACCCCAAAGTCTCCAATAGAGAGCACGCAGGCAAACGCCAGCGCCTGTGCCAGCGGACGCTTTAGCGCGCGCAGTTCAACCACCTTCAGTCGCTGCCAGCCCTGCATGCCCAACGACTGGCACAACAAACTGTAGCGGCTGTTGACGTCGCGCATCGGGTTTTCCAGCACCTTGAGCGCGTAAGGAATAGCCATTAAGGCGTTGGTAAAGATCACAATGCCGTCGGCCCTTTCGGGCAGGCCGATGGTGCTGTTGAACAGTAAAAAGAAGCCCGTTGCCAGTACAATCCCCGGCATAGCAAGAATCAGCATGCCCGTCAGCTCCAGCATTTGTCCGGCTTTTTGCGCCTGGCGGGCGTAAAGCTCACGGCTGCTCCACAACAGCATCATGGTCAGGATGACGCACAGTAATCCGGCAGCCAGCGCGATACGCAGCGAGGTCCAGGTGGCCTGCCAGAGGACGGGCTGTTGCAGGACAGACATGAGATTGAGGTTCAGTCCGTCAACGATAACGGCCAGCAGCGGCGGCAACAGCAGCAGGAGCGCCAGCCCGATCAGGATAACATCGCTGACGCGGCTGTGCAGGCTGTCCTGCGGATCGCGCCAGCCGGTTATTTGATGACTGCCAGCGGGAATGGCTTTACTCAGCCGCTGGCTCAACAGTACCAGTGCAAGGCAGCACGCCATCTGGACTATCGCCAGCAGTGCGGCGCGACCGGGATCGTAGTCGTAACTCAGCGCCTGGTAAATCGCCAGCTCAATGGTGGTGGCCTGCGGCCCGCCGCCAAGTGACAGCACGGTGGCAAAGCTGGCAAAGCAGAGCATGAAGATTAATGCCGCTACGGGCGGGAGCTGGCGGCGCAGCCACGGCCATTCGACAAAGCGGAAGAACGACGCGCCGCGCATGCCGAGCTGGGCGGCAATCTGGCGCTGTTCGCCTGGAATATTCTCCAGCGCCTGCAAAAAGAGGCGCGTTGCCATCGGCATATTGAAAAAGACGTGTGCCAGCAGGATGCCCTGCAGTCCGTAAGGCGAGAATGACCATTCCAGACCAAGCAGGCCGAACAGCGAAGCCAGCCACCCCTGGCGACCGTAAACGCTCAGAATGCCAAATACCGCCACCAGCACGGGCAGGATCAGCGTCATGGCGCACAGGCGCAGCAGAGCCTGCCTGCCGGGGAAGCGCCGTCGATACAGCGCGCGTGCAAGAAAAATAGCCGGGAGCACCGACATCAGGGCAGAAAGAGACGCCTGCCAGAAAGAGAACCGAATGACGTGCCAGAGATAGCTGTCGTGCCAGAGAGCGAGCAGGTCGCTCTCCGGCGCGTTAAACCACAGCGCAAGAAAAGCCCCCAGGCTGACTGCCACCATTACGACGGCGGCGAGCAGCCCGGGAAGCAACCAGCCGGGAATTAGCGGCTGACGGCGCGTTGCCATTCACTTACCCATGCGGCACGCTGCGCGGCGACCTGCTGCGGCGTAAACTCCAGCGAGGTTTTCGGTTTGGTCAACTGTTCAAAACCTGCAGGCAGTGCAACGCTGGTGACCGGATACATCCAGTTGCCTGCGGGAATGGCATTCTGGAATGCCGGCGAAACCATAAACTTCAGGAACTTCTCGGCCAGCTCAGGCTGTTTGCTGGCAGCGGTACGCGCTGCGACTTCCACCTGCAGATAGTGCCCTTCCGCAAAATCTGCGGCAGCATAGTTATCTTTCTTCTCGGCGATAATGTGGTAAGCCGGGGAGGTGGTGTAGCTCAGCACCAGGTCGCTTTCACCTTTCAGGAACAGGCCATAGGCTTCGCTCCAGCCTTTGGTCACGGTCACGGTTTTGGCAGCCAGCTTCTGCCACGCTTCCGGCGCCTTATCGCCGTAGACTTTCTGCATCCACAGCAGCAGACCCAGGCCCGGCGTGCTGGTCCGCGGATCTTCATAAATCACGCGCCACTTCTGGTCGCTTTCCACCAGCTCTTTCAGGCTCTTCGGCGGGTTTTTCAGCTTGTTTTTGTCGTAAACAAAAGCAAAGTAGCCGTAGTCGAACGGCACAAAGGTGTCGTTCTTCCAGCCGCCAGGCACGTTAACGGCCTCTGCTGCGACGCCGCTTTTGGCAAACAGTTTGGTCTGCGAGGCGGCTTCCAGCAGGTTGTTATCCAGACCGAGCACCACGTCAGCCTTGCTGTTTTTCCCTTCCATGCGCAGACGGTTGAGCAGTGAAACGCCATCTTCCAGCGCCACGAACTTCAGCTCGCAGTTGCAGTCAGCTTCAAAGGTTTTTTTGACAACCGGGCCAGGGCCCCAGTCGGCAGAGAAAGAGTCGTAGGTGTAGACCGTCAGGACGGGTTTAGCTAAAGCGGGCAGCGCGAACAGCGCCAGCAGGGGGAGAACTTTTTTTAACACTTTGCACCTCAGGGTTGAGTGGCAAAGGATTTTGAGCGACAGCCTCAAATCCCTTCGCCGGCGTTATCCGGATCAGGTTCGACGGGTATTATCTCAGCGCACATCTGTGATGCAGCACCCCGTTGAGAACGGCGCTATTGTAATGATTTGGTGAATATTACGAAAGCGTTATGGCTCCGGGGGCGCAAACCAGGCGGATTTGAAATCAAACCAGCCCAGGGTGTTCATCCGCAGGCCGCGCATGCTGCGCTGGCCCTGAATCATCAGCCAGTGGTGGATCAACGGGACGATGGCCTGCTCGGCCAGCAGCTGCTGGCACCACACGGCAAGATTCATCTCGCCCGCACGCCATAGGGCGGCATCCTGCTGCCAGTCACGGTCGATGCAGTGCTGGATCAGCGGGACTTCATACAAATGCGAGAAAAGGGAAAAATCGAGCGGCAGGGTAAAATTAGCGCTGTTGAGCCAGATATCGCTGGCGATCTCCCCCTTATGCCATTCGTCATAGTCCACTTCCCTGATGTCCAGCCTGACCCCCTCGGCTGCCAGCAGGCGGGTCATGATCCTCGCGATAAAACGATGCTCAACATGCTCGCGGTAGTAGGTCAGGGTGATGGACTCCAGCCCTGCGGGTTTGTCGCAATGCGACGGGCGGGCGTGGTGCCAGCGCGGAAGCAGGCCGTACGCCGGGAACCAGTATGTCTGGTACTGCGCTTCCGCATGGTAGATCAGATTGGAAGGGGACAACACGTGGCTGATCCACTTCCGGACATCCTGGTTTGCCCCGCGGTGGGTGCGGCGGTCAAAGAGGAGATAGTAGCATCCTTCCTCCAGGCGGCTCTCCACGGCCTTTTCTCCCGTGGTGGGGCCTTCCAGCGTCAGCCCGCAGCTCAGGTCTTCATTGAGATCCGGCAATACCCACACGTTCACTTCGTCGATCAGCGCCCGATAGCCAAAGTAGTCATCGAACGCGCGGATTTTCAGCTGATTGCTGTTATTGCGGGACACGGCGTAGGGGCCGGTGCCAATTGGCAGGCTGGCAAAATTGTTCATCGATTCCCACTCGCCGGGCAAAATCATCGACGGTACATAGCCCAGCAGCCAGGGAAGCCACTTGTCCTGCTGCGACAGCTCAATATCCAGCGTCCAGGCGGTGGGAGAGTGGATGCGCGAAATATGCGAGTAGAGCGGCAGCCTGCGGGCGCGTTCCAGAGAGGCGATGACGTCGTGCATCTCCAGCTCGCGACCGTGGTGAAAGTGGATGCCAGGGCGTAAGAAAAAGCGCCAGTGGCGCGGGGAAAGCTGCTGCCAGTGGTGCGCGATATCCGCCTCCAGTTCCCCGTTTTCCTCATTTATCCGCGTCAGGCCGCTGAAGATTTGCCGGGCCATATGGGTTTCTGAGCGGCGTAACGCCGTGCCGGGCAACAGATTTTTCATTGGCCGATAGTAGAGTACCCGCAGAATGTGTCGGCCCTGACGAAAACTGCGTCCGAGATGGGAAACCAGCATCTGGCGCACGGCGGCTTTGTCGCCCACCAGCTGGACCAGCTGATCGATGCGGTCCTGCTCGAGCAGGTCTTCTGCACGCTGCTGCTGCAATGCAAGCCCGGTGTAGAGAAAGGTCAGTCGCGAGCGTTTCCCGCGTCCCGCTTCCGCTTCCCAGCTTAACCAGCCCTGCTGCTGCATGGTATTGAGCAACGTACGCATATGACGGCGGGAACAGCTAAGCAGGTCGGCCAGCTCGTTGAGCGTCGTTTCCTGCGATTGCCCCTCGCAGCACTGCCAGAGGCGGATAAATTGTTGCTGCAGACGACCGGAAGGCATAAAAGGGGAACTCCTGACAAAAAACCAGCAATTTATTAATCCCTATATTAGGCCAATAATGCTTCCCGATGAAGCGAGGAGGTAAATGATGAAGAGGTCTACCGCACGTCAGTTTTATCAGCAGTACTTTTCAGCGACAAAAGGATCGTCCTGGCTGGCCCGCCAGTGTGCAGAGCAACGGCTGAAAATGTTAGAAGAACTGATGCAGTGGGACGTTACGAAACCGGCCTCTTCTCGCTGACTCGCCTCGATCATGTGTGACTGAGTATTGGTGCTTATCACCCGCCAGCAAAATGTTTTTGCTGGCTTTTTTCGTTTATTCTTTCACCCAATTTCGATTCGCTTTCACAAGGACTTGCGCATGCTGTGGTTGATGACGATGGGGCGACGCCTGAACGGCGTGTATGTCGCTTTTATGCTGGTGGCCTTTATGATGGGCGTGGCGGGGGCGCTGCAGGCGCCGACGCTGAGCCTGTTTCTCAGCCGCGAGGTGGGGGCGCAGCCGTTTTGGGTAGGGCTGTTTTATACCGTTAACGCGATTGCCGGGATCCTGGTCAGCCTCGCGCTGGCGAAACGATCGGACAGCCAGGGCGATCGCCGCAAGCTGATCCTCTTTTGCTGCGCCATGGCCGTGGGTAACGCACTGCTCTTTGCTTTCAACCGTCATTACCTGACGCTCATTACCTGCGGCGTGCTGCTGGCATCGCTGGCGAATACCGCCATGCCGCAGCTGTTTGCGCTGGCGCGGGAATATGCGGATAGCTCGGCGCGGGAAGTGGTGATGTTCAGCTCGGTGATGCGTGCCCAGCTCTCGCTGGCGTGGGTCATTGGTCCGCCGCTGGCCTTTATGCTGGCGTTGAACTACGGCTTTACCACCATGTTCACCATCGCGGCCGGGATTTTTGTCATCAGCCTGGCGCTGATAGCCTTCGCGCTGCCGTCCGTGGCGCGCGTCGAACAGACAACGGATAAACCGCTCACCCAGGTGAGCGGCTGGCAGGACAAAAACGTCCGTATGCTGTTTATTGCCTCCACGCTGATGTGGACCTGCAACACCATGTACATCATCGACATGCCGCTGTGGATCAGCAGCGATCTGGGCTTACCGGACAAGCTTGCGGGGATCTTAATGGGGACCGCTGCCGGGCTGGAAATTCCGGCAATGATTCTGGCGGGATATTACGTAAAGCGTTTCGGTAAACGCAAAATGATGGTGGTTGCGGTTGCTGCCGGGGTGTTGTTTTATCTTGGGCTGATCTTATTCCACTCGCGCGAAGCGCTGCTGGCGCTGCAGCTGTTTAATGCTGTGTTTATTGGCATCGTTGCCGGAATCGGCATGCTCTGGTTTCAGGATCTGATGCCCGGACGCGCGGGCTCGGCCACGACGCTCTTTACGAACAGTATTTCAACCGGGGTGATTCTGGCCGGTGTGATCCAGGGCGCGCTGGCGCAAAGCTATGGTCATACGTCGGTTTACTGGATGATTGCGGCGCTATCCGTCGTGACGCTCCTGCTGACCTGCCGGGTAAAAGACGTGTGATCGAATGAATGAAACGGAGCCCGGAAACGCCGGGCTCTGCGAACCGTTTTATTCGGAATACTGATATTTACGCTGTGCGCGTAGCGTCAGGTACATATGAACGAGGCCCATAAAACCGTGTGCCCAGAAATAGGTCTCAATAAAGACCGTCAGAAATTTATGCAAATCTAATACGGATTCCGTTACGGACGAAACCGGCCCGAGCGTGGCGTTCAGTACAAACCAGGCCGCGCCGCAAACTGCAACGCCCAGCAGCGCCAGCACACCCAGACCTTGCACTGTTGCCGCCATACCGCCAGCATGCGCGTCAGGTAGCTGACGTTGTGCGAGGGTGCGAATATCGTCAACGATTCCACGAAAATCCAGCGTCAGCCAGGCGAAGTAATACTTAAATCCGCGCTGGGTTAACATCCATGCCATCATGGCAATCCCACAAAAAATTAAACCAAATCCTGAGATAACATGGATCCAAGTGATAATTCCGTTCAGTCCGGACTCGTGGAGAGCTTCACTTTCGGTGAAATTAGAATTGATAATCTGAGCCAGCACCAGTACGGCCACAAGAATGTGCAGTACGCGAAGAAAAGGCGTTTCTTTATGGGGGAGCGTATTGCGTAGCGTTGGATTCATCGCTTTTTACCTCAATAATGAGAGAGCTGATGCGATGCAGTGTGACGCAGATTAATTAACGAAACCTTAACGATGAGTAGCGTCACACTGTATTTATGCGTTCCGATTAGTGTGTAGGGTCAATATGCGTCATTACATTCAGTACATTGAATTTTTTCATCACGTTGTTTCTGGCATTGACGGCAATCTGATGTCCTTCTTTTACGCTTAATTCGCCGTTCACTTCCAGGTGGACATCGACAAGGGCTAAATCGCCCATCTTGCGGGTTTTTAAATCATGGAGACCGGTGACACCCTCAGTTGAGAGAAGACAGGTTTTGATATCATGCTCCAGCTCGGGTGCAAGCGAACGGTCCATCAGATCGTGCAGGGCATCGGCAGAGAATTTGTAACCCATATGGGCGATGAACGCTCCAACAATCAGGGCCGCAATCAGGTCCATCGCGTGAAAACCGATTAAATTCCCGGCAATGCCGATGGCGACAACCACTGACGAGGCGGCATCAGAACGGGCATGCCAGGCATTGGCTATCAGCAGCGAGGACTGAATACGTTTTCCCGTGGCAAACATATATCTGAACAGACTTTCCTTCACCACCAGTGCCAGTATTGCCACCCACAAAGCAGCCCCTTTCACCAGCTGATGCGTCTCAGGATGAAGCAGTTTATTGCCTGCGGACCAGAGCATCCCGACGCCAACAAGCAGCAGAATAGCGCCAATAATGAGCTTTGCACCGTTTTCGAAGCGCAGATGACCATAATGATGGTCGATATCAGAGGCTTTCTGACTCTTTTTATTCGCAATCAGAACGACAAAGTCAGAGGATAAATCGGAAAGAGAATGAATCCCATCAGCAATTAACCCCTGTGAGCCGGAGAATACTCCTGTAATTATCTGAAAGCCGGTGAGTAAACTATTTATTATTACGCTTACTAATGTGCATTTATGTATTTCCCGAGAACGGATATGAGACTCATTGCTATTTTTCTTTTTCATGATGATTTCCGCCGACAACTGATTAAGCGAGTATTCTGCGCAGGGAACATTAAATTGACATTAAATATAACGTCATTATTGGCTGGGTTTGGGAATATCTACAGAAGGAGGGCGGGTATCGGGATAAAACGCGGCCTGCAGAGTGCACTGCAGGCCGGAGGATTACTTCATAAATGCAGGTTGTTTGTTTTCGTAAGTGGCAATCGCCGCTTCGTGCTGCAGCGTCAAACCAATGCTGTCCAGACCGTTCAGCATGCAGTGACGGCGGAACGCATCAATGCTGAAGCTGTAGGTCTTATCCCCGGCTTTCACCACTTCCGCTTCCAGATCCACTTCAAACGACATGCCCGGATTGGCCTTAACCAGCGCAAACAATTCATCGACCTGCTCATCGCTCAGCGTCACCGGCAGCAGCTGGTTGTTGAAGCTGTTGCCGTAGAAGATATCCGCGAAGCTGGGAGCAATAACCACCTTAAAGCCGTAGTCGGTCAACGCCCAGGGCGCATGCTCACGCGACGAGCCGCAGCCAAAGTTTTCCCGCGCCAGCAAAATGGAGGCACCTTTGTATTCCGGGAAGTTCAGAACGAATTCCGGATTAGGCACTTCGCCTTTGTCGTCCAGGAAACGCCAGTCGTTGAACAGGTGCGCGCCAAAACCGGTACGCGTCACCTTCTGCAAAAACTGCTTAGGAATAATGGCGTCAGTATCGACGTTCGCGGCGTCCAGGGGGACAACCCGGCCTGTATGTTGGGTAAATTTCTCTGCCATGATTGTCTCCTTATTTCAGGCTGCGAATGTCGGCGAAATGGCCGGTGACTGCCGCAGCGGCGGCCATTGCCGGGCTGACCAGATGGGTGCGCCCACCGCGGCCCTGACGGCCTTCAAAGTTACGGTTGCTGGTGGAGGCACAGCGCTCACCCGGATTCAGGCGATCGTTGTTCATGGCCAGACACATGGAACAGCCTGGCAGGCGCCACTCGAAGCCTGCTTCGATAAAGATCTTATCCAGACCTTCGGCTTCCGCCTGGGCTTTCACCGGACCGGAGCCTGGAACGACCAGCGCCTGCACGCCCGGCGCGACTTTACGGCCTTTGGCGATCTCTGCCGCCGCACGCAAATCTTCGATACGGGAGTTGGTGCAGGAGCCGATAAACACCTTATCAATGGTCACGTCGGTCAACGGCACGCCGGGCTTCAGCCCCATATAGGCCAGCGCTTTTTCCGCACTGGCGCGCTCGACCGGATCGGCGAAGGAAGCCGGATCGGGAATGGCGTCGTTGACGGAAATCACCTGACCCGGGTTGGTCCCCCAGGTCACCTGAGGGGCAATCTCTTCTGCCTGCAGCGTGACAACGGTATCAAACGTTGCTCCGTCGTCGGTTTTCAGGGTTTTCCAGTAGGCTACCGCGTCGTCAAAATCCTGCCCTTTCGGCGCGTGCAGACGGCCCTTCACATAGTTAAAGGTCGTTTCATCTGGCGCGACCAGCCCGGCTTTGGCACCCATCTCAATGGCCATGTTGCACAGGGTCATGCGACCCTCCATGCTCAGCGCCTGAATAGCGTCGCCGCAGAACTCAACGACGTGGCCGGTACCGCCTGCGCTGCCGGTTTTACCGATAATCGCCAGCACGATATCTTTCGCGGTAATGCCTGGTGCCGCTTTGCCCTTCACTTCAATCTTCATCGTTTTGGCGCGACCCTGCTTCAGGGTCTGCGTCGCCAGCACGTGTTCTACCTCGGAAGTACCAATCCCGAACGCCAGGGCGCCAAACGCGCCGTGGGTTGCGGTATGGGAATCACCGCAGACGATGGTCATGCCCGGCAGGGTAATCCCCTGCTCAGGGCCCATCACGTGGACGATGCCCTGATACGGATGGTTCAGGTCGTACAGCTCAACGCCAAATTCATTGCAGTTCTTAATCAGCTCCTGCATCTGGATACGCGCCATCTCACCCGAGGCGTTAATGTCTTTAGTCTGGGTGGAAACGTTGTGATCCATCGTCGCGAAGGTTTTACCCGGCTGGCGTACCGGACGCTTGTGCGCGCGCAGGCCGTCAAATGCCTGAGGAGAGGTCACCTCGTGTACCAGATGTCTGTCGATATACAGCAGTGGGGTTTCGTTTGGTGCTTCGTAGACAACGTGCGCATCAAACAACTTTTCATATAACGTCTTAGCCATGATTACACCCCTTCAGCGACATAGCGGGCAATAATGTCGCCCATTTCATCGGTACTGACTGCCGCCGTGCCGCGTGCTAAATCACCGGTACGAACGCCTTCTTCTAACGCCCGGTTAATGGCGTTTTCAATTGCGGTTGCTGCATCGCCTGCATCCAGGCTGTAGCGCAGCAGCAGGGCCAGAGAGAGGATCTGCGCAATCGGGTTAGCGATGTTTTTGCCGGCGATATCCGGTGCGGAGCCGCCTGCCGGTTCATACAGACCAAACCCTTCTTCATTCAGGCTGGCGGATGGCAGCATGCCCATCGAGCCGGTAATCATCGCGCACTCGTCAGAAAGAATATCGCCGAACAGGTTGGAGCACAGCAGCACGTCAAACTGGGACGGATCCTTAATCAGCTGCATGGTCGCGTTGTCGATGTACATGTGCGACAGCGCAACGTCCGGGTACTGTTTAGCGACTTCGCTGACGATCTCGCGCCACAGAATGGAAGACTGCAGCACGTTCGCTTTATCAATCGAGGTCACCTTATGGCGGCGTTTGCGCGCCGACTCAAACGCGATATGGGCGATACGTTCAATTTCGAAGCGGTGATACACCTCGGTATCGAACGCTTTTTCATGCTGACCGCTGCCTTCGCGCCCCTTTGGCTGACCGAAATAGATCCCACCGGTCAGTTCACGTACGCACAGAATGTCGAAACCGTTAGCGGCGATATCGGCGCGCAGCGGGCAAAACTCTTCCAGACCCTGGTACAGCTTCGCCGGACGGAGGTTACTGAACAGTTTGAAATGTTTACGCAGCGGCAGCAGCGCGCCGCGCTCTGGCTGCTCTGCTGGCGGCAGATGTTCCCATTTTGGACCACCGACGGAACCAAACAGCACGGCATCGGCATTTTCACAGCCTTCCACGGTCGCTTTTGGTAGTGGCGTACCGTGGTTATCAATCGCAATACCGCCCACATCGTAGTGGCTGGTGGTGATTTTCATCGCAAAACGTGCGCGAACGGCTTCCAGTACTTTCAGCGCCTGTGCCATCACTTCCGGGCCAATACCGTCGCCCGGTAACACAGCAATATGGTAATTCTTCGACATTACACGGTTTCCTTGTTGTTCTCTTTATTCTGAGCTTTGCGTTGCAACTCTTTTTCGACTTCGGCGGCGCGCCAGATGTTATTCAGCACATGCACCATCGCTTTCGCGGAGGATTCAACGATATCGGTCGCCAGACCCACGCCATGGAAGCGGCGGCCATTGTGGGTCACAACAATGTCGACCTGGCCCAGCGCATCTTTGCCGTGGCCCTTAGCTGTCAGGTCATATTTGACCAGCTCAACGTCGTACTCGGTAACGCGGTTGATGGCCTGGTAAATCGCATCGACAGGTCCATTACCGTTAGCTGCCTCTGCTTTAATTTCATCTCCGCAGGCCAGCTTGACCGAGGCGGTGGCGATGTCGCTGGAGCCGGACTGCACGTTGAAGTAATCCAGACGGAAGTGCTCTGGCTCTTCCTGCTGTTTGTTAATAAAGGCCAGCGCTTCCAGGTCATAGTCGAACACCTGCCCTTTTTTGTCGGCCAGCTTCAGGAACGCGTCATACAGCTGATCCATGTTGTAATCGCTGTCCTTATAACCCATCTCTTCCATGCGGTGCTTCACTGCCGCGCGACCGGAACGGGAGGTCAGGTTCAACTGGACCTGGTTCAGGCCGATGGATTCCGGGGTCATAATTTCGTAGTTTTCACGGTTCTTCAGCACGCCATCCTGATGAATACCGGAGGAGTGCGCGAAGGCGCCAGTGCCGACAATCGCTTTGTTGGCCGGAATAGGCATGTTGCAAATCTGGCTGACGGTCTGGCTGGTGCGCCAGATCTCGTTGTGATTGATGCGGGTGTGCACGTCCATGATGTCCTTGCGCACTTTGATCGCCATGATCACTTCTTCCAGCGAACAGTTGCCCGCGCGTTCGCCGATGCCGTTCATCGCGCCTTCTACCTGACGCGCGCCAGCGTGGACGGCGGCGATAGCATTGCCCACGGCCAGACCCAAATCATCGTGGGTGTGGACGGAGATAATCGCTTTATCAATGTTTGGAACGCGGTCATACAGGCCGGTGATGATGTTGGCGAACTCAAACGGCATGGTGTAGCCGACGGTGTCCGGGATGTTGATGGTTTTGGCACCCGCGTTAATGGCGGCTTCCACGACGCGCGCCAAATCGTCGATTGGCGTACGGCCTGCATCTTCACAGGAGAATTCAACGTCATCGGTGTAGTTGCGTGCGCGTTTCACCATGTACACCGCGCGCTCAATCACCTCATCCAGCGTGCTGCGCAGCTTGGTGGCGATGTGCATGGGCGAGGTGGCAATAAAGGTGTGGATACGGAACGCTTCGGCCACTTTCAGCGACTCGGCTGCAACGTCGATATCTTTTTCTACACAGCGCGCCAGACCACATACGCGGCTGTTTTTAATGGTGCGGGCGATGGTCTGGACGGATTCGAAATCACCCGGAGACGAGACCGGGAAACCCACCTCCATCACGTCGACACCCATACGTTCGAGAGCCAGCGCGATCTGCAGTTTCTCTTTTACACTCAGGCTTGCCTGTAATGCCTGTTCACCGTCACGTAAAGTAGTATCGAAAATAATGACTTGCTGGCTCATGGGTTAGGTCCTTGTCAGTCTTAGGGCGCCTTGCTACGAGCATAAAAAAACCCGCGCAGTGGCGCGGGTTTTTAGTCTTACTGGTGACGATTCAACGCTGAATTTCGCCCGCCAGTCTACCGCGCACAGTGGATGCGTTTAGTAGTAGTAGACCGGTGAAACGAATGGTGCGAATCATGAATCGTGCTCCGTTAAATTCAATATGCTTTTAGTGGTACTGGATACGGCAGTTGATGTCAACCCCTGACGATAAAAACGGACCCGACGGGCGGAACTGGCAGGATTTTACTTTAGCTAATTGTGCTGGTTTTGGCTTTTGCGAGCCGACTAATTGTCTAATTTTGGACTGAAGAAAACAGTTGCAGAAATAAATAAATATAATTGTTTAAAATGAGTGACGTGCGTTACAGAGAGTATTCTGTACATAAAGGGGTTTACTATCATTAAGTTATAATTACGGTGAATCTATTACGCGTCGCTAAAAAATGAACAGAGGTAACATGTTATTAACTAACTGATGAGCGGTGGCGATAACAGTTTAATAATACTTAAGTCATCATTAATCTGGCGGTCATTGTGTATTTGCTTGGTTTATGGTTTCATTTAAATCCTAAAGTCAAACATATCATTTGCGCTATTTTCTTTTCGTTTGTATAGCGTCTTTATATATTCTGAATTTTAAATAATTCTCTTTCGCTGATCGTATTTGCATGATAAATCATATTTTTCGAGATTATTACCGTACGTGAGCAAAGGGAGTGTAGCGTGACAGTGGAGTCAGAAGTGTCAGAAAATAATATTAAACAACCTCAAGCTACTGATGGGATTAAACCGCAGTTACGCACGGTGGATCTTAATCTTCTGACGGTGTTTGATGCTGTCATGCAGGAACAGAATATCACCCGCGCGGCCCAGGCGTTGGGGATGTCACAACCTGCTGTGAGTAACGCCGTTGCCAGGCTTAAGGTCATGTTTAACGACGAATTGTTTGTTCGTTACGGAAGAGGGATCCAGCCTACTGCGCGTGCATTCCAGCTGTTCGGCTCAATCCGTCAGGCGTTGCAGCTGGTACAAAACGAGCTGCCGGGCTCGGGCTTTGAACCTTTAAGCAGCGAGCGCACATTTCATCTGTGTGTCTGCAGTCCATTAGATAATTATTTAACCTCGATTATCTATAATAAAGTCGAAGAGATCGCGCCAAATATCCATTTGGTTTTTAAATCATCCCTGAACCAAAGTACAGAGCATCAGTTACGCTATCAGGAGATTGAATTCGTCCTGGGGTATGAAGAGTTCCGTCGTCCTGAATTTTCCTGCGTACCGCTGTTTAAAGATGAAATGGTTCTGGTGGCCAGTAAAAATCATCCCCGGCTGAAATATCCACTACGCGAAAATGATGTCTATAACGAGCAGCATGCCGTTGTTGCCCTCGACAGATATGCTTCCTTTAGCCTGCCATGGTATGACTCTGCGGATAAGCAGGCGAGCGTTGCTTATCAGGGGATGGCTATGGTCAGCGTATTAAACGTTGTCTCCCAAACACATCTGGTGGCGATTGCACCGCGCTGGCTGGCAGAAGAGTTTTCTGACCCGTTAAATCTGCAAATTTTGCCTCTGCCGCTTAAGTTAAATAGCCGAACCTGCTATCTCTCCTGGCATGAAGCGGCCGGAAGGGATAAAGGACACCAATGGATGGAAGAGTTGCTGGTCGGTATCTGCCGCCGGTAAACGCATCAGGATAAATCGCATCGGATTGTGTGATTTATCCTGAGTTTTTATAGATAATTACTATTTTGTTCTGTGATGCATTTTTTCGGGCCGCTCTTCGGTACGCAAAAATAGATGATTTCCTGCATTGCCCCGCTTTTCAGCGATGATTTATCACACCGTCCTCTATTCCCAGAGGAATTAACCATATCTTCAGTTAACGGCTGCTTTTTCTGCTTTACGCACCGTTTATCTCCCCGGGTTTGCTAATTGCCTGCCTCATAACGAGCGGTTAAGGTAAAGAACACTCTGCAAAATATAAGATTGGTTCATCCCGATCGTAAGACGGTGCGGAAATGAATTCGGCAGTCCGTCTATAACAAAATGCCTGGAGGCAAAGCATGGAGATGTTGTCTGGCGCGGAAATGGTCGTGCGGTCGCTGATCGATCAGGGCGTAAAGCAAGTGTTCGGCTACCCTGGCGGCGCGGTCCTGGATATTTATGATGCGCTGCATACGGTAGGGGGCATTGACCATGTTCTGGTACGTCACGAGCAGGCGGCTGTACACATGGCCGACGGTCTGGCGCGTGCGACGGGTGAAGTGGGCGTGGTCTTAGTCACGTCCGGCCCCGGCGCGACAAACGCCATTACCGGTATTGCAACGGCGTATATGGACTCTATCCCGCTGGTGATCCTCTCCGGGCAGGTAGCAACCTCGCTGATTGGCTACGATGCTTTTCAGGAGTGTGACATGGTCGGGATTTCCCGTCCCGTTGTGAAGCACAGCTTTCTGGTCAAGCAAACCGAAGACATTCCCGGCGTACTGAAAAAAGCCTTCTGGCTGGCAGCAAGCGGACGCCCGGGACCGGTGGTGGTCGATCTGCCTAAAGACATTCTGAACCCGGCAAACAAGCTGCCGTACGTCTGGCCTGACTCGGTGAGCATGCGTTCTTACAATCCGACAACGCAGGGGCATAAAGGACAGATCAAGCGGGCGTTGCAAACGCTTCTGGCAGCCAAAAAACCGGTCGTCTATGTCGGCGGCGGGGCGATCAACGCTGCCTGTGAAGCCCAGCTTCGTGAACTGGTTGAAAAACTCAACCTTCCTGTGGCGTCGTCGCTAATGGGGCTGGGGGCGTTTCCCGCCACTCACCGCCAGGCGCTGGGCATGCTGGGTATGCACGGTACCTATGAAGCCAACATGACGATGCATCACTCCGATGTGATCTTTGCCGTCGGCGTGCGTTTTGACGATCGCACCACCAACAATCTGGCGAAGTATTGCCCGAACGCCACCGTGCTGCACATTGATATCGATCCGACGTCCATTTCAAAAACGGTGTCGGCTGATGTGCCGATCGTCGGTGATGCTCGTCAGGTTCTGGAACAGATGCTGGATCTGCTGACCCAGGAGAACGCGACCCAGCCGCTGGATGAGATCCGCGACTGGTGGCAGCAGATTGAACAGTGGCGAGCGCGTCAGTGCCTGAAATATGACACGCAAAGCGAAAACATTAAGCCGCAGGCGGTCATCGAAGCGGTGTGGCGACTGACGAAAGGTGAGGCGTATGTAACCTCAGACGTGGGCCAACACCAGATGTTTGCCGCCCTGTATTACCCGTTTGATAAACCGCGTCACTGGATCAACTCGGGTGGCTTAGGCACCATGGGCTTCGGTCTGCCTGCCGCGCTGGGCGTGAAGCTGGCCCTGCCGAATGAAACCGTCGTCTGCGTGACCGGAGACGGCAGTATTCAGATGAACATTCAGGAGCTGTCTACCGCACTGCAGTATGAGCTGCCGGTTCTTGTGCTGAACCTGAATAACGGCTACCTCGGCATGGTGAAGCAGTGGCAGGATATGATTTACTCTGGCCGTCATTCGCAGTCCTATATGCAATCGCTGCCGGATTTTGTTCGTCTTGCTGAAGCTTATGGCCATGTTGGGATGCGAGTGACCGATCCGGCCGAGCTGGAAACGAAGCTCGCACAAGCGCTTGAGCACGTTAAAAACAACCGCCTTGTCTTTATGGATGTGATTGTTGATGGAACCGAACACGTTTATCCGATGCATATTCGGGGGGGCGGTATGGATGAAATGTGGTTAAGCAAAACGGAGAGAACCTGATATGCGCCGGATATTATCGGTTTTACTGGAAAACGAGTCTGGCGCACTGTCGCGCGTCATTGGTCTTTTTGCGCAGCGCGGTTATAACATTGAAAGCCTGACCGTCGCGCCGACGGAGGATCCCACGCTGTCGCGCATGACGATTCAAACCGTTGGCGACGCCAAAGTGCTTGAACAGATTGAAAAACAGCTGCATAAGCTGGTTGATGTGCTGCGCGTGAGCGAGCTGGGGCAGGGGGCCTACGTTGAACGTGAGGTCATGCTGGTGAAAATCCAGGCCAGCGGCTACGGGCGTGAAGAAGTTAAACGCAATGCGGATATTTTCCGCGGACAGATTATCGACGTCACGCCTTCTCTTTATACGGTTCAGCTGGTCGGGACAAGTGACAAGCTGGATGCTTTCCTGACGTCCGTGCGGGATGTGGCAAAAATTGTTGAAGTCGCAAGATCGGGTGTCGTGAGTCTGTCACGCGGCGAGAAAATCATGCGTTAGTTGTCAAAAAGGTTCGCCTCTTTCTGCCCGGTCACCAAAGCCGGGCTTTTTTTTGCGTAATCAGCCGACAACGCAGATAAAAGCGGTTGCCGCGAAGGCTTTTCTGCGTTTAGATGTTAAAAGATTTAACCATAACCTTGACAGGGCCATGGACTCTTTTCTTTTTTTAAGGGGCAATTGTGAAACTGGATGAAATCGCCCGGCTAGCCGGCGTGTCACGAACAACGGCCAGCTATGTGATTAACGGTAAAGCAAAGCAGTACCGTGTCAGCGACAAGACCGTTGAAAAAGTTATGGCGGTGGTTCGTGAACATAACTACCATCCGAATGCTGTCGCAGCCGGTCTGCGCGCCGGGCGCACCCGCTCTATTGGTCTGGTGATCCCGGACCTGGAAAACACCAGCTATACCCGTATCGCCAACTATCTTGAACGTCAGGCGCGCCAGCGTGGCTATCAGCTGCTGATTGCCTGCTCGGAAGATCAGCCTGATAACGAGATGCGCTGCATTGAGCACCTGCTCCAGCGCCAGGTGGATGCCATTATTGTTTCGACCTCCTTACCGCCAGAACATCCGTTCTACCAGCGTTGGGCGAACGACCCGTTCCCAATCGTGGCGCTGGATCGCGCGCTCGATCGTGAACATTTCACCAGCGTAGTGGGTGCGGACCAGGATGATGCCGAAATGCTGGCCGCAGAGCTGCGGACGTTCCCGGCGGAAACGGTGCTGTATCTTGGCGCGTTGCCCGAGCTTTCGGTGAGCTTCCTGCGCGAGCAGGGATTCAGAACTGCCTGGAAAGACGATCCGCGCGAGGTTCACTACCTCTATGCCAACAGCTACGAACGTGAAGCCGCCGCGCAGCTGTTCGAGAAATGGCTGGAAACCCACCCGATGCCTCAGGCGCTGTTCACGACCTCGTTTGCGCTCTTGCAGGGCGTCATGGATGTCACCTTACGCCGTGAAGGTAAACTCCCCTCCGACCTGGCGATTGCCACGTTCGGAGATAACGAGCTGCTCGACTTCCTTCAGTGCCCGGTGCTGGCGGTTGCACAGCGTCACCGTGACGTGGCTGAACGCGTGCTGGAGATTGTGCTGGCGAGTCTGGATGAACCCCGCAAACCAAAGCCGGGCCTGACGCGTATCAAACGTAATCTCTACCATCGCGGAATTTTAAGCCGCCAAAAATGAAATGACTGGGGCGGCGAAATCTGCCCCATTTTGCTGCAATAATTCGTGCAGATAATTCCCGGAGAGAAATTAGGATAATTCTTGTGAGATCATAATCGCCTATTTTTCTTAATTCATTTTGGCTTTTAAATTGTTCTTTAAAGAACATCTCAGCGATTTTAAACGGTATTCTTTGTATTATTTTGTTACAAACCCTCTTCGGTCGATGAATATTCAGACGTTTTTTCCTCTTCCTTTGCCAGCTTACGTGCTAACCACTGCGCTTACCGTGTGCCTGGGTGAATCTGGCGCTGTCATCCCCTGAGAATCTGTCATAAAATGCTGCCCGCGTCGCAAACTGACACTTTATATTTATCTGCGATGATATCGAGTGAGCCTTAACGCTAGTGTGCATATTCGGTTTTTTTCTTACAAATATTCATAACGTTAATTTTGCCTCGCCAGTTGTGCAGTTATTAACCAGGACTGTTTAACTCTGTAAATAGAGGGCTTTCGAGTCCTTATACGGAGAGTCCTGGCTTGACAAGCTTTTCCCTCGCTCCGTAAACTCCTTTAGGTGGGAATTTGTGGGTTAAAGTGGTGAGGAGGGGTGAGACTGGCATGTTCCGTGGAGCAACGTTAGTCAATCTCGACAGCAAAGGGCGTTTATCGGTACCAACCCGATACCGCGACCAGCTGATTGAGAACGCTGCGGGTCAAATGGTTTGCACCATTGACATTAACTCCCCCTGCCTGCTGCTTTACCCCTTACCTGAATGGGAAATTATTGAGCAAAAGCTGTCGCGACTGTCGAGCATGAACCCGCAGGAGCGCCGCGTGCAGCGGCTGTTATTGGGACATGCCAGTGAATGTCAGATGGATAACGCAGGGCGATTACTGATTGCCCCTGTGTTGCGGCAACATGCCGGTCTGACAAAAGAAGTGATGCTGGTCGGGCAGTTCAACAAGTTTGAACTGTGGGATGAAACGACCTGGTATCAACAGGTCAAGGAAGATATCGACGCTGAGCAGTCTGATTCCGCGACATTATCGGAACGACTGCAGGACTTGTCTCTATAAATATGATGGAAAATTATAAACATAAAACGGTGTTACTGGACGAGGCCGTTAACGGCCTGAATATTCGTCCGGATGGCATCTACATTGATGGCACATTTGGTCGCGGTGGCCACTCGCGTTTGATCCTCTCCCAGCTGGGTGAGGAGGGACGTCTGCTGGCAATCGATCGCGATCCGCAGGCAATTGCCGTTGCACAGACCATCAATGACCCACGCTTTTCCATCGTGCATGGACCTTTCTCTGCGCTCGCGGACTATGTGGCTGAGCGCGGCCTGACGGGCAAGATCGACGGGATTCTTCTCGATCTTGGCGTCTCTTCACCCCAACTCGACGACGCTGAGCGTGGTTTCTCCTTTATGCGAGATGGTCCGCTGGACATGCGGATGGACCCGACGCGCGGACAATCCGCCGCCGAGTGGCTACAGACCGCTGACGAAGCCGATATTGCATGGGTCATTAAAACGTTTGGCGAAGAGCGTTTTGGCAAACGTATCGCGCGCGCCATTGTTGAGCGCAACCGCATTGAGCCAATGACCCGCACCAAAGAGTTGGCCGAGGTGATCGCGGCAGCGACCCCGGTGAAGGATAAGCACAAACATCCCGCGACCCGTACCTTCCAGGCGGTTCGCATCTGGGTAAACAGTGAACTGGAGGAAATAGAGCTGGCGCTAAAAAGCTCGCTCGACGTGCTTGCCCCGGGTGGGCGGTTATCCATCATCAGCTTCCATTCGCTGGAAGACCGTATTGTGAAACGCTTTATGCGTGAACAAAGCCGCGGTCCACAGGTGCCAGCGGGGCTGCCGATGACGGAAGAACAACTCAGGAAGCTGGGTGGCCGTCAGTTGCGAGCATTAGGCAAGTTGATGCCGGGCGAAGAAGAAGTGGCAGAGAATCCACGCGCCCGTAGTTCAGTGCTGCGTGTTGCAGAGAGGACGAACGCATGATCGGCAGAGTGACAGAGACCCTAAGCAAAGTTAAGGATTCGTTAGGAAGCAACGAGCGCCATGCCTTGCCTGGCGTGATCGGCGACGATCTTTTGCGGTTTGGGAAACTGCCACTCTGTCTGTTCATTTGCATCATTGTCACGGCAGTAACGGTGGTGACGACAGCCCACCATACACGTTTATTGACTGCGCAACGCGAGCAGATGGTACTGGAACGCGATGCGCTGGATATTGAATGGCGAAATCTGATCCTTGAAGAAAACGCGCTCGGCGATCACAGCCGGGTTGAACGGATCGCAACGGAAAAGCTGCAGCTGCAGCATGTTGATCCTTCACAGGAAAATATCGTAGTACAAAAATAAGGGAAAACGCGACGCATGAAAGCAGCGGCAAAAACGCTAAAACCAAAACGTCAGGAAGAACAGGCCAACTTTATCAGTTGGCGTTTTGCGTTGCTTTGCGGCTGCATTTTACTGGCGCTGGGTTTTCTGCTGGGCCGCGTGGCCTGGCTGCAGATCGTCGCGCCTGACATGCTGGTACGCCAGGGCGATATGCGCTCTCTGCGCGTTCAGGAGGTCTCCACGTCCCGCGGGATGATCACCGACCGCTCCGGTCGTCCGCTGGCGGTGAGCGTGCCGGTGAAGGCTATCTGGGCCGATCCGAAAGAGCTGCACGACGCCGGTGGCATTACCCTTGATAACCGCTGGAAAGCGCTGGCTGATGCGCTGAAAATGCCGCTGGATCAGCTGGCCTCCCGCGTTAACGCGAACCCGAAAGGGCGTTTTATCTATCTGGCGCGTCAGGTTAACCCTGACATGGCGGACTACATTCGCAAACTGAAGCTACCGGGCATTCATCTGCGTGAAGAATCCCGTCGTTACTATCCATCCGGCGAAGTAACCGCTCACCTCATTGGCTTCACCAACGTCGACAGCCAGGGGATTGAGGGCGTTGAAAAAAGCTTCGATAAGTGGCTCACCGGTCAGCCGGGCGAGCGAATCGTGCGTAAGGACCGCTACGGGCGCGTCATCGAAGATATCTCTTCCACGGACAGTCAGGCAGCGCACAACCTGGCCCTCAGTATCGACGAGCGCCTGCAGGCGCTGGTCTACCGCGAGCTGAACAACGCCGTGGCGTTCAACAAGGCGGAGTCAGGCAGCGCCGTGCTGGTGGATGTCAGCACCGGTGAAGTGCTGGCGATGGCCAACAGTCCGTCCTACAACCCGAACAACTTTACCGGCACCGCAAAAGATGCCATGCGTAACCGGGCGATTACCGACGTGTTCGAACCTGGATCCACGGTGAAGCCGATGGTGGTGATGACCGCGCTCCAGCGCGGCATCGTCAATGAAAACACGGTTCTGAACACCATCCCATACCGTATTAACGGCCACGAGATAAAAGACGTGGCGCGCTACAGCGAATTGACCCTGACCGGGGTGTTACAGAAGTCGAGTAACGTCGGTGTTTCAAAGCTGGCGTTAGCGATGCCGTCCTCAGCGTTAGTAGAGACTTACTCACGTTTTGGACTGGGAAAGGCGACCAATTTGGGGTTGGTCGGAGAACGCAGTGGCTTATATCCTCAAAAACAACGGTGGTCTGACATAGAGAGGGCCACCTTCTCTTTCGGCTACGGGCTAATGGTAACCCCGTTACAGTTAGCGCGAGTCTACGCAACGATTGGCAGCTATGGTGTTTATCGCCCGCTGTCGATTACCAAAGTTGATCCACCGGTCCCGGGCGAGCGTATCTTCCCGGAATCCATCGTTCGTACCGTGGTGCACATGATGGAAAGCGTGGCGCTGCCGGGCGGCGGCGGCGTGAAGGCGGCGATTAAAGGCTATCGTATCGCCATTAAAACCGGTACAGCGAAAAAAGTGGGGCCAGACGGCCGCTACATCAACAAATACATTGCCTATACCGCAGGCGTTGCGCCTGCAAGCAATCCGCGTTTTGCGCTGGTGGTCGTGATAAACGATCCACAGGCGGGTAAATACTACGGCGGCGCCGTCTCCGCGCCTGTGTTCGGGGCCATCATGGGCGGCGTGTTACGCACCATGAACATTGAACCGGATGCGCTGGCGACGGGCGAAAAAAGTGAATTTGTAATTAATCAAGGCGAGGGTACAGGTGGCAGATCGTAATTTGCGCGACCTTCTCGCTCCGTGGGTGCCAAATGCACCGGAGCGAGCACTGCGAGAGATGGTACTGGACAGCCGCGTGGCTGCGTCTGGCGATCTTTTTGTGGCGGTGGTCGGTCATCAGGCGGACGGGCGTCGTTATATCCCGCAGGCGATTGCGCAAGGTGTGGCTGCCATTATTGCTGAGGCTAAAGATGAGGCAACCGACGGTGAGATCCGTGAAATGCACGGCGTGCCGGTCATCTATCTCAGCCAGTTAAACGAACGTCTTTCCGCACTGGCGGGGCGTTTTTATCACGAACCTTCCGACCAGCTGCGCCTGGTTGGCGTAACGGGTACGAACGGAAAAACCACCACCACGCAGCTGATGGCGCAGTGGGCTCAGCTGCTGGGTGAAACCGGCGCGGTGATGGGGACCGTGGGTAACGGTCTGCTGGGCAAAGTGAGCCCGACGGAAAACACCACCGGCTCCGCGGTTGACGTACAGCACGTGCTCGCCGGTCTGGCAGGGCAGGGCGCAACCTTTGCCGCGATGGAGGTCTCTTCGCACGGTCTGGTACAGCACCGCGTCGCGGCGCTGAAATTTGCCGCGTCCGTGTTTACCAACCTGAGCCGCGATCATCTTGATTATCATGGTGATATGGAGCACTACGAAGCCGCGAAATGGCTGCTCTATTCCACTCACCACTGTGGTCAGGCGATCATCAATGCCGACGATGAAGTCGGCCGCCGCTGGCTGGCGAAGCTGCCCGATGCGGTTGCCGTATCGATGGAAGACCATATCAATCCGAACTGCCACGGCCGCTGGCTGAAGGCGGTTGAGGTGAATTATCACGATAGCGGAGCGACCATCCGCTTTGCCTCTTCCTGGGGTGAAGGCGAAATTGAAAGCCGCCTGATGGGTGCGTTTAACGTCAGCAACCTGCTGCTGGCGCTGGCAACGCTGCTGGCGCTGGGTTACCCGATGGCTGAACTGCTGAAAACCGCCGCGCGTCTGCAGCCAGTTTGTGGCCGTATGGAAGTGTTTAGCGCGCCGGGCAAACCGACCGTTGTGGTTGATTATGCCCACACGCCGGATGCGCTGGAAAAAGCGCTGGAAGCGGCGCGCCTGCACTGTACCGGTAAGCTCTGGTGCGTGTTTGGTTGTGGCGGCGATCGTGACAAAGGCAAACGCCCGCTGATGGGCGCTATTGCGGAACAGTTCGCAGATATTCCGGTTGTCACCGATGACAACCCGCGTACGGAAGAGCCGCGCGCCATCATTAATGACATTCTGGCGGGCATGCTGGATGCGGGCCGCGCGCGCGTCGTGGAAGGCCGGGCGGAAGCCGTGACGAACGCCATCATGCAGGCCCAGGAGAATGATGTTGTTCTGCTGGCGGGTAAAGGCCATGAAGATTATCAGATCGTTGGCAACCGCCGTCTGGATTACTCCGATCGCGTAACGGCAGCTCGCCTGCTGGGAGTCGTCGCATGATTAGCCTCTCGTTAAGCCAGGCCGCAGCGGTACTGCACGGCGACCTGCACGGGCAAGACCTGACCATTGATGCCGTGACGACGGACACCCGCAAAGTCACCGCTGGCTGTCTGTTCGTGGCGCTGAAAGGCGAGCGTTTTGACGCGCATGATTTTGCTGAACAGGCCAAAGAGAACGGCGCCGGTGCGCTGCTGGTCAGCCGCAAGCTTGATATCGATCTGCCGCAGGTTGTGGTGAAAGATACGCGTCTCGCGTTCGGCGAGCTGGCGGCCTGGGTTCGTCAGCAGGTGCCGGCTCGCGTCGTCGCCCTGACCGGATCCTCTGGCAAAACGTCAGTGAAAGAGATGACGGCGGCGATCCTCAGCCAGTGCGGCAATACGCTTTATACCGCGGGCAACCTCAATAATGACATCGGCGTGCCGATGACATTGCTTCGCCTGACCAAAGAGCACGAGTATGCGGTGATCGAGTTAGGTGCAAACCACCAGGGTGAAATCGCCTGGACCGTGAGCCTGACTCGACCGGAAGCAGCGCTGGTGAATAACCTCGCGGCTGCGCACCTGGAAGGCTTTGGCTCGCTGGAAGGCGTGGCGAAAGCAAAAGGCGAGATTTACACCGGCCTGCCGGAAAGCGGGATCGCCATTCTGAACGCCGATAACAACGACTGGCTGAACTGGCAGAGCATCATTGGTGCGCGTAAAACCTGGCGCTTCTCGCCAAATGCGGCCAACAGTGATTTTACGGCGACCAATATCCATGTGACGTCGCACGGCACCGAGTTCACCCTCACCACCCCAACGGGTGGCGTGGAGGTGCTGCTGCCGCTGCCGGGTCGCCATAACATCGCCAATGCCCTTGCGGCGGCGGCGCTGGCAACGGCGGTAGGCGCTTCACATGAGGCAATCAAAGCCGGGCTGGCGAACCTGAAAGCCGTGCCGGGACGCCTGTTCCCGATTCAGCTTTCGGAAAACAAACTGCTGCTGGACGACTCCTACAACGCGAACGTTGGCTCGATGACGGCGGCGGTGCAGGTGTTATCTGAAATGCCGGGCTTCCGCATCATGGTGGTTGGCGACATGGCAGAGCTGGGCGACGAAAGCGAAGCCTGTCATACCCAGGTCGGTGAAGCGGCGAAAGCGGCGGGGCTGGACTGTGTACTGAGCGCAGGAAAACTGAGCCAGGCGATTAGCCAGGCCAGCGGCGTTGGCGAGCATTTTGCCGATAAAGCCGCGTTGATTGAGCGCCTTAAGGCATTAATGACAGAAAAACAAATTGTGACAGTGTTAGTGAAAGGTTCACGTAGTGCCGCCATGGAAGAGGTTGTGCACGCATTACAGGAGAACGGGACATGTTAGTTTGGCTGGCCGAACATTTGGTCAAATATTACTCAGGCTTTAACGTCTTTTCCTATCTGACGTTTCGCGCCATCGTCAGCCTGCTGACTGCGCTGTTCATCTCGTTGTGGATGGGCCCGCGCATGATTGCCCGTCTGCAAAAGCTCTCTTTCGGCCAGGTTGTGCGTAACGACGGCCCGGAATCGCACTTCAGCAAGCGCGGTACCCCGACCATGGGCGGGATCATGATCCTGACTGCCATCGTCGTTTCCGTACTGCTGTGGGCGTACCCGTCCAACCCGTACGTCTGGTGTGTGCTGACGGTTCTGGTGGGTTACGGGATCATTGGTTTCGTCGATGATTACCGCAAAGTCGTCCGCAAAGATACCAAAGGCCTGATTGCCCGCTGGAAGTACTTCTGGATGTCGGTGATCGCGCTGGGCGTGGCCTTCGCGCTGTATCTGGCAGGGAAAGACACGCCAGCGACCGAGCTGGTCGTGCCGTTCTTTAAAGACGTGATGCCGCAGCTGGGTCTGTTCTACATTCTGCTGGCGTACTTTGTGATTGTCGGCACCGGTAACGCCGTTAACCTGACCGACGGTCTGGATGGACTGGCAATCATGCCTACCGTCTTCGTGGCGGCCGGTTTTGCGCTGGTGGCCTGGGCGACCGGTAACATGAATTTCGCGAACTACCTGCACATCCCTTATCTGCGCCACGCGGGTGAACTGGTGATCGTCTGTACGGCGATTGTCGGCGCGGGGCTTGGCTTCCTGTGGTTCAACACCTACCCGGCTCAGGTCTTTATGGGTGACGTTGGTTCACTGGCGTTAGGCGGCGCGCTGGGCATTATTGCCGTGCTGCTGCGTCAGGAATTCCTGCTGGTGATCATGGGCGGCGTGTTTGTGGTTGAGACGCTGTCGGTGATTTTGCAGGTCGGCTCCTTCAAGCTGCGCGGCCAGCGCATCTTCCGTATGGCGCCGATTCACCACCACTATGAACTGAAAGGCTGGCCGGAGCCGCGCGTCATTGTGCGCTTCTGGATTATTTCGCTGATGCTGGTGCTGATTGGCCTGGCAACGCTGAAGGTACGTTAATCATGGCAGATTACCAGGGTAAAAAAGTCGTTATCATCGGGTTAGGCCTCACGGGCCTTTCCTGCGTGGACTTTTTCCTCGCACGTGGCGTGACGCCGCGCGTGATGGATACGCGTGTCTCTCCGCCGGGTCTGGATAAACTGCCGGAACAGGTTGAACGCCACCTTGGTGGTCTGAATGATGACTGGCTGCTGGCAGCCGATCTGATTGTCGCCAGCCCGGGTATGGCGCTGGCGCATCCTTCCCTGAGCGCTGCCGCAGATGCAGGCGTTGAGATTGTCGGCGATATCGAGCTGTTCTGCCGCGAAGCGCAGGCGCCCGTTATCGCGATTACCGGTTCTAACGGTAAAAGCACCGTCACCACTCTGGTGGGGGAAATGGCAAAAGCGGCGGGCATGAACGTCGGCGTTGGCGGTAACATTGGTTTGCCTGCTCTGATGCTGCTGGACAAAGGCTGTGAACTGTATGTTCTCGAGCTTTCCAGCTTCCAGCTGGAAACGACCTCCAGCCTGCATGCTGCCGCTGCGACGATCCTCAACGTGACTGAAGATCACATGGACAGATATCCATTTGGTCTGCAGCAGTACCGTGCTGCCAAGCTGCGCGTTTATGAGAATGCCAAAGTCTGCGTAGTGAACGCCGATGATGCGCTGACCATGCCGGTGCGTGGCGCAGACGACCGCTGCATTAGTTTTGGCATCACCATGGGTGATTATCATCTGAACCGCCAGCTGGGTGAAACCTGGCTGCGCGTGAAAGGTGAGAAAGTGCTGAACGTGAAAGAGATGAAGCTCTCTGGTCAGCACAACTATACCAATGCGCTGGCGGCGCTGGCGCTGGCGGACGCAGTGGGGCTGCCGCGCTCCTCAAGCCTGAAAGCGTTAACCACGTTTTCCGGCCTGGCACACCGTTTCCAGCTGGCGCTGGAGCACAACGGCGTGCGCTGGATCAACGACTCCAAAGCCACCAACGTGGGCAGCACGGAGGCCGCGCTGAACGGCCTGCACGTTGACGGTACCCTGCATCTGCTGCTGGGCGGCGACGGTAAATCAGCGGATTTCTCGTCCCTGAAGCCGTATCTCTCCGGCGATAACGTCCGTCTGTACTGCTTCGGCCGTGACGGCAGCGAGCTGGCTGCACTGCGCCCTGAGGTCGCCGAGCAAACCGAAACCATGGAACAGGCGATGCGGCTGATTGCCCCTCGCGTGAAGCCGGGTGATATGGTGCTGCTCTCTCCGGCCTGTGCCAGCCTCGATCAATTCAAGAATTTCGAACAGCGTGGTGATGTCTTTACCCGCCTGGCGAAGGAGTTAGGCTGATGCGTTTATCTCTCCCTCGCCTGAAAATGCCGCGCCTGCCAGGATTTGGGATCCTGGTGTGGTTGTTTGCGGCACTCAAAGGCTGGGTGATGGGCTCTCGTCAAAAAGATAACGACAGCCTGATCATGTACGACCGCACGCTGTTCTGGCTCACGATGGGGCTCGCGGCGGTCGGCTTTATTATGGTGACGTCAGCGTCAATGCCCGTCGGGCAGCGTCTGGCGAACGATCCTTTCCTGTTTGCCAAGCGTGATGGTCTGTACATTATCCTGGCATTCTGCCTGGCGCTGGTGACCTTGCGTCTGCCGATGGAGTTCTGGCAGCGACACAGTACGGCGATGCTGATCGCCTCGATCATTATGCTGCTGATCGTTCTGGTGGTGGGGAGTTCCGTAAACGGGGCATCACGCTGGATCGCCTTTGGCCCGCTGCGTATTCAGCCTGCGGAATTTACCAAGCTCTCCCTGTTCTGCTACCTGGCGAACTACCTGGTGCGTAAGGTAGATGAAGTGCGTAATAACCTGCGCGGCTTCTTAAAACCGATGGGCGTGATTCTGGTGCTGGCGGTATTACTGCTGGCGCAGCCTGACCTCGGTACCGTGGTGGTACTGTTTGTCACCACGCTGGCTATGCTGTTCCTGGCGGGCGCAAAGCTGTGGCAGTTCATCGCCATTATCGGGATGGGGATTTCAGCGGTTGTGCTGCTGATCCTCGCCGAGCCTTACCGTATTCGCCGCGTGACCTCGTTCTGGAACCCGTGGGAAGACCCGTTCGGCAGCGGCTATCAGCTGACGCAGTCACTTATGGCCTTTGGGCGCGGTGAGCTCTGGGGGCAGGGGCTGGGTAACTCGGTACAGAAACTGGAGTATTTACCGGAAGCGCATACTGACTTCATCTTCTCCATTATTGCGGAAGAACTGGGTTATATCGGTGTGGTATTAGCGCTATTAATGGTATTCTTCGTCGCTTTCCGCGCCATGTCCATCGGCCGGAAAGCGCTGGAGATCGATCACCGTTTCTCAGGCTTCCTGGCCTGCTCAATTGGTATCTGGTTTAGCTTCCAGGCATTGGTTAACGTCGGGGCCGCAGCAGGTATGCTGCCGACCAAAGGTCTGACGTTGCCGTTGATCAGTTATGGTGGTTCCAGTCTGTTGATTATGTCGACGGCCATCATGCTGTTGTTGCGCATAGATTATGAGACGCGTCTGGAAAAAGCCCAGGCGTTTACACGAGGTTCACGATGAATCAACCGAAGCGGTTAATGGTGATGGCAGGCGGTACTGGCGGACATGTGTTCCCGGGACTGGCGGTTGCGCACCATTTAATGGATCAGGGCTGGCAGGTACGCTGGCTGGGAACCGCAGACCGCATGGAGGCCGACCTGGTACCGAAACACGGTATTGAGATCGACTTTATTCGTATTTCCGGCCTTCGGGGCAAAGGCCTCAAGGCAATGCTGCTGGCACCGGTGCGCATTTTTAACGCCTGGCGTCAGGCGCGCACCATCATGAAGCGCTTTAAGCCCGATGTGGTGCTGGGCATGGGCGGCTATGTCTCGGGTCCAGGTGGGTTAGCCGCGTGGTCGTTAGGTATTCCCGTCGTGCTGCATGAGCAGAACGGTATTGCGGGTCTGACCAACAAATGGCTGGCGAAAATCGCCACCAAAGTCATGCAGGCATTTCCCGGCGCGTTCACGAAAGCGGACGTGGTGGGAAACCCGGTGCGCGTGGACGTACTGGCACTGCCGCTGCCGGAGGCTCGCCTGGCGGGCCGTGAAGGGCCGGTGCGTGTGCTGGTCGTCGGCGGCTCTCAGGGCGCACGTATTTTAAACCAGACGATGCCGCAGGTTGCCGCAAAGCTGGGTGATGCCGTCACCATCTGGCACCAGAGTGGAAAAGGCGCTCAGCAGACCGTTGAGCAGGCTTACGCCGAGGCGGGGCAGTCGCAGCATAACGTGACGGAATTTATCGACGACATGGCGGCAGCGTACGCCTGGGCCGATGTCGTGGTCTGTCGTTCTGGCGCCTTAACGGTAAGCGAAATCGCTGCCGCGGGGCTGCCGGCTCTGTTTGTGCCTTTCCAGCACAAAGACAGACAGCAGTACTGGAATGCCCTGCCGCTTGAGAAAGCCGGTGCGGCGAAAATTTTTGAGCAGCCACAATTTACCGCCGACGCGGTCGCCACCACCCTGGCGGGCTGGAACAGAGACGTATTGCTTGAGATGGCTGAACGCGCGCGCGCGGCGGCTATCCCTGATGCGACGGAACGGGTGGCAAAAGAAGTGAGCCTGGCAGCCCAGGCTTAACCCTCGCAGCGCGTGAAGCGCGGCACGAATTTTAAGTAGTCGATGGCGTTTAGAGAATGAATACACAACAACTGGCAAAACTGCGTTCAATCGTGCCCGAGATGCGTCGCGTCCGGCACATTCACTTTGTTGGCATCGGTGGTGCTGGCATGGGCGGTATTGCCGAAGTGTTAGCTAACGAAGGCTATCAGATCAGCGGGTCTGACCTGGCGCCAAACCCTGTAACGCAGCAGCTGGCGTCGCTTGGGGCGACTATCTATTTCAATCATCGCCCGGAAAACGTGCGCGATGCGAGCGTGGTAGTGGTATCGAGCGCTATCTCCTCTGACAACCCGGAAATCGTTGCCGCGCATGACGCGCGCATTCCGGTGATCCGCCGTGCAGAAATGCTGGCGGAACTGATGCGTTTTCGCCACGGCATCGCGATTGCCGGGACCCATGGTAAAACCACGACCACGGCGATGGTCTCCAGTATTTATGCAGAAGCGGGTCTCGACCCGACGTTTGTCAACGGCGGCCTGGTCAAAGCCGCAGGTGTGCATGCGCGTCTGGGCCACAGTCGTTATTTGATTGCTGAAGCGGATGAGAGCGACGCGTCGTTCCTGCACCTGCAGCCGATGGTGGCGATTGTCACCAACATCGAAGCGGACCATATGGATACCTACCAGGGTGACTTCGAGAACTTAAAGCAGACCTTTATCAACTTCCTGCACAACCTGCCGTTCTACGGGCGCGCGGTGATGTGCGTAGACGATCCGGTGATCCGCGAGCTGCTGCCGCGCGTGGGTCGTCAAATCACCACCTACGGTTTCAGTGAAGACGCTGACGTCCGCGTGGAAGAGTACAAACAGATTGGCGCGCAGGGGCACTTCACGCTGGCGCGTCAGGACAAAGAGCTGCTGCACGTGACGCTGAATGCGCCAGGGCGCCATAACGCGCTCAATGCCGCAGCGGCAGTGGCCGTCGCGACGGAAGAAGGCATTGATGATGATGCGATCCTGCGCGCGCTGGAAAGCTTCCAGGGCACCGGTCGTCGTTTCGACTTCCTCGGTGAATTCCCGCTGGATCCGGTGAACGGTAAAGCCGGTACGGCGATGCTGGTGGACGACTATGGTCACCATCCAACCGAAGTGGACGCCACCATTAAAGCCGCACGTGCGGGCTGGCCGGACAAGAATCTGGTGATGGTGTTCCAGCCGCACCGTTTCACGCGTACGCGCGATCTGTATGACGATTTCGCCAGCGTCCTGTCGCAGGTTGATACCCTGTTAATGCTGGATGTATACGCCGCAGGCGAGACGCCGATTCCTGGCGCAGACAGCCGTTCTCTGTGTCGCACCATTCGTGGACGCGGTAAGGTTGACCCTATTCTGGTTTCTGACCCTGCACAGGTGGCGGAAATTCTGGCACCGGTTCTGACTGGTAACGATCTGATTCTGATTCAGGGCGCGGGAAATATCGGCAAAATCGCCCGTACCTTAGCTGAAATCAAACTGAAGCCGCAAAACCAGGAGGATGAGCATCATGGCTGATAAGATTGCTGTCCTGTCTGGCGGCACCTCCGCCGAGCGCGAGGTTTCCCTGAATTCCGGCGCGGCTGTACTGGCGGGCCTGCGTGAAGGTGGCGTCAATGCGCACCTGGTTGACCCAAAAGAGGTCGACGTGACGCAATTAAAAGCCATGGGCTTCGATAAAGTTTTTATCGCTTTACACGGTCGTGGCGGTGAAGACGGTACCCTGCAGGGGCTTCTGGATCTGATCGGCCTGCCGTACACCGGCAGCGGCGTGATGGCTTCCGCTATCTCTATGGATAAACTGCGCAGCAAGCTGCTGTGGCAGGGCGCAGGGTTACCTGTCGCACCATGGGTAGCGCTGACGCGACACGAATTTGAATTGGGCCTGTCGGATAGCGTTAATGCACGCATTGCTGAACTGGGCTTACCGGTTATTGTAAAGCCCAGCCGGGAAGGCTCCAGCGTGGGAATGTCCAAAGTCGACAAAGCTGACGATTTAGCGTCCGCTTTAGCGCTGGCATTTCAACATGATGATGAAGTTCTGGTAGAAAAATGGCTTAGCGGGCCGGAATTTACCGTCGCGATGCTTGGCGAAGAAATTTTACCGTCAATCCGTATCCAACCTGCTGGAGTCTTCTATGATTATGAGGCGAAGTATCTCTCTGATGAGACGCAATATTTCTGCCCAAGTGGTCTTGAAGCTGAGCGTGAAGCCGATTTACAGTCCCTGGTGCTTAAAGCCTGGCATGTTCTGGGTTGCCAGGGCTGGGGGCGCATCGACGTGATGCAGGACCGGGATGGACAATTTTATCTGCTGGAAGCCAATACCTCTCCGGGAATGACCAGCCACAGCCTTGTGCCGATGGCCGCGCGTCAGGCGGGGATGAGCTTCTCGCAGTTAGTCGTACGCATTCTGGACCAGGCGGGCTGATATGTCTCAGGCTGCATTGAACACGCGCAACCGCGATGACGAGGAAGAATACACCTCTTCACGCCGCAGTAATGGAACGCGTCTTGCAGGCATCATTTTCCTGCTCGGGGTGCTGTGCACCGTGTTTATCAGCGGCTGGATGGTCCTGGGCTGGATGGAAGATGCGCAGCGGTTGCCACTTTCTAAGCTGGTGGTCACCGGTGAGCGTCACTACACGCGTAACGACGATATTCGCCAGTCAATACTGGCACTGGGCTCGCCTGGCACCTTTATGACTCAGGACGTCAATATTATCCAGAGCCAGATTGAACGTCTGCCATGGATAAAACAGGCGAGCGTAAGAAAGCAATGGCCTGATGAATTGAAGATTCATCTGGTTGAATATGTGCCCATTGCGCGTTGGAATGATCAGCACATGGTTGACGTCGACGGAAATTCCTTCAGCGTCCCGGTCGATCGTGTCAACAAGCAAAATTTACCGATGTTGTATGGCCCTGAAGGCAGCGAAAACGAAGTGTTACAGGGTTTTCGCGAAATGGGTCAGGTTCTGGCGAAGGACAGGTTTACGTTAAAAGATGCTGCCATGACGGCGCGCCGTTCCTGGCAGCTTACGTTAACGAACGGCATTAAGCTCAACCTGGGGCGCGGGGACACCATGAAGCGTCTGGCGCGTTTTGTCGAACTTTACCCGGTTTTACAGCAGCAGGCACAGACTGACGGCAAACGGATAAGCTACGTTGATTTGCGCTATGACTCAGGCGCAGCAGTCGGTTGGGTACCGGCTCCGGTCGAGGAACCTAATCAGCAACAGAATCAGGCACAGGTACAGGCAGAACAACAATGATCAAGGCGACGGACAGAAAACTGGTAGTTGGACTGGAGATTGGCACCGCGAAGGTTGCCGCTTTAGTAGGGGAAGTTCTGCCCGACGGTATGGTCAATATCATTGGCGTGGGCAGTTGCCCGTCCCGTGGTATGGATAAAGGTGGGGTAAACGATCTTGAATCGGTGGTGAAATGCGTCCAGCGCGCCATCGATCAGGCTGAATTGATGGCAGATTGCCAGATTTCTTCTGTCTATCTGGCCCTTTCTGGTAAGCACATTAGCTGCCAGAACGAAATCGGTATGGTGCCGATTTCCGAAGAGGAAGTGACGCAGGAAGACGTTGAAAACGTTGTGCATACGGCGAAATCCGTGCGTGTCCGCGATGAGCATCGCGTGTTGCATGTGATCCCGCAGGAATATGCGATTGACTACCAGGAAGGGATCAAGAACCCGGTCGGTCTGTCAGGCGTTCGTATGCAGGCAAAAGTGCACCTGATCACATGTCACAACGATATGGCGAAGAACATTGTAAAAGCCGTTGAACGTTGTGGCCTGAAAGTTGACCAACTTATTTTCGCCGGTCTGGCGGCAAGTTATTCCGTGCTGACCGAAGATGAACGTGAACTGGGTGTCTGTGTGGTCGATATTGGTGGTGGTACAATGGACATGGCCGTGTATACCGGCGGTGCGTTGCGCCACACCAAAGTGATCCCGTACGCAGGGAACGTCGTGACCAGCGATATTGCTTACGCTTTTGGTACGCCACCGAGCGATGCAGAAGCGATTAAAGTGCGCCACGGCTGTGCGCTGGGCTCTATTGTTGGCAAAGATGAGAGCGTTGAAGTGCCAAGCGTCGGTGGTCGTCCACCGCGCAGCCTGCAGCGCCAGACGTTGGCAGAGGTGATCGAGCCGCGCTATACCGAGCTGCTCAACCTGGTCAACGAAGAAATTTTACAGTTACAGGAACAGCTTCGTCAGCAGGGCGTTAAGCATCATCTTGCGGCGGGGATTGTATTAACCGGCGGTGCAGCGCAAATTGAAGGTCTTGCGGCCTGTGCACAGCGCGTGTTCCATACGCAGGTGCGTATTGGTGCGCCGCTGAATATCACCGGTTTAACGGATTATGCTCAGGAGCCGTATTATTCAACGGCTGTGGGCCTGCTCCACTACGGGAAGGAATCTCATCTCAGTGGTGAAGCGGAAGTGGAAAAACGCGTCTCAGTGGGGTCGTGGGTCAAACGACTGAACAACTGGTTGCGAAAAGAGTTTTAATTTTTTTAAGAGACCGGAGAGAATTAGCGGTCTCGGGCGACAGGCACAACGGAGAGAGAAATTATGTTTGAACCTATGGAACTGACCAACGACGCGGTGATTAAAGTCATCGGCGTCGGTGGCGGCGGCGGTAACGCCGTAGAGCATATGGTGCGTGAACGCATTGAAGGTGTTGAATTCTTTGCAGTTAATACCGATGCACAGGCACTGCGTAAGACGGCTGTAGGCCAGACTATCCAGATCGGCGGTGGTATCACCAAAGGGCTGGGAGCAGGGGCTAACCCGGAAGTGGGCCGCAATGCGGCTGAAGAAGATCGTGAAGCCCTGCGCGCTGCACTGGAAGGTGCGGACATGGTCTTCATTGCAGCAGGTATGGGGGGCGGTACCGGTACCGGCGCAGCACCTGTTGTAGCTGAAGTGGCTAAAGATTTAGGTATTCTGACCGTTGCTGTCGTGACTAAGCCTTTCAATTTTGAAGGCAAGAAGCGTATGGCCTTCGCGGAGCAGGGTATCACCGAACTGTCCAAGCACGTGGACTCGCTGATCACTATCCCGAACGACAAGCTGTTGAAGGTTCTGGGTCGCGGTATCTCCCTGCTGGACGCCTTCGGTGCAGCAAACGACGTGCTGAAAGGCGCGGTTCAGGGTATCGCTGAACTGATTACCCGTCCTGGACTGATGAACGTTGACTTTGCAGACGTTCGCACCGTGATGTCCGAAATGGGCTACGCGATGATGGGCTCTGGCGTGGCGAGCGGCGAAGACCGTGCAGAAGAAGCGGCTGAAATGGCCATCTCTTCTCCACTGCTGGAAGATATCGATCTGTCTGGTGCGCGCGGCGTGCTGGTCAACATTACCGCTGGCTTTGACCTGCGTCTGGATGAGTTCGAAACCGTGGGTAACACTATCCGTGCGTTCGCCTCTGACAACGCTACCGTGGTAATCGGTACTTCGCTTGACCCTGAAATGAACGACGAGCTGCGTGTTACCGTTGTTGCGACCGGTATCGGTATGGACAAGCGTCCTGAGATCACCTTAGTGACCAACAAGCAGACTCAGCAACCGGTAATGGATCGTTACCAGCAGCACGGTATGTCTCCGCTGACTCAAGAGCAGAAACCGGCCGCGAAAGTGGTGAACGACCCAACGCCGCAAACGGCGAAAGAGCCAGATTATCTGGATATCCCGGCGTTCCTGCGTAAGCAAGCTGATTAAGAATTGGCTGGAATTAGGGGATTTGCGCTCTTTGTGCTAAACTGGCCCACCGTTAGTGATATACACTCTCGGTTGGATAGTTAATTTGGCGAGATTATACGATGATCAAACAAAGGACACTTAAACGTATCGTTCAGGCGACGGGTGTCGGTTTACATACCGGCAAGAAAGTCACGCTGACGTTACGCCCTGCGCCGGCCAATACCGGGGTCATCTATCGTCGCACCGACTTGAATCCACCGGTAGATTTTCCGGCCGATGCCAAATCTGTGCGTGATACTATGCTCTGTACTTGTCTGGTGAACGAGCATGACGTGCGGATTTCTACCGTAGAGCACCTGAACGCCGCCCTGGCGGGGCTGGGTATCGACAACATTATTGTTGAAGTCGATGCGCCAGAAATCCCGATTATGGATGGCAGTGCTGCACCGTTCGTCTATCTGTTGCTGGATGCCGGCATCGAAGAGCTGAACTGCGCGAAGAAATTTGTTCGCATCAAAGAGACCGTTCGCGTCGAAGATGGCGACAAGTGGGCTGAATTCAAACCGTACAATGGTTTCTCGTTGGACTTTACCATCGACTTTAACCATCCGGCGATTGATTCCAGCACCCAGCGCTACGCGATGAACTTCTCTGCTGATGCGTTTATGCGCCAGATCAGCCGAGCCCGTACGTTTGGCTTCATGCGTGATATCGAATATCTGCAGTCCCGCGGCCTGTGCCTGGGCGGCAGCTTCGATTGTGCCATCGTTGTTGACGATTATCGCGTACTGAACGAAGACGGCCTGCGTTTCGAAGATGAATTCGTTCGTCACAAAATGCTGGACGCTATCGGCGACCTGTTTATGTGTGGTCACAATATCATTGGTGCATTTACCGCGTTCAAATCCGGTCATGCGCTGAACAACAAACTGTTGCAGGCCGTCCTGGCAAAACAGGAAGCCTGGGAATATGTGACCTTCGAAGACGAAGCAGAACTGCCGCTGGCTTTCAAAGCGCCAAACATGGTTCTGGCGTAACGGTTCACGCCGTTTCGTAAAAAATCGACTGGTTAACCTGGTACTCTCTCCGACCAGGAAGACCAGTCGTTTTTATTTTTGCCCTTCTTCGTTTGCCCCGGCGTTATCTCTTGTTTGTCTTGCGCAGAAAATGCGTGCGTTAGCTGCATTCTTGACCGTTTTTCCCCGCGGCGGCACCTCATTCCTGCTGATGTGCATTGGCTTTAGTGGTAATATCTGGGCGCTTAAAAAAATAACTTAAAAGTAGCCTGTTACAGGCTGGCTTATGTGGTGGAGCAAGTGAGCGGAATACTGACGCGCTGGCGACAATTTGGCAGACGTTACTTCTGGCCGCATCTCTTATTAGGGATGGTCGCGGCGAGTCTCGGCTTGCCTGCGCTCAGTAACAGTGCCGAAGCGGCGACGCCAGCGAAGACCTCTACCAGCAAACACGATCTCAACACGCGGGTTAACTTTACAAACCTCGCGTGGCTTGAAGCCAGCCGCCGCCCGAATTTCTCCGTTGATTACTGGCACCAGCACGCTATCCGCACGGTTATCCGCCATCTCTCCTTCGCGATGGCGCCCCAGGCAATGCCTGTGGCGGAAGAGACGCTGCCGGTGCAGGCACAGCATCTTGCCCTGCTGGACACGCTTAATGCTCTGCTTACGCAGGACAGCCAGCCGCCGGTCATGGTGCGCGAGACGGCGCAACGCGCGCTCGTTTCTCCTGTTTCATTCTCTGTATCAACCTGGATTAGCCAGGTTCATGGCATTCGCGCCGGGCCTCAACGCCTCAGCTAAATTAACTTTTTCAATACCTTAATTTATCTGCCCATGATGGGGCGTTTGAGAATTTATTATGCTAATCAAATTATTAACTAAAGTTTTTGGTAGTCGTAACGATCGTACCCTGCGCCGTATGCGCAAAGCTGTTGCCGTCATCAACGGTATGGAACCGGCGATGGAGAAGCTCTCTGATGATAAGCTGAAAGCGAAAACGGCGGAATTCCGTGCGCGTCTGGAAAAAGGTGAAACCTTAGAAAGTCTGATCCCGGAAGCGTTTGCCGTTGTGCGTGAAGCAAGTAAGCGCGTGTTCGGCATGCGTCACTTCGACGTTCAGCTGCTGGGCGGTATGGTGCTTAACGAGCGCTGCATCGCGGAAATGCGTACCGGTGAAGGTAAAACCCTGACCGCAACGCTGCCGGCTTACCTGAACGCGCTGACTGGTAAAGGCGTTCATGTCGTTACCGTCAACGATTATCTGGCGCAGCGTGACGCCGAAAACAACCGTCCACTGTTCGAATTCCTCGGCATGACCGTCGGCATCAACATGTCCGGCCTGCCTGCGCCAGCCAAGCGTGAAGCGTACAATGCGGATATCACCTACGGTACCAACAACGAATACGGCTTCGACTACCTGCGTGACAACATGGCGTTCAGCCCTGAAGAGCGTGTCCAGCGTAAGCTGCACTATGCGCTGGTGGATGAGGTAGACTCCATCCTGATCGATGAAGCGCGTACCCCGCTGATCATCTCCGGCCCGGCTGAAGACAGCTCCGAGATGTACCGTAAAGTCGACAAAATCATTCCACACCTGCTGCGTCAGGAGAAAGAAGACTCGGATACCTTCCAGGGTGAAGGCCACTTCTCCGTTGATGAAAAAGCGCGCCAGGTGAACCTGACCGAACGTGGTCTGGTGAAAATTGAAGAGCTGCTGGTTGCTGAAGGCATTATGGAAGAGGGCGAGTCTCTGTACTCCCCGAGCAACATCATGCTGATGCACCACGTGACCGCCGCGCTGCGTGCCCACGCGCTGTTCACCCGCGACGTCGACTACATCGTGAAAGACGGCGAAGTGATCATTGTCGATGAGCACACCGGCCGTACCATGCAGGGGCGTCGCTGGTCTGACGGTCTGCACCAGGCTGTAGAAGCCAAAGAAGGCGTGGATATTCAAAACGAAAACCAGACGCTGGCCTCTATCACCTTCCAGAACTACTTCCGTCTGTACGAGAAGCTGGCGGGCATGACCGGTACTGCCGATACCGAAGCGTTTGAATTCAGCTCCATCTACAAGCTGGATACCGTGGTCGTTCCAACCAACCGTCCGATGATTCGTAAGGATATGCCGGACCTGGTGTACATGACCGAAGCGGAAAAAATTCAGGCAATCATTGAAGATATCCGCGAGCGTACTGCCAAAGGCCAGCCGGTTCTGGTGGGGACCATCTCCATTGAAAAATCCGAAGTGGTTTCTCACGAGCTGACCAAAGCGGGTATTAAACACAACGTACTGAACGCCAAATTCCACGCCAAAGAAGCGGACATTGTTGCGCAGGCAGGTTATCCGGCTGCGGTAACCATCGCCACCAACATGGCGGGTCGTGGTACTGATATTATGCTGGGCGGTAGCTGGCAGGCCGAAGTGGCTGAGCTGGAAAACCCAACGCCTGAACAGATTGCGCAGATCAAGGCCGACTGGCAGGTGCGTCACGACGCGGTGCTGGCATCCGGCGGTCTGCATATCATTGGTACCGAGCGTCATGAATCGCGTCGTATCGATAACCAGCTGCGTGGCCGTGCGGGTCGTCAGGGTGATGCCGGTTCTTCCCGCTTCTACCTGTCGATGGAAGATGCGCTGATGCGTATTTTCGCCTCCGACCGCGTGTCCGGCATGATGCGCAAGCTGGGCATGAAGCCTGGCGAAGCCATTGAGCACCCGTGGGTCACCAAAGCGATCGCGAACGCCCAGCGTAAAGTGGAAAGCCGCAACTTCGATATTCGTAAGCAGCTGCTGGAATATGACGACGTGGCTAATGATCAGCGTCGTGCGATCTACACCCAGCGTAACGAACTGCTGGACGTGTCTGACGTGAGCGAAACCATCAACAGCATTCGTGAAGATGTGTTTAAAGCCACGATTGATGCGCATATTCCTCCTCAGTCTCTGGAAGAGATGTGGGACATCGAAGGCCTGCAGGAACGTCTGAAAAACGACTTTGACCTCGATCTGCCTATCAAAGAGTGGCTGGATAAAGAGCCTGAGCTGCACGAAGAGACCCTGCGCGAGCGTATCTACGAAACCGCGTTGGATGTTTACAAGCGTAAGGAAGAGGTTGTTGGCGCTGAGATGATGCGTCACTTCGAAAAAGGCGTGATGCTGCAGACGCTGGATTCCCTCTGGAAAGAGCATCTGGCGGCGATGGACTACCTGCGTCAGGGTATCCACCTGCGTGGCTATGCGCAGAAAGATCCGAAGCAGGAATACAAGCGTGAGTCCTTCTCCATGTTTGCCTCTATGCTTGAGTCGCTGAAGTATGAAGTGATCAGCACCCTGAGCAAGGTTCAGGTGCGTATGCCGGAAGAGGTAGAAGCGATGGAGCAGCAGCGTCGTGAAGAAGCCGAGCGTCTGGCACAAATGCAACAGCTGAGCCATCAGACCGACGACAGCGAAGCCGCAGCGGCGATCGCCGCGCAGACTGGCGATCGCAAAGTGGGTCGTAACGATCCGTGCCCATGTGGCTCCGGTAAAAAGTACAAGGCGTGTCACGGGCGTCTGAGCTAAATTCATAAAAAAACAAAAAGGCGCAGACATCTGCGCCTTTTTTATGGAAGTAACAATATGAAAATACTGCAAATTGCCGTCGGGATTATTCGCAACCCGCAAAACCAAATCTTTATCACCCAGCGTGCTGCCGACGCCCATATGGCGAACAAATGGGAGTTTCCAGGCGGAAAAATTGAGGCTGGTGAAACCCCGGAAGCGGCGCTGGTTCGCGAGCTTCAGGAAGAAGTCGGGATCACCCCGCTTGGCGCAACGCTGTTCGATAAGCTCGAATACCAGTTCCCGGACAGGCACATTACGCTGTGGTTCTGGCTGGTGGAAAGCTGGGAAGGTGAACCCTGGGGGAAAGAGGGGCAGCCGGGTAACTGGGTGGCGCTTCAGGCAAGTGATGCCGAAAAATTCCCGCCAGCCAACGAGCCTGTGATCATGCGGCTCGTTGCACAACCGAAGGCCTGCTAAGCGACGCGTCAGCAGGCTTTACAGATTACTGCTGATTTTCACTCCAGTCGTCGCTGTCCGAGAGATCGCCTTTACTCGGAATACGTTTCTCTTCCGCCGCCCATTCGCCCAGGTCAATAAGCTGGCAGCGTTTGCAGCAGAATGGGCGGAACGGACTCACTTCGCCCCAGACAACGGTTTTGCCACAGGTAGGGCAGTTTACGGTGGTGATATCAGACATCGGCACTCCTTAACAACAGGCCAGTTCAAAATCGAGGCGTTCCGGCACGGTGCCATTTTCGCTGTCCAGAGGCATAAAGCGAATCGCAAAGCGGCTCTTATGCCCGGAAATTTGCGGATAAAGCTGTTCGCCAAGCGATAAATTCAGGCGCAGAAGATCGGCATCATCACCGTTGTCCTGGTAGAAACCATTCAGGCTGGTTTGCTTGCGGAACGGCGCTGAGTTACGGATCAGATCGAGGATCAGCGACAGCGTCTGGTGCATCGGCTCCAGGCTTGCCAGCCAGCTGTTCACCTGCGCGTCACGCTGGGCTTGTGGCATATGGAGCCACATATGCAGCGTCGGCAAGTCGAAGCTGCAGCAACCGCCAGGGATGCTCAGGCGCTGGCGCACCAGGCCAATCAGGCGGTCCTCACGCAAAAACTGCCCGACGCGCGGTGCAGCCATCAGGATGCTGCTGCTGGTTTTAAGCTGCTGGCGAAGGGAATCGATACGGCTTACATCCACCCCCGGAACCTCAGCCCATGCCTGTAACTTACGCTGCTGGCGCTCCAGCTCTTTAAGCAATTCTGTGCGGACATCGCCGCGTTCAATCACATCCAGCAGATCGCCTACATTGCGGAAGAAATGCAACGCCGTAGCGTGATCGTTAACCGGCAGATGTTGTGAAAGCTGCTGAATGAGGAATTCGATGCGCAGCCAGGTACGCATTTTTTCGTTGAGCGGATGCTCAAAAAGGATGTGTGTCGACATTATGGTTTTTCCTGTGCAACGGCCTGCGCGGCAAACGTCAGATACTGCGCGTGCAGACGGGCAACATCCGATGCAATGGCATCTGGTGCGCCGTTATTATCAATGACATCATCCGCCACGGCAAGGCGCTGAGCGCGCGTGGCCTGAGCGGCAAGAATGTGTTCAGCATGTTCTCGCGAGACGTGGTCGCGCGTCATGGTTCTCTGGATTTGCGTTTCGGGGGTGACATCAATCACCAGCACACGGTCGGCTTTCTTCTGCAGCTGATTTTCAACCAGCAGCGGAACCACCCACAAGACATAGGGCGAGCGAGCCGCGGCGATCTGACGCTGAGTTTCCTGGTGGATGATGGGGTGGAGCAGGGCATTAAGCCAGACTTTTTCCGCAGAATCGGAAAAAATGCATTCGCGAAGCTGACGGCGATTCAGGGTGCCATCGGCATTGATGATGGCCTGACCAAAATGTTCTGCGATGGCCTTTAGCGCGGGTGTATTGGGCTCTACCACCTGGCGGGCAATGATATCGGCATCGATAATCGTGATACCCAAACGAGAAAACGCGTCCGCAACGGTACTTTTGCCACTACCGATGCCGCCGGTTAATGCAACGATATACCCCATTAAATCAAATCCTGGGAATTATTCATTATAAAAATCAGTTGATTAAAAATCACAGATGCGCCAGTCACTGTTTAGCCCTGTTTACCGGCTTTTTACTAGGTAAATTTATAGGATTGTAGCGTAAAAAAAGAGAATTTCGCAGTCTTGCGGAGCAGGTATTAGTGCGTATGATAGCGTCACTGGAGTTGTGCTTTTAACATATTTGCCTCTAACCCCAGGAATCCGCACATGCGTATCGAAGAAGATCTGAAGTTAGGTTTCAAAGACGTTCTTATCCGCCCTAAACGCTCTACACTGAAAAGTCGCTCAGACGTTGAACTCGAACGTCAATTCACCTTTAAGCATTCCGGTCAGACCTGGTCTGGCGTGCCGATCATCGCTGCCAATATGGATACTGTGGGAACCTTTGAGATGGCAACCGCGCTGGCACAGTTCGATATTCTCACCGCGGTTCACAAACATTACAGCCCTGAAGAGTGGGATGCGTTTGTTGCGTCCGCCTCTGCTGATGTGGTGAAGCACGTGATGGTCTCCACCGGCACCTCCGATGCGGATTTCGAGAAGACCAAACAGATCCTGAAGGCTAACCCGGCGCTGAACTTCGTTTGTATTGATGTGGCGAACGGTTACTCCGAGCACTTCGTGCAGTTCGTCAGCAAGGCGCGTGAGGCCTGGCCGACGAAAACCATCATCGCGGGCAACGTGGTGACCGGTGAAATGTGTGAAGAGCTGATCCTCTCCGGTGCCGATATCGTGAAAGTAGGCATTGGCCCGGGCTCCGTATGCACCACACGCGTCAAAACCGGCGTCGGTTATCCGCAGCTCTCTGCCGTCATTGAATGTGCCGACGCGGCGCACGGACTGGGCGGCCAGATCATCAGCGACGGCGGTTGCACCATGCCGGGGGATGTAGCAAAGGCCTTCGGTGGTGGCGCGGACTTCGTGATGCTCGGCGGTATGCTGGCAGGCCATGAAGAGAGCGGCGGTACCGTCGTTGAAGAGAACGGCGAGAAATTTATGCTGTTCTACGGCATGAGCTCTGAGTCTGCGATGACCCGTCACGTCGGTGGCGTGGCAAAATACCGCGCGGCAGAAGGCAAAACCGTGAAGCTGCCTCTGCGCGGCCCGGTTGAAAACACCGCACGCGATATCCTCGGCGGCCTGCGTTCTGCCTGCACCTACGTGGGCGCATCCCGCCTGAAAGAGCTGACAAAGCGTACGACGTTTATTCGCGTTCAGGAACAAGAAAACCGCGTATTCAATAGCCTGTAATGGCTTTCGCTGGCGCATGCTCGTGCGCCAGCCCTATTGTACTATCCCGCGCTCATCGCATCTCCCAGGTGGAATATCGGCAGGTACATGGCCACCACCAGCGTACCGATAATGACCCCCGTCACAATCAGTAGCAGCGGCTCCAGAAGCGCCGCCAGGTTATCTGCTCGTTGAAAGGTCTGTTCCGTGTGATGACGGGCAAGGTTTGCCAGCATGATGTCCAGCGCACCTGACATCTCACCGGTTCGTAAAAGCTGAATACAGAGCGGGGTAAACAATGCCGCCTTCTGAAAGGATGACCAGACGGGTAGACCCTTTTCAATGTCCTCCCGCACGTTGCGAAGTATCCCTTGCCAGTACCGGCTCTCAACGGTTTCTTCTGCACTCTCCAGACCCTGTAAAAAGGGGATGCCTGCCTGTTGCGTGAGTGACAGCACGGTAAAGATGTGTCCCAGCTTTTGGCCTTTTGCCAGTGCGCCCATCACGGGCGTCTGCATCAGGATTTGCTGCCAGCGAGGGTTCTGCCGCAGAGCCCAGGCGACGGCAAAGGGGGTTAGTAGCAGGGCGAACAACGCGAGGGCATATGACTGCATAAAGGCGGCCATTCCCATGACCATCTGCGTCAGCACGGGAAGCGGGGTATTAAACGTTTTGTAGATCGCAGCAAACTCGGGCAGGACCAGGGTGACCATCGCCAGCACAACCACTACAGCCAGCGTCAGGACGATCGCCGGGTAGCGGAGCGCTTTTTTCACTTTTGCACTGAGCTGCTGCTGCGCTTTTTGTTGCTGCGCGAGCTGACGACAGCACGCCTCCAGCTTCCCTGTCAGCTCCCCGGTCTTCACCATCGAGACATGCAGCGGGCTAAAAACGGCTGGCCACTTTTTTAGCGACTCCGAAAACGGGCATCCTTCACTGAGCTCATCGGCAATGCTTTGCAGCAGCGCCTGCCACGGTTTTAACGGATGCTGTTCTGCCAGCATTTGCAGGCTGTGGGACAATGTCAGTCCAGCCTGCAGAAGCGTGGCGAGCTGATGAAACATCTCGTCGCAGTGGTGTTGCCGCCAGCGGCGCCGCTGCGTGCATCGGGTAAGCGTCAGAGGATGGAGGTCGTTACGCATTAGCCGGGTGAAGGCCGCATTGCGGTCCGTGGCCCAGAGTGTCCCGCTTCGGGGTTCTCCATCTTTGGTGAGCGCACGCCAGCGCCAGAGCTGATTAGCCGCCATTGGGCATTCCCAGGACGCGCAGCAACTCTTCAATCGTGGTTAGCCCCTGTTCGACGGCCATGCAGCCGTGTTCAAAAAGAGAAATCATCCCTGCCTGGCGGGCGCTCGCCTCGATGACGTCTGTTCCCGCCCCGCTGGCAATGGCCTTTCGCAGGGCATTGTCGATCCCAAGTACTTCAAAAATGGCCACGCGGCCATAAAAACCGTGGTAACAGCGCTCGCAGCCGGTAGGCTGCCAGCGTGGAAGCGGTCTGGGCCATACTGAGCGAGGTAAGTCCGCATGCTCCCCGCTTTTCTGTCGGCAGTACGGACACAGACGTCGAACCAGTCGCTGGGCAATCACCATCGTCAGCGCGGAGGAAATCATCCAGCGTGCGACGCCCATCTGCTCCAGGCGAACCAGCGTTTCCGTCGTCGAGTTGGTATGCAGGGTCGACAGCACCAGGTGCCCGGTCTGGGCAGCATTAATGGCAATCCCGGCCGTTTCACCGTCACGGATTTCGCCGACCATTATGATGTCGGGATCCTGACGCAGCAGCGCCCGCAGCACGCTCTGGAAGGTTAAACCCGCCCGGGGATTAATCTGCGTCTGGTTTAATCCGGCAAGGGGGATCTCAATAGGATCTTCGACGCTGCAGATATTGACGTCAGGGGTGTTACGCGACTGCAGCGCGCTGTACAGCGTCACGGTTTTGCCGCTGCCGGTAGGCCCGGTGACCAGAATCAGCCCCTGTGGCTGGTGGAGAACCGCATTAAAACAGGCCAGCTGCTCAGCATTCATGCCAAGCGCTTTCGGCTCAAGGGCCTGCGGAACCTGCTGCAGGAGACGCAGCACAATTTTCTCGCCGCCGCTGCAGGGAAGCGTCGCGATCCGAAACGAGACCGGCTCGTTGGCCAGCTCAATCGTAAACTGGCCGTCCTGGGGTAAACGGCGCTCAGCAATATCCAGGTTACCCAGCACTTTTAAACGCGCGCTGAGCAGGTTAGCCAGTTCCGGCGCAAGCGGAGGCTGCGGGCAAAGTACGCCGTCGATACGTAAACGAATCTGGCACGCGTGCTCCATCGGTTCGATATGAATATCAGAGGCGCGCTGGTTGATTGCCTGCTGCAGCGTGTGGTTGAGGATATCTACCGTTGAATGCGCTTGCGAAACACCGGGCAGATGTGATTGTGACGTGAGCTGCCGGTGTTTTTCCATGCGCTCAGCGCTCCAGCACTCAATATCAATCCGTTTCTGAGTCGCGAAACGCAGCGCCTCCATGAGTTCAGCCGCGGGGTTGCCCACGACGGCAATGCTGACCATTTCACTGTCGCTGGTAAGCAGCAGTGCGTGATGGCGAAGACAAAGCGCCACGAGTTGATCGGTCTTCATTTTCCGCTCCTCAGTTATTGTCGAAGCGGAAAACGTCTTCGCAGGCCTGCTTCAGGGCGCTAACAGCGCTGATGTTGCAGAGACGCGTCCAGCCCGTCATACCGTTAGCGTCGTTCCACTGCGGCGTCATGACCACTTCCAGCCCGTTAAGACTTTCCTGTCCTGTTAAGGTCACGATCCCTTTCGCTACGCTCATTCCCGACACGTAGCGTGTCGTGGTGGGGGAAGGGATACCGTTGCTGCCGGCATCGCAACTCTCCACGCCCCCGTGATCCAGCGCGCAAAGCTCGATGGCGGTGCGGTAGGGGACGAAGGTTTGCAGCATATCGGTCAACGCCGCTTTGCGCAGGTAGTTCTGATAGGCAGGTACGCCGATGGCGCTCAGAATCGCAATAATGCCGATGACCACCATCAGCTCAATGAGAGTGAATCCGTGTTGTCTGTTCATATCTGCTCCTTACGTTAGGTGGCGCTACTCTGTCAGCGCGAAAGGGCAGAAACGAGGGGCAAAAAAAGGAACGGGAGAGCGCATTCAGAGAATTTATGCCGCGTTGCAGGGAAGAACAGCGGATTTGCGAGCGGGGCTGAAATTCCCCTCTCCGGGCGGAGAGGGGAGAGGAATGACTATTTAAAACGCATCGAGAGGTCGAGAGCGCGAACGTGCTTGGTCAGCGCGCCGACGGAGATGTAATCCACGCCGGTTTCGGCAAATTCACGGATTGTTTCGAAGGTGACGTTTCCGGACACTTCGAGCTGGGCCCGGCCGTTGGTCAGTTTTACCGCCTCGCGCATCTGCTCGGTTTCGAAGTTATCGAGCATGATGATATCGGCCCCGGCCTTAATCGCCTGCTCCAGCTCGTCCAGGTTTTCCACTTCCACTTCAACCGGCACGTCCGGGTGCAGCCAGAAGGCCTTCTCCACCGCCTGGCGCACGGAGCCCGAGGCAATAATGTGGTTCTCTTTAATCAGGAAAGCGTCGGACAGGCCCAGACGATGGTTTGCGCCGCCGCCGCAGAGCACCGCGTACTTCAGCGCCGTGCGCAGACCCGGCAGCGTTTTGCGGGTATCCAGCAACTGGGTTCGGGTGCCGGCCAGCAGGTCAACGTAGCGGCGCACTTCACTGGCAACGCCAGAGAGCGTTTGTACAAAATTGAGCGCGGTACGTTCGCCGGTCAGCAAGACGCGGGAGGGGCCGTCCAGCTCGAACAGCGGCTGATTGGGCGTGACGCTATCGCCATCTTCAACGTGCCATGTTACCTGCACATCATCGCCCGCCAGTTGGGTAAAGACCTCTTCAACCCAGCGCTTGCCGCAAAAAACACCCTCTTCGCGGGTGATAATGACCGCGTGGGAGCGTGTCTCTTTTGGCAACAATTGTGCGGTAATATCTTTATCGGCATTGACGTCACCGCCCAGGTCTTCTTTCAAAGCATGGGCAACGCTTGCCGGAATATCCATATTAATACGTTCCAGAAGCGCTTCACGTCGGTGGTCGGGGTTGTAGCGGCGAGGCGGCATGATAAAACTCCAAATTGGTAACGAATCATAATATTGAAACATGCTACTCTGAACCGAGTAACAGCACCATACATAAGGAGTTCCAGCATGTTGTTAGAAAACGGATGGCTGGTGGATGCGCGGCATGTGCCTTCGCCGCACCACGACTGCCGCCCGGAGGATGAAAAGCCCACACTGCTGGTGGTTCATAATATTAGTCTCCCGCCGGGGGAATTTGGCGGCCCGTGGATCGATGCGTTATTCACGGGAACGATAGATCCCGATGCCCATCCTTTCTTTGCTGAGATTGCGCATCTGCGCGTGTCGGCTCATTGCCTGATTCGTCGCGATGGTGAAGTGGTTCAGTATGTTCCATTTGATAAGCGCGCCTGGCATGCCGGGGTGTCGATGTATCACGGGCGCGAACGGTGCAACGATTTTTCTATCGGGATCGAGCTGGAAGGCACGGATACCACGCCCTACACCGATTCACAGTATCAACAGTTAGCGGCTGTGACCCGCACGCTTATCGGACTCTATCCGGCCATCGCCGACAATATTACGGGACACAGTGATATTGCCCCGGCGAGAAAAACCGATCCCGGCCCGGCATTCGACTGGCTGCGGTTCCGCGCCATGCTCACCGCGTCGTCAGAATAAGGAGATACCATGACGTTGTTTACCATGCTGCTGGTTATCATCGCTGAACGCCTGTTCAAGCTCGGCGAGCACTGGCATCTGGATCACCGGCTGGAGGTGTTATTCCGCCGTATCAAACATTTTTCCATGCTGCGCACGCTGCTGATGATGGCAGGAGTGATGATCATTACGTTCCTGCTGCTGCGCGCGCTGCATGGACTGTTTTTCAACGTGCCGCTGCTGGTGGTGTGGATCCTGCTCGGCGTGCTGTGCATTGGTGCGGGCAAGGTGCGTTTGCACTATCACGCCTACCTGAAAGCCGCCTCCCGTGACGATGCCCATGCGCGCGGTGCCATGGCGAGCGAGTTGACGATGATCCACGGCGTGCCGCCGGACTGCGACGAGCGCGAGTTTCTGCGCGAACTGCAGAACGCGCTGCTGTGGATTAACTTCCGCTACTACCTGGCGCCGCTGTTTTGGTTTGTGGTGGGCGGCCCGTGGGGACCGGTCTTGCTGATGGGGTATGCGTTCCTGCGCGCCTGGCAGACCTGGCTTGCCCGCTATCTGACGCCGCATGAACGTTTGCTGTCCGGCATCGATGCCATCCTGCACGTGCTCGACTGGCTCCCGGTGCGTCTGGTGGGCGTGGTGTACGCGTTAATTGGACACGGTGAGAAAGCGCTGCCCGCATGGTTTGCTTCGCTTGCTGACCGCCATACGTCGCAGTACCAGGTGTTAACGCGTCTGGCACAGTTCTCGCTGGCGCGTGAGCCGCATACCGACAAGATTGAAACACCGAAAGCCGCTGTCTCCATGGCGAAGAAAACGTCGTTTGTGGTGGTGGTTATCGTGGCGCTGCTGACGATCTACGGCACGCTGGTGTAAGCCAGCGCGCCGCAAAGACTAAAGCGTATCCGCAGGCGGGATGCCGAAATCAGGCATCCCGTTTTCATTCCAGCGGACGTGCTTCAGGCGGGTATGACGGTTCGGATCGTATAGCGGATCGCCCTCAATTTCGGTGTAGTTTCGCGCGTGATACACCAGCACATCTTCCCCTTCCGGCGTTTGTGTAAAGCTGTTGTGGCCCGGGCCGAACTGGCGGTTTTCGTAGCTGGTCACGAATACGGGACGCGGGGATTTGTGCCAGTTTGCAGGGTTTTGCGGATCGGCATTCAGGTCTATCCACAGCAGTCCCATGCAGTAGTTCTCGTCGGTGGCGCTGGCGGAATAGCTGATAAACAGCTTATCGCCGTGAACCAACACCGCCGGGCCTTCGTTAACCCAAAATCCGCGACACTCCCAGTCATACTCCGGTTTGCTGAGCATCACCGGCTCGCCTTTTAGCGTCCACGGGTTCGCCATTTCGCACAGATAAAGGTTGGAGTTCCCGGTGATATCCGGTGCCTTTTGCGCCCACAGATACCAGCGTTTCCCCTGATGCACAAAGGTGGTAGCGTCCAGAGCAAAGGTATCGAACGGGGTTTTGATTTGCCCTTTTTCCACCCACGTGCCGGTAAGCGGATCGCTGTCGGTACATTCAATGGCAAACATGCGGTGCTGGAACATCCCGAGTGCATCGAGCGCCTGCGTGTGCGTCGCGGCAAAATAGATGTACCACTTTCCGTCGATATGATGCAGTTCCGGCGCCCATATCAGCTGGCTCATGGGGCCAGCGTCGGGTTTACGCCAGACCACCACTTCTTCGGCATGACGTAAGCCCTCCAGCGACGCTGCGCGGCGGATCGCCAGCCTGTCGTACTGCGGCACGGAGGCGATAAAATAGTACTGCCCCTCATGGCGTAAAATGTACGGATCGGCGCGTTGTTCGATAAACGGGTTTGGCCACTGATGCATTTGGCTCTCCTTATTTTGTCTCTGCGGCTTTCAGTTCCTGATAGTTGTTCAGTTCACGGTAGTTGGTGCGGCGTTTCTCCAGATCGGCCTGGATCTGCTTCATGGTTTCACGATCCACCTTCAGCAGACGTACCACGCCCGCGGTAATTAAGTATCCAATGCCGGGAATGACGGTAAAGAGCAGCACGATCCCGTTAAGGGCGTCCGCGCTTTGCGCTTTCGCGCCCGCGTCGTAGCCGTACCAGGAGAGCAGGAACCCGACCATCGCCCCGGCAATCGCCAGCCCCAGCTTCAGGAAGAAGATGTTGCCCGAGAAGCTGATGCCGGTGATGCGCTTCCCGGTTTTCCACTCGCCGTAGTCGTCCACGTCGGCCATCAGTGACCAGTGCAGCGGAGACGGGATCTGGTGCAGGATGTTCAGCAGGACGTAGAGCACCACGATGGTGACGGTGGCTTTCGGGTCGAAGAAATAAAAGGCGCAGGAGAAAATCGCCAGCACGATATTGGTCCAGAAGAAGACCTTCAGCTTACACCAGCGGTCGGTCAGCACTTTTGCCAGCACGCTGCCGAGCATCATGCCAACAACGCCCAGGCTGATGAACAGCGTGGCGAAGTGGGTGCTCTGGCCCATCACCCAGGTAACGTAATACATGGTGGCCGCCATGCGGATAAAGCCGGGGCAGACGTTGCAGAGCGTCAGCAGCAGAATGCGTACCCACTGGTCGTTCTTCCACACGTCTTTCAGATCGTTCTTCAGCTCATCGTTGCTCTGCACCGCCGGGCGCACGCGCTCGCGCACGGTGGCGAAGCAGAACAGGAACATACAGGTGCCAATCAGCGCCAGCACGGTCATCGCCATCTGGTAGCCTTTGGCTTTGTTGTCCCCGCCAAACCAGTCGGCCATCGGCAGCAGCGTTAATGAGAGCAGCAGCGTGGCGATGCCGACCAGCACGAAGCGATACGACTGGCAGGCGACGCGCTCTTTCGGGTCGTTAGTGATCACCCCGCCCAGCGAGCAGTAGGGGATGTTAATGGCGGTGTAGGTGAGCGACAGCAGGAAATAGGTGACAAAGGCATAGATAACTTTGCTGTTATAGCTCCACTCTGGCGTGGTGAACATCAGGATGCTGAACAGCGCGTAGGGGAAAGCGATCCACAGCAGCCATGGACGAAACCGGCCATATTTGCTGCGGGTACGGTCGGCAATCGCGCCCATGATCGGGTCCGTTACGGCGTCAATCACGCGGACAGACAGCAGCAGCACGCCGACCAGCGCAGGGGCGAGGCCAAAAATATCCGTATAAAAATAGTTAACAAACAGCATGATGGCGCCAAAGATAATGTTGCATCCGGCGTCGCCCATCCCATAGCCGATCTTTTCTTTTACTGACAGTGTGTTGTTATCCATCGACAGCTCTCCGGTTTACGGTATGGAAAGAATTATTCGCTGGCGAAGGGATATATGCGTTGCAGTATCAGGGCGGTGATATGGATAAATGCGCTGTGGGCGCGAAAGTGTGAGGAAGGTAACAACGCGCGGTACCCGTAAAAGCAGGTACCGCGGAGGGAGGCTTAGTGCGCCTTCATGGCATTACGGCTTTTCTGACTGAACAGATAGCCCACGCCCAGGATCGCAATCCAGACCGGGATCAGGTAGACGGAAATCGCCATACCCGGCGTGATCAGCATGATCACCAGGACGGCCGCCATGAACAGCAGGCAGATCCAGTTACCCAGCGGATAGAGCAGGGCAGGGAAGCGCGTGGTGACGCCCTGCTGCTGTTTCGCGCGGCGGAACTTGATGTGTGCCAGGCTGATCATCGCCCAGTTGATGACCAGGGCAGAGACCACCAGCGCCATCAGCAGGCCAAACGCCGATTCCGGTGCCATGTAGTTAATGAGCACGCACAGGGCGGTCACGATGGCGGAAACAATGATGGTATTCACCGGTACGCCGCGTTTATCAACGTTAAGCAGCATCTTCGGCGCGTTGCCCTGTTGGGCGAGGCCGAACAGCATACGGCTGTTGCAGTATACGCAGCTGTTGTATACGGAGAGCGCTGCGGTCAGCACCACGATGTTCAGAGCGTTGGCGACAAAGGTGTCGCCCAGCTCGTGGAAGATCAGCACAAACGGGCTGGTGTCGGCAGTGACGCGCGTCCACGGCAGCAGGGAGAGCAGCACGGCCAGTGAGCCCACATAGAAGATCAGAATACGGTAGATAACCTGATTTGTGGCTTTCGGGATGCTCTGCTCCGGGTTGTCGGCTTCAGCAGCGGTGATGCCCACCAGTTCCAGTCCGCCAAAGGAGAACATAATGATCGCCATCATCATCACCAGGCCGGTCATGCCGTGAGGCAGGAAGCCACCCTGTTCCCAGAGGTTGCGCACCGTGGCCTGCGGGCCGCCGTTGCCGCTGAACAGCAGCCAGCCGCCAAAGATAATCATCGCCACCACGGCAATGACCTTGATGATGGCAAACCAGAACTCCATCTCCCCGAACACTTTAACGTTGGTCAGGTTAATGGCGTTGATAATGACGAAGAAGGCTGCAGCAGAAGCCCAGGTTGGGATTTCGGGATACCAAAACTGAATGTATTTCCCGACGGCGGTCAGTTCGGCCATGGCAACCAGAACGTACAGCACCCAGTAGTTCCAGCCCGAGGCGAAACCGGCAAAGCTGCCCCAGTATTTATAGGCAAAGTGGCTGAAGGAGCCCGCGACCGGCTCTTCTACTACCATTTCGCCCAGCTGGCGCATGATCAGAAAAGCAATGAAACCCGCAATCGCGTAACCCAAAATAATGCCCGGACCGGCAGACTGGATAACGGATGCGCTGCCCAGAAACAGGCCGGTACCAATCGCACCGCCCAGTGCGATGAGCTGAATATGGCGGTTTTTAAGCCCGCGCTTTAGCTGATCGCCGTGCTGTTGAGCTTCCATTTGAAACCTCGTGTGTGGTTGTTATGTTCACGCTGAGCGTGTGTAATTATGAAAATCCATATTCTGTATTTATTTCTTTACGGTAAACGAGACCGAAAAAAGCGGAGATGACTTCCGTAAGCGCCAGAATAGTGGTAAGTGCCTGCGAATGCACCTGCTTTATGAAGGGGTGATGACGACTTGAATAAAAAGAAAGCATTTGTAAATCGGCCCGCTCGTTGTTCCTCTCCCAACCTATAGAATAGAAATGCGCCTTAAGTGGGCGAATTTTCATTATTTGCCTTGTTGAATCGCTTCAGATTGCAAAAACCCTCGTTTCATTATGGTTAAAACTCCCTCTTTGGGGGTAATCAACTCATTTGTGCAAAGTTACATTTCTGAAACGTTATTTCTGTAAGGTTGTTAAAATGTGCAGGGTTTACTGATTTCAATCAAAACCAATATGGACAGAAGGTGAATACTTTGTTACTTTAGCGATACGAAATAGAAATTGGTAAGACCAATTGACTCCGGGCAAAAAGGCGTAAGACAGGGAATATGGCCTACAGCAAAATTCGCCAACCAAAACTATCTGATGTGATTGAGCAGCAGCTGGAGTTTTTAATCCTCGAAGGGACTCTGCGCCCGGGTGAGAAACTTCCGCCAGAACGCGAGCTGGCAAAACAGTTCGACGTTTCACGTCCTTCTCTGCGTGAGGCGATTCAACGTCTCGAAGCAAAGGGCTTGCTGCTTCGTCGCCAGGGCGGCGGAACCTTTGTGCAAAACAGCCTGTGGCAGAGCTTCAGCGATCCGCTGGTAGAACTTCTCTCTGACCACCCAGAATCCCAGTTTGACCTGCTTGAGACCCGTCACGCGCTGGAAGGTATTGCGGCCTATTACGCCGCCCTTCGCAGCACTGATGAAGATCGCGTGCGTATCCGCGAACTGCATCAGGCCATTGAACGGGCACAGCAGTCCGGCGATTTAGACGCCGAGTCCAGCGCCGTCGTCCAGTATCAAATCGCCGTCACCGAAGCGGCACACAATGTGGTGCTCCTCCATCTGCTACGCTGCATGGAGCCGATGCTGGCCCAGAACGTTCGTCAAAATTTTGAATTGTTGTATGCCCGTCGGGACATGCTCCCACTGGTAAGCAACCATCGCACCCGAGTATTCGAGGCGATAATGGCCGGGGAACCGGAGCAGGCGCGCGAAGCGTCGCACCGCCATCTGGCTTTCATTGAGGAAATCTTGCTGGACCGCAGCCGTGAACAATCGCGTCGCGAACGTTCATTACGCCGCATACAGCAACGAAAGGATTAAGCGCCAGGTACTTTTAGAGCGCGGCAACTAAACGCAGAACCTGTCTTATTGTGTTCTTGCCCAAGAGCACAATGGGACAGGTTCCAGACAAATCAACGTATTAGATAGATAAGGAATACCCCCATGTCAGAACGTCTCCAAAATGACGTGGATCCGATCGAAACTCGCGACTGGCTACAGGCGATCGAATCGGTCATCCGTGAAGAAGGTGTTGAGCGCGCTCAGTATCTGATTGATCAGCTGCTTTCTGAAGCCCGCAAAGGCGGTGTGAAGGTTGCTTCAGGTGCAGGGGCTAGCAACTACGTAAACACGATTGCCGTCGAAGACGAACCGGAATACCCGGGCAATCTGGATCTGGAACGTCGTATCCGTTCTGCAATTCGCTGGAACGCCATCATGACCGTTCTGCGCGCATCCAAGAAAGACCTGGAGCTGGGTGGCCACATGGCGTCCTTCCAGTCTTCTGCGACCGTTTACGAAGTGTGCTTCAACCACTTCTTCCGTGCAGCGAACGAGAAAGACGGCGGCGATCTGGTGTACTTCCAGGGCCACATCTCTCCGGGCATCTATGCACGTGCATTCCTGGAAGGTCGTCTGACTGAAGAGCAGATGAACAACTTCCGTCAGGAAGTTCACGGTAAAGGTCTGTCTTCTTACCCGCACCCTAAACTGATGCCTGAATTCTGGCAGTTCCCGACCGTATCAATGGGTCTGGGCCCAATCGGTGCGATCTACCAGGCGAAATTCCTGAAGTATCTGGAACACCGTGGTCTGAAAGACACCTCTGAGCAGACCGTATACGCCTTCCTGGGCGACGGCGAAATGGATGAGCCAGAATCTAAAGGCGCGATCACCATCGCGACCCGTGAGAAGCTGGACAACCTGTGCTTCATCATCAACTGTAACCTGCAGCGTCTGGATGGTCCGGTAACCGGTAACGGCAAGATCATCAACGAACTGGAAGGCATCTTCGCTGGTGCTGGCTGGAACGTGATCAAAGTCATGTGGGGTTCCCGTTGGGACGAACTGCTGCGTAAAGACACCAGCGGTAAACTGATCCAGCTGATGAACGAAACCGTTGACGGTGACTACCAGACCTTCAAATCCAAAGACGGTGCCTACGTGCGTGAGCACTTCTTCGGCAAATATCCAGAAACCGCAGCCCTGGTTGCAGACTGGACTGATGAGCAGATCTGGGCCCTGAACCGCGGTGGTCACGATCCGAAGAAAATCTACGCTGCACTGAAAAAAGCGCGTGAAACCAAAGGTAAAGCGACTGTAATCCTGGCCCACACCATCAAAGGTTACGGCATGGGTGATACCGCAGAAGGTAAAAACATCGCTCACCAGGTTAAGAAAATGAACATGGACGGCGTGCGCTATATCCGCGACCGTTTCAACGTTCCAGTTACCGATGAGCAGGTCGAAAACCTGTCTTACATCACCTTCCCGGAAGGCTCTGAAGAGCACAAGTACCTGCACGAACGTCGTCAGGCGCTGAAAGGCTACCTGCCAGCTCGCCAGCCTAACTTCACCGAGAAGCTGGAACTGCCAGCGCTGGAAGACTTCTCTCAGCTGCTGGAAGAGCAGAACAAAGAGATCTCTACCACTATCGCTTTCGTTCGTGCCCTGAACGTGATGCTGAAGAACAAGTCGATCAAAGATCGCCTCGTGCCAATCATCGCCGACGAAGCGCGTACTTTCGGTATGGAAGGTCTGTTCCGTCAGATCGGTATCTACAGCCCGAACGGCCAGCAGTACACCCCGCAGGACCGTGAGCAGGTTGCATACTACAAAGAAGACGAGAAAGGTCAGATCCTGCAGGAAGGTATCAACGAGCTGGGCGCAGGCGCATCCTGGCTGGCCGCTGCGACCTCTTACAGCACCAACAACCTGCCGATGATCCCGTTCTACATTTACTACTCCATGTTCGGGTTCCAGCGTATCGGTGACCTGTGCTGGCAGGCAGGCGACCAGCAGGCTCGCGGCTTCCTGATCGGTGGTACTTCCGGTCGTACGACCCTGAACGGTGAAGGTCTGCAGCACGAAGATGGTCACAGCCACATTCAGTCTCTGACTATCCCTAACTGTATCTCTTACGACCCGTCTTACGCGTACGAAGTGGCAGTCATCATGCATGACGGTCTGCAGCGCATGTACGGTGAAGCGCAGGAGAACATTTACTACTACATCACCACCCTGAACGAAAACTACCACATGCCGGCAATGCCAGCAGGTGCCGAGGAAGGTATCCGTAAAGGTATCTATAAACTCGAAACCATCGAAGGTAGCAAAGGTAAAGTTCAGCTGCTGGGCTCCGGTTCTATCCTGCGTCACGTTCGTGAAGCAGCACAGATCCTGGCGAAAGACTACGGTGTCGGTTCCGATGTGTACTCTGTGACCTCCTTCACTGAACTGGCGCGTGATGGCCAGGATTGTGAGCGTTGGAACATGCTGCACCCACTGGAAACCCCACGCGTTCCGTACATCGCTCAGGTGATGAACGACGCGCCAGCGGTGGCGTCTACTGACTATATGAAACTGTTCGCTGAGCAGGTTCGTACTTACGTTCCAGCTGATGATTATCGCGTTCTGGGTACTGACGGCTTCGGTCGTTCTGACAGCCGCGAAAACCTGCGTCACCACTTCGAAGTTGATGCTTCTTACGTGGTTGTAGCAGCACTGGGCGAACTGGCTAAACGTGGCGAAATCGATAAGAAAGTGGTTGCGGACGCAATCACCAAATTCAACATCGATGCAGAAAAAGTTAACCCGCGTCTGGCGTAAGAGGTAAAAGAATAATGGCTATCGAAATCAATGTACCGGACATCGGGGCTGATGAAGTTGAAATCACCGAGATCCTGGTCAAAGTAGGCGACAAAGTTGAAGCTGAACAGTCGCTGATCACCGTAGAAGGCGACAAAGCCTCTATGGAAGTCCCGTCTCCTCAGGCTGGCATCGTTAAAGAGATCAAAGTCTCTGTTGGCGATAAAACCGAGACTGGCAAACTGATCATGATTTTCGATTCCGCCGACGGTGCAGCCGCTGCTGCACCTGCGCAGGAAGAGAAGAAAGCCGCTCCGGCCGCCGCTGCTCCAGCAGCTGCCGCGAGCGCGAAAGAAGTGAACGTGCCTGACATCGGCGGTGACGAAGTTGAAGTGACTGAGATTCTGGTGAAAGTGGGCGATACCGTTGCGGCCGAGCAGTCACTGATCACCGTAGAAGGCGACAAAGCCTCTATGGAAGTGCCAGCACCGTTTGCGGGTACCGTTAAAGAGATCAAGATCAACACCGGTGACAAAGTGTCTACTGGCTCCCTGATCATGATCTTCGAAGTGGCAGGTGCTGCACCTGCTGCCGCGCCTGCACAGGCCGCTGCTCCGGCACCAGCCGCAGCACCAGCCGCTGCAGGCGGCGCGAAAGACGTTAACGTACCGGACATCGGCGGTGATGAAGTTGAAGTCACCGAAGTGATGGTAAAAGTGGGCGACAAAGTTGCCGCTGAACAGTCACTGATCACCGTTGAAGGCGACAAGGCTTCTATGGAAGTTCCTGCGCCATTCGCGGGTACCGTTAAAGAGATCAAAATCAGCACCGGCGACAAAGTGTCTACCGGCTCTCTGATCATGGTCTTCGAAGTGGAAGGCGCTGCGCCTGCCGCAGCTCCGGCTGCCGCGGCTGCTCCAGCACCGGCTGCTGCACCGGCCCAGGCTGCTAAACCAGCCGCTGCCCCTGCTGCAAAAGCAGAAAAATCAGAGTTCGCTGAAAACGACGCTTACGTCCACGCGACGCCGCTGATTCGTCGCCTGGCGCGCGAATTCGGTGTGAACCTGGCGAAAGTGAAAGGGACCGGCCGTAAGGGGCGTATTCTGCGCGAAGACGTTCAGACCTACGTGAAAGACGCGGTGAAACGCGCCGAAGCTGCACCAGCTGCAGCCGCTGGCGGCGGTATCCCGGGCATGCTGCCATGGCCGAAAGTGGACTTCAGCAAGTTCGGCGAGATCGAAGAAGTGGAACTGGGCCGTATCCAGAAAATCTCTGGTGCGAACCTGAGCCGTAACTGGGTGATGATCCCGCACGTTACGCACTTCGATAAGACCGATATCACCGATCTGGAAGCGTTCCGTAAACAGCAGAACGCCGAAGCTGAGAAGCGTAAACTGGACGTGAAATTCACCCCAGTGGTCTTCATCATGAAGGCGGTTGCTGCGGCTCTGGAACAGATGCCACGCTTCAACAGCTCCCTGTCCGAAGACGGCCAGAAGCTGACGCTGAAGAAATACATCAACATCGGTGTTGCGGTTGATACGCCAAATGGTCTGGTTGTTCCGGTCTTCAAAGACGTGAACAAGAAGAGCATCACTGAGCTGTCCCGTGAACTGACCACCATCTCCAAGAAAGCGCGTGATGGTAAGCTGACTGCCGGCGAAATGCAGGGCGGCTGCTTCACCATCTCCAGCATCGGCGGCCTGGGTACCACCCACTTCGCGCCGATTGTGAACGCGCCGGAAGTGGCTATCCTCGGTGTGTCCAAGTCCGCGATGGAGCCGGTGTGGAATGGCAAAGAGTTCGTGCCGCGTCTGATGATGCCAATCTCTCTGTCCTTCGACCACCGCGTGATCGACGGTGCTGATGGTGCGCGTTTCATCACCATCATCAACAACATGCTGAGCGACATTCGCCGCCTGGTGATGTAATCGAAAAGCCGGCCAGTCGGCCGGCTTTTTTCTGATAATCTCATGGTGTTTGTGAGGTTATTGGCGAAAGCGACAATTCGTGAGCCGTTTGTTGTTTCAAAATTGTTAACAATTTTGTAAACTGCGGGCGGATAGAACGACCCGGTGGACGACGGGTATAAACTAAGAGGTCATGATGAGCACAGAAATCAAAACTCAGGTCGTAGTACTTGGGGCAGGCCCGGCAGGTTACTCCGCAGCATTTCGCGCAGCGGATTTAGGTCTGGAAACCGTCATCGTAGAACGTTACAGCACCCTCGGCGGTGTTTGTCTGAACGTCGGCTGTATCCCTTCTAAAGCGCTGCTGCACGTAGCGAAAGTTATCGAAGAAGCCAAAGCGCTGGCTGAACACGGTATCGTCTTCGGCGAGCCGAAAACCGACATCGACAAAATTCGTACCTGGAAAGAGAAAGTTATCACTCAACTGACCGGCGGTCTGGCGGGTATGGCCAAAGGCCGTAAAGTGAAAGTGGTAAACGGTCTGGGTAAATTCACCGGTGCGAACACCCTGGAAGTGGAAGGCGAAAACGGCAAAACCGTGATCAACTTCGACAACGCGATCATCGCGGCAGGCTCTCGCCCAATCGAACTGCCATTCATTCCACATGAAGATCCACGCGTGTGGGATTCCACCGATGCGCTGGAGCTGAAAACCGTTCCTAAGCGTCTGCTGGTTATGGGCGGCGGTATCATCGGTCTGGAAATGGGTACCGTGTACCATGCGCTGGGTTCAGAGATCGACGTGGTTGAAATGTTCGACCAGGTTATCCCGGCTGCTGACAAAGACATCGTTAAAGTCTTCACCAAGCGCATCAGCAAGAAATTCAACCTGATGCTGGAAACCAAAGTGACTGCCGTTGAAGCGAAAGAAGACGGTATTTACGTTTCCATGGAAGGCAAAAAAGCCCCATCCGAACCACAGCGTTACGACGCCGTGCTGGTGGCTATCGGTCGTGTACCGAACGGTAAAAACCTCGACGCGGGCAAAGCTGGCGTGGAAGTAGACGACCGTGGCTTCATCCGCGTTGACAAACAGCTGCGCACCAACGTGCCGCACATCTTTGCTATCGGCGATATCGTCGGTCAGCCAATGCTGGCGCACAAAGGTGTTCACGAAGGTCACGTTGCCGCTGAAGTTATCGCCGGCATGAAGCACTACTTCGATCCGAAAGTGATCCCATCTATCGCGTACACCGAGCCAGAAGTGGCATGGGTTGGTCTGACTGAGAAAGAAGCGAAAGAGAAAGGCATCAGCTACGAAACCGCCACCTTCCCGTGGGCTGCTTCTGGCCGTGCTATCGCTTCCGACTGCGCAGACGGTATGACCAAACTGATCTTCGACAAAGAGACTCACCGCGTAATCGGTGGTGCGATTGTCGGTACCAACGGCGGCGAGCTGCTGGGTGAAATCGGTCTGGCTATCGAAATGGGTTGTGACGCTGAAGACATCGCGCTGACCATCCACGCACACCCGACTCTGCACGAGTCCGTGGGCCTGGCGGCAGAAGTGTTTGAAGGCAGCATCACCGACCTGCCAAACGCGAAAGCGAAGAAGAAATAAGTTTCTTCCCTGATTGCTAACGCCTCCTCTGGAGGCGTTTTTTTTTGCCTGAAAACTACCCATTATGGTAGGTAACTTATTGTTATTTCCTCTAAAAATTTTCATCTGTCTGCCGATACCTTTTGCACCATTGTGTAGCTACTGGCCGCACGGTTAACGATTCTGGACTTTTGATTACACACAAAAAGGAAATAACATGTCTTTGAAGAAAGTGATGGGGATTGGCTTATTAGCGGCAGTGATGACGCTGACCGGGTGCGGTGCGATGACGACGGCGGTGAAAAAACGCAACCTGGAAGTAAAAACGCAGATGAGTGAAACCATCTGGCTTGAGCCATCCAGTGAAAAAACGGTCTACATTCAGGTTAAAAACACTTCTGATAAAGACATGAGCAACCTGCAGACGCTGCTGGCAAACGATCTGAGTGCCAAGGGATACAAGGTCACCAGCTCTCCTGACAGCGCATACTATTGGGTGCAGGCTAACGTTCTGAAAGCAGACAAAATGGACCTGCGTGAATCTCAGGGCTACCTGAAAACCGGCTATGAAGGTGCCGCTGTGGGTGCCGCGCTGGGTGCCGGTATCACGGCCTACAACAGCAACTCCTCCGGCGCAGCGCTGGGCGTGGGGCTGGCTGCGGGGCTGATCGGCATGGCGGCAGATGCGATGGTGGAAGACGTAAACTATACCATGGTGACCGACCTGCAGATCTCCGAGCGCAGCAAGGCGAAGGTGACCACGGACAACATCGCGGCGCTGCGTCAGGGAACGTCTGGCGTGAAGCTGCAAACCAGCTCCGAGCAGGGCGACCGTGCGAAGTATCAAACCCGCGTGGTGTCGAACGCTAACAAAGTAAACCTGAAGTTTGAAGAAGCCAAACCGGTTCTGGAAGCTCAGCTGGCGAAATCAGTCGCCAATATTCTGTAAGTTAAAAAGCCGGGGGGCGGCTTCGCCTTACCCGGCCTACAGGCAGAGCGGGTATTCAGGGTTCGACGGGCTGCCAGGTTTTATCAGGCGCGTATGAGGCCAGCGCCCGGGCCTTTTGCTCCGACTCGCTGCCGAGATCGGACTGGTACACCTTGTCGTCCTGATTTATCACAAAGCTCATCACGCCCGTCTGGCCGTAGCTGACCGGCCACGCCACCATCGCGAAACCGTTTTTATCCGGCAGGATCCGGAAGCGATAGCCGTGATAGCCGGTCCCCGGCTCTTTTGGGCTAAATGCTGGTCCGAGCGGACTGGGCGCTTCGCCGGGAGAGGCAGGCCAGTACAAACCGTCTTTTTTGCCCTTCGAGCTGACAATCTTCTGCGCGTATTTCTGGTTCATCGCAAAGTAGCTTTGCTGCGCATCAACATAGGCATGTAAGGCTTCAATGGCGGCAAGTTCATTACGCCCGATTTCGCGGGTCAGGATCTCTTCCGCCCCTTCTTTGATATCGAATTGCCAACCGGTGGCGGTTTTGATCACCGGGATGGGAAGCTGCCAGCTGTTATCGCCGACAACAAGATGCGCCGTATCCCCTTCGACAACGGTGTTATGACGGACTTTCCAGTCGCGCAGGAAACGATCGACGGCATCCGGATCAACGCCTTCAGGGGGCAGAAAATCGCGCCAGTTCTCTCCAAGCAGGTTGCTCATCGCGCGCTCATTATGCTCACCAATGGCGTTGGCCAGCGCATCGGTCGCCTGATCGGGCGTGCTGAAAGACTGCTGCGCCATCGCCGAGGCCGAAAGCATGAACAACACCATTCCACTGAGTAGTTTACTTTTCATGTCGGTTCCCTTAGCGATGTCGAATTTCACGGCGTTCAGCGCGTCCACCAGACGCCTGACGCGGCTGCTGCTGGCGAGCCGCAAGCTGCCTGCTTTGCGCACCACGCTGCTGCTGCGCCTGCCAGTTCGCGGAGCGGCTGTCGTTGCCGCTCAGCGCATTGGCCCGGGGCTGGCTGTTCCGCTGCTGCAGAGTATGCTGCTGCGCGGGCTGCGAAACCCGTTTCTCTTGTCTGTGCGCTGTGGTCTGGCGATTTTCTCGCTGCTGCGTGGTGGTCCGCTTCGCCGTCTGCGGTTTGGTGTCGTAGCCACGGTAGTTATTGCGCTGGGAAATCTGCTTCAGCTGTTCACTTGAGGCCTGACGCTGCACATCTTTCGTGCCGGGACGTGTCGTTTGCGGGAAGGTTTTACCCGTGGATTTCTCCATCTGGCTCAGGGCCGCCTGACGCTGGCTGTCCCGGTTAACCGGTTTTTGCTGCGTTGAGCTTAGCCCGGTAGCCGTGCTGGTGGGGTGGAAACGGGTGTTGAGCTGGTTGGTCGGATAGGGCACACCTTCCCGATAGGCCGGGTTATGCTGCCAGGTGCGGTTGGCGTCCGTCAGACGCTGTCCGCTGATTTTATTGAAGTTCTCAACGTTGATATTGATGTTGTTATCACCGTTGCGGTTATAGCCGCCGTGATTATCCCAGTCACCGTCATGATGGTGATCCCAGTCATCGTCGTCATCCCAGTCGATGTTGCTGAAAATGGCATAGGTTGTGGCGACACCCAGGCTGAAGCCTAAGCCGTTGACGAAGCTGTTGCCAAACTGCTCCCCGGGTGTAGGCGGGAGATAGGTGGGCGGATAGGCAGTGTTGGGCCAGGTCCCGTAAACCGTATTGGGGTTATAGGTGGGGACGTACACAACCTGCGGATCGGCAGATTCAATTTTGATCACCGTTGGCGCGGGCGCAGACGTGGTTGTGGTTGTGGTTGTCGTCGTTGCCTCGGTGGTGCTGGTTTTAGCCGGAGCCGGTTTAGTCACGGTGGTGACCGTCTGCTGAGGCGTGGATTGTAACGCGCCTGTCTTCTGTGCCAGCGCGCGCAGGCGCTGAACGGAATCCATCACGTCTTTCGGCTGCGCGAGAAACGCATCGCCCAAATTTTGTACCCACGGCGGGTTTTCACCCATCAGCGACATGAGCTGAGGAAACGCGACCAGCGATTTTACGCTCGGATCCCATGGCTGGCTGGCAACGGCCTGAATGGCGGCGTCCCCTTCCATTTTAGGGTTGTCTTTTGACCACTGCGCCGCCTGAATCACGTTGGCCGGGTAAGTCGAGGCCATCAAGATCTGTGACAGCAGGGCGTCCGGGTAGAGCGCGATAGGGGCAACCCACTGATCGATTTGCGCGGCAGTATAGGTTGGCGCGACGACTGGAGCGGGCGTTGCTGCTGCCGGTGCAGCGGGTGCAGCCGGTTGTTGAGCGACGGGGGCGGGCGCAACGGGTTCCGTTGCGCGGCTTTTGACAAACATGACGCCTGAGGCGGCAAGCAGCCCGGCACTGCACAGAAGGACGAGCAGATGTGGCTTAAAGGGCAACTTCATAAAATGACTCCAACGAGACAAGCGCTGTGCCGTGAGGCGTTACGGTTGGCGTGAGTATTATTCACCCGTCTTTTACTGTTTTGACTTTTATTGGGAAGCGTCCGGTACGTCCGGATAAAGAGTGTGAGTATTTATTACACAATTATATGCGATGCGGGAAAAACCGAAGGAAATTCAGAAGGCCGCTCTTACGAGCGGCCAGCAGCTAGTTGCCGAGGTTGACGACAAACAGCACCGTGATGTCGGATATGTTCCAGCCACCGTGCAGCGCGGTTAGCAGTAAACCAGTCACAACGATCAACGCAGTGATTCGCATCTCCATTGCGTGCGTTCCTGTACAGGCTACGCGGGTTCATTCTCCACCGGGAAAGGCAGAACCTGGCAAATGAGTACATTGCCGCGTAGGTTACGGAACTGCTCCCGGGCCCGGTGACTGGTTGCTACACCAGCGAAGCAGGCCGAGCGCAACAGTATTATAGCCTAAATGGACTGAAAAGAGGTGAAATGCAGTTTCATTCTTTTTCATTCGAAACTGGATGGCGGCTCGTAAACACAAAATATGGGCTTGCGTATCTACATACTCAGGAGCATTATTCATGACGAGTGCATTGCCGCAAATCTGCCAACCCGGTGTGCTACCACCGCAAGGCAACAAATAAACCGCTATCAGGCGGTTTTTTTGTCCCCAAAATTCACCTCCTCACCCCGCTACACCATGCTTAACGATTCAGCAAATTTTTTAATGTTGCTTTTTTGTAAACGGATTAACACTGTGCAGAAATCCTGCTATGCTGCCCGACGCGGTATCGGGCATTTACCCTACAAACTGCTGTCTCACAGGAGCGTGAAGAGAACGCCCGCCGCATATGACAATGAGAGCGAGGAGAACCGTCGTGCTAGAAGAATACCGTAAGCACGTAGCAGAACGTGCCGCCGAGGGAATTGTACCCAAACCTTTAGATGCAACCCAAATGGCCGCGCTCGTCGAGCTGCTGAAGAACCCGCCTAAGGGCGAAGAAGAATTCCTGTTAGATCTGTTGATCAACCGCGTACCGCCTGGCGTAGATGAAGCTGCCTACGTAAAAGCCGGATTCCTTGCTGCTATCGTCAAAGGCGAAGCCACCTCCCCACTGGTTACTCCTGAAAAAGCCATTGAACTGCTTGGCACCATGCAGGGTGGTTACAACATTCATCCGCTGATTGACGCGCTGGATAACGACAAGCTGGCACCGATTGCCGCTAAAGCGCTCTCGTCTACGCTGCTGATGTTCGATAACTTCTACGATGTGGAAGAAAAAGCCAAAGCAGGCAACGTCTATGCGAAGCAGGTGATGCAGTCCTGGGCTGATGCCGAATGGTTCCTGAATCGTCCAGCACTTGCTGAAAAAATCACCGTCACCGTCTTCAAAGTGACCGGTGAAACCAACACCGATGACCTCTCTCCGGCACCGGACGCGTGGTCTCGCCCGGATATCCCTCTGCACGCCCTGGCGATGCTGAAAAACGCCCGTGAAGGCATTGAGCCGGATCAGCCAGGCAGCGTTGGCCCGATCAAACAGATCGAAGCCCTGCAGAAAAAAGGGTTCCCGCTGGCCTACGTGGGTGACGTTGTGGGTACCGGTTCTTCCCGTAAATCCGCGACCAACTCCGTGCTGTGGTTCATGGGTGACGACATCCCGCATGTGCCAAACAAACGCGGCGGCGGCCTGTGCCTCGGCGGTAAAATTGCACCGATCTTCTTCAACACCATGGAAGATGCGGGCGCCCTGCCGATCGAAGTGGACGTCTCCAACCTGAACATGGGCGACGTGATTGACGTTTACCCGTACAAAGGTGAAGTGCGTAACCACGAAACTAACGAACTGCTGGCGAGCTTTGAGCTGAAAACCGACGTGCTGATCGACGAAGTGCGTGCCGGTGGCCGTATTCCGCTGATCATCGGTCGTGGCCTGACCACCAAAGCGCGTGAAGCGCTGGGTCTGCCGCACAGTGATGTATTCCGTCACGCGAAAGACGTTGCGGAGAGCAATCGCGGTTACTCTCTGGCGCAGAAAATGGTCGGTCGCGCCTGCGGCGTCGCAGGTGTTCGTCCTGGCGCATACTGCGAGCCGAAGATGACCTCCGTAGGTTCTCAGGACACCACTGGCCCAATGACCCGTGACGAACTGAAAGACCTGGCGTGCCTGGGCTTCTCTTCCGATCTGGTGATGCAGTCCTTCTGCCATACTGCGGCGTATCCGAAGCCGGTTGACGTAACCACGCACCACACGCTGCCAGACTTCATCATGAACCGCGGCGGTGTTTCCCTGCGTCCGGGCGACGGCGTAATTCACTCCTGGCTGAACCGCATGCTGCTGCCGGATACCGTGGGTACCGGCGGTGACTCCCATACCCGTTTCCCAATCGGTATCTCCTTCCCGGCGGGTTCCGGTCTGGTGGCGTTTGCTGCGGCGACGGGCGTGATGCCGCTGGATATGCCGGAATCGGTGCTGGTGCGCTTCAAAGGTAAAATGCAGCCGGGTATCACCCTGCGCGACCTTGTTCACGCGATCCCGCTGTATGCGATTAAACAGGGTCTGCTGACCGTTGAGAAGAAAGGGAAGAAAAACATCTTCTCTGGCCGTATCCTGGAAATCGAAGGTCTGCCGGATCTGAAGGTTGAGCAGGCGTTCGAGCTGACCGATGCCTCCGCTGAGCGTTCAGCTGCGGGCTGTACCATCAAGCTGAACAAAGAGCCGATTATTGAGTATCTGAACTCTAACATCGTGCTGCTGAAGTGGATGATTGCAGAAGGCTACGGCGACCGTCGTACGCTGGAGCGTCGTATCCAGGGCATGGAGAAATGGCTGGCCGATCCGCAACTGCTGGAAGCCGATGCTGACGCAGAGTACGCGGCGGTGATCGACATCGATCTGGCGGATATCAAAGAGCCAATCCTGTGTGCACCGAACGATCCGGACGACGCGCGTCCGCTGTCCGAAGTTCAGGGCGAGAAGATCGACGAAGTGTTCATCGGATCCTGCATGACCAACATCGGCCACTTCCGTGCGGCTGGCAAGCTGCTGGATACCCACAAAGGCCAGCTGCCAACCCGTCTGTGGGTGGCGCCGCCAACCCGTATGGACGCGGCTCAGCTGACCGAAGAGGGCTACTACAGCGTGTTTGGTAAGAGCGGGGCGCGTATTGAAATTCCTGGCTGTTCCCTGTGTATGGGCAACCAGGCGCGCGTCGCCGACGGCGCGACGGTGGTTTCCACCTCGACCCGTAACTTCCCGAACCGCTTAGGTACCGGTGCGAACGTCTTCCTGGCCTCTGCGGAGCTGGCGGCGGTTGCGGCGCTGATTGGCAAACTGCCAACGCCGGAAGAGTACCAGACCTTTGTGGCTCAGGTGGATAAGACCGCGGTGGATACCTATCGCTACCTGAACTTCGACCAGCTCTCTCAGTATACCGAGAAGGCTGACGGGGTTATCTTCCAGACGGCGGTATAAACAGCAAAACCGTCTCTACGAGACGGTTTTGAGTGTTTGCACCCTCTCCCGTGGGAGAGGGACGGGGTGAGGGCATCAGGCCGCAGGGTCTTGCTCTCACCTTTTTATTTTCATTCCTCCCACCTCTCACGCTTTTTTTCTTCCTCTCTGCTGCGATAATTACCCTAATGGCTTTGCAGAGGAAAACACTATGGATTACGAATTTCTGCGCGACATCACCGGAGTGGTGAAAGTGCGTATGTCGATGGGCCACGAAGCCGTTGGACACTGGTTTAACGAAGAGGTGAAAGAAAATCTCGCCCTTCTTGATGAGGTTGAACAGGCGGCAAATACGGTGAAAGGCAGTGAACGCTCCTGGCAACGCGCCGGGCACGAATACACGCTGTGGATGGACGGCGAAGAGGTCATGGTGCGTGCCAACCAGCTCGAGTTTTCAGGCGACGAGATGGAAGAGGGGATGAGCTACTATGACGAAGAAAGCCTGTCGCTGTGCGGCGTTGAAGACTTCCTTCAGGTGGTGAATGCCTACCGCGAGTTCATGAAACAGCGGTAACTTCCCGAAGCGTCCCTGCTCCGGGCAATACTTACACGGCCGGAATGTTGCGGCCGTAGTAAATCTCGCGCATCTCTTTCCAGAGCAGGTCAGTAATCGCCTTACGCTCTTCTTCGCTCAAATCTTCCGGCTTCGTGTGGAACATATAGTGCTTAAGGTCGAATTCCTTAAGTAACATCTTGGTATGGAAGATGTTTTCCTGATACACGTTCACATCCATCATGTCATACAGTGATTTCATGTCCTCGGACATAAAGTTCTGAATAGAGTTGATCTCGTGGTCGATGAAGTGCTTCATGCCGTTGACGTCACGGGTAAAACCGCGCACGCGGTAATCAATCGTGACGATATCTGATTCCAGCTGGTGGATGAGATAGTTCAGCGCGTTGAGCGGGGAAATCACGCCGCAGGTCGACACTTCAATATCGGCGCGGAACGTACACAGCCCACCTTCCGGGTGACTCTCCGGGTAGGTATGGACGCAGATATGGCTTTTATCCAGGTGGGCAACCACCACTTCCGGCAGCGGGCCCGGATGTTCCGTTTTGTCGATAAGCTTCGGGTCGACCGGCTCTTCGCTGACCAGGATGGTCACGCTGGCGCCCTGGGGTTCATAATCCTGTCGGGCGATATTCAGGATGTTGGCGCCGATAATGGAACAGGTTTCTGACAGGATCTCGGTCAGACGGTTGGCGTTGTAGAGTTCGTCGATATAGGCGATGTAACCATCGCGTTCTTCCGCTGTTTTGGCATAGCAGATATCGTAAATACAAAAACTCAGGCTTTTGGTCAGGTTGTTAAAGCCATGCAGTTTAAGCTTTTTCAATTAGCTCACCCCCTTAGTGGATAATGCGTCTTGCAGGTACTGCGGCAGAGCAAACGCTGCGGTATGAATAGCCGGATTGTAGTATCGGCACTGAAGACCGGCCTGATGGAAGCGGGCCTGAATAATTTCGGTGGAGAGATGACGTAAGACGTCGTTATCCGTCGCCCAGGCAAAGGTCATGATCCCGCCGTAGTAGGTTGGAATTGCCGCCTGATAGAAGCTGACATCCTCGAAATAGGTGCTCAGCTTACGGTGGCTATCCAGCGCTTCATCCTGCTGCAGGAAGCAGACGCCATTTTGGGCGACGAAGATCCCGCCCGGGTTCAGACAGCGCTTGCAGCCTTCGTAGAACGAGGAGGTAAACAGCGACGCGCCAGGACCGATAGGATCGGTGCAGTCGGAGATGATCACGTCAAAGGTCTGCGAGGTCTGGTTAACGAAGTTAACGCCGTCGTCAATCACCAGGCTAAAGCGCGGGTCATCATAGCTGCCGGCATTGTGGTTGGGCAGATACTGGCGGCAGAAAGAGACGACGCCCGCATCGATTTCCACCATGGTGATGGTTTCAATGGAACGATGGCGGGAAACTTCACGCAGCATTGCGCCATCGCCACCGCCGATAATCAGGACATGCTTCGCGTGGCCGTGTGCCAGCAGCGGGACGTGGGTCATCATCTCATGATAGATAAACTCATCTCGCTCGGTCGTTTGCACGACGCCATCCAGGGCCATGACGCGGCCAAAGGCAGCATTCTCGAAGATGATCAGATCCTGGTGATCGGTTTTCTCATGATAGAGCACGTTATCAACGGCAAAGTACTGACCAAACTGGTCATGCAGTGTTTCATGCCACAACGTGTGGTCGGCCATACGCGGACTCCTCCTTTGTTAACATCCGTTACGCTCACAAAAAATGAGCGAAACATGATAGCTAACTATAACCGTGGTTGCACGGCTATAGGTTCAACAGGGGGCGTCGGGAAGGTTATTTGACGTAGGCGAGCAGGCTGAGTGAGTCGCGAGCCAGCGCTTTGCATTTTTTAGAGGTGGGAATGCCAATACCGCTTAGGTCACGGTAGCTGTCTTCGCCGAGCGCCTTCATGTCGAAGCTGTCGTAGTTGCTGAGATCCCACTGGTTCTGCTGGGCAAAAAAGACCAGCGCGCGGCGAATTTGCCCGTTGGGTAAATTCTGGTAGCCACAATCATTTTTCAGGAATACAAAAACCGCCGTTAAATCGGCCATATCTTCCGCTTCATTTTCACTTAGCGCATAGCTGTTCGCACACATTGCCATCAGGCTACCGAACAAAATTGTCCTGAAAAACGTCTTCATTGCTTCTACCACTTCTTCACGGAAAATTAACGTTAGCATACTTGGTGCCAGTGCGACGATCTTTATTATTGCCGCTTTACTTGACCTTCCGGTAAGGGGAGGGTTTATGCTCAAAAGATCGCCTGCTGGAAATAAGGAAATGAACATGCAACGTCGTGATTTTTTAAAATATTCCGTGGCGCTGGGTGCTGCCAGCGCATTGCCTCTCTGGAGCCGCGCGGTTTTTGCGGCTGACAGGCCTGCCTTACCCATCCCTGATTTGCTGACTGCGGATGCCCGTAGCCGTATCAAGCTTGTTGTTCAGTCCGGCAGCACGCTGTTCGGTGCGCACAACGCGACAACCTGGGGCTATAACGGCAATCTGCTCGGCCCGGCGCTGCAACTGCGCAAAGGGAAGGCGGTGACGGTGGATATCCACAATACGCTTGCTGAAGAGACGACGGTGCACTGGCACGGACTGGAAGTGCCGGGCGAGGTAGACGGCGGGCCGCAGGGCATCATCAAAGCAGGCGGTTCGCGCAGCGTCACCTTTACGCCTGACCAGCGCGCGGCAACCTGCTGGTTCCATCCGCATCAGCATGGCAAAACGGGCCATCAGGTGGCGATGGGGCTGGCGGGACTGGTGCTGATTGAAGACGACGAGAGCCGCCTGCTGCGCCTGCCGAAACAGTGGGGCATCGACGATGTGCCGGTGATTGTGCAGGACAAGAAATTCACCGCTGACGGGCAAATTGACTACCAACTGGACGTGATGAGCGCGGCGGTAGGCTGGTTTGGCGACACGCTATTGACCAACGGCGCCATTTATCCTCAGCACGCTGCGCCGAAAGGCTGGCTGCGACTGCGTCTGCTTAACGGTTGTAACGCGCGTTCACTCAACTTTGCCACCAGCGATAAGCGTCCGCTGTACGTGGTCGCCAGCGACGGCGGGCTGCTGCCTGAGCCGGTGAAGGTCAACGAACTACCGATGCTGATGGGGGAGCGTTTTGAGGTGCTGGTGGATATCAGCGACGGCAAGGTGTTTGACCTCGTGACCCTGCCGGTTAGTCAGATGGGGATGGCGGTCGCGCCGTTTGACAAGCCGCATCCGGTGCTGCGTATTCAGCCGTTACAGGTGACCGCTTCCGGCACGCTGCCTGATACGTTAACCACTCTGCCGGCCCTTCCGTCGCTTGATGGGCTTACGCAACGCAAACTGCAGCTCTCCATGAACCCGATGCTCGATATGATGGGCATGCAGGCGCTGATGGCGAAATATGGTGATAAGGCGATGGCGGGGATGCATCACGGGCAGATGATGGGCCACATAAATATGGACCACGGCAAAATGGGCGGCATGGGTAACATGAATCACGGCGACCATGGCTTTGATTTCCATAACGCCAATATGATCAACGGTAAAGCGTTCGACATGAACACGCCGATGTTTGCAGCGACAAAAGGGCAGCTTGAGCGCTGGGTGATTTCAGGTGAAGGGGACATGATGCTGCATCCGTTCCATATTCACGGTACGCAGTTCCGCATTCTTTCTGAGAACGGCAAAGCGCCGGACGCGCATCGCGCGGGCTGGAAGGATACGGTAAAGGTGGAAGGCGGCGTCAGCGAGGTGCTGGTGAAGTTTGACCACGATGCGCCGAAGGAGTTTGCCTATATGGCGCACTGCCATCTGCTGGAGCATGAAGATACGGGGATGATGCTGGGCTTTACCGTATAAAAAAGCCGGGTGGCGACTTCGCCTTACCCGGCCTACATAGCGTACTCGAAGGCCCGGTAAGCGTAAGCGCCACCGGGCTTTTCAGTTACTTGTTTTCGTCAGGCAGTGCATACGCGACAATATAGTCGCCCATCTTCGTGCCAAACGAACCGTGACCGCCCGCAGAGATGACAACGTACTGCTTGCCATTCACTTCATAGGTCATCGGCGTGGCTTGTCCACCCGCTGGCAGACGGCCTTGCCACAGTTTCTCACCGTTGGTCATGTTGTACGCGCGCAGGTAGTTATCTGCTGTTGCCGCGATGAACAGCACGTTACCGGCGGTGGAGATTGGGCCACCCAGCATTGGCATACCCATATTAAACGGCACAGGAACCGGCATCGGGAACGGCATGCTGTCCTGCGGGGTACCAATACGTTTTTTCCACACGATCTGGTTGGTTTTCAGATCCAGACCGGAGATGTAACCCCAGGCAGGCTGTTTACACGGCAGACCAAACGGCGACAGGAACGGGTTCAGCGTTACGCCGAACGGTACGCCATACTGCGGCTGAATTCCGGCTTCGGTACCGCTGCCTTTCGCGTCTTTCGGCTGCTCCATTGGGTTGCCCGGACCGCGTGGGATTAGACGGGAAACGAACGGCAGCGCCATTGGGTTAGCGATAGCGACCTGACGGTTAGGGTCAACGGAGATCCCGCCCCACTCGAACATCCCCAGGTTACCCGGGAAGACCAGTGTGCCTTGCTCAGAAGGCGGCGTGAAGATGCCTTCATAGCGCAGCTGATGGAACATCACGCGGCACACCAGCTGGTCAAACATCGTGGCACCCCACATGTCTGCCCCGCTGAGGTCTTTCTTCGGACGGAAGCTCAGATCGGAGAACGGCTGGGTTTTGCTGACGTAATCACCTTTCGCCGCACCCTGCGGAACCGGTTTTTCCGGTGCCGGCACAACCAGCTTGCCGTTGCTGCGATCCAGTACGAAGATGTTGCCGGTTTTCGCCGGAGCGTAAATCACCGGTACGGTTTTGCCGTTAACGGTAATGTCCGCCAGCGTCGGCTGGGACGGCATATCCATATCCCACAGATCGTGGTGTACGGTCTGATAGCTCCAGGCCAGCTTACCGGTGGTCGCGTTCAATGCCACGATAGCGCTGGCATAACGTTCCTGCTCCGGCGTGCGGTTACCGCCCCAGATATCTGGCGTAGTAACACCCATTGGCAGGTAGACCAGGTCCAGCTTCGCGTCATACGCTGCAGGTGCCCAGGAGTTTGGCGAGTTAAAGGTAAAGGTGTGCTCGTCCGACGGGATCGCATTCGGATCTTTCGCGCCCGGGTCGAAGGCCCACAGCAGCTTACCGGTATTCACGTCGAAACCACGGATAACGCCGGAGGTTTCACGGGTGGAGAAGTTATCCGTTACCGAACCGGCAATCACGATGGTTTTATCAGTGATGATTGGCGGCGAGGTTGGCTCGTACAGACCCGGCGTGGTATCCGGCATATTGGTCTGCAGATTCAGGATACCTTTGTTGGCAAAGGTTTCACACAGCTTGCCCGTTTCGGCATTGATGGCGAACAGACGACCATCGTTGACCGGCAGCATAATGCGGCGCGGACAGTCGGCAACCACTTCCGGGCTCGCATTATCGGCGCGCGCTTCGTGATAAGAGACGCCACGGCAGGTCACGTGCTGGAAGGACGGGTTGGAGTTCAACTGCGGATCGAAGTGCCATTTCTCTTTACCGGTGGCCGCGTCGAGCGCGAACAGACGCTGGTGCGCCGTACACAGATAAAGCATATCGCCGACTTTAATTGGCGTCACTTCGTTGGTCAGTTCCCCCGGATCGTTCGGCATCTTCAGGTCGCCGGTACGGAATACCCAGGCTTCTTTCAGGTTCTTAACGTTGTCCGCGTTGATCTGCTTCAGCGGAGAGTAACGCTGGCCTTCCTGGTTACGACCATAGGCAGGCCAGTCGCCGTCAGCAACCTGTGAGATTGCTGCTGCAGGCGTGGATTCTGCGTTCAGCGTACCGTTGATCTCCTGCGGGTCGTTAAAGCCAGCCCAGGTGAGGATACCGCCGCTGATCAGCAGCGCCACCACCAGCGCCGCAACGGCACCGCTGGACGGCACGATCAGGCGACGCCAGACGAACGGCAGGATCAGCCAGATACCGAAGAAGACCAGGATGTCACTGCGCGGCGTCAGCGCCCAGAAGTCAAAGCCGACTTCCCAGACGCCCCAGATCATGGTGGCAAGAAGGAGTGCGGCATACAGCCACAGTGCAGATTGTTTTCTACGCCAGAGCAGGACGGTTACGCCAAGCATAACCAGGCCCGCAATCGGGTAGTACCAGGAGCCGCCGATCGCGACCAGCCAGACGCCACCGATTAACAGGTACAGGCCGCAGAAGGCGGCGAATAGCGCTGTTAATGTCACCAGTAGACGCGGCTGTTTAGAGTTTGTTTCAGCCATAGAAAGTGTACTCGTCAGTTTTTGTTAATAATTTGCTAGCAACTAATTATAGGTATTAACAAGTGTGATCGGAATCACAATATTTGCTTTTTATAACTCATACGCCAGGGTTATCCATTTGCTGATATAATGGCTAGCTTGCGTATCAGTGCTGGATATTAACTCATCCGTATTGAGAGATTTTCATTAAAATCATTTGGTTAGTAATATGAAACATACTGTTGAAGTGATGATCCCGGAAGCCGAGATCAAAGCGCGTATCGCCGAACTGGGTCGTCAAATCACCGAACATTACAAGGACAGCGGCAGCGAAATGGTGCTGGTCGGTCTGTTGCGCGGCTCTTTCATGTTCATGGCCGACCTGTGCCGTGAGGTGCATGTGCCCCATGAGGTCGATTTTATGACCGCCTCCAGCTACGGCAGCGGCATGTCCACCACCCGTGATGTGAAAATCCTGAAAGATCTGGATGAAGATATTCGTGGTAAAGATGTGTTGATCGTTGAGGACATCATCGATTCCGGCAACACGCTGTCAAAAGTGCGCGAGATCCTGAGCCTGCGTGAGCCAAAATCGCTGGCGATTTGCACCCTGCTGGATAAACCTGACCGCCGTGAAGTGCAGGTGCCGGTAGAGTTTGTCGGTTTCTCTATTCCTGACGAATTCGTCGTCGGTTACGGCATTGACTACGCACAGCGTTATCGCCATCTGCCGTATGTTGGGAAAGTGGTATTGCTGGACGAGTAATTGCGGTTTGTTGCCCGGTGGCGCTGCGCTTACCGGGCCTACGAATGGGCACATGTAGGCCGGGTAAGCGCAGCCGCTACCCGGCTTTATTTATGGTTTACGTGCTTAAGCTGAAGGTTGGCAATTCCCGAACGGTAACGCTGCTCCAGCGTTTCCCGGTTGGTGGCGGTCACTTCCAGGTTGCGCAGCAGACCGTCGTGAATACCGTACGCCCAGCCGTGGATCGAGACTTTCTGCCCGCGTTTCCACGCCGATTGCATGATCGTTGAGTGGCCCAGGTTATACACCTGCTCCATCACGTTGAGTTCACACAGGGTATCCATGCGACGCTCCTGCGGCATTTCGCCCAGCAGTGAGCTATGTTTGAACCAGATATCGCGGATGTGGAGCAGCCAGTTATCAATGAGCCCCAGCTCCGTGTTTTCAACCGCTGCCTGCACGCCGCCGCAGCCGTAGTGGCCGCAAATGATGATGTGCTCGACTTGCAGAACGTCAACGGCATACTGAACAACAGAAAGACAGTTGAGATCGGTGTGAATCACCAGGTTGGCTACGTTGCGGTGAACAAACAGTTCGCCGGGCTCGAGGCCGGTCAGGCGCTCCGCCGGTACGCGGCTGTCGGAGCATCCAATCCAGAGAAAGCGTGGATTTTGCGCCTGCGCGAGTTTTCCAAAAAATCCGGGGTCTTCCTCCACCAGCATTTTTGACCATAGTGCATTGTTGCTGATGAGTGTATCTATGTTGTTCATGGAGGTTAGCGACCTGTAACCGAGTAATTGCGTTGCGCTACTATAGGGTAACCCGACTTTTAATGAAACCACACAACGTGTGTCAGAACTGAAGGTAAGTTAATTTCATGGCAATTGCACTGGAGCTTGAGCAGCTTAAAAAAACCTATCCGGGCGGCGTTCAGGCGCTGCGCGGAATAGATCTAAAAGTAGAGGCCGGTGATTTTTACGCGCTTCTGGGGCCGAACGGGGCGGGGAAATCGACCACCATTGGGATTATCAGTTCGCTGGTCAATAAAACCTCCGGCCGGGTGAGCGTCTTTGGTTATGACCTGCAAAAAGATGTGGTGAACGCCAAGCGTCAGCTGGGTCTGGTGCCGCAGGAGTTCAACTTCAATCCGTTTGAGACGGTGCAGCAGATCGTCGTTAACCAGGCGGGTTATTACGGCGTTGAGCGTAAAGAGGCCCTGGAGCGGAGCGAAAAATACCTCAAGCAGCTCGACCTGTGGGAAAAGCGTAACGAACGCGCCCGGATGTTATCCGGCGGGATGAAGCGCCGTCTGATGATTGCCCGCGCGCTGATGCACGAGCCAAAACTGCTGATTCTTGATGAGCCAACGGCGGGTGTCGATATTGAACTGCGCCGCTCCATGTGGGGCTTCCTCAAAGACCTCAACGACAAAGGCACCACCATTATTCTGACCACCCACTATCTGGAAGAGGCAGAAATGCTGTGCCGCAACATCGGCATCATTCAGCACGGCGAGCTGGTGGAAAACACCTCGATGAAGAACTTGCTCTCCAAGCTGAAATCCGAAACCTTTATTCTCGATCTGGCGGCAAAGAGCCCGCTGCCGAAGCTCGAAGGCTATCAATACCGCCTCGTCGATACCTCGACGCTGGAAGTGGAAGTGCTGCGCGAGCAGGGCATCAACAGCGTGTTTTCACAGCTGAGCGCGCAGGGTATTCAGGTCTTAAGTATGCGTAACAAAGCGAACCGACTGGAAGAGCTGTTTGTCTCTCTGGTGCAGGATAAACAAGGAGACAAGGCATGACGCATCTTTACTGGGTCGCGCTGAAAAGCATCTGGGCGAAAGAGATTAACCGCTTTATGCGCATCTGGGTGCAAACTCTGGTGCCGCCGGTCATCACGATGACGCTCTATTTCATCATCTTCGGTAACCTGATTGGTTCCCGGATTGGTGAGATGCACGGCTTTACCTATATGCAGTTTATCGTGCCGGGCCTGATTATGATGGCGGTGATCACCAACGCCTATGCCAACGTGGCGTCATCGTTCTTTAGCGCCAAGTTCCAGCGCAATATTGAAGAGCTGCTGGTGGCACCGGTGCCAACGCATGTGATCATTGCCGGTTACGTCGGCGGCGGCGTGGCGCGCGGGCTGTGTGTCGGGATCCTGGTCACGGCGATTTCGCTGTTCTTTGTCCCGTTCCAGGTGCACTCCTGGCTGTTCGTCGCGCTGACGCTGCTCCTGACGGCAATCCTCTTCTCGCTGGCCGGTTTGCTGAACGCCGTGTTTGCCAAAACATTCGACGACATCAGCCTGATCCCGACCTTCGTGCTGACGCCGCTGACCTATCTTGGCGGGGTGTTCTACTCCCTGACGCTGCTGCCGCCGTTCTGGCAGGCGCTGTCGCACCTGAACCCGATCGTCTATATGATCAGCGGCTTCCGCTTCGGCTTCCTCGGCATCACCGATGTGCCGCTGTTTACCACGGTGGCGGTGCTGGCGGTGTTCATCATCGTCTTCTACCTGCTGTGCTGGTACCTGATCCAGCGCGGACGCGGTCTGCGCAGCTAGCCCTCAGCCCGGCGACATTCTGTTTGCCGGGCATTTTCTTTGACAGTTATCACCGTAAGCTAACCTTCACTCCGCTAAACTACTTGCCTGCTAAGGAGAGAGTTATGCTGGGATGGGTTATCACCTGCCACGATGAACGGGCGCAGGACATGCTGCTGAAGCTGGAAGCCAGGTTTGGTCCACTGCCACAGTGTCGCGCCGTCAACTACTGGCGCGGCTTGAGCACCAACATGCTTGGCCGGATGATGTGCGATGCCCTGCATGAAACTGACACTGGAGAGGGCGTCATTTTTCTTACTGATAAATCCGGCGCGGCGCCGTACCGTGCTGCGGCCCTGATGAGCCATAAGCACGACGGCTGCGAGGTGATCTCCGGTATTAGCCTTCCATTGCTTGAAATGATGTATCCCCAGCGCGAAACATTAACCAGCGCGGCGTTCCGTAACGTTATCGTCGCGCAGGGTACACCGGGCGTCAGCAGCTTGTGGCATCAGCAGCAAAAAAATCCCCCTTTTGTCCTGCTTCATGACCTGTATAAGAATTAAACATTGGTATTGATGTCGCTTTTGCTACAATGGCATAAGTATTTCCGCTTCGAATAAGACCCTCATGTTCACGCGTATTGTTTTCCTGCTATTGATGTTCGTCTCCGGCACTTCTTCTGCCAGTTTATTAAGTCAGCAAAGACTGCCTGCTCAATATATGCAAACCACCGAAGATGCGGCGATTTGGGCGCAGGTCGGCAACAGCGTCATTAACGTCGGCAACGTGCGGGCAGGGCAGATCCTTGCGGTGGTGCCTGCGGCGGCGGACTACTATGAATTTCGCTTCGGATTTGGCACGGGCTTTATCGACAAGGGGCACCTGGAGCCGGTGCAAGGCAAACAGCGCGTCGAGGATGGCCTGGGGGATTTGAATAAACCGCTGAGCAATCAAAACCTGATAACGTGGAAAGACACGCCCGTTTATAACGCCCCGAACAACGGTAGCGCACCCTTCGGCACCTTAAGCGCCAATCTTCGCTATCCGATCCTGAACAAGCTCAAAGATCGCCTCAATCAGACCTGGTTCCAGATCCGCATCGGCAACCGCCTGGCCTGGATCAGCAGCCTGGACGCGCAGGAAGATAACGGCATTCCGGTCATTACCTACCACCATATTTTGCGCGACGAAGAGAACACCCGTTTTCGCCATACCTCCACGACCACCAGCGTGCGTGCGTTCAACAACCAGATGACCTGGCTGCGCGATCAGGGCTATACCACCCTGACCCTGTATCAGCTGGAAGGGTATGTGCGCAACAAGATGAACCTGCCGGCGAAATCGGTGGTGATTACCTTCGACGATGGCCTGAAGTCCGTTAATCGCTATGCTTACCCGATCCTCAAAGCGTATGGCTTTAAGGCGACGGCGTTCATTATCTCGTCGCGCATCAAGCGCCACCCGCAAAAATGGGCGCCAAAATTCCTGCAGTTTATGAGCGTGTCGGAGCTGGAGCAGATGCATGACGTGTTCGACTATCAGTCCCACACGCACTTCCTGCACCGCGTCGACGACAACCATCAGCCCATTTTACTTAGCCGCAGCTATCACAATATTTTGTTTGATTTTAAGCGCTCGCGCCGGGACCTGGCGCAGTTCAACCCGCACGTGCTTTACCTCTCGTATCCCTTCGGCGGTTATGACGATAAGGCGATTAAAGCTGCGAATGACGCCGGGTTCCATCTGGCGGTGACGACGGTACGAGGGAAGGTCAAACCGGGGGATAATCCGTTCTTGCTGAAGCGCCTGTATATCTTAAGAACGGATTCGCTGGAGACGATGTCGCGGCTGATCAGCAATCAGCCGCAGGGGTAAATATCAGGCAACCTGAACCGGAATCGCCTTTGCGGTGCGCTTCATTTCATTCTCGCCTTCGAAGTAGGCGACTTTAGGCTGCCAGCGACGCGCTTCTTCGTCAGACATCATCACGAAGCTGGCGATGATCACGATATCACCCACGTCCGCGCAGTGCGCCGCAGCGCCGTTAACGGAGATGATTTTAGAACCGCGCTCGGCGGCAATCGCGTAGGTAGAGAAGCGTTTACCGTTGTTCACGTTCCAGATATCAATCGCTTCGTTTTCGAGGATACCTGCTGCATCAAGGAAATCCTGGTCAATGGCGCAGGAGCCTTCATAGTGCAGGTCGGCCTGCGTGACTTTCACACGGTGAAGCTTACCTTGCAGCATTTTGCGAATCATTACGTTTACCTATAATTATCAGGGGTGAAAGGAACTACGCCAGCTCAACCACTTTATTGTCGATCAGACGCGCCTGACCTAGCCAGGCCGCCACCAGGATGACTGCGCGCTTGCTGTTCTGTGTTAATTCCAGCAGCGTATCAGCATCACGAATTTGTACGTCGTCAGCACGAAGCCCCTTATCGTTAAGCGCCTGCTCGGCAAGGGTGATAATTTCTTCTGCTGTTAACTCTTTTGCCAGCATCTGCTCAGCCATGGTGTTCATGACCTTGCTGAGACCCGGCGCGATTTTACGCTGTTCGGCGGTCAGGTAGCCATTACGCGAGCTGAGTGCCAGACCGTCTTTGGCGCGTACAATCGGTACGCCGACAATCTCGATATCGTAACCCATATCCGCAACCATCTTGCGGATCAGCGCCAGCTGCTGGAAGTCTTTCTCGCCAAAGCAGGCAACGTCCGGCTGTACCAGGTTGAACAGCTTGCTGACGATGGTGGAAACGCCGCGGAAATGGCCCGGGCGGCTCGCGCCTTCGAGCATGGTGGAAATGCCCGGGACGTCAACGTAGGTTGCCTCTTCGGTACCCTGCGGGTAAACATCTGCCGGTGCAGGTGAGAAGACGATATCCGCGTGGCGTTTTTTAAGCTTCTCGCAATCTTCCTGCAGGGTGCGCGGGTAGCGCGCCAGATCGTCTGCGCGGTCAAACTGCATGGGGTTCACGAAGATACTGACCACCACGATATCTGCCCGCGCGCGGGCTTCGTCGACGAGCTTCATGTGGCCGTCATGCAGATTGCCCATGGTCGGGACCAGTGCGATACGTTTACCTTCCTGACGCGCGCGGCGGATATGCTGGCGAAGCAGCGGCAGGGTTTCAATGATTAGCACAACGAGACTCCTTAATGGAAACTGTGTTCTTCACCCGGGTAAACACCGGATTCAACGTCGGCAATATACTGCCTGACCGCAGCGCGCATGTCGCCCGCTTCGGCGAGGAAATTTTTGGCAAATTTCGGGATGTGTCCGCCGGTGATACCGAAGGCATCGTGCATCACCAGAATCTGACCGTCGGTCACGTTGCCTGCACCGATACCAATCACCGGAATGGACAGCGCGTCGGTAATGCGTTTCGCCAGCTCAACCGGCACGCACTCCAGCACCAGCAGCTGTGCACCTGCGGCTTCCAGCGCCAGAGCATCATCCAGCAGCGTCTGGGCGGCATCGCCGCGGCCCTGCACCTTGTAGCCGCCAAAGATATTCACAGACTGCGGCGTCAGGCCTAAATGCCCGCACACCGGCACGGCGCGCTCGGTGAGCATCTTCACCGTATCAACAAGCCAGGCGCCGCCTTCAATTTTGACCATATTGGCACCGGCACGCATCACTGCCGCCGCGTTTTCGAATGCCTGTTCCGGCGTGGCATAGGCCATAAACGGCAGATCGGAAAGCAGCAGACAGGCTGGAGCGCCACGGCGCACGGCGCGGGTATGGTAAGCGATGTCCTCAACCGTCACCGGCAGGGTGGAATCATGTCCTTGTACCGTCATCCCTAACGAATCCCCGACCAGCATGACGTTGATCCCCTCTTCGGCAAACAGTTTGGCGAAGCTGTAGTCATACGCGGTGATGGTGGCGAAGCGTTTTTTTTCCTGTTTGCATTTCTGCAGTAAGGAGATGGTGGTTGGTTTCATACTGTTTCCTGATAGCCCAAAAGCGAATCTTTGCGCATTCTAACAGTAACATTCGAGGGAACAATGATTTTAGGCAATCGATTAACCACAAATATTTTATGGTTAACCAATAAAAAAACGGCTTTACCAGCGAGCGGGTTTTTCCGCACCGAGACTGTTGAGAACGGCCTTTAGCGAGAGCCCGTCAGGGAAGGTAAGGGAAGGGGCGACTTCAAACAGCGGCCAGAGCATAAACCCGCGATTTTTCATGTCGTAATGCGGAACGGTGAGACGTTCAGTGTTAATCGTCTCGTGACCAAACAGCATAATGTCGAGGTCGAGCGTGCGGGGGCCCCAGCGTTCGGCTTTGCGTACACGGCCCTGCTGAAGCTCAATACGCTGGGTATTGTCCAGCAGCGCTTCGGGACCCAGTTCAGTCTCAAGGACCACGGCGGCGTTGAGGTAGTCTGGCTGATCCTGTGGCCCCAGCGGCGGTGTGCGGTAGAACGAGGAGACCGCCACGATCCGACTCTGTGGGATGTCGCCCAGCGCCTGTACGGCAGCCTTCACCTGCTCCAGCGGAGAGGCTAAATTGCTGCCGATGGCGATATACGCGAGGGTCATGCTGTTCCTTCACGACGCGGCGCGCGTTTGCGCGGGCGACGATGACGGCGACGCGGTTCCGGCTCTTCATCTAGCCCGGTCAGCATATCTTTCTGCTCTGGCGGGGCGGAGACCTGGAATTCAGCCCACCACTGCGCCAGACGCTGCAGCTCCTGGTTGCGTTCAATTTCCGCGCGCAGCGACAGGAGATCGAAGGCCGCGCGGAATTTAGGATGCTCCATCAGCTTCCAGGCGCGTTTGCCCTGACGACGGGACATGCGCAGCTGAAGCTGCCAGATGTCGCGCACCAGGGTGGTAATCCGTTTCGGAATGGCGAGCGTGCGGCAGCCTTCGTCCAGCACGTCGTTGGCGGCCAGCGCGAACGCATCGTAATAGGCGAGCCCGCTCTCCTGGGTAATACGCTGTGCCGTTTCCAGCAGCGGATACCAGAACATCGCGGCAAAGAGGAACGCCGGGTTCACACGCATGTCGTTGCGAATGCGGGTATCGGTATTTTTCAGCACCTGCGCAATCATCCGCTCCATTGGGCTGTCACCGTTTTCGGTAAAGTAGCGGGTAATGGTCGGGAACAGCGGCTGGAACAGGTTGTATTCGCGCAGAAGTTTGTAGGTTTCAAAACCGTGGCCGGCCTGCAGCAGCTTCAGCGCCTCTTCAAACAGGCGAGCAGGCGGCACGTCGTTAATCAGCGTCGCCAGACGCGGGATTGGCTCCGCCGTTTCCGGGCTGATGCGCATATTCAGCTTGGCGGCGAAACGCACGGCGCGCAGCATACGCACGGGATCTTCACGGTAGCGCGTTTCCGGCGTGCCAATCAGGCGGATCAGACCTTCTTTCAGGTCCTGCATGCCGCCGACGTAATCGCGCACGGTGAAATCCGCGACGCTGTAATAGAGGCTGTTGATGGTGAAGTCGCGCCGCTGAGCATCTTCTTCGATAGAACCGAAGATATTGTCGCGCAGCAGCATACCGTTCTGGCCGCGCTGCGACGTCGTGCGATCGGACGCGCCCGCTTCGTGGTGGCCGCGGAAGGTCGCCACTTCGATGATTTCCGGCCCAAACATCACGTGAGCCAGACGGAAACGGCGGCCAACGAGACGGCAGTTACGGAATAATTTGCGCACCTGCTCAGGCGTGGCGCTGGTCGTCACGTCGAAATCTTTGGGTTTTTTGCCCAGCAGTAAATCACGCACTCCACCGCCCACGAGATAGGCCTCGTAGCCCGCTTTATTCAGACGATAGAGCACCTTGAGGGCATTTTCACTGATATCTTTGCGGGAAATAGTGTGCTGCTCACGCGGAATAACCGACATGTGTGGCTGTGCAATAGCATCGTTCGCCATGCTCTCTTCGCGGCTTAGCACTTTACGGCAAAAATTAGCGACTCGGGTAAAAATGGTACACCTCGTAGTGTGTTTTGTTATGAAAAAAGCGGCTAATCATAGCTCAGCGCAACGCATTTGAGAATGCTGGATTTTTGGCACTGCCGCGAGCGTCCAGTTAGCAATAGCCATTTTCAGCAGTTCGTCAATACGCAGATCCTGCCATTCGTTGGTTACATTCTGGTTGAGAAATCGCAGCGCGTCGATCAAAACAGGACGCGGATCGCCGTCTGGCAGGGCCGGGGCGTGGTTCTGCTTTGACAATTTTAAGCCCTGCGCATTAACCGCCAGCGGCAGATGAATGTAATCCGGTGCCGTCCAGCCAAACTGGTGATACAGCGAGATTTGTCGCACGGTCGGCTCGACCAGATCCGCCCCGCGCACTATTTCCGTCACGCCCTGAAAATGATCGTCCACCACCACGGCCAGGTTGTAGGCGAACAGGCCATCGCGACGGTGAATAATAAAATCCTCACGCGCCAGACGTTCATCGGCATGAATTTCACCGGAGAGTAAATCGTTAAAGTGCATCACCGGGGAGTGCTGTCTGATGCGCACGGCGGCATTTTCAGGACCGTTGTTCAGCGTGCGGCAGTGGCCGTCATAAACGCCGCCTGCGCTCTGGATGCGTGCGCGGGTGCAGGTGCAGTTATAGGAAAGCCCCTGAGCGCGAAGCCAGGCCAGACGTTCCCGATAGGCCTCATGACGCTTTGACTGCCACAGAACCTCGTCATCCCAGTGAAGACCGTAATGTTCCAGCTGACGCAGAATGGTCTCTGCTGCACCGGGAACTTCACGCGGAGGGTCAATATCTTCGATGCGGACGAGCCATTTTCCCTGGCGGGCGCGAGCCTGCAGGTAGCTGCCGAGCGCGGCAATTAATGAGCCGAAGTGTAATTCACCGGAAGGAGATGGCGCGAAGCGCCCAATATAGTGTGATTCAGACATATCAACAGTAACAAGGCGGGAGAGACTCCCGCCTTTGGAGTGTGTAAACAGCGCTGGTATTAACCGGCCATCTGTTTTTCGCGGATTTCGGCCAGCGTTTTGCAGTCGATGCACAGATCGGCGGTTGGACGCGCTTCCAAGCGACGAATGCCAATTTCAACACCGCAGGATTCGCAGTAGCCAAAATCTTCGTCTTCGACTTTTTTCAGCGTTTTCTCGATCTTTTTGATCAGTTTGCGTTCGCGGTCACGGTTACGCAGTTCGAGGCTGAACTCTTCTTCCTGAGCGGCACGGTCTACCGGGTCCGGGAAGTTAGCAGCTTCATCCTGCATATGAGTAACGGTGCGATCGACTTCATCCCTGAGTTGATTACGCCATGCTTCAAGAATACGCTTGAAGTGCGACAGCTGGGCTTCGTTCATATACTCTTCGCCCGGTTTCTCTTGATACGGCTCCACCCCAGCGATGGCGAGAATACTCAGGGACGATGTTTTACGGTTTTGCCCTTCTTGCATGTTGCTTCTCCTTAACACGCACTATCGATCCCCGTGTTGGGGGAAAAATCAGGTCGCTATAAATAGCAGATGCTTTTCCGTATGGCAATTATCTAAACGTAACACTTGACAAGCCTGTGAGGAAAAGCGTATTTGCGCACGCGGCCAGAACACTTAATCGTCAATCGTCTAATCCCTTATAAGACAATGGGAAGAGAGGATCTCAGAGTCATATTATCGGCAGAAAGTTCCGCTTTATAAGCGAAAACCTCTACCCCCTGCTTTTGTGCCTCATTCAACAATTGCGCGTATTTAGGATCAATATGGCGGGCAGGGGAGAAACGTTCAATGGCTGAATGCAACACTGCAAACAGCAATACGGCGCGTTTGCCCGCCGCCGCAACACTCATTAGCTCTCGCAGATGCTTCTGGCCACGTAGCGTTACCGCATCCGGGAAGTAGCCATTTTCCTGTTCCGCTAACGTCACTGATTTCACTTCAATATAGCACTCCGGCCTGTCTTCCGCCTGTAACATGAAGTCAATTCTGCTGCCTTCATCGCCATATTTCACTTCGCTTTTATGCGTGCCATAACCGACCAGTTCGGGAATTACGCCATGGGTCAGCGCTTCCTTAACCAGTTGATTGGCGCGCAGGGTATTAACGCAAATAAATGCCCCGTTCTGGGTTTCGGTCATTTCCCAGGTATGGGCATATTTGCGTTTAGTATTTTCTGATGTGGAATACCAGACCCTGTCACCCGGCGTCGCGCATCCCGTCATGGCACCGGTATTGGGGCAGTGCAGGGTGAGCGGTTCGCCTTCAGGCGTGATCACATCGGCGAGGAAGCGTTTGTAGCGTTGGATAAGCGTAGCGTGCTGCAGGGGAGGACTAAACTTCATCAGAGTTCCTTTCGGTGTTGCCCAGCGTCCAGCGCTGTAGCGGCGTATAGCGGGTGCGTCCCTGGGCAAAGACGGATTCATAAAGCGCGAATGTGTTGACCGGAAAGGCCCAGTGAAAACCCGGCGGCGGGATGGCAACGGCCTGACCGGCATCGCGCAGCAGGGTGATGTGCGGATGAAACGGCTGTGGGCTTTGATAACAGCCGCTGCGCGCCGCCTGCGCGCGCAGCATGTTCGCCAGCTGTAATAATCCGCGCGGAGGCTGACGCGTCCCCAGCCAGACCACACGCGAACGCAGCCACTGACCCGCGTCGTCGAGGTGTAGCGTAAATTCCGGCTGGGTAATACGCCCGGCCATTGCGGCTAACGCCCGCTGTTTTTCGGCACTGACGTCGCCCAAAAAAGCCAGCGTCAGGTGCAGGTTAGCCGCCGCGACAGGACGACCGGCTTCCGGCGGGAAGCGATCGGCGCGCCAGCGAACAATTTGACGCTGTAGTGTTGTGGGCAATTCAATGGCAAAAAACAGCCGTTTCGACTCAGGCATACGGAGGACTCGGTAATGATATGCGCCGATGCTACAATGTACGCCGACTAATGTTAACCCTCTGGAGCTGTTAGTGTCCTCATTGCCGGTCGCCGTCGTTCTTCCTGACCTTCTCGCTGCCTTACGTCTTGCCCCGCAGGTTTTGCTGAATGCCCCGACGGGGGCGGGTAAGTCCACCTGGCTGCCGCTGCAAATTCTGAAAGACGGGAACATCAGCGGGAAAATTATCCTGCTGGAGCCGCGCAGGCTGGCCGCGCGCAACGTGGCGCAGCGCCTGGCGGAACTGCTGAATGAAAAACCGGGCGAAACGGTAGGTTACAGGATGCGCGCCGAGACCTGCGTGGGCCCGACCACGCGCCTTGAGGTGGTCACCGAGGGGATTCTCACCCGCATGCTGCAAAACGATCCGGAGCTGACCGGCATCGGGCTGGTGATCCTGGATGAATTCCACGAGCGCAGCCTGCAGGCGGATCTGGCCCTTGCGCTGTTGCTGGACGTTCAGCAGGGGCTGCGCGACGATCTCCGTCTGCTGATAATGTCGGCGACGCTGGACAATGTGCGGCTACGGCAGGCGCTACCTGATGCGCCGGTTATCAGCTCTGAGGGGCGAGCGTTTCCTGTTGAACGCCGCCATCAACCACTTCCCTCCCACCTGCGTTTTGACGAGGCGGTCGCCATTGCCACTGCTGAACTGCTGCGCCAGGAACCCGGTTCCCTGCTGCTGTTTTTGCCGGGTGTCGGTGAGATCCAGCGCGTGCAGGAGCAGCTTTCCTCTCGCGTAGGCGGTGATGTACTGCTGTGCCCGCTCTACGGCGCGCTGTCGCTGCAGGAGCAGCGTAAAGCTATCCTTCCTGCCCCGGTGGGGCAGCGCAAGGTGGTGCTGGCAACCAACATCGCTGAAACCAGTTTGACCATCGAAGGTATTCGCCTGGTGGTGGATAGCGCGCAGGAGAGGGTGGCAAGCTTTGATCCGCGCACCGGGCTGACTAAACTCCTGACGCAGCGCATCAGCCAGGCGTCAATGGTGCAGCGCGCGGGCCGTGCGGGGCGTCTTGAGCCGGGTATTTGCCTGCATTTGACCAGCGCGGAACAGGCAGAACGCGCGGCGCAGCAAAGCACGCCGGAAATTTTACAAAGTGATTTGTCGGGCCTGGTGATGGATCTGCTGCAGTGGGGCTGTCCGGATCCTGGACAGCTTACCTGGCTTGATTCTCCCCCTGTCGTTAACCTCACCGCTGCGCGCAGTCTGTTAACTGAGCTTGGCGCACTGGAAGGCGAACGTCTGACGGTACACGGCCAGAAAATGGCGGCGCTGGGCAACGATCCGCGTCTGGCCGCGATGCTGGTGGCCGCGCAAGGGGATGATGAAATTGCCACGGCGGCAAAACTGGCGGCTATTCTTGAGGAGCCGCCACGCGGAGGCAGCAGCGATCTGGGGCAGGCGTTTTCACGCAATCAGGGGAACTGGCAGAAGCGGGCGCAGCAACTGTGCAAACGGCTTAACAGCCGCGGCGGCGTGCCAGACAGCGAGAGGATTTCCCGGCTGTTAGCGCAGGCGTTTCCGGATCGAATTGCGCGTCGGCGCGGGCTGGACGGTCGATATCAACTGGCAAACGGCATGGGGGCGATGCTGGACAGCGATGACGCCCTGACGCGTCATGAGTGGCTGATTGCGCCGCTCCTGCTGCAGGGGAGCAACTCCCCCGATGCGCATATCCTGCAGGCGATTGCCGTCGATATCGATGCCCTGACCCGTAGCTGTCCGCAGTTGCTTAAGCAATCGGACATCGTCGAGTGGGATGATGCGCAGGGCACGCTGAAGGCGTTTCGTCGTAGCCAGATTGGGAAACTGACGCTCGGGACGAAACCGCTGGCGAAGCCGTCGGAAGACGAGCTTCATCAGGCTATGCTGAACGGCATTCGGGAAAAAGGGCTGAGCGTGCTGAACTGGACGCCGGAGGCGGAACAGTACCGCATTCGCCTGCTCTGCGCCGCAAAGTGGCTACCGGAACAGGGCTGGCCAGCGGTGGATGACGAGACGCTGCTGGCTACGCTTGAACGCTGGCTACTGCCGCAGATGAGCGGCGTGCACTCTCTGCGTGCCCTTAAGGCGCTTGATGTTAAGACTGCGTTACAGAATTTACTGGACTGGTCATTGCGTCAACGTCTGGATAGTGAACTGCCAGGGCATTACACTGTGCCGACCGGAAGCCGGATTGCCATCCGTTATCATGAGGATAATCCGCCGGCGCTGGCGGTTCGGATGCAGGAGATGTTTGGTGAAGCAACCACGCCGTCTATCGCTGAAGGACGCGTGCCGTTGGTGCTTGAACTGCTGTCGCCTGCGCATCGCCCCTTGCAGATCACCCGAGATTTAGGGGCGTTCTGGGCGGGGAGCTACCGTGACGTGCAGAAAGAGATGAAGGGGCGGTACCCTAAACACGTCTGGCCGGACGATCCGGCGAATACGGCGCCGACGAGGCGGACGAAGAAATATTCCTGAAAGGGATGGGATGTGCGGCCTGATGCCCTCACCCCGGCCCTCTCCCACAGGGAGAGGGAGAACTAATTTTGAGAGATTTCTTCTTTCACAGGCCTGTGAAAGAAAAGAAAATCTGGCCTTTGCGCCTGAAAGTTGCGGAGAAAAAGCATGGCGGGGAATGACCGCGAGCCAATAGGACGTAAGGGAAAACCAACGCGTCCGGCGAAAGAAAAAGTAAGCCGTCGTCGCCTCAGAGATGAGGACTATGACGATGACTATGAAGACGATGATGAGGATGAAGAACCGATGCCGCGTAAAGGGAAAGGCAAAGGGCGCAAGCCTCGGGGCAAACGCGGCTGGTTCTGGCTGCTGCTGAAGCTCTTTATTGTTTTTGTTGTGCTGATGGCAATTTACGGCGTGTATCTGGATCAGAAGATCCGCAGCCGTATCGACGGTAAAGTCTGGCAGTTACCTGCGGCAGTGTATGGCCGCATGGTGAACCTTGAGCCAGATATGTCCATCACGAAAAACGAAATGGTAAAACTGCTGGAAGCCACCCAGTATCGTCAGGTGTCAAAAATGACGCGCCCTGGCGAATTTACCGTGCAGGCGAACAGCATTGAGATGATCCGTCGTCCGTTTGATTTCCCGGACAGCAAAGAGGGTCAGGTGCGCGCGCGTCTGACCTTTGACGGGGATCGTCTGGATACCATCGAGAACATGGATAATAACCGCCAGTTCGGTTTCTTCCGTCTCGATCCGCGTCTGATCACCATGCTCTCGTCGGCAAACGGCGAGCAGCGTCTGTTCGTGGCGCGTAACGGCTTCCCGGATCTGCTGGTCGATACGCTGCTGGCGACCGAAGACCGTCACTTCTACGAGCACGACGGCATCAGCCTCTACTCGATTGGTCGTGCGGTGCTGGCGAACCTGACTGCCGGTCGTACCGTGCAGGGAGCGAGTACGCTGACTCAGCAGCTGGTGAAAAACCTCTTCCTCTCCAGCGAACGCTCTTACTGGCGTAAAGCGAACGAAGCCTACATGGCCGTGCTGATGGACGCGCGCTACAGCAAGGATCGTATCCTTGAGCTGTATATGAACGAGGTGTACCTCGGTCAGAGCGGCGATAACGAAATCCGCGGCTTCCCGCTGGCGAGCCTGTACTACTTTGGTCGTCCGGTGGAAGAGCTGAGCCTGGATCAGCAGGCGCTGCTGGTGGGCATGGTGAAAGGGGCGTCCATTTATAACCCGTGGCGTAACCCGAAACTGGCCCTGGAGCGTCGTAACCTGGTGCTGCGTCTGCTGCAACAACAGCAGGTGATCGACCAGGAGCTGTACGACATGCTGAGCGCACGTCCGCTTGGCGTTCAGCCGCGCGGTGGGGTGATCTCGCCTCAGCCTGCGTTTATGCAGCTGGTGCGTCAGGAACTGCAAAGCAAGCTTGGCGATAAGGTCAAAGATCTCTCCGGCGTGAAGATCTTCACCACCTTTGACTCCGTGGCGCAGGATGCGGCAGAAAAAGCGGCGGTGGAAGGTATTCCGGCGCTGAAGAAACAGCGTAAGCTCTCCGATCTTGAAACCGCGATGGTGGTGGTTGACCGCAACTCCGGCGAAGTTCGTGCGATGGTGGGCGGTGCCGAGCCGCAGTTTGCAGGCTACAACCGTGCCATGCAGGCGCGTCGCTCGATCGGTTCTCTGGCAAAACCGGCGACCTATCTGACTGCCCTGAGTCAGCCAAACCAGTATCGTCTGAATACCTGGATTGCGGATGCGCCTATCTCCCTGCGCCAGCCTAACGGCCAGGTGTGGTCACCGCAGAATGACGATAAGCAGTTCAGCGGTCAGGTGATGCTGGTGGATGCTTTGACGCGCTCCATGAACGTGCCGACGGTAAACCTGGGTATGTCGCTGGGCCTGCCGGCCATTGTCGATACCTGGCAGAAGCTGGGCGTGGCGAAAGATCAGCTGCACCCGGTGCCGGCGATGATCCTCGGGGCGCTTAACCTGACGCCGATCGAAGTGGCGCAGGCGTTCCAGACCATCGCCAGCGGCGGTAACCGCGCGCCGCTGTCCGCCCTGCGTTCGGTGATTGCCGAAGATGGCTCCGTGCTGTATCAGAGCTTCCCGCAGGCGGAGCGTGCCGTTCCTGCTCAGGCGGCCTACATGACGCTGTGGACGATGCAGCAGGTGGTGCAGCGTGGTACGGGACGTCAATTGGGTGCGAAGTATCCGGGCCTGCATCTGGCAGGTAAGACCGGGACCACCAACAATAACGTCGATACCTGGTTTGCCGGTATCGATGGCCGTGAAGTGGTCATTACCTGGGTAGGACGCGACAACAACCAGCCGACCAAGCTGTACGGGGCGAGCGGGGCGATGTCGATTTACCAGCGCTATCTGGCGAATCAGTCACCGGTGCCGCTGAACCTTGTCGCGCCGGAAGATATCGTCGATATGGGCGTGGACAGCTCCGGTAACTTCGTCTGCGGCGGCGGAATGCGTACTCTGCCGGTCTGGACAACCAACCCGGATTCCCTGTGCCAGCAGAGCCAGCCTGAACAGCCGACCGGCAACCCGTTCGATCAGTCTTCTCAGCCACAGCAGCCGCAGCAGCAACAGCCGCAGCAGCAGAATGAGAAGAAAGACAGCGATGGCGTAGCCGGCTGGATTAAGGACATGTTTGGCGGTAACTAACTTTTAAAGCCCTCTTCCCCGGAAGGGGGCTTTTTTTACCCGTAAACCTCATTTCGTTAACCCTCACTTTAACTCTGATTAACCCTTCGTTTTCTCTTGTCTATTTCTTAAACCCTTAATTCTCGTAGGGCCGCTTACTGCTTGCTATGCAACCTGCGTTTCGCATATTATTCTGGCGCTCATAATAATAATTCTCGTTTACGTTATCATTCACTTTTCCATCAGAGAAACATCATGGCGCTTTCCAATACTGCTCAGCCAATGAACACGTCGCTGCGTAAACTCGCGGTCGTCGTCGCCACAGCGGTTGCCGGCGTGTCCGCGTATGCTCATGCGGCAGAAACCCCGAAAAAAGAAGAAACCATCACGGTAACCGCAGCACCTGCGGCACAGGAAAGTGCCTGGGGACCGGCACCCACGATTGCGGCCAAACGCACCGCCACCGCGACCAAGACCGATACCCCGATTGAGAAAACCCCGCAGTCTATTTCTGTCGTCACCCGCGAAGAGATGGACATGAAGCAGCCGGGTACGGTTAAACAGGCGCTGGCCTATACGCCGAGCGTGTTCGCAACGCGCGGCGCGTCAACAACGTATGATGTTGTTTCTATCCGTGGGTTCACCACCTCCAGTACCGTGAATACCAACCAGTATCTGGACGGGATGAAGCTGCAGGGTGATAACTATTCTGAAGCGTCCATGGATCCGTATTTCCTTGAGCGCGTCGAGCTGCTGCGCGGCCCTACGTCCGTTCTGTACGGTAAAAGCCACCCGGGCGGCGTGGTCAGCATGGTCAGCAAGCGGCCAACCACCGAGCCACTGAAAGAAATTCAGTTCAAAATGGGTACCGATAACCTGTGGCAGACAGGGTTTGATTTCAGCGATGCGATTGATGATGACGGCGTGTGGTCATACCGTCTGACCGGTCTGGGGCGCAGCGAAAATGCGCAGCAGGAGATGGTGAAATCTTCCCGCTACGCTATTGCACCTGCTTTCAGCTGGCGTCCTGACGATAAAACCGATTTTACTTTCCTGAGCAACTTTCAGAGCGATCCGGATGCAGGCTATTACGGCTGGCTGCCGCGGGAAGGTACCGTTGTGCCTTACTATGACGCCAACGGCAACGCGCACAAGCTGCCGACCGATTTCAACGAAGGTGACGAAGACAACAAGATCTCCCGTCGCCAGAAAATGGTGGGCTACAGCTTCTCGCATCAGTTTGATGACACCTTTACCGTGCGTCAAAACCTGCGCTACACCAAAATCAATACGCTTTACCGTTCCGTTTACGGTAACGGCTATATTGCACCGGCTCAGATCAGCCGCGCGTACGTGCGCTCTGATGAGGACCTCAACTCGTTCACGGTCGATACCCAGCTGCAGTCCAAATTTGCGACCGGTGCAGTGGATCATACTCTGTTAACGGGCGTCGATTACCTGCGCATGCGTAACGATATTGATGCAGATTACGGCAGCGCTGACCCTATCAGCATGACGAATCCGCAGCACAACAATGCCAATATCAACGTGAACTTCCCGTATGCCGTGCTCAATCGTCAGGAGCAAACGGGCCTGTACGCGCAGGATCAGGCTGAGTGGGATAAGTGGGTACTGACCCTGGGTGGACGCTATGATTTTGCCAAAACGTCCACACTGACGCGTTCCTCCGACACGACGGCTGAAATCAACGATCGGGCATTCACCTGGCGCGGCGGGATCAACTACCTGTTTGATAACGGTATTACGCCGTACTTCAGCTATAGCGAATCCTTCGAGCCTATTTCCGGCGCAACCCAGGGCGGCAAACCGTTCGATCCGGCTCGCGGCAAGCAGTATGAAGCGGGCGTGAAGTATGTACCGAAAGATCTGCCTGTGGTGGTCACCGCTGCGGTGTATCAGCTGACCAAAAACAACAACCTGACGGCCGATCCGGCGAACCCGACCAGCGGCTTTAGCGTACAGGGCGGTGAAATTCGCTCTCGCGGTTTCGAACTGGAAGCGAAAGCGGCAGTATCTGCCAACGTGAACGTGACGGCTTCCTATAGCTTTACTGATGCGGAATACACGCACGATACCTGGTATGAAGGCCGTCGTCCGGCGGAAGTGCCGCGTAACATGGCGTCTCTGTGGGCAGATTACACCTTCCACGAGACGGCGTTGAGCGGTCTGACGGTAGGGGCAGGCACCCGTTACATCGGTAACACCGTGTCCTACTACTCTGCCTCGTCGCCAAAAGCCTACCAGTCGTTCAACGTCGCGGGCTACGCACTGGCGGACGCGACCGTGAAATATGACCTGGCACGCTTTGGACTGCCGGGCTCGTCTGTCGGCGTCAACGTGAACAACATCTTCGATCGTGAATACGTCTCCAGCTGCTACAGCGAATATGCATGCTACTGGGGCGCAGGACGTCAGGTTGTTGCCACCGCGACCTTCCGCTTCTAATCTCTGTCCGGGCACGGTTCGCCGTGCCCTTTTTATTTAAGTTGGCTGAAATGCAGGATAATCAAACGCAACCCGACACCACCTTTACGCTCAACCATCTCTCCTTTCGCGTACCCGGGCGCACCTTGCTGCATCCGCTCTCTTTGACGTTCCCCGCAGGTAAAGTCACTGGCCTGATTGGTCACAACGGTTCCGGTAAGTCCACGCTGCTCAAGATGCTGGGACGCCATCAGCCGCCGTCAGAAGGCGACATCCTGCTGGATGACCAACCGCTCGAGAGCTGGAGCAGCAAAGCGTTTGCCCGCAAAGTGGCGTATCTGCCGCAGCAGCTGCCGCAGGCGGAGGGGATGACGGTGCGAGAGCTGGTGGCGATTGGGCGTTATCCGTGGCATGGCGCGCTTGGACGCTTTGGCGTGGCCGACAGAGAGAAAGTGGAAGAGGCGATTGCGCTGGTCGGGCTAAAGCCGCTGGCGCACCGTCTGGTGGATAGCCTGTCCGGCGGTGAACGCCAGCGCGCGTGGATTGCGATGCTGGTGGCCCAGGACAGCCGCTGCCTGCTCCTTGATGAACCCACCTCCGCGCTCGATATCGCCCATCAGGTCGATGTCCTGGCGCTGGTGCACCGCTTAAGCCAGCAGCGCGGTCTGACGGTGATTGCGGTGCTGCATGACATCAACATGGCGGCGCGCTATTGCGACTACCTTGTTGCGCTGCGCGGCGGCGAAATGATTGCGCAGGGAACGCCCTCCGAGCTGATGCGTAGCGAAACGCTGGAACATATTTATGGTATTCCGATGGGTATTCTGCCTCACCCGGCCGGGGCTGCACCGGTGAGCTTCGTCTACTGATGCTCGACAACATGCGCATTAGCCGCCGTCGCCTGCTGACGGCGATGGCCCTCTCACCGCTGCTGTTAAAAATGAATGCGGCGCGTGCTGCCGTCGTCGATCCGCACCGCATAGTGGCGCTGGAGTGGCTGCCGGTCGAGCTGATGATGGCGCTTGGCGTCACGCCCTACGGCGTGGCGGACATTCCTAACTATAACCTCTGGGTGAACGAGCCGAAGCTGCCGGACTCGGTAATCGACGTCGGCCTGCGGACGGAGCCAAACCTCGAGCTGCTCACCCAGATGAAACCGTCGTTCCTGTTCTGGTCCGCGGGCTACGGTCCGTCAGAAGAGACCATGGCGCGCATTGCGCCCGGACGTGGATTCGCTTTCAGCGACGGTAAAAAACCGCTGGCGATGGCGAAAAAGTCGGTTAACGAGATGGCGCATTTCCTCAACCGGGAAGCGGAGGCTAAAAAACATCTCGACGAATTCGATGCCCTGATTGACGCTCTGAAGCCGCGTTTTGCTCACCGGGGCGATCGTCCGCTGCTGATGGTGACGCTGCTGGATGCCCGCCATATGCTGGTTTTCGGTAAAAACTGCCTGTTCCAGGAAGTCCTCGACAGTTTTGGTATTCGTAATGCCTGGGAAGGGGAGATGACGTTCTGGGGCAGTACCGCTGTGGGTATCGATCGTCTCGCGGCGTTTCGCGACGTGGATGTGCTGTGCTTCGATCACGGCAACGAGCGCGCCATGCAAACCCTGATGGCGACGCCGCTCTGGCAGGCGATGCCGTTTGTCCGTGAGCAACGCTTCCAGCGCGCCCCGGCGGTCTGGTTCTACGGCGCGACGCTCTCGGCCATGCATTTTGCCCGCGTGCTGGATAACGCGCTGGGAGGTAAAGCATGAGTTCACGGATTGCCCGCTTCCCGGCGCTTCTGCTGGTGCTAATTTTCCTTGCCGCGCTGGCGTTAACCGGGTTTAACCTCTCGGCCGCATTACCGCGCGCGCAGTGGGGGGCCGCGCTGGCCTCGCCGGATATCGACAATATTCAGCAGATGCTGTTCCACTACAGCCTGCTGCCGCGTCTGGCAGTCTCCCTGCTGGTTGGTGCCGGTTTAGGGCTGGTGGGGGTGCTGTTCCAGCAGGTTTTACGTAACCCGCTGGCGGAACCCACCACACTCGGCGTCGCGACCGGCGCCCAGCTAGGGATCACCATCACCACGCTGTGGACGCTGCCGGGGGCGTTAGCCTCGCAGTTTGCGGCGCTTGCCGGAGCGTGTGCGGTGGGCGCGCTGGTCTTTGGCGTGGCCTGGGGTAAACGTCTTTCCCCGGTGACGCTGATTCTGGCCGGGCTGGTGGTCAGCCTGTACTGTGGGGCGATCAACCAGCTGCTGGTTCTGTTCCACCACGATCAGCTGCAAAGCATGTTCATGTGGAGTACCGGGACGCTGACCCAGACCGACTGGAGCGTGGTGCAGCGCCTGTGGCCGCAGCTGGCTGGCGGTGTTGTGCTGACGCTGCTGCTCCTGCGTCCTCTGACGCTGATGGGACTGGATGATGGCGTGGCGCGCAACCTGGGGCTGGCGCTGTCGCTGGCTCGCCTGGCGGCGCTGACGCTGGCGATTGTATTGAGCGCCCTGCTGGTGAACGCGGTCGGCATCATCGGGTTTATCGGCCTGTTTGCCCCGCTGCTGGCGAAGATGCTCGGAGCGCGTCGCTTGCTGGCGCGTCTGATGCTGGCGCCGCTGATTGGGGCGCTGATCCTCTGGCTTTCCGATCAGCTTATTCTCTGGCTGGCGCAGGTCTGGCGTGAAGTCTCCACCGGCTCGGTCACCGCGCTGATCGGGGCGCCGCTGCTCCTGTGGCTGCTTCCGCGCCTGCGCAGCATGAGCGCACCGGCGATGGATGCGGGTGATAAAGTCCATACTGAGCGTCAGTCGGTACTGTGGTTTAGCCTTGTCGGGCTGGCGGTGCTGATTATCGCCTCGTTCGCGGCGCTCTCATTCGGACGCGATGCCGCGGGCTGGCACTGGGCAACGGGTGATTTACTCAACGCCCTGCTGCAGTGGCGCTGGCCGCGTATCCTCGCTGCGCTGATCGCAGGCGTGATGCTGGCGGTGGCAGGATGCATTATTCAGCGTCTGACCGGCAACCCGATGGCGAGCCCGGAAGTGCTCGGGATCAGCTCTGGCGCTGCCTTTGGCGTGGTGCTGATGCTGTTCTTCGTGCCGGGCAATGCGTTTGGCTGGCTGCTGCCTGCCGGCAGTCTCGGGGCGGCGGTTACGCTGATGATTATCCTGATTGCCGCTGGTCGAGGCGGGTTTTCACCGCACCGTATGCTGCTGGCGGGGATGGCGCTCAGCACCGCATTCACGATGCTGCTGATGATGCTGCAGGCAAGCGGCGATCCGCGTATGGCGAAGATCCTGACCTGGATATCCGGTTCAACGTACGGCGCGACCGGCAGCCAGGCGATCGGGTCCGGGATCGTGATGATCGTACTGCTGGCGATGGTGCCGCTGTGCCGTCGCTGGATGACGATTCTGCCGCTCGGCGGGGAAACCGCGCGCGCGGTGGGAATGGCGCTGACGCCAGCGCGTATCGCGTTGCTGCTGCTCGCTGCGTGCCTGACGGCGACGGCGACCATGACGATTGGCCCGCTGAGTTTTGTGGGGCTAATGGCGCCGCACATTGCCAGAATGATGGGGTTCCGCCGGACGATGCCGCATATCGTGATGTCGGCCCTGACGGGCGGGGTGATGCTGGTGTTTGCGGACTGGTGCGGAAGAATGGTGCTGTTCCCGTATCAGATCCCGGCGGGTCTGCTGTCGACCTTTATCGGTGCGCCGTATTTTATTTATCTGTTGAGAAAGCAGAGTCGGTAGTCAGGTGCGGCCTGATGCCCTCTCCTACGGGGAGAGGGAGAACACCGTAGGCCGGGTAAGCGTTAGCGCCACCCGGCAATGCCCTTACAGTTTCGCAAACACCTTACGCGCCGCGTCAATGGTGTTATTGATATCTTCTTCACTGTGCGCCACGGACATAAAGCCCGCTTCGAACGCTGACGGTGCCAGGTACACGCCTTCTTCCAGCATCAGGTGGAAGAAGCGCTTGAAGCGTTCAACGTCGCACTTCACCACGTCCTGATAGCAGGTCACGGTTTTCACCTCGGTGAAGAAGATCCCGAACATGCCGCCCACGTGGTTGACCACCAGAGGGATACCGGCCTCTTCTGCGGCGTCCAGCAGACCGTTTGCCAGTTGCGTGGTCCGGTCGGTCAGGGTTTCGTGGATGCCTGGCTGAGCCACTTCGGTCAGGCAGGCAAAGCCCGCCGCCATCGCGATAGGGTTACCGGAGAGCGTGCCCGCCTGGTAAACCGGGCCGGTGGGTGCCAGCGCTTCCATGACGTCCTTACGCCCACCGAATGCGCCGACCGGCATGCCGCCGCCGATGATTTTACCCAGGCAGGTCAGGTCCGGTTCTACGCCGTAGTAAGACTGGGCGCCCGCCAGCGCTACACGGAAGCCGGTCATCACTTCATCGATGATCAGCAGCGCACCGAACTCATCGCACAGGGCACGCAGGCCCGGCAGGAACTCAGGCTGCGGTGGAATGCAGTTCATGTTGCCCGCAACTGGCTCAACGATGATGCAGGCGATCTCCTGCGGATACTGCTCGAACGCTGCGCGAACGGTGTCCAGATCGTTGTAGGTGCAGGTCAGGGTATGCTTCGCGAAGTCAGCCGGTACGCCAGGTGAGTTTGGCTGGCCGAGCGTTAGCGCGCCGGAACCCGCTTTCACCAGCAGGCAGTCCGCATGACCGTGGTAGCAACCCTCAAACTTGATAATCTTGTCGCGACCGGTAAAGCCGCGCGCCAGGCGGATGGCGCTCATGGTCGCTTCGGTACCGGAGTTCACCATGCGCACCATGTCCATGGTCGGGACCAGCTCGGTGACCAGCTCCGCCATTTTCACTTCCATTTCGGTTGGCGCACCGAAGCTCAGGCCGCGCTGGGCGGCTTCAATCACCGCGTTACGAATGGCTGGGTGGTTGTGCCCCAGCACCATCGGGCCCCAGGAGCCGACATAATCGATATAGGCTTTGCCATCGACATCATACAGATACGCGCCGTCAGCACGTTCGATAAACAGCGGCGTGCCGCCCACGCCGGTAAAGGCGCGCACAGGTGAGTTCACGCCACCCGGAATAAGCTCGCGGGCTGCACTGTAGAGGTTTTCAGACTTGCTCATGGCGTCGTTCCTGGTTCGTATAAAATGATTAAGCCCACTATTCTAAGTGATTCGGGGAAGGTTATGAAATTTTTAGCCGGGTAATGCTTTAAGATTTGTTAAGTAATTTTCAGGAGACGGTGGGGCTGTCTCTGGTAAAATCCTCGCGGCTTTTTGTATGACGAATAAGTACAGGACATGAAATCAGATTCTCCGTCTTTTGAAGAACAACAGTTTACGCGCGCCCAGCATCGAATCAGTATTCGGCGGCTGCTCAATCGCGATAAAACGCCGCTGGCGATCCTGCTGGCCGCTGCCGTGGTGGGAACACTCGCCGGTCTGGTGGGCGTGGCATTTGAAAAAGCGGTTAATGCCGTGCTCAACTGGCGAGTGGGAACCGTGGCCGGTTTCGCCGACAGCCGATGGCTGGTCTGGGTTGCTGCGTTCGGGCTGTCGGCGCTGTTTGCCATGGTGGGGTATTTCCTGGTGCGTAAATTTGCGCCGGAGGCGGGCGGGTCCGGCATCCCGGAAATTGAAGGGGCCCTGGAGGAGCTGCGTCCGGTGCGCTGGTGGCGTGTCATCCCGGTGAAGTTTATCGGCGGCATGGGTACGCTGGGCGCGGGGATGGTTCTTGGCCGGGAAGGGCCTACGGTTCAGCTGGGTGGGAACGTCGGCCGCATGGTGGGCGATCTGTTTCGGATGCGCAGCGCCGAAGCGCGCCATACGCTGCTGGCAACCGGTGCGGCGGCGGGGCTGTCGGCGGCCTTTAACGCGCCGCTGGCGGGCATTTTGTTTATCATCGAAGAGATGCGCGCGCAGTTTCGCTACAACCTGATCTCCATTAAAGCGGTGTTTACCGGCGTCATTATGTCGAGCATCGTGTTTCGCCTCTTTAATGGCGAAGGGGCGGTCATTGAGGTGGGTAAACTGACCAACGCGCCGGTGAACACCCTGTGGCTTTACCTGATCCTCGGCATGATTTTTGGCGTGGTGGGGCCGCTGTTTAACACCTTTATCTTACGCGCTCAGGATATGTTCCAGCGTATTCACGGTGGGAATACGACCAAATGGGTGCTGATGGGCGGCCTGCTGGGCGGAATCTGCGGCGTGCTCGGGTTTATCGAGCCGAATGCCGCTGGCGGCGGGTTCGGGCTGATCCCCATTGCGGCGGCGGGGAACTTTAGCGTGGGTCTGCTGCTGTTTATGTTTATCTCCCGCGTCATCACGACGGTGCTCTGTTTTTCCTCCGGCGCGCCCGGCGGGATATTCGCCCCGATGCTGGCGCTGGGAACCTTGCTGGGCACCGCGTTTGGTATGGCGGCGGAAGCGGGCTTTCCCGCCTATCACCTTGACGCCGGGACCTTTGCGGTGGCCGGAATGGGCGCGCTGCTTGCCGCCTCCCTGCGCGCGCCATTGACCGGGATCGTGCTGGTGCTGGAGATGACGGATAATTACCAGCTCATTTTGCCAATGATCATTACCTGTCTCGGCGCGACACTATTAGCCCAGTTCCTGGGTGGAAAACCGCTATACTCCACCATTCTTGCGCGTACTCTGGCAAAACAAGAGGCGGAGCGGGCCGCAACGCAGAATACTTGAATGAATTACCAGGGTATTAGATAATGACACAAAGAATTGGGTGAATTTTACCCAATAGCAGTAGCAGTATTCATGGGAGCATAAGATGAGTGATGATGTAGCGTTGCCGCTGGAGTTTACCGAAGCAGCAGCCAACAAAGTGAAAACCCTGATTGCCGACGAAGACAATCCGGATCTGAAACTGCGTGTCTATATTACCGGCGGCGGCTGCAGCGGCTTCCAGTACGGTTTTACCTTTGACGATCAGGTTAACGATGGCGATATGACCATCGAGAAACAGGGCGTTGCGCTGGTGGTTGACCCGATGAGCCTGCAATATCTGGTGGGCGGTTCGGTGGATTACACCGAGGGTCTGGAAGGTTCGCGCTTTGTGGTCACCAACCCGAACGCAACAAGCACCTGCGGGTGTGGTTCTTCGTTCAGCATTTAAGCCTGAATGCGGATTGTAGGCCCGGTAAGCGAAGCGCCACCGGGCTTATAAACGACGCCTATCTTGAATTTTCATCCAGCGCAAACGTCGGCAGCTTCAGGTGCCAGCGTATCGCCGCTAAACGTATCACCAGCGTCACGACCATCCCCAGCATCGCGGCGTTTTCCAGCGGAAGGGCAAACGTGTAGTACGCTGTCGCGTGGACAATGCCGCCCGCAATACAGGCCGTTGCGTAAATTTCAGTACGCAGGATCATCGGTACCTCACGCGCCAGAATGTCGCGAATGATCCCGCCGCCTACGCCGGTTAATACGCCCATGCAGATCGCCACCATCGGACCGGTGCCCGCATTAAACGCCTTATTGACGCCAATACCGACAAACACGGCCAGACCGACGGCATCCAGTACCGGCAATATCCATTTTGGTAATCGGCGGGGCTGGCGAACCAGCACAATGGTTAACAGGCAGGTGACCATCGCGACCACCAGATCGGTCGGATCTTTCACCCAAAACACCGGGCCATTCGCCAGCGCCATATCGCGGATTGTCCCGCCGCCCACGGCGGTTACTACGCCCAGCACCAGCACGCCAAACGGATCCATGCGTAGTTTTCCGGCGAGCAGGACGCCGGAGATAGCAAAAACGGCTGTGCCAAGAATATCCAGCCAATAAACGAGCATCGTTAAATCCTCGAAAAGGGTCTTATGTTAGTGACTCTCTGCCAGCGCGGCACAGAGCTGTTTTGCGGCGAGGATAATACGCGGGCTGGCGCGTTCAAACCAGTCGCTGTTGAGGGGTATTACCGGTATTTTTAGCTGCTTTTGCCAGAATTGCTCAATTTTGGGAATTTCACTCGCATTTCCGACCACGACGATGGCCTGTGGCTGGCGCGCCAGAACCTGCTCGCGGCTTACCTGAGGCCACGGCACCCGGCTGGCTGCAAAGATGTTTTCACCGCCACAAACTTCCAGCACCTGGTTTTGAATCGACCCTTTTCCGGTGGTGAACAGCGGCTGGCTGCCAAACTGCAGGAAGATGCGCTTTTTAACTGGGGTATCGTATCGGGATTTCAGCGCGGCATAGTCGCTCAGCATCTGTTTCGCCGCAGCCTCGGCTTTTTGGGGGGTAGGGCTATAGGGTGCCAGGGCGCGTAGCGCCTGTGCGACCTGTTCAATGCTGACGGCATCAATCCACATGACCTTTATGCCAAGGGAAGTGAGCTGGTTGACCTGCCGCTCGGCGTTGCCGCCACGCCAGGCCAGCACGAGATCCGGTTTCAGCGCCACGATGCGCTCAAGGTTCATCCCTTGCCAGGTGGCCACTTGCTCAATCCCCGCGGCCTGCGGCGGATAATCGGAAAAGCTGCTCACGCCGACGGGCGTAATGCCGGCGGCAAACGCCAGCTCCGTATTGGCGGGAGAGAGCGTAATCACGCGCGGTACAGCATAGAGCCACAGCGGGGCGAGCAGAAGCAGGGCGGCAAGCGCCCTGAGGGTATGTTTAACCACGTGCCAGATTCTGCACCAGGCGTTCCACCATCACGGTGGACTGTTTTGCCGCAACGGTCAGGAACTCGTCGAAGCTGATGTGGGACTGCTGGTCAGCTACGTCAGAGATGGCGCGAACCACCACGAACGGTACGTTGAAGTTATGGCAAACGTGCGCAATCGCAGTCGCTTCCATCTCAACGGCCACCGCCTGAGGGAAGTTATGACGGATTTTCGCCAGACCCACGGAACCATTGATGAACGCATCACCGCTGACAATCAGACCGCGTACCGCGTTGAGGTTGAGCTCCGCAATGCAGGTCTCTGCCGCCGCAATCAGTTTGTCGTCCGCTTTAAACCCTGCCGGGCAGCCCGGAAGCTGGCCGTACTCGTAACCGAACGCGGTGACGTCAGCATCGTGGTAACGCGCTTCGTCGGAAACAACGATGTCCCCCACCTTCAGCGTCGGCGCCAGGCCGCCCGCAGAGCCGGTATTCACGATCACGTCCGGCTTGCAGCGCTCAAGCAGCAGGGTGGCACCCAGCGCCGCAGCGACTTTACCGATGCCTGATTTCAGCAGAGCCACGTCAACACCGTTTAGCTGACCGGTATAGATCTCACAACCCCCCAGAGAGAGGGTCTGACGGTTCTCAATTTTGTCACGCAGGAGCGTAACTTCTTCTTCCATTGCACCAATAATGCCGATTTTCATAGATTTACTCGCGATGTGCCTTGTTAAGATGCATAGTCTATCATGCGGTTAAGGGGAAACGCATTCTCACGCGGGGGAGCACATGTCACCAATCGATTTTCGCACCAAAATTAACTGGCACCGACGTTTCCGTTCGCCGCAGGGCGACAAGAGCGAACATGAGATCCTGCGTATCTTCGAAAGCGATCGCGGGCGGATCATTAACTCGCCCGCCATCCGCCGTCTGCAGCAAAAAACCCAGGTCTTTCCGCTGGAGCGTAACGCCGCAGTGCGCACGCGCTTAACCCACTCTATGGAGGTGCAGCAGGTCGGGCGCTATATAGCCAAAGAGATTTTGAGCCGTCTCAAAGAGCAGCGCTTGCTGGAAACCTATGGTCTGGACGAGCTGACGGGGCCTTTCGAGAGTATCGTTGAGATGGCCTGCCTGATGCATGACATCGGCAACCCGCCTTTCGGTCATTTTGGTGAGGCGGCAATTAATGACTGGTTTAAACAACGGCTTTACCCTTCGGATGCGGTAAGCCAGCCGCTGAGCGACGACCGCTGCATCGTACGCGATTTACGCCTGCGTGAAGGCGAAGAGGGGCTGAACGATTTGCGCCGCAAGGTGCGCCAGGATCTTTGTCATTTTGAGGGCAACGCGCAGGGGATCCGGCTGGTCCACTCCCTGATGCGTATGAACCTGACTTGGGCACAGGTCGGCTGCATTCTGAAATATACGCGCCCCGCGTGGTGGATGGGGGAGACGCCCGCGTCCCACAGTTATTTAATGAAAAAACCGGGCTATTATCTTTCCGAAGAGGCCTATATTGAACGGCTACGTAAAGAACTTTCATTGACGCCAAACGGCCGCTTTCCATTGACCTGGATTATGGAAGCCGCCGATGATATTTCCTATTGCGTGGCCGATCTGGAAGACGCGGTTGAGAAAAGAATCTTCAGCGTCGAGGAGCTTTATCAGCATCTTTATACGGCCTGGGGCACCCATGAAAAAGGCTCGCTGTTTGCGCAGGTTGTCGAAAATGCCTGGGATAAATCGCGCTCAAATACATTAAGCCGCAGTACGGAAGACCAGTTCTTTATGTATTTGCGGGTAAATACATTAAATAAGCTGGTGCCGTACGCGGCGTCGCGCTTTATTGATAATTTGCCGCTGATTTTCAGCGGGGAATTCAACCATGCGCTACTGGAAGATGACAGCAGTTTCAGCCAGCTCCTCGAGCTTTATAAACATGTGGCGATGCGGCATGTCTTCAGCCATCCGGATGTCGAACAGTTAGAGCTGCAGGGCTACCGGGTGATCAGCGGGTTACTGGAAATTTATGCCCCGCTGCTCCAGCTGTCCGTTGACGAATTCAGCGAGCTGGTGGAACACGAGCGCGTGCGCCGCATCCCCATCGAATCCCGACTTTATCAGAAACTCTCTACCCGACACCGTCTGGCGTATGTCGAAGCGATTGGCAAGCTGGATCGCCATTCCCCCCAGTGGCCGGTGATGGAATATTATTATCGCTGCCGTCTTATCCAGGACTATATCAGCGGCATGACGGATTTGTATGCCTGGGATGAATATCGCAAGCTGATGGCGGTGGAATAACGCCTGAGTTTTGTAAAGACGGCCAATAAATTTTTACCTTTTCCATAAACTTATCGCCGGAACTAAGCGGTATAAAACGAATCTGAGTTACACAGCAATTTTGCGTTACCTGTAAATCGAGATTGAGAAACATGAAAAAAACCACATTAGCAATGAGTGCACTGGCTCTGAGTTTAGGTTTAGCGCTGTCTCCTCTGACTGCTACTGCAGCCGAGACCGCGTCGTCGGCAGCAACCGCGCAGCAGATGCCAAGCCTGGCACCGATGCTCGAAAAAGTGATGCCATCGGTGGTGAGTATTAACGTTGAGGGTAGCACGACCGTCAATACGCCGCGCATGCCGCGTAACTTCCAGCAGTTCTTCGGCGACAACTCGCCGTTCTGCCAGGACGGTTCGCCATTCCAGAGCTCTCCGTTCTGTCAGGGCGGTGGCGCAGGGGATGACAGCCAGGGCGGCGGCCAGCAGCAGAAATTCATGGCGCTTGGCTCGGGGGTAATCATTGATGCAGCGAAAGGCTACGTCGTTACCAACAACCACGTTGTCGATAACGCGAACAGCATTAAGGTTCAGCTGAGCGATGGCCGTAAGTTTGACGCCAAAGTGGTCGGCAAAGACCCGCGTTCTGACATTGCGCTGATCCAGATTCAGGATCCGAAAAACCTGACGGCGATTAAAATTGCCGACTCCGACGCGCTGCGCGTGGGCGACTATACCGTAGCGATCGGTAACCCGTTCGGTCTGGGTGAAACCGTGACCTCGGGTATCGTCTCGGCGCTGGGCCGTAGCGGTCTCAATGCCGAGAACTATGAGAACTTCATCCAGACGGATGCGGCGATCAACCGTGGTAACTCCGGCGGTGCGCTGGTCAACCTGAACGGCGAACTGATCGGTATCAACACCGCGATCCTTGCCCCGGACGGCGGCAATATCGGGATCGGCTTTGCTATCCCAAGTAACATGGTGAAAAACCTGACCGCGCAGATGGTGCAGTATGGCCAGGTGAAACGCGGTGAGCTGGGTATCCTCGGTACGGAGCTGAACTCCGAACTGGCGAAGGCGATGAAGGTTGACGCCCAGCGCGGGGCATTCGTCAGCCAGGTGATGCCGAACTCCTCTGCCGCTAAAGCGGGCATTAAAGCGGGGGATGTGATCACCTCCCTGAACGGTAAACCGATCAGCAGCTTTGCCGCCCTGCGTGCGGAAGTCGGCTCTATGCCTATCGGCAGCAAAGTGACCCTTGGTCTGCTGCGCGACGGCAAGGCGGTTAACGTGAGCCTGGAGCTGCAGCAGAGCAGCCAGAATCAGGTGGACTCCAGCACCATCTTCAGCGGGATTGAAGGTGCCGAGATGAGCAACAAAGGCGCAGACAAAGGCGTGGTGGTGAACAACGTGAAAGCGAATTCACCGGCAGCCCGTATCGGCCTCAAGAAAGGCGATGTGATCATGGGCGCTAACCAGCAGCCGGTGAAAAATATCGCTGAACTGCGTAAAATTCTCGACAGCAAGCCTTCCGTGCTGGCGCTGAATATCCAGCGTGGTGATACCTCTATTTACCTGCTGATGCAGTAATCCTCTGAAGCCCCTGTTCGCAGGGGCTTTCTCGTTTCTGTGACCCTTCCCACAAGTCCATACTTCTTCTTCTCTCTTTGTGCATTCGCACAATGCAGCCGTCGCTGAACATCCCTATGCTTGAGCTCTGCTCACAGGAGGGTTCTATGGCTGGCTGGCATCTTGATACCAAAATGGCGCAGGATATCGTGGCGCGCACCATGCGCATCATTGATACCAATATCAACGTAATGGATGCCCGCGGGCGCATTATTGGCAGCGGCGATCGCGAGCGTATTGGGGAATTGCACGAAGGCGCGCTGCTGGTGCTCTCCCAGGGGCGCGTGGTCGATATCGACGATGCGGTAGCGAAACACCTGCACGGTGTCCGTCAGGGTATCAATTTACCGCTGCGCCTTGAAGGCGAGATTGTGGGGGTCATCGGTCTCACCGGCGAGCCCGAGTCACTGCGAAAATACGGTGAGCTGGTCTGCATGACGGCGGAGATGATGCTCGAGCAGTCGCGCCTGATGCACCTGCTCGCTCAGGACAGCCGCCTGCGTGAGGAGCTGGTGATGAACCTTATTCAGGCGGAAGAGCATACGCCTGCGCTCAGTGAATGGGCGCAGCGTCTGGGGATCGACCTGAACCAGCCGCGCGTGGTAGCGGTGATTGAAGTCGATAGCGGCCAGTTGGGCGTAGACAGCGCGATGGCCGAACTGCAGCAGCTGCAAAATGCGCTGGCGACGCCGGAGCGCGATAACCTGGTGGCGATCGTTTCTCTGACGGAAATGGTGGTGCTCAAACCGGCGCTTAATGCGTTCGGCCGCTGGGATGCGGACGATCATCGTCGTCGCGTGGAGCTGCTGATCGCCCGAATGAAGGAGAATGGCCAGCTGCGTTTTCGCGTTGCGCTGGGCAATTATTTTACCGGGCCGGGCAGTATCGCCCGCTCCTGGCGTACCGCACGCACCACCATGATGGTGGGCAAGCAGCGAATGCCGGAGAGCCGCAGTTATTTTTATCAGGACCTGATGCTGCCGGTGCTGCTCGACAGCCTGCGCGGTGGCTGGCAGGCCAATGAGCTGGCGCGGCCATTGGCGCGCCTGAAAGCCATGGACAATAACGGCCTGCTGCGCCGGACCCTGCAGGCGTGGTTCCGTCATAACGTGCAGCCGCTGGCGACGTCAAAAGCGCTGTTTATCCACCGCAATACCCTGGAGTATCGGTTAAACCGAATTTCAGAGCTGACGGGGCTGGATCTGGGGAATTTCGACGATAGGCTGCTGCTGTATGTGGCGCTGCAGCTGGACGAGCAGAGATGACTGAGTGCGGTCTGGTGCCCTCACCCCATCCCTCTCCCACGGGGAGAGGGCGCAAACACTAAAAACGGCAATCAAGGATTGCCGTTTTGCTTTTATTTCCGGGTTAACTTCTCAAGATCCGCTTCAATCTCGCTGATCTTATTGGTAACAACGCTTTCAAGGTGACGCAGGTCGTCAAGGATCTTACGCTTGAGATCGACTTCGGTGCGGTCGCGCTGGCAGATCTGATCGAGTTCATCGATCACATAGCGTAGGTTAGGGCTGATTTCCTGTACTTCTTTGTATCCCTGTCCTACACCGTCAGCAACAACGGTCTTACGCTGGCGTGGGTATTTAAACTTCACGCTTTTGGCGAAAAACTCTCCTTTGTCCTTGTGAAAATAGATTTTCAAAATATCGTTGTTGGCTTCCTGGCGGAGGCTGTAACGATCAATTTCATCAGGATTGGTAATGCCCAGACTTTTCAGATTATCGTACATAGCGGTACCCTTGATCTCAACATAACCTTTGAATAATTAACGAAAAAATCTATTTTCGCCACCCTCAGATATAAAAAAAGCGGGGTTGCCCCCGCTTTTTGTTATACCCGATTAATCGATGGTGCGCAGCAATTCGTTGATGCCCACTTTACCACGCGTTTTCGCATCCACTTTCTTCACGATAACCGCACAGTACAGGCTGTATTTGCCATCTTTTGACGGCAGGTTGCCGGACACCACGACGGAGCCCGCCGGAACGCGACCGTAATGCACTTCGCCGGTTTCACGATCGTAAATACGGGTGCTCTGGCCGATGTAAACGCCCATGGAGATCACGGAGCCTTCTTCCACGATCACGCCTTCAACCACTTCAGAGCGCGCGCCGATGAAGCAGTTATCTTCGATGATGGTCGGGTTAGCCTGCAGTGGCTCCAGAACACCACCGATGCCCACGCCGCCGGACAGGTGAACGTTTTTACCGATCTGCGCGCAGGAACCGACAGTTGCCCAGGTGTCGACCATGGTACCTTCGTCAACGTAGGCACCGATGTTCACGTAGGATGGCATCAGCACGGTATTACGTGCGATGAAGGCGCCCTGGCGCACTGCCGCAGGCGGTACCACGCGGAAACCTTCTTTCTGGAAACGCGCTTCGTCGTAGTCAGCGAACTTCATTGGCACTTTATCGAAGTAGCGGCTTTCTGCTCCGTCGATAACCTGGTTATCGTTGATGCGGAAAGAGAGCAGCACGGCTTTCTTCAGCCATTGATGAGTGACCCACTGACCGTCGATTTTTTCTGCCACGCGCAGCGCGCCGGAATCCAGCAGGGAAATCACCTGGTTTACCCCTTCACGGGTCACGGTATCCACATTTGCCGGGGTAATCTCGGCGCGACGCTCAAAAGCGGACTCAATAACGTTCTGTAACTGCTGCATTGTTTACTCTTTCCATTTCACTAAAAAACATATCACCCTTTATCGTTTGGATTGAGGGCTGCTGTCAACCGTTGTTGCACTTCAAGCTGCAGGTCATTATTAAGGGCACGTCGGTCGGCGGTGGCGATTATAAATAAATCTTCTACTCGCTCGCCAATGGTTGTAATTCGGGCTCCATGAAGCGAAATTCCCAGATCGGCAAAAACCTGACCGACGCGGGCGAGCAGCCCCGGCTGGTCGAGCGCAATCAGCTCAAGGAACGATTTACGATCGGTGTGGGTTGGCAGGAAATTGACTTCGGTATCCACGGTGAAGTGGCGCAATTTCGCCGGCTGGCGACGCGGCTGCGGGGGTTGCCAGCTGCGCTGGGTGATCGCCTGCTCCAGACCAAAACGTATACCTTCATGCCTGTCCGACGACAGCGGGCTGCCGTCCGGCTCCAGCACGATAAAGGTGTCCATTGCCATGCCGTCGCGGGTGGTGAAAATCTGCGCGTCGTGCACGCTCAGGTTACGCCTGTCCAGCTCGGCGCAGACCGCAGCAAACAGATAAGGGCGGTCCGGGCTCCAGATGAAAATCTCCGTCCCGCCGCGGGTGGCCTGCGGGCTCAGCAGGATCATCGGCTGCGACAAATCGTGCTTGAGCAGATGCCGCGCGTGCCACGCAAGCTGGTTTGGGCTGTGGCGGACAAAATAGTTGGCGCGGCAGCGGGCCCAAATCTGATGTAGCGCCTCTTCATCAATGTTATCCATCCGCAGCAGCGCCAGTGCCTGCAGCTGGTGGTGACGCACGCGCTCGCGCATATCCGGAGTGTTCTGCATCCCGCGACGCAGCTGTTTTTCGGTGGCGAAGTACAGCTCGCGCAGCAGGCTCTGCTTCCAGCTGTTCCACAGGGTTTCGTTGGTGGCGCAGATATCGGCCACCGTCAGGCAGACCAGATAGCGCAGACGGTTTTCCGTCTGAACCTCTTCGGCGAACTGTTTTATGACTTCCGGGTCCTGAATGTCACGGCGCTGGGCGGTGACCGACATCAGCAGGTGATGGCGCACCAGCCAGGCCACCAGCTGCGTTTCACGTGAGTTCAGGCCGTGCAGCTCGGCAAATTTCAGCACGTCCTGCGCGCCGAGCACCGAGTGGTCGCCGCCGCGACCTTTGGCGATGTCGTGGAACAGGGCGGCAATCAGGATCAGCTCCGGATGGGTCAGGCGCGGCCACAGCTCGACGCACAGTGGGTGGCGGGAGCGCGTCTCTTCTTTCGCAAAGCTTTCCAGCTTGAGCATCACGCGGATCGTGTGTTCATCCACCGTGTAGGCGTGGAACAGATCGAACTGCATCTGCCCGACGATATGCGACCACTGCGGCATATAGGCCCACAGCACGCTGTGACGGTGCATCGGCAGCAGGCCGCGGCTGACGGCACCCGGGTGGCGGAGCATGCTCAGGAACAGCGAACGGGCTTCCGGGATATAGCACAGCGGCTCCGTCAAATGGCGGCGCGCGTGGCGCAGATGGCGCAGGGTGGTGGAGTAGATCCCGGTGATGGTGCTGTTGCGCACCATGGTATAGAACATCCGCAGAATCGCTTCCGGCTCGCGAATAAACAGCGTTTCGTCGCGGAGATCGATAAGCGTGCCGCGCAGCTGGAATTCGTCATCAATCGGGCGCGGCTTTTCGTCGGCCGTCAGGGCCAGAATGGCCTCGTCGAACAGCTGCAACAGCATCTGGTTCAGCTCGGTCACCCGGCGGGTGACGCGGAAGAAATCCTTCATCATGTGCTCAACCGGCTCGTTACCCTCGCCCTGGTAATTCAGGCGCTGCGCCACGCTGAGCTGGCGGTCAAACAGCAGACGGTTATCGTAGCGCGTAACTTCCAGATGCAGGGCAAAGCGGATGCGCCAGAGCAGGTGCAGACACTCGTTAAGCTCGTTACGCTCCGCCTCGGTTAAAAAGCCGAAGCCAACCATCTCGTCCAGCGAGGTGGCGCCAAAATGGCGTCGGGCGACCCACTGTAGCGTGTGGATGTCGCGCAGGCCGCCGGGGCTGCTTTTAATATCGGGCTCAAGGTTATAGCTGGTGCCGTGGTAGCGCTGGTGGCGCTGGTTTTGCTCCTCGACTTTCGCGGCGAAGAACTTTTCTGACGGCCAGAAGCCGTCGCTGAAGATGTGTTTTTGCAGCTCCAGGAACAGCGCGACGTCGCCAATCAGCAGGCGGGTTTCAATCAGGTTGGTGGCGACGGTCAGGTCCGACAGCCCTTCAAGCAGACACTCTTCCAGGGTACGCACGCTGTGGCCGACTTCCAGCTTTACGTCCCAGAGCAGGGTCAGCAGCTCGCCGATTTTTTGCGCCTGTTCGTCCGGCAGCTTTTTGCGGCTTAAGATCAGGAGATCGATATCGGAAAGCGGATGCAGCTCACCGCGGCCATAGCCTCCGACGGCAACCAGCGCAACATCGCTGATTTGTCCAAATCCGTAATCGATCCACAGGCGCTGCAGCAGCTGGTCGATAAATTCGGTGCGCGCCTCAATCAGCTGTTCTGCCGATATGCCCGCATCAAATGCGCTGTCCAGCCAGCGGTGAAAGACATCCATGTGCGCCTTGATGCCGGCACAGGTTAGCTCGTGCTGCGGCCAGACGCCCGGGTTATCGGGCTGGTCGGGGAGGGTGGGAAGGGCTGTGTTAGCATACTGTTCGGGTAAAAGATTACTCATCGTGCGCCACCCATAAGAAAAAGCTATAGCCATTAAAAAAGCCGGCATTTGCCGGCTTTTTTATCATTCGTCGTGCGTCAGTATCGCCGGGATGGTGTCATCCTTGCGCAACGTCATAATTTCGCAGCCGTTGTCTGTTACCACAATAGTATGCTCGTACTGCGCAGACAAGCTTCTGTCTTTGGTTTTCACCGTCCATCCGTCTTTCATGGTACGGATGCGGTAATCACCCGCGTTGACCATTGGCTCAATGGTAAAGGTCATGCCTTTTTGCAGCACCACGCCGCCGTCATCGGCATCATAGTGCAGAACCTGCGGCTCTTCGTGGAAGACGCGGCCAATGCCGTGACCGCAGTACTCGCGTACCACGGAGAACCCTTCTGCTTCGACAAATTTCTGGATTGCCGCGCCGATGGTGCGCAGGCGAATACCCGGTTTCACCATTTTCAGCGCCAGGTAGAGGCTTTCCTGGGTAACTTTGCACAGACGCTCGCCAAGAATGGTCGGCTTGCCAACGATGAACATTTTTGAGGTGTCACCGTGGTACTCGTCTTTAATGACGGTCACGTCGATGTTAACGATGTCGCCGTCTTTCAGCAGTTTTTCATCGTCCGGAATACCGTGACACACCACTTCATTAATAGAGATGCAGACGGATTTCGGGAAACCGTGGTAGCCGAGGCAGGCGGAAACCGCGTGCTGCTCGTTCACGATATAGTCGTTACAGATGCGGTCCAGTTCACCGGTGCTGACGCCCGGCTTCACGAACGGCTCGATCATTTCCAGCACTTCCGCGGCCAGACGACCGGCGATGCGCATCTTTTCAATTTCTTCAGGTGTCTTAATAGAGATAGCCATGTAATCTGTCCATCGGTGTCGATTTTTTCGACAATACTAGTCTAAGTGTCGTCAATGGTATCAGTCAGGCACGCTCCGTGCCAAATTGAGAATCATTAACAGCACACTCCGCCAACAACTGTTGGTTTCTGGTCGTGTTTTGTGGTATAAAGCGCGCCGGACTTCCGATCCATCTCAGATACACAGGCTGGACGGGAGCGACAAATCTCACTTTGTGTAACAACACACACGTATCGGCACATATTCCGGGGTGCCCTTCGGGGTCGGTAATATGGGATACGTGGAGGCATAACCCCAACTTTCAATATAGAGGTTTTAAACATGGCAACTGTTTCCATGCGCGACATGCTCAAGGCTGGTGTTCACTTTGGTCACCAGACCCGTTACTGGAACCCGAAAATGAAGCCTTTCATCTTCGGCGCACGTAACAAAGTTCACATCATCAACCTTGAGAAAACGGTACCAATGTTCAACGAAGCCCTGGCTGAGCTGAACAAGATCGCTTCCCGTAAAGGTAAGATTCTGTTCGTTGGTACTAAGCGCGCTGCAAGCGAAGCTGTGAAAGATGCTGCTAACAGCTGCGACCAGTTCTTCGTGAACCATCGCTGGTTGGGCGGCATGCTGACCAACTGGAAAACTGTTCGTCAGTCCATCAAGCGCCTGAAAGATCTGGAAACCCAGTCTCAGGACGGTACTTTCGACAAGCTGACTAAGAAAGAAGCGCTGATGCGCACTCGTGAACTGGACAAGCTGGAAAACAGCCTGGGCGGTATCAAAGATATGGGCGGCCTGCCAGACGCGCTGTTCGTAATCGATGCAGACCACGAGCACATCGCAATCAAAGAAGCTAACAACCTGGGTATCCCGGTATTCGCTATCGTTGATACCAACTCCGATCCGGACGGTGTTGACTTCGTTATCCCGGGTAACGACGACGCAATCCGTGCTGTTAGCCTGTACCTGAGCGCTGTAGCTGCTACCGTTCGTGAAGGCCGTTCCCAGGATCTGGCTTCTCAGGCGGAAGAAAGCTTCGTAGAAGCTGAATAATAAGGTTTTACCCCTTATTAGTACCGTGTATGAATAGGGGCCCATTACCGGCCCCTTTTTTCAATTTACACTGTTTGGCCCCCGGCCGGGCAGTTCACATCTCCCGAGGATTTAAGAATGGCTGAAATTACCGCATCCCTGGTAAAAGAGCTGCGCGAGCGTACTGGCGCAGGCATGATGGATTGCAAAAAAGCGCTGACTGAAGCGAACGGCGACATCGAGCTGGCAATCGAAAACATGCGTAAATCCGGTGCGATCAAAGCAGCTAAAAAAGCAGGCAACGTTGCTGCTGACGGCGTGATCATCACTAAAATCGACGGCACCTACGGCATCATTCTGGAAGTTAACTGCCAGACTGACTTCGTTGCTAAAGATGGTGGTTTCCAGGCATTTGCTAACAAAGTTCTGGACGCAGCGGTTGCTGGCAAAATCACTGACGTTGAAGTTCTGAAAGCACAGTTCGAAGAAGAACGTGTTGCGCTGGTTGCTAAAATCGGTGAGAACATCAACATCCGTCGCGTTGCTTCTCTGGAAGGCGACGTTCTGGGCTCTTACCAGCACGGTGCACGTATCGGTGTTCTGGTTGCGGCTAAAGGCGCTGACGAAGAGCTGGTTAAACAGCTGGCAATGCACATCGCTGCAAGCAAGCCAGAATTCGTTAAGCCAGAAGACGTGTCTGCTGAAGTGGTAGAGAAAGAGTACCAGGTTCAGCTGGACATCGCGATGCAGTCTGGTAAACCAAAAGAAATCGCAGAGAAAATGGTTGAAGGCCGCATGAAGAAATTCACCGGCGAAGTTTCTCTGACTGGCCAGCCATTCGTTATGGATCCAAGCAAGTCTGTTGCTCAGCTGCTGAAAGAGCACAACGCTGACGTAACTGGCTTCATCCGCTTCGAAGTGGGCGAAGGCATCGAGAAAGTTGAGACTGACTTCGCAGCAGAAGTTGCTGCAATGTCCAAGCAGTCTTAATGATTGAAAAGGAGCCGCCTGAGGGCGGCTTCTTTTTGTCACCCGTCACAGGAAATCAGACAGGCTCCAGTATCGCTGTACTGATTTGCGGCATATCATGTCGCCAGAATTAACTCCCATCTTAATCGTTGACAGTCTCAGGAAAGAAACATGGCTACCAATGCAAAACCCGTGTACAAACGCATTCTGCTTAAGCTGAGTGGCGAAGCGCTGCAGGGATCGGAAGGCTTCGGTATTGACGCAAGCATCCTTGATCGCATGGCACAGGAAATCAAAGAACTGGTCGAACTGGGCATCCAGGTTGGCGTGGTCATTGGCGGTGGCAACCTTTTCCGTGGTGCTGGTCTGGCGAAAGCGGGGATGAACCGCGTTGTGGGCGACCACATGGGTATGCTGGCAACCGTGATGAATGGCCTGGCGATGCGTGATGCGCTCCATCGCGCCTATGTGAACGCCCGCCTGATGTCCGCGATCCCCCTGAATGGTGTATGCGATAATTACAGCTGGGCAGAAGCTATCAGCCTGCTGCGCAATAACCGCGTGGTGATCCTCTCCGCCGGTACGGGTAACCCGTTCTTTACGACCGATTCCGCTGCCTGCCTGCGCGGTATCGAGATCGAAGCTGATGTGGTACTGAAAGCGACCAAAGTCGATGGCGTGTTTACTGCCGACCCGGCAAAAGATCCTTCTGCAACCATGTACGATCAGCTGAGCTACAGCGAAGTGCTGGATAAAGAGCTGAAAGTGATGGATCTTGCCGCCTTCACGCTGGCTCGTGACCACAAACTGCCGATCCGTGTCTTCAACATGAACAAACCTGGCGCACTGCGTCGCGTAGTCATGGGCGAAAAAGAAGGCACTTTGATCACGGAATAATTTCCGTTGACGATAAATACAGGTAAGATTCCGCTTTATTTTGTAGTGGTATCTTACCCGGGCGCGCCTTTGGCGTTGTCATGAATTAAACGCGACTATACTTAGCACACCTGTAGCGCTGTGCTGGCGGATAGTCTGCCTGAGACAAGTTTTCAAGGATTCGTAACGTGATTAACGACATCAGAAAAGATGCTGAAGTACGCATGGAAAAATGCGTAGAAGCGTTCAAAACCCAAATCAGCAAAATCCGTACTGGCCGTGCTTCCCCAAGCCTGCTGGATGGCATCATCGTCGAGTACTACGGTACGCCAACCCCTCTGCGTCAGCTGGCGAGCGTGACGGTAGAAGATACCCGTACGCTGAAAATCAACGTATTCGATCGTTCTATGGGCCCGGCGGTTGAGAAAGCGATCATGGCGTCTGACCTCGGTCTGAACCCAAGCTCTGCGGGGGCTGACATCCGCGTTCCACTGCCACCGCTGACTGAAGAGCGTCGTAAAGACCTGATCAAAGTGGTGCGTGGCGAAGCTGAGCAGGGTCGTGTCTCCGTGCGTAACGTTCGCCGCGACGCGAACGATAAAGTCAAAGCGCTGCTGAAAGAAAAAGAGATCAGTGAAGATGACGATCGTCGTTCCCAGGACGACATTCAGAAAATGACTGACGCTGCCATCAAGAAAATTGATGCGGCGCTGGCAGATAAAGAAGCGGAACTGATGCAGTTCTGATTTCTGTCGTACACTGATAAACGCCGTTCAGAGAGACTTAGGGTCTTGCTGGCGGCGTTTTGCTTTTATCTGGTCTAACTTTTCGGGCATCTAATGAAGCATTTAACACTCCTCGGCTCAACCGGCTCTATCGGTTGCAGTACTCTCGACGTCGTTCGCCATAATCCTGAACTTTACACCGTGACAGCGCTGGTGGCCGGTAAGAATGTGCAGCGAATGGTTGAGCAGTGCCTGGAGTTTACGCCCCGCTATGCGGTGATGGATGACGAAGAGAGCGCGCGCCTGCTGAAAGCACAGCTGCTTGAAAAGGACAGCCGAACCGAGGTGCTGAGTGGGCAACAGGCGGCCTGCGAGATGGCGGCGCTGGATGACGTGGATCAGGTGATGGCGGCCATCGTCGGGGCGGCAGGATTATTGCCGACGCTTGCCGCGATTGATGCCGGTAAGGACGTTCTGCTGGCCAATAAAGAGTCGCTGGTGACCTGCGGACGCCTGTTTATGGAGGCGGTGAAGCAGCACGGGGCGCGTCTTTTGCCTGTCGACAGCGAGCACAACGCGATTTTTCAGAGTTTACCGCAACCTTTTCAACAGAACCTGGGGTACGCTGACCTGGAGCAGAATGGCGTCGTGTCTATTCTGCTTACCGGGTCTGGTGGCCCGTTCCGTGAAACGCCACTGTCTGAACTGCGTGCCATGACGCCGGATCAGGCGTGCCGTCATCCGAACTGGTCGATGGGGCGTAAAATCTCCGTTGACTCTGCCACCATGATGAACAAAGGTCTGGAATACATTGAAGCGCGCTGGCTGTTCAATGCGTCAGCGAAACAGATGGAAGTACTGATTCACCCACAATCGGTGATTCATTCGATGGTGCGTTATCAGGATGGCAGCGTGCTGGCGCAGTTGGGCGAACCGGATATGCGTACGCCAATTGCCCATTCCATGGCGTGGCCGAATCGAGTGAAGTCCGGTGTGAAGCCGCTTGATTTCTGCAAGCTATGTTCCCTGACGTTCAGTGAGCCAGACTACGACCGTTACCCTTGTCTGAAGCTTGCGATGACGGCCTTTGACCAGGGGCAGGCGGCGACAACGGCACTGAATGCAGCCAATGAAATTACCGTTGAAGCATTTCTGAATCAGCAAATTCGTTTTACCGATATCGCGGCGTTGAATTTAGCGGTACTGGAGATGATGGATTTGCGCGAACCACAGAGCGTGGAAGAGGTGCTGGCGGTGGATGCAGCTGCGCGTAATATTGCGCGCCAACAGGTGACACGTCTCGCAAGCTGGTGATAAAGCAACCACTAGTCGTCGTGCTATTTGTTAGCGTTGGGCTTCAGTGATATAGTCTGCGCCACCTGATCGCAGGTATTTGACTTTACGTGGTCAGGTGAGCCGTGGTTTGACACGGCTTTTTTATGTATCGGCTTCAGTATTCCTGAGTACCGTTAAATCCTTTTCAGGGACAAAAAACGCGTTATGTTGTCTGCGAATCAACCAATAAGCGAAAACTTGCCAGCGCATGGCTGCCGTCATGTAGCAATCATTATGGATGGCAATGGCCGCTGGGCGAAAAGACAAGGGAAAATACGAGCCTTTGGGCATAAAGCTGGGGCGAAATCTGTTCGCCGCGCCGTTTCTTTTGCCGCCAATAACGGCATTGATGCGTTAACGCTCTATGCTTTTAGCAGTGAAAACTGGAATCGACCACTGCAGGAAGTGACTGCGTTGATGGAATTGTTTGTGTGGGCGCTAGACAGCGAAGTAAAAAGCCTGCACCGCCACAACGTCCGCCTGCGTATCATTGGCGATACCAGTCGTTTTAACTCACGTTTGCAGGAACGGATTCGCAAAGCAGAAGCGCTGACGGAAAATAATACCGGACTGACGCTGAATATTGCGGCGAATTACGGCGGACGCTGGGATATTATCCAGGGCGTTCGGCATCTGGCCGAACAGGTTCAGGAAGGGCTGTTGAGACCCGACCAAATTGATGAAGAGGCGCTGAGCAAGCAAATCTGCATGAATGAACAGGCACCTGTGGATTTGGTAATTAGGACAGGGGGGGAACATCGCATAAGTAACTTTTTGATATGGCAAATTGCCTATGCTGAACTTTACTTTACGGATGTTCTTTGGCCCGATTTTGATGAACAAGACTTTGAAGGTGCGCTGCATGCCTTTGCCAATCGAGAGCGTCGTTTCGGCGGCACCGAGCCTGGTGGCGATAACGCCTGATGGGGGTAGCTTTTGCTGAAGTATCGCCTGATTTCCGCTTTTGTATTAATACCCATTGTCATTGCGGCGCTGTTTTTACTGCCCCCGGTGGGATTCGCTATTGTTACGCTGGTGGTGTGTATGCTCGCCGCGTGGGAATGGGGACAGTTTAGCGGCTTTACCTCGCGCACGCAGCGAGTATGGCTTGCGGTACTGTGTGGCTTTATCCTGGCCATAATGCTGTTTATGTTGCCTGAATATCATCATGATATTCATCAGCCGCTGGTGGCCGGTTCCTTGTGGATATCGTTGGCCTGGTGGGTGGCCGCGCTGTTGCTGGTGCTGTTTTATCCCGGCTCCGCGGCGTTATGGCGTCATTCAAAAGTGCTGCGACTGATTTTTGGTTTGCTCACCATTATTCCTTTTTTCTGGGGTATGGTTGCGCTGCGCGCCTGGCACTACGACGAAAACCACTACAGCGGTGCGATCTGGCTGCTTTATGTGATGATTCTCGTCTGGGGGGCTGACTCCGGGGCCTATATGTTTGGTAAACTGTTTGGCAAACATAAGCTGGCGCCGAAGGTTTCTCCGGGCAAAACCTGGCAAGGATTCATCGGCGGTTTGTTTACGGCCGCGATCATCTCCTGGGGCTACGGCGTCTGGGCGAATCTTGAAGTGGCACCGTCAATACTGCTGGTGTGCTCGATTTTTGCTGCGCTTGCCTCCGTGCTCGGTGATTTAACCGAAAGTATGTTCAAGCGTGAAGCAGGGATTAAGGACAGTGGACACCTGATTCCAGGGCATGGCGGTATACTGGATCGCATTGATAGCCTGACAGCGGCTGTTCCCGTGTTTGCGTGTTTGCTTTTACTGGTATTCGGGACGATTTAACGGAAGGTTTTATGCTGAGCATTCTCTGGAATCTGGCGGCGTTCATAGTTGCACTGGGTGTACTGATTACCGTGCATGAATTTGGCCATTTCTGGGTTGCTCGCCGCTGTGGTGTGCGCGTAGAGCGGTTTTCCATCGGTTTTGGTAAATCACTCTGGACGCGCACCGATCGCCACGGCACGGAATTTGTCATCGCCCTTATCCCGCTGGGCGGCTACGTCAAAATGCTCGACGAACGCGTCGAGCCTGTCGCGCCTGAGCTGCGACACAGCGCATTCAACAATAAAACCGTTGGACAACGCGCCGCCATCATCGCTGCCGGACCGGTAGCCAACTTCATCTTTGCGATTTTCGCTTACTGGCTGGTGTTTATCATCGGCGTCCCTGGCGTACGTCCGGTTGTCGGTGAAATTGCCCCCAACTCCATCGCGGCGAGTGCGCAAATTACATCCGGGATGGAACTTAAAGCGATTGATGGTATCGAAACCCCTGATTGGGATGCCGTGCGACTGCAGCTGGTTGCTAAAATTGGCGATCCGCAGACCACCATCAGCGTATCGCCGTTTGGGTCAGACGCCCGTCAGGACAAAGTGCTCGATTTACGTCACTGGCGTTTCGAGCCGGACAAAGAGGATCCCGTCGCTGCGCTGGGCATTCGTCCACGCGGCGCACAGATCGAGCCGGTATTAGCCGAAGTCCAGGTCAACTCGGCGGCGAGCAAAGCGGGTTTGCAAGCAGGCGACAGGATCGTTAAAGTCGATGGTCAACCATTAACAGAGTGGATGACCTTTGTTACTCTGGTGCGCGATAATCCGGGTACGTCTCTCGCGCTGGAAGTTGAAAGGCAGGGCAGTCCGCTTTCGCTGACGCTGATCCCGGATACGAAGTCGGTCGGCAAGAAGGCAGAAGGGTTTGCAGGCGTTGTGCCAAAAGTGATCCCGCTGCCAGATGAGTACAAGACAATACGCCAGTATGGGCCGTTCAGCGCCATCCTTGAAGCCACGGATAAAACATGGCAACTGATGAAGCTGACGGTCAACATGTTGGGGAAATTGATAACCGGTGATGTGAAACTGAACAACCTCAGTGGGCCAATTTCGATTGCTCAGGGGGCTGGGATGTCAGCGGAATTCGGGGTGATTTACTATCTCATGTTCCTCGCGCTCATTAGCGTGAACCTTGGGATAATCAACCTGTTCCCGCTTCCCGTTTTAGACGGGGGTCATCTGCTGTTTTTAGCGATTGAAAAGCTAAAAGGCGGACCGGTATCCGAGCGAGTTCAAGACTTTAGTTATCGCATTGGCTCGATTTTGCTGGTGCTGTTAATGGGGCTTGCACTTTTCAATGATTTCTCTCGGTTGTAAGAGAGTTAGTTAGGAAGAACGCATAATAACGATGGCGATGAAAAAGTTGCTCATAGCGTCGCTGCTGTTTAGCAGCGCCACCGTATACGGTGCTGACGGGTTCGTAGTGAAAGACATTCATTTCGAAGGCCTTCAGCGTGTCGCCGTTGGTGCGGCCCTCCTCAGTATGCCTGTGCGCCCCGGCGATACGGTTAATGATGATGATATCAGTAACACCATCCGTGCTCTGTTTGCCACCGGCAACTTCGAGGATGTCCGCGTCCTGCGCGATGGTGATACGCTGCTGGTACAGGTAAAAGAACGTCCAACGATCGCCAGTATCACTTTCTCCGGCAACAAGTCGGTGAAAGATGACATGCTCAAGCAAAACCTTGAAGCATCCGGTGTTCGTGTGGGGGAGTCTCTGGACCGCACAACCCTTTCAGACATTGAAAAAGGTCTTGAAGACTTCTACTACAGCGTCGGTAAATACAGCGCCAGCGTGAAAGCGGTTGTTACTCCGCTGCCACGTAACCGTGTTGATCTGAAGCTGGTCTTCCAGGAAGGTGTTTCTGCGAAGATCCAGCAGATCAACATTGTCGGCAACCACGCGTTCAGCACCGACGAACTGATCTCCACCTTCCAGCTGCGCGATGAAGTGCCGTGGTGGAACGTGGTGGGCGATCGTAAGTACCAGAAACAGAAACTGGCGGGTGACCTTGAAACCCTGCGCAGCTACTATCTGGATCGTGGTTACGCGCGTTTCAATATCGACTCGACTCAGGTGAGTCTCACGCCGGACAAGAAAGGCATCTACATTACGATCAACATCACTGAAGGCGATCAGTACAAGCTTTCGGGTGTTGAGGTAAGTGGTAACCTGGCGGGGCATTCTGCTGAAATCGAATCGCTGACCAAAATTCAGCCAGGCGATCTCTATAGCGGTTCCAAGGTCACCAAAATGGAAGACAGCATTAAGAAGCTGCTCGGCCGCTATGGTTATGCCTACCCGCGCGTACAGACTCAGCCGGAAATCAATGACGCGGATAAAACCGTTAAGCTGCACGTGAATGTTGACGCGGGTAACCGTTTCTACGTGCGTAAGATCCGCTTCGTCGGTAACGACACCTCCAAAGACTCCGTTCTGCGTCGCGAAATGCGTCAGATGGAAGGCGCATGGTTAGGTAGCGATCTCGTTGATCAGGGTAAAGAGCGTCTGAACCGTCTGGGCTATTTTGAAACGGTGGACACCGACACCCAGCGCGTACCGGGCAGCCCGGATCAGGTTGATGTCGTTTATAAAGTGAAAGAGCGTAACACCGGTAGCTTCAACTTCGGTGTGGGCTACGGTACCGAAAGCGGCGTCAGCTTCCAGGTCGGCGTGCAGCAGGATAACTGGCTGGGTACGGGTTACTCTGTCGGAATTAACGGTACCAAAAACGACTACCAGACCTACTCTGAGTTCTCTGTAACGAACCCATACTTCACCGTTGACGGTGTGAGCCTGGGCGGTCGTATCTTCTATAACGACTTTAAAGCAGACGATGCGGATCTGTCCTCGTACACCAACAAGAGTTACGGTGTGGACGGTACGCTTGGCTTCCCGATCAACGAATACAACACCCTGCGTGCGGGCTTAGGTTACGTGCATAACGACCTGTCCAATATGCAACCGCAGGTGGCGATGTGGCGTTATCTGGACTCGATTGGTCAGTCAACCAGCAAAGATGGCCATGATAATGGCTTCGCGGCGGATGACTTCACCTTCAACTACGGCTGGACCTATAACCGTCTCGACCGTGGCTACTTCCCAACGGAAGGTTCTCGCGTCAACCTGAACGGTAAAGTCACCGTCCCGGGCTCCGATAACGAGTTCTATAAGGTGACGCTGGATACTGCGTCCTACTTCCCGATCGACGACGATCATAAGTGGGTGGTTCTGGGTCGTACCCGCTGGGGCTATGGTGATGGTTTAGGCGGCAAAGAACTGCCGTTCTATGAAAACTTCTATGCCGGTGGTTCCAGTACCGTTCGTGGCTTCCAGTCCAACAACATTGGTCCGAAAGCAGTCTATTACGGCGGTAACGATAAGGATAACTGTAATAAATCCTCGTCTTCTGAGGTTTGTAGCTCCAATGACGCGGTGGGCGGTAACGCCATGGCCGTTGCGAGCCTGGAGTTCATTACCCCAACGCCGTTTATCAGCGATAAATACGCGAACTCCGTCCGTACGTCCTTCTTCTGGGATGCCGGTACGGTGTGGGATACTAACTGGCAGAATACGGCCCAGATGCGCGCAGAAGGCATTCCTGACTACAGCGATCCGAGCAATATTCGCATGTCTGCCGGTATCGCATTACAATGGATGTCACCGCTGGGGCCGTTGGTCTTCTCTTACGCCCAGCCGTTTAAGAAATATGATGGAGATAAGTCGGAGCAATTCCAGTTTAACATTGGTAAAACCTGGTAATAATCCGCAGCAAAGGAATGCGTTGGCAGTGTAGCGCTGACAACTGGCGATCGGTAACACGGTCGCCTTGCCACGCAAAGAACGGTACCTTCTGGTGCCAATGGGATGGTAAGGAGTTAATTGTGAAAAAGTGGTTATTAGCTGCAGGTCTCGGTTTAGCGATGGCAACTTCTGCTCAGGCAGCAGACAAAATTGCAATCGTCAACATGGGTAATTTGTTCCAGCAGGTTGCACAGAAAACAGGTGTTTCTGCGACTCTGGAAAACGAATTCAAAGGCCGTGCAAGCGAACTGCAGGGTATGGAAAACGATCTTCAGTCCAAAATGCAGCGTCTGCAGCGTGATGGTTCTACCATGAAAGCAAGCGACCGCAGCAAGCTGGAAAAAGACGTAATGGCTCAGCGCCAGACGTTCTCCCAGAAAGCGCAGGCTTTCGAGCAGGATCGTCAGCGTCGTTCTAACGAAGAACGCGGCAAGCTGGTGACTCGCATTCAGACCGCTGTTAAAGCAGTGGCTGCCGATCAGAGCATCGATCTGGTTGTTGATGCGAACGCCGTTGCTTTCAACAGCAAAGATGTTAAAGACATCACTGCTGATGTTCTGAAACAGGTTAAATAAGTAATGCCTTCAATTCGACTGGCTGATTTAGCTCAGCAGTTGGATGCAGAATTACACGGTGATGGCGATATCGTCATCACCGCTGTTGCGTCCATGCAATCTGCTAAAGCTGGCACGATTACCTTCATGGTAAGCCCTAAGTACCGTGAGCAACTGGCTCAATGCCAGGCGTCAGCTGTTGTTCTGACGCAGGACGATCTTCCATTTGCCACTGTAAGCGCGCTGGTAGTGAAAAACCCCTACCTGACGTATGCACGCATGGCTCAAATTCTTGATACCACGCCGCAACCGGCCCAGAACATTGCTGCCAGCGCAGCGATTGATGAGACGGCCAGGCTGGGTAACAACGTCGCCGTTGGGGCGAATGCGGTTATCGAATCCGGCGTTGTGCTGGGCGATAACGTCGTCATTGGCCCAGGCTGCTTCGTTGGGAAAAATACGAAAATCGGCGCGGGGACCCGTTTGTGGGCCAATGTGTCCGTTTATCATGACGTGGAAATTGGCGAAAACTGCCTCGTCCAGTCCAGCACCGTGATTGGTTCTGATGGCTTTGGTTACGCTAACGATCGCGGTAACTGGGTTAAGATCCCGCAGCTTGGTCGCGTCATTATTGGCGATCGCGTGGAGATCGGCGCCTGTACCACCATTGACCGTGGCGCGCTTGACGACACGATCATTGGCAATGGTGTTATCATCGATAACCAGTGCCAGATTGCGCATAACGTTGTGATTGGCGACAATACCGCGGTTGCAGGTGGCGTCATCATGGCGGGCAGCCTGAAAATTGGCCGTTATTGCATGATTGGCGGTGCGAGCGTGATTAATGGCCATATGGAAATTTGCGACAAGGTGACCGTGACGGGAATGGGCATGGTAATGCGTCCTATCACTGAACCTGGCGTCTATTCCTCCGGCATTCCGCTTCAGCCCAACAAGGTATGGCGTAAAACAGCAGCTCTGGTGATGAACATTGATGATATGAGCAAGCGCCTCAAGTCCCTTGAGCGTAAGATCGATCAACAAGACTAAGCGTCATCCGTTGAACGCTATTTTTCCCGGCCTGTCGGCTTTCTAATAAACCGGCAGGCCGTGTTATTATTGTTATCAGTACATTTTGACAGGAAGAGTATTTTGACTACTGACACTCATACTCTGCATATTGAAGAGATTTTAGAACTTCTGCCGCACCGCTACCCGTTTCTACTGGTAGACCGTGTGCTGGATTTTGAAGAAGGTCGTTTTCTGCGCGCAGTGAAAAATGTTTCCGTGAACGAGCCGTTCTTCCAGGGGCACTTCCCTGGTAAGCCTATCTTCCCGGGTGTGTTGATTCTGGAAGCGATGGCTCAGGCTACCGGTATTCTGGCGTTCAAAAGCGTCGGCAAACTGGAGCCAGGTGAGCTGTATTACTTCGCGGGTATTGATGAAGCGCGCTTTAAGCGCCCAGTCGTGCCTGGTGATCAGATGATCATGGAAGTCACTTTTGAAAAAACGCGTCGTGGCCTGACTCGCTTCAAAGGCGTAGCGCTGGTTGACGGCAAAGTTGTTTGCGAAGCGACGATGATGTGTGCTCGTAGCCGGGAGTCCTGATACGTGATTGATAAATCCGCCTTTATTCATCCTACCGCGATTGTGGAAACTGGTGCCATCATTGGTGCTAACGTTCACATTGGCCCGTTTTGTATTGTTGGACCCCATGTCGAAATTGGTGAGGGTACAGTACTGAAATCTCACGTTGTCGTGAATGGTCACACGACCATTGGCTGCAATAATGAGATCTATCAGTTCGCCTCCATCGGCGAAGTTAACCAGGATCTGAAATATGCTGGTGAGTCGACCCGTCTGGAAATTGGCGATCGTAACCGTATTCGCGAAAGCGTCACCATTCATCGTGGAACAGTACAGGGTGGTGGGTTGACGAAGGTGGGCAGCGATAACCTGTTTATGGTGAATGCGCATATCGCGCACGACTGTACCGTGGGTGACCGCTGTATTCTTGCCAACAACGCCACGCTGGCAGGACACGTATCGGTTGATGACTTCGCCATTATTGGCGGCATGACCGCAGTCCATCAGTTCTGCATCATTGGTGCGCACGTGATGGTCGGTGGATGCTCCGGTGTGGCGCAGGACGTCCCACCGTATGTGATTGCGCAGGGCAACCATGCCACGCCGTTTGGCGTGAACATCGAAGGCCTCAAGCGTCGTGGCTTTAGTCGCGAAGCGATTACTGCCATCCGCAACGCGTACAAACTGCTGTACCGCAGCGGTAAAACGCTGGAAGAGGCGAAGCCGGAAATTGCCGAACTGGCGAAAAAGCACCCGGAAGTGGACGCGTTCATGGAGTTCTTTGACCGTTCAACAAGGGGTCTGATTCGTTAATGGTCGACAGTCGTCCGCTTACGATAGCCCTGGTCGCCGGAGAAACCTCCGGCGATATTCTTGGTGCAGGTCTCATCCGTGCGCTTAAGGCGCGTGTACCCAATGCTCGCTTTGTCGGCGTTGCTGGCCCGCTGATGCAGGCCGAAGGCTGTGAAGCCTGGTACGAAATGGAAGAGCTGGCCGTGATGGGTATCGTTGAGGTGCTGGGACGGCTGCGCCGTTTGTTGCATATTCGTGCCGATCTCACCCGCCGCTTTACCGAACTCAAACCCGATGTGTTTGTCGGTATCGATGCACCTGATTTCAATATTACCCTCGAAGGGAACCTGAAAAAGCAGGGCATTAAAACCATTCACTACGTCAGTCCGTCCGTCTGGGCGTGGCGACAGAAACGCGTTTTCAAAATCGGACGGTCCACCCACCTGGTGCTGGCTTTCCTGCCTTTCGAAAAAGCGTTTTACGACAGATTTAATGTTCCGTGCCGTTTTATCGGTCATACCATGGCGGATGCAATGCCGCTGGATCCGGATAAAAACGCGGCGCGCGACATGCTGGGCATCCCCCATGATGTGCACTGTCTGGCCTTGCTGCCGGGCAGCCGTGGCGCAGAAGTGGAGATGCTGAGTGCTGATTTCCTCAAGACAGCGCAAATTCTTCGCCAGACGTACCCCGATCTCGAAGTGGTCGTGCCGCTGGTGAATGCCAAACGCCGCGAGCAGTTTGAGCGCATCAAAGCAGACGTCGCCCCAGATCTTCACGTCCGTCTTCTGGACGGGCAGGGGCGGGAAGCAATGTATGCGAGCGATGCCGCACTGCTGGCCTCCGGCACGGCGGCGCTGGAGTGTATGCTGGCGAAATGCCCGATGGTGGTCGGTTATCGCATGAAGCCGTTTACCTTCTGGCTGGCAAAACGTCTGGTGAAAACGGATTATGTCTCCCTGCCAAACCTGCTTGCCGGGCGCGAGTTGGTGAAAGAGCTACTGCAGGATGAGTGCCAGCCGCAGGCGCTTGCGGAGGCGCTGCTGCCGCTGCTGGCCAACGGTAAAACCAGCCACCAGATGCACGATACCTTCCGCGAACTGCATCAACTGATCCGCTGTCATGCTGATGAGCAAGCGGCCGATGCGGTGCTGGAGTTAGCAAAATGATGGAATTTGTTTATCCTCACACCCACCTTGTGGCGGGTGTGGACGAAGTGGGTCGTGGTCCGTTAGTGGGAGCCGTGGTGACCGCTGCGGTGATCCTCGATCCGGCTCGGCCGATCGTCGGGCTGAACGACTCTAAAAAATTGTCTGAAAAGCGCCGGCTGGCGCTGTTTAGTGAGATTCAGGAGAAAGCGCTGGCCTGGAGCCTCGGGCGCGCTGAGCCGCATGAGATAGACGAGCTGAATATTTTGCATGCCACGATGCTGGCGATGCAGCGTGCGGTAGCGGGGCTGAAAATCGCCCCTGAATATGTCCTGATTGACGGCAACCGCTGTCCGGCATTGCCCATGCCTTCAATGGCAGTGGTCAAAGGCGATAGCCGGGTCGCAGAAATTAGCGCAGCTTCTATTATTGCCAAAGTGACACGCGACGCCGAAATGGCCGCGCTGGACCTCACTTACCCTCAGTATGGTTTCGCCCAGCATAAGGGATATCCCACACCTTTCCACCTGGAGAGACTGGCTGAACATGGCGCAACCGAACACCATCGGCGCAGTTTTGGCCCGGTAAAACGCGCCCTGGGACGGGTGTCCTGAATCATTACGCAAGCAATTAAGTAACGCGGAATCTGAAGATGGCTGAACCACGTTTCGTACACCTGCGGGTGCATAGCGACTACTCCATGATCGATGGGCTGGCGAAGACCGGGCCGCTGGTAAAAAAGGCGGCCTCTCTTGGCATGCCCGCGCTGGCGATCACCGATTTTACCAACCTCTGTGGCCTGGTGAAGTTCTACGGAACGGCGCACGGCGCGGGAATGAAGCCCATCGTCGGTGCAGATTTTCATGTGCAGAGCGATCTCATCGGCGATGAAATGACGCAAATCTCCGTGCTGGCGATGAACAACACGGGTTATCAAAACCTCACCCTGCTTATCTCAAAAGCCTATCAGCGCGGCTATGGCGCGCTGGGGCCGTGGATCGACCGTGACTGGCTGGCCGAGCTGAATGAAGGGCTACTTCTGATCTCGGGTGGCCGTATGGGTGACGTCGGCAAATGTCTGCTGCGCGGCAATAGCGCGCTGGTGGATCAATGCGTCTCGTTCTATGAAGAATATTTCCCGAATCGCTATTACCTGGAGTTGATCCGTACCGGCCGTCAGGATGAAGAGAGCTATCTTCATGCCGCTGTGGCGCTCGCAGAAGAGCGCGGGTTGCCCGTGGTGGCCACCAACGACGTACGGTTCCTTGAGGCGGGTGATTTCGACGCGCATGAGATTCGCGTGGCGATCCATGATGGTTTCACCCTCGACGATCCGAAGCGACCGCGTAATTACTCTGCACAACAGTACATGCGCAGCGAAGAGGAGATGTGTGAGCTCTTCTCCGATATCCCCGAAGCGCTGGAAAACAGCGTAGAGATTGCCAAGCGCTGCAACGTCACCGTCCGCCTCGGCGAATACTTCCTGCCGCAGTTCCCGACGGGAGACATGACCACGGAAGATTTCCTGGTCGCGAAATCAAAAGAAGGTCTGGAAGAACGTCTGGAATTCCTGTTCCCGGATGAAGAAGAGCGTAAAAAGCGTCGCCCTGAATATGACGAACGCCTGGACATTGAACTCCAGGTGATCAACCAGATGGGCTTCCCGGGCTACTTCCTGATCGTTATGGAGTTTATCCAGTGGTCGAAGGATAACGGCGTGCCGGTCGGACCGGGCCGTGGCTCCGGTGCTGGTTCGCTGGTGGCGTATGCACTGAAAATTACCGACCTCGATCCGCTGGAATTCGACCTGCTGTTCGAACGTTTCCTCAACCCGGAACGTGTCTCGATGCCCGACTTCGACGTCGACTTCTGCATGGAGAAACGCGATCAGGTGATCGAGCACGTGGCCGATATGTACGGCCGTGACGCGGTATCGCAGATCATTACCTTCGGTACGATGGCGGCGAAAGCGGTTATCCGTGACGTGGGCCGCGTGCTGGGCCACCCGTACGGGTTTGTCGATCGCATCTCTAAACTGGTGCCGCCCGATCCGGGCATGACGCTGGCAAAAGCTTTTGAGGCTGAACCGCAGCTGCCGGAAATCTACGAAGCGGACGAAGAAGTCAAAGCGCTGATCGACATGGCGCGCAAGCTGGAAGGCGTCACGCGTAACGCCGGTAAGCATGCAGGGGGCGTGGTTATCGCCCCGACTAAAATTACGGATTTTGCACCACTTTACTGCGATGAAGCGGGCCAACACCCGGTTACCCAGTTTGACAAGAACGACGTAGAATACGCCGGGCTGGTGAAGTTCGACTTCCTTGGTCTGCGTACGTTGACCATCATTAACTGGGCGCTGGAGATGATCAACGCCCGTCGCGAGAAGAATGGCGAGCCGCCATTGGATATCGCGGCCATCCCGCTGGATGACAAGAAAAGTTTCGATATGCTGCAGCGCTCGGAGACTACCGCCGTCTTCCAGCTTGAATCCCGCGGCATGAAAGATCTGATTAAGCGTCTGCAGCCCGACTGCTTCGAAGATATGATCGCACTGGTTGCCCTGTTCCGTCCTGGCCCGCTGCAGTCAGGGATGGTAGATAACTTTATCGACCGTAAGCACGGGCGCGAAGAAATTTCCTACCCGGACGTTCAGTGGCAGCACGAAAGCCTGAAGCCGGTGCTGGAGCCCACCTACGGCATCATCCTGTACCAGGAACAGGTGATGCAGATCGCCCAGGTGCTTTCCGGCTATACCCTCGGCGGCGCGGACATGCTGCGTCGTGCGATGGGTAAGAAAAAGCCGGAAGAGATGGCCAAGCAGCGCTCCATCTTTGAAGACGGTGCGAAGAAAAACGGCGTTGACGGCGAACTGGCGATGAAAATCTTCGACCTGGTGGAGAAATTCGCCGGGTACGGATTTAACAAATCTCACTCCGCCGCCTATGCTTTGGTGTCGTATCAAACGCTGTGGCTGAAAGCGCACTATCCTGCTGAGTTTATGGCTGCGGTAATGACCGCGGATATGGACAACACCGAGAAGGTGGTAGGGCTGGTGGATGAGTGCTGGCGCATGGGGCTGAAGATCCTGCCGCCGGATATCAACTCGGGTCTTTATCATTTCCACGTCAATGACGACGGGGAGATCGTTTATGGGATTGGCGCGATCAAGGGCGTAGGTGAGGGGCCGATCGAGGCGATCATCGAAGCGCGCAACAACGGCGGCTATTTCCGGGAGCTGTTCGATCTTTGCGCCCGTACCGATACCAAAAAACTGAACCGCCGCGTGCTGGAAAAACTGATCATGTCCGGCGCGTTCGACAGGCTGGGGCCGCACCGCGCCGCGCTAATGAACTCGCTGGGCGACGCCCTGAAAGCGGCGGATCAGCATGCAAAAGCGGAAGCCATTGGTCAGGCGGATATGTTTGGGGTGCTGGCGGAAGAGCCGGAGCAGATCGAGCAATCTTACTCCAACTGCCAGCCGTGGCCAGAACAGGTGGTGCTGGACGGCGAGCGTGAAACGTTAGGCTTGTACCTGACGGGTCACCCGATCAACCAGTACATTAAAGAAATTGAGCGCTATGTTGGCGGCCACAGGCTAAAAGACATGCATCCGACAGAACGTGGTAAAATCACCACGGCTGCGGGGCTCGTGATTGCTGCAAGGGTTATGGTCACCAAGCGCGGCAATCGTATCGGCATCTGTACGTTGGATGACCGTTCCGGGCGTCTGGAGGTGATGCTGTTCACCGACGCGCTGGATAAATACCAGCAATTGCTGGAAAAAGACCGCATACTTATCGTCAGCGGACAGGTCAGCTTTGATGACTTCAGTGGGGGGCTTAAAATGACCGCCCGCGAAGTGATGGACATTGACGAAGCCCGGGAAAAATATGCTCGCGGGCTTGCTATCTCGCTGACGGACAGGCAAATTGATGACCAGCTTTTAAACCGACTCCGTCAGTCTCTGGAACCCCACCGCTCGGGGACAATTCCAGTACATCTCTACTATCAGAGGGCGGATGCACGTGCGCGGTTGCGCTTTGGTGCAACGTGGCGTGTCTCTCCGAGCGATCGTTTACTGAACGATCTCCGTGGCCTCATTGGTTCGGAGCAGGTGGAACTGGAGTTTGACTAATACAGGAATACTATGAGTCTGAATTTCCTTGATTTCGAACAGCCGATTGCTGAGCTGGAAGCGAAAATCGATTCTCTGACAGCGGTAAGCCGTCAGGATGAAAAACTGGATATTAACATCGACGAAGAAGTGCATCGTCTGCGCGAGAAAAGCGTAGAGCTGACGCGCAAAATCTTTGCCGATCTCGGCGCATGGCAGGTGGCCCAGCTGGCTCGCCATCCACAGCGTCCGTACACCCTGGATTATGTCCGCCTGGCGTTTGACGAATTTGACGAACTGGCAGGCGATCGCGCATACGCTGACGACAAAGCTATCGTAGGTGGTATCGCGCGTCTGGACGGACGCCCGGTGATGATCATTGGTCATCAGAAAGGTCGTGAAACCAAAGAGAAAATCCGTCGTAACTTCGGTATGCCAGCCCCAGAAGGCTACCGTAAAGCCCTGCGTCTGATGGAGATGGCTGAGCGTTTTAATATGCCTATCATCACCTTCATCGACACCCCGGGTGCCTACCCTGGCGTGGGCGCGGAAGAGCGCGGTCAGTCTGAAGCCATCGCGCGCAACCTGCGCGAGATGTCTCGTCTGAAGGTGCCGGTCATCTGTACCGTTATCGGTGAAGGGGGTTCCGGTGGCGCGCTGGCGATTGGCGTGGGCGATAAAGTGAATATGCTGCAGTACAGCACCTATTCCGTTATCTCCCCGGAAGGCTGTGCGTCCATTCTGTGGAAAAGTGCCGACAAAGCACCTCTGGCTGCCGAAGCGATGGGCATCATTGCGCCACGTCTGAAAGAGCTTAAGCTGATCGATTCCATCATCCCGGAACCGCTGGGTGGTGCACATCGTAAGCCGGAAGTGATGGCCGCGTCCCTGAAAGCGCAGTTGCTGGCCGATCTGGCAGACCTGGACGTGCTGAGCAAAGAAGATCTGCTCAACCGCCGTTACCAGCGTCTGATGACTTACGGCTACGCGTAAGCTTCACAATTATCTGAAAAGCCGCACAATGTTGCGGCTTTTTTTATACCTGCGGTTTAGCCGGACTATGCTTAGCTAATGTTTTTTAAGGAGGAAGCCCATGAATATCATTGCCGTTATGGGGCCACACGGCGTCTTTTATAAAGATGAGCCGATTAAGGAGCTGGAGCAAGCCCTGCAGTCGCGCGGGTATCAGCTAATCTGGCCGCACAACAGCGCCGATCTGCTGAAGTTCATCGAGCATAACCCGCGTATCTGCGGCGTGATCTTCGACTGGGATGAATATGACCTCGAACTGTGCAGCGATATCAACAAGCTGAACGAATATCTCCCGCTGTACGCCTTTATCAATACCCACTCAACCATGGACGTCAGCGCCAATGATATGCGTATGGCGCTATGGTTCTTTGAATATTCCCTCGGCGTGGCGGAAGACATTGCGACCCGCATTCAGCAATACACGAATGAATATCTCGATAACATTACGCCACCGTTTACCCGAGCGCTCTTCACCTACGTGAAAGAGGGGAAATATACCTTCTGTACGCCGGGCCATATGGCGGGAACGGCCTACCAAAAAAGCCCGGTCGGCTGCCTGTTCTATGATTTCTTTGGTGGCAACACGCTGAAAGCGGACGTGTCCATTTCAGTCACCGAATTAGGCTCGCTGCTGGATCATACCGGCCCGCATCTGGAAGCTGAAGAGTATATCGCCCGCACCTTTGGGGCCGAGCAGAGTTATATGGTGACCAACGGCACCTCGACCTCGAACAAAATCGTCGGGATGTACGCCGCGCCTGCGGGGAGCACCCTGCTGATTGACCGTAACTGCCATAAATCGCTGGCGCACCTGCTGATGATGAGCGACGTCGTACCGCTCTGGCTGTCACCCACGCGTAACGCGCTCGGTATTCTTGGTGGTATTCCGCGCCGGGAGTTCATGCATGAAGCCATTGAACGCAAGGTCGCGGCAGTGGCCGGCGCAGGCTGGCCTGTCCATGCGGTGATCACCAACTCGACCTATGACGGTCTGCTGTACAACACGAACTGGATCAAAAAGACGCTGGATGTGCCGTCGATCCACTTCGATTCCGCGTGGGTACCGTACACCAATTTCCACCCGATTTACGCGGGTAAGAGCGGCATGAGCGGTGAGCGCGTGCCGGGTAAAGTGTTCTTCGAAACGCAGTCGACGCACAAAATGCTGGCGGCGTTTTCCCAGGCTTCGCTGATTCACATCAAAGGCGAGTATGACGAAGAGACCTTTAACGAAGCCTTTATGATGCATACCACCACCTCACCGAGCTATCCGCTGGTGGCGTCTATCGAAACGGCCGCGGCGATGCTGCGCGGCAATCCGGGCAAACGTCTCATCAACCGTTCGGTGGAGCGCGCGCTGCATTTCCGCAAAGAGGTTCAGCGGCTGAAAGAGGAAGCCGACGGCTGGTTCTTTGATATCTGGCAGCCGGAAGAGATTGATGAGGCGGAGTGCTGGCCCGTCTCGCCCGGCGAAGACTGGCATGGTTTCCGGGATGCCGATAGCGACCATATGTTCCTCGACCCGGTAAAAGTGACGATCCTGACGCCAGGCATGGATGAGCAGGGCAAGATGAGCGAGGAAGGTATTCCGGCCGCGCTGGTGGCGAAATTCCTTGATGAACGTGGCGTGGTGGTGGAGAAGACCGGGCCCTATAACCTGCTGTTCCTGTTCAGTATTGGTATTGATAAAACCCGGGCGATGGGGCTGTTGCGCGGTCTGATGGAGTTCAAGCGCGCCTACGATCTCAACCTGCGGGTAAAGAACATGCTGCCGGATCTCTATGCGGAGGATCCTGACTTCTACCGTAATATGCGCATTCAGGATCTGGCCCAGGGGATCCACAGGCTGATCCGTCAGCACGATCTGCCGCGTCTGATGCTTCAGGCGTTCGATGTGTTGCCGGAGATGAAGTTTACTCCGCACAAGGCATGGCAGCGCCAGGTGAGGGGGGAGGTCGAAACCGTCGAGCTGGAAAATCTGGTTGGGCGCGTATCGGCCAACATGATCCTGCCGTATCCGCCTGGCGTACCGCTCCTGATGCCGGGAGAGATGATTACCGAAGAGAGTCGGGCGGTGCTCGATTTCCTGCTGATGCTCTGTTCGGTAGGGCGTCACTATCCCGGTTTTGAGACGGATATCCACGGTGCGAAGCGCGACGAAAACGGCGTTTACTGGGTGCGAGTCCTAAAATAAGGGCGACCGCTTGCATGGTGCGGGTTTTCGGTTGTAACGTTCAGGCATCATAAAAAGGAGAAGCTATGCTGGGTTTAAAACAGGTTCATCATATTGCGATAATTGCGACCGATTACGCGAAGAGTAAGGCCTTCTACTGCGACATTCTCGGCTTTACGCTGTTGAGCGAGGCGTACCGCGAGGAGCGCGACTCCTGGAAGGGCGATCTGGCGTTAAACGGGCAGTATGTGATTGAACTGTTCTCTTTTCCTTTTCCGCCTGCGCGTCCGTCCCGTCCGGAAGCCTGCGGCCTGCGCCATCTCGCCTTCAGCGTCGATGATCTGGATAGCGCAGTAAAACATCTGGAAGCGCACGGCGTGACGTGTGAAGCGATCCGCGTCGATCCGTTCACCGACAAGCGCTTTACCTTTTTCAACGACCCGGACGGCCTGCCGCTGGAGCTTTATCAGCAGTAATCTTCGTCCTGTGTGATAATGCCCGCTCAGTTCGGGCATTTTTTATGTGTAATTCCCTATGACCTTACCCGCTATCGCACACGCCGTTTCACCGTACCGCCAGCTGCTGGTGGGGTTTAGCGGTGGCCTGGATTCCACCGTTCTGCTTCATCGTCTTAAGTGCTGGCGCGATCGGGAGCCTGACGTCCAGCTGCGGGCGATACATATTCATCACGGATTAAGTCCTCACGCAGAGGAGTGGGTGGCGCACTGCGAAGCCTTGTGTGCGGCGTGGGCGATCCCGCTTCTCGTCGAGCGCGTCACGCTGCTAGAGGAAGGGCTGGGCATCGAGGCGCAGGCGCGTAAAGCCCGCTATGCCGCGTTTGCCGGGGCATTACATGCTGGAGAAGCGCTGGTCACGGCCCAGCATCTGGACGATCAGTGTGAAACCTTTCTGCTGGCGCTTAAGCGGGGAAGCGGACCAGCGGGGCTTTCTGCCATGCCGGCGCGTTCGGTATTTGCCGGCACAACGTTACTGCGTCCGCTGCTTGGCGAGACGCGCGCCTCGCTTGAAGCCTGGGCGCGAGAACATCAGCTGAGCTGGATTGAAGATGAGAGTAACCAGGATGACGGCTATGATCGTAACTTTCTGCGTCTGCGCGTCCTCCCGCTATTGAGCGAGCGCTGGCCGCATTTTGCCGACGCGACGGCAAGAAGCGCTATGTTGTGCGCCGAACAGGAAACGCTGCTGGACGAGCTGTTGAGTGACGAGCTGGCTGAACTGATTTCTAAAGACGGTGCGCTGGCGATTGCACCGCTGACAGCGATGAGCCCGGTACGTCGCGCCGCGCTGCTACGACGCTGGCTGGCCTCTCATCACGCTGCGATGCCGTCGAGGGCGATGCTGAGCCGTATCTGGGACGAGGTTGCCCTGGCGCGGGATGATGCTTCCCCGCGCGTCCATCTGAACGGTTTTGACGTAAGACGCTATAAAGGGGAACTCTGGTGGGTAAAATCAACGCCCTGCCTGACGGATGTGGTGCTCGACTGGCTTTCTCCTGAGCTTCCGCTGATATTGCCCGCTGAGGCTGGACGTATCTCCCTCATACCGTCTGGTCATGTGCGGCCGCCGAAGCCCGGTGAACCGGTAACGGTACGCTTTAAGGCTGGCGGCATGCTGCATATTGTCGGGCGCAACGGGGGCCGCAAGCTGAAGAAAATCTGGCAGGAGTGCAATGTGCCACCGTGGCTGCGCGACACCACGCCGCTGCTGTTCTATGGTGAAACGTTGATTGCTGCGGCAGGGGTTTTCATCACGGAAGCGGGATGGGCGGAAGACGGGGTCAGGTTTGATTGGCAGAAAGCGTAACGGGCAGCCTGGCTGCCCGTTAGTGTCATCAGGATTCGCTCACCACGACGGTGCCGATTTGCGGGTGGCTGAAGCTGGCTATTTTATCCAGACGCAGCTCACGCGTCGCACCGGCATCTTCCACTATCAGGTATTCCACGTTCTTACGTGAAACCAGATCGTTGGCTTTCGCCTTCAACACTTCGCCATCTTTTAGCTCCAGCGTCAGTAATAAATGATGCTGGCAGGCGAGTTCGAGGTTGTCATAGTCATCACAATTGATGGGTTGATAAGTATCATTCATCGACATAATCGCTCACCAGTAAATTCGCCGCAGCATACGCTGCTTTTTCCCTGACCGACTCTGAAAGGCTCTCATCAGAGGCCACTTCATTAAGCACTTTCAATACACAGCCCAACGCGTCCGGGACATACCCCAGATCTCCGCTGGCGATTTCCGCATACCGTTTGCGAATTAACTCACAATAATTATTCACATCCCCTCCCGCCAGCGCACTGACTTACTGTGAGATATCATTAAGCCTACGAAGATAAACTCGGTTTAGCAAGGTGACTATACCATACTCATTTAAGCAATATCAGCGCCTTGATAGCGGTGTATTTATTACCCCGTAACAGCCTTTTGCCGCGGTTTTCGCTACAATGTGCGCCTGATTCGAATGGAGTTCTCTCATGGCGCTGAAAGCGACAATCTATAAAGCAGTGGTCAATGTGGCCGATCTTGATCGCAACCAGTTCCTGGACGCCTCGCTGACGCTGGCACGCCACCCCTCCGAAACCCAGGAGCGCATGATGCTGCGCCTGCTGGCGTGGATTAAATACGCTGACGAGCGTCTGCAGTTTACCCGTGGGTTAAGCGCAGAAGACGAGCCTGAAGCCTGGCTGCGCAACGATCATCTGGGTATCGATTTGTGGATCGAACTCGGACTGCCGGACGAGCGCAGAATTAAGAAGGCCTGCACCCAGTCCGCTGAAGTGGCCTTATTCGCGTATAATCAGCGTGCTGCAGAGATTTGGTGGCAGCAAAACAAGAGCAAGTGCGGACAGTATAAAAATCTCACCGTCTGGTATCTGGATGATGAGCAACTGGCGCAGCTGAGTGACTTTGCCAGCCGGACCATGGTGTTGCAGGCGACGATTCAGGACGGTGCCATCTGGCTTTCTGATTCTCAGAATAATCTGGAAATTCATTTAACGGCGTGGCAACCAGCCTCATGATCGTCTTGTCCCGAAACGTCAGCATTCCGGACAACGAGCTGGAGATCACCGCCATCCGTGCTCAGGGGGCCGGTGGGCAGCACGTCAACAAGGCCTCAACGGCTATCCATTTGCGTTTTGACATTCGGGCCTCAAGCCTGCCAGAGTATTATAAAGAAAGTCTGCTTGCTGCCAGCCATCACCTCATCACCAGCGATGGCGTGATGGTGATCAAAGCCCAGGAGTATCGCAGCCAGGAGCTCAACCGGGAAGCGGCCATCGCCAGGCTGGTGGCGGTCATCAAAGAATTAACGGCAGTACAAAAAAGCCGCCGGGCAACGCGGCCAACCCGCGCATCGAAAGAGCGTCGGCTGTCCTCGAAGGCCCAAAAATCCACAGTGAAAGCATTACGCGGTAAAGTTCGTCGCCCGACAGAGTGACGAAAGGGAACACAAATTTCATAAGGAATTCATTGTGAAAAAAGCATTATGGTCAGCGCTGGCAGTGAGTACGCTGTTTGCGCTTTTCGGGTGTAACAACCGTTCAGAAACGCAGGTTTTGCAACCCACGCAAACGGAAGAATTAAAACCAATGCAGCAGAGCTGGCGCGGCGTATTGCCTTGCGCGGACTGTGAAGGCATTGAAACGTCCTTGTTCCTGCAAAAAGACGGCACCTGGGTGATGAATCAGCGCTATCAGGGCGGGAAAGAGCCTTCTTCTTTTGCGACTTATGGAACATGGGCGCGTACGGCGGAGAAGCTTGTCCTCACCGATACCTCCGGCGAGAAAACCTGGTTCCGCCCTAAAGGTGACAGCATGGAGATGCTCGACCGAGAAGGTAATCCTATTGAATCCCAGTTCAACTACACGCTGGCGCCGGTGAAAGCGGCTCTGCCCGCGACGCCGATGGCAATGCGCGGGATGTACTTCTATATGGCGGATGCGGCGGTCTTTACCGACTGCGCAACTGGCAAGAAGGTCAGCGTGGCAAACAATGCCCAGCTTGAACGTGATTACGCTGTGGCGCGCGGCAATGACAGCAAGCCGATATTGCTGACGGTGGACGGTCACTTTACGCTGGAGCCAAACCCGGATAGTGGAGAGATGGTGAAAACGCTGGTGGCGGACAAAGACGCGAAATTTATTGCGGGCAAAGACTGTAACAGCAAATAAGCTGACGTAGCGCCATTAAAAAACCCCGCCTGAGCGGGGTTTTTTGTTTAGCCTTTGATGGCTTTCACCAGGTAATCAAGAATGTCGCCAGTCTTGATCATCTGTTTTTCGCCACTGCGACGGTATTTGTATTCAATCTCGTCGCTGTCGAGGTTACGGTCGCCGATCACGACGGTGTGTGGGATACCGATCAGTTCCATATCGGCAAACATCACGCCCGGACGCTCTTTACGGTCATCCATTAGCACTTCGATACCCTGCGCACGCAGCTCGGCATACAGCTTCTCGGCCAGCTCCTGTACGCGGTAAGACTTGTGCATGTTCATTGGCAGAATAGCGACCTGGAACGGTGCGATGTTGTCCGGCCAGACGATGCCGCGCTCGTCGTAGTTCTGCTCAATCGCCGCAGCTACCACGCGCGTCACCCCGATACCGTAGCAACCCATGGTCAGGATCTGGTTACGGCCATCTTCACCCTGAACGGCGGCGTTCAGCGCGCGCGAGTATTTATCGCCCAGCTGGAAGATGTGACCCACTTCGATACCGCGCTTGATCATCAGGGTACCCTGACCGTCCGGGCTTGGGTCGCCTGCGACCACGTTACGGATGTCAGCCACTTCCGGCGTCGCCACGTCGCGATCCCAGTTGATGCCGAAGTAGTGTTTACCGTCGATGTTCGCACCAGCGGAGAAGTCGCTCATCGCGGCTACCGTGCGGTCAATAACAACAGGAACCGGCATATTCACCGGACCGAGAGAACCTGGCCCAGCATTGACCACGGCGCGGATTTCCGCTTCAGTGGCGAACGTCAGCGGGCTGGCGACCTGCGGCAGCTTCTCGGCTTTCACTTCGTTCAGCTCGTGATCGCCACGCACCAGCAGGGCAACCAGCGGGTAAGCGCTCCCTTCGGTGGATTTCACCAGCAGGGTCTTAACGGTTTTTTCGATCGGCAGGTTGAACTGCTCAACCAGCTCGGCAATGGTTTTCGCGTTTGGCGTATCAACCAGCGTCATCTCTTGCGTTGCCGCAGCACGCGGTTCTTTTGGTGCCAGCGCTTCTGCAAATTCGATGTTCGCCGCGTAATCAGAGGAGTCAGAGAAGATCACATCGTCTTCACCGCTCTGCGCCAGAACCTGGAACTCATGGGATGCGCTACCGCCGATGGAGCCGGTATCAGCCTGCACAGCGCGGAAATCCAGACCCATGCGGGAGAAGATTTTGCTGTATGCCGCGTACATTGCGTCGTACGTCTCTTGCAGGGATTCCTGAGAGGTATGGAAAGAGTAGGCATCTTTCATCAGGAATTCGCGAGAGCGCATGACGCCGAAACGTGGGCGAACTTCGTCACGGAACTTGGTCTGGATCTGGAAGAAGTTCAGCGGCAGCTGTTTGTAAGAGCTCAGCTCATTACGAATCAGGTCGGTAATGACTTCTTCATGCGTTGGGCCGAGAACGAACGGACGCTCGCCGCGATCGACGAAGCGCAGCAGTTCAGGGCCATATTGTTCCCAACGGCCACTCTCCTGCCACAGGTCAGCGGGCTGAACCACAGGCATGGACACCTCGATAGCACCGGCGTTGTTCATCTCTTCACGCACGATGTTTTCGACTTTTTTCAGGACGCGCACGCCGGTCGGCAGCCAGGTGTATAACCCGGAGGCCAGCTTGCGGATCATCCCGGCGCGCAGCATCAGCTGATGGCTGATCACTTCGGCGTCGGCAGGCGTCTCCTTCAGAGTGGAGAGCAGATATTGGCTAGTACGCATGTTGTTACGGTTCCATTTCGACGATTGGAACAGGCTGAAACACCAGCCTGACACAAAAAAAGTGGTTTAGTTTACCAGTGTGGCAAAGATGCCAAAAGAGAGGAGAACAAAATTACCTGGGTTCCAGGGCAAACACTTCAAAACCTGCCCCGGTGACGCGCCAGCGAACGTTAAAATCCAGCAGCCAGACGGCGTACGTTTTTCCCGCTTCCTCTTCTTTACGGTAGGCCGGACGTGGGTCCTGTGCCAGCACTTCGGTGATGAAATCCCGTAAGCGAGGATAGCGTTTCTCCAGTTGACCGAGCTGCGAGGCGAGCTCAGGGGTAAAATACACCGGCATATCTGCCTGTGGTGCGTCCTGGGCATAGCTTGCACGCGCGTCCGGAAGGGCTTCGGCGAAGGGCAAATAGGGTTTGATGTCGATCACCGGCGTGCCGTCGACCAGGTCCAGGCTACCTAACTCGAGTATCACCCGATCTTTCTGGCAGCGTATGCCTTTCAGTTCAACCAGCGACATGCCAACCGGGTTTGGACGAAAGGTCGAGCGCGTCGCAAACACCCCCATTCTCGCATTGCCGCCAAGACGAGGAGGACGCACGGTAGGACGCCAGCCGCCTTCCATCGTCTGGTGAAACACGAACACCACCCACAGATGGCTGAACGCCTCGAGCCCGCGTACCGCATCCGCCTGATTGTAAGGCGCAATCAGGTGAAGCTCACCGCGTCCGCTGGTGACAAGACCGGGCTGGCGGGGGACGGCGAACTTCTCTTTATAAGGAGAGTGGATAACGCCTATCTGCTCGAACTGAAATGCACTCATTTCGCCGTGATGTTCAGCGCAGAACCGATGCACACCGCCTGACGGTAGCAGCCCGGCGTGCCGCTGGTGACTTCACAGCTGTGCAGCAGGACCGCGTTAGCTTTCATTTTTGCGGCATTAATCTGCATGCGTTTACGCGCAGTCGGAATATTCGGTGGTGAGTCCTGATTAGTCGCCTGACAGGATTCGCCGCTCACTTCGCCCAGTTCACGGAACGGTTTACCGACGAGTTCGTCCGCTTTCGTGATAATGCGAACCGGCGCAGGGCGAACCACTTTCGGTTTCGCAGGCTCGGTCTTTGGCGGGGTTGCCGTGCTTTGAACAGGTTCAACGGGAGATCTGCTTAGCATAGAACAGCCGCTCAGCATGAGTGCTAAAAGACAGATCGGTAAAGCACGCATAATATTTCCTCAATGGATAATCAAAACGTCAGATATTGAATCAGTTGACTGCACAAATGACAAGACGGGCATAAGCCCGTCCTGATGATATTACACTGAGGTGAGATTACCAGCCTTTAACAGCGCCGCCGTTAAACACTTTGTTGGCTTCCTGGTAAACTTCGTCTGACTGATAGGCCTGAACGAATTTCTTCACGTTTTCCGCGTCCTTGTTGTCTTCGCGAGTCACGATCAGGTTAACGTACGGGGAGTCTTTATCTTCAACGAAGATACCGTCTTTGGCTGGCGTCAGGCCAATCTGGCTGGCGTACGTGGTGTTGATAACGGCCAGAGCAATCTGCGCATCGTCCAGAGAACGTGGCAGCTGCGGTGCTTCCAGTTCAACGATTTTCAGATTTTTCGGGTTCTCGGTGACGTCCAGAACGGTTGGCAGCAGGCCAACACCGTCTTTCAGTTTGATCAGGCCCACTTTCTGCAGCAGCAGCAGGGAACGACCAAGGTTAGTTGGGTCGTTAGGCACGGCAACCTGAGAGCCCGGCTGCAGTTCGTCCAGTGATTTAATTTTCTTAGAGTAACCGGCAATCGGATAAACGAAGGTGTTACCGACACCCACCAGTTTATAGCCGCGATCTTTGATCTGCTGGTCCAGGTATGGCTTATGCTGGAAGGCGTTCGCGTCGATATCGCCTTTGCTCAGCGCTTCGTTCGGCAGAACGTAATCGTTGAAGGTCACCAGCTCCACGTCCAGGCCATACTTCTCTTTTGCCACTTTCTGAGCAACTTCCGCAACCTGCTGTTCTGCACCTACGATAACGCCCACTTTAATGTGGTTTGGATCCTTTTCGTCCTGACCGCAACCCACCAGTGCCAGAGAGCCGATCAGCGCGCCTACTGCTGCGAAGGTCTTTAATTTAAACGCCATGTTTTATCCTTAACTCGTAGAGTTTGTGTTGTGTGTAACGTTATTTATGCGTAACAGCCCGGACGATGCGATCGCCAGAGAACTGGATTAAGTAAACCAGAACAACCAGCAATACCAGAACGGTATTCATCACGGTCGCGTTATATCCAATATAGCCGTACTGGTAACCAATCTGACCTAAACCGCCCGCGCCTACGGCACCGCCCATCGCCGAATAACCGACCAGGGTGATAAGCGTAATGGTTGCCGCATTCACCAGCCCTGGCAGTGCCTCCGGCAGCAGAACCTTGCGGACGATCTGCATCGGCGTGGCGCCCATCGCACGGGAAGCTTCGATCAAACCGGTTGGGATTTCCAGCAGGGCGTTTTCCACCATACGGGCGATAAACGGCGCAGCGCCAACGGTCAGCGGAACGATCGCTGCCTGCAGACCGATAGACGTTCCGACGATCACGCGGGTAAACGGAATCATCCACACCAGTAAAATAATGAACGGGATAGAACGGAAAATATTCACCAGCGCAGAGAGCGTACGGTACAGCTTCGCGTTCTCAATGATTTGACCCGGACGCGTCACGTACAGCAACACGCCGACCGGCAGGCCAATCACAAAACCAAAGAAGCCAGAGACAAAGGTCATTGCCAGCGTTTCCCAAACGCCGCGAACCAGCAGCCACATCATCGGCTCAGACATAACCCAGTACCTCTACTTTTACGTGATGTTCTTGCAGCCAGGCAATGGCTGCCTGGGTTTCTTCTTGTGTGCCGTGCATTTCTGTCAGCATGATGCCGAACTTGACGCCACCGGCGTAATCCATCTGCGCGCTGATGATGTTGTTGTTCACGTTAAAGCGACGTGCGGTTTCGGAAAGCAGGGGAGCATCAACGGACTGACCGGTGAACTCCATGCGCAGCATCGGGACGCTGTCAGCAGCGGGTTCGGTTTTCAAACGCTCCAGATAGTCTTCCGGAATATCCAGATGCAGCGTGGACTGGATGAACTGCTGCGCCAGCGGGGTTTTCGGATGCGAGAACACTTCACTTACCGTGTCTTGCTCGATCAGTTCACCGTTGCTGATGACCGCCACGCAGTCACAGATGCGTTTCACCACGTCCATCTCATGCGTAATAAGGAGGATCGTCAGGCCCAGGCGACGATTAATGTCCTTCAGCAGTTCCAGAATCGAACGCGTGGTTGCCGGATCCAGTGCGCTGGTGGCTTCATCGCACAGCAGTACCTTAGGATTGCTTGCCAGCGCGCGGGCAATGGCCACACGTTGTTTTTGCCCACCGGACAGATTTGCCGGGTAGCTATCATGTTTGTCGCCCAGACCCACGAGGTCGAGCAGCTCGGTGACGCGACGCTTCACTTCTTCTTTCGGCGTGTTATCCAGCTCAAGCGGTAAGGCAACGTTGCCGAACACGGTGCGGGAGGCCAGCAGGTTAAAGTGCTGGAAAATCATGCCAATCTGACGACGCGCTTTGGTGAGTTCTTTCTCTGAAAGGGCGGTAAGTTCCTGGCCGCCAACTTCTACGCTGCCCTGGGTTGGGCGCTCAAGCAGGTTAACACAACGGATCAGCGTGCTTTTACCTGCACCCGATGCGCCAATGACGCCATAAATTTGACCAGCAGGAACATGCAGGCTGACGTTGTTCAGCGCCTGAATGGTTCGGTTCCCCTGCTGGAACACTTTGGTGATATTGGAAAGTTTAATCATTAGATTATTTTTATCGTATGTAAGTTAGCCGTGGCATTTTCTTCTGCCAGATACGGGTGATGACCGTAAACAAAACGGATGTTAAGGCATCCAGACGTCTAAATCAATCCAACTCTGTACGATGAGCACTTTATTGCGCTGCGATTCATGAGATACTAGTCGAACATGCCTTTTTCAGGAGCAAACCGGTGGCAAAATCAGTACCCGCAATTTTCCTCGATCGTGACGGCACTATTAATGTGGATCACGGTTATGTCCATGAGATTGATGAGTTCGAGTTTATCGAGGGCGTAATAGATGCCATGCGCCAGCTGAAAGAGATGGGCTATGCGCTGGTGGTGGTGACGAACCAGTCCGGTATTGCACGCGGTAAATTTACCGAAGCGCAGTTTGAGACGCTGACGGAATGGATGGACTGGTCACTGGCCGATCGCGGTGTGGATCTCGATGGCATCTACTATTGTCCGCATCACCCACAGGGAACCGTAGAAGAATATCGTCAGACCTGTGATTGCCGTAAGCCGCATCCGGGAATGTTCATCTCTGCGCAGGAGTTCCTGCACATTGATATGGCGGCTTCTTATATGGTGGGCGATAAACTGGAAGATATGCAGGCAGCTGCAGCAGCAGGTGTAGGGACCAAAATATTAGTGCGCACCGGCAAGCCTGTGACGCCAGAAGCTGAGAATGCGGCGGATTGGGTAATTAATAGTCTGGCCGAGCTGCCAAAAGAGATTAAAAAGCACCAAAAATAGCCTTTCTGGTGAAAAGATGAGCGGTTGAAATAAAAATGCATTTTTCCGCTTGTCATTCCTCGGCGGCCCCCTATAATGCGCCTCCATCGACACGGCGGATGTGAATCACTTCACACAACAAGCGGTTCGGTTGAAGAGAAAAAATCCTGAAATAACGGGTTGACTCTGAAAGAGGAAAGCGTAATATACGCCACCTCGCAACGGTGAGCGAAAGCCGCGTTGCACTGCTCTTTAACAATTTATCAGACAATCTGTGTGGGCACTCAAAGTGACATGGATTCTTAATGTCTTCGGACAATAAATGAATACCAAGTCTCTGAGTGAACATGCGTAATTCATTACGAAGTTTAATTCACGAGCATCAAACTTAAATTGAAGAGTTTGATCATGGCTCAGATTGAACGCTGGCGGCAGGCCTAACACATGCAAGTCGAGCGGCAGCGGAAAGTAGCTTGCTACTTTGCCG